>JAUHXC010000027.1 GCA_030427205.1 bacterium | reverse complement strand
GCAAGACTCGCTTCGAGGCGGTGGCCAGCCGCCTCGGCGGGATTGGATACCCGCCGGGCTCCATCGTGAAGTTTCGGTTGTGACCTCACCTCCTCTTCACCAGGGCTTCCCTGGCGCACCGGCAACGTAAAACTGTTGACGCGTTCCGACCCGCCGAGAGCTCGATCGCTCTGCCCACCCTCGGCGTTGCCCAGACCGCCGCCGAGCCATCGCCGCGCCTTGCCCCCGCGCTATGCCCCTGTCACCCCGGCAGCCTCACCCCGGCGGCGTCAACAGACAGCTCGACCACCACGCGTAGAGCATCGTCGCGATGGCCACCACGTTCGTCAGCACGCCGAAGAGCTTCATCTCGACCAGCCGATAGCTGCGCCCGCGGAAGAGCAGCGTCACGTCGAGCACCAGCCAGCCCAGGAAGAGCGCCAGCGCGCCGCCGAACCACAGATCGCGATACAGCCCGATCAGCAGCGCCACCTCGGCGGCGACGACCGCGATGACCAGCAGCTTGGTCCCGCGGATGCCGAGCGCCGTCGCCGTCGTGCGCCGCCCGGCGGCCCGATCGGGCTCGATGTCCATCACCTCGCCCATCAGCTGCGACTGCACCGCGAACAGACACAAGTAGCCATAGGTCGGCCACGGCGGGTGCTCGACCCCGTTGAGCCACACGCTGAACGGCACCACGAGCAGGTAGCCGAACTGGCACACGAGCTCGAGCGGCGGCCGCCCGCGCAGGCCGCGCTCGGGCAGGTTGTAGAGCCAGCAGACCCCGGCGATGCCCGCGAAGACCAGCAGCATGCGCGGGCCGTCGATCACGGCGAACGGCAGCCAGAACAGCAGCCCGACGACCGCCATCGCCCGCGGCAGCCCGGCGAGCTCGTCGTCGTCGCCGCGGGCCCCGAACAGCAGGTTGCCCTTGCGCGGGTTGATTCGATCGGTCTCGGTGTCGACGGCGTCGTTCCAGCCGTAGACCACGAAGTTCAGCGGGAAGGTCACGAAGAAGAGGCCGGCCCAGAACGTGGGCCGATCGAGCAGGTGCTGCCCGCCGAGCGGCAGGGCGTAGAGCCAGATCGTCGGAAACCACAGCCCGGGGCGCGAGGTCTCGAGCCAGAAGCGCAAGCGGCTCATGCGCCTATCAGAAGCCGCCGGCCCACGGGCGCCAGCAGCGGTCGTCCATATCCCACCAGACGCCGGCCGAGGGTCCGTCGACGAGGCCGCCGAGGTGCCGGGCGTCGTCCGCCGTCGCCGCGACGACCCGCCCGGCGACGAGCCCCAGGCGGGCGATGCTCGCGTTGCGGCTGGGCAGATCGATGCCGACGCCGGCCCAGTCCATGTTCATCGGCTGGTCGAGGGCGTGGGTCAGGAGCGAGCGGACCACCCCGCCGTGGGCCACCACCAGCACCCGCCCGCCGGGCCCGTGGCGCAGCACGTTGTCGAACCAGCGGCCAACGCGGTGCTGCAGGTCGCGCGGGCTCTCGCCGCCCGGCGCCCGGAAGTGCAGCGGATCGCCGTGCTTGGCCGCCGCCCGGCCCCAATCGCCGCGCAGGCCGCCGGCGAAGCGGCCCATGTCCAGCTCGCGCAGGCCGTCGACGAAGCGCAGCGGCAGCGTCTCGATCGCCGGATCGGCCGCCCGACGCGCCTCGAGGATGCGGGCCAGCGTCACCACCGCCCGCTCGAGCGGCGAGCAGTAGGCCCGATCGAAGCTCTCGCCGGCCAGCGCGCGCCCCACGGCCGCCGCCTGGGCCAGCCCGCGCGCCGTCAGCCGCCCCCGGCGGGGGTCGAGGCCCTGCAACGTGCCTTCGAAGTTCTCGATGGTCTCGCCGTGACGCACGATCACGACCTCGGTGGCGGTGGCTTTCATGGGCCCTCTTCTCGTCTGGGTCGACGATCGCTTAGCACATCGCGGCGAGCGGATCACATCACCGCGGATCACTCGATCGGCTCGACCGCCACCGGCCGCCCGGCCACCAGCCGATAGCCGTCGTCGCCGCGCTCGATCCACGGATCGAGCCCCAGCTTGCGCAGCCGGCTCAGCTCGGCGTAGACCCGATTGCGCGCCGACAGCGGATCGATGTCGACCCCCGGCCAGCCCGCTTCGAACAGGGCCTCGGTCTCCAGCCCGCGGCCGGGATCGGAGACCCGCACCGCCGCCAGCCGCACCAGCAGCGCCCGCGCCGCCCGGAAGCGGGCCACCGAGATCGTCGGGCCATCGTCGACGCGAAACGCCGCGCCATCGGGCGCGACGCGCAGCCCGCCGTCGTCGCGCCGGCGCAGCAGCCGCACCAGGATCCGCGCCTCGTCCAGCCGCCGGGTGAGCGGCAGCCGATCGCCGTCGCCCGCCGCCGTCGCCCGGGCCAGGGCCTCGGCGGCGCGGGTGGGATCGACCAGCGCCTCGTAGAGCGGCATCACGTCGCCGGTCAGCGCGCGCTCCCAGCCGATGGTCGGCAGGCGACCGTCCAGCGCCCGATCTTCGAGCACCCGCCGGGCCTCGACCATCAAGCGCCGGGCCGCCTCGCCGTGCCCCTGCTCGGTGCGCACCACCGCCATGCGCGCCGTCATCCGCGCGATGAGCTCCTTCTCGACCGGGCCGGTGGCCACGGCGCTCATCGCCTTCTCCAGGTGGGCATCGGCCGCGGCCAGGTCGCCGGCGAGCAGCTCGATGAGGCCGCGATCGGCGTGAGCCACCGCCACGTACGCCGGGTAGCGATTGCGCCGGTGGGCCTCGATGGCCGCGTCGCTGTCGGCCCGGGCCTCGTCGAAGCGGCCCAGCTCGGCCAGCAGGCGCGCCCGATCGCCGATGTTATAGGCCCAATGGCACCACGTCGGCCGCTCGGCCTGGATGTCGAGCACCGGCCCGTACAGATCGAGCGCCGCCTCGAGATCGCCGCCCGCCTGCAAGAGCCCCGCGCGGCACGAGAGGCAGTGGGCCTCCTTCCACGGCACGTCCAGCTCGCGGCAGACGGCGGTGGCCTCTTCGTAGAACGCCCGCGCCGCCCGCTGGGCGCGCATGCTCGGCTCGAAGGCCAGGTGGCTGCCGAGCCAGTTGAGCGCGACCACCCGCACCCAGGGGTTGCCCGGGCGGGCCAGCACCGCCTTCATCTCGCCGAAGGCCTGCTCGCGGCGCCCGCCGCGGTCGGCGTCGATGGCCCGGAAGAACCGCGCCCGCGGGTGCTCGCCGATGCGGCTGGCGGCGTGCACGATGGGATCCCACGTCGGCAGCGGGTCGTCCCACCAGTACATCAAGAGCGTGCTCGCCCGATCGGCGCTCTCGCCGTCGCCGGTGGCCCAGCCGTGCTCCATGCCGGCGAAGAGGGTCGGCAGATCGGCGGCGGGGTGCGGCCGGCTCGGCAGGCGCCCGGCGTCGGCGAAGCGCTCGCCCGCCGCGAGCAGCCACTCGCCATAGCGCCGATCGGCCTCGGCCTGATGGCCCGCGTCGACCGCCTCGCCGAGGCAGCGGGCGCGCACGATCCAATACAGCCGGAAGCGCCCCGGGGCCTCGATGCGCATCAAGCCCTCGCGCACCAGCGCCCGCAGCCGATCGGCGGCGTCTTCCCCGAGCAGCGCGCGGGCCGCCGAGAGATCGAAGGCCCCCGGCACCACCGCCAGCGCCGAGAGCGCCGCCCGATCGGGGGCCTCGAGGGGATCGAGCGCCGACGCCAGCCGGTCGAGCGGCAAGCCGGGCACCGCCGAGAGATCGGCGGCCCCCTCCCCGCCCAGGATCGGCCGCAGCCGATGGATCAGCGCCGGCCCGTGCAGCCACCAGGCGTCGGCCATGGCCTCGATCACCGCCGGCAGCCCGTCGGTGATGGCCAGCAGCAGGTCGCGGGTCGTGCCCTCGGGCAGGGCCACCGGCATGCCGGCGGTCAAACGCTCGACCGCCCGGGCGAAGAGCGTCGGCGCGGTCTCGGGGCCCTCGCCGCTCAGCGGCAGCGGCGGCACCGCCTCGGGGGTGAAGCCGCCCGGCGTCGCGTGGGCCCGGCGGGTCATGAGCAGCGGCACCGCGGCCCGCTCGACGAGGGCGTCGAGGGCCGCGGCGTCGAGCGCGTCGAGCCCGTCGAGCATCAGCGGGCCCTCGGCGGCGCCGACGTGCTCCAACAGCCCGTCGAGGTCGCCGCGCTCGACGACGTGGGCGCCCAGCCGCTCGGCCACGACCCGGGCGACGGCCGACTTGCCGACCCCCGGCGGGCCGATGAGCAGCACCGACTCGCCGCCGTGCAGCCGGCAGACGAGGCGATCGACGAGGGCCTCACGGCCGGGCGGCGGGGCGACGACGGGGCGGCGGACGGGCATGACCCGAGCATCGCCGATCGGCGGCGCGATCGAAACCGGCGCGGGGTTCTGCCCCCGGGGCCGGGGGTCGGCCCCCACGGTCGCCGGCGGCGGCGCCCCGCAGAGCCCCGTAGGGCGGCGCTTCATGGGCGGCGCCAGACCCGGCACGGGGCTCGCAATGCAGGGTCGTCGAGCAAACACGAGGAGGCCTCCATGAACCACGAAGCGCGTCAGATGCAGAGGCAGGTGCCGGGGGGGATGCAGGTGCAGGTGCCGCTGCAGCCCGAGACCTCCTCGAACATGGGCGGCGCGGTCTTCGTGCTCGTGGCGGCGGCGGCGGGCGGCCTCGCCGGCGGCGCGCTGGTCGCGCTCACCGCGGGCTTGATGGCCTTGACCCTCTTCCTGGCGTCGGCCGGTCAGACGACGGCCAGCCCGGTGGGCCGCTTCGATACGGGCGAGCGGCTCTTCTCGGGGCCCGGCTACCGGGCCTATCGGGCCTTCGACCGCCAGACGCGGCGGCAGTGCACCCTCGTCGTCGGATACCCGGTCGGCGGGCGCAGCGACGGCCCCAGCGCGGACGTCGCCCGCTCGCTCGACGCCGGCGCCTACGACCGCGGCGCCACCCGCGACGGCCAGCCCTTCTGGGCGATGGGCGGCTGATCCGCGGCCGATCGGCCCGGCTCAGTCTTCCTCGACCACCCGCAGCCGCACGTTGGCCGCCGCGTAGCCGTGCACGCCCACGTGCAGGGTGCCGCTGCGCACCGCGGTGTAGGTCAGCCGCTCGTCGCCCGAGGCGGTGTAGGCCCGGGCGTCGTACTTGGCGGCGGTCGGCGCCGCGTCGAGCCGCAGGTAGAGGTCGACGTCGGCGGCGGCCTCGGTCGTCAGCACCAGCCGCTGCCCGGCCCGCACCTCGATCTCGTGGCGCATCCACGCGCCCCGCTCGACCCGCGCCTCGCGGTCGACGCCGGCGAAGCCCGGCGCCTCTTCCAGCACGTCGTGGCGCACGGTCAGGGTGAAGGCGCCGGCGGCGTAGGCGTTGACCGACACGTAGATCGGGCCGGGGCCGTCCAGTTCGCAGGTCTCGGCGCTGTCGCCGGCGTAGGGCCGGCAGTCGTAGTCGTCGGCGGTCGGCTGCGCGCCGCGGCGCACGTAGAGATCCAGGTCGCCGCCGCCGGCCAGGGTCGCGTTCAGCGCGCCGCCCGCGGCCACCGCGAACGGCCCGAAGTGGGCCCACTCGCCGTCGGCCAGCTCGCCGGCCTCTTCGACCGTGCGCGCGGCCATGGTCGGCGCCGCCTCGCCCGCGACCGACTCGGCCAGCAGATCGACGATGTCCTGGCGATCCATCAGCCCGCCCATGACCTCGGCCACCTGCAGCCGCTCGGGCAGCCAGACGAAGTCGGGGTGGTTGCGCTTGCTCTCGCCGGTCCACTCGCCGCCCACCAACCGGCCTTCGCCGTCGAGCTCGAGCACGTAGGTGTAGCGATCGGTGTGGGTGTAGCGATCGATGCTCTCGGCCAGCGGGCCGTCCTGCGCCGCCGGGCTCTCGGCGATGAAGTCCACGTCCGTCGTGACCGCGTAGAACCGCGCCGCCGCGGGGTTGAAGAGGTAGTCGGCGGGCATCTCGCCGCCGCCGACGGTGCGCACCTCGAACTCGCCGGCGCTGTAGCCGTTGAGCGAGACGAACAGCTCGCCGTCCGCCGGCGCCACCAGCTCACACGTCTCGTTGCTGCCCTCGAGGTAGGGCCGGCAATCGTAGCCCCGGGCCGTCGGCTGGCTGCCGAAGCGGGCGAACAGATCGATGTCGCCGTCGGCGCCGGTCAGGGTCACCGTCAGCCGGTCGCCCTTGCGCACGGCCACGGCCGGGCGGTGCAGCCACTCGCCGGCCGCCAGCCGCCCGCTCTTGGCCTCGTCGATGCCGCCGACCGGCGATACGCCCACCCGCCGGTTGGCCTCGGCGGCGTCGATCTCGTCCATCGAGACCACCCGATAGCCGCGCAGTGGCTGGTTCCACACCTCGTCGTCGAAGGTGCGGTCCTCGATGAAGCTCTGCCCCTTGCGGCCGATGTAGTTGGCCAGCAGCAGGTGCCAAGTCGCCGGGTTGGTATCGATGCAGGCGCTGGCCTCGGGGCGGCCGTATTCGTCGTAGGTGATCTTCTCGGCCTTGTCGTCGGCGTCGCAGCGCTTCGAGACGAACTTCACGTCGACGTCCTCGGCGAGCAGCGTGGCCAGCGCCTTGAGGTCGTTGACCTTGAAGGTGACCCCGTTGCGCTCGACCGGCCGCTGCGGCTCGTCGAAGAGCACCGCGGCGGGGGCCCAGGCGTGGCAGACGCCGAACCACGTCGGCACGCAGTGCCCCGCCTCGGCGCCGTCGCGCAGCGCGCACTTCTCGCCGATGACCGCGTCGCACTGCGCGTCGGCGCTGCACGGCGTGCGGTCGGTGTGCCCCTCGATGCCGAAGCGCTTCGAGGCGGCGTCGGCCAGCCCGTCGACGTCGAACGCCGCGGCGTACTTCTCCATGGTCGACTGCGTGCCCTCGCCCTCCCAGCGGTAGTTGTAGCCGTCCTGCCAGGTGGGCCAGTAGTTGCCGGCCCAGGGGATACGCCGCGCCTCGCCCGACTCGGGCAGATCGGCGAGGGTGTAGACCATCTCGGCGCCGAAGAGGGCCGGGTCGTCGGCGGCCGTCCAGGCCATCGACTTGTCGGTCGAGTCGACCGGCGCGGTGTGGTCGGCGGCCTCCGGGGCGCAGCCGAGGGCGGCGGCGAGCAGAGCGGCGTGGGGCGCGACGAAGATGAAGCGGGCCATGGCGATCTCCAGCGGGGTTCGGCGTTGCTGACGGGTCGAAGGTAGCGATGCAGCCGACCGAAGAGACCCGAATCAGACGCAAACCGGACGAATCGGGCCGAACCCGGCTGAATCAGCCCCAGCCAGCCTGAATCAACACCCGCGTTCTGAACCCCGCAGCCTGAAGCCGCAGCCCGAATCAGCCGGCGACCGCGTCCCACAGCGCCGCCCGCGCGTCCAGCGCCCGCTCGGCCGCGGCCAGAGCGTCGGCCCGGCTCTCCGCGTCGCGACACAGCCGGTCGAGCAGCGCCTCGGCCATCGGCCCGTGCTGATCGCCGTCCACCTCGACATGCCGCGCCAGATACAGCCGGAAGGCCGGCGCCTCGACCCCCGCCGCCGCCAGCCGGGCCAGCGCGGCCTCGAACATCGGCGGGATGAGCGCCTCGCGCCCGAAGAGGAACGCCCCGGCGACCGCCGCCGTCGACCCGCGGCACAGCTCGACGGTGGCGCGCACGAACCGCCCCGCGGCCGGCGGCGCCCAGGCCAACGCGGTGTCGAGGCCGCCGCCCGCGCGCAAGACCTCGACGAGGGCGTCCACCGGCCCCGTCGGCGCGCCGACCTCGGCCATGGCCTGCCGATACAGGTCGAAGTGGCTCGTCACCCGGCCGTCGGGCAGTCGGTCGCTCTCTTCGCCGAGCACGATCTCGTTGATCAGCCGCGCCGCCTCGACGTCGGCCGGCGGCAGCCACGGATCGGCCCCGCCGGTGAGCCGCCGCTGCAGCGTCTTGAGCAGCAGCATGAAGTCCCACACCGCGAAGACGTGGTGCCCCATGAAGCGGCGCAGGCCGGGCGGCGTGCCGAGCGTATCGAAGGCGGGGTGCGCCGCGAGCGCGGCGCGGCGGTCGTTGATCTCGGCGAGCGCCGAGCGGGGGGTCTCCGGGCCCATGGGGCACCTCCTGGCGTGACCCGACATGATGCCGCGCGGCCGGCGGAGGTCGCCGCCGATCGCTGACGGGCACGAACGATACCGATGCCACCCATGACGACCCCAGGGCGCACCGGGGCGTAACGCCTCGCCCACGAGCGCGCCCGCAAACGGGCCCGTTTGGCCCTGGCACAGCGCTTGCGCTTCGGCTGGGCCGTCCGGGTCGAACCCCTTTCGCGAGGTGAGCACGATGACGATCCCCAGCTGCGGGCGGATCTGCCTGTGGGCGCTGGCCTGCATCTTCGCCGGCGCGGCGCTCGCGGCGCCGGCGCCCGAGGAGGCGATCAGGGACAACCCGTCGCCGGATCCCCGAGCGCCGACGGTCAAGCCAGGGCGCGGTGACAGCAGGTCGGACGACGGAAAGAACGCCGAAGCCCGCGTCACGCAACAGGCGAACAAGCCAGGAGATCCGGACAAGGCCGACAACTCGCCGCGGGTCTCGAACCAGACGGGCGGTCCCGGGGGGCCAGTCGATATCGACGGTCCCGATCACCTGATCATCGAGGTGGTGGGACCTCGCATCCACACACCCGTCATCAAGCCGCTGCCACCGGTCCCGGGCCCCACTCGGGTGACCGAGAGCCAGCCGAGCCGGCAGGCCCCCTTCGCCGACGTCGTCTCGATCCACCGGGCCGGCGCCAATCACTGCACCGGCGTGGCCGTCACCCGCGAGCTGATCCTCACCGCGGCCCACTGCCTGCCGGCCCGACAGGTCGGCGCGGGCCGCTTCGCCGCCCGCCCCCGCGCACTGCGACGGGTCATCGAGAGCGCCCGGGCGCCCGGTGGGATCGACGCCGCGCTGCTGCGGCTCGAAGCGCCCCTCGACATCGACCCCAGCCCCCTGCGCGAGGACGCCGGCCGCCCCTATGGCGAAGGCCGGGTGGTCGGCTTCGGCGCGACCGACGGCGCTGGCCGCCGCGGCGCCGGCATACGCGGCGAGGGCACCGTCTGGTTCGACGGCTGGGGCTGCGATCGCCTGCGCGCGGCCCGCGCCGGCTGCCGACCGGGCGCCGAGCTCGTGATCGCCGGCGCCGGCGGCGCCGACACCTGCGACGGCGACAGCGGCGGGCCGGTGTTCGAACGCTCCACCCGAGGCTGGCGGGTGCTGGCCATCACCGCGCGCCCCCTGCGCCGCAGCCGCCATCGCTGCGGAGACGGCGGGATCTACGTGCGCGTCGACCGATTGCAACCCTGGATCAGGCAGACCCGAGCCCGCTGGCTCGGAGAGGAGGCAGGACAGTGAACTCTCATCGCATGTGGGCGTGGGCGACCGCCGCGCTGGTGGCCCTGGCATGGATCGGCGTGGCCCCGAGCGCGCACGCCGACGACACCAAGAGCTTCGCGCGCTACCGGGTCGAGCTGCCGGCGCGCCCGATGCGCCGGGTGTGGTGCACCTTCAGGGACGAAAGCGCGTCCCAGAGCGATCGCACCGTCACCTTCGACCCCAGCCTGTCGGACGCCTTGAGTCAGGTCATCGCGCTGCCGGCCAAGAGCGACAAGAACGGTAAGAACGGCAAGAACGGCAAGAGCGTTTGGCGCGTGCGCTGCGACGCCGAGCGGGCGCCGGTGATCGTCGAGACGAAGGACCAGACGCGCAACTTCGATTTGAGTTGGATCCTGCCGAACGCTTGGCGCCCTGTCGATTCACAGTCTCTCGGTTCGAAGCCTTTCTGTTCGAGTGGCGTGCGCCTGCCGGTCCGTCAGTTCCGCATGGGCCCCGATGGCCAGCAGGCCGAGCAGGTGACCAGTTCGGGTGACTCAGACACGAAGAAGCAGCCGTCCAAGGGCGAGACACCGGACGCCTCAGCCAAGAAGGACAAACAGAGCAGCTCGGACAACGAGGCCGCCTGCAGCGAAGACCTCGGCCGTATGGAATCGGCCATCACCATCCGTAAGCTCGACTCGGGCCAGCCGAAACTGGCCGACGCCGCCCGCGCCCTGTCGACCGGCGGCGGCGGCGCGGCCGGCGGCCGCAGCCTCGACGATGCGGTGCCCGCGCTGGTCAGCGATACGCTGACCCTGCTGGCCGAGATCGCCATCGAGCGGGCCCGCGGCCGGGCCGAGGCGCTGATCATCGCCCCGCTGACCGAGATCGCGTGCGGCCCGGAAGACCCATCGGACTGGAGCGCCGCGCGCAAGACCCTCGAGACGACCTTCGGGAAAGTGGACGGCGTCGACGGCGCCATGCTCACCCGGGTGATCGCCCCGGAGTACGAGCCGCCGCTGCCGCGCACCTGCGCGCTGGTGCGCAACCGCACCCTGGCCCAGATCGCCGAGACCGGCGCCGAGCTCGCCGACGCCTTCGGGCTCGATCTGATGCACATCGGCATGCGGCTCGCATCCGAGGTCGCCACGAAGACCCTCACGAAGGCAGGTTTGAAGGAGACGGGCAGCTTCGTTCGCGCCGCCCTGGGCCACGCCGAGCCGCTGCTCGCGCGCATGCTCGAGACCCACACCCCGCCCACGTCGACCGAAGCCCAGCTGCTGCTGGTCGCGCTGGCCGGCGACGCCGCCAAGCAGGCCGACACCGCCTGCAAAGCCCCGAAGGGCGAAGACTGCCGGGCGATGTGCGCCGCGTCGCTCGGCTTCGCCGTCGCCGGCACCTGCCACGCCGCCGGCGAGCGCTGCGACGCCCGCATGATCGCCGAGCTCGTGCACGATCGAGACAAGCACTTCGACATGTCGACGTGCGAGAAGGACTTCGGCGACGACAGCGACCTCGAGTGGGTGCCCGGCTGGGCCGCCCGACTGGTGGCGGTGCTCAGCCCGCCGGCCGACGAGACCCCCCGCGACCAGGCCCGCCGCGCGGTCGACCTGACCTTCGAGCTGATCGAGCGCGCCGCGGTCGACCCGTTCGTCGGCGCGGCCGAGGAGGCCAAGGAGGCCAAGGAGGCCAAGGAGGCCAAGGAGGCCACGAAAGACGCCGCCCGCGCGCGCCTCGTCGCCGGCCTCGTCGACGCGCTGCACACCCTCTCGCTGGGCATCATCGACCAGGACGGCAGCCGCACGATCGCCGGCGCGACCGCCGCCGCCGAGTCCGTCCTGAGCTACGCGGCGCGATATGCCCCCGACCACAGCGAGACCATCCAGGACATGACCCATCACCTGCTGCGCATGGTGCGGGTGGCCAGCGCCCTGGCCGACAACGCGCGCAGCCTCGAGCTGGCCAAGGCCGATCCGACGCAGGCCGAGTCGCAGCGGCAGGCGCGCAAGCAGACGCTGGAGTCGCTGGTCGAGGCGATGACCGATCGCCGCGGCCGCGGCGGTGACTGGGTCGCCTCGCTCGGGGCCAACGTCGGCGGCCTGGTCACGCCGATCTCGGTGGGGCTCAACGACGATGAGGATCGCCTGTTCTCGCTCAACCTCTCGGCCGGCTTCGCGGTGCAGCTCCTCCCCCGGAGCTGGTTCTGCGGCCTCCACACCCAACTGACCCTGGTCGACCTGGGCCGGATGCTGGTGGTCGAAGAGGACGAGAAGGGCGACTCGGCCCTGCAGTGGAACGACTTCGTGGTCATCGGCTTCCAGGCGGGCCTGATCATCCCTCCGCTGCCCGACGACGCGTTCAACATCAGCGTCGACTTCCGCTACCTGCCCACGGGGCGCCACGCGCAGAACTTCCAGCTCGGCTTCGTGCTCGGCTACTACGTGCCCTTCCTCGACTTCAACTGATCCTCGGGGCCCGACCCGCCCGTCCGGCCGGGCCCCCTCCCCCGCCCGCCCGGCGGTCGCCCGTTCGACCGCCGACCGCCTCTCGACGCCACCCGCCGACCCGCCACGGCCCGCCGATCGACCGCCAGCGGCTGCCGGCGAGTCGCCACGACTTCGCGGCGAACCCTCACGGTCGACCTTTCGCGCACGCTTCGAAAATCGGCCGACTCGATGTGCTGCCCGCCGGCCGGCGATTCGAAAATCCGGCGCCTCTGCGCGTCGGCCGTCGCGCGGCGCGTCGAAATCGGGCGCGCTCGAGCAGGCGTCCGGCGCGCGCCGCGGCGAATTTCGGCCGCCTCGATCGGGCACCCCAAGTCCGCCGCGTCGGATTTTCGCCGGGTCGGCCGGTCGCTCGGGCGGTGACCCGCTGGAAAATCCGGGCCGTCGACAGCGCCCGGCCATTCGAAACTTCGAACTGCTACAGGCTTTTTCATCACAGTCTTGTTCGAAGTTTCGAATTTCGAGGGGGTTCGAAGGCCCCTCGAATTCGAAACTTCGAATTTCGGCGGGCCCGCAGACCGGCTCATGGCGCGCGCCGTCGAAAATCGGCGGGGTCTGGCGGTCGAAATCAGCCGTTGCCCGCCTCGGCGGTCGGCTCTCGCGGTCAAAATCGGGCCATGAGCGCCGCGGCGGGTGACCCGCGCAGCCGATCGGGGTCGTCGAGTCGACCCGCCGAGGCCTCGGGCACGCTGCGCCCGGCCCGCGAGGCTCACACGAGAGACACAGCAGGCTCGACCGCAGCCTTCCCGCCCGTCTGAGTGACAGAAGCAGACGACTTCCGTCACTTTTATCTTGCGCTGCGATGCAAGCGTTGCTCACACTCGTCTCACAACAGGTCCCAACCGAGGGCCGGGCCAATCCACCAGACAAGGGCAACGATCATGACCGTGCTCGCCATCACCGATTACATCCGCCTCGTACAGATGAACGTCGCGCGCACCCGCCTCGCGCTGGAGCAGACCCGCGTCGTCGCGCTCGGCTTCGACGACCGGGTGCTCGTCGATGCCATCGACTCCGGGCTCTTCACCGCCGAAGAGGTCGCCGCGCTCGCGCTGCAGCGGCGCATCGCGACCGAGGCCCGCAGCGAAGACGGCGACGACGAGTTCGACAAGGTGGCCGACGCGGCGATGCGCCGGCTGATCAAGGCCACCCGCGAGACCCGCGACTGGATGGACTCGACGCGCCACAGCCTGCGCGCCGACATGCGCCGGCTGGTGGCGATGCACTGCCCGGTGGGTCCGGGCGACATCATCAGCCAGCGCTATGAAGAGCAGTTCGAGCGCAGCCGCGCGTTCGTGGCCGCCCTGCGCGGCGACTTCGCCCACCTGGTGCCGATCATCGAGTGCGAGCGCAAGCTGCAGGAGGTCGAGGCGACGCTCGAGCCCTACGCCGAGGCCCTCGCCGCCCGGCGCAGGGTCAGCGCGGGCGACGTGCGCGCCGCGGCGGCGGTGATGCACGAGAAGACGGCGATCGTCGTGGCGACCATCATCGCCCACTACGGCGGCGACGCCGAGCGCATGCAGGCGGCGCTGCTGCCCATCGCCGACCAGCAGGCCCGCATCCGCGCGATCCTCAAGGCCCGCCGGGCGGGCAACGCGGTGAGCGACGACCCGAGCCGGGACGATGACGACGTGCTCGACGTCGACGCGATCGACGCGGCGATCGATGACGAGGGCCTCGACGGCGGTGCTGATGCGCCGCCGGCGGCCGCGGCGGGCGCCGACGCGGGGCCGGGCGAGGGCGCGGGTGGGGTCGACGGGCCCCCTGCGCGCCCGCCGCTGGGTGGCAATCCGGCGGTGAACCTGCCAGGCTTCGGTGCGGACGGCGACGGCCAGGGTTCGGGGGACGAGGGCTGAGCGATCGGTCCCGTCGCCGCTGGGTAGCGCGCGCCGCCGCGCAGCAGTCGCCGAGGCCGAGACGACCTGGACGAGCCGACCTGAAGTTGATGCTTTCCAATCGAAGAGCCGACTCACGCCGCTCTGGCGCCGTCGCGCGCGGCGTGCTGCTGGGGCTGGTGCTCGCCGGGTCGACGCTCGTCGGCGCCGCCTGCGTCGGCGGCGGGCAGTCGAGCGGGGGTGGCTCGAGTGACGCCGGGCCGGCCTTTGATCGAGGCGACGTGGCCGCACCCACCGACGGCGGCCCCACCGACGGCGAGCCCGACGGCGGCGAGCGCTGCGACGGGCTGGACGACGACGGCGATGGTCTGATCGACGAGGGCATCGACCTGCGGACCGATCCGCGCAACTGCAGACGCTGCGGGCGGGCCTGCCCCGAGGGCGTGCCGTGCGTCAGCGGCTTCTGCGGCCCACGGGAGCGGGCGGCCGCGCTCTCCATCATCGAGCACTACTTCGGCCCGTGACGGGCGATCGGATACCCATGAACGCCCGACCCCCGCGCTCGCCGCTGCCCCTGCTGCCCGGCCTGCTGCTGCCCGGCCTGCTGCTGCCTGCTCTGCTGCTGATCGCGGCGCAGCCCGCCGCCGCGCAGACCACCTGCATCGACGATACGCAGGTGGTGGATGTCATCCAGCGCATCCACAACGCGCCGCCCGCCGACTTCGAGAGCCCACCGGTGAGTACGGCGCCCGACGCGCCGACCGACGCGACGCTCGACGAGCCCAACGGGCGGGCCACCGAGGGCCTGACCCACGGCGTCTGGGTGGTTGTGCGCGGCGGCCGCGTGCGTGAGGGCGCCGAGGTCGCCGAGCGCACGCTGCTCGTCGGGCGGGTCTACATCAGCCGGACCGGCGAGCCCAATACGGTCGGCTCGGTGCAGTCGTCGTTCTCACAGGGGTCGACCCGCAGCAGCCTCGCGCTGCGCGCGCTCGTCGGCCAGCTGCTGCTGCTCCAGCTCACCGGCGACCGGGCCACGGTGTGTCATGTCGGCGACACCGGCGTCACGCTGCTGCGCAGATATCTGCCGCCGGCGGCGGAGGAGTGATGCCGGCCCGCGTCGCCCATCGGGCTGAGCGGGCGGCGGCCGTCGGGCTGAGCGGGCGTCATCGATCGGCGGCTGTCGAGCCTGCGGCGCCGAGGGCGCGGGCGCGGACGTCGTCCGGGTCGAGGCCCCAGCGGCGCAGGAGGTCGTCGACCATCGCCCGGTCGTAGCGCGACCCGCGTTGCTTCCAGTCGTCGACGAGCCCGAGGAAGCCGGGCGGGGCCTCGGGCATGCCGGCGAACGGGAAGTCCGGGCGGTGGATCCCGAAGCTGGCCATGGCGGCCAGCGCCCACTGGATCGTGTCGCCGGAGTTGGGCAGGCCGCCCTGCAGCGCCCGCGGATACCCCAAGATCGAGCCATCATCCTGCCCGGGCGGGAACCGACCGATCGCCTCGAAGTGCTGTGCGGCATCGACGAGCAGCAGGTTGAATCGCGCCACGAAGATCTGGCCCTCATAGCCCATCAGGCCATAGCCCAGCTCCGGCGTATCGGGGATCTGCACCGCCAGCGGCTGGTGCTGCAGCCGGGCCGACAGGCGGCGCACCTGCAGCTCGTCGGGGCCTTTCGGGTCGATCGGGCAGATGACGCCAACGTAGTTCATGTCGGGCAGCGCCATCTGGTGCTCGGAGAGCGGGCCCTTGTAGGGCATCGACAGGGCGATCACCATCGCGATCCACTCCAGCACTCACTCGCTCCCGTTGCAGTTGTCATAGAACGCGCCGACGCAGCCCCAGGTCGGGCTGACGCCCTCGGGGGCGATCTGGCCGGGCACGAAGCAGGCGAAGACCGTCTGGGCCACCGTCACCGGCAGGCCCTCCTCCCAGCAGAGCGGATCCATGATGAACGGGCGGCCGTCGTTGTCGTTGAGGCGCAGGGTCAGCCCGTCGCCCTGCACCTTGGCGTGCCCGGCGGCGAGCATCAGCGCCGTCCAGCCGGGCGTGCCGGCGCAGAAGTTGTAGATCACCGAGTAGCGCGGGCCCGCGCCCCGCCGGCTGGCGATCACCTTGTTGAGGTAGTCGTCGAGCTGGGTGCCGAAGGCCATCCCCCGGTACCAATGCCACGCGCTGCGGCGGTTCCAGCCGGTCTGGCTGTAGCACTTGGCCTCGCCCAGCACCACCCGATTGGACCCGGTCAGGCGGTAGTCCGGCCGGCGGATCCGGCCGGCCGGCTGGAGGATCAGCCGGTTGCGGTCGTGGGGCAGGCCCGGCGGCAGCGCCCACTGCAGCGCCTCGGTGCGGTAGGTCGGGCGGCGCATGAGCGGGTTGGGGTGCTCCTTGCACTCCACGTCGCCGCCGTGCTTGAGCAGCAGCCGGCGGCAGACGTGGGACTCGAACTGGTGCCCGCGCTTCGCCGCCCGCGCCGCCTGGGCCTGACAGATCTCACCCGGCGGGCACAGCGGCCGGGCGCCTTGCAGCTCGTCGAGCGAGTCCACGTGGATGTACTCGATCTCCGACTGGGCGTAGATCTCCGGCCCGTCGGGCAGATCGCCGAGGATCGCCTCCTCCATCCACGCGTTGACCGAGGGGAACGGCTCGCAGACGCGCTCCTCTTCGCCGGGCGGGCAGACCCAGCGCCCGGGGCGGCCGCCCATCTCGGGCGCGGTCTCAGGGTCGTGGCAGTAGCGCTCGGCGAGCGGCGCGTCGTCGGCGGGCAGCGGGTCGACCTGCTCGCAGTCGCACAGGTCGTCGAGCCCGTCGTCGTCTTCGTCGGGGCAGTGCCAGGTGTTGGCCCGGGTGAAGACGCGCGCCTGGCAGGTGATGAGGTCGTAGGCCCAGCCGCCGTCTTCGAAGCGCCACTGCATGTCGGGGCGCACCTCGATCTCGATGGTCGGGTTGCGCCCGGCGCCGACCCGCTCGATGCGGAAGCCGGCCCACCAGAAGCAGCCCAGCCAGTCATCGACGATACCCGGCCCGGCCATGGCCAGCGGCGGCGCGTCGGCGTGGGGCAGGAGCTGCATGGGCAGCGCGAAGCCGGGGTTGCCGCTGGGCATGAACGGGATCACCTCGGCGGTCCCCACCGATCCGTCGCAGTCGCGGCACGGCGCCCGGTCGGTCGTCTCGGCGACCGTCCGCCACGCGGCGTAGGGCGGGAACGGGATGGCGGTGTCGTCGCGCAGCGCCGGCGCGGCGTAGCGCTCCATCAGGCCGTTGCCGTCCATGTCGATGTTGGGCAGCGGCCCGCGCAGCCCGGACCGGGTCGAGGCGCACTCGTCGAAGCGCCAGCAGGCCCACTCGCCGGTGTAGCGCAGCCCGATCTGCCCGGCGGCTTGCAGATCGACCGACCACTCGCCGGTGTAGCCGGCGAGGTCGGCGCCGCTGAGGCGGCCGACGGGCGTCGGGCCGGCGTCGGCCAGATCGGGGATACCGTCCAGCGGCGGGGCCGGGCAGCCGAGGGCGCCGCCGGCCAGCCAGAGCGCGACGAGTAACGCGCGCACGCCCCTGCCGCGCTCACCCGCCACAGACGTCGACCGCGAGCAGATCGTGCACCATCGCCTCGGCCTCGGACTGCGAGAGGTGGTTCGGGCTGTCGGGGTTCATCTCGCCGGGCAGCTCCCAGACGGCGCGGCCCTCGTCGTCGCTGCCGGCGTCGACCGCGCCGAAGAAGACCACCCGGCTGTCGAGCCAGGACCACTTGGCGAGCAGGTCGCGCTCGGCGGCGTAGAAGCGGATCTGCCAGTCGGCGGGCGCCTCGGCGCGGTGGAAGACCCGGTTGCGGCAGCGGTACCACGCGTCGACCAGCGCCCCGTAGAGGGCGTCGGTCTGCACCGCGCGCACCATGAACCGGGCCACCGGGGCCATGGTCGGGCCGTCGCCGGCGGTCAGATCGTCGCGCCGCGCGGCCGGGTCGCCCTCGTCGGCGCCCAGGCCGCGCCACGTCACGCCGGCGCTGAGCGGCTCGCCCGATGGGGCGCAGGCGTCGCGGATGCAGGCCACGTCGTCGGCGCCGGGCTGGGCGCCGTCGACGCACCCGGTCGCGCACGGGGGCGGCTGGGCGGTGAAGGCCTCGGCGATGGTCGGCCCGCTATTGCAGCCGAGGGCCGCCGCCGCGAGGGCGAGCAGCGTGATGTGCCCGATGCTTCTGTAGCGGTGGATGTGCCCGGAGGGTGCGCGGCGCGGCATGCTCAGCTCTCCCAGATGACCTTCTTGCCCTGCTCGTACCAGCCGTCCTCTTGCGGGCGGTAGGTATCCTCCAGCTTCGGGCGGCGGATCTTCATCGTCGGGGTCAAGAAGCCGGCCTCGATGGTCCAGCGGTCCTTGGCGACGACGATGAAGCCGATCTGCTCGAAGACCTCGACCTGGCTGTTGACCGTGCCGATGAGCGCCTCGAGCTCGCGGGTGAGCTTGTCTTTGACCCCCGGCTGGTCGAGCGTGGGCAGCAGATCTTCGGCGAGCTGCACGACGGCGTGCGGCTTGACCTGCCCCGAGCCGGCGACGCACGACAGCTCGATGTTGCCGTCGTTGTTGAGGATGTTCTCGATCGGCGCCGGGGCGACGTACTTGCCCTTGGCGGTCTTGAACAGCTCCTTGACCCGGCCGGTGATCTTCAAGAGCCCGTCGGCCCCGACCTCACCCCGGTCGCCGGTCTTGAGCCAGCCGTCGTCGGTGAAGGCGGCCTCGGTCAGCTCGGGCGCCTTGAAGTAGCCCATCATGTTGGCCGGGCTCTTGACCTGGATCTCGCCCTCTTCGCTGATGCGGCACTCGACGTCGTCATACGTATGGCCGACGTAGCCCGCCTTGGCCCGGTTCGGGGTCGAGATGTGGCTGTACGACATGTTCTCGCTCATGCCGTAGCCCTCGAGCAGCTGCAGCCCGAGGTCGCGATACCACTGGATGAGCTCGGCGGGCACCGGCGCCGAGCCCGAGGCGGCGAAGCGCACCTGATCGAGGCCCAGGTTGCCGAGGATCTTCTTCTTCACGACCCCGCGCAGGATGGGGATCTTGAGGAAGGTCTCGAGCTTCTTCTTCGGCATCTTCTTGAAGACGCCGAGCTGGAACTTCAGCCACAGCCGCGGCACCGAGATGAACAGCGTCGGCCGGGCCCGCTGCAGGTCGTTGACGAAGGTGTCGAGCGACTCGGCGAAGAAGAGGTGGAAGCCGACCACCAGCGGCACGCAGCCGTAGGCCCAGCGCTCCATGACGTGGGCCAGCGGCAGGTACGAGAGCGCGCGGTCGTCGGGGCGCAGGTTCAGCGCCTCGTGCAGCCCGTGGGCCGCCAGCGAGAGGCCGGCGAAGCTGTGGCAGACGCCCTTGGGGCGGCCGGTGCTGCCCGAGGTGTAGACGATGATCGCCAGATCACTGCCCGGCCGGGTCGGCGGGCCGTCGATGGGATCGGTCTTGCCGATGATGTCGTTCCACTTCGGGCAGTCCTCGTCGGGCGACAGCGGGAAGCGGATGAGCGGCAGGTCGTCGGGCACGCCGGGCTTCATCTCGGCCCAGGTGTCGAGCTTGCCGACGAAGAGCAGCTTGGCCTCGCTGTGCTCGAGGATGTACTGCACCGTCTCGGCGTTGAGCGTCGGGTAGAGCGCCACCGAGGTGTAGCCCGCCATCCAGATCGCCAGCTCGGTGATGAGGAACCACGCGCAGTTCTTGGAGATCATCGCGATCTGGCTGCCCGGCGGGTAGCCCAGGCTCTGCAGGTGCGCCGCCATGCGGCGGGCTTCGTCCAGCGCCCGCGCGTAGCTGAACTCCTCGATCCGACCGCCGCCCATGGGCTGGGTCATGTAGGGGGCGGCGCCGCGGCGCTCCACGGTCTTGTAGAACTGCTGCAACAACAGCTTGTCGTCGGCGATCTGGGGGGCTGGGCGCATGGGGGGTCTCCATTCAGGTCCGCGCCCGGGAACGGTCGAAGGCTGGGCGACCGAAGTCAAGTCAAACACGACACGGGCGACACGACATGGGCTCTGCCGTACGATGCCGAACCGTGGATCATGCTGGGACGAGGCGATCGATGAACGGCATCACCGTCGGACACATCACCCGCGACCGCTACCCCGAGGGCTTCGTGCCCGGCGGCAGCGTCTGGTACATCGGCCACACCTGGAGCCGCATGCTGTGGGACATCCAGGCGCTGGTGATGACCGCCGGCAACCCGCTCGACATGCCCTTCGCGAGGCTGCCGGCCGCGGTGCAGGTGCAGGAGGCCGAGGTCACCACGACGTTTCACAATACCTATGCCCCCGAGGGCCGCACGATGCGCATCGAGGCGCTCGCGCCGCCCATCGAGCCGGTCGCGCCGCCGGGTCCTGCGCGGCGCTGGTCTCGGGTCGACATGCTGCTGCTCGCGCCGGTGGCCGGCGAGGTCGATCCGGTGGCCTGGACGGCGCAGATCGACGCCCGGCTCAAGGCGGCGGGGCTGCAGGGCTGGCTCAAGAAGCTGGTCGACGGCCGCTTCGTGCCGCGCCCCGCCGCGTTCGACCTGTCGACGCTGCGCGGGCTGGACGTCGTCTTCCTCAGCGACGAGGACTACGGCGGCGACGGCCCGTGGCTGAAGGCGCTGCGGGCGGTGGTGCCGCGGGTCTACCTGACCCACGGCGCCGAGGGCTGCACGGTGTTCGACGGCCCGCACGAGACGCACGTGCCGGCGCGGGCGGTCGAGGAGGTCGATCCGACCGGCGCCGGCGATACGTTCGCCGCGGCGACGCTCGCCGCCCTGGCCGAGGGGCTCGATCCGGTGAAGGCCGCCGGGGTGGGCGCGGCGATGGCGGCGAAGTGCGTCGGGGTCAGGGGTCCGGTGCGCTGACGGCGCCCGGTGGATGGCGAGCGCGCGGCGCCGTCAGAGCGTGCCGTCGCCCTTGTGCTTGCCGCCCACCTCGGGCAGCCGCACGCCGCTCATGATCACCGGCGGCTCGTGGTCGGGATCGCAGCGGTAGGGCACGAAGTCGTCGACCCCGGCGTCGCGCAGCACCTGCATGCACAAGAGCGCCTCGCCCGTCTGCTCGGCCGGCGCGCGCCGCAGCACGGCCATCGCCGCGTCGGCGACCAGCGCGGCCTTGTACCAGAGCTTGGGGTTGCCGATGCGGTAGTTGATGGTCGCGGCGGTCTCGACCAGCGTCTCGGGCCACAGCGCGTTGGCCGCGATGCCCCGCCCCCGGTACTCGGCGGCGATGGCCATGGCGGTCAGGGTCATGCCCAGCTTGCTGATCATATAGGCCGACTTGCCGGGCACGGTCTCGAGCGCGAGCGGCGGGCTCATCATCAGCACGTGCCCCCCGCCCGCCGCTTCGAGGTGCGGCAGCGCGTGGTGGCACAGCAGGTGCCCGCCGCGGGCGTTGACCCCCATCACGAGGTCGAAGCGGTTGGCCGGCGTCTCGGCGACGCCCTTCCACCACAGCGCGCCGGCGTTGTGGATCACGATGTCGATGCGCCCGAAGGCCTCGACCGTGCGCGCGACCCCGTCGGCGATCATGTCGTCGTCGCGCACGTCCATGCGCAGCGCCAGCCCGCGGCCGCCGCCGGCCTCGATGGCGGCCACCGTCTCGCCCACCGTGCCCGGCAGGCGCGGGTCGGGCTCGACGGTCTTGGCCGCCACCGCCACCGCGCAGCCCTCGGCGGCCAGCTTCAGCGCGATCGACTTGCCGATGCCGCGGCTCGCCCCGGTGATGAGCGCCACCCGGCCGGCGAGCCCCCAGGGGCCGTTCGAATCAGAAACAGACATGGACCTGCCACCCGAAGTTGCCGGCGAGACAGGCCTGTCCGAACGGGCACTCGCCCACCTCGGGCTCGCACAGCTGCAGGCAGATCGGGCCGTTGCCCGCGTTGAGGCACTCGGCGCCGGGCCCGCAGTCCTCGCGGTCTTCGCAGGCTTCGCCGAGGCCCAGCGGACCCGCCGGCTCGCAGACGCCGTCGGTCTGCAGGAAGCTCAAAGGCCGGCACGCGTCACCCGCCGGGCAGCCGCCGTCGAAGACGTCGCAATCCGAGGGCTGACACAGGCCGATGTCCCAGTTCTCGTTCTGATCGACGGTGCGCGGGTCGTCGCGCTGACCGAAGTCGACGCAGGCCTCGGCCGGGCCGCAGCGGTCGATCCCCGGCCGACACAGCGCGTCGCACTCTCCCAGCCCGTCGAGCGGCGCGCCCGGCTCGAGCGGATCGTCGGGATCGCCGAGGCACAGCAACCCGACGCCGCACGCCAGCTCGGCCGCCTCGGGATCGCGCGGATCGCCCTGGCCGTCGCAGACCGCGCCCTCGGCGGCGACCCCGGCGTCGACGCAGAGCCCGCGGGTATCGTCCCCGCGCAGCGGCTGGCAGGTGCCCACCCGACCCGCCGACAGCTGGCACGGCCCGTTGATCTCGCCCGGCGCGCAGAACGCGAAATAGCAGACGTCGGGGCTGGCCGGGTCGAGGCTCTGGCAGGTCATGTCGACCTCGCAGGTGTCGTCGTCGTCACAGCTGAACATGCAGATGCCGGTGCCATCGCCGAGCGGCAGGCAGGTCTGGCTCTCGTGGCAGTCTTCGGCGATCGGATCACACGGGGCGAACATCGCGGTGATGCACGCGCCGTCGCGGCAGGTCTCGTCGAGCGTGCAGTGATAGTCGGTCTCGCAGGTCTGGTCGGCGCGCACGCAGCGACCGTCGGTGCAGACCTCGCCGCGACCGCAGGGGTACTGACACTCGGGCGGCTCGACCGGCTCGCCGGGCTCACAGCGGCCGGAGTCGGGATCGCAGACCCCCGCCCCGCCACATCCCGAGAGGTTGCAGTCGGGCACGCACATCTCGACCTCTTCGGGCATCTGGTTGGCGTCGGCCCGGGTCTGGGTCACGCAGACCCAACCGTCGCGGCAGGGCTCACGGGCGCCGCAGCGCTCGAAGCACAGGCGATCGAGCCCGCTGGGCATGCAGACGCCGCCACCGCACTCGGCGTCGGCCGCGCAGCCCTGAATACAGAAGCCGCCGGGCGCCGGGAAGGCATCTTCGGCCTGCCCGTCGGCACATTGGCGCGAGGCGCAGTCCCCATCGATGACGCACGGCGAACCGCCCGGGGCGCCTTCGCCCTCGCCCTCGCCCTCGCCTTCGCCCTCACCCTCGCCCTCGCCTTCGCCCTCACCCTCGCCTTCGCCTTCGCCTTCACCCTCGCCTTCACCTTCGCCTTCGCCCTCACCCTCGCCTTCGCCCTCACCCTCGCCTTCGCCCTCACCCTCTCCCTCGCCTTCGCCCTCGCCTTCGCCCTCGCCTTCGCCTTCGCCCTCACCCTCGCCCTCGCCTTCGCCCTCACCCTCGCCTTCTCCCTCGCCTTCTCCCTCGCCCTCGCCCTCACCGCCGATTCCACTGTCGTCTCGGCCACCACCGCCTCCCCCGCCGGTCGGGACACAGCCCCAAGCCGCCAGGAGGAGCACCAAGGCCAGGTATCGCCACCACTTCATCGCATCGTCTCCGTTGATCTCCCCACTGGATGATACCGCTCGGCAGACGCGGCGAAAGCCCGTTGATGACCTGCCCCGCCCGTCGACACCCCGAGCGCCATGCCCGTCCGGCGCAGACCGCTTTCGCCGGCCGTCACCTTGCCGCTATATTTCGCCAGCCTAGAGGACATCGCCCACCCAACCGTGGCGATGCCGGGGGTGAGGGCCTCCGGGGAGGCCCGCCCTCAAATCAATCAGAACGTCGCCTGCGCGGGGAGCACGGGCGGACGGGGAGGAAACATGTTGCGTATCTGGCTGGCATCCGCACTCGCGATGCTCTTGCTGACTGGCTGTCCCGCCGACGGCGGCGGCGACGGCCCCGATGTCGACATCGGTATGACCGATGGCGGTGAGGGCGAGGGCGAAGGCGAGGGTGAGGGCGAAGGCGAGGGTGAGGGCGAAGGCGAGGGTGAGGGCGAAGGCGAGGGTGAGGGCGAAGGCGAAGGCGAGGGTGAGGGCGAAGGTGAGGGTGAGGGCGAAGGTGAGGGCGAGGGCGAAGGTGAGGGTGAGGGCGAAGGCGAAGGTGAGGGTGAAGGCGAAGGTGAGGGTGAGGGCGAAGGTGAGGGCGAAGGCGAAGGCGAAGGCGAGTGCACGCCCATTGACGGTTGCGAAGAGGGCGAGATCTGCGTCCTGGGCAGCTGCGAGCCGGCGCCCGCGCCGTGTGAAGAGGACGTAGACTGCGCCGAGGGCGAGGTCTGCGCCCGCGGCGTCTGCCTGCCCGGCGGCGACGCCTGCGAGATCGCCCAGGCCATCGGCGTGGGCGACGAGATCGCGGGCAACTCCGCTCTGAGCAACGCCAGCACCAGCGGCAGCTGCGGCGGCGACGGCCCGGAGGACGTCTACACGTGGACCGCCGGCATGGACGGCACCTTCTGCGTCTCGACCCTTCGCACCCCCGTGGGCGGGTCCGATACCCTGGTCTACGTGCGCACCGACTGCGCCGATCCCGAGTCGGAGCCCGGTGAAGAGGGCGCCTGTGGTGACGACGCCTTCGACGTGCCGGGCGCCGGCACCCGCTCGCTGGTGCAGTTCGACGCCACCGCCGAGACCGATTACTTCATCTTCGTCGACAGCTTCGGCCGCGGCGGCGACTACGTCGTCGAGCTGCTCGCCGGCGAGTGCCCGGCCGCGATGCCGCCCGAGTGCGACGACGCGCACCCCTGCATCGAGGGTGTCTGCAACGACGAGAACGCCTGCGTCGAGTGCCTCGGCGACGACGACTGCGACGAGGGCCGCTGCGGCGAGGACAACTTCTGCGTCGAGTGTGTCGAAGACGCCGACTGCGGCGAAGGTCGCTGCGGCGAGGGCAACTTCTGCGTCGAGTGCATCGACGACGAAGACTGCCCCGAGGGCGTGTGCGGCGAGGACACCTGCGTCGCGTGCCGCGCCGACGGCGACTGCGCCGACGGCGAGGTCTGCCTCGGCGAAGCCTGCCTCGCCGGTGACCCCGCCGGGACCTGCGAGATGCCCTCGGCGATCGCGCTGGACTCGACCGAGATCAGCAGCACCGCTGGCGGCGAGAACAACCACCAGGGCTCGTGCGGCAACGCCCAGAACCCCGAGGGTGTCTTCACCTGGACCGCCGCCGCGGACGGTGAGGTCTGCTTCGATACCAACGGCACCGGCTTCGACACCGTGCTCTACATCCGCCAGAACAACTGCGTCGACGACCCCGACGACGAGAACGACGGCGAGGTCGCTTGCAACGACGACGAATTCACGCTGGGCATCAGCCCCCGCTCGTCGATCACCCTCGAGGCCGTCGCCGAGACGACCTACTTCATCTTCGTCGACGGCTTCGGCGCCGGTGAGGGCAACCGCGGCGGCTTCGCGCTGACCCTCAGCGACGGCGCCTGCGGCACCTGCGAGGTGGACGACGACTGCCAGGTCGACGGCCGGGTCTGCATCGAGGGCACCTGCCAGGCGCCGCAGTGTGAGGAAGATTTCGACTGCGAAGACAACTTCCGCGGCGACATCTGCCTCGATCGGCAGTGCGTCGAGTGCGCCGAGGACGGCGACTGCGAAGAGGGCGTCTGCGGCGCTGACAACACCTGCGTCGAGTGCGCCGACGACGCCGACTGCCCCGAGGGCGTCTGCGCCGAGGGCGGCGTCTGCGTCGCCTGCATCGAAGACGCTGACTGCGACGAGGGCCTGAGCTGCAGCGGCGGCGAGTGCCGCCAGATCGACGGCATCGGCACCTGCGGCGACGAGGAGCCGGCCATCGAGATCGCGGCCGGCGACGTGCGCTTCGGCGACACCTCGGGCCGCGAGAGCCTGCAGGGCGGCGCGAGCTGCGGCGGCGGCGCGGCCGGCGCCGAGACCGCCTACGTCTTCACCAGCGACGCGGGCGGCGCCTTCTGCGTCAACACCGGCGGCTCGGCCTTCGACACCGTGCTGTACGTGCGCACGACGTGCGACGACGCCGGGACCGAGGTCGCCTGCAACGACGACAACGCCGACATCGCCGGTGGCCTGCAGTCGGCGCTGACGTTCGAGGCCATGGCCGGCACGGCGTACTACGTCTTCGTCGACGGCTTCGGCGCCGGCAACGGCGGCGCCTACCAGCTCGCGATCACCGAGGGCCCCTGCGGCGCTTGCGCGGCCGACGGAGACTGCCGTGAGGGCGACTTCTGCTCCTTCGCCGACGGCGGCGACCTCGGTGTCTGCCGCGAGATCGAGTGCGACGACGAGGGCGTGGGCTGCGACGAAGGCGACGTCTGCGTCGACAACCTCTGCCTCGACTGCGCCGACGACGCGCAGTGCGAGGACGAGTTCAGCGGCGACTTCTGCGTCGACAACCGCTGCGTGCCCTGCCTCGCCGACGGCGACTGCGAGGGCAACGTCCGCGGCGACTTCTGCGCCGAGAACCTCTGCGTCGAGTGCCGCGAGGACCTGCACTGCGTCGACGGCGACGGCAACCCGATCGGCGTCTGCGAGGCGAACAGCTGCGTCGAGTGCCGCGGTGACGGCGACTGCGAAGGCGGCATCTGCCTCGAAGACGACAACGTCTGCGTCGAGTGCCTCGAGAACGCCGACTGCGCCGCGGGCTTCTGCTCCGAGGCCAACACCTGCGTCGACTGCCTGGCCGACGGTGACTGCCCCGGCGGTCAGAGCTGCGTCGGCAACGTCTGCGAGAACATCGTGAATGTCGAAGCGGCGGGCACCTGTGAGGCGCCGGTCGAGATGGCGCTCGGCGCCCGCTACACCGGCACGACCGTCGGCGCCGGTCAGAACCACGGCGCGAGCTGCGCCGGCAACGCCGGTAGCCCGGAGTCGGTCTTCGCGCTGACCGTCGCTGATGCCGGTCAGATCTGCGTGCACACCGGCGGCTCGGAGTACGACTCGGCGGTTCACGTGCGCGCGGTGCCCACCGCCGACGCCAACGCCGAGACCTGCGCCGAGCCGGAGCGCGAGATCGCCTGCGACGACGACGACTTCGTCTTCCTCGGCGAGAACGACGGCTCGGTGACCATCGACGCTGACCCTGCCAACACCTACTTCGTCTTCGCCGACGGCTTCGGCGGCAACGCCGCGGGGGTCTACTTCGTGACGGCCACCGCGGGCGCGTGCGGGACGTGCGAGGGCGACGCCGACTGCCGCGAGGGTACGCTCTGCGGTGATGACAACGTCTGCTTCCAGCCGCAGTGCCAGGTGAACGACGACTGCTTCGGCGGCGACATCTGCGTCGACTTCAACTGCGTCGGCTGCGTCGACGACGCCGACTGCGTCGACGGCGACGGCAACCCCGACGGCGTCTGCGTCGACAACGAGTGCGTCGAGTGCCGCGACGACGCGCAGTGCGTCGACGCCGACGGCAACGCCGACGGCTTCTGCGTCGACAACGGGTGTGAGGAGTGCCGCGAGGACGCCGACTGCGGCGATGGCCTCGCCTGCGTCGAGGGCACCTGCCGTCAGCCGCCGATCGCCACCGGCAGCTGCGAGATGCCCACGGCGGTCGGCTTCGGCAGCTTCGAGGGCAACAGCGCCGACGGGGGCAACAACCACCAGGGTGGATGCGCCGGCAACGGCTTCGAGTCGGTCTTCGCCTTCGAGGTCGACGCGGCCACCGACGTCTGCGTGGACACCGCGGGCTCGATCATCGA
Organism: bacterium; assembly: GCA_030427205.1. Lineage (GTDB taxonomy): Bacteria > Myxococcota_A > Bradymonadia > UBA7976 > UBA1532 > JACKDM01. The sequence goes on along the minus strand of JAUHXC010000027.1, from coordinate 120,441 downwards.
CACGTCGCTGTACGTCCGCGCCGGCGAGTGCGGTTCGGTCGACGCCGAGCTGGTCTGCGAGGACGACTCGGCCGGCCTCGGGCTGCGTTCCCGCGTCGGCTTCGCCGCCGAGCCGGGCACCACGTACTTCATCTTCGTGGACCAGTTCAGCGGCAACGGCGGCGACTACACGTTGAACATCAACGAAGGCGCCTGCCCGTGACCCCGGCCCGCCCCGGGCCCTGACGCGCGCCGGTCGCCCGACCGACGCGCGTCCCCTCCCCCTCTCCTTCCCGCACGACGGCCGCGCACCTCGCGCCGCCCGTCCGCCCGTGGCATGCTGCGCCGAATCTCATCGACGGAGTCGGCCCGATGCCCGCCATGCAGCCCACCGAAGCGCGCATCCGCACCGTGAGCATGTTGGTGCTCGCCGTCATCGCCAGCGCCGGCGCCCTCTACTGGCTGCGGCCGGTGATGATCCCGCTGGTGCTCGCGGTCTTGTTGACCTACGTGCTCGGGCCGCTCGTCGACCTGCTGATCCGCCGGCTCCGGGTGCCGAGGGCCATCGCGGTGGGCCTCGCGCTGCTCATCGGTACGCTGCTGCTGCTGCTGCTCGGCGGCCTGGTCTCCAGCTCGGTGCAGGCGCTGAGCGCCAACGCCGAGGCCTACGAAGGCCGCATCCGCGACCTGCACCACCAGATCATCGGCGCGCTGCAAGGCATCGGCATCGAGTTCGAGACCACCCGCCTCGACGAGAAGGTGCAGGGCCTGCCGCTGAGCCGCTGGTTCAGCTCGCTGGCCAACGGCGTCGTCGACGTGCTCTCCAATACAGTGCTGGTGCTGATCTTCGCGATCTACATGCTGCAAGGCAGCGCGGCGAGCTCGATGGGCGGCGATCCGGACGGCATGCGGGCCGAGATCGTCGGCCGCATCCGGCGCTACATCAGCCTGAAGATCGGGCTGTCGGCCGCCACCGGCGCGGCGGTCTGGCTGCTGTTGACGCTCATCGGCGTCGATCTGGCGCTGGTCTTCGGGGTGCTGGCCTTCGTGCTCAACTTCATCCCCAGCGTGGGCTCGATCATCGCCACGCTGCTGCCCATTCCCGTCGTGCTGCTCGACCCCGAGTTCAGCGCCACCAAGCTGACCCTGGCCATCCTGCTGCCGGGCGCGGTGCAGATGACCGTCGGCAACGTGCTCGAGCCCAAGCTGATGGGCGACCAGCTCGAGCTGCACCCGATCACCATCCTGGCGGCGCTGACCTTCTGGGGCATGTTGTGGGGCATCCCGGGCATGCTGCTCGCCGTGCCGCTGACCGCCGCGCTGCGCATCGTCTTCGACGCGCTGGAGATCACCCGGCCGGTGGCCCGGTTGATGGCCGGCCAGATCGGCGGCTGATCGACCGCCGTCGGCAGAGGCTCAGGTCTGGATGCGCTTGGCGGTATAGCGCCCCGTCCCGAACTTGTTGACCAGCGCCCGCAGCGAGCGCCGGGTCTCGCTCACCGAGCGCGGGTCGGGCTTCTGGTCGAGGGCCAGCGTCGCCGTCTTGACCGCGTTGAGCACCTCGGCCATCGCGTCCTTGAGCTCGTCGATGCGCTGCTGCTGCTCGACGAGGCGCTCGTTGACCGCCTCGAGCCGGTCGGCGATGTTGCGCACCACCTTCTTGCCGGCGGCCTCGGTGCCCAGAAAGGCCGTCGCCTGCTTGGCCGACAGGCGCACGATGGTCACCGAGCTCTCGGCCTTGATCGTCGCCATGCGCTCGTGCCCGGTGATCACCGACGACTCGCCGACATAGGCCCCCTGCTCGGCGATCTCCCCGACCTTCTTGCCGTCGCGATAGACGCCCAGGCGACCGGCCAGCAGGATGATCATGCCGCCGCCGGCGGTGCCCTCCTCGAGGATGATCGTGCCGGCGGAGACCGTCCGGGCCAGGCTGTGCAGGCTGCGATCGCTCATGGGCTCCCCCCCTCGACCAGACGTTCACTCACGATGCGCCTCCACGTCCAGCAAACGCCACGAGTTGGCGCCGTGATTGTGCACGTGAAAATAGAGCGGCGTGCCCGCCGGGGCCGGCGCCCCGACAGTGATCGTGATCGGGTAGATCGCCTCCTGCCCCGGGATCGGCACCCGCCGCTCCCACAGCAGCTGCTCGCCGAGCTGCAGCGCGGCGTGGCCTTCGCTGCGCTCGGGCGCCCACAGCTCGAGGTGCCAGACCGTCGCCTCGACGACATCCCCCGGGCGCAGCGCGACCGGCAGCGGATGGGCGAAGGTGCCGTAGTCGCAGACGTCGGTCTCGACCTCGAAGCGGCCGTCCTCGGCTTGCGCGCCGTGGGGCGGACACTGCACCTGCGCCGGCCGATCGTCGAAGGGATCATCCGCCGCCGAGACCGCGACCCAGTCGGCCGGCTCGGCGATCACCCGGGTGCCCGACCAGCCGGCGTCGACCGCCTGCTCGACGTCGCCGTCGCAGCCGCCGACGACCAGCGAACCGCACGCCAGCGCCGCCGACAGGAGGACCCGCGGGGCCGTCGCGATGCGGCGTCGGCAGGGCGGTCGGGCGATCGGTTGCGTCGTCTGCACGAGACTCACATGACACCCTTCGCCCACGGGCGCAAGCGACGATGGAGCACGATTCGTCCAATCGCGGCGGGTATGTCAGAGCGCGCGACGGGCCGCGCCCCGCCCGGCGACGCCCACCCGCCGTGCACCCACGTATCGCCGTCGCCCGCGACAAGTGGCACGCCATATGCTCTACTGCCCGGCGCACGTTCGGATACACGTTCGGATACACGCTCGGAACTGCAAGGAGACCGACATGAACCGCATCGCGTCGTGGACCACCCTGGCGCTGGCGACCCTCGCCACACCGCTCGTCGGCTGCGATACCTCCACCGAAGGCGAGAACAACCTGGTCCGCTTCACCTACGAGGACCCGGTCGTGACCCTCGGCGCGTCGCTCGATACGGCCATCGCCGTCGGCACCCGGGCCACCCTCGACGTGCAGTCGCTCGACGCCACCGCGGGCATCCGGGTGCGCGGCGCGAAGATCGACCCGCCCGAGATCGCCAGCATCGTCGACAACCAGATCAACAGCCTGGTCATCGAGGGCCTCGTCGCCGGCGAGGCGCAGCTCACCGTCGATACCGACCGCGGCACCGACCTCGGCACGCTGCGGGTCGCCGAGGCGGCGCAGGTGGGCGTCCGGGCCATCATCGAGTCGGAGAAGGTGCTCATCGGCGGCACCGAGGTGCTCACCGTCGAGCGCCGCGACGTGACCGGGCAGGTGCTCGTCGGCGTCGCGCCCGCCGAGCTGAGCATCAACCCCGAGACCGCCGCCGAGCGGGTGCCGGGCGGGGCCGATCACGAGTTCCGCCTGCGCTACCTCGAAGCCGGCGGCAAGGCGCTGCAGATCGGCGACTCGTCGCTGTCCCGCGAGGTGGTCACCGTCGATCAGGTCACCCGCTTCGACTTCGCCTCGCAGCTCGAGGGCGCTTCGCTCGACGTCGGCGGCGAGCTGCCGGGCCTCATCCAGGTCGAAGACGCGGGGGGCCAAGGGATCGGCGCGGTCGAAGGCGTGCTCACCGTCGAGAGCCTGACCCCCGAGATCTGCACCGTGCGCTTCCAGCGTCAGCTCTACCTGCCCGGCATCCAGGTCGAGGGCGTCAGCGCCGGCGAGTGCATCGTCGAGGGCGCCCTGGGCGCCCAGACGGCCCAGCTGAGCCTCACCGTCGGCGGCTGACCCCCGGCCCTGCCCCGCGCCGAATCTGCCCGCGGCGGGGCATCCTGACCCGTCTGCGGGCATCCTCCAGCCGCTGCTCATGGCCCGTCCCGGCGGGCCCGCCCCTCAGGGCCCGCCCATGTGCATCGGCGGCTCGGCGATCCGGTCGAACGCCAGCACCTTCACCGCGGCGATGTTCGCCGCGTCCACCGGACCATGCACCCCGCCCGCGCCGCCGGTGTAGCCCTCGAAGTGCGCCAGCCGCGACATGTTGCCCACGCGGCTGCCGTGCACGTGGATGCGATACGGCCGCGCCGCCCACAGGTCGACGAAGGCGATGCTCGAGTCGGCCCAGCGATCCCAGGCGCCCAGATGGGGCAGGACGATCGTGCCGGTGCCGATGAGCTCTTCGTTGTCGAGCGCGATCACGTCGACGGTGCGCACGGCGCAGGTCACCCCCGTCTCGACCGGACCGACGCCGTTGCCATAGACCACCTGAATGCCGTGCAGGCCCTCGTGCCGCGGCACGAAGCGCGCCACGGCCACCCCGCCGCCGCCCGGATCGCGCACATGCGGTCGGCCATGCTCGTCGGCCCGCTCACCCTCGACCACCTCGAGCGCCTCGGCCTCGTAGACGCTGACCCGCGCGCCGTCCCGGCCCCACCAGCACTGCGGCTCGGCGTGCTGCGAGGTGAGCCCCGTATCGCGAAAGACCGCCCGCGCGGTGTAGCAGGCCTGGTCGCCGGCCTCGACGTCGTGGTCGATGAACCCGGCGTCCAGATCGCCGACGATGAGCTGCCCGTCGCGCAGCAGCTCGATGCGCACGTCGTCGTCTCGGGCGCGCACGTCGAGCGAGACGCCGTCGGGGGTCCATGACAGGCGCTCGATGATCGGGCTGCGCGGCGCGAAGACCGCGCGCCAGCGCCCCGGATCCTCGATGCGGGTCAGCGACACCGCCGGCCACGGATCGGGCGCCAACTGCACCTCGACCGTCAAGCGCCCGTCGTCCAGATCGGCCGGCGCGAGCCCCACGGCGGGATCGATCGGCCGGCCGCCGACCCGCAGGCTCACCACCCGATAGCCCTGGTCGGCATCGGGCGCCCCGTCGTCGGCCGCGGGCGGCAGCACCAGCCGCACGTCGAAGACCCGCCGCCGCCAACGCACGCCCTCCAACGTCAGCGACGGGGCGCCTTCGAACCAGCGCGCGCGCAGCCGGCGGGTGAGCCCGGGCACGAACCGCAGCCGCTCGTCTTCGAAGCGCAGGCCGAAGACGACCTCGTGCACCACCCCCAGATAGCCGGCGACGCTCCACAGCTGCCGCTGGGAGTTGACCACCGGCCCCGAGTATGGCCCGTCGTCGACCCAGGCCAGGCCCGACGCCGCCTCGAAGTTCTCCATGTTCGACAGGTTGGCCGCCGCGCCGCGCATCAACGTCTCGATACCCGCTTCGACCGCCTTGGCGTGCCGCACGCGGGCGCCGGCGCGGGCGAAATAGGCCGTCACGAAGGGCCACTGCCCGCGGTTGTGGTAGATCGGCGTGAACTGCTGCTGCGGCCAGATCACCGGCGGCCCGCCGGGCAGCAGCGGCCAGGCCGACAGCGCCGCCCGCCCTTCGTCCGCGTCGAGCACGCCCTCGAGTATCGCCAGCGTCGTGCCCAGCAGATCGTGCTGCCGGGTCGGCGCTCGGTCGAGGGTCGTGGTCAGAAACGCCGACGGCAGCCCGGACGGCGGGTCGAAGAGCCGCTCGCGGATGGCGGTGCGCAAGCGGTCGGCGGCGGCGTCCCACAGCGCGGCCTGCTCGGGCCGATCGGCCCACTGCTCCAGCCGCGCGAGCCAGCGGCGGGCGGCGTAGTGGGCGACGTTGGTGCCCAGCGTCGCCGACATCGCGATGTGGGCCGGTCGACCGGCGACCCAGTCGGGGTAGCTCTGCTCACGCCAGTCGAGGAAGGACTGCTCCCCCAGGTACAGCCCGATGACCGCGTCGAACGCCGCCTCGTCGTCGTCCCACGCGGTCGCCGCCAGCGCCTCGATCGCCGCCCGGCGCAGGTCGTGGGCCGGCTCGGGGTCGAGCAGCGGCGCCAGCGCCCGCGCGCCGAGCGCCCAGGTCACCCGATCGGTCGAGACCGGCCAGCTGCCGCCGGTGCCGGTGTCCTGCACGACCCGCAGGCGCCCGCCGTCCCGCGGCCGGGAGAGCTTGAACATCAGCGAGTTGAGCGCCCGGGTCGGGTCGAAGAGGCCCAGCCCCAGATCGACGGCGTAGGCGGTGTCCCGGGTCCACACGTAGTTCCACGCGCGCCCCGTCTCGAAGCAGCCGCCGGCCGCGTCGGGCGGGCACGGCACCGGCTCGCCGTCGCGGAAGGACCCGTCGCGGATGGCGTCGACCGCATTCTGCCCCGCCTCTTCGACGGCCAGCGCGTACAGCCCGTCGAAGAGCGCGTCGCCGGTCCGGACGGTGGTCCGATCGGCCCGCTCGCGGATGATGCGCGGGTTGTCCGGGCGCCCGTCGCGCAGTACGGCGGTGGTCGACAGCGTGAAGGTACGCGCGCAGCGCTCGCCGGCCGCCGATACGGTCGCGCGGATGTCGCCGATGACCCACTCGACCGCGTCCCCCGTCTCGGGGCCGATGCAGCGCTCTTCGGCCCCGGCGTCCGTCTGCGGGCCGGCATCACCCGCCGGCGCCGCGTCAACCGGCGGGCCAGCGTCGACCGCGAACCCATCGGCCCCCGCGTCCTGCGCCGCCCCCGCCGCATCGGGCGCCCCCCGCTCGGGCGACCCGCCGTCTGACGGCCCGAGCGGGTCGGCATCAACCGCCGCGTCCGCGCCGGGGCCCACATCGGCCATCCCGTCGCCCCCCTCGACACAGCCCGCGAGCAGCGCCGCGAGCAGTCCGGCGAGCAGTCCGGCGAGCCATGCCGCGCTCCCGACGAGCCCCGCGCCTCTCATCGCCGCCACTTCACCCACCATGCGCGCCTCCTGCCGGCCGAGCGGCCACTATACCGACCCCGACCGTTCGGATCGGCGCCCGATGGGCCATGCCGCGAAGCCTCGGCCGCGCCCGAACCATCTTGTGCACGACACCACCCGCGAGAGCGTGATGACCGAACCCGACCGCGCCGCCCGACGCCCGCGCTGGCGTCGCATCCTGCTGGCCATCGCCCTCGCCTTCATCGGAGCAACCCTCGCCGTGACCTTCGACCTGTGGACCGCCCTGGGCAAGATCCCGCGGGGCGAACATCGCGACCGCATCGCCGCCTCGCCGCAATGGACCGGCGACCGCTTCGACAACCCGCTGCCCCAGGCGCCGATGCCGCTGTGGCCGATGATCAAGGGCAGCTTCCGCGGCGAGCAGATCCGCAACCCGGCCGAGCCGCTGCCGATGGACACCATCGACCCGGCGGTCTACGACACGCCGCCGCCGACGGGCTTGCGGCTCAGCTGGATGGGGCACTCGACCTTCCTCATCGAGATCGACGGGCAGACCATCCTCACCGACCCGGTCTGGGGCCCGCGCGCGTCCCCGGCGACCTGGGTCGGCCCGGCCCGCTTCCACCCGCCGCCCATCGCCATCGACGACCTGCCGCCGCTCGACGCGGTGATCATCAGCCACGATCACTACGACCACCTCGACTATCCCAGCGTGCGCGCGCTGGCCGATCGCGACGTCGTCTTCCACGTGCCGCTGGGGGTCGGATCCCACCTGGCGTATTGGGGCATCCCCGACGATCGCATCCGCGAATACGACTGGTGGGACACCGTGGATCTGGGCGAGGTCACGCTGGCGGCGACCCCCTCGCGCCATTTCTCGGGCCGCGCGCCGTGGTGGGACAAGTCGACGCTGTGGTGCAGCTGGTCGATGGTCGGCCCGCAGAACCGGGCCTTCTTCAGCGGCGACAGCGCGCTCTTCCCCGGCTTCGCCGACATCGGCGAGAGGTACGGGCCCTTCGACGTCGCCCTGGTCGAGAACGGCGCCTACAACGCGCTGTGGCGCGACGTGCACCTGGGGCCCGAGCAAGCCGTCGCCGCCTTCAAGATGGTGCGCGGCGAGCTCCTGGTGCCCATCCACTGGGGCACCTTCAACCTGGCCCACCACGCCTGGACCGAGCCCGCCGAGCGCATCATCGCCGCCGCCGAGGCCGCCGGCGTCGAGGTCTTCGTGCCCCGCGTCGGTCAGGTCTTCGAGCCGACCACCCGCCCGAAATGGACCCGCTGGTGGCCCGAGGTGCCCTGGAAGACGATGCACGAGACGCCGGTGATCTCGAGCAGCCTCGACGCGTCGGTCTTGCGCCACGTACCGGGACCGACCAAGCTGCCTTGAGGCCGACGCTGCGGTCTCTGGTCGACACCCAGCCCCCGAGGAGACACCGATGACGCACGCGCGATCCCACTGGCTGCCGCTCGCGCTGGCGCTGGCGTGCGCACCCGTCGCAGCCGCGGCGGAGACCGACGCGCCCCCGACGGAGATCCCCGCCGCCGACGCGCCCGCCGAGCTGCTGCGCTTCGACCTGGGCCTGACCTTCCACCGCTTCGAGCAGCAGGTGAAGTCCGAGATCGGCGGCGCCCGCGGCGAGCGGCTGGTCGAAGAGAGCGCCGTCGGGCTGTCGGGCATCGCCACCTGGCGCTTCTGGGGCCCGCTGTCATTCGGCGCCTTCGCCCGCTTCGACAGCGGCACCCGCAACGCCGGGCGCTTCGTCGGCCTCGACGACGAGAACCAGACCATCGTCGAGGGCGAGGTCGGCGGCGACTTCGACGAGCTGTGGCTCGGGCCGCTGCTGCGCGCGCAGTGGAAGATGCTGTTCATCGAGCTGGGCTACGGCGCGCTCGGCCTGCGCAACGACGACGCCCGCGGCGATCTGGCCACGGCCGACGGTGACACCGACAACGCGCTGCGTACGTCGACGACGGTCGCCTGGCTCGCCGCCATCGGCGGGCAGGTCAACGTCTGGTCGAATCTGGACGTCGTCTTCCGCGCCGAGTACCGGGTGCGCTACTACGACCGCCGCGACGCCCCGCTGATGGACGAGCTGGTGCATGGCACCCAGAGCTTCTCTCCGATCGTCGGCGTCGCGTGGCGCATGGACGGCGACTGAGCCGCGACGCCCATGATGGCATCATACCACCTGGATGGCACCGCATGGCACCGCATGACATCCCTATCACTTCAGAATGCCATCGCCAGCGCCAGATCGAGCCCGATCCACCCCCCGTCGTGACGAAAGCCCGCGCCCGCGTCGGGGCGACCCACCGGGCCGTCGAAGCCATAGCCGGCCTCGATACCCAATCGCAGCGTGCCGCGGCGCGTGATGCGCCAGCCGGCTCCGCCCTGCAGAATGGGGCCGTACCACACGCCGGAGGTGTCTTCGGGCCGTTCGAGGCTGCCTGAAGCGCCCTCCAGCGTGATGAGACCCAGCCGCATGCCCAGCCCGCCATCGAGCGCCCAACGGCGGCTCTCGGCGCGCACGCCGAACAGCGCGAACGCCGACGTGCCGATGACAGCCACCGATCGACCGTCGCTCTCTACGGCTCCGGCCGATCCGCCGAGCCCGAACCGCAAGAACCCCCGCTCGCGGGTCACACCCAGGCGCCGATCGAGCTGAAACGACAGCGTCAACGGCAGCGATCCGCCGAGCCCGACGACCCGCGCGCCGGCCCCCACCTGCAAGACCCAGCGCGGCGGCGCGCGCATCGTGCCGCCCAGGGCCCGCACCAGCACGCCGAGCTCCGCCTCGGCGATCTCGACCACGCGATCCGGCCCGCCGAACTCCCGGGGCGGCATCTCGGCGATCGCCCGCTGCCCGCGCAGCCGGGTCTCGATGCGTCCGGCCCCGTTGGGATGGCACACCACATCGATCTCGACGTCGGGGATGCCCCAGCGACGCATGGCATCGGACAGCGCCTGCCATGTCACCTCGGCGATGGCATCCGGGCATTGCACGCTGAGCAACGGCCCGTCTCCCGCAGGAGCGGCCAGCGCGAGCCAGAGCGCGGTGAGGGCGAAGGCGTTCACCGCTCGACTGTACGCGAGGCCGCCCGATCGACGCCACGCCGGGCGCCGCGGGCGCTGCCGCTTGCGCTGCCGGTCGCCGAGGTCCACCCTGCGGGCAGCGATCATGGAGGACGCACATGAGCCTGACCGTCTACGGCTTCGGCCGCTCCCGCGCCCAGCGCGCGATCTGGGCCGCCGAAGAGGCCGGTATCACCTACGATTACAAGGTTTTGAACCCCCAGCAGGGTGAGCTGCGGCAGCCCGAGTATCTGGCGATCAACCCGGGCGGCAAGGTGCCGGCGCTGGTGCACGATGGACTCGCCATCACCGAGTCGCCGGTGATCTGTACCTACATCGGCGAGCAGGCGCCCGATTCGGGTCTGGTGCCCGGCGCGGGGCGCGCGCGGGTGCTGTACGACCAGTGGATGTTCTTCGTCGCCACCGAGCTCGAGCAGCCGCTGTGGACCATGACGAAGCATACCTTCGCGCTGCCGCCCAAGCTGCGCGTGCCCGATATGCTCGCGGTGGCCCCGAAGGAGTTCGCGCGCGCCGAGCAGGTGCTGGCCCAGGGACTGGGCGATGGGCCGTTCCTGCTCGGTGAGCAGTTCACCATGGCCGACGTGATGGCGGGGCATACGCTGTTCTGGGCCAAGGCCACGGGGGTGGCGTTGGCGGCGGAGAACGTGGCGGCCTACGCCGAGCGGTTGCGAGCCCGCCCGGCGTGGCAGCGCACGGCGAAGATCACGATGGGCGGTTGACGTCCGCAGGCCGGCTGGATTAGTTTGTCGGCCGCTGCCGGAGTGGCGGAATTGGTAGACGCAGCGGATTCAAAATCCGCCGCGCGAAAGCGCGTGCCGGTTCGAGTCCGGCCTCCGGTACCAATTCCGGGCCCTCCAGCGCATTCGACGCCCTGGAGGACTCGGAATCCAGCCCCCTACCGACCACCGTCATCACCAGAGAGTCGGCCACGCGCGGCATCGCAGCACCGCGCGTGGATGGTGGGCAGATCTACTGCAGGAGGGGGTGGGCGCCGAGCACCGCGATGGCGCCCTTCGTCGCGGCCAGCTCGGCCGCGTCGACGAAGATCCCCCACTCTCCCCCCGAAGCGGTCCAGCGCCAGTTGATGAAGACGACGGCGTGGTTGACCTCGGCCTCGGCCTGCAGGTCGCCGTCGTGGGTGGTGGAGAACGTCCAGTCGAGCGCGGGGTAGCTCGAGCTGACCTGTTCGCTGAAGTCCTCGAGTGTGATCGCTCCGGGCTGTGCTGTTGCGAGCATAACGGATTGCCTCCTGCCGCCATCCGGCGGCGGTTGTGCCGAGGGGCCGCGTCTTCCTTGTCACGGTGTGGCGCGGCCCCTCGAATTTGTGTACGCACCCTACAGGCGCCAGATGCGAACGGACAAGGCGCTTGTTAAGGCGGAGCACAAATGACCAGAACGGAAGCGGAAGAGCGTCGGTGGCGGCTGTCGGTGGCATGTGCGCACGGCAGTCTCAGGAAGGCAGACGTCGCGCGTCACCTCGGCATATCCGGCGCAGCCATCGGGCAGTGGGAGCAGCGCGGCGACGGCGTACGGCCGAAGTCCCTCAAGGGGGCCGACATCGCCCGCGCTCTCACCGAGCTGACAGGTCGACAAGTCCCGGCCGAAGCACTCCAAGCTGGCTCAGTGCTTCAGCCAACATGGGCCCCAAGAGCCGGGTCGTAGATCGGCGCGGTTAGCGCTCGATGAGTGAAAGGGCAGAAATCTGAGCGACCTCAACGAATTCGAAGTCGGAAGCGTTGTCTACCCCGTGGGCTTGCACCTCGAGATGGTAGTCATCGGCCTGCGAGATGACCGTGCCACATGCCTTCGGGTGGCATCGACGATCCAGCAGTTCGATCTGCCTTTGGAGTGTTTGGCGAAGACTGTGAACGAGCCTGGTGGCGAGGCGGGTTCGGTCGGCTCGGTGGTAAAGCCACTTCAACATCTCCGATCCGCGCTTTGCTTCGACCGGGCGCTGGTCGTGGGTGAGGAGTCCGGCCAGCTGGATTGCATCATCTTCCGGCCAGGCGAGGGCGGCGGTCGCTACGAAGCTCTCTCGTTGCCTCGTGCGGTCGTGCAGCCGTACACGCCCCCTGAGGCGAGCACTATACTCCGGGGGCCAAGTCCTCGGCAGAAGGTGCCCACCGTGCGCAGGGAATTCGGCTACAAGAGGGATAGGTGAGCGTTCAGGACGATGACTGGAGATTCGACCTGCCACCGCGCAGGGCACGAACTGCCGCGGAAGAGGCAGAAGCTGAGCGACTGCTTGATTGGGTCGGCAGACAGGTCGCTGGCCGGTTCAATGCGGTCAACTGGAGCCTCGAGGAAGACCTCCACTACTCCGGGACTTCGTCGTCCTTTGGCGCGACATATCGAGCGGAACGCCAGCAGATAACCTTCACGTACTACCCATCCGAAGAGAGGTGGGGTGTGTTCGTATCGTTCGGGCCACCTCACGAACCGATCGAACTGGAACGGGAGGCGCGCACTCTGGACGAGGCGTTTCAGACCATGCGCAAGGAACTATGCGCTCCCATCTGGGTACTCCTCGGTATCCCTGCGAGCTGACGGCCTCGAACGCCATCGCTCGCCGAGCAGCTGCTCCAACTCGCCCTGCAGCTGGGCGATATCCTCGGCGCTGACGTCCTTGCCCTTCCGTGCGTGGCGCATAGGCCCTCCAGGTGTCGTTGTGGGCCACCATGGCCAATCGGCCCGGGAGCCCCACAACGAGGGAGCATCACCCGTCGCAGCCGCGCTTGCCGCCGAACACGTCCACCGCCGCGGCATCTACCTCGGCGTGCATGTAGCCCTGGGTCGTGCTCAGGTCAGCGTGCCCCAGGATCTGCTGGATGACCACGGCCCCTACCCCAGCCTGACCCAACGCCGTCCCGAAGCTGTGCCGCAGCAGGTGCGGGTGCACGTGCTGCTCGACGCCGATCTTCTCCCGCGCCCGGGTGAGCACCGCGCGGCAGTCCTTCAGCCCGCTCACCGGCCGGCCGGGCCTCAGATCGACCCGCTCGAGGATCGCCTGCAGCTCGGGCGCCAGGGGGATGGTCCGATCGCGCTTGCCCTTGGTCGTGTCGCTGTCGGCGGCGCCGCGGCGCACGGTGAGCTCACCGCGCTCGAGGTCGACGTCGTCCCCTTCCAGGCCGACCGCCTCGCCGTGGCGCAGGCCGGCGTAGGCCATCAGGCCGATGAGTGGCTGCCACTGCGGCTCGCAGGCCTCGACCAGCGCCCGGAGCTGGGCGGCGGTGAGCACCTTCTTGCGGCGCTTGGGCTCCTTCATGCGCAGCTCGCCCTGCCGGGCCGGGTTGGCGCCGATCAGCTTCAGCTTGACCGCGAACTGCAGGACGACGGACCCGGCGCTGAGGATGCGGTTGCAGGTGGCCGGGCTGCGACCGCTTGCCCGCACCTTGCTGGCGATGCTGGCGACGTCGCCGGCGGTGATGTGGTCGACGCGCATCGAACCGACGGCGGGGATCCACCAGTCGTCGATGCGCTTGCGCTGCAGGCGCTGGCTCTTCGGCTTGGTCCGCGACGGCCACCACTCGGTGTCAGCGCGGCGGGCCAGCTCGGCGAAGGTGGGTATGACCTGGCGCGCGGTCGCGGTGACGTCGTAGCCCTGCTGGATCTGGATGAAGAGGTCCATCTGGCGGGCTGCAGCGAGGCGCCGAGCCTCGGCGGCGGTCGCCCCGTAGGCCGTCCGGCAGATGCGTTGACCGCATTCGGTACTCAGTCGGTAATGGCATGCCCATCTCCCATCAGCCAGCCGCTTCGGCGTATTCGGCCTGGGAGGGCGCTTGGGCACGTCAGGCGGCGTCCTCTGCTGTCTGGGCGGGGAAGCCGACCCAGCGATAGCCAGGGGTGCCGGTCCGCTCGTACGGCAGCGGGACGCCGCGAACGGGCGCCCAGCGGGCGATGCTGCCGGTGAGCCCGCCGAGGGCCTTGATGGTGCTCAGATCGAGCGCCTGTAGCATCTCGGCCGTGGTCATCTCGCCGTGGCGGTACAGCAGCTCGAGGAACTTGAGCTGGCGCTCGGGCAGGTTGCAGACGAAGGACGCGATCTTGTCGTCGAGGCCGTCGAGGTAGACGTCGAAGGGCGGCTTGCCCCGGCGGGAGACCTTGACCGTCGGCTCGCGCCCCGCTGGAGCGCCAGGCCCGGCAGCGGGGCGCGGGTCGATGTTCAACCGCTCGAGGAGTGCGGCCCCGGTCGTGGGCTCGAGGTCGTCGCGGCCGTCGCGCACCTCCTTGATGCGCCGGCTCATCGCGCTCTTGGCCGACGTCGACCCGACGACGATCTCGCTGATGGTCCGCCCGCCGAAGCCGAGCACCCACAGCGCGGCGACGACCTCGGTCGGGATCGGCAGCCGGTCGGCGCCCTCGGCGCCATACCACCCGCGGCCGCCGCTCTTGCCGGTTGGATCGGCCCCGTCCGGCGGCAGGTGAACGGTGCCCTGCAGCCGCTGGTCGACGACGCGCTGGCGGCGGGTGCGCTTCTTCTCGGTCTCGCGCTGCAGGTGCTGTTCGAGGCGCTTGCGCCACCGCCCGTCGACGGCGCTGCGCTGGGCGCTCGCGGCTGCGTCCCGCATCGCCGCCGGCGGGTCATCGGGGCGCCACGCTTCGGCCCAGCGGACCTCACGGTCGGCGTCGTCGAGCGTCCGCGGGCGCACGGCCTGACCCTGGATGAGCTTCTTCGCGGCGTGCAGCATGACGCCGCAGGCCTGATGCGCCAGCGCGCTGCAGGAGACGACCTCGCGGGCGACGACGAAGCCATCACCGGCGGCGACGCCGTCGCGGTCGGCCTCGTCGCTCGGGAACGTACCGAAGTACGCGACCAGCTCGCCGCCGAGGCTGACCTTGCCAGGGCGCAGGCCGAGCCGGCCGAGCTGGCTCAGGTCCTCGCGCGCCTTCAGCGCCGCCTGCAGGACCACATGGGCGATCCGAGCCGGGTTGCCCAGCATTCGAAGCGCCGTGCGCCAGAGCGGGTCGACGACGTCGGCCTGCCGCCGCGCGCTGCCCGCCTCGACCAGCCCGCGGCCGTCGTCGACCTCCCAGACCACCCCGTAGGAGGCCCGATGCACGACGATCCCGCGCAGCGCCGGCTTGGTGCCCGTCGCGCTCCAGTCTGTGGCGAGGTAGACCCGACCCCGTCGGCGGCCGGGCACATCGTGGGCGAGCTGGGCGCCCGGCTTGCCTTCGAAACGGGGACAGGACACGCCGGTGCCCCCGTCGTGCCACAACCACCACGCGCCCGCGCCGCCCTCGACCAGCGGGTGCTCTTCGAGCGCGGTGCGCAGGGCCTCCATCATCTGGATGAGCTTGTCCATGCGTCCTCCTACGCCGCGTCCCGGTGCGTCGCCGGCGAGTCATCGGGGCGGTCGTCTTCCTCGGTGATGGGCTCGAGCATCCAGCGGTAGACCCGCATGCCGCGGCGACCGTGGCGGCTGGCTGGCGTGCTGCTCCACCCGATGACGTTGCGGATGTTGTGCCGAACCTCGTCCGGCGTCGGGAAGTGGTCTAGGAAGCCCCGCCGGTTGAGCACCGCGCGCTCGAGGTCCCGGTGCAGCGACGGGTAGTCGCCCATCACCCCGATGACCAACGGCTCGTGGGTTCGCTCGCTGGTTTCGGCGTTCTCGGGATCGAACGTCCACGACGGGCGACCCTCGCTGCGCAGCTTGGGCGCCAGCCCGTAGATCGGCCTGCACACGAGCTGGCCATCTTCGTGGGCCGGGCGCCGCTTCTCGCCGTACGGCGTGATCTCGACCCGGTTCCACTCGTGCAGCAGCTGGTCGAGGGCCGAGGCGAGCGGGTCGCTGTAGCGCCGCGCGTCGCGGATGCGGTCGTCGAGGGCGGTGGTCCAGGCGCCGAACTGTGCGAAGCCGCCCTTGCCCCACTCTGCGGTGGTGAGGCTGAGGACGTCGCCAATGACACCCATGACCCCCAAGGCCTCGCGCATCTCCCACATCGGGTGGTCGCCGGGCACCTGGTCGGCGTAGCGGTGGTGCTCATTGGCTTCGAGCGCGGGCATGATGCGCTCGGCGTACAGCCGGGCGAGCCCGGACCACAGCGCCGAGCGCTCGCTGCGGACAGCGCCCAGCACCTCCGAGTTGCGCACCGCCTCGCCCGGCAGCCGGTAGCGCTTGTCGTGCTGCAGCAGCAGGGCCCGGCGCTGCAGCTCGGGGTTCCACGGCCGACCGATGGCGCTGAGGTGGACCATCGTGCGCACGTCCTGTCGCACGAGACCCCAATCGCTGTCGGCGGCCCGGCGGTGTCGAGCGGTGCCCGTGGCCGCGGTCAGGAGGAACAGCTCGTCCTCGTTGTTGAGGAACCGCCGCTCGGCGTTCTCGTCGCACAGAAGCGGCCACTCGCGGGCGGCCTCCCACTTCGCGGCGTTGGTGAAGACCCCGGGGGACTGCTTGCCGCCGTAGAACAGCGCCATGAGCAGCTTGCCGAGGAAGCTCTTGCCGGCCCCCTTCTCACCCGTGGCCCAGACGAAGGGCCGCGCGTCCAGCAGCTCGCGGATGGGCGACAGCAGCGCCCACGACATCGCCATGGCCCGCTCTTCGGGGCGGATGGTGATGTACCGGCCGATGAGCGCCCACAGCCGGCGCCCGGCCTCGTCGGGCGTCACGCCGGTCATCCACTCGATAGGGGCCGCCATGTCGTCGGCCGGGACCAGGATGCTCTTCCCCCGGTTCTGCGCCAGCCGGATCGACCGCGGCTCGATGACCGCGATCTCCTCCTGGACGGTGTGCAGGTGCAGCCGCACGCTGGGCCGCGCCAGCGACCCGTCGGCGGCCATCCACGACCGCAGCTCGTGGTCGGCCGAGAGCTGGGCCCGCGACTCGACGAACTCGGCGATCTGCTTGCCGAGGGGGTCCTTCTTGTTGATCTGGCCGATGAGGCTGAGCCAGCCCTTCCAGGTGTTGCGGCTGCCCACTTTGACCAGGCGCTTGATGGCCCGGTCGCGGGGCACCATCCGCGCCCGCTCGAAGGGATCCCAGACGAACTGCCCCTTGTCCTGGGTGGCGATGAAGGTGATGCCGTGGTGCTCGAGCCAGCGGTCGACCATGCGGCTGACCCGGGTCAGCCCGCTCTCGGTGTCGAGCGCGGGCACGCTGCGACAGCGCTCCGGGGCGCCGGCGTCCCCGTCGTCGGTGTAGGGGACCTTCCAGTGCATGTACTCGATCATCTCGTCGAGCGGCAGGCGATAGAACGCCTTCTCGAGTTCCCAATCGGCCTTGGATCGCCAGTCCGCCAGGACATCCCTCCTGGTCTCGAACCGCGCCTCCGGCTCCAAGGTCTCGTAGACCCGGACGCCGGCTTCGATGACGGCCCAGAAGGCGCCGACGGGGTCCCGCTCCCCCTGGATGACGTCGGCGAGGTCGGCCTTCGCCGGGCGGCGTCGGGCGACGTGGCCAGTCTCGGGATCGACGTCGAAGCGGACAGGCGGGCACCATGAGACCCGGGCCACGTCGCAGAGCCGCACGGCCGCGGCCCAGGCCTTGCGCTCGCCGATGCGCTTCGAGTCGCCGACGTGGGGCACGACGTAGACCGGGAACGACCCGGCCTCGATGCGCGGCAAGTGGCGCTCGACGGCGGTGACGAAGGCCGATGCGATACTCGGCAGGCGGCTGCAGCCGGGCGAGCCGAGGATCGCGCCCCGTTGACGCACCAGGCTGGCCCCCAGGGCGCCGAGGTAGTCGGGGGAGCCTTCCACGAGGATGACCGGCTCGCCCTTGGCTGCGGCCTCGACGGCCCGGCTGAGCGAGCCGAACATCGCGGCCCGCGGCAACGCCGGGATCTTGAAGACCTCGCGGTCGGGGTCCCAATCCGGCGCCTCGTTGAGCCCGTGCTTGAGCAGGGCCGACTTGGTCATGCCCCGCGGCGGCGCGCCCTGCCCGCGGAACCAGCGGCGCTCGATCGAGACCACCTGCCCGTCGGCGCGACGAACGGGCAGCCAGAGATCGAGCGGCGACCAGCGCAGGAGTTGCGCGTCCCGGTCCAGGGGCTCGGGCAGGTCGACGGGTACGCCGGCCGCCTCCCCCGAGCGCGCGATGGCGTCGGCGATGTGCACGCCGAACCCGCGCTCGATGGCCCACGTCCGGACGCGCTCGCGCCACAAGTTCTGGCGCTCGGCGATCGCCGTCCAGACGGCGGCGACGTCGATCTCACGGGCCTTGGCGACGGCGTCCCCCGAGATCGGCCCTTGGGCCTGCCCCTCGTCGGCTTCGCCTGCGGCCGCTGCAGGCCCGCTGGGGGCCGCCGGGGCCGACTCGGGGCTCGGGGTCGGCTCGGGGTCGCCAGTGACCTCCTGCGGCGGCGCAGGGGCCTCTGCGGGCCGCGCATCGGTCGGCAAGTCATCCTCCTCGAGATGGATCCCTGCCTCGCGGGCCGCCGCGCGGACGGCGTCGGGGAAGTCGAGGTGCTCGGTCCGCTTGAACCACTCGAATACGTCGCCGGTCGCGTCGCAGCCGTAGCACCGATATCGCTTCGCCTTCGGAGCGACGACGAACGACGTGGACGATCCATCGTGAAACGGACAAGACCCGCGGTAGGTCGTGCCGCTCTTCTTCAGGTCGACGCGTCGGCCGATGATCTTGACCAGATCAGCGTCCCGCTTGATCCGATCGATGTCTGCCTGGGCGAAGCCGCCCTTGCGTTTCTCAGTCACTATCCCCCCCCAGGGATGCGTCCCGGTGTCCTCGGCCGAGCCCATCGGGGCGGCCCATATCAGCGTTCCGTGTGAGGCGTGCGCTCGCCGTTGTGGTGTCGACGTCGACGAGCAACCAGTGGCGGTCCAAGCGTCGGGCGACCTCGCCAACGACGCCGGAGCCGGCGAACGGATCCAGGACCAGCTCGCCGGGCGAACTCGAGTTCAGGATCAGTGGCTCGACCAGCTCGGCGGGCTTCTCTGTCGGGTAGCCGCGATCGACCCGCGGCGCGAAGATCACATCCGGTCGGCTCAGGTCGGCGAGAGGCCGCTTGCCCTTCTCGAGGAAGAGGATCCGCTCGGTCGAGTTTCGCCAGTGGTAGCCCATGCCGATGCGGACCTGCGCCGCGGCCAACTCATGCGGCGTCGCGGCGCCGCTCTCGGACGTCGTGCGCCGCGTCTTGACCCAGATCAGCGACTTCCAGACGGTGAAACCCGCCTCAGGCGCCAGCCGCCGTAGGATCGCGCAGGTCTCCTCGTCGCACATGATGTAGGCGTGGGCGTCGTCGACGAGGACCCGGTACATCTCGGCCAGCAGGGCCGGCAGACGCGCGTTGCGGAAGATGGGGAACCAGCGGTTCGAGCTGGCCGCGCTCTGTGCCAGCCGGGTCGTCGTGCCCTTCGACCGGTGCTTCTCCAGGCTCTCGTAGGCCGGGTCCGTCACGATCAAGTCGACGCGGCGGTCGGGGACATGGCGACGCATGACCTCGACCGCGTCGCCTTCCAGGATCGCGTCCTCGGGGCACTCGATGAGGTCGAGCAGGTTCATCGCTTCACCCGATCGAAGGCGCTCAGTGTGCCCGGGTCGTGTTGGAACAGCGGGCCGATCCAGGGCGCGAGATCCTTCAGGCTCTCGGCGCGGTGGATCTCGTCGCCGAGTTGGTCGAGGCGACGCAGACGGTCTCGGTCCTCGGCGTCGGCGACGACGGTGCCCAGCTCGCTCGACGGGGTCGGTATCAGGCCTCGGATCGCCCCTGCAGCTGCCCCCTCACCAAGCGCATTCAGCCCATCGGCGAGCGCCGCGAGTCGGCGCCGCAGCGCGATGTCTTCATCCTCACCCTCTTGCGGCTCGTCGCCCAACGCCAGCAGAGCGCCGAGCGCCTGGCCGAGCGTGTCGGTCGAGATCACACCGCCCGGCTGCAAGGCGTCGAGCAGCATGCCCGACCACTCCAGCGCGGCGACGGGCAGCCGCGCTCGCTCGGCGAGGCGGGCGGCGCGATCGCCGCGCAGCATCCTCCTGAAGTGGCGGTCCTCGTCCTCCATCCGCTTCAGCCGCTTCGGCGAGACGCCGAGCGCGTAGCCAGCCTCCGCCCAAGACCAGCCCGCCCGCTCGCGAGCGACCCGTAGCCCCCGCGCGCTCACATCGACCGGGCGGCAGAACCGGCAGACGCGCGAGTCACCGCAGCTCGAGCAGCGGTCGGCAGGGTCGTCAGCGTACGTGTAGGGGCTGGCCGGCTTCGGTTCGTTGGGCACGCACGACAGGCAGCCATCGGACGCGCCGTCGCAGTCCTCGCACGGCGTCCAGCCGCTCTCGTCGCACTCCCGGCAAGGGATCCAGGCGTAGTCGTTCCAGGTCCGCCACCAGCCCGTCTTGCCGTCGCAGCCGCCGCACTGCCACCAACCCGGCCGCACGGGGTTGCACTTCGGGCAGCAGTAGGTGCCCCCGCACGCCTCGCACTCCTCGGGCAGCGGGGCCAGGGTCCGGTCGTCGGCGATCATGAGTCACCCCAATTGCAGAACTGGCATCTGCGCTGGAACTGGCCCGAACAGTCGCAGTCAGCACAGAGGTCGGTGCACTTGCGCCACCCCGAGCCTCCGCAGGACTCACAAGTGTCGCTCTCGTCGTCGTAGCCCTCCTCGATGTCGGGCGCAGCCTTCGAGGCGCCGGGCCGTCCGTTCGCCGCGTGCCGACCCCTCGTGGGCCACTGACCCCACGCGTTGGGTTTGCATGCAGGGCACGCCCTGATCGCGATGCATCTGTCGCAATCACAACTCGCCACCAAGTGCCCTCCCGAGTGCCAAACTGGCCAGGGATCGGCCGGGGTGGCAGCGAGTTCGGGGTGCCGTGTGCAGACGGGGCAATCCGCCTGCATCTGGCTCGACTGCATCAATCCTCGGGCGCCCCCCGTCACCGCGCCGCCCTGGTGCTGGGCCCGGGCGGACATTGGGGCGCCGGGCAGCGCGTCCAGCGCCGCCTGCACCTCCTCCAAGTTGCGTCGGGCATCGGCCAGGGCCTCGGCGACGGTCAGCCCCGCGCCCTCCAGATGGAGGCCTTCGGCGAAGAGACTCAGGCTGACGCCGGTCGACGCGCAGAAACCGGCGACACCCGACCACGGCATGAGTTGCCCGTCTTGTGCCTCGTCGGGCTGCCCGTCTTGTGCCTTGTCCTCCGGGGCAGCGGCCGTCGTGCTGCCGTCGTCGGGCTGCCCGTCCTGTGCCTCCTCCGAGGCAGGCGCCGTCGGGCTGCCCTCCTCGGGCTCGCCGTCGTGCGCCTCGCTCTGCGGCGCTGGGGCCGTCGCGCTGCCCTCCTCGTCCCCTTCATCGACCCACACCGTCCAATCGAGGCCGGGCAGATCGGCGTCGAGTTGGCGCTTGATAGCCGCCGCCAGTTCGGCCCCCTCCAAGCCGTAGGTCGGCGGCCGCGGCGGGTCGGGCACCACCGACGGCACCCCCGAGTCCTGGAACAGCACGAGGTGCGAGATCCGCGCGCCGTCGGGGATGAGCCCGGCCTCCATCATCTCGGCGTCGGGCACCCAGCGGGCGAAGACCGCCAGTTCGGGCACGGCCTCGCCGAGCTGCTCCTTGAAGGGCGCGTAGTCGGTGCACAGGAAGACGACCCGGCACTCGGGGCTGCGCCCGGCCAGCACCACGTCGACGACGCGAGCATTGACGACCTCGACGAAGACGATGTCGGCCAGCGCGAGGCACCGGCACACCGTCTCCCGGTCGCCGCAGTCGACGTAGCGCACCCGGCGTCGCGGGCCGTTGAGCAGCCCGGCGAGGGCCTTCGCGGCGTAGGACTTGCCCGCGCCGCTCGGCTGCTCGACGACGACCACGCCGGCGCAGTCCTCGGTGAGCAGCAGCAGTCCGAGGTCGGCCTGCCACTGCCGGTCATCGGTGTCGGGCAGCGCCTCGATCCGCCTGACCAGCTCGCCCCGGTGCACCGCCGGCGAGCCACCAGGGCAGAGTTCATCCGGGGTGACCCGCATTCGGTGGGTCGGCTTGCCGTGGAAGGCGTCGGCGACGGCTTCGCCCAGGACCTCTTCGGCGTCGTCCGCCGCAGATTCGCCGCAGATCACGACCAGCGGCGCATAGCCGCCCGCGTGGTACAGCCCTTGGACCGCGCCCACTTCTTCGAGCGCCAGCCTGTCGGACAGCTTGTCGGCCAGATCGTCGGCGACGAGCACGACGGGATAACGCGCCATACGGGCGAACGTGTGTTGATTGGACCACTCCAGGGCATCGCGCGAGCACCACGTCGCCTGCCCGCCCAGCACCCGCGCCAAGACCAGCGCCGCGTCCATCGCATGGGACGTCGACCCGTCGCGCACCGGGCGCATGGCCTCATCGGGCAGGATCACCAGCGCGGTTCCCGTGGGATCGTCGTCGAGCAACCGGGCCAGCGTCAGCGTCCACGGGTATCGACCGAGGTCGGCCTCTTCGTCGGCGGTCATGGCGCCCCCTGGTCGGCCAGCGCGTCGCGGATCTGGTCGAGATCGGCGCAGCAGATCCGGCACATATCGGCGCCGGCCTCGATGGCCTCGACGTCGGTGCGGTGGTCGCTGACGGTCGCCGACTGGCGGAACAGCGTCCCGCACCGCGAGAGCAACCGACCCGGCTCGAAGACGTGCAGCTTGCCCGTGCTGCTGGTGCCGAGCATCGCGCCGCCCGCGCGGGCCATGGCGGCGTAGAACTCGTCGTCTTGCCGCAGGAAGTGCTGCATCGCCTCGGCGGGATCAGCCGCGAACTCGACCTCGTCGATCCCCGTGTGGTCGCCGTGGAACGGCGCCCCGTTGTGGCCTCGAGCGCTCATCGGGACACCTCCCAGGTCGCCGACTCCGTCTCCCGGAGGACCGGCACCACCAGCACCCGACTCACGCTCAGCGGCCACTGGCCGAAGTAGCTCAGGACTTCGACCGTGCCCGCGCCGACGTCGGCGTCGACCACCAGCCCGGACGGCAGCGGGCGACCGGCCTGCTGCAACGGGCCGAGGTAGACCGTCGCCTTGGCCACCAGCCCGATCCGATAGCCCACCTGCAGCCGGTGGGCCCAGCAGATCTCCTGGACGGTGCAATGCGCCGCCAGCAGCTGCAGCAGCTCATCGGGCAATTCGTCCATCGGCACGAAGGGCGATGGCCCGTCAGCCGTGCTCCGAACGTGGTCCTCGACGGCCGCCGCGTCCTCATCGTCGATCGCGAAGGGATCGTTCGGCTCCTGCCTCACCGGGCGGTCTGCCGTGTGCCGTGTTGCCTCCACGGCGACCAGGACCTCTGCATCAGCGAGCAGGACCATCCGGTCGACGGTCGTTCGTCCGAGCGCAAGGTGCAGGGCCGCGATCTCGTCTTCAGGCCCTGAGAGGCCGTTGGAGATCTCCTGGCCCAGCTCGGCGAGCTGCAGCAACGTGCAACCCTCGAGGAGAGCCATGACGTCGGCGTCGATGCCGACCTCTCGTTCCATGGCGGCCAGGGCGCTGGCCAGCGCTTCGACCTTGGTCATCGGTCTGCCTCCTGGCAGCGAGCGCACCGCGGACCGATGGCCCCGGGCGTGGTGTCGGTGATGCCGGCCTGCCCACAGCGGGCCTGCTCGGCGATGAAGAGGTGCACGATCCCGTGGTGGTCGACGCGCTCGGCCACGCAGGCCTCGAGCGCGTCGACGCACCGCTCGCCCGGCCGGCAGCGGCGCACCTCGCAGAACGGGTCCTGGTCCATGCAGCCCGCCGTCAGGACGACGACGCACTGCGCCACCAACGCCAGCGCGAGGCTGGCGAGCATCCATCTCATCGGTCTGTCCTCCGTGCCCCTGCGGGCGTGTATCAGGCGGCGCCCCGTTGGGCGCCGCGGCCGACATCGGGGCGGGCGCGGGTCACCGCGGGCACCGCCCCGAAGACCGCCAGGTCCAGCTCGGCGAGCATGGCCAGGTGGTCGGCCTCGGGCACGATCACCACGCCGTCACCCGCGAGCACGAGCGCCGCCATCCGCTCGCACGTCCCCAGGTGGGCGGTGGCGACCGCAGCTGGCGGCGGCGGTGGCGGCGGCGGCGGCGGCTCGGGCAAGAGCCCCAGCGCACGCATGCGGTCGATCAGCTTCATCGTCGCCTCCGAACACGCTCACGCTGACCGAGCATCGCCTCGGCCTCGTGCCCGGCAGGCTGCCCGTCGTTGCCCAGCTTGTAGCCACCCTTCAGGCGGCGCACCTCGCGCTTCGTGAGCACAGTGCGTTTCGGGCTGGTGGTCGTCGTCGGCATCGCTCGCCCCCCTTCGGGCAGGGCCCGACGCCGGCGGCGGCCCGAGGGATCTGGACCGCCGCCGACGCCGGGCAGTGGTCAGTCGGCGCCGTCCTCGCCGTACGCCTCGTGCTCGAACCCGCGGCGCAGCACCTCGCCCGCCACCGGGTGGGCCTTGAGGGCCGCCATGAGGCGCGCATCGGCCGCGGCACGCGCGTCCTCGCGGGCCTCGTCCTCGTCGGCGCGCAGGTCTTCTTCGTGGTGCTGGAGATGGCCGGCCATGTTCCAGATGTGGTCGCGCATCGTCGACAAGTCGCCGACGGTGACCTCGAAGTGGCTGTAGTCGGGCAAGGCGCGCAGCAGCGCCGGCACGCCCTGCATCACCGCCGACTTCGGATCGACGGCCAGATGCCGCCCAGCCCACTCCAGGAACGGCACCGTCGCCAAGTTGGGCATGTACTTGCGCCCGGCGAGCGCGATGGCGTCGAGCTGGGCGTCGGTGAGCGGCCCGTCCGCCACCAGCGGGCCCAGCGCCTCGAGCAGCTTCAGGCGCCGGCGCAGCTCGGCCTCCTCGAACGGCGAGCACTCGGCGATGACCACCAGCGACTGCGGCGGCAGGGGCGGCAGCTCGATCGTCTCGGGCTGCGCCCCGCTGACGGAGGCCTCGCCCTCCGGGGCAGCCTTCAGCGACAGCAGCCACTTCGCGATCGAGCGGATTCGCGGCTCCTTGTCCGGGGCGCCCTGCTTGATTCGGGCGATGATGTTCGAGGCGAGCAGCGCGCCGAGCAGGGCCTGCGCCTCGGCGGCGCTCCACTGCGCCACGTCGTCGTAGGTGAAGTGGGCCTTCAGGCCACCATCGGCGGTGACCAGGATGTACTCGGGCGACCGCTCGGGGCAGCGATCGGAGGCCGCCAGGGCCTCGCGCAGCAGCTCGGCGTCCTCGCCATTGGCGACGTAGATGCGCTCACGATCCACGGTCCCCGGCTCGGCGCCCTGACGGGCGCGGTGCATAGGCTCGAACGGCATCAGGCGGCCCTCACGACCAGCACGACGCCGTCCTGGCGGGCCACGACGGTGCCCTCTTCCAGCGTCTCGCCGGTGAGGTCGCCCAGCGTGAGGCCCAGCTCACCGAGGTAGGCCCGGGGATCCTCTGCGTCGGCGGGGGCCCGATCGCCCATGATGGCCTTCGCCTCGGCCAGCGTGGCCCGGCGGTGGCCGTTCCAGATTGCGCCGACTTTGCGGTAGCTGATGCCGATGCGGTCAGCGGCGATCGCCAGCGTGCCGTGGGACGGGCGCGGCAGGCGTGGCCATGGGGGCACACTGTACTCGGGCATGAAAATCCTCCAGAATGTGCGGTTCTTGCGAAGAACCGTCGAAACAGCGGAAGAGCGTCCCTGTTTCCCGGAAGACCTTAAACAAAATCGTGAAGAGGCAACAAGCCGAAAATGGCTGAGGGTGACGAGGAGATTGCCGCAGGTTCGGCAACAATAGAGAAAATCCGAGAAGTCCTGCTGGGTTTCGGCATGTCCCACAGCGAGCTTTCCCGCCGAGCCGACCTGTCCCGATCGACGGTCTACCGCCTGATGAAAGGCGAGCAGGTCATCACGGTCGACCACGTCTGGACGATTGCCCGGGCCCTGAACGTCGAGCCCTACGAACTCCTGCCGCTCGACTTCTCCGCCATGGGGAGCCCCCTCGACGCCTTCACCGGCGGTGAAGACCTCGTCTCGACGATCCGGCGAATGCTCGCTGACGACGAGGAGAACGCGGCATCAAAGCCTGAGCCGACGCCGAATCCGCAGACGCCGGATCTTGATGCCCGCGCCGAGGTCGACCTGATGCTGGCGCAGCAGCTGCGGGCCAGCGCCGATATGCTCGAGAAGCGGGCGGGGGGCGCCGCGTCCGGCCTCCGGCCCCCCGCGCTGGCCCGGACGATGATGGAGGTCCTGCTGCTGTGGGACGACTACAAGGCGGGCCACACCAAGCCCAGCACCGAGACCGAGCGCCTGGCCGGACCGCTCCAACAGCGGCTGGCGCAGCTCGACGGTTTGGATCTGGCGAGGGTGCAAATCGTATTTCGGCGCGGTGACAGGCTGCGCGGACCTGCGGCGCTCGAACACGAAGACGAGGATTGAGGCCGCCCGAGCACCGCCCCGACCATCACCCCGACCATCGTCCGAGCATCACCCCGACCATCGTCCGAGCATCACCCCGACCACCGTCCGAGCATCACCCCGACCACCGTCCGAGCATCGCCCCGACCATTGTGAGCGCGTTCGACCGCAATCGGAAGCCTCGCCAGGGCCCAGAAAGCCCGCTGAAGGCCAGAGCGAGCAATCCGACCCCATCCCAGCCTTGCGGGCGTCAACGCCATCCTACGGCAACGTAGGGGCCTTCACGGGCACTGCTCGGGCACGCCCGGCGGTCACGCGGCGATGCGGGTGGATCTGGCGCGCCCCGATGTCGAGAGCTCGGGGCAGCGGGGCGCTTGACGCGCTACTCCAGCGGAATCCGAACATCGAGCACGCCACCGACCGGTGCATCGGCGATCTCACGTCCACCGAGGCAGCCCTCCGCGCTGACGTCGGGCGTCTCGCAAACAAAGACTTCGTAGGGTTCGTCGTCTCGGCCCTGATGTTCGATCACCGTGAGGAAACAGCCTCGAAGGTCAATGCCGAAATCGACCGCTATTGATCCGAACAGGCCCAGCGACACGTAGTGGCTCGGCTCCTGAGCATTGGACGCAGGATCGCACATGCTGCCGGTGTCCAGGATCGTGTTGGCATTCTGCCGGTTGACACCACTCTCGCAGGGCGCCTCACGCGTGGAACCGTCACAAACCTCGCCGTCACCAAGCTGTAGTTCAGCCGAAAGACCGGTCAGAACCTCGCCAGGCTCGCACTCGACGGTCATTCCACAGAAGTCGCCACCGTCTGTGCCCCCGCCCGAAGGGACCTCACTCCCGTCGACCACGATGACGTAGCGGTGCAGGCCCTCGCCCTCGCCCTCGCCCTCGCCCTCGCCCTCGCCTTCGCCTTCGCCTTCGCCTTCGCCTTCGCCCTCACCTTCGCCCTCGCCCTCACCTTCGCCCTCGCCCTCGCCCTCGCCCTCGCCTTCGCCCTCGCCCTCGCCGCCGCCACAACGACACTCACCGAAGCTGCCCTCCGCGTCGCACACCCGAGTCCCTTCGACACCAGCCGAGCACTCGCAGCGCCTCAGATCTCCCTCGGTGCAGTCGTTTCCACCTCCACCGCTCCCGCCGCCTGGTGCACATGCAATGAAGGGCAGCGTCAATGCTGCGAGCAAAAACCAGCGAATCATCTCGACTCCTCCCACCCAGCAGGCGGTTGTAGACATCACTGCACCTAATTTCACGCGGTCAGAATGACCAGCCCTCGCGCTGCATGAGGCCGAAGAGCCCGATGCAGGCCACGCCTTCGGTGCGGCAGACGTCGGGCAGCTTCGCGTGGGCCGCCCCGGGGTTGCCGCGCTCTTCGGTCACGACTACGCCGCGCAGGTGCAGGGCCTGGGCGACGAGCCAGGGATCGGCCGCGTTCTTTCGGGTCCGGGTCGAATCGACGACGTGGGGGGTGTTCTCGAGGACGCGCCGGACGTTGAGCATCACCTCGGGCTCGAGGCCACCGAAGATGCCGCGTCGGGCCTTGCACCACGCGAAGACCTCGTCGTCGATGCGCTCGACCTCCTTGTAGACCTCGTCGTGCGAGACGAGGCGCTCCTCGTCGATGAGTCGGTCGACCAACTCGTGCAGGCTGGGGAAGACGCTCTTGCCGTAGCGTCGCCAGACGAGGTCGATGAGCGAGCTGGTGTCCACGACGTAGATCGTCAACGCAGCAGCTCCACCAGCTTGTCCAGCTTGCGCGGCTTCACCCCGAGCAGGTCGTAGAGTTCGCGGACCGACACCACGGCCTGATTGTAGCCCTCGACGACCAGCCCGATGAAGGGCGCGCCGAGCCGGCTCTTCTGCAGCACGTAGTAGCTCGGCTGGCCCGTTCGGCCGCTTCCGCCGCCGCGGCGCTGCAGGTACGGCACGAAGTCGTCCTGGGCCATGCGGCCGAGGTCGCGGAGGCGGCGGGCGATCACGGCCCCGCTGACCCCGAAGCGGCCGGCCAGCGCGGCGACGTCGTCGGTCGGCCACTCGTCCCGCTGAGAGCGGCCTTCGACCTCGGGCTGCCTCGCCAGCGCAGCGCTCGGCACCAGCAGGTGGGCGGAGACCCCGTTGCAGAAGGCCTCGATCCGGTTGCCGTCGGCCATGTTGCAGGCCCCCTCGCGCCGCAGCATGAGGTGCGCCAGCTCGTGGATCAGCGAAAAGTTCCGGGCCGAGTAGGCGTCCTTCGAGTTGACCGCGACGACGGGCAGGTGCTTGTCGTAGAGCGATAGGCCGCGGAACTCGTCGACGGGCAGGGCCCTGTCGCCGTGCGAGAAGACCAGCACGCCCAGGTCCTCTGCGCTGCGACGCAGCGCGCGGAACACCGCGTCCGGGCTGGGCTCGTCCATCTGCTGCTCCAGGGTGTAGCCGAGCGCCTTGCGCAGTCGATCGGCGACGGCGTCGGTGTGCTCCGTGCTGCGGGCGTAGGGGACGCGGTGCGGCTCGAGCTGCCCGAGCTGCGCGGCGATCTCGCGCGCCGCGGCCTGTCGACCCCGGACCTCGCGGACGAAGTGGACCAGCGCCGGGCTGTGCTCGGCCCGGCTGCCGTCCGGCAGCCGCCGGTAGTCGGTGGGGACGTCGACCTCGTCGGGCGGCTCGGGCAGGAAGAAGACCGCGAGCGAGCGGCGATACAGCGCAGCGCACTTCCGCAGCCGGCCGAGGGTGATGGGCTCTTCACCCGACTCGAACGCGAGCAGCTGCTCGGTGGTGACGCCGAGGTGCCGCGCCGCGTGCTCTTTGGGGATGCGGCTGCGCTGGCGAGCCCACTTCAGCAGGGCGGGGTTGATGGGGACTGGCTGCCCACGACCCATGATGCGCGGCGCTCCTCGACTGGTGGTGTGCAGCTGTCCGGGGTAGCCCCGGGCGGCGCAGCCCGGACAAACCGCAAGGTAGCAGATGGGCCGCCCCGCTGCACCCGACAAGACGCAGCGGGGCGCGGTTGCGCCACCTGACGGGTCGGAGCGCTGCCGAGACACCGCGGGTCGTCGGGTCCCAGCACAGCGCCGCAGGGACAAAACTGTCAGGGTAGTAACGTTCCGCACCCTCCGCCCGAAAATATATCGCTCACCCCTTCTCCACGCCCTGCCCCAAAGCGCGGAAATCAGACTTTCCCCTTTTGTTCCAGACACATCCGCCAGACTTTACCGTTTACGACAGTGGACAGTCACAAACCTTGGGTGGCGACATTTCGAGGACCCTGGATCATATGATTTCAGGTACTTACGATAGTGTAAAATTCCGTCCAAGCATACGTTGGCGCAGACCTGAAACCTGTAACCTTCCGATTTCAAATACAGAACGATTTGTGACCACCACCCAAAACGGGGATCGGCCCATGAAGGCCTCGCGTACGCGCGCGAGGCCAAAATGAGTAACGTTCCTATCAGTAACGTTCCGGCATTTTGGAGGTGACGGCTGGAGGGGATATGGAAGTGTTTTGCAATAGAGTACAGTTACGTACCCGAATCCCGAGCACCTCAATCGGGAAAGCTGTCAGTCCGCTCGGCCGCAGGGGGCGCTTCGTGCTGGCAGCTGACCGCCACCGAGCAGCCGGTGAGCCAGCTCGCGAGCACGGCGGCGACCGCCAGCAGCAGCAGCGCCAGAGCGACGTCGGCCCACCAGCCCTCGCGGCTGGCCTGCACCGCCTGCCGGGGCAGCACGAAGAGCCAGACGACGAGGGCGATGAGCCCGACGCCGATGCTCAACGCCGCGATGGTGTAGCCGGCGCCGATGAGGAGGGCGATCGCGAGGTCGGCCCCCACGGTCAGGCCCCGACCGGGGCGTGTCGGCGCAGGCGCTCGACCTCGGCGTGCAGCTCGCCGACGGTCGTGCAGGCGGCGAGCGCAGCCAGGTCGAGGTGTTCGAGGTCGTCGTAGCCGATGACGGCCGGCTCGATGCCCTCGGCGGCGGCGATGGCGGCCAGGATGATGCGCGCGCCGACGGGGTCGCCATCGTAGTCGGCGAGGGCTTCGACGAGCGGCTGCGGTTCGGGCTCTTCGAGGCCGTCGTCTTCCTCGAAGTCGAAGACGTCCGCGCCGGCCGCGTCGGCCTGGGCGTCCTGCTCGGCCCGGGCTCGCTGCTCGGCCACCTGCAGCCGCCGCTCGATGAAGTGGTCGACGAGGTCGCCGCCGCCCTTGACGGCGTCCAGCACGTCGCCGGCGGCGCTGACATCGACGCCGGCCTGCAGCGCGTCGAGCAGGCTCTCGCTGATGAGCTGCGGCATCGCCGCCCGCAGGGTGTCGAGGTCGTGCCCGGGCATGAAGAGGCCGCCCTGGCCCTCGATGTGGGCCAGCTCGACGGGGACGTGCCCCTCGAGGGCGCCGCGGGCGCCTTCGTCGATCGCCGGCAGCGCCTCGCCGACGGCCCACTTGACCGCTTCGGGGTTGATGATGCCGTGGGCCAGCGCTGCGGCCAGGATGCGGCACAACAAGAAGACCATGGTTCCTCCCATGTGGGGGTGGCGGTTGTCGTGCTGCAGTGGTCGCCGAGCGGCCCGGGAGCCCGTCAACGGCCGTCCCCTGCCCCGGTGGCGGCGATCGCGGACATCGGGGCGAAGGGTGCTGTCGGCGCGCCCCGAAACGCGCGGCCGCCGCATCGGGGCGGGCCCGCAGCCGATGGCTCGGCGGTAGGTCGGCGGTAGGTCACCCGGTGGCTCGGCGGTAGGTCACCCGATGGCTCGGCGGTAGGTCAGCGGTGGCTCGGCGGTAGGTCACCCGGTGGCTCGGCGGTAGGTCACCGGTGGCTCGGCGATAGGTCAGCGGTGGCTCGGCGATAGGTCCGTCTGCAGCACGTGCATCAGGCCACCGGGGAACGCCCGGGGACCCACCGGGGACCCACCGGGGACCTACCGGGGACCTACCGGGGCCCCACCGGGGACCTACCGGGGACCTACCGGGGACGACATCGGGCGTTCTCCCCGGTGAGTCCCCGGTCGTCCCCGGCTGTCCCCGGGTACTCCCCGGGCACTCCCCGGTGGGTCCCCGGTGATTTCGCTTTACGGGGGCCCGGGTGCTCGGCGCACGTTTTTGACCGGAGGTGACCGATGACCGACGCCGACAACATGCTGATGCAGCTCCAGGCGGAGCTGGACGCCGAAGCACACGTGGACGACGACCTCGACGACGAGCGCGATGACGGGGTTTGGGCGTTCCATCTGCTCGGCGGCCGCGAGTTCGAGGGCCCGTTCGCGACCTACGACGAGAGCGGCCGGCCGATGCTCAACATCTACGGATCGAAGCAGGGCAAGACGAAGGGCGGGCAGCTGCGCTGGGTGCCCGATGCGTCGTTGAGCGAGTTCGTGCCGTGCGACGCGACGCAACGGGACGTGCTCGACCGCTTCGGCCCCGGCCGGTACCAGCTGCGGCTGCTCGACGCCCGGGGGCGGGTGCTGTGCCCCGGGTCGGTCTCGGTCGGCGACCTGCGCCGGCGCGCGGCGAGCGCGCCGAACCCGCCGGCGGCCAGCACGGACGAGCGGGTGACGTGGCTGCAGCAGCAGCTCGTGCTGGTCCGGCAGCAGGCGGCCGACGACGTGAAGCGGGCCCGGGTCGAGTCGGCCGAGGCGGTGAAGCGCACGCACGAGGAGTACAAGAGCCGCATCGTGCGGCTCAACGACGAGCTCGATGCTTTCCGGGCCGACAAGCGCAAGCTGCGCGAGGCCCTCGACGACGCCGAGAAGCGGGCGCTCGATCTGGCCGAGAAGGTACGGCAGCTCGAGTTCGACAAGCTCAAGCTCGAGATGCAGGCGGGCAGCGGCGGCAAGAGCGTCGACCCGATCGACGCCAT
This sequence comes from bacterium, assembly GCA_030427205.1. GTDB lineage: Bacteria > Myxococcota_A > Bradymonadia > UBA7976 > UBA1532 > JACKDM01. The sequence continues at coordinate 88,643 of JAUHXC010000027.1, read as the reverse complement.
GGAGGCCTTCGAGGCGCAGCGCCAGCGGTACGAGGCCGCCGCCCAGCGGGTTGGCCTGGCGCAGCCACCGACCCCACGCCGCACGGTGAGCGACGCGATGCACAGCAAGGTCAACGAGGTGATGAAGATCGGCCAGAAGGCGGCGCAGGTCGGCCTGCTGGCCGCGATGCACAACGGCAACTGAGCCTCGCTGGCAGAGGGCCTGCCCATCGGGGCGCCCCACCGCGTTGACGGGCGCCCGGGCCCGCACGGCAGCCTCCCCACCATGAAGGCCGTCCGACTCGACTTCCCCGGCATCACCGCCGCCCAGACCCGGGCCATCGTCCAGGACATGGCGACGAGCTGGGGCCGCTGCCCTGCGTGGCGTCGCCTCGCTCAGCGCTATGTCCCCAGCGGCGCCGACGTCGGCGTCCGCATACACCGCGCGGTGCGCGACGAGATCGAGTACCGCCGGGAAGTGGGCGAGGTCATCCAGAGCCCCGGGGTCACGCTGCAGCGGCGCTTCGGGGACTGCGACTGCAAGACCCTCCTGGTCGGCGCGCTGTGCGAGGCGCACGGGATCGGCTGGCGCCCGATGCTGCTCGGCTACAGCGGTGATGCGCTGGTCGACGTCGGCGTCGACGACTCACTGCAAGGCGTCCGGGCCTTCCACATCTGGCCACAGCTCTACATCAAGAGGTCGCCGTGGCTGCCTGGGCGGTGGGTCGACTGCGAGACCTGCCACATGCCCGAGGTCGCTGACCTGCCGCCGCCGGCCTGGGGCGAGCACCCCCGGGCCTACATGGACCGGGTGAAGAAAACCCTTTGACACGTTGACGGGCTCCCGGGCCGACGGGGCAGCCTCACACACGACACGGAGGACGAATGGCTCTGCGCTTGGATACATCACGATGTGGCTGCAAGGGGGGCTCGGCGGGGTTTGCTCCTGACCCCGCCGGGCCCTCCTGCAGCTGCACGTCGTCCCCCCTGCCCTCGGCCGCACCTTATCGCGGCGCGGTGCAGTGCGCCGAGGGCTGTCCCCGGTGCGCCCGCTCGTGCCCCGCTGCTGCGACGTCGGCCCACCGGGGCGCACCGCGCGCTCTCAGTCCGCTGGGCGCCGCCGCCATGGCGCGGCGCGACGAGACTCCGCTGGGCGACATCACCGGCGGGGCGCTGCTCGCCGCCGCCCAGAGCGCCGCCGACTGGCTCGGGGTCAGCCTCGCCGATCTCGCCGAGAAGGGCGTGGACTTCCTGCTCGACCTCATCGGCATCACGTCCTGCAGCGACGCCAACAAGCGCAAGTACCGCCAGGCCGTCGCCAACGCCACCCTCGCCGAACTGGAGACGTGGCTGCGCACCAAGCGCGTGCGCAGCCAGCGGCTCGACGTCAACGCCACCGGCAACTGCCTGAAGTACGCGCTCGCCGAGGCCGCCCGTCGCGCCAAGCGAGAGGCCGATGGCATGGGGCGCAAGCCGACCGCAGACGACGCCCGTCGCCGCCTGCAGGGCCCCTACCCGTCGCGCTCGGCCTGCTTCGACGCGCTGCGGGTGGTCCGAGCGGAACACAGTCGGGCGGGCTTCGTATGGCCCCAGGACCTGCACATCGAGCTCAACCGGCGGTGCCGCAACTTCACCAACGCCATCGAGCAGGCGAGCGACGACAGCCGCTGTCCGCCGATCCCGACCGAGCTGCAGCTCATCGGCGTGGGACGCGACCGATGGTGTACCGCCGAGTCGGCCGACTTCGCCCCGCTCATCCAGGCGGTGCGCGAGGCGAATCTGACCGCCGAAGAGCGCCAGCGGTTGCTCGCGGCGCCGTATGCCAGCCGGGGCGCCATCTTCCGCGAGATCATCGAGGCCCGCGACGGGGGCAGCGACTGGCTGCTGTGGCTGGTCGGCATCCTGGCCACCCTCGGCCTCGGCGCGCTGGCGGTGTCGCTGGGAGGCGGCAAGTGATCCCCTCGAGCTTCGCCGCCGTGGTGCGAGCGCACCTGGACGAGCTGCAGGCGCAGCGATCGCGGGCCGCTGGGCTCGCTGCTCGCTGGGACCGCATCCTCACCGAGCTGCGCGCCCGCCGGGCGCAGTACGAGGCGGTGACCCTGGTCCGCCGGGGCTTCGACGCCAAGATCGCGGATGCGGCCGAGCTGCGGCAGCAGATGCAGGACGTCGTCGCCGGGCTGGACGTGCTCATCGGTATCGCCGTCGAACAGGGGCCGCCGACCGTAGGCGCTCTCGGCGCGCTGCCCGCCCTGGCGCTGCCGGCCGCGCTCGTCGTCGCGTCGGTGGCGGGCTACGGCGTGGTCCACGAGATCACCGACTACCTCGAGATCGTCGACCAGAACGAGACGAAGGTCGGCCTGGCGGAGAAGCAGCTGGGGATCGTGCAGGAGCTGACGTCGGCCCTCGCGACCTGCGACGGGGACCAATGCGCGAAGGTCGCCGAAGCGCTGTACGACGTCTCGAAGCGCCCGCTCACCGCGGATCCCGGCTGGCCTTGGTGGATGTGGGCCCTGGTTCTGGGCCTGCCGGTGGTCGGCGGGGTGATCGCGTGGTGGCTGCTCTCGGGGGACACGTGAGCCTGAGCCCGACCCAAGCCGCGCGGCTGTACCACGAGCTGCAGTGGGGCCGACTGCCTCGCGAGCGCGTGGGCGTTCATGTGCCTCGGGGCGTGCCTCGGCACACGGCTCAGCTGGGCCTGCTGGACCACCTCGTGCTGGTCGACGGCCGCGAGGTCCGCTGGCCCGGTGCCCGGCTGACCGTCGGCGTGCCGCCCGGTGGGGGTCGGCGTGCGCTCTACATCCAGGGCGCGGCGGCGCTGCTCGTCCCCCAGGCGGCGCGCCGGGTCCGCATTCGGAAGGTGGTCTACGTGACCGCCAAGGGTCGCCGGCCGAACCAGCGGTTCCACCACACGTTCCTGGGCACGCTGCCCATGCTCGACGCCTATGCCGGTGGCGAGGCCCGCATCCGGCGGGAAGGCAGCATCTACACCGTCACCGAGAGAGGGATCGAGGGATGATCACCGCCAAGCTGACCGTCGGCCGCCGCACCGTCACCGCGAAGGGCGACACCGCCCTGCAGGCGCGGGGCCGCGCCCTCGCCGCCTACCGCAAGAAGTGGGGTGAGCACGCCAAGGGCGGGTCTTTCTCCCTGAGCGGGCGCCCGACCGGTGGCGGTCCGTCGCCGAAGCCGTCCAAGCCCAAGCCCAAGCCCAAGGGTCGGCGCAAGAGCCGGAAGAAGGCTCCCCAGGCCGCGGCCGATGCGCCGACCCCCGCCCCTGCGCCACGTCGCGGGCGCAAGGTGGTGAAGCTACCCGTCGGAGACCTCCGCTACGGGAGCCGCCTCGTCCTCGGCACGACCGCGGCGGGGACGATCGTCGACGCGATGAGCGCGCCGACGCTCGAAGGTGCCCGCGCGCTGGCTCAGAGCGACGCCGTCAAGGGCGCGCTGCGGACCATCGTCGACGTGGTCAACGTCTACGGCGACACCGGTCGTCAGGTCGAAGGCCCCCAGAAGCTGGACGCCGCGTCGCTGGTCTTCCTCGACCGCGTCGTCATCGGCGCCAAGGCCAACGGCGAGCTGCTCGAGGTGCGGGTGCTGCGCGGTGATCTCGGTCAGGCCCGCGCCGTCGCCCACAGCCTGAACGCCAACCGGGCGGTCGTCGGCTCGGTGCATCACGTCTACCGCGCGTGATGGCACCGATCACTGCCGTCGTCGTCAACCCCGAGACGCCCAAGGAGGGCGAGAAGATGAAGACCGAACTCGCTGGACCGCCCCCCCGCAGTGGCGGCGACACCACCAACCCCAGCCGGCCCGATGGCTTCGGCTGGATCGACGTCCTGATCCACGGCGTGCCCTACATGCACGGCGGCGCCATCGGCGTCATCGAGGGCCTGGCCCGCAAGGGCAAGTTCGAGACGTGGCGCACGCTCAACGACTACGTCAAGGCTGGGATCCTGGCCACCGTCGGCGGCGTGGCCGAGTTCACCGAGGAGTGGGCCGACGACCCGGCGCTGGCCCGGTCGATGTGCAAGCTCAGCGGTGCCGCGACCTCCCACGGCGTGGCCTATGCCGTGGCGGCCAGCATCGGCGGCCAGAGCGGCGAGCTGGTCAGCGAGAAGGCGCTCAAGGCGGGCTGGAAGTTCGACCCCCAGACCGGCAAGGAGCTGGGGGCGGGCCACCTGCTCGAGCAGTTCACCACCCAGGACGCGAAGGACGCCGAGCGGGCCGTGAACGAGATCATCTCCCGTCGCGAGGAGATCAACCAGATGGAGCCGGTCGCCGGTATCCCGTTCGGCTCGTCCGAGTGGGCCCCGGTCTCCCTGAGCTGATCGACCACGACACCGACAACGCTTGATCCGGCGCGCGCCGGTCACTGCCGCATGACGGCATCAACACCGAATCCGGGAGAACGTCAATGGACGCCCTGAACACGATCATCAACCGCCGGCGGCAGAAGCAGGTCATGGCCGAGATGGCCGACATGGTCGCCGCCGATCATCGGGATCTGAGCGAGGCCGAGGCCGCCCTCAACGGTCTTGGCGCGGCCATCTCCGCCGCCGACAAGCAGCTCGCCGCCACCGCCCGAGGCATCCCGGGTGGGGGCGGCGTCTACGAGGGCCAGATCAAGCCGCTGGTCAACCGCAGCTTCGACGAGATGCGCCGCCTCGCGTCGCCGCTGCAGGCCTTCTCCGAGCGGCTGCGCCGGCGCAAGGCGCAGTGCGACTGCGACGAGCACCGCTGGAACAAGGACTGGGGCGGCCCGATCACCTCGGCCGAGCGCCAGCAGAGCCTGTCGACGCGGGTCTTCCCCTTCTGCCGGGCGTACTTCCAGTCCGGCGCCCTGTCGAAGACCTTCACCCGTTCGGGGCTGTCCAAGACCATCAAGCTCTTCGACAAGGGCTTCGGCGAGAGCCGGACGAGCTGGGGCTACGCCGACGGCGACATCCGCGCCTTCGATAGCAACTTGCTCGAGAAGGGCACGCTGCGGCCCGGCGAGGTCTTCGAGGGCTACGGCATCGCCTTCGAGGCCGTGCGCGTCGATGGCAAGCCGGCGGTGGCCGACGACCTCGAGATCATCGGCCGCGGTCTGACCCGGTGGAGCGAGCAGCAGGGGCAGCACAAGATCAACCACCGGCTGATCAAGCACTGCCCCCTGCCGAACGGCGTCAACCAGAACCAGTCCGACACGTTCACGGGCGCCCGGTTCGTCGGCGAGCCCTACATCAACGAAGACCCGATCCTGCGGCTGCGCGGCGACCGGCCGGGCGAGAACGCCGACAAGGGCCACGCGATGGAGCTGGTCTACGAGGACGACAGCCTCGAGCTGACCCAGGACTACTACCTGTACGCCTACCTGCTCGGCGAGCTGCTGCAGGCGCCCGGCGGCAAGTAGCAATCCGCCCCGGTGGGCGACCAGGTCGCTCACCGGGGCTCGACCCGCACCCCCTCGGCTCTGACCTCGGCCCGGAGTTTCCCATGAACCCCCATCGCGGCGCTCGAGTCGTCCCATTCTCTCGGCTGCGAGCCACCGTGACCGAGGACCAGACGACGCTCGTGTTCAAGCCGCAGTGCAACATGCGGCTGGCCTACGCGCTGGCCAAGACGGACGACCCGGCCGGACTCGATGCCTGCGGCATCACGCTGCGCCGAGAGGGAGACACCAGCAACACCTTGCTGGCGCCCAAAGAAGACGCTGGCAAGAAGGTGCCGCCGCCGCTCTCGATGGTGGTCCCGCCGTCCGCGTTCCGAGCTGAAGAGTACCCGGGAATCTTCAACGACATGAAGGTCGGGCCGAACGGGAATTGGACCGCGATCGAGATCGTCGTGCACGTGCTCGAGGGCGAGCTGCCGTTCAACCTCGACCTGTTCTTCTTCGCCTACCCGTGCTGATCGAGCGCCAGCGCGACATCGTCGCGGAGACCATGAGTCTCATCGAGACTGCCGCGGCCAACGGGCGCGATTGGGCCCTCACGGTGAAGTGCGACAAGGCCCTGCAGCTGGACGTGCAGGTCAGTTGGGCGGGCGGCGTGCGCAACATCGCCAGCGAGGCCTTGGTGGCTGGAACGCACGACGTCGACCTCCCTGTCCGGATACCCGGCCGGAAGCTCGAGGTGCTCGCGACGTCCGTCGTTGTTGGCGGCCAGGTCGCCGCGGCGCTGTCCTGGACGCCCGACCTCGTCTGCGAAGAGGAAGACCAATGCTGAGGCTGCGACACATCATCACCGGCGCTGGCATCGTCCTCCCCCTGCTCGCTGCGGGTACGAGCTGGGCCATGGAACCCGCCGACGGGGTCAGCTCCGCCATCGAGTACAAGGCGCACCCCTCGGGCCCATGGGGCCCGATCTGGGGCCATCAGGTGCCTCCTGGACGCCCGGACACCCTCCCTTCGTGCTCGACGGAGGGCGCAGCAGCCCCGTATATCGAGGACTACGCTCGCGGCCTCACCGACGATGCCGAGGTCTTCGTGCCGACGATGCTCCAGCTGGCCCGCAAAGAGTCGGGCCAGATGTTCCGCCGGCCAGCCAACAACTTCGACAGCCGACCTGACGGGCGGCGGCCGGCGGGCAAGCCACTGATCACCGCTGATGGTGTGTGGCAGTGGAACAAGGGGGCCTGGATCAACGCCGGGCACATGGCCGCTCTCGGCATCCCTGGCCCGGATGGGATCAAGGATCTACCAGCAGGCTTTCTCCCCTACATGCTCGAAACCCAAGCCGAGATGGAGTGGCCGCTCGACATGTACGGCCAGATCTGGCGCTGGGCGCGCCGACACGGTGCTACGCCACTGCAAGCCGCCCAGGCAGTGCATGCGTGGCAGAAAGGCTCTCGCTACGGCAAAGACATGCTGACGCGAGGCCGTGACACTCGGCGCTGGGACGACGCCTACGCTCAGGACGTCCCCAACGCCGTCCGCAACAACATCAACACTCACCTGCGCGCCGCCGGCGTCGCCTGAGAGGAGGCCCCCCATGGCCAGCGTCAACACGATCCCTGCCCCCTCGGCCGAAGACTTCGCCGAAGAGACCACCAGCATCGGCCCGGGCACTCGGGTGACGGTCTTCAACAACGCCACGTCCAGCGCCTTCCTGCGACTGGTCAACGAGGCGGAGCAGCAGCTCGACTACCACATCCCGCCCGGCCGACGCGTCATGGTCTTCCCGGGCAACCGAGAAGTGACCGCCGCCGTCGCCCGGACCGACGCCGCCAGCGCGGTGACGCTGTTCCTCGAGGTGGACAGCCCCGCGTCGGCGCAGGACGAGATCGAACTGCGCGACAGCACCGGGCTGCAGCCGGGCAACAACCTCGACGACGTCGCCGACGCGGCCACCGCCCGCGACAACCTGGGCCTCGGCAGCGCCGCCACCGAGGCCGCCGACGCCTTCCTGCAGCCGGACAACAACCTCGGCGATGTCGCGGACGCGGCCGCTGCCCGCGGCAACCTCGGCCTCGGTACCGCCGCCACCGAGGCCGCCGGCGCCTTCCTGCAGCCGGGCAACAACCTCGGCGATGTCGCCGACGCGGCCGCTGCCCGCGGCAACCTCGGCCTCGGTACCGCCGCCACCGAGGCCGCCGGCGCCTTCCTGCAGCCGGGCAACAACCTCGGCGATGTCGCCGACGCAGCCGCCGCCCGCGGCAACCTCGGCCTCGGCACCGCCGCGACGTACGCGGTCGGCGCGATCCCGGGGCTGACCTTCGTCGACGTCATCGCGCACCTCGACGCCGATCTGGCCTGCGGCGGCTCGTCGACCACGACGCTGGTCTTCGACGTCGAGGACAGGGCGTCGAGCAACTACGACGAGGTCAGCGGCGTGTTCACGGCCCCGGCCGATGCCGACTACGAGATCGATGCCATCGCCTTCGACACCGGCAACAGCGAGGTCTACCTCGCGCTGGAGAAGAACGACGGGGGTGGCTATGCCGAGATCGCTCGCGGCAGCGCCTCGGCCGGCAGCGCCAGTTCGTCGTCGGTGCTGCGGCACACCGAGCCGCTGAGCGCGGGGCACCTCCTTCGGTGGCGCATCGTGAACACCACCGGGACCGCCGTCACGGTGCGAGGGACCGCAGCAGGCGCCAACACCACGCGGCTGACCATCAACCGCATCACCACCTGAGCAACCGCCCCGATGCTCCTCGAGGGGAGACCGGGGCAGCGGAGCAAGCCTCCAAACCCCAACCCGGATTCCATGGAGAGACCATGAGACCCATCCTGATCGCCGTCCTCACTCTCGTCGCCACGATCCCCGCCTTCGGATGTGGGGCCGAGGCGCAAGACCACGCTCCAGGCCCGGTGACCGCTGGTCCGGCCGCTATCATCGAAATCGAGCCCGGCGGTGAGGCCGTCGTCAGCCTCGAACGGGCGAGCGACCCGACCGCCGTCGTTCAGTCCGACGGCCTGGTCGTGCCAGCGCTGCCGACGCTGATTTCGGCCCGCCTGGGCCTCCGGGGCGGCTCGGCCACCGCGGTCGTGCAGCTCGGGCCCCGTGGAGGCCCGTGGCGCACGGTCGCGATCGGGGCCGACCCGCCGATCATTCCACCGCTGCTCGTCTACCCGGAGCCTGGGGATCTCGTGCGGGTGCTCGTTGCCAGCGCTCGAGGCGTCGAACTCCTCGGCGGCGAAGATGGGCCGCGGCAGACCTGGGTCACGGCCATGCCCATCCCTCCGTGACGCCCCGATGCCTCGGCCGACACATGCGGGGCGTCTGTCGCATGTCAGGATCGACCCGCATTCGGTCTTCCCGCTACAGTGAGATGGAGTCGTCAAAGGGGGGTAGCATGCACGACTTGCCGATCAGCACGCGCATCAAGCGGGCAGAGATAAAGCCGCACAGCGACATCGACTCCACGCGTACCTGCGCGGTCTGCCAGCAGCAGGGGCTGTACGCCAAGAACAGCCGGGGCATCTGCCGAGGGTGCCATCAGAAGCTGCCCATCAACCTGAAGAGTGGGCCGCTCGCGTTGGTGGACGTCGAACTCCAGCACGCCAAGCTCGTCTTCGCCCACCTGACCCAGCGCGATGCTCCCCGTGAGCAGCGGCTGTCTGCAGCAGCTGACATCCTCCGCATCGACCTCGATCACCTGCTCTACATACTGGAGCAGCCGGCCGCCAACGACGACTAAGCCCCGGTAGCACGCCGGCGGCCCATCAGGGCGCCTCTACCTCCGAATTCAGCTGGCCGTTTGATGGCGAGTTGATGGTGGGGTTGGTGGTGCAGTTGATGGTGGGGTTGATGGCGAGTTGGTGGTGGGGTTGGTGGTGCAGTTGATGGCGAGTTGGCGGTGCAGTTGATGGTGGGGTTGATGGTGGGGTTGGTGGTGCGGTTGGTGGTGTAGTTGATGGCTGCCCCCGCCCCCCGTCTGGTTTTCCTCTGGTTATAACCAGAGGCACGCCGTCGCCGCTGCCCGCCGAGCCCGTCGCCCGCGATCCACGGCAGGATTTGGCACCTTCTGGTTATCCTCTGGTTATGACGGGTTGACGGACGATCAAGAACTCTACATTATCGCCAGGTTACGGCCGGAACGCGACGGATTCAAAATCCGCCGCTTGAAAGAGCGTGCCGGTTCGAGTCCGGCCTCCGGTACAACTAGCCCTACAGGAAGGGTCGTGGCTCATTCCGTTCACTCAGTGATACGTTTCCTGGCTGCCGCCATCGAGGTACTAGCAGCGCTCGACAAAGAGTTCGCCCCCTTGAATGACATCAAGGGCGAAGTCATGCTTTCGTCAAAGCAGTACCGTGCGATGTACAGCATTGCTGGCAAGGTAGATCGTCACGCCAAGAAATTGGAGCGGGAGGCCGTATCGCGACAGGTCGGCGATCTGCTTCAGGCTCACGGCCATACAGCGATCTTGAAGCAAGGAGGCGGCCTCCTAAGGGCTGCAGCTGACGGTGCGACCGAGAGAGCATCAACCGGCCCGCAGATTGCCAAGAGCAAAGTACAGAGCGCGGTCAGGTCGCTCCGGAATGCCTTCAAAGCCTCCTTTGACCTGCTGTCCAAGGCATGGCCTCCGGGAGACACACTAGCCAACCCTGACATCCCACTATTGAGCGTTGTCGCCCAAGGGAACGTTCCGATTGACACACTTGGAGATGTGTCCAAGCTCACGGGACGCTGGCAACGTTTGGTAGACACGGTCCAATCACGGAGCGAGGGGGAAAGCGCGGTCAAGCTCGCGGGCATTCGTGAGGGCAGCTTGTTCCTGGACCTCTTCGGTCCAGGTAGCGTGTTCATTACGCTGATGGGTCTCTACGCCCTGGTCCTGACGCACCGCATCCAGAAGCAGAAGCTGCGAAATCTCCAGTTGCAGGAGCGGAACCTCTACAAGGAGTTGACTGGCGAGGATCTCCCTGAAAGGGAAGAAGTTGCCAGCCGGCTGAGAGAGAAGCTTCGGGAGCGAGTCCGGGCGTTTCTCAGTAGCGACGAAGCAGTCCCCTCGCCTGAGGACATCACTAGGTTCTGCGACGAGGCTGACTATCTTGAGGAGTTCGACCAACTGGGTGGACGCCTCGAATTGAATGCACCAACAGAATTCGCGGACCTCCACGAACAGGCGCGCCTAATTGCCAAGTTGCAGGCCGAAATGCTCGCCGTAGAAGACAATGGCCGTCGCTTGGCACTCCCAGCCCCAGACGGATCGACCGCTGACGAGTAGACCGCCGGCAATGGCCGCCAGCCATGTGTTCGAACGCCCGATGTCGCGCGTTTGCGGTAACGTAGTGGTAATGACGCGCGACCGCTGAAACGTACCGTTGGCGGGCCTTTCGGCCCCTACTCGCCCCCGAAAATGTCCACCGAACCAGCCTCCACGTCCGCATGCATATACCCCTGCGTCGTGCTCAGATCGGCGTGCCCCAGAATCCGCTGGATGACCACCGCGCCGACGCCGGCCTGGCCGAGCGCCGTGCCGAAGCTGTGCCGCAGCAGATGCGGGTGCAGGTGCATCTCGACGCCGATCGGGCAATAGGTGTTGGCCACTTGTTTGGGCCCGGGTTGGCCAACGCTCGCCGTATGCACCGGAACGGAGCCATCTATCCCGTTCCCGAACCAGCCCAACCCCAATCCATGTCCGACATGGCCCGTTCACGAACAATCTACCGCGCAGCTCACTCGAACACCCCCTCACTCGCTCATCACATGGACGCGACAGCATACACCTCGCCCCTGCACCGGAAGCGCCACCAACACCAACATCGTGACCGAAGGCCGGCCGCGGCCGCGGCTACCCACCAGGGACCGGCAACATCCTGGCCGGTCGACACCCTTCCGACGGAAAGCCGCACTCGTCGATCCCTGCACGCAGCATCTGCATCGCCGATCGGTAGCTCTCGACGAACGCCGTATAGGCCGCGCGCCACCCGATCCGCTGCGCTCGGCTGCTGGCATGCACCGCCGGGGCCGGGCTGCGCTTGCTCTTCTCTGGACGATCGTGCGGTCTGACGCGCAAGACACCCGCCGGACCGAGAACCCGTCCTCTGGCGGGACACCGCGCTTCGGCCGCGTCGACCACGCCGAGCCAGCGCAGCCGCTGCTCCTCCGGGCTCAGCTCCGGCGATAGGTGTTGGCCACTTGTATGAGCCCGGGTTGGCCTACGCTCGCCACATGCGCCGGAACGGAGCCATCTATCCCGTTCCCGAACCAGTCCAACCCCAATCCATGTCCGACATGGCCCGTTCACGAACAATCTACCGCGCCACTCACTCGAATACCGCGTCACTCGCTCATCACATGGACGCGACAGTATACACCTCGCCCCCTGCGCCGGAAGCGCCACCAACACCAACATCGTGACCGAAGGCCGGCCGCGGCCGCGGCTATCCACCAGGGACCGGCAACATCCTGACCGGCCGGCACCCTTCCGGCGGAAAACTGCACTCGTCGATCCCCGCACGCAGCATCTGCATCGCCGACCTGTAGCTGTCGACGAAGGCCGAATAGGCCGCGCGCCACCCGATCCGCTGCGCTCGGCTGCTGGCATGCACCGCCGGGGCCGGGCTGCGCTTGCTCTTCTCCGGATGATCGTGCGGCCTGACGCGCAAGATGCCCGCCCGTCCGAGAACCCGTCCTCGAGCAGGACACCGCGCTTCGGCCGCGTCGACCACGCCGAGCCAGCGCAGCCGCTGCACCTCCGGGCTCAGGTCGGCCCACATCGGCGGTGGCGTCAGCACGACGATCCGCGTCTCGGCGACATCGGCCAGCGTCGGTCGACGTCCGCGTGACGCCTTCGGCCGAGCAAACCAGGCCATGAGCATGCGATACAGCTTCGATCGGTCGTACCACACACCCACCAGCGGCCGACCGGTGGTCACCGCTTCGGTCCAGGGCACCCCCGGCCAATCCACCGCACGGCGGACGAGCCCTGCACTGACCGCCTGCCCCGCCAGATAGATCAGCCGCTCGTACAACGCCTCATCGTCCAGAATCGGAATATCGCTCGATCGCCGCTCCCAATGGCATCCGCGCCAGTCATAGAGATCGCCCAGCTCGATCAGCCGATCGATTTGGGCCGAATCAGGCTGGACGGGTGCCCCTGCCGCTACACCCACCACCGCGTCAACCTCGATAGCGTGCCGCAGCAGCAGCTCGTCGATCTCTTCCGGCTCGCTCCACCCCGCATCCACCCGCTCGATCATCTCGTTGAGCTCCGCGGTGTGCCGCTCGGCGACGTCCTCGGCGGTCTCGCGATCCAGGCTCGGCAGCTCGGAGCCCGTCATCCTGGCGTAGTGGGCGCCGGACAGCTCACGGATCATCCGGCTGCGCTGCACGTCGAAGAAGAGCGCCCGGTAGACCTCGCCACCTTCGCGAACCAGACGGGACCGGATGACCAACCCGAGACGCTTCGCCGCCATCGTCAGGAGCCTGTTCAGCGTGTGGCCTTCGGGAAGCTCAACCGGGCTGTAACGGGTAGGGTCCTTCTCTTTATACGAATCCACACCCGTTACACCCTCGGAAGCCCCGTCCTGAGCGGCTTTCAGAGCATCGACAACACGGGCCCGATCGGCCTTCGGAATCTGCCGCCACGCATCGCAACCAACGGCCAACTTCACCGCGTCTCGAATCCGACGATCCGACACCCACGACCACACCCGGGCATGGTCTTCCGCGTCGATGTGCAGCCGGATCAGCTCCTCCTCTTCGTCGTTGGCGTCGAGATGAATCCGACCCTTCGCGGCCCCCATCGCCATCTCAGGCGTGACCCCGAACGCCGACAGCACGGCCCACGCGACAACCGTCCGGCGCGTCCGCTCCGTCGCCCCGGCGGCCACATCGATCTCGACCTCGTCGGCAGCCTGCACGCTCTCGTGATTGCCGTAGAGCATCGCGGCCAGCTCGACCCACCGGGCGATCGAAGACCGGCCCTTGCCGCCGTCGTCGAACTCGACAACCGCCTCGGTCGGATCACACCCGTAGAACTCGCGCACGGTCCGCTTGTACGCCGCCGGCCGCAGCTCGACATCACCCGACCCGTCGAGCACCGCTTGAGCCTCGGCGACCGTCAGGCCGCTATCGTCAGCGGCGACCACCTCGGCGATCTTCTCGGCCTTGATCTCGTCGCGACGCTCGGCGAGCTGCTGCCCCACGGCCTTGCGCTCGGCTTCGAGGTCGGCCGGTTCGCGGTCCGGGTGGCGGATGACGTAGCCCTCGGCCGACAGATACGCCCAGAGGTCGAGACCGAGACGGACCCGGGACAGATCGCCGTGGACCCGCGCCCGAACGTAAGCCGCGAAGTGCTCGGCGTCTCGGGCCTCTCGATGACGCCTCCATGCGTCGGGCATCGTCCATCCGCCACGGGCGATCTTCGTGACCCCCGCGGTCGAGTCCTCGCGACCCTCCAACAGCGCCCGCGCGAGCTCATCACGATCGAGCCACGCGGCCTTGCCCGCCGTCGGGGCGTGAATCAGCCACCGGCCCGCCCGCCTTGCCCGGCTCGCAGCCTGGATCACCTGCTGCCACGTCTGATGGCCCTCGGCCTCGACGATCACCGAGTCGGCCACCTCGCCGAGCTGCACATCGATCGACACGCCCGACTCCAGAGCTGCGGTGTAGATGACGCCGCCGATCTTCCCGCGGTGCTCTTCGATCCACCCGTTCGGGTCCGCGAGAAAGGCCGCCCCGCTCTCGTCGTCATGGTCGCCGGTGATGAGCACCCACCGACGATCCGGCGACAGCTCGGCGCACTCCCGATGGATGGCCCTCGCCCTCGCCTTCGACCCGGCGTGATAGAAGAAGGGCACCGAGTCCGACGCCATCTGCCGAGCCGCCATCGCCGCATCAGCACCACGGTCGAGCCACACCACGTCAAGCGGCGACAGGGACGATCGATTGCGGCGGTCTTCGATGAGCGCCGACCGTTCGAGCAGATCGGGCACGTCCAACCCGACCAGCTCGGCCAGCGCCTCGACGGTGAACGCCGACAGCGTGGCGTCGGCCGCGATGATCTTGGTCGACGCCCGGCAGAGATTCCGCAGAGCGTCGAAGATGCCCGCGCGGGCAACCGGGCCACGCTGGCAGGTGTGAACGTGGGCCATGGTCGATTCGCTCTCGTCGAGCACGAGCACGTCGATCCCGTCGAACTCGTGATCCGCGGTCACCTGCCGCCACACCGCCGAGATGGAGTCGGCGCACACCGCGAGAGAGCGGCACTTCGCCTGCGTGATCTCGACCTCACCCGACGCCGTCAGGTGGGTGTGCGACAGCTCGAGCCGCGTCCGCAGCTCACCGACCAGCGTCCGACGGTGCGAGATCGACAACACCCGCAGATCACGGCGCTCGGCAGCGGTCAGGCGTCGAAGCTCGGCGGCGATCGAGTGGGTCTTTCCGGTGCCGGTCGGGCACCGCATCATCACGCACGGGAACCCATCGGCCTCGGCCATCACGTCGGCCCGCAAGTATCGGCCGTCGGTGATCCCGCGGTCGAGCACGAGACCGAATGCCCGCCGCATATCCGTGGGGATTCGACCGGTGGACGGGGTCCACGGCTTCGGCGGTGCCTCATCGCCAGGGCCACGCGGGCCGGTGGGCTCGCTCGCCACCCCGAGGGTTTCGCGGTCGCGCTCGGGCGCCTCGATGGCGTCGAAGATCGCCGCGGCCCGCCCCGGCAGCAGGTACTCGGGCAGTCCCGCCGCCTCGACCGCCTCGACCGCCTCGACCCGCTCGACCACCCGATCGGCGACCCGGGCCACAGCCATCAGCTCGGCGAGCTCGCCGCCATCACGCAGAAGGTCGGCGACGTCGAACGTCTTCGCCGACACACCCCGCGCCGCCTTCACCTCGGCCAGATCGACGACGTGCACCGACTGCGACCCGGCCAGCGCCTCGACCAGCGCATCGCGCCAGCCGTGCGAGGCGACCACGCCCCGCTTGCACTCGTCCTCCTGCACGAGAAGGTAAACGGTCGCCCCGCTGACCCCCGCCGCTTCGAGCTGCCCCGCCAGCGCCTTGCCCACGCGGGCCGCACCCTGCGCGGTGTACGTCCCGACGCATTCGCCGTAGACGCTGCGGGTCAGGGCATACGCCGCCACGGTGTCGGGCAAGCCCTCGGTGATGAAGACCGGGCGCCCGCTCTTCGCCGCGTCGACTGCGTAGGGGATCGACCCGTAGGTCGGGCAGTCCATCGCCCCGACGAATCGGCTGGCCAGCGCCTTGCGCTTCACGTCGGGCTTCTCGCCCTGCCCATCCCAGCATCGGACCAGGGATTGCACCTCACCCGCCGGGTTGCGAAGGGCGGCGATGATGGGGTGCGCCTTGTCCTTCGCCAGCGACCGGCCGATGGTCTTCTCGACCTTGCCCAACTCGGGCCCGACGACCCGGAAGTCCGACCAGCAGCCCGCGAGGTATGCGGCCTCGCCGTCCCAACCGCGGACCGTCTCGGCCCACCGGCTGATCGTCAGGCGAGCATCGTCGGGCTGATGGTCGCCCGCGGCCTGCCAGAGCGCGCCGATGTCGCCCTCGGGTACGGGGGCGATGTACCGACGGCGAGGGATGTCCGACAGCGGCCGGTCACCGGCGATATCGCCCGCCCATCCGCCGTGCGAGTCCCGATTCGACGCGCAGAACCAGCGCCCGCTATCGACGTAACCCCAGGCGTTGCGGGACTTTCCGGCCCGCGGGCGCCCTTCCGCCTCGCAGGTGGGGCACCAGAAACGGATCTTCTCGCCGCCGCCTGCGGGCTGCGGTTCGAGCCCGGCGTCCGACGTCACATCGAACAAGGTTACGGGGTTCTGCGTATGGTCTAGCTGCTTGCTCATTTGGTACCGTCCTATACGGTTGCGGGGTGGTGTGCCGTCAAGGTACAATCCCGCGTGTGTCGTCCGCAAGGGGTCGGCGCGGGTGGTGCCACAACCGACCCCTTGATCCAGAAGCCCCCGCGCGGTTAATTCCGCCGGGGGCTTCGCTTTTCAGGCCGCCGACCGTCCGCCGGCTTCCCATTCCCGATGTCGCGCCCGAGCCGCCTCAAGCCGCTCGACCGCCGCCCGCTGCTCCGGTGTTCGCGCCGCGACGTCTGCCCAGCCGCCGACGACCACGTCGCCGACCTGCTCGACCTCATCGGCCGCCGCGTCGACCTCACCGACGACTCGGGCCGACTCGGCCACCGACGCCGCCCGCTCGACGAGCTCGTCGCCTGTCAGCTCGCACGTCAGCGCGTCGACGATCCAGCCGACGATCTGCGGGTCGACCTTCTCGCCGTCGTCCAGGGCCGCGATGACGGTGAAGATCTCGGGGCGCTCGACCATCCGACCGGTCCACCCGCGGACGGCCACGACCACCGCGTCGACCGTGTCGAACAGCTCGCGGAATCCGAGCCTCCTCACCTGCCGCTCGATCCGGCCAGACACCGGGCCAAGCCGGGCCATCAGCTCCGCACGCGGGGGAATCTGCGCCACCGACGCGCGCTCTACGATCTCAGTCCAGCCGATCACAGCGCACCCCCTTCGATGCTCTTCTTCGTCACGGTGACCGACGGCAGCCCGTCGACCAGCTCACCGGCGATCCGGCAGATCAGCGCCCAATGCCGCATCACCGCGAGCGCCGCGAGTTCGGCGGCCAGCAGCTCGTCGGCCTCGCTCAGATCGAGATCGTCGACGGTCGCGGCGTCCGACCCCGGCTCGACTCCCTCGATCCGCCAGTTGTCGAGAGCGTTGGCCACGTCGTAGGCGTCGATCGGGCCCCCATCGAGCAGCAGCTCGGCCGCGATCCCGCCGAGCGCCACCGCGCACCGGTGGATGGGGTCAGGCGCACCGCCCCAGCGGCTCTCGCACGCCCAGCCGTCAGCGTCGGGCCGGACGGTCGAAGTCGTAGCACCGAGGGTGACGGCGACGACCGCGTGGCCGGCTTCGTGATGGGCCAGCCACGCATCGGGCCGGAGCTCGATGTCGAGCAACCCCTCGATCGCCTCGCGCCTCTCGTCGCTCAGTCGCTCGACGCCCGCCAACTCGCGGTTGAGCTGACCCGGATTCACACCCAGGCGTCGGGCCAGCTCGGCCTGCGATGTGATGGCCGCCGCCTTGATGCCGGCGATGCGCTCGTTGACTTGCGCTCTGATGTCCATGTCGTCCCTCATGTGCGGCCTTCTCAATGCCGCGTTGAGATGACGATATGGGATACCCCTGCGGTCTGCACCCGATGTGGCATTTTTGGATCAGTGGGACCGTCGAGGCAGACGAAGGAGGGCTCTTGGTGCTTGCGTACGTTGATGAGCATGGCAGTGCTATTCCCAAGGCAGGTCGGGACCCTGCCGGGTTTGGCGAGAAGCACGTCGGTCAGATCTTGAAGTTGCATGGAAGGCTTGAGCCCGTGACGGATGGCTCATGGTCATTGGGGGCTGACGACAAGGAGGAGATACGCCAAAAAGCCAACGGTTCGACCACAAAGGCTGCTCGGCTTCTCGTGGACGTCTACCTGCGAGATCATCAGCCACCCGTGATCCACCGTGCAGTGTACAGCATCATTCCCACGTCGAAGGAATGGAAGGTCATTGCGGAGGTAGAGCAGTACGACAACCGATTTCGCGGAAGGATCAAGGCTGGTGCTATCGGAGAACACACCGGCCGCCTTGTGGTCGCTCAGGAGGACACAGATCGGGACCGAGTTCGTGTTGTAGGTCGTGTGACCCTATGGAACACGATAGACCCTTTGGACCCGAGTGTCATCGAGGGCAAATGGGAAGGTGTGGCTGGCGAATGGCAGTAGTTACCGGCAGCTGTCCAGCAGCGCCGCCGCCTCGGCCAGCTCGTCGCTGACCCGCAGCACACGCCCGACCAGCGCATCATGATCGACGGGCTCGACGGTGCGCACCGGACCCCGCGGGTCTTCCAGGACCTCGAACTCGGCCGGCAGGGGCACCACCGCGACCGGTTCGGGGCTGCACTGACTGACCCCGGCGGCGACGAGCGCGGCCAGGGCGAGGCCGACCAGGGCGGCGACGTGGGGACCTACGGCGAGAGAGCGGATCATTTCGTGACTCCTGCGTGACGTGCACTCACAGGGTCGCAGTCGATCGCCAGGGTGGGTAGCGGTGTGGAGGGAATGGATCAGCCCGAACCACTGCACAACATGTGCGCGAATCCTGCTCAGTAGAGCGCCCGTCACCCCCGGTGATACCGATCACCGCATGACGCGCGATGAACAGCAGCGCCAAGAGCTGCACCGGTTCGGCCGGTGGTTCCGCCACTTCGCCAAGGCCCGCGGCCGGTCGATCAACAGCATCGCCCGCGAGGCCGACCTTTCGCAGACCGTCGTCTATGCCCTCTTGCGCGGCGACGGCAACCCCACGCTGGGCACACTGACTGCCCTGGCGAATGTGCTCGGCGTCGACGTTGCGCAGCTACTCGCGCCCATCCCTGACGAGTGACTTAAGGACGAATACGTAATTGACGCCCGCGGCGCTGCACTATATCTTAGTGGCGTACCGGGAGGTCACCTTGCGCCGATTCATCCCTGCCGCCATTCTCGCCGCCCTCGCCCTCTTCGCCTGCGACGACGGCGCATACGACCCGGCCGACGCGGAGCTCGACTGCGGACCCGACTACCGCCTGCGGGATGGCGAGATCGGCTGCGGCTGTGCCCGCCATACCCGCCGGTGCGAGCCCGAGGGGGAGGCGATCTGCGACCAACTCGGCCCTGACGGTTGCTGGGAGTGGAGCGATCCCGAGCCGTGCCCAGAGGGCATGCGGTGCGCCCGTGAGCCGGACGCGCGCATCGACGACGCTCTTGGTCTGTGCCGCGAGATCCCGTGTGACGATGACGCCTGCAATCCGGGCGATTCGAGATGCGCCGGCCCTGGCGCGGTCAATACGTGCGTTGCGCCCGACGGGATCTGCCCCCGCTGGTCGCTCCCCGAGGACTGCCCCGACGGCACCCGCTGCATTGACGGTGAGTGCCAGAACTGATACGGAGATCAAACGATGACCCGCACCATTCTGACCGCCGCCCTTCTCGTCCTCACCGCCTGCGGTGCCCCCGCCGGCACCGTCGAGATGGCCGACTGCGAGCTGCCGACCGTCGGCGACCCCTGCGCGATGCCGGCGTCGAAGGCCGACGCGCTGGCGATCATCGAGGCGGCTGCGTATTGCCCCGGCGACGACATCGTCACGATGGACGCCATCACAGCCGATGTGGCCGTCTGTCGGTCGAATGGCTCGTACGCCGTGGGCGAGATCTCACCCGATCGATTCTCCTACCAAATCGAGGACGGCTCACTCATCCGGTGCGAGGCCGGGCAGGTGACCCGCGTGGATCGTCTGATGCGCGATGAGATCGACGGCGCCCCGGCCCTGTTCAATGTGCCCGCCGACGACTGCGACGCCGCCTGCCTCGACGCCCTCGCGCTGCCCTCCTGCCACTGACGGTCACTCGTACTCGTCGCCGTCGACCCCGCCCGAAAGTTCGCCGTCCACGTCCGCCAGCCACGCGAACGGGTCGACATTCTCCCACGCGGTTGAATGGCCCTCGGGCACCAGGAAATCCCCGATCGCCAATCCGTGCGCGGCGTTCAGCGTGATCGCCCGCGTGTCCGGGTTGACCCCCGTGACCGACCGCACCTCACCGCCATCCGTGTCCGTCCGCGGGCAGCAGCGCACCGACGCGCCCACGATGAATGGCGCGAGATCCTGCCACGCGGTGCCATCTGGCCCCACGGTCTGCGCGTACGCATTCGCAGCGACGATCACCGTTGTGGCATTGACCACCGACGTCACCTGCATCGCTGCATTCCAGCCCGTCGGCCTGCGTCCCGTCTGCCTGAATTCGAGCTCCGCTCCCTCGGTCGCGAGGCCCACCGACCGGCGGGTCAGCACGGCGAGCTGATCGACGACCGGGTCGGGGGTGAACCCCCGCAGCCGCGGATTCGTGACCCGAATCGTGCCGCCGAGCGGCAGCGCCAGTCCGCGCGCCGTCGACGTGGTCAGAACCCACCGGCGCCGAGGCGCATCGAGAAGCGCGACGATCGAGCGCGCCGACGCCTCGATCTGCCCCACCTGCGACCGGTCGATCTGACCCGCCGCCCCGGCGTCGACCTCTTCGGACCGCACTTCCTTGAATCGGGTCTGCGACGTGCGGCTGTCGATATCGAGAGCGAGGCGGTAATCGAACTCGACGTCGCCGTTCTCGTCGACGATGGGCCCGTAATCGAGCCGCAAGCTGACCGCGTTTCGGATCTCTTCGTCCGTCGTGAATGTCCCCGGGCCCGACTCGGCGCAGTCGGTCGCGACCAGCTCGCCACGCACCCGGGCGGCATTCTCACCGGCCACCCTGACGCGCGTGATCCGGCTGACGCCATCGAGACCGGTCTGCATGAGCAGGGTCGAGCGCGTGAGCTTGAGGGCGCCTTCCAGCACCTCGGCTAGCGCCAAAGGCTCGCCGGGCTCGGTTTCGGGCACCCGCCACCGTCCTACGTATGGGGGCTCCGACGTCTCGCTGGCCAGCGAGTCCGCGTCGATCGACCCCGCCGGGATTCCCGGCCGCCCGTCGCCGGTCATCACCCACCGCAGGAAGCCGCCGCTGGTCGGGAACGCAGGCGGGGTGGCCTCGATCGTGATCCCGCTTCCATCCCAATCCGACACGGTGGGCAGACGGTCGGGCTCGAGCACGTCGATCCTGTAGATGGTCGACCCGTCCAACGGCGACCCGATCGCGGGCACGATCTCGGTCAGGCCGGGCGCGACCGCGACGAGCCGGCTGCGCGGGCGCCCGTCGCGATTGGTGTATCGGACGCGGATCGACCCGGACGACACGTCCAGCGGATCGGTGACCAGGATGGCGGTATCGCCGGTGCGGATGAACGCGCGCGCGATTCGGATTTGACGTTCGGTCGGGCTCCGATTGACCGCGAATAGGGCTGCGTCGCCCTGTCCGGCGGACAGCCACGACAGCGCGGCGGATCGCTCCATCGCCGCGACGAGCTCGCCGTTGATCCCGTACGCCCGATCCAGACCCGGGATATCGGCCACGCGCACGCCGTCGTTTTCGGCCGCGACCACGGTTGTCCGCGCGGGCGTCGTCCGCGTTAGGGTCGCGACCTCGCCGACGATCCGCACGTCGAGCCACGCCCCGTCAGCGCCGAGGTGATCATCAGCGGCGAGCTGCGCATTGATCCGACCGACCCCGCTGTCATCCGCGTCATCGGGGTCGCCGGGCCATCGCAGCATGCGCTCCTCGTCGTCGACCTCCAGCAACTCGACCCGGCGCCAGTGCAAAACCGACGGCGCCAGCAGGGGCGCCAGCCGTGCACCAGCTCGGGCGCCCTGACCGGGTCCAGCCGCCCCGGCCGGCGTTTCGACGGTGAGCTGATCCGGGTCGCCCACGCCCTCGGTGTCGGTCCCCTTGACCACCACGGGATCGCGGTCGTCGACGATCAGGGCGCCAGCCCGCGGGTTCAGCGTGGGCTGATCTGCGTCGGGGTCGTACAGGGCGACCCATCGATCGACGTCCACCGGATCGAGATCGAGCACGCCCGAACCGGCGGCCGTGGCGTCGCGGGTCACGGTCTCGAACGGGCTCCGGTCCCCCGTGGAGATGGTCTCCAGGAAGTCGATGGCGTGGTCGCCCCCCGGGGCGTGGACGTGCAGCCCCTCGACGACGGTCGTCGTCAGCACGCCGAGGTCGGCGTCACCGTCGAAGATCCTGGTCAGCGGCTGAAGCCGCGTGTCGAACGACAGCCCGCCGTCGGACGACTCCGGGGTGTTGTCGAGGAACCCCCGCAGCACTTCGTATGCGTCGCCCATCGCCCCCGTTGCGTCCACGTCGGCCGCGTATAGGGTCGCCAGCCTGGACCGCCATTCGACCACCTGCCATCCGGTGACCACGGGATTGTCCCGGGCGCCGGTCTGCGTCGTGTGCGTCAGCCTCGCGGTGCCGCCGACTTCGCGGTGCGTCACCCGCAATATGAGGCCGTCGCCGAGGATCGCGTTGATGACCATGCACTCGCCGTTGACGTCGATCAGGTAGCCCCGTCCCGAGGGGAGCGCGGGGCCGTCGGCGTCGTAGGCGCGGTCGATGACGAGATCGAACGGCGGCTCTTGGCCTTTGGTGATCGCGGTGGACGCGGTGGCGTCGCCCAGCGGGTCGAGGATGAAGCCCACGACGAGCCCCCACGAATGGGCGCCGCGCACGCCCAGCCGGGCGAATGCTTCGAGCGGGTCGCCAAAAGAGCGCGGCCGGTCCGCTCGCGTCTCACGGCTCATCAGCCTGATCGGGACGCCCGACTCCTCGGCCAGACCGCCGACAAGCGGCAGTTCTGCGACCAGACGATCCGGCGGTTCGAGGGCGACGAGCTCGATCGGGGCCGGCGCGATGATGGGCGAATCGACCGGGTAGAGCGAGGACACGCGATCGAGGGGAAAGCCCGCACGGGTGCTGTACACGACCGGATGGCCGCTGATGTGAAGCGCGTATTCGGTTCGTCTGTGCAATCGCATCGGATCAACTCTCCACCACGTCGATATCGCCCGGCAGCTCGAGAACGGAGCACGAGATCAGCCGGACGTTCGCACACGCCAGCCGCAGCTCGACGTCTCGCCCGCCGATTCCGCCCATCCACAGGGCGCCGGGGCCGTTGGGGACCACCCGAACCGGGGTCAGATACTCGCGGATCGCCCACCGCCCGGTGTCCGTCGTGGCGCCGTCGTATCCCAGCCCGCTGCCCGTGGTCAGCGTGAATCCCGTGGTCCCGAGCACCGGGTCGCCCGTGTCGTCGACGATCTCGATCTCGATCTCGGGCAGATCCTCCGACAGATCGCTGGCCTGATATCGAATCCAGATCAGCGCGTAGTACGCCGCGTGTGACGTGGTCCACGGGATTCGGTGTGTGATGTCGATCGGCGCAGGCCGGTCGAGCTCCAACGCGCCATCACTCGCCGCGTAATTGACGACGTGGTGCACCTGCCGGACGCTGCGGCGGTTCAGGTGGTGCAGCAATTGAGTCGCAAGTCGCGCGTATTGATCGCCGGTGACGGCCTGTCCGAACGTGACCTGAAGCGGATCGAGGGGGCGTGGCATCGCGTCCGCCCCCGGATCCCGTGTCCACGCGCTGTATGCCGCGAATCTGATCGGATCCTCGTCTCCACGTACTCCGAGGTGCGGCTCTCCGATCCGGTGCTGCGCGGCCCTGGCGACCCCCGCGCGCTCGATAACGTCGGTGTCCACCCCAGGCGCGATATCGGCCACGGTGTACGGCCGCGGCCCGGCGGATCCGCCACCGATCGCGGTGAAGGCCGCCCCCGGGATCGCGTTGGAGATCACAGCGAACGAGTCGATATCCGGCGGCGCCGTATCCATCCGTTCGAGTTGGCCGCCACCGTCGTCAAATCGCCCGTACCGTCGCCGGTCATCGTTCCCCGCGCCGCGGTGCGCACACAGCACGCCGTGGGGCGGCATCCACCGGTCATCCGCCGAAGGGCCGTCGTACGCCGGGTTGAGGCCCGACCACGTCACCGCCAGACTGGCGCGGGCCCGCAGATGGGCGTCACCGTCGATCAGCCCGAATCCCACGGGGGTCGACAGCGGCCGATACGACGCGGCCATCTGGATTCCGATCGGGTACGCCACCACACCCGACGACGTCAGGGCAGCGGCCGGCAGATCGGACAGTCCCGCGCCGTCGACGAGATCTCGAACCTCTGCGGCGATTTGTAGAGGGGTGACCGTGGCGCTCGGATCGTCGCTCTCGATGAAGAGGTCGATGACGTCGGCGCTGTCGACGTCATCCCCCGTAGCCACGTCGACCCCGGCGATATCCAGCGCGGGCAGATCGACCCATTCGTCGGCCGCGGCGACACCGGCCCCGACGACCACCTCGACCTCGTCACCGGTCACACGCGACCGCAGGATCACGCGTCCATCGTGCACCCCCGACGAGTTCCACGCACGGACGCGCGCGTGAAGCACGTCGTGGACGTCAGACACGATCGGGATCAGCCACGAACAGAGGGGGACGTCTTCGCCTTCGTCCTGCGGGATGCTGCCCGCGTGGCTCGCGTTGCCGTCGGGCCACTCTTGACTGATCACCGTCGTCGGCCCGAGCTCGCTCAGGCACGCATTCAGCGTACCAATCGCCGCCTGCCACTGCGCGGCGGTGATCGTATCACCCGGCTCCGGCATCTCGACCGACTGGACGCGGTTTGCCCGTGCTACGACGCGGTTTCCCATCGTCAGACCTCCTCATCCATGACGAATGACACCGGGTAGCGCCGCCGATAGCGCCCTTCCTGCTCGGCCTCGATTTCACGCCCGGTCGCAGGATTGACGAAGCCGACGATCCGCCCGCGGTAGGGTCCCTCTTCGCTCGTATACAGGGTGTCATACGCCGGCTGATCGGCGGTGACGCGCCGGGGGTCGAGAGCCCGCCTGCTATCGCCGACGTCCTGATACAGAGTGATGCGCCGGCCGGGGTTGCACAGCGCGGGGTCGGTCATCATGTCCAACCAGTGGCGATGCAGATCGAGACCGCTGTCCAACGGCCCATCGACCCACATCTCGATGCGCCAGCCCTTCACGGTGTGGACGTGGACCGAAGAGTAGCCACCACCGACGAGCCGCTGTTCTTCGCCGACGCTCTCGGACCGAGGGGTCTGCCGCCGCAACGGGCGGGTCGGATGGACGACGCCGGGCAGCGGATGATCGGCGATCTGACCGCGGGTGATGATCCCCGCGCCAGCGCCCCACGTCTGGATCGTCTCATTGCCCGAGAAGCCGAGCCGATCGCGAAACGTCGACGAGTGCCAGATCATTCCGTCCGCGGCGCCGGTGGTCGCCCACCACGCACGCCCGTCCGCGGTCACGCCCCATCGGACCGAATCGTCGCCGTGTTCGAGGCACCACCGGGCCAGATCGTCTGCGTCCAGCAGGTCTTCCCGCTCGCGCAGGGCGATGCGCCGGTCCTGGACGCGGTGCACCGTGACCGGGATCGTGTCGGGCGAGCCGGCCCGCTGTAGGAGCAAGTAGTCCGACGGATCGGTGACCCCACGCTCCCATTCGCCGGGGGCAACGACCGTCGTCCCCGCAGGCACCGACAGCCCCGCCGCGTCGATCCCCCACGCAGCCGCACCGGGCGAGCCGGCCGCGATTGTCAGATCGGCCACGCCCCCATTCGTGATCGCCAGCCGATCGGACCCGTCGAGCGTCGCCGCGATCGTGCCAGCGCCGCCGATCGACGCCCACGCGGCGGTCAGACGGCCCGAAAGCGTGGCGGATGAGTCCGACCCGAAGCCGGTCATCAGCTCGATCACGTCGACGTACTCGCCCTCGCCCGGCTGGTCTGGATCGCCGAGCTGGCCACCACCGAGAGCCGGGACCGTGATCGTGGGCGCGTCCGGTGTGTCGACCTCGCACACGTCGACACCGGCCCACGGGGTGACGTCGAATCCGCTGTATACGCCCGGCAGCGGGCAATGATCTCGGCGTGGCATCTCAGCGCCTCCCGCGTCGTGAGGTGCGGTCGTAGTCGACCCGGGTTCGGTCCCTGCGTCGCCCGGCCTCGTTCTGGGCCTGTAGGATGGCGTCCTGGATTTCAGCTTTGGTGGCGAGGGGTTGAGCGTTCATGAACTGCACCGTGAGGGCGCCAGTCATCGGCTGATTGCGGCTACGGTCGCCAGCCTCGACGGTATCCCGTGGCGAGCTGGTCGGGGGGCTCGGGGTGGACGTCGACGGGGTGCCACCGCCACCGCCGCCCAGGGCGTCAGCACCCCAATCGATCGCCGCCGCGACGTGCTCGACTGCCCCGGCTCCGAAGGCCACGGCCGCCGGGATATTGCCCTCGGCACCGGCTACGAGCGCCTTCGCGCCCGCCTCGGTCGCCGCGGCGATGTTCTCGGCGATCTTGATCGCGCTGACGATCGCGGAGCTCGCCCCCAGCGCCTCGGCCAGCGACGCGGCGGCGCCCAGCGCGGCGGCGGTGCTCGCGGCGTAGGCGGCGGCCTCTTGCGCGGCGGCCTTGTCGATCTTGTCGGCCTTGTCCTCGGCGGCGAATCCGATCCGACGGAAGGCGTCAACAACGGACTCGGCCTGTGCCTCGGCGTAGGCCACGATGTCGCCGAACAGTGCCTCGGGGTTGAGTGCTGTGTCCGGGTCGAAGATGCCATCTAGCGCGGCCTCGACGTTCAGCTCTTCGACGAACCCCATCAGCTCGGCCGCGGCCTCGGCATCGCTCTTGAGTGCGTCCGCGTGTGCCTGGACGCTGGCCGTGTGCTCGTCGAAGGTCGTACCGCTCTTATCGAGGGCCCCAGCCGCCTTCTGCACCTCGGCATTGATCGCGATCAGGCGCGCTTGCTCGGCCTCGCGGGTCTTGTCGAGCTCGACCAGCTCGGCGCCGAGCGACTTCACCTGCTCCTGCAACCGCTGCATCCGGCGCAGCTCTTCGGGCGCCCTGCCGAACCCGGACACCCCCAACGCCTCGCCGCGCTCGCCGAACTGCTCCCGCAGGATCGACAGCTCGCGGAGGGCTTCCGCGTACTCCCGCTGTGCGTCGTATTGGCGGGTGATGACCTTGTTGAGCTCGTCGGCCGAGATGGCTTGCGCCCGGTCCGCGTTGATCTTCGCCCACGTCGCGGCGGTCGTCTGCTCGGTGATCTCCTTCTGCTCTTTGAGCCAGTCCACCACCCCCGAGATGGCGGCGGCCTGCGCCTCGGCGGCGACCTTCGCGGCTTGCCCCGCCTCGGTGGCCTCGTACATCGCGGTGACGGCGTCGCGAAGCCCGGTCACCATCCCGACGATCGCCACACCCGAGAGCACGTTCAACGCATTGGCGACCTGACCAAGACGGCCGCCGAACTCATCGAACCCCGACAGTCCGTCGCGTACCCTGTCATTGAGCCCGCCGACCCCGTCACCCGCGGAATCGCTGGCCCGAGCTGCCTCACGCGCAGCAGCGGCGGCACCGTCGAACGCCGCGTCGGCATCTTTCGCAGCAGCAGCCGCACCATCGAAACCGGCCCCGAGATCGTCACTGGCCTTGTCGGCCTTCTTCATCCCCTCGGCGGCCTCGCGGGCGGACTTGTCGACCGCCTCGATCGCCTTCTCTGCGTCGGCGGCGCCCTTGACTTCGAGGTCCCATGAGAGCAAGCCCATATTAGTTGCCCTCCGTCGGCGGATGCTTCCGCATGTCGCGCTGCAATGCCTTCATCTCGTTGTCCATCACGACCCAGGCGTCGTAGAAGGCCGACGACATCGACGGGACAAACGAGCCGGCTCGAGTGACGTCACCATCGGTCAGGTTGTAGAGCGTCGTGAGCTGCGCAGCGCCTCTGATCGCGTGCTCGGGGCATCGCGAGAATCGGCCATCCATCAGCGCACTCGACTCGGGCACATGCGGAGCGATCAGATACGCGGGGACGCACCCGTCCGGGTCTGCCCCGTCGTCACGAGTCAGTGCGTGCCCCGGGGTACATGCCTCGCCGCGTGGACACCTCCACGGCCTCACTGCGGGCCGGGGGTCGAGGCGCCACACCGCGGCGGCGAGGCTCATCCGAAATCCGCGTCCACCGTCGACATCCTCTGGATATGACCTCCCACCTCTGCGACGAACCGGGCGAGCTGGTCTTGAGCGAGCATCGCCAGCACGAGATCGGCGCCCTCGATGGTGCTCCCGTTCTCGGTGGCTCGGACGATACCTGCCCGACACGTCGCCAGCGACCGGCGCCGGGCGATACGGAGACCGAGGGCGGTGCGGGCGTCGGTGTCGTCGGCGTCGACCTTGATCGACTCGACCGCCAGCCCGTCGATCGCGTCCTCGACGGCGAATCGATCGTCCACCGACAGGGGTCGCACCTCGACGACCAGCGCATCCGCCGGGACCGTGAGCGCGGAGATGTCGCCGGTGCGTCGGTACTCGGCCAGCGCCTCGGCGTCGTTCTCTCGAGTGACCGCCGGGTCGAAGGTGAGCACCACCCTCTCGATGGTCTTCGTGCTGCGTCGAAAGAGCCCCATCACGCCACCCCGTCGACGAAGCCCAGGCGGAAGGCGCAGTTGCTCGCCGCCGTTGCGTCGCCCTGGTCGCCAGTCCAGATGCCGGCTGAGTAGTTCAGATCGAGTTGAACCCTCGGCCCAGACGTGTTGCGCTTGTTGGGGTCGCTGGTCAGGAAGGCGCGCGGGAACTGGATGCACGCGCCCGACCCGTCAGCACCACCCGGACCCATGCCGAACACCACCTGACGGTGCCGCCGGTTGTGGAAGTCCTCGGCGTACTCCTCGCCGGCCGTGCGGGCGTCGACGGTGAAGCTCGCCGTGGCCGACCGCTCGACCACCTCCCATTCGCTCATACCGAGCACCGAGCTGCTGACGCCGGCGCCGACCGCATCGAGCGTGTTGGTGATCGAGACCGACCACGAATCGATCTCCTCGACGTTGCGGCCGGGGACGCGCGGGTAGGCCGCATCATCCGGGTCGATCACGTCGCTGATGACGACCTCACTGCCCAGGGTGTGCAGCGGCCAGCCG
This sequence comes from bacterium, assembly GCA_030427205.1. Lineage (GTDB taxonomy): Bacteria > Myxococcota_A > Bradymonadia > UBA7976 > UBA1532 > JACKDM01. The sequence continues at coordinate 59,744 of JAUHXC010000027.1, read as the reverse complement.
CCGCTTCGCCACGGAGGCGCGGAGATGTTCGACCCGGCCAGGAGTGCGACCGAGGGATCCTCGGTGACGAGAGCCGCCGAGAGGGTGAAGTCGAACATCAACCGACGACCGGTGCCGGTGATGCTGATCGCGTTCGGCCGCAGCCCGTATGCCCGGGTCCGCCAGCCGTCGCCTTCGATCTGGATCGCGAGCGAGGCGCCCAGGGTGCCCGGGTTGCTCGACCACGTACGGCAGGGACGCACCCTCGACGGGCCCGCGTCGGCCTCGGCGCTGAATGCGGGCGAGTGGCTGATGTCCTCGCCGTCCATCTCGACGATGGCGGCGAATTCGGCTTTCTTCCCGACCCGTGTGATCGACACGAGCTGACCGAGGGTCCAGTCGGCGCCGTCGTCGACCGCGAATTTCTGGGCCTCGGCGTTGGCGGCGGCGTTCTCGCCCGCGTTGTCCGGCTGCACGGCGGGGGTGATGCCGGCGTCGAGGAGCCACATCAGCGGGTTGTCGTCGGGATCCGCGGTGCTGCCCAGACCGTTCGCGTAGATGCTCAGGCTGACATCGCCCCTGCGGAGCTGATGGGCGAGGCCGTCGGAGTCTCGGGGGATCGTCTCGGGCTCGGGGCACACGTCGCCGAACGTCCCGCGCACCTCGTCGCGTTCGTTGGCCGGGGCGTCGCCGAAGGGTGTGATCCCGGCCCGCACGCAGTCGAGCTCGACGGCGCTGTCGAAGATCGACGGGTCCGGTTCGAGCGTGTCGGGGTCGAGGCTGCCGAAGGTGGTCTCTCGGACGATCTTGATCGACCTGATCGCGGTGGTTGCCATGTGGGGGCCTCCTCAGTGGGGTCACGTATCAGTCGCGCTGATGATAGCGGGATGCGGCCATCAGTGCCACTGATGATCAATCTGTGTGGCCGTATCGGATCACGGCCCCGTGAATAGCCCTGTCCCGGGTGTGCATTCTCTTATAGAGAAAACAAGACCCGGGACAGCTTGAAACCCGCTCTGGGCTTGGCTTTCAGCGTGTTACGGGTCTGGATACGTATATAAAGAGAGACTCTACCCGTTACATCACATTCCTATCGGCTCGTCGGGGCCTTGATCGTCGTCCATTCCGTCCCCGTCGGGGGCGTCGAATCTGACCCGCACGACCGGCCTAGTTCGACCTCCAGGGCACACACCACGGCCCGGCGTCGATGCGTACCCAGCGCCGCACGGATTGCGTCGGTGCGCACCACCGCCCGCGCGGTCACCACATCATCGGGCACACGCACCACCGGCGCAGGAGGCGCAGCGGCAGGGGCCGACCCTGCGATCACCAGGGCGGCGGCGGCGATGGCGGCGCGGATCATCACCGGCCGTTCGCTTTCTCGGCCTCGCGCTCGGCGATGACCTTGATCAATGCGCGGTCGGTCTCCTGCTGCTCGGCGCGGGCTTCCTTGAGGTCGGTGACGATGGCCCGGATGCTCTGATCGATCGCATCGAGCTTGACCGTGACCTCTGCGCGGAACTGCTGGGCCCTTGCGTCGCTGGACTGAACGCTGACCTTGATGTCGCTGACGTCCTGCCCAGACGCGATCACACCGCTCGCGATCAGCGCGATGATCAGGCCCAGAGTCCCCGCCGCGCGTGGGTCGCGTGCCAGCTCCGCGATTGTCTTGCTCGAAGTCGGCTGCCCTGCCGGCTGTGGATTCGTGCTGCTCATCGTGTCACCCTGCCCCGGTCATGTCCGGCTCGTACGTGAAGTGAAGGACGAAGCCCATCGTCATGATCCACGCGATGGGGCGACCTTCCGGCCCTGCGATCGGTGCCAGTGTCGGCGGCGACGGTGGTTCGACGGTGTCGATCGAGCTGTGCCACGCGGACGGCAGCGCGGGGTGTACGAGCGCGGTGGCGAGCTGCGACGCATCGAAGGCCACCATCCGCTCGGTTCGTGCCCGGTCGGGGGTGTATGCGTACCGCACGCGAAGCTCGAGCCCCACGACCCAGCGAGTCGTTACGAACCCGGACCCGCCATCGTCGGCAGGAAGCGACGCCAGACGGATGTCGAAGAGTCTCGACGTATCGTCCGGGTGGTCTTCGAGCGACGCCCCGGCCCCATGATCGCCCGACTCGACGCACTGGAACCGCAGATCGCGATCCCACGCGGGGACCAGCGATTCGATCCGGGCCGCGAGGCTGTCGACAGCAGCAGCGTAGCTCACGACTTCACCCCCAGGCGTTCATCTACCGTTGCCTTGATCGTCTTCTCGATCTCGGCCTTCTCTTTGTCGGTCGGCGCGATGAACGGCCGCTCGCTGTCGACGTGCTCGGCGTACGGCACATCCGCGAGGATCCGGGCAACGTCGCCCTTCGCGGTGCCGGTGATCGATGCGTGGAGCCGGCCGGTGTCTCTCAAGGTCGACGCGGACCCGTCCGCCCTCTTCTTGAACCGCCGCCCATCCGACCCGCGACCACTGCGCACGCGGGCAACCGTCCGCTCGGCCTGCTCATCGGCCAGTCGTGCGGCGTCCTTCTGCGTCCACAGGGGCTTGCGGTCGGGGATGGTGAGGCGAACGGCCATCGATCACGCCTCGTACAGCGCGGCGTACGAGTTGCGCAGCTCTCGGCGCCAATACTCGAAATCGTCGTCATTGAGCGCCCGATCCCACACCAGGAGGCGAGCGATCGACCCGTTGAGCGACTGAAACGAGTTGTCCCCGCCGTACCCAATGAAGAACGGCTCAGCGTCCCCGGTCGACGAGCTGGCATTGCCCTCGGTGACGGTGGTTGCCACGTCGTCACCGTCGGCATTCACCTCCACGTCCGCCACGCCGTCGTTGAATCGCACAGCGACAACGGCCCACTGGCCCGTCGGGAACACCGCGTCGTCCGTGTCGATCCGGCTCGCGTTGGCGTCGTCGCCGAAGATGACCCGCAGGCCGCCATCGACCGCCCCCGGGGTGTCCCGGTTGTAGAGCACACCCCACGCCGTATCGTTGTTCTGGAGGGAGTCGCGCGACCCGCAGACGTGCTGAAACGTCGCGTTGTTGGTCAGCTTGACCATCGCGATGATGGTCCAGTTGGCCGGGCGCGGCAGCTCGAATTCGAGTGCGTCGGACGAGAAAGAGCCGACCGTGATCCCGTTCTCGGTCGCCTCGGTCGGCCCCCCACCGTGCAATACCGCGGCGTAGCCATTCGGTGACGAGTCGGCGTCGACATTGCGGCTCGGGTCGTAGTCGAGCAACACGCCGACCGGCGACCCAGGCAGGGACGAACCGCCGCCACCGCCCGCGGGCGCCTCCCAGGTGTACGAGCCCGCACCGTCGGCCGTCAGCACGTCCCCGTCATCGGCACCGGCCGGATTGACGACCTCGAACAGCGACCCGCGCGCGGTCGTGGCCAGATCGGAAAGCCCGAGATTCGCACGGGCGAGCGCATCCGAGTTCAGGTCGGCGAGGTTCTGCGCGATCTTCAGTGCCGTCGGATCCAGCTCTGCGGCGACACCGGCGGGCGGCTGGTAGTACGAGAAGCCCATGACGCCCCCTCAGACCGCGAAGACGGTGATCTGCGCGGTGCCGTAGACACTCAACGTCGTCACCGGATTGGAGAGGTTGCACGACAGCCCGCGGCCAGCACCGGCCGGGGTTTCGAGCGCGACGCCCGGGTCCGCGGCCTCGCCGGCATTGGCCCGCAGCAGCAGGTACGAGGCATTCGCGCCCGACGTCTCGCGCACCTCGACGGCGACGATCGCCACGCCGGTTTCGGGGATCGCCTCGTTGGTCAGGCTGGCGAGATCGGACAGATCGATGTCGGTCCACGCGCCGGCCGAATCCACGTCGACGACGCCGACGTAGCGGCCATCGAGACGGCTGTGATGCAGTCGTGCCATGATCAGTGCTGCCTTCCGCGGTACCACCGGGGCGCCGCAGGTCGGGGGTGTGTGGTCGGAAAGAGGGACGAGAGCCGAGTGGCCCGCAGGCTGACCGTCGACCGTTGGCCTTCTTCGCCTGCGTCGATCTCGCCGTCCGCGTTGTCGTCGTGCCACGCGCACTGCACCGCGAGTTCGATCAGCGATGCGGCCCGTTCGCGGAGCTCTGCGGCCCGGTCGGGCTCCTGCCGCTGGACGATGAGCGCGGCTGCCAGATCGACATGTGCGGGCGCGAATGCCCTACCGTCGAGCTGATCGAGGTGCAGACCACGCGGGGCGATGTGAGGCGTGATCATCAACGCCAACTCGTCGCGGGCGGCGGCGATGACGCTGGACCGGCTGTTGTCCCTGCCGGCCTTCGTGTTCGCCAGATCGTGATGACGTGCCCCGACGTCGCGGTCGGTCACCCGGGTGTCGAACGGCCGGACCGACACGATCAGCCGGCCGTCTTGCCACGCCTCGCCCTCTTCATCGGCGGTGCCGGCGTGGAGCGGGGTATAGGTGACGGTCCACGTCAGATCACGGCGCGGGGTGGCTGCCACGTCACCGGACGTGAACCGCGTCCACCACGAAGCCCACTCGATGCGGGCCCCGGTGACGTCGACGTGTCGCGGCAAGCCATCGATGGTGATGACGTCGCCATCGGGCGAGATCTCGGTCACGCGGATGTCGGTGAACACACCGGACGCGGGGGAGATCAAGAACGCCTGCCCCCACACCTCGCCCGCAGCTCGAGCCCTGTCGCCGACAATCGCGGCGGTCAGGGTGAGCCGGCGCCGATCATCCGAGATCGAATCGACGGTTCCGGGGGCGACGACGACCGCGAGGGGGTCGAACCCGGCGATCTCTTCGTCATCCGGCCCGTCAACCGTGAGGGTCGGGGTGCTGTCGACTGCCACCGGCCCGGGGGCGATCCAGTGGAACAGTGCGGGCTTGCCGCTCTTGATGCTGATGTCTCCGCAGCTCACGGGCAGATGACCCCCGGCGCGGCGATGCCGGCGCAGCAGTCCAACTGATTGGTGAGCGGCACGGCGCACCGGCTCGCGGCCTCGACGTCACCATCGAGCAGCGGCCAGAGGATGCAGTGCTGATAGCGAGCAACGGCCAGCTCGACGCATTCGGCCGGGAGGCACGGCGCTTCGAGGGTGAAGGGCTCGGGCAGCTCGAAGGGTGCGACCTCGAAGGCGCGGGCCTGCACGGCGTAGATCGTCGCGGCGATTGCCAGGGCGATGTGGGCTGTGGTGACGCGGCGCAAGGTGGCCTCCGAGAGAAGAAGTCGGCCCCGGATTGACCCCCGGGGCGTGGGCTGTGACCCGTCAGGGGTGGGTCAGACCCGATGCCTCAGACGACGTTGTCCAGGCGGGCGCCGAGGGCGGTCGAGACGACGGGCATGTCGTAGCTCATCGCCAGCCGCATCAGGCGGCCACCCGGCGAGAGCTGTTCGGCCTCCTTGTAGTCGACGTCCTTCTCGACGAGGTGCGCCAGCGCGGTGGGGTTGACCAGCAGCTCGGGGTTGCCGCGGGTGTCGACGGACGGCACCGCGGCGCCGAAATCGACGTGACCCATCCAGACCTTCGAGCTGAACCGGCGGATCGTGTTGGCGGGGGTGACCGCGGTGGTCGGGCCCGCGGTGCTGACCCGCAGGTTGTAGACGATGACCCTCTGGATACCCAGCTTCTCGCCGACGATGGCCTCGAACTCGCCCGGCGACAGGATGGCACGGTCGCGGTTGATCGACAGGGCCGCCCGCACGATCGGGTGGGTCTTGAACTCCCGCCAGGCGCCCGCGCCGAACACGAGGCAGTTGGCGCCCATCGGCAACAGGTCCTCGATCTCGGCCAGCTTCTCGATCGGGTCCTCGGCGTCGTCCGACCACTGCGCATCGAGACCGCCGCCGCCGAGATCCTGGACGGTGCCCCACGCGGTGCCTTCGAGGGCGGCGACGAGCTTGCGGTCGCGGTTGCGCAGGAGGGTGCCCATGAGATGACGGCTGTACATCTCGACGAGCGGCATCGGCAGTTCGAGGTCGGCGCGGTGAGACTCCTCGGGGACGAGGGTCTTCAGCTTCTTGTACGTGGTCAGGTAGTCCACGTCGTCGAACTTCAGCGCGGGGGCGTCGGGGACATCCCCACCCGGCGCGACATCGAAGGCGTCGACGCTGTCACCGTCCGACATGTGGCCGGCGGTGACCACCTTGATCACGCCCTTCGACGCGACCACGGGGTTGGCCGCGAGCATCTTCGGCACGAGCAGGTCGGCCGACTTCGACTCGATGCCCGAGAGGAGGTTGTTGAGGACTTCGATCTTCGATCCGGCGGCGTGCATGGCCATGTCCGGCTCTCCCTTTTCGTGGCCGTTCGCCGGCCGGTTGTGTTCTCTCGATCAGATGGCGCCCCGCCCGGTCAGAGCGGGGTCGCCGTGGTTGTCGGATCAGGTGTCCGCGTCGATCTGGCGCGGGCTGACGAAGACGTCGACGAGCTGGTTCTCGACGAGCGCCGCCTTGACGTGCGCGAAGCCGAGGAGGTTGTCGGTCGCCGGGTCACCCGACTTCGCCTTGCTGGCGGCGTCCGCGGTGATCCAGTGGAAGCCGGCGGTGAGGCCGGCGCTGCCGACGAGCACCTGCTGGCGGCCGTCGACCCCGACCACACCGGCGGTCAGGCTGCGGTCGTCGCCGTCCGAGATCACGCCGCACGGCTGCTGCGTGGTGGCGTCCGAGCAGAGCTGCACGGTCCCGGCGGCGTCCCGGCGGACGATGAGATACCGGTTCGTGATGTGATCCGGCGTGGTGTCGCTGATTCGATGTCCGAACATCGTTCTGTCTCCTGCCCCGTGGGCGGTATCTGTCTCGGTCTCGTGCCCACTCGGGGCGGTGATCGTGGTCGACTGCCCGATCAGCGGGCGGTCAGCTTCTCCCGCTGCGACTTGGCGATGACCCGGCCGAGGGCCATGTCGTACGACAGCGAATCGTCGGCGCTCATGAGCTCGCGGGCGGCCCTGTCGGCCTGCGACCACTCGTCGCCGTCGTCACCGGCCGGCGCTTCGACCGGCTGACCGTGGCCCTTGACCTTCGGGATCGCCGACCCCGGCTTGCGGTTGCCATAGACGGCGCTCAGGAGTTCGACGCCCCCCTGCTCGACCACCTTCTCGGCGGCGGCCTTCTCGGCGGGGGTGATCCGGCCGGTCGACAGCAGCTCGCGGACGGCGGTGGCACGCTCGGCGGCCAGCTTCTCGGCCTTGGCCTTCTCGGCGGCGGCCTTGAGCGCGGCGTTCTCGGCGCGGAGCTTCGACATCTCTTCGTCTTCGCCCTGCTCGGGCTGCGGGTCGGTGCCACCCGAGTCGCCACTGCCCTCGCTCTCGCCCTCGGCCTCGCCGTTGTCCTCGGCACCCTTGAGGGCCTTGATCTCGGCGTCCATGCCATCGAGTCGGCTGATGATGCCTTCGAGTATCGCCTTCATCTCTTCGTCCATCTCGGACCTCTCTTCGTCGTTGGGCGCCATCTCGGCCCGGTTGGTCGGTTCGTCAGCGCCCAGACGGACGCGATCGAGCTTTCGGTGTGCCTGTGCGGGGTGGCTGCAAATCGCGAGGCCGTCCATGAGCATCGAGCCCAACACCTCGCCGGTCGCCGCGTCGTGCGCTGTGTCCCATGCGATCTCAGGGGACGACCAGAGGGCGCCCGAGCTGCGGGCGACGTATGCGGCCATCTCGGGGGCATACGCGGGCAGCACGGCGAGCGACTGTCCACCGTCGACCAGCCACGCGGCGATGACATCGCCCTCGGGGGTCTTGCGGTTGTGCTCCCGGTTGACCGGGATCGCTTCGCCGCTCTCGAACACGCGGACGATCGATTGCAGGTGCTCGGGGGTGATCGGCTGGCCGCGATCGAGCAGCGGCCAGAGGATGCAGTGCTGATAGCGAGCAACGGCCAGCTCGACGCATTCGGCCGGGAGGCACGGCGCTTCGAGGGTGAAGGGCTCGGGCAGCTCGAAGGGTGCGACCTCGAAGGCGCGGGCCTGCACGGCGTAGATCGTCGCGGCGATTGCCAGGGCGATGTGGGCTGTGGTGACGCGGCGCAAGGTGGCCTCCGAGAGAAGAAGTCGGCCCCGGATTGACCCCCGGGGCGTGGGCTGTGACCCGTCAGGGGTGGGTCAGACCCGATGCCTCAGACGACGTTGTCCAGGCGGGCGCCGAGGGCGGTCGAGACGACGGGCATGTCGTAGCTCATCGCCAGCCGCATCAGGCGGCCACCCGGCGAGAGCTGTTCGGCCTCCTTGTAGTCGACGTCCTTCTCGACGAGGTGCGCCAGCGCGGTGGGGTTGACCAGCAGCTCGGGGTTGCCGCGGGTGTCGACGGACGGCACCGCGGCGCCGAAATCGACGTGACCCATCCAGACCTTCGAGCTGAACCGGCGGATCGTGTTGGCGGGGGTGACCGCGGTGGTCGGGCCCGCGGTGCTGACCCGCAGGTTGTAGACGATGACCCTCTGGATACCCAGCTTCTCGCCGACGATGGCCTCGAACTCGCCCGGCGACAGGATGGCACGGTCGCGGTTGATCGACAGGGCCGCCCGCACGATCGGGTGGGTCTTGAACTCCCGCCAGGCGCCCGCGCCGAACACGAGGCAGTTGGCGCCCATCGGCAACAGGTCCTCGATCTCGGCCAGCTTCTCGATCGGGTCCTCGGCGTCGTCCGACCACTGCGCATCGAGACCGCCGCCGCCGAGATCCTGGACGGTGCCCCACGCGGTGCCTTCGAGGGCGGCGACGAGCTTGCGGTCGCGGTTGCGCAGGAGGGTGCCCATGAGATGACGGCTGTACATCTCGACGAGCGGCATCGGCAGTTCGAGGTCGGCGCGGTGAGACTCCTCGGGGACGAGGGTCTTCAGCTTCTTGTACGTGGTCAGGTAGTCCACGTCGTCGAACTTCAGCGCGGGGGCGTCGGGGACATCCCCACCCGGCGCGACATCGAAGGCGTCGACGCTGTCACCGTCCGACATGTGGCCGGCGGTGACCACCTTGATCACGCCCTTCGACGCGACCACGGGGTTGGCCGCGAGCATCTTCGGCACGAGCAGGTCGGCCGACTTCGACTCGATGCCCGAGAGGAGGTTGTTGAGGACTTCGATCTTCGATCCGGCGGCGTGCATGGCCATGTCCGGCTCTCCCTTTTCGTGGCCGTTCGCCGGCCGGTTGTGTTCTCTCGATCAGATGGCGCCCCGCCCGGTCAGAGCGGGGTCGCCGTGGTTGTCGGATCAGGTGTCCGCGTCGATCTGGCGCGGGCTGACGAAGACGTCGACGAGCTGGTTCTCGACGAGCGCCGCCTTGACGTGCGCGAAGCCGAGGAGGTTGTCGGTCGCCGGGTCACCCGACTTCGCCTTGCTGGCGGCGTCCGCGGTGATCCAGTGGAAGCCGGCGGTGAGGCCGGCGCTGCCGACGAGCACCTGCTGGCGGCCGTCGACCCCGACCACACCGGCGGTCAGGCTGCGGTCGTCGCCGTCCGAGATCACGCCGCACGGCTGCTGCGTGGTGGCGTCCGAGCAGAGCTGCACGGTCCCGGCGGCGTCCCGGCGGACGATGAGATACCGGTTCGTGATGTGATCCGGCGTGGTGTCGCTGATTCGATGTCCGAACATCGTTCTGTCTCCTGCCCCGTGGGCGGTATCTGTCTCGGTCTCGTGCCCACTCGGGGCGGTGATCGTGGTCGACTGCCCGATCAGCGGGCGGTCAGCTTCTCCCGCTGCGACTTGGCGATGACCCGGCCGAGGGCCATGTCGTACGACAGCGAATCGTCGGCGCTCATGAGCTCGCGGGCGGCCCTGTCGGCCTGCGACCACTCGTCGCCGTCGTCACCGGCCGGCGCTTCGACCGGCTGACCGTGGCCCTTGACCTTCGGGATCGCCGACCCCGGCTTGCGGTTGCCATAGACGGCGCTCAGGAGTTCGACGCCCCCCTGCTCGACCACCTTCTCGGCGGCGGCCTTCTCGGCGGGGGTGATCCGGCCGGTCGACAGCAGCTCGCGGACGGCGGTGGCACGCTCGGCGGCCAGCTTCTCGGCCTTGGCCTTCTCGGCGGCGGCCTTGAGCGCGGCGTTCTCGGCGCGGAGCTTCGACATCTCTTCGTCTTCGCCCTGCTCGGGCTGCGGGTCGGTGCCACCCGAGTCGCCACTGCCCTCGCTCTCGCCCTCGGCCTCGCCGTTGTCCTCGGCACCCTTGAGGGCCTTGATCTCGGCGTCCATGCCATCGAGTCGGCTGATGATGCCTTCGAGTATCGCCTTCATCTCTTCGTCCATCTCGGACCTCTCTTCGTCGTTGGGCGCCATCTCGGCCCGGTTGGTCGGTTCGTCAGCGCCCAGACGGACGCGATCGAGCTTTCGGTGTGCCTGTGCGGGGTGGCTGCAAATCGCGAGGCCGTCCATGAGCATCGAGCCCAACACCTCGCCGGTCGCCGCGTCGTGCGCTGTGTCCCATGCGATCTCAGGGGACGACCAGAGGGCGCCCGAGCTGCGGGCGACGTATGCGGCCATCTCGGGGGCATACGCGGGCAGCACGGCGAGCGACTGTCCACCGTCGACCAGCCACGCGGCGATGACATCGCCCTCGGGGGTCTTGCGGTTGTGCTCCCGGTTGACCGGGATCGCTTCGCCGCTCTCGAACACGCGGACGATCGATTGCAGGTGCTCGGGGGTGATCGGCTGGCCGCGCATCTCGCCGCCGTCGACCCTGCTCCCGTTCACCCGCTGGTAGATTTCACCCACGGCGAGGCATCGGAAGGGGCGACCGATGATCCAGCCGGCGGGCACCTCGACACCGACCGAACGGATATCGGCCTCGGCCTGGAGATCCTGGCCCCACCTCATCGAACGCAGCTCGACCCGGGCGGCCGGGGTGCCGGCGGTCAACGAAGCTCGAGCCGGCCCCATCGTCACGAGGTGTTCGGTATCGTCGATGCGCACGGTCAGCACGCCAACCGAGCACGACCCGGCGGGTGCCTTCACGTCGTCGATGGCCTCACCCTTCGCCAGACCCCGGATCGTCGCGTGCGGGATGAACTCGGGATGAGTCTGCGGGTGGTCGATGGACATCGCGTCGAGCTCCGCGCGGATCGCCAACCGAAGAAGGCGAAGACGGAGGTCATCATCGAGAGTGACGGCAGCAACGGGGGCGTCAGCGGGCCCGAGCTGGATGACTTCATCTGATAGCACGACGGGCACCGGCCCGAGGTCCGACGCTGCGGACTGGATCGCGCTCATCACGTCGTCGGCGGTCGCCTCGACCTCGGCGCAGTACAGCACCGTGACGTGAGGGTCGCCGCGCTCGGCGTCGTGCGGGAATCGCCGGGCGAGCTCGTCGGGCAGGGTCAGGCCGATATAGAGAGTGCTCACGATGCACCCCCCGTGAGCTGCTGATACCAAGCGAGAATCACGCCCGGGGTGGCGTCCCACCTGCGGTCACGCCCTTTGCCGATGGCCGGGACTTCGAGCCCTGCGGCGATGCTGCGCTTGACCAGCGATGAGACACGGCCCGTCGACGATCCGAGCATGTCGGCCACATCTCGATTCGACAGCGTGTAATCACCCGGACGGAAGGGTAGATCGATCTGATCGGCGTCTTCGCCCTCCTCGACCGGCTCGACCTCATCGGGAACCGGGAGCGGATCGAGCCCGAGGCGGCGCCTCATCGCGTCCTTGTCGGCCCGGTTGGCGCCGATGTCGAAGAGCGACAGTTTCTGCGCGTCCAACCGCTCGACGAGATCGACCAACGGGTCGACGGACAGCCCCGAGTGTTCGAGCCTCGCGAGGCGATCGGGGTGCACCCGTCCGTAGTTCAATTCGGTCCACCGAGCACCCACGCCACCACCCGGGCGTGCGGGGCCGCTGAACGCCTCGGACACGTCGTCGAGCGGTACGAGGAGTGAATCCCGCCAGATGTTCCGGTGCACCTCGCCAACCGAACGCGAGCCGGTGGAGGTGGTGCCCAGCGTGAGGAGCTGGAGAAGGAAGCCGCGAAGAATGGCGCCATCGAGGTGGTCGAGCGTCGGAACGGAATCGGCCAGCTTGACGTCACCGCCGTACGTGCTCAGGCCAACGATCGAGGTCTTCCGAAGGTGCGCGGCGTCTCCGGTGATGAACGCCTCGATCCCGCTCTCGACGTCGGCCACCTGCTGCTCGATCTCTGCGGGCGTCATGCCGATTTCGCGGGCGGCGATCGTATCGACTTCGACGACTGGTACGGGCGTTGCCATCCGCTCGGCGGCGCTCATCGACATGTCGAGCACGTCGACCCGACGCCGCCACACATTCCAAAGGGGGCGCAGGAGGCCGAGGCCGTCGAGATTCTGACCCTCGACACCGTGGCCGAGGTAGGTGAGCTCATCGGCCGGGATGAAGGGGCCGGGACCCTGCGTGAACCGGGCGGCGTCGCCCATCGGGTGGCGCTGGTATACGCCGTGCCACGTATCGCCCTCGATGCACCACGTATCGTGCGCGACCATCTCCCGATCGAGCCACGCATCGAGCACGTCGATCTGACCCGTCGGCCCGATGCCCCACGCGGTTTCGCCGTATCGGGCGCCGTCGCAGAGGTACAGGAGCGCCTGACGCAGAGCACGAGACCACGGGCGGCGCAATCGGCCCCACATCTCGGTCTGTTCGTCGGCGATCTTCCGGCTCAACCCGTCGTCCGGGTCACCGGGGGCCCACGACCACCGAGCGGTCAGCAGCGACGCGATCGTCGCGTACCAGCCGGCGGCGATGGCGTCATCTGTGCGGCGCATCCGCCGGGCCTCGGCGAACCACAGCGGACCGCGCAGCTCTGCGTTTTCCTCGTGCCCGCTGACCCTGCCCCCGTGAATGCGGGTGCCAGACCAGCCACGGGTACGACGGGGAACGGTGCGCCCGCGGCCGAACAACGAACCCGGCTCGGGATCGGCACGACGACGACCGCGGAGATGAGACGGCACCACGGACGGCAGCGACGGCCCCGCTTTGGGCGTCGGTGCGTAGTGCGTCCAGGTGGCGAATCGGTCGTTCATCAGCCCCGCTTACGGGAGTCGACTGCGGTATTGCCCTCATCTATAGCAGTCGAGGCCGATCATTACCAATGCTTATGTTGAGCGTGTGGACTATTCGGATCAGTTATGGTCGACGGGCATCCGCTCGATCAGCTCATCCACCGCCCAATCGAGGCGCGTTCGGGCGTCGGCGAGCTCGTCGCGGGCCGGCCGTAGTTCGGTGCGGAGCTGGCCCAGACCGCGGAATGCGTCGGCGTCGCGCTGGTCCTCGGCCTGCATCCATCTACGGAATCGGCGCCAGTCGCGGAGGACGAACAGCCACAGGCCGACATTGACGGCGCTGATGATGACCAGGGCCCAGATCATCGGCCCTGTCGATGGGCCCGGCGGGTGAAGGCGTGTTTCCGGGCGGGGATGGCGCGGCGCGGCTTCGGGGCGGTGGGCTCGAGCTGCGTATGGACCAGTGGCGGGCCGTCCCATGCGTGGTGCACGACGGCGTATCGAAGGGCATCGATGACGTGGTCGGCATTGCCGCACCGGCTGCCCTTCATCGGCTCACCCGTCCGGTCGTCCCACCTGTACGACTGCACCCCGAATCGAAGCCCGCGATCGTATCGGGGCTGATTCCACAGCGAATCCACGCACACCAACCGGCGATCACCCGTCGCGTCCAGCACCCGGCCATTCACCCGCAGCAGCCCATCACGGACCGATCGACGGGCGGCCGGGATCACCGCGCGGACAGGAACGCCCAAGCCACCACCGAGGCCGTCGGGGTCGGCGTCCTTGTCCCGCATCAGGATTCGCACCTCGGAAGTCAACCCGGGATTACTGCGCTGTCGGGCGTCTGCGGCCGGGTCGATGATCGCCTCGGCGAGCTGCCACGGCCTCGCGTGGGCCTCGCGGATGATGTCCTGCACGGACGTCGGGTCGGACGGGTGCCACTCGTCGACGACGACCAGCCCGGGGACGCCGGGGGCGAGGTCGCGGCATTGGAGCCACAGCGCCGAGGTGGTCGTCACGCCGGGGTCGATGCTCAGGATCGTCGGGTAGTCGTACCCAACCAACGCGGCCGGGTACAGGTTGCCGTTCGGCCACAGGTCCGGGACCCAATCACTGATGATACTGCCCGAGACGGGCATCGTCGCGCCGACGACTTCTTGAGTGATCGCCTGCCATTCGGCGAGGCTTCGGCCGATCTTGAGCTCGTTTGCGTACGCCAGCCCGCCGATCGTGCCATTGTCCCGTGTCCGGCCGTACAAGACCGCGACGTCATACCCCTCGGTGCGCAGTCGTCGGGCCTCGCGCAGATAGCGATCGTCTTCGGTCGGTCGGGAGATCCAGACGCATTGCCCGCGATACAGACGGCCGGTGCGGACGTCGTAGGACGGCAACCTGGACCGCTCGCGGCTGTGCTTGAAGTACGGATCGGGAAGCTGCGCGGTCTCGTCGCTGATCATCACCGCGTAGCCCTGGCCTTCGAGGCTGTTCGATGACTCGCTTGTGGTCCCGTGGCACTTGTAGCTGTGCCATGTGATGACCGCACCGCTTGGCAGAACCCATCGGCGCCACTCGGGATCGCCGACGTATCGACCCCCGGCCGCTTGGATGACGTCGACGAACGCCCTCCACAAGTTCTTACGTAGGTCGCCGTAGTTCCTGCCGACGACTGCGATCTGCATCGGCCCGCCGTCGCACTGGTCCTCGACGTTCCACAGCCGGCGCGTCATGCCGAGTTCGAGGCACTGCTGTGCGATCGAGTACGACTTGCCCGACCCGACCCCGCCCCACACCGCGATCAGTCGGCGACCCGACCGCAGCTCGTGCCCGATGTCGGCCCCCACGGGGGTCACGTAGGCCACGGGTCAGACCTCGTCGTCGGTGTCGTCGGTGCCCGGAATGGTGACGTATTCGGCCCCGTCGTCGCGGGTGTCGTCGTCAAGGCCGCGCTCGGCCCGGCTCGATGCACCGGCCGCCAAGATGGCGCGCAACTCCTCGGCGCTGGCAGCAAGCCCAGCCTCGGCCAGCGCCTTGTCGAGACCAGCACGGGCCAAAGACGCCCGGTCGGTGGCGTAGAGCGCGCGGAGGCGGTCGCGGTCGGTGAGAATGGCGCGGGCGGCGCTGATGAAGGGGGCGCGATCCTCGGGGTCCAACGAGTCGAGCGTGTCGAGAGCGAGGCGATAGAGGTGATCACGCTGGGCGATGCCAAGCGCGGTGAGCTCTTCGCGCTCCTTTTCGTTCTCTTCCCGTAGGTAGGTGTAAGCGCGTGTCAGATAGTTCTCGATCTGCCGCTCGCCAACACCCCAAGCATCCGAAGCCATGCGCAGGATGTCACGCCGGCCGTATCCGCGGATCAGCCAATCGATCGTCTGCGTCAACCGGGCCTCGGCCTCGGCATTCGTGCACCTCGGGGCGCTCATCCCACCCCCTCGATCTCATCGGCTGTTCGATGACTCGCTTGTGGTCCCGTGGCACTTGTAGCTGTGCCATGTGATGACCGCACCGCTTGGCAGAACCCATCGGCGCCACTCGGGATCGCCGACGTATCGACCCCCGGCCGCTTGGATGACGTCGACGAACGCCCTCCACAAGTTCTTACGTAGGTCGCCGTAGTTCCTGCCGACGACTGCGATCTGCATCGGCCCGCCGTCGCACTGGTCCTCGACGTTCCACAGCCGGCGCGTCATGCCGAGTTCGAGGCACTGCTGTGCGATCGAGTACGACTTGCCCGACCCGACCCCGCCCCACACCGCGATCAGTCGGCGACCCGACCGCAGCTCGTGCCCGATGTCGGCCCCCACGGGGGTCACGTAGGCCACGGGTCAGACCTCGTCGTCGGTGTCGTCGGTGCCCGGAATGGTGACGTATTCGGCCCCGTCGTCGCGGGTGTCGTCGTCAAGGCCGCGCTCGGCCCGGCTCGATGCACCGGCCGCCAAGATGGCGCGCAACTCCTCGGCGCTGGCAGCAAGCCCAGCCTCGGCCAGCGCCTTGTCGAGACCAGCACGGGCCAAAGACGCCCGGTCGGTGGCGTAGAGCGCGCGGAGGCGGTCGCGGTCGGTGAGAATGGCGCGGGCGGCGCTGATGAAGGGGGCGCGATCCTCGGGGTCCAACGAGTCGAGCGTGTCGAGAGCGAGGCGATAGAGGTGATCACGCTGGGCGATGCCAAGCGCGGTGAGCTCTTCGCGCTCCTTTTCGTTCTCTTCCCGTAGGTAGGTGTAAGCGCGTGTCAGATAGTTCTCGATCTGCCGCTCGCCAACACCCCAAGCATCCGAAGCCATGCGCAGGATGTCACGCCGGCCGTATCCGCGGATCAGCCAATCGATCGTCTGCGTCAACCGGGCCTCGGCCTCGGCATTCGTGCACCTCGGGGCGCTCATCCCACCCCCTCGATCTCATCGACCGTATCCGCCTCCGGGTCGACCACCTCGGGCGGCTCCCCCTCGGGCCACATCTCATCCCCGCACCGAGCGGCGCACCAGACCCACCGGGTGTGCCGCACGGGCTGCACCGGGGCGTAGGCCACACGGGCGCCGCAGACGGGGCAGCTCTGGGCGTCGAGCGAGCGGAGAGGGGGGAGGAAGGCCATCAGTCGAGCGGCAGCCGGCAGCAGTCACGAAGGGCGTGCAGCATGTCGAGGTCCGCATTCAGGCGGCGCATGGCCTCCGTGGTGACGGCGGCGAGGTGATACGAGCGGCCCGGGGGGACGAGAACCCCAGAGTTCGTGAGGATGCGGTGCTCGATGACGGCCCCGGGCGCCCTGATGTCACCGTCGGCCAGACGGAGCAGACCCAGACGGTCGACGTTGGGCGTCGAGACGATCAGCACCCGGATCCTATGGCGGACGTGCGGTCGGATCGCGTCGATGGTCCGGCGCAACTCGCGCACCGGGATCACTCGATACCGGTCACCTGGACGAGCGTCGGCGCGGAGTTCGCCGAGAGCGTCGGCCAGCTCGTTGTGCTCGGGAGTCTCTTGGGAGTCGTGCATCAAGCCCTCACGGTCGCCGGGGTTGTTTCGGTCGGCGCGTCGAACGATACCGCCAAACCGCACCTCAGCGCCTCGATCGCCGCTTGGTCGACAACGACGTGCGCCCCACGACCGAGCCGGTGCATCCGGCGGGCACGGGTCCGAAGGGCCTCGGCGATGGCGTCGGCGCTCTCGGTCGCGGTGGGTGGGCGGCAGCTCTTCATCTCCCCCACAGGATACCCCCGGTGGGTATGTAGTGCAATCCCGTACGTAGGGGCGTGGACTAATCGGATCACCGTACGGGACGTGATCGACGCGGGAGGACGGGCGAGCGGCGATCATCAGAGGCAGGAGGTGATCGGATGGGCAAGTCAACCGATGGAATGATCCCTGTTGCGTCACTCGCTCGTGTCTCATCGGTGGGTCAGGCGAAAGAAGACCGCGCCGGTCTACCGAGACAGCGGATTGCCATCTCAGAGGCGGTCACCCGTCACGGCCTGCACGTCGTCCAGGCATTTGAGCTGCCCGGCGTCTCGGGTCATCTCGTCGGACAGACCCCGGAGTGGGCAGCTATCCGGCGACTGCTCGACGAAGGCGCGATCCGCGGGGTGGTCTGCGATAGCGTCGATCGCCTATGCCGTGCGTCTGAGCTCGATCTATCCGTGCTCGCTGATATCCAACGGGTCGGGGGGTCGATCTACACCCCCGGCGAGGTGCGCGATCTGTCGAGCTCAACGGACGGTCTCGTCGCCGGCCTTCTGGCGCTGCTCGGCGGTGTCGAGAAGGCGTCGATCGTCAGGCGAGCCAATGAAGCGCGCAAGGCGATGAGAGCTGATGGCCGATGGACACACGACCCGAAGCGTTTGCCGATGGGCGTCAGCTACGACCCGAAGACGTTCGAGTGGTCATACACTGATGACGTGCGTGTGATCGTCGACCTCGCCCGGCGGTACGCATCCGGTGAGGGGTCGATCCGAACGCTCGCCGCTCGCCTCGGGTTGTCCTACGCCAAGGCGCGCAACGGACTGTCGAGCCCGATGTATCGCGGTCGGATGAAAGACCTCCGCGGCGGGTTCGTGACCATCCTCGAGCCGCCCGCCATCGATGACAAGCTCGCCGCGCGAATCGACGCTCGACGGGCAAGCCAAGTGCGGAAGTACAACGGTGCCGGTCGTCGCTTGGCATCCACCGGGCACGATCCGTTCCTTCTGCGTGACGTCGTGATGTGCAACAGATGCGGCGGACGAACCGATACGACGGTCAACCGGACCAGACACAAGAAGACAGGCGCCGTCTACGAGACCCGATACTATCGATGCGCAGCAGCCAATCGACCAGCAACGCGGGGCGGTGGTGGATGCGATGGGCCAGCGATTCGGATCGACGACGTACACCACGCCGTGGTGACCGCCCTCTTGCACCACCTGACCGACAAAGACGCAACCGATGCCGCGCAGGCCGCGATCGAACTGCCAGACGACCCGAGGCCCGGTGAACTCGACCGACTCCGTGGGCGTGTCGCGGAGCTCGAATCACAGCGGACCCGCCTGCTCCGGGTCTACACCCGCGGGCTCATCGATGAAGGCGAGTTCGAGACCGAGAGAGCCGAGGTTGATCGACTGCTCGATGCGGTCCGGGTCGAGCTGCGGGGGTTGGAGGCCGAGAGAGTCGAGATCGAGTCGGCGCAGATGGCTCTGATCCGATTCTACCAGTCGACGCTGGTGGACCTATCGAGGGGTGACCACGACGCGATCTGTGCAGCTCTTCGTCAGGCGGGAGGGCGGGTCAGCGTCGATCGAGTGTCGGCGCCGTGGCCATGGGGGCAGACGTGGACCACGCGGGACGGGGTGCTGGTGCCCGCGTGGAATGCCCGGGGAGCCGAGCGACGGGGGTGGTTCGTCCTCGTCGCATGGGCCGACCTCGATGTCAGCCGTGGGCTCGGGCTCGGGGCTGTCGAGAACGCGCGGCGCGTTCGGTCCAAAAATGGCTCATCAGCTCCTTGGACAGATTGGTCCGAGCATGACACACCCATGCCGCCTTGACTTCCGCGCTGCGGAACGCTGCCACGATGTGGATGTGGTTGCACGTCCCACCGGCGAAATACAGCCGGACGTCGCCGGCATGCAGGCCCATCGCCTGCCCGATCACCCCCAATATGCGACGGTTCGCTTCATGCCCCGGCCGTAGCAAGAACCGGCTCTGTATACAACGCCACGTCAACTCTACGCTTTCGAACTCGCTCTGCTGGAATCTGAGCGCCCGGCCCATCGTGACCTCCGATCTCGTCGCAGGTCTCATCGATCAATCGCAGCCGATGTTGCGCTGTTTCGAACCGGACGCCCGACATTTCTCTGCGGACCCGCCCGCCGAATCCCGCGATGGCAACAAGACGCCGCTCTCGCCACGCCTGCCCCGACCATGGAGTTCGCCATGCTCATCGCCATCCCGCTCTTCGACGGCATGACCACCCTCGACGCCGTCGGGCCGTACGAAGTGCTCGTCCGACTGCCCGATACCGAGGTCGTCTTCGTCGGCCCCGAGAAGCGGGCCTACCCCCAGGAGTTCCCCGGAATCACCCTCGAAGCCACCGCCACCCTCGACGAGATGACCGCCCCCGACATCGTGGTCGTGCCGGGCGGCCCGCCCGAAGCCGTCGGACCCGCAGCCCAAGCCGGCGTCCTGCCCGCGTGGCTGGCCAAGGTGCACCCGCAGACCACCTACACCGCCTCGGTGTGCACCGGCTCGATCCTGCTCGCGGCCGCCGGGCTGATTCAGGGCCTCGACGGCACCACCCACTGGGCGGGCAAGGGCATCCTGCGGCAGATGGGCTGCAACCCGATTCAGCAGCGGGTGGTCGACCACGGCGACAGCCACCGCATTCTGATGGGCGCCGGCATCTCGTCGGGCATCGACATGGCGCTGACCCTCGCGGCCCGATTGAAGGGCGATGACATCGCGCAAGGCATTCAGCTGGCGCTGGAGTACGACCCCCAGCCGCCCTTTGACGCGGGGCATCCCAGCAAGGCCCCCAAGGCCGTCTACGAGCGCGTGCGGGTCGAGTTGAAGGCGGTCGAGTAGTCCCCTGCCCGGGCTCGGGCTTCAGCGGGCCCGAATCTCCAGCCGCTGCGGCACCGCGCCGCTCGACTCGATCACGACGAACCAGACGCCCGCGTCGAGCTCGACGTCGGCGTCAGCGCCGAATACACACGCGACCTCGCTCGCGACGTCGTCGCAGGCGGCGCGCACCGAGAAGCTCGTCTGCCGGTCGTCGGGGCGGGCGCGCAGGCTGACCGTCCCCGCCCGATCGAGCTGCAGCCGCACGACGTGGTCCGGCGCCGCGGCGCCTGGAGCGCAGCTCGATTCGAAGCGATCGACGGGCAGCGTCGCCGGCAGAGCGACCTCGGCGTCCAGCGGCACGTCGACCACCGCGTCGCACGCGCGCTCGACGGCGTCGGGCGCGGCCTGGGTGCTCAACGAGACATCGAGCGTGATCGGCCCCTCGGCGCCGGCGAACCGCAGCGCGTGCGGGCCCGACCGCTCGACGGTGCCACGCAAGACCAGGGCCCGCTCCTCGATGCGCGCCGAGGCGAGCACCTCGTCCCCGCCGTCGTACAGATCGATCAGCAAGATCTCGGGCAGGTCGTCGGCCAGCGCGGTGGCCTCGATCACCGTGCCCGCCGCCGCCTCGAAGCCCAGCCAGTCGACATCGTCGGCGCACAGCCGCACCGCCACCGGCGCGCCGCCGATCGGAGACGCCTGGTCGCGGGTATCGTTGGCGAAAGGCACCTCGAGTGGATCGGCCGGACATTCGTCGGGGCCCAGTCGCTCGATCGTGAGCACGTAGGGCACGTCGAAGCCGGTGCGACCGTCGATCTCGACGTCGACGACCTGCGCGGCGGGCGAGGGCGCGAGCCCCACGACTTCGATGCCCGCGCCGCCGTCCGATTCGACGTAGACCAGGGCCGGCGCGCCGGGCGCGGTGAGCCGCAGCGCCAGATCCCCGATCGCGGCGTCGTGGCGCACGGTCACCCGCAGGCCCTCGTCGGCCGCCAGCTCGACCCGATAGCGGTCGACGTCGCCATCACACAGGACGAGGTCGGTCCAACTACGGGCCGGCACGACCGGTGGTTCGCCCAGCCCATCGAAAGCGTCTCCCGCGCAGGGGCCGGGCACGCAGCGCCCATCGGCGCACTGCCGACGGCCGGGGCAGTCGGCGTCCGCGCCGCACCCGTCGAAGAACAAGCACTGTCCGCCATCGCAGAACTCGGTCGGCGCGCAGTCGGCGTCGCCCCCGCACGCGACGCAGCGCCCGCCGATGCACACCGGCCGCAGACCCGCGCAGTCGTCGTCACCTCCGCAGCGCTCCGGATCGGCGCAGACCCCAACCGGCGCGCAGATCGCGCCGACAGCGCACGCCGCGTCGCCGACGCAGGCCACCGGCACCTCGCCGCAGATCCGATCGACGCAGGCCTCCGGGCAGTCGGCGTTCTCCGCGCACTCGGGATCGGCGCAGATGCCCTCGACGCACAGCCGATCGCCTACGCAATCGGCGGCGACGACGCAGCCTTGCGGGGCCTCTCCGCAGCGCCCGCTGTCGATATCGCAGACGAGGGCGCCGGGGCAGTCGGCGTTCTCGCGGCAGGGATCGGCGCAGCGCTCCTCGAGGCAGAACCGCGCCCCGCGGCAGTCGACGTCGTCGATACACGCCACCGGCTCGACGCAGACGCCGTCTCCGCCGCATTGCTGCCGCCCGGGGCAGGCGTCGTCGTCGTCGCAGACCGCGGTGCACTGCCCACCGTCGCAGACGCGCCCGGGATCACAGTCGCCCTCGGCGAAGCACAGCGCCGGCTCGGGGCAGCGGCCGCTCACCGGGTCGCACGACCGCGTGCCCGGGCAGTCGGCGTCCTCGACGCACGCCTCTTCACAGGCCCCCGCGACGCAGATCCGAGCCCCGCTGCAGTCGTCGTCGACCGCGCAGCCATCCCCTTCGACGCAGCGCCCGTCGGCCCCGCACTGCTGACTGCCGGGACACGGCGCGTCGGGGCCACACGGATCCACGCAGCCGCTGTCGATGCACAGCCGCTCGCCGTCGCAGTCCTCGGGCACCAGACACATGGCCGGCTCGGGGCAGCGCCCGGTGTCCAGATCACACAGACGGGTGCCGGGGCACGCGGCGTCTTCGAAGCAGTCGTCGACGCACGCCCCCGCCTCGCAATGCCGCCCGTCGAGACAGTCTTCGTCAGCGGTGCACGCGCCGCTCTCGACGCACGCGCCGGTCTCGGGATCACACGCCTGGTTGCCGGGGCATTCGCCGCAATCCAGCGGCGCCATGTCCACCGCGGCGTCCACCGCGGCGTCGACGCCGAC
The DNA here is from genome assembly GCA_030427205.1 of bacterium. Classification (GTDB taxonomy): domain Bacteria; phylum Myxococcota_A; class Bradymonadia; order UBA7976; family UBA1532; genus JACKDM01. The sequence goes on along the minus strand of JAUHXC010000027.1, from coordinate 37,506 downwards.
GTCGACGAGCCCGCGATCCGTCGGCGGGGCCCCATCCGGGGCGGCGCCGTCCACCACGCCTCGATCGACCGGCGCCATGTCAGCCGGCGCGACGTCGGCCTGCCCGTCGGCCGGCGCGACATCGCTGCCCATGTCGGGGTCCGGCGTATCGTCTCCGCCGCACCCGTAGAGCACCAACGCCAGGGCCAGCCCCGGCCATCGCCATCGCATGTTCGTCCCCCGTTTCGCTGCGCGGTGAAGCCCTTTATGTATACTGCAACTCTACATCTCAACCCAGACGGCTGGAGGGAACGCCATGGGGCGCCGCCTGATCCCCCTTCTCGCCCTGCTCGCCCTGGCCGCGTCGTCGACGACCGCCTCGGCGCTGCCCGACCACTTCATGCAGGAGGGCCTCGTCACGACCAACGACGGCGCGCCCCTCGAAGGCATCCACCGGTTCCGGGTGCGGCTGCTCGACGCCCCGCGGGCCGGCGCGCTGCTCTTCGAGGAGATCCACCCCGCGGTCGAGATCTTCAACGGCTACTACGCCATCGCCATCGGCTCGGTCGAGCCGCTGCCCGACGATCTGTGGACCGGCGAGGTCTACCTCTCGGTCAGCATCGACGACGGCGCCGAGCTGCTGCCCCGGCCGCGCCTGCGCAAGGTGCCGGCCGCCTTCGTGGCCGACAGCGCCTTCGACGTGGTCGGCGACATCCACCCGCGCACCGTCTCGATCGGCGATCGGCTCGTGATCGACGACGAGGGCCGCTGGGTCGGCGATCCGGCGGGTCTGCGCGGACCGGCCGGCCCCGCAGGACCGGAAGGCGCGGAGGGCCCCCAAGGCCCCCGCGGACCCGCCGGCGGTGAGGGCTCTCCCGATACGCCGCAGCAGGTGCGCGACAAGCTGCTGCAGGTCGACGGCGCCGGATCGGGCATCGACGCCGACCGCCTCGACGGGGTCGAGGCCAACGCCTTCGTACGCACCGCCGAGCAGGTCGTGGAGCTGCTGACCACCGCCGACGGCGCCGGATCGGGCGTCGACGCCGACCGCCTCGACGGCCTCGACTCCAGCGCCTTCGTACGCACCGCCGAGCAGGTGCGCGACCTGCTGCGCACCGTCGACGGCGCCGGATCGGGCGTCGACGCCGACCGCCTCGATGGGGTCGACTCCAGCCAGTTCGTGCGCACCGCCGAGCAGGTGCGCGACCTGCTGCGCACCGTCGACGGCGCCGGCTCGGGCGTCGACACCGACCGCCTCGACGGCCTCGATTCGAGCCAGTTCATGCGCACCGACCGCAATACGGGCACCGCCGGCGACCTGACCGTCGGCGAGACCCTGATCGCCAACGAGGCCCGCATCGCCGAGGACGGCCGGCTCGGGGTCGGCATCGAAGACCCGCAGGCGCGGGTCGACGTCGACGGCTCGATCCGCGCCGACGCGCTGTGGCTGCGGCCGCAAGACGCGCCGCCTGCCGAGCCCCCGGCCGGGCTGCTGTACTTCGACGCCGAGCGGCGCGGCCTGCGGGTCTGGGACGGCGAAGAATGGATCGACCTGGTGGGCGGCGGCGCGGACGAAGTGCCCGAAGGCGAGGTCGACCCGGCAGAGTATCGCCGCGTCGTCCTGCAGGACGGGCCGGTCGCCTACTGGCCGCTCAACGAGCGGGCCGGGGCGCGCGCCGAAGACTTCTCCGGCTTCGATCGGCACGGCAGCTACGTCGGCAACCCGCTGCTCGGCGTGCGCGGACAGGTCGGCCGCGCCGTCAACATCCGCTCGCAGGGCCACGTCGATACGCCGGTGCGGCTCGACCAGATGATGCCGAACAACCGCGGCACCGTGACCGCCATCATCCGGCTGCCCGATGCCTATACCGCCTTCGGGAACCGGGCCTACACCTCACGCCACCAGGTCTGGTCCACCCGAGCCTACTGGCAAGGGGTCAGCGTCGGCCGGGTCAACGGCGTCAGCGGGGTGCACTTCTGGTACTTCTGGAACGGCAATACCGAGTACCAGATCCACGTGCCCGCGGCCGCCGGCGGCTGGGTCCACGTCGCCTGGGTCGTGCGCGGCGGGCGGCTCTACGCCTACGTCAACGGCGTCGAGCGGTCGGTGGCCGCGCCCAACCCGATGGGCAGCATGGGCATCTTCAACATGGGCCGCTACCACAACAACGCCAATACCACGCCGCCGCCCTACCCTGGCGAGATCCAGCATGTGGCGGTGTATGGCGACGGCCTGAGCGCCGATCGCATCCGGGCTCAGGTCGCCGCCGCCGGGCTGCTCGGGGCCAACGGATCGAGCCGTGAAGACGCCGGACGCACATGCAAGACCATCCTCGAGGCCGACCCGGCGCTCGCCGGGCAGGACGGTCTGTATTGGATCAACCCCGCGAGCGATGATCCGGCCGACGCCTTCCAGACCTATTGCGACATGAGCATCGACGGCGGCGGCTGGAGCCTCGTGGCCTACGCCCCGTCGGGCAGCGCCCGGGCGATGTGCGCCTTCGACGGCAATACCCGCAACCTGTATCCGATGTCGACCGGCGGCGGCGAGTGGGATCCGGCGAACCGCCGCTCGGCGGCCAGCCTCGCCGCGGTGCCCATCGCGCGCCGCTCGACCGAGATGCTGCTCGCGCGCAGCGACCGCAACACCTACACCGGGCCCATCGGCGGCATGGACGTTGCCAACAAGTTCACCATCCCCGACCCCGACATCGTGCACTTCGACAACGCCAGCCCCGCCCGGGGCAACGTCGACCGCGGGGCCTGCACCGAGGTCCGCCTGACGAGCTTGCGCGGCGTCAACGCGACCGGCGCCATCCGCTACACCTGGAGCCGCTCGCTGATGGTCACCTGGAGCGATACCTATCCCACAGGCTACGGGGTCAACTCGGCGCCCAACTGCCAGCAATCGACCACCGGCCCGGCGTATACGACCTCGTTCACCGGGCGCGGCTGGCCGCAGCGCTACTGCTGGCCGCACGACGTGCACGGCGGCGCCTACACGTACTGGCACCGCGGCTGGTGGGACGCGACCCAGCACGACCGCACCGGCTCGGCCACGATCTGGTTGCGCTGATCCGGGCGTTCGCGCCCACCGTGCTCCGTCGAGCGACCAACCTGAGCCTGCAGGCGATACCCAGGCCCGATCGATCATGACCGTTGACGCGCCCGAGGCGCTCGACTATCTTGCGCGGGCTGTCACCTGACAGCGACCTGAGCAGGGCTGCCCATTGTAGGGGTGTAGCTCAGTTGGTAGAGCAACGGTCTCCAAAACCGTAGGTCGCAGGTTCGACCCCTGTCGCCCCTGCTCGAGACCCCCATGGTGACACAGTCGCCATGGGGGTTTTCTTTTGCCCGCGTCGGGTGCTCGGCACGAGCCAACGGCTCGTCCGGTGCCCTTGGCACGCCGGGCCGGTCATCCGCAGACGCGAGTCGTACGCCGGGCTTTCGGCCCGAGCGGTTGGCCAGTGAGGGCACTCGCCCTCTGGCAAGCAGCATCTCGAATACCGAGCCGTCGGCCAGCGGGCCCAAGGCCAGACAAACATTCGACGTAACATAGCCACCACCTGCACCATCGGAATCCCGAGCCCGCTTCATGCCCGCCCGCTCCACGAGGTCCCCATGACCGCCGATACCCTCGATGCGCTGCTCGGACAGAGCGACCAGCCGCTCATCCTCTTCGATCGGATCGGCGCCGTGGCCTACGCCAACCGAGCGTTCGAGGTCCTCTCCGGGGCCACCGCGGCCTATGCCCGGGCCACTGAGACACCGCTGCTCGAGCCGCCGATCCTCGTCGCGCGGGCGCTGGATCGAACGTGGACGGTGCCGACCGGACGGGTCTGGCTGCGCTGCGCCGATGGCACCCGACGTCAGGTCTGGGTGGACGCCCTGCCGATGAGCGTCGACGGCGAGATGATGCACCTGTGCACCGTGCGGCCGACGACCCTCGAGGTCACGACGCCCGCCGTCGGCCTGGACGACGCTCGCCTGCGAGAGCTGCTGGCCAACCTGCCCGGTGGCGTCTACCGCTGCTCGTACGATCGCCACTGGCGCACCATCTTCATGTCGGAGCGCTTCGCCGATATCTGCGGGTGCCCGTCTGCCGAGTTTCTCGAGCCGTACGGGCGTTCGTTCAAGGAGATTGTCGTCGAGGAAGACGTTCAAGTCATCCAGGACGCGGTGCGCGAGGCCATTCGCCAGCGCTCGTACTACGAGATCGAGTTCCGGATCCGCCGACCCGACGGCGAAGTGCGCTGGCTGCTCGACCGGGGCATGCCCGTGGCCGATCGCAAGGGCCGGGTGCGCTGGCTCGATGGCGCCATGTTCGACATCACCGCCCAGAAAGACGCCGAGGCCCGAGCCGAAGCGGCCGAGTTGGAGCGGGCGGCGGCGCAGGCGGCCTCGGCGGCCAAGAGCCGCTTTCTGGCGGTCATGAGCCACGAGATGCGCACGCCGCTCAACGCGATCGTCGGCATGACCACGGTGCTCGCCGACTCCGCGCTCGACGAGCGGCAGCGCTCTCTGGTCGACACCGTGCGCGGCTCGACCGACGCGCTGCTCGACGTGATCAACAACGTGCTCGACTTCTCGAAGGTCGACATGGATCAGGTGGAGTTGGCAACGGACGATTTCGACCTGCACGGGTGCGTCGAGTCGTCGATGCTGCTGCTGAGGCCGCGGGCGAAGGCCAAGGGCCTGCACTTCTCGGCCCGTATCGCAGACGATGTGCCTCGCTGGGTGCGCGGTGATGGCGCGCGGCTGCGGCAGGTGCTGGTCAACCTGCTGAGCAACGCCGTCAAGTTCACCGCCGACGGCGCGGTCTGCTGCACCGTCGAGGCGCGGCGCGCGGGCGAGGTCGCCGAGGTGGAGGTCGCCATCAGCGACACCGGCATCGGCATCCCCGCCGAGCGCCAGAGCGACATCTTCGCGCCGTTTCAGCAGGTGGATCTCTCGAGTACGCGGCGCTACGAGGGCAGCGGGCTCGGTCTGGCCATCGTGCATGGGCTGGTCACGCGCATGGGCGGCGCGATCGAGGTGGAGAGCGCGCCGCGGGCCGGGTCGACCTTCCGCGTGCGGCTCACCCTGCCCATCGGTGAGGCGCCCCGCCGCGAGATGGAGGCGACCCCGGCCACCGCGCTGCGCCCGCTGCGCATCCTGCTCGCCGAAGACAACCCGATCAACCAGCGGGTCGGCGTGGGTCTGCTCGAGCTCATCGGACAGACCGCAGACGTGGCGGCCGACGGCGTCGAAGCCCTCGACGCGCTGCGGCGGGCGCCCTACGACCTGGTCCTGATGGACATCCGCATGCCCGAGCTCGACGGCCTGGAGGCCACCCGCCGCCTGCGGGCCCTGCTGCCCCCCGAGCGACAGCCGCGGGTCGTCGCCGTGACCGCCAACGCCACCCGCGAGGACGAAGCCGACTGCTACGCGGCGGGCATGGACGGCTTCCTCAGCAAGCCGCTGCGCGTCGACGCGCTGCAGGCCGCGCTCACCCGCCTCTTCGCCGCGGACGCTGGCGACGCCGGCGCGGACGACGCGGACGCCGGCGCCGATCGCGCGGACCGATCACGACACCTCGATCCGGAGCCGACCCGGCGAGCCGCCGCCGGCTGACCGCCGGCCGGGGCATCGATCCCCGGCGTCAGCCGTGGTAGCGATCGATCGGACCGGGAGATGTGATCGATCGACTTGCTGATCGTCCTGGCGTTCATGACATACGCGGTGGGCTCGGGCCTCGCGGCGCGCAAGGACGCGTCGCTCGGGCCCGAAGAGTACTTCCTCGCCGGGCGATCCATGCCCGGTTGGAAGGCCGAGCTCTGCGAGCGGCGCTATACCGGCCGCGTCGCGGAGATTCTACGCTACGTCAAGGCTTTCTACTTCGGCACGCTCTTCAACTGCATCGTGCTCGCCTTCGTGTTGTTGGCGGCCACCCGCATCACCGAACCCTTCCTGCCATGGCACGAGTGGCTGCCGGCGGGCACGCTCTCGCCGCTCGCCGCCATCGTCGAATGGGTCGGCAAGCCCTTGACCGCGATCGGGCTCGATCAACCCGATGTCTGGCTGAGATCGGCCGCCAACCTCTTCTCGATCCTGGTCATCGTCGGCTTCACCGCGCTCTACTCGACCACCGGTGGGCTGAGATCGGTCATGAGCACCGACGCGGTGCAGGTGATCCTCGCCTTCGTGGCGACGGCGATCTACGCCTGGGTCGTCGTCCGCGCCGTCGGCGGCCTCGACGACCTGCCGGCGTGGCTCTCGGCCTTGTACGGTGAAGCGCGCATGCACGAGATGCTCAGCTTCTCACCCATCGAGGGGGCCGACGCGGTGGCGACCGTGCTCGGGCTGCTGGGTATACAGTGGTTCGCTCAGCTCAACAGCGATGGCACCGGCTATCTGGCACAGCGATCGATGGCGTGCCGCTCCGACAAGGACGCCAAAGTCGCCGCCGTGGTCTTCACCTACGCCCAGAGCGTACTGCGCACCTTGCTGTGGCTGCCGATCGTCGTCGGGCTGATGATCCTCTATCCGGCCGACAGCGCGGTGACCGGCGAGGCGGCGACCGCCGCCCGGGAGGGCATCTTCGTGCTCGGCGTGCGCGACCACCTGCCCACCGGCGCCTTGGGTCTGATGCTGGTGGGCCTGCTCGCCGCCCTCGCCTCGACGGTCGACACCCACCTCAACTGGGGCTCGAGCTATTGGACCAACGGACCAACGACGTCTACGATCGGCTGTACTGTCAGCGCATCAAGCAGCAGCCGGCGGACAAGAAGACGCTGGTGAAGGTCGCTCGGCTGGCCAACCTGCTGATCCTGGCGCTGGCGTTGGGTGTGATGAGCCAGCTGGGCTCGATCCAGACCGCCTGGAAGACCAGCCTGCTGTTCGGGGCGGGCATGGGTGTGCCGCTGCTGCTGCGCTGGCTGTGGCATCGGCAGAACGCGTGGGGTGAGTTGGTGCCCATCGCGCTGTCGCTGGTCGTCGCGCCGATCCTGCTCTGGGTGCTGCCGGGGGACGAGCACGACGCCCTGCGGCTCATCTCGATGACCGCCATCGCGACCGTCGGCTCGGTGGCCGCCTCGCTGCTCACCGCCGCGGTGCCCGCCGAGCGCCTCGACGACTTCTATACGCGGATGCGCCCACCGGGCTTCTGGGGGCCGGTCGCGCGCCGCTGCGCGCTCGATCCGGCCGACAGCAGGCGGGTCTTCTGGTTCGGCATGGCGGCCACGTTCGCCGCCGCGGGCAGCGTCTTCGCGCTCATCGTCGGCGGCACCTGGATTCTGAGCGCGCCGGCGCCGTTCGGGCTCTCGTCGGGCATGTGGAGCGCGATCTGCCTCGCGGTGGGCGTGGGTCTGATACCCGTCTGGTACCGGCTCAGCCGCGTGGGCGAAGGCGCAGAGGAGCCGGCATGAGCGGCGCACCGATCGCAGACCGCCTGGACCACGGCCTCGTGAGCAATGGCCGGGTGCTGGCCTTGATCGCGCCCGATGGCGCCATCGCCTGGTTCTGCGCCGACCGCTTCGACGGCCCCGCGCTGTTCTGCGGCATCCTCGACGGCGCACGCGGCGGGCGGTTCGTGATCGAGGTCGACGGCGCCGATACAACCCGGCAGCGCTATCACACAGACAGCCTCGTGCTGCGCACCGAGATCGTCGGCGCCGGCGGCGTATTGGCCATCGACGACGTCTGCCCGATGGACGGCTCGCCGCGACTCGTCCGCCAGTTGAGCGCGCTGAGGGGTCGCCCGCGCATCCGTCTGCACTTCGACCCGCGGCCCGACTACGGACGCAGCCCACTGCGCGCGAGAGCCAGCGCCGATGGGTTTCGGGTGGGATCCGCGTCGCTGATGGTCGATGGCATCGATCCCAAGCGCCGCGCGGCGCTGATCGCACAGGAATGGGTCGAGTTGGAGGGGCGCTGCACGCTCACGCTGCACGCACCAGGCGCGGCGGGCGCCGCGCCGCCTGTCTCATCGCGCGTATCGCCCGGCGTGGCCGTGGATCACGCCAACCGCCAATGGCAGACATGGCTCGCGGGGCTCACCGTGGGGTCGAATCCCCTCGCCCGCCGCTCGGCGCTGACTCTGGCCGGACTGGTCTACCGACCCACCGGCGCGATGATCGCGGCCGCCACGACATCACTGCCCGAAGCCATCGGTGAACCACGCGACTGGGACTATCGCTATTGCTGGATCCGCGACGGGGCCTTCGCCGCCGACGCCCTCGCCCGCATCGGCGACCGGCCGGGGGCCGAGCGCTTCCTGGCTTTTCTCTTCGCGGCCGTCGGCGATGACACCCCGCAGCCGCTGCATCGGGTGGACGGCGGCCGGCAGATCCCCGAGTCGATCCTGCCGCATCTGCGCGGCTTCGCCGGGACTGGGCCGGTGCGCATCGGCAACGCCGCCGCGGGGCAGGTTCAGCATGATACCCACGGGCAGATCGTCTGGCTCGCCCACCGCATCCACGAGGCGGGCGGCGCCCTCTCACCGGCCATGCGCAGGTGGCTCTGGGCGCGGGTCGAGGCCGCTGAAGCCGTGCGCGGGGTGCCCGACGCCGGCATCTGGGAGTTCCGCGACCGGCCAGGGCAATACACCTTCAGCCATCTCTGGTGTTGGGTGGCGCTCGATCGCGGCGCGCGCCTCGCACGCGCCTTCGGCGAGCATGAGCGGGCCCAGCGCTGGCAGAGCGCGGCCGATGCGCAACGGCGAGACATGCTCACCGCCGCCGACCGCGCCGGCTTCTTCGCCCAGACCCTCGACGGCGACGACGTCGACGCCAGCAGCCTCGCGGTCGCGCCGCTGGGTCTCGTCGACGGCGACGATCGGCGCTATCGGGCGACGATCGAGCGCTGCGAGAAGGTCCTGCTCGTCGACGGCCTGATGCGGCGCTACGTGGCGGCGGATGACTTCGGCTCGACCACCAGCACCTTCAGCTTGTGCACCCTGTGGTGGATCGAAGCCCTCGCGCTGTCCGGCCGCGCCGATGACGCCCGGGATGCCTTCGCCCGCTTCGTGGCCCATGGCAACCCGCTGGGGCTGTTCTCGGAAGACATCGAGCCGGGCACGGGCCGGCTGCTGGGCAATTTTCCGCAGGCCTGTACCCATATCGGGCTGCTGGCGGTGCATGACGCGCTGCGCGGATCGACGGATGACTGATCCCGACGGATCCCATCGATGACATCCGGGATGTCATCCGCATGCCATCGGGCATCACTCCATCGGCGGCAAGAGCGGCAGCCCCGGGATGCCCACGTCGAAGCGTTCGAGGCCCCGCGAGTCGGGGTCGCTGAAGCCGGGCACCGCGAGCAGGGCGATGTAGAGGGTCGTCTCGCCGTAGGCGCCCGTGCCGAAGGCCACGTTGGCGAAGATCTGGCGGTCGTCGGCCACCAGGAAGTCGACGCCTTCGCTCTCCCCGGCGGGGAAGACCACGATGGCGCTGGTCTCGAGTTGGAAGTTCATCACCCGATCGACGACGACGTACAAGTTCCCCTCGGCGTCGAAGGCCAGGCCATCGCCGAAGAGTCCGATGCCTTCGGCCAGCGGGGTGTGATGGCCGAAGTCATCGAGGTCGATGACATAGACCCCGGCCAGCTCTTCTTGGATGGGCACGTCAGCGTGGCTGCACAAGAGGCCGGTATTCTCGGTGGCGACATACATCTGGCTGCCATCGGGCGAGACCGCGACGCCGTTGGGGCCGCCTTCGGTCAGCAGGTCGAACGTATGCACCCGCACGTCGCCGGTGGCCGGATCGAGGCGGATGATCTCACCGCGGCAGGGATCGGTCAGGTAGACCCGCCCCTCGTGGTCCACGCCGACGTAGTTCGGGCCGGCGAGGGGTTCGCCGTCGACCATGTCCAGCCGACTCTCGTAGCTGCCGTCCGGCGCGATGCGCACGAGCCGATCGCCCTCGATATCGACGCCCCAGATATAGCCCGCGTCGTCGAACGCGAAGCCCCACAGCCGGGCGATGCCCTCGTCGACGTGACGCCGGGAGACCGTGCCGTCGACCGCGACGTGCAGCAAGCCGCCCGGCGCGCCGAGGAAGAGGCCATCATCCCCGAAGGCGAGATCTTCGGTGCTCTCGAGCGCGTCGGTATAGCCCTCTTCGGTGAGGAAGCCATGCACGTCGGCGAAGGGCTCGGCCCGCAGGGGCGCATCGAGCGTGCCGCGGACCGTGATCTCCAGCGGATCGAGCTCGGGGCTATCGGGCAACGCGATGCGCAGGCGGTTGTCGACCGGCGCCGGGCCGAGGACCCACGGCACGCTGAGCGTACCGTCGGGGCCCGAGCGCAGCGCCAGCTGCCGCGCGCCGTCGATGACGCCTCCGCCGCGAACCACGCTGACGTCGACCGCCACGTCGGCGGCGGTCACGTTCACCGTGAGGCCATCCAGCGGCTGACCGGCCGGCGCGGCCGACGGCGCGGTCTCGACCAGCGCGGGGGCGGTCGGCGCCGGCGCGTCGGAGCCACCGTCGTCGCACGCGGCGAGGGCGCCGACCAGCGTGGCCAGCACAGTCGCGTAGAGAAAGGCCGGACCGGGGGCATGTCGCACGGTGATGCTCCTATCAGCGGGGTCGCTCGTCAGCGGGTGGCGCGTGGTCGATCGCCTGGGCTCTGAGGCTCGCGGCAAAGAGCGCGCCCCAGACCGCGCGCAGCGTCTGCTCGTCGACGGGGCTGCGCGCGCCGAGCCGGTCGATGACCGCCGCCTCGCGCGCGGCGTCGCGCGCGGACAGCCCGTCGCGGCGCTTGACCCGGCCCATCTCGCGGGCGATCTGCAAGCGCGCTTCGAGCAGGGCCAGCAATCGCGCGTCGACCGCGTCCATGCGGCGGCGCAAGGCCATCAGCTCGGGCGAGTCGGTGGGCGCTCCCGCGCCGGGCGTCGAGGCACGGGCGCTGGTCATCGGTCGACCCGCGTCGTGCCGCGGGTCACCCCGAACTGCTCGTGCACCCGCAGCCGATCGACCAGGGCGCCGGGGCTGAGGTCGCCGTCGAGCAGCGCGCGGTAGCCCATCAGGGTGCGCAGGGCTTCGCTGGTGGTCTCGCGCACGAACTCGACGCGGAAGCGGCGCACGCCGGCGTCGAGCAGGCGCGGCACCAGCCCGGCCGCGCTCTGGGCCTGAGCGTTGTAGACCGTATTGCGGCAAGCGGGATCGACGACCACCGGGTGGATGTGCCCCCGATGGTCGCGCAGGCCGATCTCGTGGTCGGCGCACGGCTGGCCGCAGCTGCGAATATCGCGGCCGTTGCTCATCAGGTGGGCGTAGACGCAGTGCTCGGTATGAAACGTCGGGATGTGATGGTGCACCGTCACCGCGACCCGCCCCGCCGGCGTACGCGCCAGCAGCGTGAAGAGCTGCTCCGCGTCGAGATCGTGCGCTGCCGTGAGCGTATCGAGGCCCAGATCGAAGAGGTGGCCGGCGGTGAGGCCGTTGGTGACGTTGAGCGAGAAGTCGCCGTGCAAGCGCGGCCGCGGGCGCGTGCCCTCTTCGTCGCTCTGGATGTCATGCCCCTCGGCGAAGTGCATCACCGCGCCCCAATGACGCACGAGCACCCCGTCGGGCGCCAGCCGCGCGATGCGCCGGTCGAAGCCTTCTTCCCCCGGCTTCTGGACCCGCGGCGTCGCGACGTGCACCTGCAGACCCGCCGCGCGGGCGCGCTCGACCGCCAGCGTGAGCCCGGCGCGCTCCATCCAGTCCAGCTCGACCTCGGGCAGGCCGGCGGCGATCACCGCCTCGAGGTGGGCGTCGGTGCGACACAGCGGGATGACGCGCGGCGCGTCGTGCAGGGGTTCCCGGAGCGGCGCGGGCCGGCGCAGCGACTCGACCACCGGGCCTTCGGCGACGGTCCGGGCATGGCCCTGCTCCACGAGCGGGATCAGGCGCTCGACCAGCCGCCGCCGCACGCGCTTGAGCGCCGAGACCGGCAGATGCAAGCCCGGCGCGAGCCCGCCGCAGTCGAGGTCGAGCAGCGTGAACGGGGTCCCGCCGACCGCGCCCAGCTTGTCGGCGAGCAGCCGCCCATCGAGCCCGCCGGCCCGCGCCTCGGCCAGCGGCGCGTCGCTGTGCTCCACCAGCCGATGCCCGGCGGCGCGCCCTTCGACCCGCAGGGGCACCCCCACCCGCCCGGACGCGATCAAGCGCAGCGGGATCCGGCCTTCGATGCGGCTCTCGAGCAGCTTGCGCGCCCGCCGCTCGACCGCCGGATCGCCGGTGATCCAGACCCGTTGACCGATGGCGACCCGGGAGAGATCGGGGCCCGGCCGCCCGAAGCCGAGCCGCCAGCGGCCCGCGCGCGCGGCCTCGACGCTGAAGATCGGCCCGCCGGGCTCCCGGGTATCGCCGGGATCGCCGGCGTCGAAGACCACCCCCATGCCGGCCCGCGGCGTCGGCGGGCGACCGACGGGGCCCGTATTGTCGGTCGGCGAGCCACCGAGAACGGTCAGCGCCGCCGCGCGCTGGCCCACCGGCGCGGTGCGTTCTTCGCCGAGCGCGAGGCCGCCGCTGCGGATCCGCCCATCGGGGAAGGGCTCCACAGTGACCGCGCTGCCGTCGATCGCGACGACCCGGCCCAACAGCGCGCCGCGGTGCTTGGGGAAGCGGCCTTCGACGAGGTGCTGGTGATCGGCGCCGCCGAGGAAGCCGTCGGAGAAGCCGCGGCTGTAGACGACCTCCAACTCGGTCAGGTCGGCGGCCACGCGGGCCTCGTCTTCGGCGGTGGGACCGCCGGGCCGCATCAGGGCGTCGACCCAGCGGCGATAGGCTTCGACCGCGGCGATCACATAGGCCGGGCCCTTGTAGCGGCCCTCGATCTTGAGCGTGCTCACCCGATGCTCGATCAGCGCGGGCAGCGCCCGGAAGCCCGCCAGATCCCGCGGGCTGAGCAGATAGCGCACCTCGCCCAGCGGGCGCTGCTCGCCGTCGACGACGAGGTCGTAGGGCATGCGACACGACTGCGCACACTGCCCGCGATTGGCCGACCGCCCGCCCCAGGCCTCGCTCGTGAGGCATTGGCCGCTCCACGACATGCAGAGGGCCCCGTGCACGAAGACCTCGGTCTCCAGATCGGGGTCTGCGGCGGCGATCCGCCCGATCTCGCGCACCGAGAGCTCACGGGGCAGCACGACGCGGCTCACCCCGAGCCCGCGGGCGAAGTGAGCCCCCTCGACGCTGCTGATCGTCATCTGGGTGCTGGCGTGCAGCTCCAGCTCGGGGCAGACGGCGCGGGCGATGAGGGCGACCGCCGGATCCTGCACGATCAGCGCGTCGACGCCGGCGCGGGCGCAGTCGCGGACCAGCGCCTCGACGGTGGGCAGCTCGTCTTCGAAGATCAGCGTATTGAGGGTGACGTAGGCCCGGGCGCCGGCTCGATGGCATTCGGCGACGACGGCGGGCAGGCCGGCGCGATCGATGCTCTCGGCGCGGGCGCGGGCGTTGAAGCCGTCGGCGAGGCCGAAGTAGACCGCGTCGGCGCCGGCGGCGAGGGCGGCCCTCAGCGAGCGGCGGTCGCCGGCGGGGGCCAGGATCTCGGGGCGTAGGGGCCGCATGAGGCTCTCCGGTCGACGCGATGGCGGGCACCATAGCCGGTCGGCCGGGCGAGATCAGCCCCAGAGCGACGGTCGGCCCGGCGGACGGGTCGAGCCCGCCGGATGACGGCGCATCAGAGGCCGGGCTGCCAGTTGCGGGCGTCGGCGTGATCGCGCAGCTTCTTGCGCGCCCGGTGCACGCGGGTCTTGACCGCCGGCATCGAGATGCCCGCGTGATCGGCCACCTCGCGCACCGGATCCTGATTGACGTAGCGCATCACGAAGAGCTCGTAATCCCCGTCCCGGCCGTCGCGCAGGAAGTCGTCGACCATCTGCAGGATCTGGCGATCGGCGACGGTGCGATCGGGGCTGGGCCCCGGCGCCGGCCGATCGAACTCGAGCGCGTCGCCGACGGGCACCAGCCGCTTCTCCCGGCGGTGGCGCAGCCGGGCGGCGTTGATGACGATGCGGGCCATCCAGGAGCCGAAGCGGGACTCCGAGCGGAACTGCGCGATGTGGCGCATGACCTGCACGCAGCTCTCCTGGGTCGCCTCTTCGGCCCGGTGCAGGTCGCGGGTGTACTTGAGCGCGAGGCGGAACATCGCCTGATAGTGGCGGGCGAGCAGCGTCTCGAGCGCGGCCTGATCGCCGGTCTTCGCCCGCCGGACGAGCGCCCGCTCTTCTTCGAGGCTCAGCTTCTTGTGGACGGTGGTCGAGCGGGTGGCCATCGGTGGCTCCTTTTGCTGTGCGGCAGAACGTTGAACAGGAATCCCGGCGACGGCCGGCGAGTACGGCTCAGCTACACAGCAAAGTCGGTGCCAGTTTGGAACCTGTGACAGCTCGGGCGTTTCCGGCGCCGCCGCCCGCGGCCAGAGGGTCATTATGCCCCACCGCCTGCGTGGGGCGCGCCGCGTCGGGTCAGAATGCCCCCATCGAGGCTAACCTTCGATGCGGGCGCGCAGCTCGCGGGCGGGTGTCAGGTGCGGCCTGAGCGCGAGGACCTGGCGTACGAGCAGGCGGGCCTCGCCGCGACGGCCCTGCTCGAACCGCAGGCGCGAGAGGTGGAAGAGCACGTTGGGGCGATCGGGCCCGAGCGCGGCGGCGCGCGTCCAGAGTGGATCGGCCTCGTCGGCCCGACCGGCGACGTAGAGTTCGAGCGCCGCGCGGTTGAGCGCGTCGACGACGCCCGGCTCATCGTCGGGCAGCCGCTCGACCTCGCTCGACAGCTGGTCGATCTCGCCGCGGGCCACCAGCGCGTCGACCGCGTCGAGGGCCGGGCTGCGCGCGGAGGCCCTGACCTGCGGGGCAGGCGCGCTCGTTCGTTCGACGCGCCCGCTGCTGGGGCCCGCGCTGCCCGGGCCCGCGGCGACCGGCCCCGGATCGAGCCAGTCGGGCATGCCCGCCCCCGGGGCCGAAGGCGGCTGCGCACCCGCCCCCGAGCGGGTTTGGTGCAGCGGCTGCGGGCCGGAGCGCGTGCCGGCCATACTGTGCGGGCCGGAGCGCGTGCCGGACATACTGTGCGGGCCGGAGCGGGTCATCGGCGCCGCCTGCGGGCCAGACCGCGTGGCGGGCCCGCCGGCCAGCATCGCCGTCGGGTCGAAGACCGGCGCGCTGGGGCCGCCGGGCGCCTGGGAGGCCGCTGCCGTGTCGACAAACGCCGGCGCCTGCGGCCCGGAGCGGGTCGAAGTCCCCGATACCGGTCCCGACCGCGTCACCGGCGACGCGCCCAGGAGGCTCGCCGGATCAAAACCCGCGGACGCCCCGCCGGGCAGGCTCTCCTCGGGCCCGTGCTCGGTCCGCTCGAGCCCGGCGAGGGCTCCGCCGCCCGGCTCGAGCCGCCCGGCCACCGACTCGGTGCGCACGACCCCGGTCGCCGCGTCGCGGCACCAGGCGACGAAGCGGCCGGCGTCCATCGGGTTGCGGCTGCGCTCGATCAGATCGGCGAGGGCGCGCACGAGGCGGCCGCGGGCGTCGGCGCCGCTGATCGCCATGAGCCGGTCGAGGCGCTGCACGATCTTGACCGCGCGGGCATCGGCGCTGCGCCGCCGACCGGCGACGACCTCGGCGACCGTCCGCCATGTGGTGGGCCCGACCAGCACCGCGCCGCCCTGTCGCGCCGCCCGCAGCAGCGCCACCAGCCGGTTCTGATCGACATAGCCCATCGGCGAGACCGCCTTGACCAGCTCGTCGATGGCCCGGCGCAGCAGCTGATCGAGCGCGTTGCCCGGCGTCGGGATGGCGTCGCGTACCGGCGCGAGCCGCCGCAGGTCGAGCCCCTGCATCGCCGCCGGCGGATCGAGCCTGGCCAGCGCCCGGACCAGCTCGGCCGGCCGGATGCCTTCGACGCCGGCGCGCAGCCCGAGCAGCGCGGTCAAGGCCGCCAGGTCGTGCGCGCTCGTCGCCCGCTGGCCCAGCTCATCGAGCAACGAGGCCAGCACGAGCATGCGCACGTGATCGAGGGCGTCTTCGGACTCATCGCTGGCCAGGACCCGGCTCGACAGCTCGGTGCGGGTCGCCGCCGAGAGCCCTTCGAGCGACGCGACGGGCACCCCGGTCGCCCGGCTCAGCGCGTTGGCCAGCACATCGATCTCGCCCTGCAGCGCGCCCTGCGCCTGCAGCGTCACCTGCGCCGCGCGACGCAGCTGCGCCATGACCCCGGTCTCGGCGTCCTCCCCGCCGGAGCGGGCGAGGTCTTCCAGCCAGGCCAGCATGCCGTCCCGGCGACCGTCGTCGGGCACCTGCAGCCCGACCTCGACGGTGCGCTCGAGCTGGCCGGGATCGACCCCGTACTCCCCCGCCACCTGGGGCAGGTGCTGGGTGCCCACCCGCAGCACGGTCATCGTCGCGCCGGCGAGGGCCGGACTCATCGCGCCGCCCGCCGCGCGGGTGAAGTTGGTCGCGGGGTCGATGCGGGTGACCCGGCCCTGCTCTTCCTCGGCGGGCGTGCGCAGCCGCTCGGCGAGCCCGGCGAGGCGGTCGCGCCAGTCTTCGTCCTCGTCGACCCACAGCGCCGGATCGGGCGCCAGCAGCGTCGGGCCGCCGCGGTCGAGCAGCGCCTTGCGGGTGACGCTGACCCCGGCTTTGTGCAGCGCCTCGAGATCGCCGAGCACCTCGCCCGGACCAAACGGCCAGCCCAGCAGGCTGTCGGCGCCGAGCTGCAGAGCCCGGCGCACGTCGTCGCGATGCCACGCGGGGTGGAAGCAGACCACCGGCCGGCGCCAGCGCTCCTTGATGCGGCAGATGAGCTCGATGGCCGCCCGGGGCTGCTCGGCGAAGTGGATCAGCACCGCCACGCAGCGCGGGTTGTCTTCGAGCCGGCCGATGGCGGCGTCGACGCTCGCCGCGCCGACCACCGGGATCGGCGGCTCGCTGCCGGCGAAGCGTCGCTTGACCTCCATCGCCGTCTGCCACCCGACGGGTGCGGCGAGATAGTACGGATCAGTACGCGCCGGCTTGGAATCACGGGGTGCCATGGGCCATCACCCTGCCCCAGCCGCTGGCGGATTCCAAGCCGCAATGTGCGGGCGCGTGCCCGGACCGAGACGGGTGACGCGGCGCGGCGGCCCGTGTAGCGTGCCGGGTCCGACCTTCGACCGACGAGGAGCCCGACATGACCCCCGACGCCCTGCGCGACGCCGCCATCGAAGCGGTCGTGCACGCCGCCCGCGCATGCCGCCGAATCCAGCAGGCCATCGCGCTCGATCCGCTGACCAAGGGCGATCGTTCGCCGGTGACCGTCGCCGACTTCGCCGCCCAGGCCATCGTGTCACTGCAGCTCGCCGAGGCCGACGGCAGCCTGCCGCTCGTCGGCGAAGAAGACGCCGCGGCGCTGCGCACGCCCGAAGGCGCCGCGCGGCGGACGCAGGTCTGCCAGACCGTCCGCGCGGTGACCGGCGTGACCGACGAGGGCGCCATCCTCGCGGCCATCGATCGCGGGGTCTACGCCGGCGGCCCCAAGGGCCGTCACTGGACGCTGGATCCGATCGACGGGACCAAGGGGTTCCTGCGCGGCGACCAGTACGCCGTCGCGCTGGCGCTCATCGAAGACGGCGTGGTGCGGCTCGGCGTGCTCGGCTGCCCCAACCTCCACCACGCCGGGGCCCGCGGCGCCATCTTCTGGGCCACCCGCGAGGACGGCGCGTTCGCCCGCGGGCTGGACGACGACGCCGTGGCGCCGATCGCGGCGGGGCCCGAGACCGCGCTGAAGCAGGCCCGTTTCTGTGAGTCGGTCGAGGCGGCCCACTCGGCCCATGGCTGGTCGGCCCGCGTCGCCGCCCGGCTGGGCGTGACCCGCGAGCCGTATCGCATCGACAGCCAGTGCAAGTATGCCGCCGTCGCCCGCGGCGACGCGCAGATCTACCTGCGCCTGCCGACCCGCAAGGATTACGTGGAGAAGATCTGGGATCACGCCGCCGGCAGCATCATCGTCGAAGCGGCCGGCGGACGGGTCAGCGACATCGACGGCCGCCCGCTCGACTTCTCCCGCGGGCGGCGCCTGGAAGACAACCGCGGCATCATCGCCACCCACGGCGCGCCGCACGACGCCGTGCTCGAAGCGGTGGCCGCCGAGACCGATTGAGCGGTTACGGTCAACCCCGTATTGCCCTCAAATCCTAACATTGGGCACATTGGCAATACAAATATAGCTCTTATCTAAGATATCTCGGCGGGTCGGCGCAGCCGGCTCTTTCTTCCGACCGGACACCGTCCGGGCCCTCCGACGAGGGTCACATCGTCGCCGAGACTCATCATGAACAGCATCATCGCCCGCGCCGCCCTGATCGGGGCCGCCCTCGCCCTGTGCGCCTGCGCCACCGAGTCGGTGAGCGAGCCCTCCACCCCCGACATCCAGAAACGCGAACTGGCCCAGCTCAGCGCCGGCGGCGGCATCGCCGGATACGACTTCTTCGCCACCATCGATGGCCAGTACAAACGGGTCGGCACCCTGTTGGTGATCGAGGACGCCGCCGGCGGCGGATACGCCGAAGAGACCGAGTACTGGCGCTTCGATCCGCTGGGGCTCGACGCGCTCGAGGCGGGTGAGATCGCTGCCTTCGACGTGGGCTTCGTCGGCAAGCGCAAGCGCTACCGACAGTGGCTGGCCGACCACTTCGAAGACGGTACGGGCAGCTGGGTCGCGTGGACGGTCAATCGACAGTTCAACCTGGCCACCGACCCGACGGTCGTCTGGAACAGCCCCGACGAGGGCCACGTCCTCTACGAGTTGGAGGGCCGCGGCTGGAACAAGGGTGAAGGGCGCCGGGTCACCTACTACCTCGAGTTCGACTTCAACATCGGCGAGGCCTTCCCCGGCATGTCCTGGTACATCGACTACGATGACTTCGAGGCGTGGCAGACCTCGCGCGGCGACGATGACCGGATGTACGAGGTCCGACTGCGCCGCAACTCCGTGCTCGAGCAGACGCCCTACGGCGTGGGCTACGAGCTCAAGACCATCAAGTAGCCGCCGACGCGCGTCGCCGCGGCGGGCCGGCTCATCCCATCCTCGTCACGCCCGTCACGTCGTTCATTCAGGTACCTCTACGTATCTGCACGTATTGGCACGTTCGACACGAAAACCTACTATTCATATCGAGCCTTTCAAAACAGGCTACCGGGGGACGGCAGGATCCCCTTCCATCATCCGCGGCGAGGCAGGGGGATGCTTCGCCACACTCCGACGAGGGCAGCTTCGTCGTCTGGAGACCGTCATGACCAATTCGCGCACCACTCGCATCGCCGCGCTCTTCGCCCTTGGTCTGATGACCGCGGCGTGTGCCGAGGGGTCGACCACCATCGAGACGACCCCCGAGGTCCAGAGTCGCCAGCTGGCCCAGCTCAGCGCCGGCGGCGGCATCGCCAGCTACGATTTCATGGTCGGGGCGACCAAGGTCGGCGCCCTGCTGGTGACCGAGGCCATCTTCGACGCCCAGAACGGCACCCTCGACACCAACATCAACCGCTACTGCAGCGCCGGCATCTGCAACCAGATGGAGTACTGGCGCTGGGACGAGGACAACCTCGCCACCATCGAGGCCGGCCTGTCGGGCCCGATCGCGGTGACGGTCAACGGCACCTCGACGACGTACTCGTCGTCGATCGTCGCCGACTTCGAGGCCAATACCACCGACTTCCTCACCTGGGATATCAACCGCCTCTTCGACTTCAGCGACGGCTCGAGCGTGCAGTGGAACGCGCCGCCGCTGGGCACCGTGCTGCTCACCGTCGAGGCGACGCCGTGGGATGGCTTCGACGAGGCGTGGGACCTCGCCATGGCCGGCAACCCGCTGCTGACCGAAGAGCAGGGTGAGTCGGTGACCTACTTCCTCAAGATGCAGTTCGACGGGGTGAGCGCCATCCCCGAGATGACGTGGTACCTCGACTACAGCACGTACAACTACTGGGACGCGTGCGTCGACGAGCCCACCTGCGCCGCGTCGAGCAGCACCGGAGACGAGATCTTCGAGGTGCGCCTCAACGACGACTCCGAGCTGTCGATGACCACGCTCATGCTGGGCTACGAGCTCAAGACGCTCTCCCTCTGATCCCGTCCGGCGCCCACGCCGCCCGCTGCCCGCCGCCGGGCCACTGCGCACCACGCCCCGCTTTACATCGACCCGGCGCCCACGGTATGGCCAGCCCGTACCGTTGGCCGCACGGAGCCCGATGAGCCGCGCCAGGCCCGATCCCGACATCATCCACCGCCTCGACGATCGCTACGACGGGGTGTTGACCCGCATGGCCCTCTGCGGCGGCTGGGCGGCGCTGCCCCAGCTCGAGCAGCAGCTGGGCGACGCGGCCGCGGCCCGGGCGCTGGTGCTCGAGGTCGAGAGCGAACGCCTGGGCCAGATCGCGCCGCTGCGCTCGGGCCCCGGTGAAGGGCTGACGCTGCGCCTGAGCACGGCCTGGGTGCTCGCCGGGCGCGAAGAGTTCGCCGTGGCCACCCGCCGGACGGGCATCTACGCCGCGGTGCAGCGGCTGGCGTTCCACCAGCACCACGGGCGGCCCCTGTATTCACCCCTGTGGCTGTCGCCCGCGCTGCTCGCCGCGGCCGGCGACGGGGCGGCGCGGCTCGACGCGCTTGAGGAGGCGATCCTGGGCCTCTTCCGCAGCCCGTATCTCTTCTTCGACTTCCACACCGACGGGCCGGCCATCGCGGTGGTGGACGTGCCCTTCCGCCCGGGCGACCTCAGCGAGGGCCTCACCGGCCTGCGCACCTTCGTACGCCACTTCGACCGGGCCGTGCCCCTGCGGGTGCTCACCGACTGCGCCGAGCGACGGACCGAGCGGATCGCCTGGTTCGCCGAGACCCCGCGGGTGCCCGACGGGGTCCGGGTCGAGGTGCTCGACCTCGATACCCGCCGCTTCTTCGAGCCGATGCCTGCCTCACCGACCTTCGAGGCGGACCTGCACGCTGCGGGCGCGGTGTCGCCGCTCGAACCGGCGCCCTGAAGGTCGGGCGAGGATCGACAGCATGGCCGACGATCCGTCATTCACCGTCTCATGGCTCGACAGCCTCGCCGACGTGGGCGGCGAGTCGACCCGGCCCGATCCGAGCGACGGCGGCACGTCGCCCGGCGTGGCCGCGCTCGCCGATCTGGGGCAGCAGGTCGAGCGCTACGTCGACCTCGGCCTGCTGGCGCGCGGCGGCATGGGCGAGGTGCGCCGGGTGCACGACCGGCTGCTGGGCCGTCCGGCGGTCATGAAGCTGATCCACGGCCACATCGCCAACCAGCGGCAGGCACGCATCCGTTTTCTGGCCGAGGTGCGCATCACCGCGCGCTTGCAGCACCCGGGCATCGTGCCGGTTCAAGAGGCCGGCGAGACCGCCGACGGCCGGCTCTGGTTCACGATGAAAGAGGTCGCCGGGCGCACGCTGCACGGCATCACCGACGAGCTGCACCGGGCGATGGACTACGGCGCCGACGCCACCGCCGACGGCTGGAACCTGCGCCGGCTGGTCGACGCGCTGCACCGCGCGTCGCAGACGCTGGCCTACGCCCACGACGAGGGCGTCATCCACCGCGATATCAAGCCGGACAACCTGATGGTCGGGGCCTTCGGCGAGGTGATGGTCATGGACTGGGGCATCGCCTACGACCTGCGTCAGCCGCCGACCCAGGCCCCGAGCGCGACGCCGTCGGGCGCCGGCGATCGCACCGGCGTGGTGGGCACCGTCTCGTTCATGGCGCCCGAACAGGCGCTGGGTCAGCCGCCGACCCCGGCCACCGACGTCTACGCGCTCGGCGGCGTGCTCTATCAGCTGCTGACCGGCCACAAGCCGCGGACCTCGAGCCGCGGCATCAGCGCGGTCACCACCGAACGCCCGCGGCCGATCGCCGAGGTCGCGCCCGACTACCTCGACCCGCCGTCGGCCCTCGTCGAGCTGTGCGAGGCGGCGCTGGCGTTCGAACCGTCGGGGCGACCGCGAGACGCGGGGGCGTTCGGCGCGGCGCTCGCGGCGTGGCTCGACGGCGAAGCCCGCCGCGCGCAAGCCGCCGGGCTCATCGAGCGCGCCCGCCGGATGATGCCCCGCCGCGGCGCCGCGCTGGCCCGGGCGGAGAGCCTCGACCGCGACGCGGCCGACCAGCTCGCGCTGGTGCCGAGCCACGCGCCGGTCGAGCAGAAGCGCCCCGGCTGGCGCCTGCAAGCCGAGGCCGAGACCTTGCGCCAGCGCGCGCGCCGCACGGCGCTGGCGGTGACCCAGACCCTGCGTCAGGCCCTCGAGGCCGATCCCGGCTCGCGGGAAGCCCGCCAGCTGCTCACCGATCATCATCGCGGGCTCGTGCTCGACGCCGAGAGCCGCGGCAATGCCCGCGAGGCGGCCGACGCCGCCGAGGCGCTGCGGCTGCACGACGAGGCCGGCAACGCCGAGTGGCTGCGCGGGGACGGCACGCTGACCCTGGTGACCGATCCGCCGGCGGCGGTGGCGACGCTCTTCCGGTTCGTCGAGCGGGATCGCCGGTTGGTGCCTCAACACGGGCGCACTCTGCCGCCGACGCCGCTGCATGACGAGCCGATCGCCCGGGGCAGCCATGTCATCGTCCTGCAAGCGCCGGGGCGGGCCGATACGGTCTACCCGGTGCACATCACGCGGGGTCAGCGATGGCATGGCCGCCCGCCTGCGGGCGACGATCCACAGCCGATCCACCTGCCGGACGCAGACGCGCTCGAGCCCGACGAAGCCTACGTGCCCGCCGGCTGGTGCCGGCTGGGCGCCGCCCCGGGCGACGCGGTCGATCCGCTGCCCGACAGCCTGTACTGGGTCGACGGCTTCGTGATGCAGCGCTATCCGGTCACCCACCAGGCGTATATCGCCTTCCTCGACGACCTCGTCGCCCGCGGTGACGCGCGCGCCGCCGTCGAGCATGCCCCGCAGCTGCCCGACGGCCAGCCGATGTACGGCCGCGACGACGCGGGGCGCTTTCTTCTCCAGCGAGCCGCCGAGATCGACTGGACCCCGGACATGCCAGTGTGCTGGATCGACTGGCGCGCGGCCCAGGCCTATGCCGCGTGGTACGCCGCGTCGACCGGCCGCGCTTGGCGCCTGCCCGAAGAGACCGAGTGGGAGAAGGCCGCCCGGGGCGTGGACGGGCGCGCGTTTCCCATGGGGGATACGCTCGACCCGGCTTTTGCGTGTGTGCTCGACAGCCACGCCGGCCGGCCGGCGCCGAGCCCGGTCGGCGCATTCACCGGCGACGTCAGCCCATATGGCGTACACGATCTCGCGGGCAACGCCATGTGCTTCTGCGCGACGCCCTATCGCCGGTTCGGCAGCACCGAGACCGACGCCCCGACGACGAACGATCGCTACCGCGTGGTGCGCGGCGGACGCTTCGCCGCCCGGGCGGACGCCTGCCGCTCGGCCAATCGCTACGCGGTGCCGACGGACATGATCCGCCCGTCGATCGGTATCCGCCTCGTGCGCAGCATGCCCGATCAGACCTGAGCGTCGACCGCGCAGTACCAGCAGTTGCCCGACCCGGGATCGAGCTCGATGCTCGACCTGGCCTCCAGATACAGCGGCTTGGTGCGATCGCCCGAGATCGAGCTGGGCGGGCCGCTCGTCGAGGCCGCCTTGTGATACTCGAGCGCGTCGCCGCGGACGACGATGACCCCCAGCCGACCCGACAGCTTGGTCCAGGCGCTGCCGTTCCACTTGGCCTCGTAGACCTCGAAGATCGCCTGGTCGGTATCGAGGGACTTGATGAGCTTGCCGCCCCAGGCGCCCATGCTGAAGACATCGGCCGAGGGCGGCGAGCCGCTGGTGACCTCGGTGCCGCCCTCGAAGACCACGTCGGTGGACGACGACGGCGTCCAGTCCCAGTGCACGACGTCCTTGCCCCAGCCGGTCAGCGGCTCGGCGCCCGCGCCGGTGGCATAGCTGTGATAGACGTGGCCCAGGGTCCCGCCGGACAGCGAGACGACCTGCCGGTCGACGACGTGGCCGGTCCACCAGGGGTCGACCTCGAACTGGGGAATGGGCGAGAGGGGCGCGCCGGACTTCGCTTCGGTCACGGATGACTCCTTGTTTGCTGGGCGGAAACCGTACCGCCGACGGTACTCTAGCGGCCGGCGATCCGGTTTACATCTGTCTGCGTTCGGCTCAACCGTTGAACCGTTGTCGGCTCGGCGCGGGGTTTGCACATGAGCCGATACGCGGGGTCACCGCGCGGCGTCGGTGCCGCCCCGCTCGACCGCGGATCGGCCCAGAGGGGGCCCGGGAGCTGGCCATGTACCACCGTCCGCGCCGCGGCCTCGCGCCGTGCGCCCTGATCTCGCTGGCGCTGTTCGTGGGCGGCTGCGCCGACCCGCTCGATGCCGGCGCTGAGTCGCCCGACGACGCCTCGTCGCCGAACCCGGCCGACGCAGCCGTCGATTCGCCCGACGCCGCCGATGGCATCCGTGATGCCTCCCATGACATGCGAAATGAAATGCCAGATGGCACACCGCATGACATATCACCCATCGATGGCATGCCCGATGGCATCCCCAGTGCCATGCCCGATGCCATGCGGGCGCCGCTCGACGGCTCGACCGCCGACGCGATGGTCCTGCCCATGGCCGACGCGATGATCATCCCCCGGCCCGACGCCGCGCCGCCCGAGGGGCCGCCGCGCTACGACCCCGGTCGCGACCACTCGCCGATCACCCCGTGGATCGCCGATCGCCTGCGCGAGATCGCCGATACGGCGCCGCGGGCGCCGAACGTCTTCGCCAAGGTGGGCGACTCGGTGACCGTCAGCCGGGCATTTCTGCGCTGCTTCTCGGGCGATGACATCGAGCTCGACGGCCGCGACGCGCTGTGGCCGACCATCGAGCACTTCCGCACCGGTGACGCCGGCGGCACCGACCCCTTCGCCCGCGCCAGCCGCGCGGCCACGGTCGGCTGGAGCGCCTTTCACCCGCAGCAGGGGGACCCGTCGCCGCTCGACGTCGAGCTCGAGCTGCTCGACCCGCGCTTCGCGGTGATCATGTATGGCACCAACGACATCCAGAACCGCGACATCGACGGCTACGCGCTGCAGATGTGGGATCTGATCGACGGTGTCATCGACCGGGGCATCATCCCGATCCTCTCGACGATCATGCCGCGGGACGACGACGCCGACGCCGACGCGTGGGTGCCGCGCTACAACGCGGTCGTGCGGGCGCTGGCCCAGGGGCGTCAGGTGCCGCTCGTCGACTTGCACCGCAGGCTGCTGCCGCTGCCCGACCACGGCTTGGGGCCCGACCGGCTGCACCCCAGCGTGGCGCCGGCCGGGGCGTGCGATCTGCGCCCGGCGGGCCTGGGCTACGGCTACAACATCCGCAACCTGCTGACGCTCACCGCCCTCGACCGCGCGCGGCGGGCGCTGTCCGAGCCGGCCCCCGATCCGCCGGTCCCCCGCCCCGCGCCCCGGGGCACGATCGACGATCCCTTCGTCATCGACCGGCTGCCCTTCACCGACCTGCGCGATACCCGCGACGCGATCGGCGACGACCTGGACGCCTACCCCGGCTGCGACGCGCCGCAGGACGAGTCCGGCCCCGAGGTGGTCTACGCGCTCGACCTCGATCGGCCGACCGTGGTGCGGGCGCGGGTCTACGATCGTGATCCGGTCGACATCGACGTGCACCTGCTCGCCGACGGGCTGGACGGCGGCGCCTGCCTCGCGCGCAACCACCGCACCATCGAGGCCAGCCTGGGCGCCGGGACATGGTATTTCGTGCTGGATACGTTCGTCGACGGCGGCGTCGAGCGCTCGGGGGAGTACCTCTTCACCCTGATCGCGGATTGACCCGCCGGGGCGCCGGCCGAGGAGAGAATCGATGCGACAGTGGCCCACCGCGGCCTTTTTGTTGGGCGTGCTCGCGCTCGGTGCCTGTGATGATGGCGACGCCGACGGCGCGCCGGATGCCGCGCGCGACGGGGCACCCACCGAGGCCGGTCCACCCGGCGACATGCAGCCCGATACGCGGCCGGCCGATGCGCGGCCAGTCGACGCTGCGCCCGACGCCGCCGTCGACGCGGGGGCGCCAGACGCGCGCGGGGACGCTGCGTCCGACGCTGCGCCGGACGGCATGACCCCCGATCGCGGCCCGCTCGACGCCGCGCCCGTCGACGCTCTACCGATCGACGCCCTGCCGCTCGACGCCCGCGCCGACGGCCGGGCGGACGCCGGACCGCCGTGGATCGGCGAAGGCACCTGCGATCCAGCGGCGGTCGTCACCCTCGACGCCATCGACCGCCAGACGGGCACCACCGACGGGCGCGGCGCCGATGGCGAGCCCAGCTGCTCCGATGGCGCCGGCGCGTCGGAGCAGGTGTTCACCTGGGTCGCGCCGGAAGACGGCCTGGCCTGCGTCTCGCTCGCCGAGGCGGCGTTCGACACGGTGCTCTACGTGCGCGAGGCGGACTGCGGCGCCGCCGAGGCCGAGGTGGCGTGCAACGACGACGCCGAAGACCTGGGCCTGGGCGTGCAGTCGGCGGTGACCGTCGACGTGCGGGCCGGCGTACGCTACTTCGCCTTCGTCGACGGCTATGCCGGCGGCGACGTGCCGCAGAGCGGAGACTTCGCCTTGCAGATCGGCCGCGGGCCGTGCCGCGACGGCGGCCGGCTGCGCTGCGCCGACGCCGCCGACTGCCCCGCCGATCGCATCTGCGACGGCGGCGGCTGCGTCGAGTGCGCCGTCGATGGCGACTGCCCCGACGGCTTCCGCTGCGCCGAGCAGGCCTGCGAGCCGGGGGCCATGATGGGCGTCGGCGCCTGCGCCCCCGGGCGGCAGGTGATCATCGACGGGTTCGACGTCTATCGCGGCGACAACCGGCAGGCGCCGGTCGACGATCTGGGCAGCTGCAACGCCGGCACGATCGGCCCCGAGGTGGCCCACGTCTTCACCCCGACCGTCGATGGTCCGGTGTGCGCCCGCACGATCGGCAGCGATCCGGGCCTGGACACCGTGGTCTACGTGCGCCGCACCTGCGCCGAGCCGGGCAGCGAGCTGGTCTGCCACGACGACGTGGCCGACGGGGTGATCGTCTCGGCGGCCGACTTCGACGCCGTCGCCGGCGAGCCGGTGGTCGTCTTCGTCGACACCTACACCCTCGACGACAGCGGAACCTACATCCTCGGGCTGCTGCCCGGCCCCTGCGCCGACGCGCCGGTCTGCGGCGACGACATGCCCTGCCCCGCCGGCTTCGAATGCCGGATCAACGGCTGCCTGCCTTTGTGAGCGACCCGTCGGGCACGAACATGCCGTGCAGCGACGGCGGCGTATGGTGCGCGAACCACAGCCACGCCGTCGGCGGCGCCGCGGGCCGCGCGCCGTCGAGCACCACCACGCCGGTGCGATCGCGCGCGCCGTCGTAGACCTGCGCCAGCACCCAGACCGCCTCTTCGGCCTCGCCGTAGGGCACCAGGGTCGGCTCGCCGGGAAACATCGACTCGCCCAGCGGCGGCCGCTGCCAGGTGCCCGCCTCGTGGTCGAAGCGAACCAGCCCGCCCAGCTCGTGCTCGCCCTCGACCATCCAGGTGAAGCGGTGGCGCGCGCCCGCCCGCCGCGGATCCACCATCGGGAACTCGCAGTCGTTCTCCGAGAGCAGCTCGAGGTCCATCGACTCACCGCGCAGGCTCATGCGGGCGAAGCGCGTCGGCTGCATCTCCGGCAGCTGGCCCCGGCGCATGCCGTCGAGGGTGAAGTCGGCCTCGAAGTCGAGCCAGTCCATGCGGCACAGGTCGACCTGCAGCCGGTCGCCGTCGACGAAGCCGTTGCCGAAGTGGAAGTGATAGAAGGCCGGCACGGTGAACCGGCGCACCGCCGCGGGATCGGCCAGGGGCACGATGACCACCTCGCTGCCGGCCTCGGGCTGCCACGTCAGGCACTCCAGCGGCGCCTTGAGGCCGGCGAAGATCGGCCACAGCCGCAGTCCGATCGGGTGCACCAGCACCACCAGCGCGTCACCGACGAACGCGATGTCGTGCACCAGCACCCGCGTCCCGGGCAGCGCGACCCGGGCCAGCCGCTCGCCGCCGCCGTCGGGCGCGAGGCGATACACGCTGAGGTGGCACACCCGCCCGTACTCGATACCGAAGCCGTAGACATCGCCGGTGCGCGGGTCGGTGCGGTAGTGGGCGTGCAGGCTGGCCATATCGGTCAACAGCGGCCCCGGCGCGCCCGAGGCCAGGGTCTCGCCGTCGAGCGGGATCGGCAGCGCCCCCTCGGCCAGGGCGAAGGTCTGCCCGGCCCAATGCAGCGTATTGATGTTGCGCACCGCCTTGCCCCGGCCGCCCACCATGCGCCACCAGGGCGCCCGGGTCTGGCCCGAGGCATACAGCGTGCGCCCGGCGGCGCGCTCGGCGGCCAGCTTCGGGCACTCGGCGACGCGGCTGGCCACCGCCGCCGTGCCCTCTTTGATGCGCACCGCGGTGACCGCGCCGTCGGCGTCGAACCAGTGCCGATAGGGCCGGCCGAAGAGCTCGAACAGCCCCGGCCCGTTGCGCCAGAAAGTGCCGCGCAGGCCCGGCGGCAATCGGCCCTCGACCGCGATGGGTTCGAAGCCGGCGGTGGGCTCGACGCTGCGGAACGCGCGGCCTCGGATCTGAGCAGATGTCATCAAGCGCCCCTCCATGTGAGAACCTCTTACATGGCGGACGATACGCAGCCCTTGCGCCCGGGGCAAGCCCAAAGTAAGAACATCTCACATGAAGCGCGACGGCTATCATCACGGCAACTTGCGACGCGCGCTGCTCGACGCGGCGCTCGGCATCATCGAGGCCGACGGGGTGGCGGCGATCACCATGTCGGCGCTGGCCCGGGCCGCGGGTGTGTCCTCGGGCGCGCCCTATCGCCACTTCAAGTCGGTCGACGCGGTGCTCGTCGCCCTGGCCAGCGAGGGCTGGAGCGCGCTCATCGCCGAAGAGCAGGCCCTCGTCGACCCGCAGGCGCCGCCGCTGGAGCAGTTCCGCCGCGCGGGCATCGCCACCGTGCGCTTCGCGGTGCAGCGCCCGATCCATTTCCGGCTGATGTTCGGGCCGGTGGGCCGCCGGCTCGACGACCCGCAGCTCGCGGCGCGGGTGGCCGAGGCCGACGCCCGGACCGACGCGCTGGTCGAGGCGGCGACCCGATCGGGCGAGATGGGCCCGGGTCCGGCGCAGGCCTTGGCGGCGCAGGCGGTGATCTACGGTCTCGCGCGGCTGCTGGTGGACGGCCACCTGTCATCGATCTCGGCCGACGACGCCGAGGCGCTGGCCCACGCGGTGACCGGCGCGCTCGGCGAAGGTCTCATCCCCCGCGAGGCTCCACCGAAGGCCCATCAGAGCCGGCCGTTGGCCCGGAACCAGTCCAGCGCGGCGACGACGCCCTCGTCGGGGGAGCCCGGCGCATAGCCCAGCTCGGCGCGGGCCTTGGACGCGTCGAAGATGAAGCGGGTGCAATAGCCCCAGGCGATGGCGTTGCTGCTGACGAGCGGCGAGCGCCCGCTGAGCCGCCCGCTCAAATCGCCCGCGTAGCCCGCCAGCTTCGCCGCCCAGCGCGGCGCGACGAAGCGCGGCGGCTTCACGCCGGCGAGTCGGGCGATGGCGGTGAACATCTCGACGTAGGTCCGATTCTCGCCCGTCAGCAGGTAGCGTTCGCCGACCCGGCCTTCGTGCCACGCGGCGATCATGCCGCGCACGACGTCGCGCACGTCGACGAAGCTGTTGCGGCCGGTGCTCATGCCCGGCACCCGCCGCCGGGCCACGTCGAGGATCATCTTGCCCGAGCTGGGGCGTACGTCATACGGGCCGAACATGAAGCCCGGGTTGACGATCACCGCGTCGAGCCCGGTCGCGGCCGCCGCCCGCACCGCGTCCTCGGCCGCGCGCTTGGTCTGCACATAGCCGTCGGCGAGCCCGAAGTCGGCGAAGTTGAACGGCGCGTCCTCGGTGCACGGGGTCTCGCCATCGACGCTCAGCCCGACCGCGACGGTGCTCGAACAATGCACGAGTCGACCCGCGTCGGCCTGCCGCAGCGCCTCGATCACATGGGCCGTGCCGCGCACGTTGCCCGCTTCGAGCGCCGGCGTCACCCGCTTGCTCACGCCGACCGCCGCGGCGCAGTGGAAGACCGCGTCGGCCCCGTCGAAGGCCCGGGTCAGCGCCGCCGGATCGCCCAGATCGGCCTCGAACCACTCGAGCGGCAGGTGCGCCAGATGATCGATCTTCGACGTCGCCCGCCGCGTGCAGCGCACGCTGTGACCGGCCTGCACCAGCGCGTCGGCCAGGTTGCCGCCGACCAGACCGGTCGCCCCGGTGAGCGTCACCCGGGCCATCAGCGGACCCTCAACCGGCTGTGGGCATCGACCGCGCCGAAGGCCTGCACGTCGGCCCCGCCCGGCACGTAGAGCCAGTCGCCGACGACCGCCGCGCCGGTGCCGTGCCGCGGCCGCGGCATCTCGCCCAGGCTGCGCCACGCGTCGCAGGCCAGATCGTAGGCCTCGACCTGGGGGAAGACACCGCTCGCCCGGCCGGGATCCCCCTCCCCGCCCAGCACGTACAGCCGGCCGTGGCCCGCCGCCGCGGCCACCCCGCCGCGGGATGTGGGCATGTCGGCCCCGCGGCGCCAGACCCCGCTCGCCGGATCGAAGACATCGACCCGGCTGACGTGGGCGCCGATGCGCGCGTCGCGGCCGCCGGCGACCACCAGCTGGCCGTCGACCGCCGCGGCGGCCATGTGATCGCGCGGCGGACCGGGCAGGTCGGGCAGCCGGGTCCACGCGCCATCGGCCGGGTCGAAGGCATGCACCGCCGAGAGCGCGCCGCCCGCGGCGAAGCCACCGACGACGTAGATCACCCCGTCGATCGCGGCGACGCCCGACGCGCCGCGGTGCCAGGTATCGGGCAGGTCGGGGCCCGGGCTCCAGGCGTCGGCCGCCGGATCGTAGACGAAGCTGCGCCCGTCCTCCGAGAAGCGCCGGTCGCGCAGGAAGCCGAGGACCCACAGCCGCCCGTCCACCGCCGCGGCGTTGGCGTGGTGCATCGCCACCGGCAACGGCGCCGCGGCGCGCCAGCGATCGGCCTCGGGATCGTAGGCGCTGACCGTTGGCACGATGCGGCCGGCGCCGTCGAAGCCGCCGATGACATAGACCTCGCCGCTCAGGGCGACCACCGCGACCTCCTGGATCGGGCCGTCGGCGACGACGGCCCGCTCGGCCCAGATGGGATCCTCTTCGACCGCGCAGGCGGGGCCGGCGTCGGCTGCGCCCCGGTCCGCTGCAGCCCCGTCCGGCGCGGCCCCGTCCGGCGCGGCCCCATCCGGCGCGGGCGCGACATCGGGTACCCGCCCGTCGCTGGTTTCGGCGTCCGGCGGCGGCGGGCCGCTGTCTTCGATCCCCGCGGCGCCGTCGTCGCAGCCGAGGCCGCCCACGATCAACGCCGCATACACGCCCCACAGCACCCTGTCTCCGACCCGCCTCATGCCGACCATGCGCACCTCCGGGCGTCAGCATACGGCCGCCATCGGCCCGGTGCACTCCCGATTGCAACCACCCGGCCGCTTGCCCCACCCTGTCGCCGTCCGCCGCCTGGGAGGCCCCCATGACCCTGCTCGACATCTCGCCCGACGCGCCGATCGCCGCGCGGGTCGACGCGCTGATCGCCACCCTCGCCGCCGCCGACGACGCGGGCTATATCGGCGAGCCGGTCTCGCAGCTGGCCCACGGGCTTCAAGCCGCCGCCCGCGCCGAGGCCACCGGCGACGAGGCCCTGGCCCTCGCCGCCCTGCTGCACGACATCGGCCACCTCGTCGACCCGCAGGCGCCGCAGATGCACGGCC
Organism: bacterium; assembly: GCA_030427205.1. Taxonomy (GTDB): domain Bacteria; phylum Myxococcota_A; class Bradymonadia; order UBA7976; family UBA1532; genus JACKDM01. The sequence goes on along the minus strand of JAUHXC010000027.1, from coordinate 5,720 downwards.
TGGGCACCGTCGACCACGAGCGCATCGGCCGCGCGGTCTGCGATCGGCTCGGCTTCGCGCCGCGGGTGGGCCGGCTGGTCGAGCGCCACGTCGACGCCAAGCGCTATCTGGCCCGCCGCGCGAGCTATCGCGCCCGGCTCAGCCCGGCCTCGACCGGCACGCTGGCGTTTCAGGGCGGGCCGATGAGCGACGCCGAGGCGGCGGCTTTCGAGGCCGAGCCCGACCACAAGGCCATCCTGCGCCTGCGTACCTGGGACGAGGCGGCTAAGGATCCCGCTGCCGAGGTGCCGGGCCTCGACCACTGGCGGCCGATCATCACCCGCCATCTGGAGCGGCAGGGTCTGGAGCGGCAGAGTCCGGAGCGGCAGAGTCTGGAGCGGCAGAGTCTGGAGCGGCAGCAGATCGACCGGGTGCTCGCGCCGTTGCGCCGACCGCTGAGCGCCGAGCAGCGCGCCGCGTGGGCCCGGGATCATCTGCTGGTCCTGCCCGGGCTGCTCGACGGCGAGGCGCTGCGCGCGCTCGAAGCGTGGACCGCCGATCTGCAGACCCGCCCCGAGACGCCGGGCAAGTGGATGAAGTACTTCGAGCGCGGCACCGAGGACCGCCAGCTGTGCCGGGTCGAAGACTTCGTGCCCTATCACGCCGGCTTCGCGGCGCTGCTGTGCGGCGAGCCGCTGATGGACCGGCTCGCCGAGCTCATGGGGCAGCCGGCCTGCCTGTTCAAGGAGAAGATCAACTACAAGCTGCCCGGCGGATCGGGCTTCACCGCCCACCAGGACGCGCCGGCGTTCGACGCGTTCGGCCATCGCTACCACGTCACGGTGCTCATCGCGGTCGACCCGCAGACCCGGCAGAACGGCGGGCTCGAGTTCGCCGCGCCGGTCGCCGAGGGCGTCCTGTTGCCCCAGCGGGCCGATCGTTCGGTCGCGGCCGAGGTCGAGGCCGGGCTGTCGTGGGCGCCGCTCGACCTGCCCGCCGGCTCGGTGGCGTTCTTCGACAGCTACATCCCCCATCGCTCGGGCCCCAACCGCAGCGAGAGCGCGCGCCGCGGGCTCTACGTGACCTACAACCGGGCGGCGGACGGCGATCGGCGGGCGGACTACTTCGCCGACAAGCGGGCCACCTTCCCGCCCGAGGTCGAGCGCGAGCCGGGGGTCGACTACCTGGCGCGGGCCGGGCGCTACAACGTGGGCAACCCGATCCGCTGAAGGCATCAGCTCATGACTGATTCAATGAGAGTCGATGACAGACTTTCGAGAATCAGACAACCGAACCAGCCACGCCTCAGGGATCGGACAGGGTCACGTTCAGGGTGCCGTTGGTGCTGTCGCCGCGATCGTAGGCGTCGAGCACGATGAAGTGCGTGCCCGCCTCGAGCACCTCGTTGACGCGCGCGATGGCATTGCCCGTGGCGCAGTCGAGCTCGGTGCGCACGTCGTCACAGCGGGTGCGCAGCGATACGGCGCCCGGTCGCAGATTGACCGGCCGATACTCGATGTAGACCCGCCGCGGCCGATCGAGGCGCAGCCGATAGACCCGATCGTTGCCATCTGCCGGGCAGTTGAGGCTGTCGAACTGATCGCCCTGACCGTTCGTCGCGACGTCGATGCTGAGCCGCTCGGCGCCGCCCTCGAGCGGTTCGAACGGCCCCAGGTCGACCGCCGCCTCGGCGCCGCATACCTCGTCTTCGGTGCCGAACCCGGGCTGCTCGCAGTCGAGGTCTTCGGGGAAGTCGATCTGCCCGTCGCCGTCGTCATCGAGCCCGTTGGCGCAGGCCGGCGGCGCGGCCGGATCGGCTTCGTCTGCGTCGTAGGGGCCACTGCAGCCCGGATCCTCGGCGTCGACGAGGCCGTCGTCGTCGTTGTCGGCGCCGTCGAAGCAAGCCGCCCCGACGAAGTCGAGGTCGAGTGAATAGCGCAGCGCGCCGGCGCCGCTGATGTCGACGATGACCCACTCCGATCCCTCGGCCTGATAGCGCCGCCCGCGCGGCGCCACCTGCTCTACCGGCCGCAGGACGTTGCCCCGGCTGTCGTAGAAGTTCGGGAAGTACAGGTCGCGGTTGCTCAGCCGTCGCCGCTCGGACACCCGCGCGGTGAACGTGCCGGGGCCGGGCAGCCAGACCCTGAAACGATCGACCGAGTCGCGGTAGCCGCCATTGCACAGACCGCCGGTGATCGTGGCGTTGGCCGAGACCACGGGGGTATTGGCCCCGTCGCTGGGTTCGAGGGGGTCGACGCACGGATAGCACTGAGAGCCGGGCTCACCCACCGTCCCGTCGGGGCAGACGTCGAGCGGCTCGGCGGCGAGCTCGAGGCTGTACGCGACCGGGTCGACGCCCTGATAGAGCGCGCGGATCGTGGCCTGGCCACCCGGGCTGTTGACGAAGCGCGAGACGAGCGCGTCCCCTTCCGCTCGAGCGAGGCCACCGCTGCTGTTGCCGAGGAATCCGCCGAATCCGCCAGCGACGTTGAAGAGGGCCAGGGCCTCCCCGTGCACGGTCAACGTCACAATCGAAGCGTCGGGGCTCACGACGCTGTACCAGTCGGTGCGATCGCTGGCACCACAGAAGGTCAAGCCATCGTAGACCGTGTCGATGGCCAGCGGCCACGCGGTGCGTTCGCTGTCATTGCGTTCGTAGCGATCGGCGCACTGCACGCAGATCGGATCACCGAAGCACGCGGGATCGCGACAGTCGCTGTCTCGCCAGCCCCCTTCGAAGCACTGTCGGGCGCGGATGCTGCCGTCGTCGCAGAAGCTCTCCTCGACGGTGCCATCGCGGCAGATGTCATCGCTGTCGCATGGGTAATCGACCCACTGCCCGTCGGCGCAGATGCGGCCTTCGATGCCATCCAGGTTGATGCCGCAGGGCACGCCTTCGAGGGTGCCATCGGCGCAGACATCGGGGTCGATACACTCACCGGCGGGCTCGAGCTGGCCCTCGACGCAGATCAGCGGCAGTTCGCCGTTGCCGTTGAACCCGCACGGCCCGCTGTCGGGGCTGCCGTCGCGGCAGACGTCGGGATCGGCGCACGGGCCGAAGGGCCCCCACTGTCCGCCCTGGCAGGCTCGGCTGCGCACGCCGCGCCCGTTGAGCCCGCAGGCCTCCGGCTCGACGTCGCCGTTGCGGCAAAGATCGTCGCCGAGGCATGGGCCCTCGACCCATTGTCCGTCGACGCAATCCCGGGCCTGCTGTCCGAGGCCGTTGAGCCCGCAGGCGTCGACGACGCGCTCGCCGTCGACGCAGACGTCCGGGTCGACGCATTCGGCGAAGGGCGCCCACTGCCCTTCGAGGCAGAGCCGGCTCTGCAGGCCGCGGGCGTTGAGGCCGCACGCCCGATCTTCGCGGCCCCCGTCGGCGCAGACGTCGGCGTCGTCGCAGGCGCCGAAGGCCGACCACTGCCCCGCCGCGCACGCGCGCTGGCGCTCACCGCGTCCGTTGATGCCACACGGCTCGCGCTCGACGGCGCCGTCGACGCAGATGTCGCCGTCGGCGCACGGCGAGAAAGGCGACCACTGACCGTCGGGGCAGCTGCGGCTGCGGGTGCCGCGCCCGTTGAGCCCGCACGCCTCGACCTCTTCGGCGCCGTCGGCGCAGACGTCGGGATCGACGCAGGGCTCGAACGGGCTCCAGCGACCGTCGCCGCAGCGCCGGGTGGAGGTCCCCCGGCCGTTGAGGCCGCACGCCTCGTCTTCGCGGGCCCCGTCGACGCATTCATCGGGGTCGACGCACGGCCCGAACTCGGCCCACTGCCCCTCGCCGCAGGTGCGGGTGCGCGCGCCGCGGCCGTTGAGCCCGCAGACGACCTCTTCGTCGGCGCCGTCGACGCAGGTGTCGGGATCGGCGCAGGCCCCCAACGGGCCGAGCTGCCCCGCCTCGCAGGTGGCCCGCGCCTCGCCGCGGCCGTTGAGCCCGCAGGCCACCGGCTCGCCGGGCGCGCCGTCGACGCAGACATCGGGATCATCACAGGCCTCGGGCACCGGCGGGTCGAGCACGCCGGCGGTGCAGCGGCGCACCTCGACGCCCCGGCCGTTGAGCCCGCAGACATAGAAGCCCTCGCTGTCGTCGACGCACTCGTCCGCGTCGTCGCACGGGTCGAGCGGCCCGAAGCGGCCGTCGACGCAGGCGCGGGTGGTCGTGCCGCGGCGGTTGATGCCGCAGGGCAGCTCCTCGATGGCGCCGTCGTCGCAGGCGCGCGTGGGATCTTCGCACGGGCCATAGGCGCCCCAGACGCCGCCGACGCAGAGGCGGGCCCGCAGGCCACCCTCGTCGGCGCCACACGGGGCCATATCGGTCTCGCCGTCGCTGCAGACCGGGGCGCCGGTGCATGGACCCCAGGGCTCGAAGACGCCGTCGACGCAGCTGCGGCGCTCGGTGCCCGCGTCGTCGAGCCCGCAGGGTCGCCGCTGGACGGCGCCGGGCTCGCAGACCTCGGGCGCCGCGTCGGGCAGCGCATCGGGCGCCATGTCGAACGCCGCGTCCGTCGTCGCGTCGGCCTCGACGGCCCGGTCGGGGGCCATATCCGCAGGCGCGGCGTCGGGCGCTGAGCCATCGACGGACGTATCGGGCGCTGCGCCATCGACGGACGTGTCGGTCGGCGCGCCGTCGGGCATCGCCCGGTCGGTCGCGCCCGCGTCGACCGCGATCGGGCCACCATCATCGACCCCGCCGCGTCCCCCGCCGGGCACACAGCCCGATGACAGCAGCAGCGCGACAGCGGCGACGAACAGCGGGATCCGGCAGGTTGACTTCAATGCAGCGCCCTCGATGAGCATATGGAGGCGAGGACGACAGCCCTCGCGTCCCGTTGGTCGAATTGCGGCGGGCCTTTTTCTTCCGGCTCAGGGCTGGGTGAAGCAGGCAGTGATCGCGTCGCCGCAGGCGGCGTCGATACAGGCCTGATCGCCGTCGGCGCAGCCGGAGTCGTTGATGCACCCGCTGGCCGCCTCGAACAGCGCGAAGCCCGCCGGGGACGCGGCGGCCACGCACCCGTCCTGGCACGCCCGATCGCCGTCCGGGCAATCGCCGAGGCACGTATTGAACTCGCCACACGTCAAGTCGCCGGCCGGCTCGACCGGCGGGCCGAGGCAGGCCTGCAACTCGGCCGCGCAGTTGGCGTCGGCGCACGCCTCGTCGAGCACGCCGTCGGGTCCGATGCATCCGTTGGCGTCCAAGCAGGCCAGCGCCGCGTCGAACGCCGCCGCGCCTTCGGGCGAGACATCCGCCCGGCATGCTTCGGCGCACGCGGGGTCGTCGGCGGGACACGTCCCGAGGCATGCGTTGTACTCGGCGCACGTCAGATCGCCCGCCGGCTCCGGCTCGGGCGGCGGCTCCGGCTCGGGCGGCGGCTCCGGCTCGGGCAACGGAGGACCGAAGCAGGCTTCCAGTTCGGCCGCGCACGCCGCTTCGTAGCACGCTTGAATCAGCGTCCCGTCGGCGTCGACGCAGCCATTGAGCTCGATACAGGTGAAGATCGCCTCGAAGACATCCCGGCCCTCGACCGACGTCCCGTCCAGGCAACCCTGCTGGCACAAAGCGTCGTCCGGCGCGCACTCACCCAGGCATGTATTCAGCTCGGCGCACGTCAGATCGCCCGCCGGCTCCGGCTCGGGCGGCGGCTCCGGCTCGGGCAGCGGCGGACCGAAGCAGGCCTCCAACTCCACCGCGCACGCCGCCTCGTAGCACGCTTGAATCAGCGTCCCGTCGGCGTCGACGCAGCCGT
>JAUHXC010000026.1 GCA_030427205.1 bacterium | reverse complement strand
CAGATTACCCACGCGTTACTCACCCGTGCGCCACTTTACTCGGGCCGAAGCCCTTTCTCGTTCGACTTGCATGTGTTAAGCACGCCGCCAGCGTTCGTTCTGAGCCAGGATCAAACTCTCCAGTTGAAATTCTGGAGTGCACCATCGGCGTACCGATGGCGACTTTGTGTTCGATCTGAGGCCTCGCACGTTCTCACGCGTTTCGACCAGATTTTCAAAGAGCCGGAAGCCGGAAAGCCGCTTGGCCTCATCGGCAACGGGCGCGGAATCTATCTGACCCCCGGATGCAGATCAAGAACTTTCTCCCGGGCGTTTTGAATTTCTTGGAGATGCGGGGCGAGCCGCGGGCATCAGGGCCGGGCGACCTCGGTCTCGAGGCGGGCGGTGGCGATGCGAACCACCCGAGGCGCCTCGCCCGGGCGCAGGATCCGCAGGTCGACCGGGTCGCCGGGGCGCATCGCCCGGATGGCCTCGATGATCTCGTCGCGCATGCGGACCCGTCGCTCGCCGATGTGGGTGATCACGTCGCGCGGGCGCAGGCCGGCCCGGGCCGCCGGGCCACCGGGGGTGACCCGCCCCGCGACGAGGGCTTCGAGCTGCGGCGGGTAGCGGCGGCGGAAGCCGTCGCTCTGCTCCCACAGCTCTTCGAATCCGATACGCAGCGTCGGGGTGACGGCGTCGCGCCGGGTCTCGAGCAGTCGGGCGATCGCCGCGGCGGGGGCCATGTAGGCGATGCCCACCGCGACCCCGCCGTCGTGCATGAGGCCCGATTGCAGTCCGACGACCCGGCCGGAGGCGTTCATCCAGGGGCCGCCGCTGGTGCCCACGGGCGAGGGTCCGCTGAGGTGCACGATGCGCAGGTAGTATTGCTGGTCGGGCAGGTACTCGTAGGTCGGGGTGTCGCGGGCGACCATGGCCCGCAGCATCACGGCGTGGCGGAACAGCGGCGCGCCGAGCAGGTAGACGTCACTGCCGACCGCCGACGGCCGCTCGGCGAGTGACAGGGCCGGGTAGGGTTCGGTGCGGGCGGGCAGCTTCAGCAGCGCGACGTCATGGCCGACGTCGCGGGCGATGATCTGCACCGGGCGGCGGCCCCAGACCGGGGAGCGGACTTCGATACGCCGGCTACCATCCGGTACGGCGTGGGCGGCGGTCACCGCGATGCCCGAGGGGTCGATGACGAAGCCCGACCCGTCGAGTTGGTCGTCGGTGAGGATCTCGAGCGAGGCTTCGACGGCGCGGCCGTAGAGCTCGGGCGGCGCGGCGGCCGACGCGGTGTCGACGAGCAATACGCCGACGGCGAGCGCGAGCAGCAGGGCGCACGGGCGCGCGGACTGCGGTGCCGGGCGAGGTCTCGGGACGGGACGCGGGTCGGTGCTCTGACGCATGGCGGCAGCCTACAACGGTGGGGGCGACTTCAGAAATGCCGTCTTGAAGCTCGAAGAGTTTGCGATCGATCGGTGAGCGGTGCCAGGATACTGAACAAATGACCAGACAAACACCGACGTCGGCCGGGGAGACGATCTCTGCTGACGGCACGGTGGCGGGAGACCCCGGGCATGATGTCGGGGTCTCACAGCCCGGGGAAGGAGTCGCCGCATGCGCCGCGCCGATCGCCTGTTTCGCATCGTCCAGATCCTGCGGAATCGCCGGTTCGTGACCGCCGAGCAGCTCTCCGAGATGCTCGAGGTCTCCCAGCGTACGATCTACCGCGATATGCAGGACATCATGAAGAACGGTGTGCCGATCCGCGGTGAAGCGGGGGTCGGCTATCAGCTCGAGGCCAACGCCGTGCTGCCGCCGCTGACGTTCACCAGCGAGGAGATCGAGGCTTTGGTTCTCGGGGCGCGCATGGCGGTGGCGTGGGCCGATCCGGCGCTGGCGGCGGCGGCGCGCAGCGTACTGGAGAAGGTCGAGGCGATCGTGCCCGGGCCGCTGAGAGATGTCTTGCTGCGCACGGCGCTCTTCGCGCCGGGCGGCGAGTGGACCCGCCAGCGGACGACCGGCCTCGACGTGCTGCGCAACGCGGTCAGCCGGCAGTTCAAGGTGTCGTTCCAATACACCCGCGAGGACGGGGCCACGTCGCGGCGGGTCGTGCGGCCGCTGGGTCTGTACTTCTGGGGCGCGAAGTGGAACCTGGCGGCATGGTGCGAGCTGCGCGAGGCGTACCGCAGCTTCCGGCCCGACCGGATGTCGGATCTGAGGGTGCTCGAGGAGCCGTTCGAACACCGGGCGGGGGTGTCGCTCGAGGCTTATCTCGCCGAGCGGATGGACGATGATCTGGAGCACGGCGTGGAGTCGATGATCCGCCCCGAGGCCGTCGTCGAGGCGTGATGGGGGGCGCCGCGGGCGGGGCCGAACGGCGAGACGGGTCGGGGTCGGTGTCGAGCGGATTCGATCGCGGGACGATCCGTGGTTGAATACGGTCCTCGTACGGGCGTCGCGGCGGCCGGCCGCCGGCCGACCTTCGCCCTCAAGACCTCCGGGGAGTGACCATGACCTCCGTATTCGCGCTCGTCTTCGCGCTGATGGCCCCATCGGGCACAGCAACCTTCGATATCACCGTCAGTCCGTCGGACGCGTCGATCTACGTCGACGGCAAGCGGGTCAAGCTGCAGAAGGGGCAGGTCTCGGTGAAGCCGGGCACGCGCTCGGTGAAGGTCTCGCGCAGCGGCTATCGCTCCGAGAGCAAGACGGTCAAGGCCTCCAAGGGCAAGACGTACCGCCTCAAGTTCTCGCTGTCGAAGACGTCGTCCAAGCGGCCGGCGAAGAAGCCGGTCGCCAGCAAGACGCCGTCGAAGAAGCCGGTGGCGGCGAAGCGGCCGTCGAAGAAGCCCCGCGCGAAGCGGCCGGCCCGGAAGCCGATGAAGAAGCCGGTGGCCAGCAAGCGGCCGAGCAAGCGCCCGGTGAAGAAGCCGCGCACGAAGCCTCGGCCGAACAAGAAGCCGGCGGTGGGCAAGCGGCCGAGCAAGCGCCCGGTGACCAGCCCCGGGGCCCGTCCGGTGGGCGCCCAGCCCATCCGTGACGAGGCGCAGCCCGCGCCGCCGAGCTACAGGGGCTACGCGATCGTCTCGTTCCTGGTGGGCGGCGCGGCGATCGCCGGCGGCGCATATATGGGCACCCAGGCCGATGAGTCGGCCGACGAGTTCAACCGCAGCGTCGACCGCCTCGACAAGCAGGAGCTCAAGGACGACACCGAGTTCCAGGCGACGGCGGCGAACGTCCTGTACGGGGTGGGCGCGGCCGGGGTGGTGCTCGGCGCGCTGCTGTGGGCCGCCGAGCCGGATTATCGCTACTCGGTGGCGCCGATGCCGGGCGGTGGGACCTACGTCGGCGTCGAAGGGCGGTTCTGATGGCGTTGCGCGCATGGACCGCGGCGGCGGTCCTGACCCTTGCGACCGCGGGGCTGGGCGGGTGCGAGCCCGAGCTCAACGACAACGAGTGCCGGACCAACGAGGAGTGCGCGGCGCTGCGTCCGGGGACGGTCTGCAGCCCGGAGAACTGGTGCGTGCGGCCGGAGAGCCTGCCGCCCGACCCGGACATGGCGCCGATCGCGCCGGATATGTTCCCCAACCCGGACATGGCGCCGGCGGGTGAGGACATGGCGCCCGCCGACGGGGACATGGGGCCCGACGACGACATGGGCCCCGAAGACGACCTGGGTCCCGAAGACGACATGGGTCCGCTGGACGAGGATGCGGGCCCCATGGGCGACATGGAGCCGATGGGCGAGGATGTTGGTCCCGCGGCCGACATGGGGCCGATGGACGAGGACATGGGCCCGATGGACGAGGATATGGGCGCCGCGGGCGAGGACATGGGCGCGGTGGGCGACGACATGGGCCCCGAAGTCGATATGGCGCCCATGGAGATGTGAGCGCTCGGACCTACTTCGTACTCGCCACCGTCCCGCCGACCGGGGGCCCGCAGATCACGGGCCCCGGGCTCGATCAGCCCCCCTGAAAATCGAAGTCCAGCAGCGCCGGCAGCGGGCCGACCCGCAGCGGCGCGGTGTCGACGTTGCCCGAGGCGAGCGCCGTCGCGAGCACGTGCTCCGGCTTGAGCGCGTCGCCGGCCGGATCGGGCAATCCGGTTGCGAGATCGATCGTCTCCGGGCCCATGCCGATGTCGGTGCTGCCGCCGATCACCCGGCCACCGCGGATGCCGCCGCCGGCGATGAGCGCGCAGTTGGCGAGGTGGTGGTCGCGGCCGTTGCGCTCGTTGAGCCGCGGGGTGCGGCCGAACTCGCTGAAGGCGACGATCGTGGTCTTGTCGAGGAAGCTGCCGCCGCCCGGGGCCTCGCTCTCGGCGAGGTCGGTGATCAAGCGCGCGAGGGCGTCGAAGCCGGCCTGGAGGTTGACGCTGTGCTGCCCGGCCCACGTATTGTCGTGGGTATCGAGCCCGGTCGACAGCGCGACGCTCACCACCCGCGAGAGGCCGGTCTTGAGGGCCTGGGCCGCCAGGGCCGCCCTGCCGTACGGCGTCTCCTGCTGGCCCTGTCCGAAGCCGTAGCGCTGGCGCACGGCGGCGCTCTCGGCAGTATTGAACTGGAAGCTGCGGTGCAGCTCTTCGACGACAACCGCCCGCGCCCGATCCCGGTTGTCGCGGTAGATGTCGGCCAGGTCGCCGATGCCGGCGCCGGCCCCCGGCAGGCAGTCGGGGGCCCGCGACCAGTAGGCCCCCAGCGCGCCGCGCACATTGGCCGGGATGTCGGTCGGGATACCCAGGTTCTCCTGCAGGATGTACTGCAGGTGGTCGACGGCGGCCACCGGCAAGGCGCCGGCATAGGGCGGCTGGTCGGCGTTATAGGCCTCGACCAGGTGGGTCAGGTGCGGCACGGGGCGGTCGGCGCCGATGCCGGCGGTGGCCAGGGTCGCCACCGACGAGCCGCGGGCAGTCAAGCCGGACGGGCGCTGGCCGGTGATGAAGTACCGCCGGCCGACCTCGTGGGTCAGGGTCGACATGTCGATGCCGCGCACCACGCTGAAGCGGTCGGCCATGCGGGCCAGCTCGCCGACGCACGGGCCGAGTCGGAACGGGCCGGCGTCGATCGGCCGCCGGCTGTACTGGCCCGGCAGCAGGCCGTATGCCGGCTGGATGCCGGTCTCGCGCACCGCGTCGTCGGGGAAGTCCACCGGGTCGCGGGGGTCGAGCCCCAACAGCAGGTCCCAGCCGCCCTCGAAGTAGCAGAAGATGAAGTAGCGGTCGTTCTCACCCGCGGCGCGGGCGAGCTGCTGGCCGAAGACGGCGGGCCCGAGCAGGCTCGCGCCGGTCGCCAGAGCCGTCCGCCGCAGGAAGTCTCGTCGATTCATGGGCATGGTCGGCCTCCGCTCAGTAGAGCACGAATTCGGGGTCGGTCATCATCGCGATGCACACCGCCAGCCAGCCGTCCCGGGCGGCCCGCTCGGCCGGCGCGGTCGTCGAGGCATCGACGAAGAGCTGGTACAGCGGGTCGAGGGCCGGGTCGTCGGCCGCGGCGACGTGCCGGGCGTAGAACCGCAGCTGCAGTCGGCGCAGGTTCTCGCGAACCAGCGCCTCGTCGGTGCTCTGCCAGTCGGCGTGGGTCACCAGGCTGCGATCGGCGGCCGCGAGGCTCTGATCGCGGGCGACCCAGCGCAGGCAGATGCGCTGCGAGGCGTCCTGCAGGAACTTGGCGATGATGAGCGTCGGTTCGAGGTTCTCCTCGGTGACCCGCAGATAGTCGGGGGCGCCGAGGGTCGGGGCGAGCACCTGCAACATGTCGACCGGGCCCTGGCCGAAGTCCTCGGTCCAGTTGAGGCCGTCGGTCACGACGGGGATCGAGCGGGCGAGCTGCTCGATGGTCATGCGGCCGGCGGCGCGGCTCAGCTCCTGTTGAGCCTCGCCTCCACCGGCGCCGCCCTCGCCGCCTCCGCCGCCCTCGCCGCCCACACCGCCGGCGCCGCCATCGGCGTCGGCACCCGGGGCGAGCGGTTCGTCGTCACAGGCCATCAGGCCGAGGGCTCCGCCGAGGGCGAGCGCCAGCGTCAGCCGTCGAATCGTGCGTCCCATGGCTTCACGCATCATCGGACCATCCTCCGGTAGGCCGGGTCGACGACGAGGGCCCGGACGAGCGCCTTGAAGTCGTAGTCGCTCTCGGCGAATGCCCGGGCGAAGCGGGGCAGCTCGCGCAGCTTCTCGTCGGCGGTCGGCGGCCGCTTGTAGAGCCGGGTGAACAGCTGCTCGGCGGTGCACGACGCGAGCGTGCCGTCGTCGATGCTCTGCTGCACGAGGCCTGCCGGGCCGGCCTCGACGCGGGCGACCTCGCCCGCGTCGCGCCACTCGTAGCTCTTGAGCACGCCGGCGTACGGCTCCTGCTTCTCGTGGCCGATCTCGGAGACGTAGAACCGCTGGCAGATGAAGTCGCACGGCCGGCCGGGGTCGCGGGCGCACTCGGCGCAGCGGCGCAGATAGGTCGGGAAGCTCTCGTCGTCGAGCAGCAAAGTCCCGGCGTCGGCGAAGCGGCCCCACCACGCGGCGGCCGGCTCGAGGCGGCTGTGGCAATAGTTGCAGCCACAGCGCTCGCGCAGGTTCGGCTCGCCGCTGCACTCGTCCTCGGCGCTGGGCAACGGGCTGTCGGGGGCCACGAACGGATCGCAGAGGAACGCGATGTGGTAGCGATTGGCTCGCGCCCGGCCGGTCTGGAAGCGCAGCAGGAAGCTCATGCTGGTCAGGATGCCGCTGTGCAGCGGGCTCGACCGCTCGACGGTATGCCACGTGCGATCGGTGAAGGGGATGTCGGGCAGCGCGGCGACGTCGACCGGCGGCACCTGGATGATCGGGTCGATGCCCATCGGGGTGAGGTACTTGTAGTAGTGCACCAGCGCCCCGTCGACGATCTCCTCGGCGCCGAGCAGCATGTCGGTGTAGGGCCGACCCTCGTCGATCGGCGCCTCGACCATGCGCAGGAGCTGGTCCTGCAACGACTGGGTGATGCGGGTGACCGCGGCGAAGTCGGCGCAGCGCTGCAGGTCGGGGCCGCAGCCGCAGCGTCCGCTGGCCATGCCCTGGGCGGTCGCGCAGTCGAGGCCGTCCTCCGACATCGGCGCGATGCGGGCCTCGAGGGCGCAGACCTTGATCTCGGTGCCCGGCGCCCAGTACGGCTCGACCATGACGTAGCCCTCGCGGCGGGTGCCGTCGGGCATGTCCTCGAAGATCAGGTTGCCGTCGTCATCCCACGCCGCCGGCTCGTCGTTGCACGGCACCAGCCCGCCGCGCTCGTAGAACCCGGTGAACAGCAGGAACTGCCGGTTCGGATCCCCCTCGGCGGAGTAGAAGCTCGCCGGGATGAGCAGGGCCGAGGCGGCGCTGAGCACGTCGAGCGCTTCGGTGCTCGGCCAGAGCAGGTCGCGGTGGTGCCGCCGGATCAGGCCGTTGATCTCCTCGCTGTGCAGCATGTCGTCGACGAAGGCCTCGTCGATCTCGCCGCCGCGCTCGACGAGCGCCCGCAGCTCGGCCTCGGTGGGCACCCGCCCGAAGAGGTCGAGGGTCAGCTGCCGCAGATAGCGGGTGGCGTCGACCGCCTGCGGCGCTTCGCAGGCGTCTTGTGCGGCTGCGGGCGCCGCGCACAAGAATGCGCACGACAGCACGAGCCACGGCACGATCCGCAGCGCCGGGGCGCGCGGGGCGGGGCTTGGTCTGACCATGGTGTTCTCCATCCTCTTCCCGTTCGGCGACTGTCCAGCGGGACGGCTGCAGCGTCGATCAATGTAGCGTTATCGATCGACGGTATCCCGCGAGGGCTGCCACTGCACGACGCACCGCGTCGGGATCCGGTTTACGCTGGCGGCACACAACGCCGAGAATCGTTCACATGCCGCCGTCGGTCCCCATGTCGGGGGCGCTGACCTCGGGATCGAGCAGGCGCAGGGGCTCGGACTCGGCGAAGGGCTCGAGCGGCGCGGCCTCGCGGGCGATGCGGATGATCGCCGAGTCGGGGCAGCGGGCATCGACCCCGCGGTGGCAGGGCACGAAGGTGGCGAGGCCCAGCCCCTCGACGAGCATCGGCCGCGCCGGCTCGATGCGACCGGCCTCGACGGGGGTCACACTGAGGAAGATCTCACCGTCGGTCGCGGGGTCATAGGCCCGGCGCTCGCCGTCGACCGGCGTCGTGCTGATGACGAAGTCGATGTCGACGACGCTCTCTCCGTCGGCGGGGATCCGGTCGACGGAGGCGTTGATCTGGGCCGAGTAGCCCGCGACCCCGGCGTCGGCGTCCAGTACGGCGCACAAGCCGCCCGAGCAGCCATAGCCTTCGATGCAGGGCTCGGCGCCGACCCGGCACGGACCGCCGGGCTCGCCGGGCTGCGCTTCGTCTTCCGCGCAGCCGAGGGCGAGGGCGAGGGCGCAGAGCAGCGGCGCCAGTCGACGCAACGGGCGGCGCGGGCCGCACGACGAAATGAACGCGTATACGGGTTGCATGCGGGCAGTGTGCCCGGGAACGCCAAGCGGATCCACGTCACCCGGTTGCAATCGGCTGCAATTGTTTTGTCTTCGTGACGGAGGCGCTCGTCGGCTACGATGATGCGCATGCCCCGGGGGCTCGGAAGACCGAGAACCGATGAGCCTCTGCCCGACGAGCTTCTGCCCGATGAACGACGCTGCCCCGATGAACGACGCTGTCCGATGAGCGACGCTGCCCGATGAGCGACCCTGCCGACGACCAGACGCCTCCGGGCGGTGCCGCGCTCGCCGAGCGGGTCCGGGCGCTGTTCGGAGAGGCGCTGCCTGCCGGCCACGATCCGGTGGCCCACGCGGTGGCGCTGCTCGACCGGGCCACGGCCGAGCGGCGTTTGCCGACCTATGCGGTCGAGCCGGTCGAGCGCACGCTGGACGCCCTGTTCGCGATCTCGGCCCACGACTTCGACGTCAGCTTGCCCACCGAGGGCTCGGGCATGGGGCTCGACGGGCTGGCGATGGCGGTGAACGTGCTCGCGACCGAGCTGGCCCGCACCGCGGTATCGTCGGCGGAGATGGTGAGCCTGATCGAGTCGCTGCCCAGCCCGGTGCTCGTGGTGACGGTCGACCGGGAAGTGCGCTACGCCAACCCGGCGGCCCAGGCGATGCTCGGCACGGAGCTCGTCGGCCGCCCGATTCACGAGATGCTGCGCGCCGAGCCGGGCATCTGGCCCCGGGAGTCGACGCCGGTCCGGCTGACGGCGCTGCTCGACGACACCCACCTCTTGTTCTCGATCGCGCCGCTGGTCTCGCATTACGACGAGGTCGCCGGCTTCGTGGCGGTGGGCACCAACATCACCGAGCAGGTGCACACCGAAGAGGCGCTGACCCGGGCCCGCGATCTCGCCGAAGCCAACGCGCTGGCCCGGACCCGCTTCCTGGCCAACATGAGCCACGAGCTGCGCACGCCGCTCAACGGCATCCTGGGCATGGCGCGGCTGCTGGCGGACGCCGGGCTCGACGACGAGTTGACCGGGCACGTGCGCGACATCCGCTCGTCGGGCGAGAGCCTGCTGGCGATGGTCGACGACGTGCTCGACTTCTCCGAGCTGGAGGCCGGCGAGCTGACCTTGGATCAGGCGCCGTTCGACCCGGCGGCGCTGGTGCTCGGGTGCGTCGAGACCCTCGAGGCCCGCCGACCGGCGGGGGTCGAGCTGCGGGCGGTGCTCGATCAGGCGCTGCCGGCGCGGGTGCTCGGCGACGCGCGGCGGGTGCGCCAGGTGCTGCTCAACCTGGTCGGCAACGCGCTCAAGTTCACCGTCGCCGGCGAGGTGCGGGTGTACTGCAGCGTCGCCGACTACGATCACGCGCGCGTGCGCCTGCAATTCGAGGTGGTCGATACGGGCGTCGGCATGGCCGCCGACGACGTGGCGCGGCTCTTCGACCCGTTCACCCAGGGCGACGGCTCGGCCTCGCGGCAGTTCGGCGGCAGCGGCTTGGGGCTGGCGATCGTCAAGCGCATCGTCCAGGCGCTCGACGGCACGGTCGGCGCCGAGTCGACCCCGGGGCACGGCAGCCGGTTCATCTTCACCGCCCGCTTCATCCGCGCCCGCCGCGATGCGCTGGACACCGACCCGCCCTCGAGCGCCGTCGAGCCCGCCGGCCCGCTGACCGTCGACAACGTGGCGGCGGCGGAGGCCCCGCTCGATCTGAGCGGCCGGACCCTGCTCATCGTCGAAGACAACCCGATCAACCAGGCCTTCGTGCGCACCATGGTCAAGCGGCTCGGCGCCGACGTCGTGCTGGCTCGCCACGGCGGCGAAGCGGTCAGCGCGGTGCGCGAGCGGCCCTTCGACGCGATCTTGATGGATTGCCAGATGCCGGTGATGGACGGGCTCGAGGCCACCCGCCGCATCCGCCGGCTGGCCTACGGGCAGACGGTGCCGGTCGTCGCGCTGACCGCCGACGCCGTCGCCGGACACCGCGAGCGCTGCTTCGCGGCGGGCATGAACCACTACCTGTCGAAGCCGCTGCGGGTCGCCGAGCTCGAGCTGGCGCTCAAGCGTCTGCTCGAACCGCGCGGTCAGTAGTACCAGGGGAAGCGGCCGAAGTCGCGCGGGCGCTTCTCGAGGAAGGCGTCGCGGCCTTCCTGCGCCTCGTCGGTCATATAGGCCAGCCGGGTCGCCTCGCCGGCGAAGACCTGCTGACCCACCAGCCCGTCGTCGATCAGGTTGAAGGCGAACTTGAGCATGCGCTGGGCGGTGGGGCTCTTGTCGTTGACCTCGGCGGCCCACTCGAGCGCCACCGTCTCCAGGTCGGCGTGCGGCACCACCGCGTTGACCATGCCCATCTCGAACGCCTCGCGGGCGGAGTAGGTCCGGCCGAGGAAGAAGATCTCCCGCGCCCGCTTCTGGCCCACCTGACGGGCGAGATAGGCCGAGCCGAAGCCGCCGTCGAAGCTGGCCACGTCGGCGTCGGTCTGCTTGAACTGCCCGTGCTCTTCACTGGCGAGCGTCATGTCGGCGACGACGTGCAGGCTGTGCCCGCCGCCGACCGCCCAGCCGGGCACCACCGCGATGACCACCTTGGGCATGAAGCGGATGAGCCGCTGCACCTCGAGGATGTGCAGCCGCCCCAGGCGCGCGGGATCGATGGTGCCCTGGCCGTCCTGGTACTGGTAGCCCACCTTGCCGCGGATGCGCTGATCGCCGCCCGAGCAGAACGCCCAGCCCCCGTCTTTGGGGGACGGCCCGTTGCCCGTCAGCAGCACGCAGCCCACGTCGCTGGTCTGGCGGGCGTGATCGAGCGCGACGAAGAGCTCGTCGACGGTCTGCGGCCGGAACGCGTTGCGCACCTCGGGGCGGTCGAAGGCGATGCGCACCGTGCCCTGGGTGCGGGCGCGGTGATAGGTGATGTCGCGGAAGTCGAACCCTTCGACCGGCGTCCAGGCCTCGGGGTCGAAGAGCGGCGAGATGTTCGAGCGCATGGTCAGCCTCGTGCGGGGTACGATTTCGGGCGCGCGCGGGGCGCGGACGCAGGAAGATACATCGAACGGCCATCGGGTTCGCCCCCGCGGCCGGCGTCAAACCCGTGACATCGACTTTGCGTCGCGCCCGGCCCCCTGCCACCATGCGCCCACGGAGGACAGACCCATGCGCACCGTCGCCCTCACCGTCGCCCTGGGCATCGGCGCCTCGCTGCTGGCCTGCAGCAAGGATACGCCGTCCACCGAGGCCCCCGAGGTCCGGCCGGTCGAGACGCTGATGGCCGAGCTCGACGCGGCGAAGCCCGAGGCCCGCGTCGTGGCCCTCGACAAGCTCGCCGCGCTGGGCAAGGACGCCGCCGAAGCGGTCAGCGCCATCGGCGCGAAGCTCAACGACCCCGATACCCGCGTGCGCATCGCCGCCGCCCGCGCGCTGGACCAGCTCGCCCGCTCGCGGGTCGCGCTCGACGGCGCGCTCGACGGGCTGACCAGGGCGCTGACCGATCCCGACGCCGAGGTCGCCGCCGCCGCCGCCGACGCGCTGGGCCATCTGGGCGCGCAGGCCGCCGGCGCGGTGGACGCGCTCGTCGGCCTGCTCGGCGCCGAGTCGGATCGGGTGCGCGCCGCCGCCGCCCGCAGCCTGGGCCGCATCGGACCCGACGCCGAGAAGGCGATCGACGCCCTGGCCGCCCGGGTGAAGGACGAGAGCGCCCAGGTGCGCCTCTGGACGCGCCAGGCGCTGACCCGTTTGCAGGCCAACCACGCCGAGTCGCTGCGCACGCTGACCGAGACCCTGTCCGATCCCGACGCGCACCTGCTGTTGCGCAAGCGGGCCGAGATGATGCTCGCCGAGTTGGTCGGCGAGGGCGAGGGCGCGGTCGAGGCGCTGCGGGTCGCGCTCGAAGAGGCGACGCCGGGCCTGGAAGACGACCTGCGACTCATCGCGGCCCGCTCGGCGGCGCTCGGCGATCGGGCGGGCGAGCTGGTCGAGCCGCTGGCCGCCACGCTCGAGCGGGCCGAGGGCGCGCTCGAGGCGGCGACGCTCGACGCGCTGGCCGCCGCCGGTGACAAGGCCCGCGCCGCCGCCCCGCGCATCGAAGCCGCCCTGGCCGATGCCGACGCCCGCGTGCGCGCCTCGGCCACCGCGGCCCTCGCCGCCGTCGCCGAGACGAGCAGCAAGACGGTCGCCGCGCTGAAGGCCCGCCTGAGCGACGAAGCGGCCGACGTGCGCGCCGCCGCCGCCCGCGGACTGGGTCAGATGGGCGACGCCGCCGCCGAAGCCCTGCCCGCGCTCGATCTGGCGCTGGCCGACCAGACCGCCGCCGTCCGCGCCGCCGCCGCCGACGCCATCGGCCGCTTCGGCGACGGGGCGCAGTCGCACATGACCGCGCTCATCGGCCGGCTGAAAGACAGCGAGCCCACCGTGCGCGCCGCCGCCGCCCGCGCCCTGGGCCAGATGTCGGCGGCGGGCGACGACGCCAGGCGACTCGCCGCCGCGCTGATCGACGCCTTGGGCGACGACGTGGCCGCCGTGCAGACGGCGGCGCTGGCGAGCCTGCGTGGATTGGGGGCCGAAGCCCGCGACGCGCTGCCCCGCCTGCTGGCGATGCTGGCGTCGAGCAGCGACGAGATCCGCAGCGGCGCGGTCGAAGCGCTGGCGGCGCTGGGCGCCGAGGCCGAGAAAGCCCTGCCCCTGCTCGAAGCGCTGGCCGAGACGGGCGGCGAGAAGATCGGCGCGTTGGCGCGCAAGGCGATGGCCGAGATCCGAGCCGCGATGGACCGCGCCGCGCCATGAGCCGGGTCGTCCTGCACATCGGCGCCAACAAGACCGGCTCGACCAGCCTGCAGCGCCGGCTCTTCGCCGCCCGCGACGAGATCTGCTACCGCGGCGAAGACGGCCCCGGCTGGGCCGCGCTGGCGCCGCTGTTCGCCGCGCTGGCCGAAGAGGACGACCTCTACGCGCCGCTGGACGCCATGGCCGACGCCTTCGCCGCGATGCGCGCCGCCGCCGACGGGCGGGTGCTGGTCTACTCGAACGAAGACATCAGCCGCAGCCCGCTGCCGACCGTCTGCGCCGACCGCCTCGCCCGCCTGCTGCCCGAGGCCACCGTGGTGCTGGTGGTGCGCGAGCAGCGGCAGGCGATCGCGTCGTGGTACGTCAACCACGGGGCCTACCTCAAAGGCGTGCCGCGGCGGTACTGGCGTCGATTCGTCGGCTTCGACGAGTGGATGCAGCACTGCCTGCGCTTCCCGCGCATGGGCCCGCTGCGCGGCTTCGACTACGCCGCGCTCGTCGAGCTGTACGCCGCCCGCTTCGAGCGGGTCGAGGTCTTGATCTACGAAGAGCTGCTGGCCGATCCGACCGCCTACGCCCGCCGCTGGGCCGCGCTGCTCGGCCTCGAGCCCGCGGTCGTCGAAGCGGCGCTGACCGGCCCCCGCGAGCGCCGCCGCCACAGCCGCCGCACGCTCACCTGGAGCCGCATCCGCAGCGTATGGCCCGCGCCGATGCCGCCCGCGACCGCGACCCGCTTCGACAGCCTGTGGCAGCGCTGGCTCGACGGCGGCCCGGCGATGCGCGACTGGATGAGCCCCGACTGGCAGTCCCGCATCGCCGAACACTACGCCGCGGGCAACCGCCGGCTGGCCGAGCGCTGCGGGCTCGACCTCGCGCGCTACGGCTACGCGCTCGAGCCCCACTCTGCCGCCCGACCGCGCACCGGCACTTGAGAGGACGCCATGGCCGATCCGAACGCGAACAAAAAGCTCTATACCCGCGCGGCCTTCGAAGAGCTGCGGCAGACCCAGGCCCGGCGCATGGCCGCCGACGAGGCGCTGCTCGCCGACGCCCTCGACGTGAAGGTGCGCGCCGGCGAGTACTACTGGGTGCACCAGACCAACTGGCTCGGCGAGCCGTGCCTGCAGGTGCCCGGCGACCTCTTCGCGATGCAGGAGATCCTGTTCCGCACCCGCCCGCGCTTCATCATCGAATGCGGCGTGGCCTGGGGCGGCTCGACGCTGTTCTACTCGACGCTGATGCAGGTGCTCGGCGGCGAGAAGATCATCGGCATCGACATCTACATGCCCGACGACCTGCTCGAACGCCTCAACAGCTGGGGCCCGCTGTCGGAGCGGCTGCACCTGATGCGCGCCTCGTCCACCGACCCGAAGACCGTCGCCGAGGTCCGCGAGGTCGTCGGCGACTGCCGGGACGTGCTGGTGATCCTCGACTCGCATCATACCCACGAGCATGTGCTGGCCGAGCTGCGAGCGTGGTCCGGCTTCGTGGGCAAAGGCCACTATCTGGTCTGCGGCGATACGACCATCGAGCGGCAGCCCCCGTCCGCCGTACGCCCGCGACCGTGGGGCAAAGGCAACAACCCGGCCACCGCGCTGGCCGAGTGGCAGAAAGAGAATCACCGCTTTGCCGTAGACACCGACCTCGAGGCGCGGCTGCTGGTGACCAACAACCCGGGCGGCTACCTGCGAGCGATCCGTGACTGAGGCCGCCTTCCGCATCTGGGAGGGTATCGTCGAGGCCTTCCCGCCCGCGCCCGAGACGCCGCCCGCGTTCCACTCGGAGCGCTGGCTCGCCGCGCAGCGCAACGCGGTCGAGTCGGCCCGCGCCGCGGTGCAGGGCGGGGGCCCCTCGACGATGATCGACGCCTTGCCGCTGCCCGCGCTGCTCGCGCCGCTGGTCGACCCGCAGAGTGCACTCTCGATCCTCGACTTCGGCGGCGGCGCGGGCGTGCTCTACCCCACCCTGCGCGACTGCCTGCCCGACGCCGCGCTCGACCTGCACGTCGTCGAGACCGCCGCCGTCTGCGATCTGGGGCGCGAACTCTTCGGCGCCGACGGCCCGACCTTCCACGAGACCTTGCCCGACGGCCGCTTCGACGTCGTGCACGCCGCCAGCAGCCTGCATTACGTCGCCGACTGGAAGGCGATGCTGGCCCGCTTCGCTGCTTACGAACCGCGGCTGATCGTGCTCGCCGGCCTGACCGCGGGCGACATCCCGACCTTCGTGACCCATCAGGCCTATTACGGCGCGCGCATCCCCGTCTGGTTCTTCGCGCGCGACGCGGTGATCGACGCCATGGCCGCCGCCGGCTACCGGCTGGCCTACCGCTCGCTGCTCGACTTCCCCTACCTGGGCGCCCGCGGGCCGCTGCCGATGGACCACTTCCCAGCGAGCCACCGCCTCGACCGCAAGTGCAATCTGGCGTTCGTGCCCGAGCGCCGCACCCGGGAGCAGAGCGCATGACCGACGACCTGCTCGCCCCGACCCGCGCCGCGTTGGCCGAAGGGCGCATCGGCGACGCCATCCAGGCGCTGGGCCAGGTGCTCGCCGCCGATCCGACCCACGGCGAGGCGCACCTCCAGGCCGGCCAGCTGGCCTACGCCGCCGGCGAGCTCGACGAGGCGGAGTCGCTGCTGCTCAAGGCCTCGCTCTTCGCCGACAACGGCGCGCTGCCGCTGCTGAACCTGGCCGCCATCGCGCTCGACCGCGGCGAAGTCGGCGAAGCGAAGCTGTACCTCGACCGCTGCATCGCCCTGACCCGCGACCCGGCGATGCCCGCCCCGTGGACCCTCACCGAGCGCCGCCCCGCGCCGCGCCGGGCCCCCGCAGTGCACACCGAGCGCGCGCCCGTCGTCGGCGTCGGCCTGCCGGTCTACAGCGGCGGCGACATGTTCGCCGGCGCCATCGAGGCGGTGCTGGCCCAGACCTTCGGCGACCTCGAGCTGGTCATCCTCGATACCGGCGACGACCCGATCACCCGCGAGACCGTCGAGCGCTATCGGGCGCAGGACGACCGCATCCGCTACGTGCGCACCGGCGAAGACATCCGCTACGTCGGCACCAAGAACAACATCCGGGTGATGCAGCGCTCGACGGCGCCGTTCTACATGTGGGCCGCCTACGACGACCGCCACCACCCGACCTTCGTCGAGAAGGCGCTGGCCCGCATGGCCGACGACGCCGACGTGGGCATGGTCTACAGCCGCACGACGCTGGTCGGCGCCGACGGCACCCCGCTGGGTATCGCCGACGACGACATCTCGACGCTCGACCCCGATCCGGTCGCCCGCTACCTGCATGTCATCGACACGTTGAGCATGTGCAACGCGTGGTACGGCCTCTTCCGGCGGTCGGTGCTCGAGCAGATCCGCGCGCTCTTCCAGCATCGGCTCTACCGCTCGTACGACAACATCTTCCTCGCCGAGCTGGCCCTGCGCACGCGCATCGCCCAGCTGCCCGAGGTCTTGTTCACCCGCGGCCTCACCCGCCCCAAGCAGAAGACCTACGCCGAGCAGAACACCGACGTCATCGGCTCACATCACCCCGAGTTCCTGCAAGAGGGGCTGACGCTGCCGATGGTGCGGCTGATCTTCGCCCACCTCGAGCTGCTCTCGCGCATGCCGCTCGACCGCGCGGCGCGGGGCAGGGCGGCGCAGCGCACGATCGACATCCTCGGCACCCGCCTCGGCGCGCGGGTCGACGCCGAGATCGAGCGGGCGGTGGCGCTGGTCGATCGCGGCCTGCGCTTCGTACGCTGGGACGGCACCGGCGAGGCGCCGCTGGACGACATGCTCGAGCGCGGGCGCGCGGTGCAGGTGCTGCAGCGGCTCGAAGAAGCGGCGCTGATCCGGCCGGCGCACGCCGGGCTGAAGCAGGCCATCGCCGCCTTGCGCGGGGCCGACTCAACTCAGAGCGCCGACGGCCGATAGGAGAGGCATGACCCCCACCCTCCAGCAGCCCGCAGAGCAGGCCGCGGCCCTCGTCGCCCAGGGCGAGCAGCTCTTCGCCGGCGGCGACTTCGAACAGGCCGAGCGGCTCTTCCGCCAGGCGTTGACCATGGATCCGGGCTGCGGCGGCGCGCTCAACAACCTGGCGGTCATGGCCCATCAGGCCGGCGACATCGATCAGGCCGAGCGGCTGCTGCTCAAGGCGGCGGTCATCGGCGATACGCCCGTCGACGCGCTGCTCAACCTCTCGTCGATCACCCGCGGCGCCAACCGGCTCGCCGAGGCGACCCGCTACCTCGAGCAGGGCCTCGCGGTGGGCGGCGAGACCCCGCGCCTGCTCGACGAGATGGGCCGGCTGACCGAGGCCATGGGCCAGATCGAGACCGCCCGCGGCCTCTTTCACAAGTCCCGCGCGGTCGCCGACCTGCCGCCGGTGCCCTATCGCGCCGCGTTCGCCGAGGTCGACATCACGCCCGCCGGCGCCGTCGAGCTGCAGGGCTACTTCGGCCCGCCGCGCACCACCGAGACCGTCGACAGCCGGCTGAAGCTGCAGGCGCTGTTGCTCGAAGACGGCTACGGCAGCCGCGCGCTCTTCGTCGGCGCCGACATCTTCGGCTTCGACGCCCAGCTCGTGCGGCTCATCCGTCATCGGGCCGCCGAGTGGGGCATCGACCCCGCCGCCGTCGTGCTCAACGCCTCGCACACCCACTACGGGCCCGGCACGGTGAGCCACGCGGTGCCCGGCCTCGGCCGCTTCGACGCCGCCTTCGCCCAGGGCGTCGTCGACCACGTCACCAAGCTGCTGCCGCGGCTGTATCTCGACCTCGCGCCCGCCGAGCTGGCGTGGGGCCGCGCCGCGGTGAGCATCGGCTTCAACCGTCGGCGGGCGGTCGACGGCCGCATCGAGATGGCCCCCGCGCCCGAGTCGCACTACGAGACCGAGACCCCGATCCTGGCGGTGAAGGTCGGCAAGCGGCGCCTGCTGATGGTCAACCACGGCTGCCACCCGACCGGATCGGGCCCCGCGGCGATCATCGGCGCGGATTACCCGGGTGCCCTGCGCGCGCGCCTCGCCGAGAAGGGCGCCGCCGAGACGGTGATCTTCCTGCAGGGGGCCGCGGGCGACATCAAGCAGGGCGTGCGTCAGGGCGACCGCATCGGCTGGATCGGCCGCCCGGACGACGCGCGCACCCTCGGCGGGCGCATGGCCGAGGCCGTCGCCGACGCCGCCACCACGCTGACCCCCATCCGCGGGCCGCTCGACGCGGGGCGCATCACGCTGAACCTGCCGCTGCAGGGCGGGCCCATCGGCGAAGAGGCCTTCGGTCTGCCGCACAACCAGGGCGCCGCCCCCGCGATGCTGCGCAACTGGGCCGCCGCCGCCGTCCACCGCTACGGCGACAAACGCCCCGAGACCTTCGAGATGGAGCTGGGCATCCTCGGCGTCGGCGAGGTGGCCTTCGCGCTGGTGCCCGGCGAGCCGATGGCGGTCACCGCCCGCCGCATGCGGCTCTTGTCGACGCGCCACGACGCGCTCTTCGTGCTGGGCTATACCAACGGCCTCGAGGCCTACGTGCCCGCCGACGAGATGGTCGCACAGGGCGGCTACGAGGCCCACGTCTCGCACCTGGTCTATACCCTGCCCTCGCCCTTCGCCCGCGGGGCCGAGGCGACGCTGCTCGACGCCACCCGCCAGGCCTGCGCCGCGATCACCCCCGCCGTCGAGCGCCCGCCGCTGCCCGCGCAGCCCGCGCCCGCAGCCCACCCCGCGTTCTTCGTGATGTCCACCGGGCGCTCGGGCACCCAGACCCTGGCCGGCCTCTTCGAGATGGCCAGCAACGCCAAGGTCTGGCACCACCCCGAGCCCAACATGATCATGGAGACCCTGCACGCCTACTGGGACGCCATCGACCGCCGCTCGACCTTCTGGGCCGGCCGCGGGCGCATCATCCGCGAGGCGTGGGACGCGGGCGTCATCCACGGCGAGACCGACCACAACATGACGCCGTTCTGCGACGTCATCGCCGACGACATCCCCGACGCCCGCTTCTTGATCCTCGTCCGCGACCCGCGGGAGTTCGTGCGCTCGGGCATGCGCCGCGGCTACTACCGCGCGACGGGGGCCTGGGAGAGCGGCCGACTGCGCCCGCGGGAGGACGATCCGCGGCGCCAGACGTGGCTCGCCCGCCCGCAGTTCGAGC
This sequence comes from bacterium, assembly GCA_030427205.1. Lineage (GTDB taxonomy): Bacteria > Myxococcota_A > Bradymonadia > UBA7976 > UBA1532 > JACKDM01. The sequence continues at coordinate 129,955 of JAUHXC010000026.1, read as the reverse complement.
AGGTCAGCTGGCTGTGGGCCGAGACCTATCGCCACGTCGAGCGCCTGCGCAAACGCATCGGCGAGGAGCGGGTGCGGGTCGTGCGCTTCGAAGATCTGATCGCCGGTCCTGACGAGATCGAAGGCGTCTTCGACTTCCTCGGCCTCGACGGCTTCGACCGCGATCGGGCCGTCGAGATCCTGGGCCGCAAGCTCAACGCCCAGAAGTTCGGCGACTTCCCCCACCCCCGCGACTGGACGGCCGAGATGAACGCCCGCTGCTGGGACGCGGTCGGCCCCATCGCCAAGCGCTACGGCTACGCCCGCAAGTATCGCGACCGCAAGAAGGGGGGCGCATGAGCCGCTGCCGCCTGTGTGATGCCGCGCTGCATCCGGTGGTCGACTTCGGGCCGATGCCCATCGCCAACGGCTTTCTGACGCCCGAGCGGTTCGCCCACGAGAAGCGCTTCCCGCTCGAAGTGGCCATGTGCCCCGCCTGCGCCATGGTGCAGCTGGTCGACGTAGTGGACGAGGCGGCGATGTTCAACGCCGACTACGCCTTCTTCTCGTCGACCTCGGCCGGCATGGCGCGCCACTTCGGCCGCTTCGCCGCCGACGTCAAACGCCGGCTGCCCGACGACCCCTTCGTCGTCGAGCTGGGCTGCAACGACGGCATCATGCTGCGCCACTTCGCCGACGGCCGACACCTGGGCGTCGAGCCCTCGGCCAACGTCGCCGACGCCGCGCGCAAGCTGGGCCTCGACGTCGACACCCGCTTCTTCACCGCCGCGCTCGCCGACGAGCTCCGCCAGACCCGCGGCCCGGCCGACGCCATCTTGGGGGCCAACGTCGTCTGCCACATCCCCTACCTCGACGCGGTCTTCGACGGGGTGCGGCGGCTGTTGGGGCCGAAGGGCGTCTTCGCCTTCGAGGACCCCTACATCGGCGACATCCTGGCGCTGACGTCCTACGACCAGATCTATGACGAGCACGTCTACTACTTCTCGCTGACGGCGGTCGCGAAGCTGGCCGCGCGCCACGGCCTGGAGGTGATCGACGCCGAGCGCCAGCCGGTGCACGGCGGCGAGGTGCGCTTCACGCTGGCCCACCGCGGCGCGCGCCCGATCCATGCGCGGGTCGGAGAGCTGGCCGCCGAGGAGGCCGCCCGCGGCTTGGGCCAGCCGGCCACATTCGACGCCTTCGCCGCCGCCGTCGCCGCCTCCAAGGACGCGCTGGTGAAGGCCGTGCGCGGCGTCGACGGCCCGCTGGTGGGCTACGGCGCCACCTCCAAGAGCACGACGGTGCTCAACTACTGCGGCCTGGGGCCCGACGATCTGGCCTATATCAGCGACGTCACCCCGACCAAGATCGGGCGCTACGCGCCGGGCAGCCACATCCCCATCCGGGCGTACGCCGACTTCTGCGCCGACCCGCCGCAGCACGCGCTGCTCTTCGCCTGGAACCACGCCGCCGAGATCGTCGCCAAAGAGGCCGACTGGCGCGCGGCGGGCGGGCGTTTTCTGACCTACGTGCCGCGGGTCGAGTGGCGATGAAGCGGCCCCCAAAGCCGCTCGGCTTCGCCGATCCCGGCGCCCGCTATCGGGCGTACAAGGACGAGGTCGACGGGGCGATCCGGCGGGTGCTCGACAGCGGCTACTACATCGGCGGGCCCGAAGTAGAGGCCTTCGAATCGGCGTTCGCCGCCTGGAGCGGGCGGGCCCACGCGGTCGGCGTGGGCAACGGCACCGACGCGCTGCGGCTGGCGCTCATGGCCCACGATATCGGCGCGGGGGACGAGGTCATCACGGTGGCCCATACCGCCGTGGCCACCGTCGCGGCGATCTCGATGGCCGGCGCCACCCCGCGCTTCGTGGACGTCTCGCCGGTGCACCTGCTGCTCGACCTGGACGCCCTGGACGACGCCCGCACGACGAAGACCCGGGCGGTGATCGCGGTGCACCTCTACGGCCACCCGATCGACATGGACCGCCTGTCCGCGTGGTGCCACGCCCATGACCTGGTGCTGATCGAGGACTGCGCCCAGGCCCACGGCGCCACCTGGCGCGGGCAGCCCGTCGGGTCGTGGGGTCGGGCGGCGGCCTACAGCTTCTACCCGACGAAGAACCTGGGCGCGCTGGGGGACGGCGGCGCGGTGACCTCCGACGATCCGGCGCTCGCCGCGCGCGTCCGCCGCCTGCGCAGCTACGGCTGGGACGCGCAGCGCCTGAGCCACGAGCCGGGCATCAACAGCCGCCTCGACCCGATCCAGGCGGCGATCCTGCGGGTGGGCCTCGAACACCTCGACGCCGAGATCGCCCGGCGCCGCGCCCTGGCCGCCCGCTACACCAAGCACCTCGGCGGATTGCCGCTGCGGCTGCCCCAGGTGGCCCCGGAGGCCGGGCACGCCTGGCACCTGTATGTCGTACGCACCGCCGAGCGCGAGGCCTTGGCGGGGCATCTGCGGGCCGCTGGGGTCAATCCGGGGGTGCATTATCCCGCCGCGGCGCACCAGCACCCCGCCTGGCACGACGGCAGCCGGCTGCCCGTCACCGAGCGGGCCTGCGCCGAGGTCTTGTCGCTGCCGATGCACCCCGCGCTGACCCACGCCGAGCAGGATCGGGTCATCGCCGCGGTGCGTGCATTCTTCGCCCCATCCGAGGAGACCCGATGATCGACCCCTTGAAGATCGCAGGCGTCGAGATCGCCGAGCTGGTCACCCACCGCGACCAGCGGGGCTTCTTCCGCGAGATCGCCCGCACCGCCCAGCCGCTGTTCGCCGAGGGCATCGCCCAGTTCAGCCACTCGCTGATGTACAGCGGCGTGATCAAGGCGTGGCACCTGCACCAGAAGCAGATCGACTGGTGGTACGTCGCGTCGGGCGTCGTGCGCCTCGGCCTGTGCGACCTGCGCCCCGACTCGCCGACCTACAAGGCCACCGCCGAGGTGCTGCTCGGCGACCATCAGCCCGCGCGGCTGGTGAAGGTGCCGGTGGGCGTGGCCCACGGCTGCCGCTGCCTTCAGGGGCCGGCCAGCCTGATGTACCTGCAGAACACCGTCTACGACCCCGACGACGTCGAGAAGCTGCCCCACGACCACCCCGACATCGACTTCGACTGGACGGTGCAGGTGCACGCGTGAAGCGCGAGGCCTCCGACCGGCACATCTACAACGCCGGCCCGTGGATCACCGAAGAGGACGTGGCCTTCGTCACCGCCGCCATGCGCGACGGCTGGTACGACTACACCCACGTCGAGGCCTTCCAGCGGGAGTTCGCCGCCTGGCACGACCGGGCCTACGGCATCATGACCCCCAACTGCACCTCGGCGATCCACCTGCTGCTGGCGGGCCTGGGTATCGGCCCGGGGGACGAGGTGCTGTTGCCCGAGTGCACCTGGATCGGCTCGTCGGCCCCGGTCACCCACGCGGGCGCGACGCCGATCTTCTGCGATGTGGACGACGGCTGGTGCATCGACCCGGCGTCGGCCGAGGCGCGCATCACCCCGCGCACCAAGGCGATCATCGCCGTCGATCTGTACGGCAACATGCCGCGCATGACCCAGCTGGCGGCGCTGGCACAGAAGCACGGGCTGCACCTCATCGAAGACGCCGCCGAGTCGCTGGGCTCGGTCTATCGCGGGGTGCGCGCGGGCAAGTTCGGCGTGGGCTCGGTCTTCAGCTTTCACCGCACCAAGACGCTGACCACCGGCGAGGGCGGCATGCTGCTCGTCGACGACCCGGCGCTGTGGGACCGCTGCATGTTCCTGCGCGATCACGGCCGCAACCGGCAGCGCAGCTACGAGATCGACGAGGTCGCGTTCAAGTACATGCCGTTCAACATCCAGGCGGCCATCGGGCGGGCGCAGTTCCGGCGCATCGACGCGATCATCGGCCGCAAGCGGCACCACTTGCAGCGCTTCCGCGACGGATTGGCCGACATCGACGGGCTGACGCTCAATACCGAGCCGCCGGACGGGGTGAACGGCGCCTGGGCCACCTCGCTGGTCTTCGATCGCGCGTTCGGGCTCGATCAAGACACCGCCGTCGAGCGGCTGCGGGCCCACGGCGTGCCGGCGCGCGGCTTCTTCCGGCCGCTGTCGAGCCAGCCGTGCTACGGGCTCGAAGAGAGCCACCGCCCGCTCAACCCCGTGGCCTACGACATCAGCGATCGGGCGGTGACCCTGCCCTGCGCGCTGAACATGACCGAAGACGACCTCGATCGGGTGATCGCCGGCGTGCGCAAGGCGGCCGGACATTGAAGTTGACCAGGGATCGCGCAGACCGATTCGCCGAGGGAAGCAAGCCCTCGACCCGACGGGGCGTCGCTTCGGGCACAGCCCAGGCGCGAGACGCAGACGCTGCTGGGGGCAACGGCAAGTCGAGCAACGCCGTCATCGGCGAATCGGGCAAGCGAGCACGGTCAGATTCGATGTCTGGTCGCCGTAGGGTGGCCGGCCGATGAGCGGGCGTCTCGCAGGTCGACGGGTGCTGATCACGGGCGGCGAGGGCTTCATCGGCAGCAACCTCGCCGCCGCGTGCCTCGCCGAAGGCGCCATCGTGCGCAGCCTGGACGTGGGCCTCGCCGGCACCGGCTACGACCCGCGCAACCTGGACGGCCTCGACGTCGAGCGGCTGACGGGGGACATCCGCGATTCGAAAGCGGTCGAGGCGGCGCTGGACGGCGTCGATCTGGTCTTCCACTGCGCCGCGACCACCGCCCACGGCCGCTCGCTGAAGGCGCCGCTGGAGAACCTGTCCATCAACGCCGAGGGCGCCCTGGTGATCTTCGAATCGGTGCGCGCGGTGAACCCGACGGCGACGCTGGTCTACGTGGGCACCACCACCCAGCTGGGCCCCATCGGCGAGGCCAGCGCCGACGAGGACCACGCCCAGCAGCCGGTCGAGCTGTACTCGGCCCACAAGATGCTCGCCGAGCGCGCGGCCCTGATCTACGGCAAGAGCCACGGGCTCGCGGTGAGCGCGGTGCGGCTGCCCAACGTCTACGGCCCGCGCATGGCGGTGCACGATCCGGGGCTGTCGTTCCTCGGCTGGTTCATCGGCCTCGGCCTGCGCGGCGAGCGGCTGACCGTGTTTCGGCCGGGCACCCAGCTGCGCAACATCATCCACGTCGACGACGCGGTGGAGGGCCTGATCCGCGCGGGCCTGCGGGACGAGACCCGCGGGCAGGTGACCGTCGTCGGCCACCCCGCGCACGCCGCGGTGATCGACGCCGCCCGGGCCATCGCGGCGCACATCGGCGGCGAGGCGGCGCTGGTGGACTGGCCCGCAGGCCGCAAGGCGATCGAGGTGGGCCACGCCCGGCTCGACTGCCGCCGCTCGTGGGTCCGGCTGGGCTGGAAGCCGGGCATCACGCTCGCCGACGGGCTGGCCCGCACGGGCGCGTGGTTCCGCCGGCATCGGGAGGCGCCATGAGCGATCGCCAGACCCTCGTCATCACCGGCGCGCTGGGCCACATCGGCTCGGCGCTCATCCGCGCGCTGCCGGCGCGTTTGCCGGTTGATCTGGTGCTGATCGACGACCTGTCGACCCAGCGCTACGCGTCGCTCTTCGACCTGCCGCCCGGCTGCCGCTTCCACGAGGCCGACGTCACCCGCGACCCGCTCGAGCCGCTGTTCGAAGGCGCCGACGCGGTGGTGCACCTCGCCGCGATCACCGACGCCCCGCGCAGCTTCGAACGCCGTGAAGAGACCGAGCGGGTCAACCTGGGCGGCACGCGGCGGGTGGCCGCGGCGGCGGCGAAGGTCGGCGCGGGGCTGATCTTCCCCTCGTCGACCAGCGTCTACGGCACCCAGGCGGCGGTGGTCGACGAGGACTGCGCGCCCGAAGAGCTGGCGCCGCAGTCGCCCTACGCCGAGATCAAGCTGGTCGAGGAGCGTGAGTTGGCGGCGATGGCCTCCCGCGACGGCCTGCGCCACGTCGTCTGCCGCTTCGGCACCATCTTCGGCTTCTCGCCGGGCATGCGCTTTCATACGGCGGTCAACAAGTTCTGCTGGCAGGCCACCTTCGGCACGCCGCTGACGGTGTGGCGCACCGCGCTGGACCAGAAGCGGCCCTACCTCGACCTGCGCGACGCGGTGGCGGCGGTGGCGCACATCGTCGAGCGGCGGCTGTTCGACGGGCGGGTCTACAACGTGCTGACCGCCAACCACACGGTGCGCGACGTGGTCGAGGCCATCCGGGCGACGGTGCCCGAGCTGAAGGTCGAGCTGGTCGACGCCCGCATCATGAACCAGCTCTCGTACGACGTGAGCGACGCCCGCATCCGGGCGACGGGCTTCACCCCGCGCGGCGACCTGACGACGGGCGTCGGCGAGACGCTGCGCCGGCTGGCGGCGGCGGGCGGGCGGCCCCGCTGAGCTGCGGGCGGGCGTGGCGATTTCGCCATTGTCACCCCGCTCGGCGCCTCGCTAGCGTTCATCGGATAGCCTCGGCCCGATGATCGGAGGGATGCCATGGGACGCGCGCTGTATTGGATGCTGGCGCTCGGCGCCACGGCCGCCCTCGGCGTCGCCTGCAGTGAAAGCACCGACGAGGGCGAGGGCTCGCCCTTCTCACCCGATGAAGAGCTGATCGAGTACTTCGACGAGACCTTCGGGCTGCGGCTGTACGACTGGACCGACAACGGCGGAGGGTTGACCGAGAACGCTGAGGGCTACCTCGTCTCGTCGGCCGACGGGCTCGTCGAGATCGACGGGTTCGGCGCCCGTGAGATGGCCATCGAGCAGCTCATCGAGCCGGTGGCCATGGGCAACGAGCTGCTCCTCCAGGTGCGCGACGAAGAGACCGGCGCGCAGCGCTACTTCCTCTACGACTTCGACGAGAACTACGTCGTCTTCGGCGAAGACACCGGCGTCGGCGAGAGCCGCGGCGCGGGCGTGCAGAGCAACCCCGACGGCACCTACGAGGTCTGGACCTTCGACGACGCGGTCAGCGACCGCTCCGAGGTCGAGGTCGTGGCCGACGGCTACGCCGCGATGCGCCGGGTCGACGAGATCAACGGCTTCAGCGCGCTGCCGCCGCACCTGGTGATGACCGCCTTCGCCCTGGGCCATACCAGCGCGCCCGAAGCGCGCAGCGCCGGGCAGGTCGTCCGGTACGAAGCGGCCATCCCGCCGGCCTGCTCGGTCTTCAAGACCTTCTGCGATTGCGTGGCCTGCCGGGTGCTCGACCGCGGCGGCGAGTGCGACCTCTGCCCCGAGCTTTGACGCGCCGCAGGGCGGGCTCAACAGCCCAGCAAGCAGATGCGCGCGTGGCTGATCTCGAAACCTGCCCGACGCAGGTTGCGCAGGCTGGGGCCGCGCGGCGCGCTGGTGGCGACGGCCAGCGTGGCGCCCTGCTCACGGGCGTGGCGCAGCCGCTGGTTGATGAGCGCGCGCTGCACGCCGCGTCCTCGGTATGCGGGCAGCACCGCCATCTGGCCCAGCAGCGCGCTCTCGCCGACGACCACCACCGCCCCACCGCCCGCGGGCGCGCCGTCGATGTATGCCAGCAGGTGGGTCGCGCCGGGCAGGTCGAACCAGGTCTCGGCGGCGCGCAGGTCGAGCGGGTCGGGCGCGGCGCCGTCTTTGTAGCCGCGGGCGATGACCTGCGTCGCCAACGACCGCTGCGGGCGATCAACCAGCGCGATGTCGACCGTGGCGTCCGGCGCGGGCAGGTCCGCCAGCGGGCGCACCAGCACCAGCGCGTGGCCGCCGTAGACGAAGCCGCGCTGCGCCAGGGCGTGCAGCAGCGACGGGGATGCGTCCCGCGGCAAGACGAGGCGGCAGCGGGCATGGCGTGACGGGTCGGTGCTCGCGGCGCGGGTTGCGGCGTGCCACGCGATGAGCTCATCGAGCGCCGCCCCATCAGAGCCGAAGACCAGCAGCCGGGTATCGCGCCCGGTGCCGTCGACCGCGGCGAGCCCCGCGGCGCTCACCTTGCACGCCGCGCCGCCCGCGGGCCAAATGCGCCGCTGCGTGCGCACGTAGGCCTCCAGAACAGCGCGATCGAGCGTATCGGCGGGGCCGGCGGGCGCGCTCAATGCCGCGCGCGCAGGGCCGCCTTGCGGTCGCTCAGCACCCGCTCCAGATAGTCGCGATAAGCCGAACGGGGCATCGCCGCGACGTTGGCCTCGAACTGTTCCAGCGAGCAGAAGCCGGCGTGATAGGCCGCCTCCTCGGGGCTGCCGATGACCAGCCCCTGGCGGGTCTCGATCGCGCGCACGAAGTTGCTCGCTTCGAGCAGGTTCTCCGGGGTGCCGGTATCGAACCAGGCCACCCCGCGGCCCAGGCGGCGCACGTTGAGCCGGCCGTCGTCGAGGTAGGTCCGGTTGAGGTCGGTGATCTCCAGCTCGCCGCGCCCCGACGGGGCCAGCGCCTTCGCCCGCCGCGCGCAGTCGGGGCCGTAGAGGTAGATGCCGACCACCGCCCACGTCGAGCGCGGCTGCGCCGGCTTCTCCTCAAGCGAGATCGCCCGCCCGGCCTCGTCGAACTCCACCACCCCGTAGGCGGTCGGATCCTTGACCTGATAGGCGAAGATCGTCGCCCCGTCGGTGGGCTCGGCCACCGCCCGGCGCAAGAAGTCGAGGCCGCCGTAGATGATGTTGTCGCCGAGCATCAACAGCACCCGGCCGTCGCCGATGAACGACTCGCCGATGACCAGCGCCTCGGCGATGCCCCGCGGCGCGTCCTGCTGCGCGTAGCTCAGCTCGACGCCCCAGGCCTCGCCGTCACCGAGCAGCCCGCGGATGTGCGGCAGGTCTTCGGGCGAGCTGATGATCAGGACCTCGCGCACCCCCGCCAGCAGCAGGGTGGTCAGCGAGTAGTAGATCATCGGCTTGTCGTAGATCGGCTGCACGTGTTTGCCGACGACGGTGGTCATCGGATACAGCCGGGTGCCGCGCCCGCCGGCCAGCAGGATGCCGCGGGTTTTGGGGGGATCGGGCGCCATCATCAGCGGGCCTCCCGGCGGGCGTACCACGCCTCTTCGAAGCGCTTCGCCGCCTCTCTGCGTCGCCGGCACCACTCGGCGTTGTCGATGAACCAGCGCACCGTCGCGGCCAGCCCCGCGGCGAAGGGCACCCGCGGGGCCCAGCCCAGCGCGGCGCGGGTCTCTTCGGCGTCGATGGCGTAGCGGAAGTCGTGCCCCGGGCGGTCGGTGACGAAGCGCACCAGCCCGCGGCCGTGGCCCACGTCGCGGCCGGTCGCCGCGTCGACCGCGTCGAGGATGCGGTGCACCAGCGCCAGGTTCTGCTGCTCGTTGTCGGCCCCGAAGCAGTAGACCGCGCCCGGCTGCCCCCGCTCGGCGGCGGCGATGAGCCCGTCGGCGTGGTCGTCGACGTGGATCCAGTCGCGCACGTTGTCGCCCCGGCCGTAGACCGGCACGGGCTCACCGGCCAGCGCCCGCCCGACCACCACCGGGATCAGCTTCTCGGGGAACTGCCGCGGGCCGTAGTTGTTCGAGCAGCGGGTGACGATGACCGGCAGGCCGAACGTGCGGTGCCACGCCAGCGCCAGCAGATCGGCGCCGGCCTTCGAGGCCGAGTAGGGGCTGCTCGGGTCGAGCGGCGAGTCGGCCCGAAAAGCGCCGGTGGGCCCCAGCGCGCCGTAGACCTCGTCGGTGGAGACCATCACGAAGCGGGCGTCGGGGGTGTCGCTCCAGACGCCGCGGGCGGCGTGCAGCAGCGCGGCGGTGCCCTCGACGTTGGTGCGCACGAAGGCCAGCGGGTCGAGGATCGAGCGGTCGACGTGGGTCTCGGCGGCGAGGTGGAAGACCACCTGCGGGCGGTGCTCGGCGAAGGCGGCCTGCACCGCGTCGGCGTCGGTGATGTCGGCGTGCACGAAGGTGAACCGCGGGTCGTCTTCGAACGGCGCCAGGTTCTCCCGATCGCCGGCGTAGGTCAGCGCGTCGAGCGCCACCAGCGGGCGCTTCGGCCAGCGGTGACGCAGGCGGCGCATCAGCGCCGAGCCGATGAAGCCGGCCGCGCCGGTGATCAGGATCGCCCCACGGGGATCGGCCTCAGCCACGCTGGCCCTCCTCGTGCCACGCCGCCTGCATCACCTCAAAGACGTGGTCCTGCTCGGCGTCGGTCATCTGCGGATACAGCGGCAAGGTGATGCTCAGCTGCTCGGCGATGTGCGCGTGGGGCAGGTCGCCGGGCCCGTAGCCGAAGGTGCGCGCGTAATAGCCCAGCCCGTGCACCGCGTGGGTGCCCTGGCGGGTCTGCACCCCATGCTCGCCGGCGAAGCGCATCACCCGGTTGCGGGCGGCGTGCAGGTCGGCGAGGTTGGCCAGCGTCGGCGCCTCGGGCGCGAAGAGCGTCACGTAGCTCTGGTAGGCGTGCTCGGCGTAATCGGGCACCGCAGGCGTGCGCAGCCAGTCGAGCCCGGCCAGCAGCCGATCGTAGCGCCGGGCCCGCGCGCGTCGGCCGTCGAGCACCCGGGGCACCTTGGCCATCTGGGTCACGCCCAGCGCCCCCTGGAAGTCGGTCAGCCGATAGTTGAAGCCCAGCTCGGCGAAGGGCCCCAGCATGAAGCCGTCGCGGTCGGCCTCGCGCTCGGCGACCGCTTTGCCCGCGCCGTGGTTGCGCATGATGCAGCTGCGCTCGATGTGCGCCGGGTCGCGGGCGATCAGCATGCCGCCTTCGCCGGTGGTCACCGCCTTGCGCGGGTGGAAGCTGAACACGCCGACGTCGCCGATGGTGCCCACGTGCCGCCCGCGGTGGCGGGTGCCCAGGCCGCAGGCGGCGTCCTCGATCACCGCGAGGCCGTGCTTCTCGGCCAGCGCCATGATCGGATCCATATCGGCCGGCAGCCCGAAGAGGTGCACCGGCGCGACGGCCCGGGTGTTCGGCGTGATCGCCGCCTCGAGCGCCGCCGGATCGAGGTTGAAGGTGGCCAGGTCGATGTCGACCAGCACCGGCGTCGCGCCGCAGTAGATCGCCGCGTTGGCGGTGGCGACCCAGGTGAACGAGGGCACGATGATCTCAGCGCCCGGCCCCAGCCCCAGCGCGGCGTACGCCAGATGCAGCGCGGTGGTGCACGAGGTGCAGGCCACCGCCGCGTCGGCGCCGACGTACGCGGCGAAGACCTGCTCGAAGCGGGCGACGTGCGGCCCCTGCACGACCCAGCCCGTCTGCAGGGGTTTCTGCACGGCCGCGAAGTCGTCGGCGTCGAACCAGGGTTTGGTGATGGGAATCTGCAACGCGCTCCCCCAATCGCAGGGTCGAGCTTAACCGCACCGTCTTCGAGAGGCCACGCCGTGCCCGCGATCGTCGACGGCGGCGGCTCAGGGCGTCGGCACCCGCCCGCGGGCCGACCAGCCCTGACCCGCCGCGTCGACGATCGCGACGTCGTCGAAGGCGGCGAACCAGCCGCGCAGTGCGTCGGCGTCGAGGTAGTGGGTCACCGGCGGGTTGAGGCGGTCGAAGACCCGGCGCAGCTTGGCCTGCAGCGGGCGGTCGGCGGCGTCGGCGAAGGGCAGCCGCTCGGCGACGTGATCCAGGCCCACCCGCCGCAGGGCGCGCGCCGGCAGCCAGACCCCCGCCTCGAGGGCGGCGGTGCCCGCGGCGGCGAGCGCCACCTGGGCCGGGCGCGGCAGCCGGTTGGACAGCGGCCGCAGCCAGGTCAGGTGGCTGGCGCGATACCACCACGCCATGCCGTCGAGGCCGTAGACCCACACGAAGACCCGCCCGCCGGGGCGCACCAGCGGGGTCACCGCGTCGAAGGCCGCCCGCGGGTCGGGGGTGTGGTGCAGCACGCCGTTGGAGTAGAGCGCGTCGAAGGCGCCGGGCCGCAGCGGCGGGCGGTGCAGGTCGCCTTGCACGTAGAGCGTATTCCGCCGGCGGTCTCGCTGACGGGCCACCTCGACCCCGCGGGACAGGTCGAGCCCGACGAGCCCGCCGGCCTGCTCGCCGACGAGCCACGCGTGACGCCCCTCGCCGCAGCCCACCTCGAGCACCGTCTGCCCGGCGAAGGCCCGCGGCTCGATGCCCGGCTGGAAGCGGCTCCAGGTGGCGCGCCACTCGTCGACCGGCAGCACGGCGTCGGCCAGCTCGACGTGCTGATAGTCATAGGCCACCAGCGTCTCGAGCACGGCGGCGTCGGGCGGCGCGGCGCCGGCCACCGTCTCGGCCACCGCCGGGTCGTCGAGCACGTCGGGAAACGCCCGCTCGAGGAAGGGCCCGAGCAGGTCGGGCGGCAGCAGCCGGGGCACCCCGCCGATCACCGGATACGCCCGCCCGGCGGGGCTGACGAGCCGGCCGCGGCGCATGTCGCCTTCGAGGCGCAGCGGCTCGCCGCTCAGCGGGCAGGCGAGCAGATCGAGCAGGGCCGCGGGCGGGTCGGCGATGGTCGAGGCGGTGGGCACGGCGGCACGATACAGGAACGGGCGCGGGAATCGGCCGTCGATCGCGCGGGGGTCGGCGGCGCGGGCGGCCCGAACCGCCGTGCCCACCCTGGGCGTTGCCCAGACCGCCGTCATCTCGACCGATCGACCGACCACCTCTCTCGAGATCTCGCTGGCCAGACCTTCGCGTGCACCCCTGGCCCGCTCAGGCTCACCGTCGAGGCAATCTCGGGCACATGTGCCCCGATCGGCCTCGAAGACGAGGGTGCGCATGAGGACATGTCCTCATACGAGGTCTGGATGCCCAGCCGATTTCGGGCACATGTGCCCCGATCGGCCTCGAAGGCGAGGGTGCACATGAGGACATGTCCTCATACGAGGTCTGGATGCCCAGCCGAATTCGGGCACATGTGCCCCGATCGGCCTCGAAGACGAGGGTGCGCATGAGGACATATCCTCATACGAGGTCTGGATGCCCAGCCGATTTCGGGCACATGTGCCCCGATCGGCCTCGAAGGCGAGGGTGCGCATGAGGACATGTCCTCATGCGGGGTCTGGATGCCCAGCCGATTTCGGGCAGGTGTGCTCGAGAGCGGCTGGCGGACGAGCCTGGCCGGTGCACCTGTGCCGGGAAGTGGCTGGAGGTCGAGGGTCGCCCGGGCAGGAGTACCGAAAGCGGTGGAAGACAAGAATCTGGGCAACGCGCTGCGCCCTCGACCTGCTTCGACGTCGGCTCTGGAAGATCGCGCGCCGAGCGGGCAAGTCTCGATGTGAGTCGATCAGACAGCGGCCCAGGCGTCCCGACGCTCGCTCGCCGAGGCGCGGCCCCAGCGGCGCCAGAGGGCCTCGTCGCCGTGCGGGGCCACCGCGCCGACGTCGACCGCGTCGGGGTCGGCCGGCGCGGCTTTCTCCAGGGCCGCGCGCACCGGCGCGCCGCCCGCCTCGACGGCCCAGCGCTCGATCGCCCGGCCCAGTTCGGCGTGGCCTGCCTCTTCGCGGGCGATCGCCGCTTGCAGCCGCTGCGCCGGGGCCACCGTGGCTCGCCGGGCGCCGAGGGCGGCGACGCGGGCGGCGGCGCCTTCGGCCAGCGCGCCGTCGAGCCGGCTCTCGACGGCCATGGTGGGCAGGTTGGGCAGCGGGCCGTCGGGCACCGGCGGCGAGATGAGGGCCAGCCGCAGGCCGAGCAGGGCCTCGGCGATGTTCAGGCAGTCGCGGGCGTGGCGCGCCTCGTCCCGGGCCGAGCGCAGCGCGCGGCGTACGAGCGCCCGCGGCGCGCCGCGGGCGGCGAGCTGGCGGGCGAGCTTGCGAAACGCGTCAACGGCGGCGTGCTCGTCCCGCGCGTCTTCGAGCCACGCCCGGCCGAGCGCGACGCGGCTGGCCATAGGCAGGTCGGCGGCGGGCGCGGGCAGCGGCCGGCGGCCGAGCACGACCACCCGCGGCTTGTGCGCCGCCCCGTGCGCATCGCGCAGCGGGCGGCCGCTGGGCAGGATCTGGCCGTAGTCGCCGACCGGCACCTTGAGGCTGACGACGGCGCCGGGGGTGTAGCCGTCGACGTCGAAGAGGTTGCGCCAGGCGACGTTGACGTAGCCCAGGCCGAAGAAGGGGTTGAGCATCACGCCGTTGGCGGTGGGCGCGTCGCCGAAGCGCACCGTCCAGGCGAGCTCGGCGCCGACGAAGGGGCCGAAGGCCTGACCGCCGGCGCTGAGGCGGAAGTTGCCGTCGAAGTCGAGTTCGAACTGCAAGAGCCCGCCGTAGTGCACCCCGTCGAAGAGCCGGCCGTCGGTGATGTGGTTGACGGTCAGCTCGGCGCCGGCGCTGAAGCCGCTCATGGGGCCGTCTCCGCCCATGCCGATGAAGGTGATGCCGGGGCTGATCATCGGATCGGCGAGCGCGGCGGCGCCGGGGGCGAGCAGCGAGGCGCCGAGGGTCGACGCGATCAGGCGACGGTTCATATGCGGTCCTCCCGCGGTGGTTGTGCCCGAGCGGGTTCGCAACGGCCATGCCAGCCGCGCCGGCGGGGCCGAAGCGCGACAATTCGGTCATGGTTGGAGCCCGGCTACTCCGATCGCCGACCCGTCGACGGTGGAGGCGTGGTCCGCGTGCTCCACCTCGACCCGGCTGCTACACTGCGGCCGTGACGCACAGCTGAAACACGAGAGGCGCGACGATGAGCGAGTGGAATCTGGCCCCCGGGCGCTTCACCCCGATCACCGGCCCGGTGCTGACGGTGGTGCTCGACGGGGTGGGCCTCGGCCCCGAGGACGAGGGCAACGCGCTGCATCTGGCCCATACGCCGGTGCTCGACGCCCTCTTCGGGCGCTACGGGGTGCTGCCCATCGCGGCCCACGGCACCGCCGTCGGCCTGCCGAGCGACAAGGACATGGGCAACAGCGAGGTGGGGCACAACGCCATCGGCGCGGGGCGGGTCTTCGATCAGGGCGCGAAGCTGGTCAACGGCGCGATCGAGAGCGGGCGGCTCTTCGAGGGCGAGACGTGGGGCTGGCTGTGCGACGGCGTGCGGCAGTCGGGGCAGCCGCTGCACTTCATCGGGCTGTTGTCCGACGGCAACGTGCACAGCCACGAGAAGCACCTCTTCGCGATGCTGCGCCGGGCGGCGAAAGACGGGGTGAAGGCGGCCCGGGTGCACGCGCTGCTCGACGGCCGCGACGTGGGCGAGCGCAGCGCCGAGATCTATATCGACCGGCTCGAAGAGGTGCTCGGCGCGCTGCGGGCCGAGGGCTTCGACTATCGCATCGCCAGCGGCGGCGGGCGCATGACCATCACCATGGACCGCTACGAGGCCGACTGGGAGATGGTGCAGCGCGGCTGGCAGCATCACGTGCACGGCGAGGGGCGCCGCTTCGCCAGCGCCGCCGAGGCGCTGGGCACGCTGCGCGAAGAGACCGGTCAGGTCGATCAATTCCTGCCCGGCTTCGTGATCGCCGACGAGAGCGGCCCGGTGGGTCCGATCGGCGATGGGGCGTCGGTGGTCTTCTTCAACTTCCGCGGCGACCGGGCGATCGAGATCAGCCGGGCGTTCGAAGACGACGACCTGCAGGCGTTCGACCGTGGCCGGCGGCCGGATGTGCGCTACGCGGGCATGATGCAATACGACGGCGACCTGAAGCTGCCGGCCCGCTTTCTGGTTCAGCCGCCGAAGATCGACCGCACGATGGGCGAGTATCTGGCGCGCAACGGGGTGACGCAGTTCGCCTGCAGCGAGACCCAGAAGTTCGGCCACGTCACCTACTTCTGGAACGGCAACCGCTCGGGGCGCTTCGACGAGGGGCGCGAGGTCTACGTCGAGGTGCCCAGCGATCAGGTGCCCTTCGACGAGCGGCCGTGGATGCGGGCGGCGGAGATCGTCGACGCGACGCTGGCCGCGCTGCACACCGGGCAGGTGCAGCACGCACGCATCAACCTGGCCAACGGCGACATGGTGGGGCACACCGGCGTGCGCGACGCGGCGGTGGCGGCGCTGGGCTCGATCGACGTGGTGCTGCGGCGGCTCCTCAACGGGGTGGCCCAGATGGGCGGGGCGGCGCTGGTCACCGCCGATCACGGCAACTGCGAAGAGATGTACGAGCGCGACGGGCAGGGGCGCTTCGTCAAGAGCGAGAGCGGGCTCTACCGGCCGCGCACCAGCCATACGACCCACCCGGTGCCGCTGTCGCTCTACGATCCGCACGATCAGGTGCCGGCGCGGCTGGCGAAGACGGTCGAGCGGCCGGGGCTGGCCAACCTGGCGGCGACGACGATGGAGCTGCTCGGCTTCGCGCCGCCGGAGGATTACGCCCGCTCGCTGCTCGAGCCGGTGGGCTGACGGGGTCCGGCGCGTCAGTCCTCGCCGCGGGCGCGGGCGGCGTCGAGGGCCCACTCGAGGCGATCGTTGCCCCAGTAGATGCACTCGCCCACCACGAAGGTCGGCGCGCCGAAGGCCCCGGCGGCGACCGCCGCGTCGGTGGTGGCCCGCAGCCGGTTCTTGGTGCCCACCTCGCGGGCCTTGGCCAGCAGGCGGTCGGCGTCGTCGCCGAGCAGATCGGCGATCACCGCCGGGTCGCCGATGTTGAGGTCGTCGGCCCATGTGGCGCGGAAGAACGCCATGCTCAGCGCGACCAGCTCGTCGGCCCGGGCGGCGGTGAGCACCCGCATGGCCAGCAGCGTATTGTGGGGGAAGCTGCTCGAGAACTTGAACGGCACGTCCTCGCGCGCGGCCCAGCGCTGCAGGTCGGTGAGCATATAGCGCCCGCGGGCGGGCACCGCGGCGGGCATGGTATTGCCCGCCGCCCGGAAGACCCCGCCGAGCAGGAACGGGCGCCAGGTGACGTCGACCCCGCGGGATTTGGCCAGCTCCCGGATGCGGTGGGCCGCGATGTACGAGTAGGGGCTGCCGACGTCGTAATAGAATCGGACCACGCTGCGGGCCATGGGCTGCTCCGGAATCGGTGAGTCGGGATGGGCCAAGGGTGCCGCCGAGCATCGATTTTGTCCACCGACAACCCCATGACACGTCATGACATCCGGTGATCCCCCGGCGATGGGGATCGGCGGGAAACTCCGCCCGGGTCCGCGGTATCTCCCCGATGCCGACGATCGCCGTCGGCGCTCACGCCCCTCTGCGACGGGAGTCCGCCTTGCCGCCGGTGCTGCGCTTCGTGCTCGTCCTGACCATCGGGCTGACCCTGGTGGTCGGCACGCACCTCTACCTCTATCGCCGCTTCGTGCGCGACGTCTTCGCCGATCGGCGCCAGCGGCGCGTCGGCGGCGCGGTGCTCGCCCTGCTGGCCCTGCTGCTCGTGCTCGGCCTGCCCGGCAGCCGGGTGCTGCCCCGGGCGGCGGGCGAGGTGGTGGGCTTTCTGGCCTTCGGCTGGATGGGCGTCATCGCGGTGACCGTGCCGCTGCTGTTCCTCGTCGACCTGCTGCGGGTGCCCTATGTGCGCTGGCGGCAGCGGCGGGACGACGCCGAGGGCCCGGCCCCGGCCGATCCGGGTCGGCGGGTCGCGATCTCGCGGGGGGTCGCGGCGGTGACGGCGCTGGGCGCGGGCACGACGTCGGCGGCGGGCTTCAAGTCGGCGTTCGCCGCCCCGGAGCTGCGCGAGATCGAGGTGCCGCTCGGCGTGCCCGCGGGGCTGCGCGGGCTGCGCATCGTGCAGATCACCGACGTGCACGTCGGCCCGACCATCGGCCGGGCGTTCATGGACGATCTGGTCGATCGCATCAACGCGCTCGACGCCGACGTGGTGGCCATCACCGGTGATCTGGTCGACGGCACCGTGCGCCGGCTGGGGCCGCACACCGAGCCGCTCGGGCGCATCACGAGCCGCCTGGGCACGTTCTTCGTCACCGGCAACCACGAGTACTACTCGGGGGCCGATCCGTGGATCGCCGAGCTGACCCGGCTGGGCATCAAGGTGCTGCGCAACGAGCGGGTGACCGTCGAGCGCGGCGGCGCGAAGCTGGACATCGCCGGGGTCGACGACTGGCGGGCGGAGGGCTTCGGCGGCGACCACGGGCACTTCCCGGACAAGGCCCTGGGCGGCCGGCCGACCGACCGGCCGGTGGTGCTGCTGGCCCATCAGCCCAAGTCGGTCTTCGACGCCGCCCGCCACGGGGTCGACCTGGTGCTGTCGGGGCATACCCACGGGGGGCAGATCTGGCCGTTCGCGGCCATCGTCAAGCTGGTGCAGCCCTATGTGAAGGGGCTGTACCGCCACGACGAGAAGACCTGGATCTACGTGCACCCGGGCACCGGCTATTGGGGGCCGCCGATGCGGGTCGGCGTGCCGGCGGAGATCGCGGTGCTGACCCTGACCTGATCCGCGCTTCGCGCCGGGCCCGATCAGCGACCTCCGATCAGTTGCCCGCCCGATCAGTTGTCGCCGGAGAAGTACTCCCGCGTGCCCTGCATCTCGATGCCGGCGGCGATGCGGCGCAGCGCGACCGAGTAGGCCGCCGCCCGCCAGGTGGAGGCGTCGGTCTCGCGGGCCTCGGCGACAGCGCAGAAGGCCGACTCCATCTGCGCCTCGAGCCGCTCGCGCACGGTCTCGAGGGTCCAGGGGTAGCCCTGGCGGTTCTGCACCCACTCGAAGTAGCTCACCGTGACCCCGCCGGCGTTGACGAGCACGTCGGGCAGCACGTCGACCTCGCGCTCGGCGAGGATCTGCTCGGCGGCGAGCGTCGTCGGGCCGTTGGCCACCTCGAGGATGGTCTTGGCCTTGATCGCGCCGGCGTTCTTCTCGGTGATGACGTCTTCGAGCGCCGCGGGCACGAGGATGTCGACCTCGAGCTCGAGCAGCTCGGCGTTGGTCAGCGTCTCGTGGTCGACGATCTCGCACACCGAGCCCTCGCAGTAGACGCCCTTGAGCTGGCGGCTCTCCTGCTTGACCTTGTAGACGCTCTCGACGTCGAAGCCGTCCTGCTTGTAGATCGCGCCCTTGCTGTCGCTGATGGCGACGATGCGATAGCCCGCCTGCTGCATGAGCCGGGCGACGTGGTAGCCGGCGTTGCCGAAGCCCTGCAGGGCGACGGTGGTCGACTTGCGGTCGAGGCCGGTGTGCTCGGCGTACTGCTCGACGACGTGGAAGGCCCCGCGGCCGGTGGCCTCGCTGCGGCCCTTCGAGCCGCCGAGCCCGAGCGGCTTGCCGGTGATGACCGCCGGGGCCTTGCGCCGCACGATGGCCTGATACTCGTCGGCCATCCAGCCCATGATGCGGGCGTTGGTGTAGACGTCGGGGGCCGGGATGTCGGTGTCGGGGCCCACGAAGTCGGCCATCGCCCGCATGTAGGCCCGCGAGAGCCGCTCGATCTCCATGCGGCTGAGCTGCTTGGGGTCGACGATGACCCCGCCCTTGCCGCCGCCGTAGGGCAGGTCGACGCAGGCGTTCTTGATGGTCATCCACAGCGCGAGCGCCTTGACCTCGGCGGCGCTGACGCCCGGGTGGAAGCGGATGCCGCCCTTGGCCGGCCCGAGCACGTCGTTGTAGCGACAGCGAAACGCCGGGAAGTAGCGGGTGCTGCCGTCGTCCATGCGCACCGGCAGGCTGGCGGAGAGCGTGGCCTTGGGCTGCATCAGCGCGTCGATCACCTCGGCGGCGATCCCGGCGGCTTTGCCCAGGCCGCGCAGGCGGGCGACGGCGTCTTCGAATACGTTGCTCATCGAATGGCTCCTCTGCTTGGTCGGGCTCGGCGCGGTCTCACGGGGCACGGATCCACGGCTGGGATCCAGCATGTCACATCCGAAACGAGAAGACCGCAGACGTCTCGATCGGGCGGCTTTCATCGATCGCGGACGACGTGGAAGATGCGCCCAGCAAACGGAGGGTGACCGATGGCTCGATGGTGGTGGATCGCGGCGGCGCTGGCGCTGGCCGCAGGCGGATGTGACGACGACGACGGCGCGGCGGGGCCGGCGGACGCGGGGCCGGCGGACGCAGAGCCGGCGGACGCAGAGCCGGAGGCGGACGCAGAGCCGACGGCGGACGCCGGACCCACAGCGGACGCCGAGCCGGACGCGGCGCCGGTCGCCTGGACCGATCCGGGCCCGGTGGTCGACGCCGACACCGCCATGACCTATGTCGACCCGTTCATCGGCAGCGGCGGCATCGGCTTCGGCTACGCGGCGCTGACCCCGGCGGCCCAGATGCCGCTGGGCATGCTGCGCCTGGGCCCGGACACCACCAACGCCGGCAACCACGTCACCTTCCACCACTTCAGCGGCTACCACCACCCCGACCCCGACGTGCGCGGCTTCAGCCACGTGCGGCTGGTGGGCACCGGCGTCGCCGATCTGGGGTTGTTGCGGGTGCTGCCCCAGGCGACGCTCGACGGCCCGGCTCCGGGCGCCCGCTGGGCGCCGATGGACAAAGCGACCGAGACGGCGATCCCCGGGCGCTACGGGGTGCGGCTGACCGATCCGGCGGTGGCCGTCGACCTCACCGCCAACCACCACGCGGGTCTGCATCGCTACACCTTCGCCGACGACGGGCGGGTCTTCCTGATCGTCGACGCCGGCGCCTCGATCACCGACGCGCCGCCGGTGGACGCGGGGGTCGCCTGGGCCGACGGGCAGCTGTCGGCCCACGTCGAGTGGAACACCGGCTTCACCGCGCGCAGCCAGGGCTTCACCCTCAGCGCGGTGATGCGGATCGACCCGCCGCCGGTGGCGACCTACGCCTGGGACGGCGAGGCCTTCGTCGAAGCGAGCGAGGCCAGCGGCCCGCAGGCGGCGCTGGCCCTGGCCTTCGACGACGTGGGCGACGTGCCGGTCGAGCTGCGGGTGGGCATCTCGTACATCGACGGCCCGCAGGCGGAGACCAACCTGACCGCTCAGGTGGGCGCGCGGCCCTTCGAAGACGTCGCCGCGGCGGCCCACGACGCCTGGCGGGACAAGATCGGCCGGGTGCGCATCGCCGGCGGCACCGAGGCCGAGCGGCGCATCTTCTACTCGGCGCAGTATCACGCCTACGCCATGCCGACCCGCTTCTCCGAAGAGGGCGGGCGCTATCGCGGCCTCGACGGGAATGTGCACCACCCCGACGAGCACGGCGGCGGCTTCACCTACCTCACCGATCTGTCGCTGTGGGATACCTTCCGCACGCTGCACCCGTGGTACGTGCTCACCGACCCCGACGTGCAGCGGGACTGCCTGCGCTCGCTCATGGCGATGTACGCCGACGGCGGCTCGATGCCCCGCTGGCCGGCCAATACCAGCTACAGCGGCAGCATGATCGGGTCGAGCGCCGACCTGCTCTTCGCCGGCAGCGCCGCCAAGGGCCTCGACGGGATCGACTACGACGCGGCGTTCGAAGCGCTGCTCGGCGCCGCCTCGGGCCCGGTGGCGCGGGCCGGCCGCTCGGGCATCGAAGACTACCTCGCGCTGGGCTACGTGGCCGCCGACGGCCGCGACGGCTCGGTCTCGCGCACGCTGGAGTTCGCCTATAGCGACCACATGCTCGGCGGGCTGGGCCTGATGCTCGACCGCCCCGAGGCGGCGGCGCTGCTCGAGCGAGGCCAGAACTATCGCAACCTGTTCGACGCCGAGTCGGGCTTCTTCTTCCCGCGCATGCGCGACGGCACGCTGATGCCGGTGCAGACGACGGGCATCAGCATGGGCGCGGGGCCCTACGTCGAGGGCAACGCCTGGCATTGGCGCTTCTCGGCGTTTCACGACCCCGACGGCCTCGCCGGGCTGCTCGGCGGACCGGCGGGCCTCGGCGACGCGCTCGACGCGTTCTTCGACCAGTCGCGCCTCGGCGAGCCGGGCTTCACCCCGACCATCCCCGATCTGTACTACTGGCACGGCAACGAGCCGCAGATCCACGCCGCCTTCCTCTACCACGCCACCGATCGCCCCGAGCGCGTCGCCGAGCAGGTGCGCCGCATCCAGCGCGGGGCCTATGCGGACGCGCCGGCGGGGCTGGTGGGCAACGACGACGGCGGCACGCTGAGCGCGTGGTACCTCTTCGCGGCGATGGGCATCTATCCGGTGGCCGGCAGCGACCTGTACTACACCGCCTCGCCGCTCTTCCCGCGCATGGAGATCGACCACGCCGACGGCACGCTCACCGTCGAGGCCTGGGGCGCCGACGCCGACGTGTATCGCTTCGATGGGGTGTGGCTCGACGACGCGCCGGTCGAGGACGGGCGGCTGCGCCACGCCGATCTGGTCGGCGCGGAGACCTTGCGGTTCGAGATGATGCGCTGAGCGCCCTCAGTCGCGGCAGAGGTAGCGGTGCAGCGGCTGCCCGCCGAGCCGCTCGGGGTCTTCGGAGACCGTCCAGACGTCGCGCCCGTTGGGGTCGTAGGTGATCGCCTCGCCCTGCGGCTCGTCCAGCGGCCCCAGCGAGACGGTGCGCGGCTGCACGAAGGGCAGGTCGGCCATGCCCTCCGCCGGCCCGGCGCCCTCGGCGAAGACGTACTCGTAGCTGCCGGTGTAGACCCGCACCACCAGCCGGGTGCCGTCGGGGTGCAGGTCGGCGGCGGTGATCGAGCGGCCGTTGTCGATGGCCAGGCCGGGCGCGCTGATGCGGGTGATCTCTTCGACCGCCACCGCCCGATCGTTCATGAAAGGGCCGACGGCGCCGTAGATCCGGGCCACCGGGCCGTCGAGCTTCTCGAACAGCCAGAAGGCGTCGCCCGCCGGGGCCACCGCCAGCGCCTCGACGTCGATCGGGCCGGTGGGATACGTGATCGGGAAGCGCCACACCCGCTCGATCTCGCCGCCGAGCACCACCGGCTCGGGCACCGCGTAGACCGCCGCGTCGTCCCGCCGCAGGAAGTTGTCGCCGGTATCGGCCAGCCACAGGCACGGCCCCGAGTCGTCGGGGCAGCGGGCGGCGGCGAGGTCTTCCCAGTCGACGTTCTCCACCGGCAGCCGGGCGGCGCCGCGCAGGTTGCCGGCGGTATCGACCGCGTACAGGTCGGGGTCGCCGCCGGAGTCGGTGTGCATCCACATCACCCCCGGCCGGCTGGCGGAGAACGCGATGCCCGAGACCTCGGCGAGCAGGTCGCCCTGCAGGTTGCCGGTCACCTCGGCCCGGGCGTAGCCGGCGATGCAATACGGCGGCGGCGGGCCCATGTCGGGCGCGGCGTCGGCCCGCGCGTCGGGCGGGGCCAGATCGCGGGGCGCGGCGTCGACCGGCGCCATGTCGGCCGGTCGCGCGTCGAGCGCCGGGCCCGTATCGCCGGGGCCGCCATCGGCCCGACCCGGGGTCATGTCGGGCGAGAGGTCGGCGTCGGCCATGTCGGGCACGCCAGCGTCGATCGCCTGGCTGCCGGTGCAGCCCACGCTCAGCGCGGCCAACACAGCCAGCGCAGCCAGTCCGTGGCACAGCCGGTCGACGAGCCGACCCATGGTCTCCCTCCACGCCGTTGCGACCGGTTCTATCGCAGCGCCGGCCGTCGGATCGAGGGCGAACGCGCGGCCCCTCACGGGCTGAGGATCAGCGTCACCCCGCTGCCGTCGTAGACCCCGTCGCCGTCGTCCAGATCCCAGCCGGTGCCGAAGCTGACCCAGACCCGCCGGCCGAAGGGCACGACGAAGCGGGTCAGCAGCCGATGGTCGGTCCCCGCGAAGCGGCCGGCCTCGGGGCCGGTCAGCGCGCGATGGCTGCGCATGAGGCCCAGCTCGAGCCCGAAGCCGTCGACGAACATGTAGATCGCCCGCAAACGGGACAGCCGGCGCACCTCGCCGCCGATCTGCGGGTCGTCGCGGGTTTCGAAATCGGTCGGATCGAGCAGCCCTTCGGCGGCGGTGCGGCTGACCACCGCTTCGACCTGCAGATCACCCCACGCGGCCAGCGCGTAGCCCTCGTAACGCGACATATCTTCGCGCACCGCCCGATCGCGGGTCGGATCGGCGTAGCCCGCGAGCCCGAAGTCGCTCGTCCAGCGGCGCGCGCTGAGGCCCAGGGCCACCGGGGCCCACGGCAGCCGATACTCGATCAGCGCCGCGCCCAGCCAGTCGTCCCGCCGACGGTGATGGTCGTCCTCCGGCGCCTCGGGGTGCCACACCCGGATCGCCTGGGGCAGCACCCGCGCGCCGTAGACCTCGACCCGCAGCCCGGCGACCCGGGCCGAGAGCAGCTCCAGGGCCAGGGCCAGCGGCGCGTCCTGCATGTCCAGGTGGCGGTCGAGCACCAGCCCGCGCCCCTCGGCGAGCGCGTACGAGGCGTCGACGAAGGCGTCGAACGCCGCGATGCGCACCCGCGCCTCGCCCCAGTCGGCCCAGCGGGCGCCCACGGCCAGCTCGAGGTCGATGTCTTCCTTCTCGCCGCGCGGGTAGACCCCCAGCCGGGCGAAGATCGGGCTGCCGGCGATGCTCTCGTGGCCGAAGTCGACCCGCATCAGGTCGCTGTCGTAGCCCCGCCCGTAGCGCCGGTCGAAGCGCAGGCCCACATAGCCCCCCGCCTCACCCACCGCCGCCCGGGTCTTGAGCTGCACCAGGTGGGCGAAGCCGAACTCGTCGAGGCTCTGCAGCCGGAAGCGGCCCCCGTGCGCCGCCCGCCGCCAGCGGGCCTCGTCGCTGCGGGGCAGATCGGAGGCCGCGACATCCATCTCGTATTCGGGATACAGCCGCCGATTCAGGCGCTGCTGCGGCGGCCCGTCGGGGTCGATGCGGCCGTGGCGGTCGTACATCCGGCGCCACTGGCCGCTCCACACCTCGTCGAGGGTGTAGCCGCCGAGGCGGTCGTCGGGGTCGAGGGGGGCGGGCGGCGCCTCAGCGGCCGGGGCGGCCAGCGCGGGCGGCGCGGCGAGCAGCCACGCCAGGGCGAGCGCCGAAGCGAGCGGCGCCATCGTCGATCAGCGCAGGGCGATGGCCCGGGCGAGCCGGCTGCGCCGCAGGACCTCGGCGTCGATCGCCAGCGGCCCCTGGGCCCGGGCGGCCCGGCTGGCCTCGATGGTCTCGGCGTCCACCGGCACCGGCGCCGGGGTATGCAGCGCCATGGTGCGCGGCGGCGCGAAGCTCTGCACTGTGACCGAGCGCCCGTCGAGCAGCGCCAGCTCCCGCTCGATCGACGCGGTCAGCGCACGGATGCGGCGGCTGCGGTCGACGGTCGGCCCCTGCACGCTGAGCAGCGGCTCGGCGGCCACCAGCGGCGCGGTGCGCGGGCGGGCGGGGCCCACGTCGAACAGGCCGCACGGCAGCGCTTCGACCGCGCGGCGCGGCGCCATCTGCAGCGGCGCCTGCCCCAAGGGGCGCAGCGCCGGGTGCACCTCGTCGACGGGCGCCCCCATGGCGGGCGCGGCCCAGGCGGCGCCCAGGAGCGCCGCGGCGGAGATCGTCTGAGTGAGTGTGCGCTTCATGGGTATTCATTTATCCTACATGTGCGACATCACCAAATTCGTGGGCTGATTTTTTCTGGCGGGCGGTGACTTGCGGGGCGGCGCGCGACGAAAGCGGAGCCGCCCCACGGCGCCTCAGCGGGCGCAGGCGTCGGGGAACTCGCGGGCGCACTCGGCGATGCCGCAGCGCACGCGATCCTGGGAGCACTCGCCCCACTGCCCTTCGATACAGGCGCGGGCGCCGATGAAGCAGCCCGCCTCGCACTCCTGAACCGCGCCCGCCTCGCAGACCGGCGCCTCTCCACACAGCTCGGGGAACTCCCGCGCGCACACCGCGACGTCGCACCGCGCCCGCCGCGGCTCGCACGCCGCCCACTGCCCCTCGCGGCACGTGCTCGTGCCCACGAAGCAGTCGCTCTCGCACTCCCGCTGCGCGCCGGCTTCGCAGACCGGCGCCTCGCCGCACAGGTCGGGGAACTCCCGCGCGCACACCGCGACGTCGCACCGCGCCCGCCGCGGCTCGCACGCCCCCCACTGCCCCTCACGGCATGTGCTCGTGCCCACGAAGCACTGCGCCTCACACTCCCGCTCGGCCCCCGCCTCGCACGCGGGCGGCTCGCCGCCGCCGCACAGATCGGGCAGCTCGCGGGCGCAGCCCTCGACGTCGCAGCGGGGCACCTCGCGCGAGCACTCGCCCCACCGCCCCTCGACGCAGCGCTGCTCGCCGAAGAAGCACGGCCAGTCGCACTCGCGGGCCGCGCCGGCCTCGCAGGCGGGGGCGTCGCCGCACAGCTCGGGCAGCTCGCGGGCGCACTCGGCGATGGCGCAGCGCGGCCGCCCCTGGGAGCAGTCGCTCCAGCGGCCTTCGACGCAGCGCTGCTCGCCGATCCAGCAGCCCTGTTCGCACTCGCGGGCGGCGCCGCGTTCGCACTGCGCCGGCTCGCCGCACAGCTCGGGCAGCTCGCGGGCGCACTCGGCGACGTCGCAGCGCGCCCGATCCCGCGAGCACTCGCCCCACGCGCCATCGACGCAGCGCTGCTCGCCGAAGAAGCACGGCCCGTCGCACGCGCGCACCGCGTCGCCTTCACAGGCCGGCGGCGCGCCGCACTCATCGGCGAACTCGCGGGCGCAGACCTCGACGTCGCAGCGCACCCGCCGCGGCGCGCACTCGCCCCAGCGGCCCTCGACGCAGGCCTGGGTACCGACGAAGCAGTCGGTCTCGCACTCGCGGGCGCCGCCGTCGCACTGCGCCGGCTCGCCGCACGCGTCGGGCAGCTCGCGGGCGCACTCGGCGATGTCGCAGCGCGCCCGATCCCGCGAGCACTCGGTCCACGCGCCGTCCACGCAGCGCTGCTCGCCGAAGAAGCACGGCCAGTCGCACTCGCGGGCCGCGCCCTCGTCGCAGGCCGCCGGCTCGCCGCACAGCTCGGGCAGCTCGCGGGCGCAGCCCTCCGCGCCGCAGCGGGGGCGATCCTGGGAGCATTCGCTCCAGCGGCCCTCGCGGCAGGTCTGGGCGCCGATCCAGCAGCCCTGCTCGCACTCGCGCGTATCGCCCGCCGCGCACTGCACCGGCTCGCCGCAGCGGTCGGGCAGCTCGCGGGCGCAGGCCTCGACGTCGCAGCGGGGCACGTCCCGCGAGCACTCGCCCCACGCGCCGTCCACGCAGCGCTGCTCGCCGACGAAGCAGGGGCCCTCGCAGGCGCGGGTGGCCTCACCGCGGCACTCGGCCTCGCCCTCGCCTTCACCGCCCTCACCCTCCCCTTCGCCCTCGCCCTCCCCTTCTCCCTCGCCGCCCTCGATCGCGCCGCCTTCGCCGCCGCCGCCTTCGTTCTCGACGACGGTCGCGTCGGCGTCGGTCTCGCCGACGTCCTCCTGGTTGTCGAACGGACAGCCGGTCAAGGCCAGGCCGACGACCATCGCCGCGGCCAGATGGATGTGCTGGATCTGCATCGGTGTCTCCCCCGAAGTATGCTCTGCCGGCCCCCGATGGGCCTCATGTGTCAGATTGAGAGGGCGAAGGTCGATCCGTCATCGATCTTCGAATCGGCCGTCCGCGGGCCGCCTGGGGGCCTCTGCGGGCGTCTCCAGGGCCACGTCGAGCGCCTCTTCGAGCAGGCTGGCCGGAAAACGCCGCCGGAAGCCCGCGGCGTGCCGCCGAGCGGCGTCGATCCGGCCGGCCCGCACCAGCGCCTGCACCCGCAGGAGCTCCCGCTCTTCGGCGAGCTGTCCGGCGGCGAAGCGGCTTCCGTGGCGGGCGATGGCGGCGAGGGCCGCCCGGCTGTCATTGGCGGCCAGCGCCCGCCGGGCCTGCTCGAGCAGCGCCTGCTCGGCGGCGAGGGTCGCGGCGGGCGGCGGGCTCGCGGGTCGCGGCCGGACGGCGGCGGGCGGGTCGTCGCGCCGCGGGACGATCGTCGCGGCGGTACTCGGCTCGGCCGCGGGCTGCGCCGCGGGCGACGGCGGCGGGGTCTCGACTTGGGAAGGCGCGGCGCCGTGGCTCGCAGAACTGTGGCTCGCGGCGCTGTGGTCCACAGCGCTCGGCTGCGCCGACTCGACCGGCGCGCTCGGCGGCCCCTCGTCGCCGCCGCGCAGCGCGAGCCAGCCGACGCCCGCCAGCAGCGCGCCCACCAGCACCAGCTTGGACCCGCCCAGGCCGGCCGCCGGCGCCGGCGCCGGCGCGGCGACGGTCTGCATCACCCGGCCATACAGCGCCTCGCGCTGCGCCGCCGACGCCGTGGGCAGCGCGCGCTCGGCGGCCAGTTCGGCCTCGATCTCGGGGTCGCGCCAGTCGCTCACAGCTCACCTCTCTCGCGCATGCGCTCCAGGGCCGCCCGAAATCGCGTCCGGGCCGCCCGCAGCCGGGAGTAGACCGTATTCAAGGGCACCCCCAGCGCCTCGGCGATCTCGGGGCAGGCCAGCCCGTCGAGCTCGTGCATCACGAAGACCGCCCGCCGCTTGATGTCGAGCGCGCGCAGGGCCATCAACACCCGCCGGGCGCGCTCGGCGGCCAGCGCCGCCTGCTCCGGATCGCGGCTCGACGTCGGCCGCGGCAGGTCGTCGGGCGCGGTCAAGCGCTCGCGGCGATGGCGGGCCCGCCGCTGCTCGTGCACCGCGACCCGATAGACGATGCCGCCGATCCAGGGGGCCAGCGGGCGGGCGGGGTCGAAGTCGGGCAGCCGGCGGTGCACCACCACGAAGACCTCGTGGGCCGCGTCGGCCAGGTCGGCCTCGCGCACCCCCATCCGGCGCAGGGTGCGCCAGACGTAGTCGAAGAAGTCTTCGTAGATCGCCCGGAACTCGGGCATCGCGGTCGCGGCGGCGGCGTTCATCACCCGGGAGGTTGAGGGCTCGGGCCGCGATCCGTCATCGAATCGCGGGTCGGCCGCTGAATCGGTCACGGGAACCGGCGGGCGGCCCCCAGCAGCGCCGCGCCGACCACCGGCGGGCTCTGCCAGGCCGTGCGCCCGTCGACGCGCAGGGCGGTGGTGCCCAGCGGCGCGGCCAGCTCGAGCCCGCCGACGATGGCCCAGCCCTGCAACAGCGGCACGCGCAGACCCAGCCGCCCGCCGGCGAAGGCGACCTCGGCGGTCGACGTCGCGTCGCGGTCGAAGCCGCGGCCGGAGACCGGCTGCAGCCCGACCCGAGCCAAGGCGCACAGTTCGAAGATGCCCCGCTGTCCGCATCCGCGCAGGCCGCCGGCGATCAGGGCCGCGCGCACCCGCCCGCCGCCGTGGGCCACCGTCGAGGGCGGCTGCAGTCGAGCCTCGATGGCCACCGACCAGCCCGCCCGATACAGCCCGCCGGCCAGCGACCAGCCGCCGCCGAAGCCCGGGGTGGCGCCGACGGTGGTCACCAGCGCGGCTTCGAGGTCGAGCCGCGTCGCCGATGCGCGCCGGGGCGACGCGGCGGGCGGCTGCGCGGCCGGCGGGTCCGGATCCGGCGGCGCTGCGGGCGACGGGCGCGGCGGGGCGCTCGGCGGCGGCGCGCTCGGTGGCAGCGGCGGCGGCGGCGCGCCCATCAGGGCCACGCCGCGCACCGGGTCGATGACGAGCACCAGCGACAGCGCCACCGAGGCCAGCAGCGCCGGGCAGTCGCCGCGCACCGTCTCGATCTGCCGATCGCCGAGCACCCGCTGGCCTTCGAGCACCTTGACCCGCGCCAGGCGCCGCCCGCCGTCGGCCGAGATGCGGACCGTCGCCCGGCGCCGCGCGTCGGCGTCGAACGCGGGCCCGTCGACCAGTCCGACGACCCGGGCCCGCAGCGCGGCTTCGTCGGCGCAGGCCGGCTCGGCGGTCGTATCTTCGAAGGCGAGGGCCACCGGCCGCGGCGCGGCGAGGGCCGCCGGGGCCGACAGGGCCAGCGCAATCAGCAGCGCGGTCGGGGGCAGGGTCGGCGGCACGGTCTTCATCGCCGCCGGATGATACACCCCGCCGCGGAATCTCCCGGCGCCCGTGGCGGCCTTCGTCATCGCTTCGTCATGGCTTTCGTCATCGCTTTGTCAAAGCTGCCCCGACCACTGGATCGACCCCGCGGCGGTGCCCCATGGTTGTCGGCGTCAGGCGGGCGTTTCGCGCCGCCCGCCGCGAGAGACTGCACTGTGGGAGGTGCCCCATGAAGATCGACGGTATCCGTATGCGGGGAGGCTCGGCCTTCCACAAAGACCTGCGCAAGCGGGTCGACGCCTGGTTCGAGGCCGAGGGCGTCGACCCCTACGGCGACGGCCGCATGTGGCGCAAGAGCGCCGCCCTGATCGCCGGCTTCGTGCTGATGATCGGCGGCTTCTGGCTCAGCGACGGCGGCTGGGCGGCGATCGTCGGCTTCGGCATCCCGCTCGGCCTCTTCTGGGCCGGCCTGGGCTTCTCGGTGATGCACGATGGCAACCACTCGGCCTACGCCCGCGACAAGCGGGTCAACCGGGCGATGGGCTTCGTGCTCGATATCATCGGCGGGTCGAGCTACCTCTGGCGCCACAAGCACAACCGCATCCACCACAGCCACCCCAACATCGTCGGGGTCGACGACGACCTCGAGGCGGGCTTCTTCCTGCGCATGGCGCCGGGCCAGGACTGGCTGCCGATGCACCGGATGCAGCAGTGGTACATGTGGCCGCTGTACGGGTTCATCGCGATCAAGTGGCACCTGCTCGACGACTACACCCAGATGGCGCAGGGGCAGATCAACGACATCCCCTTCGCCCGGCCCAAGGGGCGTGATCTGGCGGAGTTCGTCGTCGGCAAGATCATCTTCCACAGCTGGTGCTTCATCGTGCCGGCGCTGATCTTCGGCGTGGGCACCGCGGTGGCCTTCTGGCTGCTGTCGGCCTTCGTCTGCGGCGTCATGCTGGCGGTCGTCTTCCAGCTCGCCCACTGCGTCGAGGAGGCCGACTTCATCGTGCCGCCCACCGACGGCGAGCGCATCGACATCGACTGGGCCGAGCTGCAGCTGGCCACCACCGTCGACTTCGCCCCCGAGAACCCGCTGGCCACCTGGTACCTCGGCGGGCTCAACTTCCAGGTGGTGCACCACCTCTTCCCCCGGGTGTGCCACGTGCACTATCCCGAGATGGCGAAGATCGTGGCCGCCACCGCCGCCGATCACGGCCTGAAGTATCGCTGCAACCCGACGGTGGCCGGCGCGCTGGCCTCGCACTTCAACTGGATGCGGCGCATGGGCCTGCGCCCCGGCTCGGCCCCCGAGGCCACGCCGCTGCTGTCCGCCGGTGAGCCCGAGCCCGCCCTGCGCTGACCCCGCCCTGCGCCGAGTCCGCCCCGGCCCGCCGACCGCGGGCCCTGAGGGCAGATCCCATTGACCCCGCCCCGCCCGTCGACGTAATCCGCCCGCGCAACGAGGTGGAGCGCGACGATGTCCGAGCAGATTTTCCGTGGTTTCTTGACGTGCCTGATGCTGATCGGGCTGGGGGCCTGCGTGCCGGGCGGCGGCGGCGGAGGCGGCGGCAGCGACTGCGCCGAGGGCGACCTGCGCCCGTGCCAGTGCGACGACGGCGAGCTCAGCTCGCGGATCTGCGACGATCAGGGCGACTACGGCGAGTGCGTCTGCAGCGGTGGGGAAGGCGAGGGCGAAGGGGAAGGTGAGGGCGAAGGGGAAGGCGAGGGCGAGGGCGAAGGGGAAGGCGAGGGCGAGGGCGAGGGCGAGGGCGAAGGGGAAGGCGAAGGCGAAGGCGAGGGTGAAGGGGAAGGTGAGGGCGAGGGTGAAGGTGAGGGCGAGGGTGAAGGCGAGGGTGAGGGCGAAGGCGAAGGGGAAGGCGAGGGCGAAGGGGAAGGCGAGGGCGAAGGGGAAGGCGAGGGCGAAGGGGAAGGCGAGGGTGAAGGGGAAGGCGAGGGTGAAGGGGAAGGCGAGGGCGAGGGCGAGGGTGAAGGCGAAGGGGAAGGCGAGGGCGAGGGTGAAGGCGAGTTCCTGAGCCTGCCCGGACCGATCCTGGCGCTGCCCTTCGACGCCGCGGCGTTCGGCGGCTTCGAGGTGTGCTTCGCCGACAGCTACGCCGACGACATCGACCACGTCGCCATGCGCGAGCAGTGCACCGACGACGTGCTGCTCGTCGGCTGCCGCCGGACCGGCGTCGAGGACTTCCAGCTCGCGGCCATGGGCCTGCGCGACGAGGTCTTCCGGCCGGTGCCCGATCAGTCCGAGGCGGCTCACCCGCACAACGGCAGCCAGTGGTACTTCGGCGAGACCTACTCGTTCGGCTTCGCCCCCGAGGGCGTCCCCCTGCAGCGCAACCAGTGCGACACCGCCGACGCGCGGGGCGACGAGCGGCTGTGCTGGCACGTGGGCATCGGCTCGGCCGGCTACCGCTGCGGCTTCGAGACCCCGTTCGACGACTCCTACGAGCGCGTCGTCATGCAGCGCCCGGGTCCGCTGTGCGTCGGCGAAGAGGTGAGCTGCGACGGCATCGACAGCGACTGCGACGGTCGGGTCGACGAAGGCCTCGAGTGTGAGCCGGTCGAGCCGGTCGATCCGATCGGCTTCGAGGGCCCGCGGGTGGCCATGCCCGAGATCGAGGTCTTCGAGATGGGCTTCGAGCCCTGCTACAGCGACACCTACGCCGACTTCTTCGAGGGCGGCGTCATGAGCGCCGCCTGCGACCAGGGCGTGCTGCTCGTCGCCTGCCGCCCGGTGGGCGACGACGAGCTGACCCTGGCGGCCATGGGCCTGCGCGATCAGGTGCTGCGGCCGGTGCCCGACGAGGCGGCGGCGGCGACGCGGCACAACGGCAGCCAGTGGTACTACGGCGAGGGCTTCTCGTTCGGCTTCGCGCCCGAGGGCGCCGCGCTCAGCCGCAACAGCTGCGATACGGCCGCCGGGCAGGAGGACCTGCGGCTGTGCTGGCACGACGGGCAGAACTTCGGCGGCTACCGCTGCGGCAACAACTTCCTCAACGGCGACGCCAACTGGGAGCGCATCGTCTACCAGCGCCCGGGCCCCATCTGAGCTTCGGCCGCGCTTCGCTGGCACCGCCGACGTGACAGCGCCCGGTCCCCTGCCCCACAATGCGCCCATGCTGCGCATCGCCGCCCAAGACCTGGCCCGCCTCCGCGACATCGCCCGGGTGCTCGCCCGCCACGGCTATCGGGGCATGGCGGCCGATCTCAGCGAAGGTCAGCTCGACGCCGACGACCCCGAGGTGAGGGCCGAGGCCGCCCGGCTGACCGGACCGGCCCGCCTGCGCAAGCTGCTGCAGGCGCTGGGGCCGACGTTCATCAAGCTGGGTCAGGTGCTCTCCGCGCGGCCCGATCTGGTGCCGTCGCGCTATCAGGCCGAGCTCGCCCGGCTGCAGGACGACGTCGAGCCGCTGCCCTACGAGGTGATCGAGGCGACGCTGGTCGAGGCCTGGGGCGGGCCGGTGAGCGACGTGCTCGCCGAGATCGATCCGACGCCGCTGGCGACGGCCTCGATCGCGCAGGTGCACCGCGGCACGCTGCCCGACGGCACCGAGGTGGTGGTCAAGGTGCAGCGGCCGAACCTGGCCCGCACCATCCGCGCCGACCTCGACCTCTTGTATCTGCTGGCCCGGCTGCTCGACGCCACGATCCAGGAGGCGGGGCTGTACGAGCCGATGGAGGTGGTCAAAGCCTTCGAACGGGCGCTGTTCGAAGAGCTCGACTTCACCATCGAGGCGCGCAACGCCCGGGCCATCGGGGCCAACTTCGCCGACGACGCGCGGGTCCTGGTGCCGGCCATCGTCGACGGGCTCTCGGGGCAGACCGTCCTGACGATGCACTACGTCGAGGGGCGCAAGATCACCGCCTGGGCCGAGGACACCGACGACGAGACCCTCGACGGGGTGCTGCGCACGGTGCTCGACATCGCGTTCCAGATGGGCTTCCAGGACGGGCTGTTCCACGCCGACCCGCACCCGGGCAACGTGCTGGTGACCCCCGACGGGCGCATCTGCATGCTCGACTTCGGGCTGGTGGGCCGGCTGACGGCCAATATGCAGCGCAACTTGATCCAGCTGTCGATGGCCATCGCCAGCCGCGACGCGGAGAGCACCGCCCGGCTGATCTATCGCATCGGCCGGCCGCTCGACCGGGTCAACCTGGCCGAGTTCCGCGACGTGGTGGCCGATCTGATGGCCCGCTATCTGGTGCGGCGGCTGGACGAGGTCGACGCGAGCACCCTGGTCAACGAGCTGATGGACACCGCGATCAAGTACAAGATCCGCGTGCCGCCCGACTACGCGCTGCTGGCCAAGGCGGCGGTGACCATCGAGGGCATCGTGCGCTCGCTCAAGCCCGATCTGGACATCGCGACGACCATATTGCCCTACGCCCAGACGCTGATGGCCGAGCAGTACGGGCCGCAGGCGGTCAAGCAGCTGGCCCTGCGCTCGGCGGTGGGGCTGGTCGACGGGCTGCAGGAGCTGCCGCTCTTGGGGCATCAGCTGGTCAACGACCTGGAGTCGGGGCGGCTGACCATCCGCCTGACCCACCACGAGATGGACCGCCTGGGCGCGTCGCTGAACATGCTGGCGACCCGCCTGGTGCTGGGGCTGCTGGCCTCGGGGGCGCTGGTGGGCACGTTCATCGTGGCCGCCTTCCGCCCGGATGATCCCGACGGCACGACCAACGGCTGGGTCTGGTTCGGCTTCTTCCTGAGCCTGCTGCTGTCGGGGGCGCTGTTCGGCTGGCACCTCGCCTACGGGCGGCTGGGCAAGATCCGGCTGGGGGTCATCTTGAAGTGGATCGAGCGCATGCGGAGCCGGCCATGAAGTCCGCGATGGCGGCGTTGGCCCTCGCGGGGCTGCTGACGGCGGGCGCGGCCGAGGCTCAGCCCTGGCGCTACGTGAAGAACGGCGTGGTGCACTACACCAGCAACGTCGACGAGCTGCCGCCGAAGATGAAGGCCCGCGTCCTCGCCGAGCGGGCGGCGCAGGACGCGGCGAAGGCGCAGGCCGCCGAGGCGGCAGGCGTATCGCCGGAGCCGGCCCCGAAGGCCTCATCGCCGGAGGCTTCGCCGAGTATTCGCCCCGGTCGCATCAAGGGTCGCCCGGCCCGCGCCGCCGGCTCGCCGATGCCGCGGGATGTGGGCGAGCGCCCGCCCGCGCCATCCAAGCCGGCTCCCCCCGAACCGCCGGCGCCCACCGTCGCCGAGCGTCGCGCCGAGCTGCAGGCGGAGCTGACCGCGGCCCGCGCGGCGCTGGTCGCGGCCCGCCGGCAGGCGCTGCTGGTGCCCGACGGCCGGGCCTACGCCGCGCGCACCGCCGCCGAGCAGCGGGTGGCCGAGCTGGAGGCCGCGCTCGCGGCGTTGAAGAAGGAATAGCCGCCGCGCTCAGCTCAGCCAGGGATGGAGCACGGTCAGCCAGATCCAATAAGCGGCGCAGCCTCCGAGGAAGACGATGCCGCCCAGGCTGGCGAGCCGCAGCAGCGGGGTCGGCCGATGGTCGGCGGGCACCGACTCGTCGAACATCGAGCGGTGGTTGAGCGCGGCCAGGATCGGCGCGGTGAGGAAGCTGAGGGTGGTGGCCAGGTCGACCATCGCCTTGAGCGAGGTCATCAGGGTGAAGAGCACGATCGAGGCGCCGATGGCCAGGATGACCAGGCTGCCCCAGTAGGCCAGCTTGAACCCGCCGATGCCGTCGGCGTCGGTGCGCGGCTTCTCCTCGCCGCCCCACGGGATCTCCTCCCGCCTGAACCGCAGCCCGAGGGTGGCCAGCGCCCGGGGGAAGCCGTCGACGACGGTGAAGGTGGTCGAGAACATGACCAGGAACGCGCAGCCGCCGATGAGCGGGCGCGACCACTCGCCGAGGGCCTGGGTGTAGAGGTCGATGATCTGGGCGGCGAATCCGCCGGCGCTGGCCTGGATCTCGGCCCCCTGCCCGTACATCACGCCCGCGCCGAGCACCAGGAAGCACAGCGCGAGAAACGCCGTGCCCCAGTAGCCGATGTGGAAGTCGAACATCGACTCGTCGCGGGTCGGGGTATGGCCCGAGGTCTCGCGGCGGGCGAGGGTCCACAGGGAGTTCCACACCGAGATGTCGATGGCCGAGGGCATCCAGCCGACGAGCGCGGCGAAGAAGAAGATGTCGGCGGTGGTGGTGCTCGCGGGCCACCAGGGCATGGCGCCGAAGTCGATCTGGGGCAGGGTCAGCGCGGTGGCGGCGAGCGTCGCGACGGTCAGGGCGACGATGATCACCTTGTTGATGGCGTCGAGCCAGCGGTAGCGGCCGACGGCCAGCAGCCCGGCGCAGACGACGATGATACCCACCGCGATGACCGGCGCGCTCACCTCGAGGCCAAGCATGACCTTGGCCAGCCCGGCGCAGACCACGGCCACCGCCGCCTGCACGGTGAACATGGTGCCCAGGGTGACGACGAGGTAGAGCCCCAGCGCCCACTTGCCCTGGCGGCGGTAGCCCTCGAGCAGCGAGGTGCCGGTGGCGGTGGCGTAGGCCGGCCCGAAGCGAAAAGCGGGGTACTTGGCGATGTTGGCCAGCAGCACCAGCCCGATGAGGCCGAAGCCGTAGACCGCGCCGGCCCGGGTGGCCTGCACCAGATGGCTGACCCCGATGGCGGCGCCGGCCATCAACAGCCCGGGACCGAGCGCCTTGAGTCGTCCGCGATTGGCCATGGCCGGCCTCCTCCCACCGTGCGTCGGCATCATAGCCCGCCGTGACGCCGCGGCGTCAGCATTGCGTCATCGCGGTGGGCGTGCGATGCGATGGCCATGAGCAGTCGATTCCAGGCTCAACGGCTGGCGGTGCTGGTCGACACCGCCTACGTCTACGCCGCCGCCCGCCGCCTCTACGACGAGCGCCTCGACTACAAGCGCCTGCTGGCCTTCGTCGCCGACGGGCGGCCGGTGGTGCGCGCGATCGCCTTCGTGGTGCGCCAGGGCGAGGCCGACGTGGGGCCTTTCGTCGAGGCCCTGCGCGCGGTGGGCTTCGAGGTGCGGGTGCGCGATCGGCGGCGCCACCTCGACGGCTGGCGCGGCGAGTGGGACGTCGGGCTGGCGCTGACCGCCGCCGCCCTCGCGCCGCGGGTCGACGCGGTGGCCCTCGTGGCGGGCAGCGCCGACTTCGTCGACCTGCTCGACCACCTCGAGGTCGCCGGCACCCGGGCCGAGGTCTACGGCTTCGCCGAGGCGGTCGACGGCGAGCTGGTGGACGCGGCCCACGACTTCCGCCCGCTCGACGGGCGGCTCATGCTCGATTGACGCCGCCGCCGGCGCGGGCCGACGCCGTCGAACGCGCTCGACTTGGCCAATCGTCCGCCGTGTGGCAACCTGCCCGGTGATGCCCATGCGATGTCCTCATTGTGGCGCTCGAAACGCGAGCGAGGCCGCCGGCCGCTCGTGTGTCTCGTGCGGCCGGACCCTGCCCGGCGAGACGTCGAGCCGCAGCGCCTTCGAAGAGCTGCAGCAGGTGGGCGGGCTGGCCGACTTCGATCCCGGCTCGCCCCTCGGCTTCGGCAACGACCTCGACACCGCCGACGACGGCCTCGACGGCGGCCTGGGCGCGATGCCCACCGGCGACGAGGCGGCCCGGCTGGACATGGCGCAGCTGCTCGGCACCGACAAGACCGACGACGGCGCCCCGTTCTTCGGCGGCAGCGGCGGCGACGGGTTCCGCTTCGGCGCCTCGCCGGCCCCCGAAGCGGGGCTGGGCTCGCTGGACGGCGGCTTCGCGGCCTTCGACGACGACGACGAGGCCACCCGCGGCGCGCTGCACGTCCAGATCCCGCCCGAGGCGCTGCGCGACAGCCTGACGCTCAACCTCTCCGGCCCGCCGGTGCTGGCCGACGACGCCGAGGAGGAGTCGACCCGGGTCGTCGACCAGCGCTACGTCGACGAGGCGATGAAAGCTGCGCCGCTCGAGCTGGGCATCGACGCGCCAGCCCCCGAAGGCTGGAAGGTGCGCAACGAGCGCGGGGTGGTCTACGAGCTGATGACCGTCGACGCGGTCGTCGCCTGGCTCGAAGGCAAGCCCGACATCAGCGGGGTCCGGGTGGCCCGGGGCGACGGCGTCTTCATGGAGGTCGACGCCTTCTCCGAGCTCGCCGGCCGGCTCGGGGTGCGCAAGCCCGTCGAAGACGTGCTCAGCCTGGACATCAGCCGCGCGAGCGACCGCCACGGCGGCACGCTCGGCGAGCGGCGCAGCGTCGCCCGGGCCGAGGCCCCGCAGCTGCGCGAGTCGGGTCCGCCCGCGCTGGGTTTCGGGGTGGTCCTCGCCGCGGTGGCGGTGGCGTTCATCCTCGTCACCGGCATCACCCTGGTCGGCGTCGCCACCGGCGGCATGGAGCTGCCCCCCGACATCGAGCCCGCCGCTCAGGGCGAGCCCGCCCCGTCGGCCGCGCTCGCCCGCGCGATCGGGGATTACGAGTCGGGGGCCTACGACGCGGCGATCAATCAGCTGCAGGCGCTCGCCCGCGGCGAGACACCCGATCCGCGGATCCAGCGCTATCTGGCGCTGGCGCTGCACCACAACAACCGTGACGCAGAGGCGCGCCGGGCGCTGGCCGAGTATCGGCGCCAGATGCGGGCCGAGCCGGGCAGATGAACGTCAGCTGCGAGAAATGCGGCACCGACTACGACCTCGAAGAGAGCCGCATCGGCGAGTCGGGGTTGACGGTGAAGTGCACCCACTGCGGGCATATATTCGATGTGCACGGCGACGAGGACGACCCGTTCTCCGACAGCCCGCTGGCGTCGATGGAGATCGAGACCCCCAAGGTCGGCGCGTGGCGCGTGCGCCGGCGCAGCGGCGAGGAGCTCTCCTTCGACGACTTCGCCACGCTGCGCCGCTGGATCGTCGAGCGGCGGGTCGCCCGTGAGGACCAGATCTCCAAGACCGGCGACAACTGGAAGGCCATCGGCTCGATCATCGAGCTGGCGAGCCTCTTCGACGACGCCGGGCCGCTGATCGAGACGCCGCCCCGCGAGGCGGACGGGCCGCCGCCGCCGACCCGCCGGGAGGACCTGCTCGACGTCAGCGACGCGCGGCTGGCGGGGCTCGACGCCAAGAGCGACATCATCGCCAGCAGCATGTTCGACCCGCTGGAGATCGAGACCTCCATCGGCAGCCACGAGATCAAACGCGAAGAGCTCTCGGCCGGGCCGGCGATCATCTCGTCGGAGGACGACGTCGACATCCTGCGTCCGCCGCCGCTGCCGTCGCGCAACGCCCGCACCCGGCCGGCCTCGGGGCCGCCGCCGGTGGTGCAGGCCCCGCCCCGCCGACTGTCGGACCGCAGCTCGATGCACGCCCGGCTGCCGGCGCCGCCTCGCCGACCGAGCGGGGCCCGCATCGGCTCCCGGGAGAGCGTGGTCGGCCGTCCGCCGCCCCGGGCGAGCGTCAACCGCCTGCCGGCCCATCGCGACAGCGTGCCCAACCTGCGCGTCGCCGAAGCGGGCGTGCCGCGCCGCCGCGAGTCGATGGTCGGCGCGCGCCGCCGCCCGCCGCCGGGCGCCCGACCGCCGGGCGGACCGGGCGGTCCGGGCGGTCCGGGCGGTCTGCCGCCGCATCGCGACGCGCACCCCGGCGAGCTGGGCATGACCTTCGAGGGAGAAGCCCCGCCGGCCTACGTCAATCAGAACGCCGCCAACGGCACCGGCCGCGGCTTCATGATGGGCGTGCTGACGATGCTGGCGCTCGCCGGGGTCGGCTACTTCGTCTACGACAACTACATCAAACCCGACGGCACGGGCCCGGTGGCGCCGCCCCCGGTGGCCGAGCAGCAGCCCGACCGGGTGGGTGATGCGCTGGTGCGTGCCCGGGCCGCCTATGCCCGCGACACCGAGATCGGGCTCACCGAGGCGATGCAGGCCTACGACGAGGCGCTCGCGGCCCTCGGCACGCCGCCGAGCGACCCGGCGCTGGCCGGACAGGCCCATATCGGTCGGGCGCGGATCGCGCTGGCCCGCGCCGAGTACGCGCTCGTCGACGGCGACGCGGCGACGGCCAAGGCCCAAGCCGGCCTCGCCGACCGGGCGCTGGCCGTGGCCCGGACGCTGGGCCAGAACGCGGCGACGCTGCAGCTGGCCCTGGCCGACTACCACCGGATCAACGGCGAGGTCGATCTGGCCCGCAACTACGTCGATCAGGTCCGCGAAGCGCCCGAGGTGGCCGCCGAGCGGGCCTTGATCGAGGCCGCCCTGGGGCTGCACGCGGGCAAAGCGGCCGAAGCCGCCGACCAGCTGGGCATGCTCTCCGCCGAGGTCAAGGCGCTGCCCCGCGCGGCGTGGCTGCACGCGGCGGCGCTCAAGCTGGCCGAGCGCCCGGCGGAAGCCCGCGGCGCGGCCGAGGCGCTGCTGGCCGTCAACCCCGGCCACGAGCCCGCCCGGCGCCTGCTCGCGAGCCTGCCCGCGGCGGCATCCGGCGACGCGGGCCCGCCCGACGCCGGCGCCGCCGAGCCGGACGCCGCGGCCCCCGAGCCCGAGCCCAAGCCGAAACCCAAGCCCAAGCCCAAGCCGAAACCCAAGCCCAAGACACCGTCCGGCTCGTTCGACTCGCTGATGGACCGCGGCAACGCGCTGCTCGAGCGGGGCAAGGCCCGCGAGGCGCGCAAGCACTTCGAGGCGGCGGCCAAGGCGCGCGCGAGCAGCCCCGAGCCGTGGGCCAGCCTGGGCTGGTGCGAGCTCGACGCCCGCAACTACCGCAAGGCGATCAAGCACTTCGACCGGGCTCTGCGTCAGAACCCGCGCTACGCCGACGCGATGTACGGGCAGGCGACGGCCTACGAGCGGGCCGGCATGACGACCCAGGCCAAGCAGGCCTATCAGGCCTATCTCAACGTGCACCCGCGGGGCAGCAAGGCGGCCATCATCCGCCGCAAGCTGGCCAACATGCCCTGATCGGGCCGCCGACCGACCGGCACCACCGGAGTCCACCGTGAAAGACAGCCCTGCCCCCGGCTTCGCCACGATCGAGTGGCGCGGCGACGGGCTGAGCCTCATCGACCAGCGCAAGCTGCCCACCGAAGAGACCTACGTGCACTGCCCGGACTGGCAGACGGTGGCCGAGGCCATCACGACCATGGTCGTGCGCGGGGCGCCGGCCATCGGCATCACCGCGGCCTATGGCGTGGTGCTCGCCGCCCAAGCCGCCGACGGGCCGCTCGAAGTCGCGCTCGAGCCGGCGTTCGCCGGGCTCGCCGCGACGCGCCCCACCGCCGTCAACCTGTTCTGGGCCCTCGACCGCATGCGCCGCCGGCTCGACGGGCTGCCCGACGACCGCGCCGCGGCGGTCGCCGCCCTCGAATCCGAGGCGCGCAGCATCCACGACGAAGACCGGGCCATGTGCGGGGCGATGGGCCGCCACGGGGCCGCCCTGCTCGCCGAAGGCTGCCGGGTGCTGACCCACTGCAATACGGGCGCGCTGGCCACCGGCGGCGACGGCACCGCGGCCGCGGTCATCCGCCAGGCGTGGCGCGACGGCAAGCTGGTGCGGGCCTACGCCGACGAGACCCGCCCCTTCCTGCAGGGCTCGCGGCTCACCGCGTGGGAGCTGCACCGCGACGGGGTCCCGGTGACGGTGATCACCGACAACATGGCCGGCTGGCTGATGGCCCGGGGCGAGGTCGACGCGGTGATCGTCGGCTTCGACCGGGTCGCCGCCAACGGCGACGGCGCCAACAAGATCGGCACCTATGCCCTGGCGGTGCTGTGCAAGCACCACGGCATCCCGTTCTACTTCGTCGGCCCGACGAGCAGCATCGACCCCGACACCGCCGGCGGCGCGGCCATCCGCATCGAGCGTCGACCCGACCGGGAGGTGACCCACGTCGGCCCGACCCGGCTGGTGCCCGAGGGCGTGCCCGTCGAGAACCCGGCCTTCGACGTCACCCCGGCGGCGCTGGTGCACGGAATCATCACCGAGCACGGCGTCATGCGCCCGCCGTATGGCCCGGCGATCGCCCGTCAGCTCGGCCTCGGCGACCCGTCGACGGCCGATCGCTGATCGGATCGATCCGGTGATCGGTCGACGTGGTTGACAAGACACGCAACTCACCCTAACCTTCGCCGCCCGTCGCCGCCCGTCGCCGGACGTGCGCCGGTCGACACAGTCACGCGCGCCGCATCGCGGCCGCATCGACGGACGGAAGATTCCATGTACGCGATCATCAAGACCGGCGGTAAGCAGTACCGCGTCAGTGAAGGCCAGACCCTGCGCGTCGAGAAGCTCGACGGTGAGCAGGGCGACAGCGTGCGGCTCGATACCGTGCTGCTCGTCGGCGGTGAGGGCGAGACCCGCATCGGCAAGCCCACCGTCGAGGGGGCGGCCGTCGACGCACGGATCGTGCGTCAGGGTCGGGCCAAGAAGATCATCGTCTTCAAGAAGAAGCGCCGGAAGGGCTACCACAAGAAGCAGGGGCACCGGCAGGCGTTCACCGAGCTGAAGATCACCGGCATCAGCGCCTGATCGACGCCGATCCGGCGGCGCGACCGCCGGCCCTCCCGAGGAGAATCCGAGATGGCTCACAAGAAAGGCCAGGGCAGCACCCGTAACGGCCGCGACTCCAACGCCAAGCGCCGCGGCGTCAAGCGCTTCGACGGCCAGCAGGTGAAGGCGGGCAACATCCTCGTCCGCCAGTGCGGCACCCACTTCCACCCCGGCGAGAACGTCGGGCTGGGCCGGGACTACACCCTGTTCGCGCTCACCGACGGCTACGTCAAGTTCGAGCGCAAGGGCCGCGACAAGAAGAAGGTATCGGTCTACGCCGAGGCCGCGGGCTGAATCGCCCGGGGAGCCCCGCGCGCTCCCGCCCGGCCCGACTTGCCTGCCCCGCCGGTCCTCCGGTGCGCGTCCGGCGTGATCGCCAGGAGCATCCGGTGAAGTTCATCGACGAAGCCCGCATCGAAGTCCGCTCGGGCAACGGCGGGGCCGGCGCAGTCAGCTACCGCCGCGAGAAGTACGTGCCCCGCGGTGGGCCCGACGGCGGCGACGGCGGCCGCGGCGGTGACGTCGTGCTGCACGCCGATCCCAACCTCGCCACGCTGCTCGACCTGCGCTACAAGCGCCGCTACAACGCGCAGAACGGCCGCCCTGGCGATCGGCAGAACATGACCGGCGCCGACGGGCAGGCGATCGTGCTGCGCGTCCCGGTGGGTACCCAAGCCTACGACGCCGAGACCGACGCGTTGATCGTCGACCTGCTCGAGCCCGACCAGCGCTACGTGCTCGCCCGCGGGGGTATCGGCGGCCGGGGCAACGCATCGTTCGCGACCCCGTCCCGACGCACGCCCGACTTTGCGCAGCCGGGCCGCCCCGGGGAAGAGCGCAACGTCCGGCTCGAGCTGAAGCTGCTGGCCGACGTGGGCCTGGTGGGCTTCCCCAACGCCGGCAAGTCGACGCTGATCAGCCGCATCAGCCGGGCCAAGCCCAAGATCGCCGGCTATCCGTTCACCACCCTGGTGCCCAACCTGGGCGTCGTCTCGGTGGACGTCGACCGCAGCTACGTCGTCGCCGATATGCCGGGCCTCATCGAGGGCGCCGCCGACGGGGCCGGCCTGGGGCATCAGTTCCTGCGCCACATCGAGCGCACCGCGCTGTTCGTCTTCCTGATCACGCAGGACTACGACCCCGAGCGCGACCCGGCGGGCGACTTCCGGGCTCTGCGCCGCGAGCTGGGCCGCTACGACCCGGCGCTGCTCGATCGGCCGTACATCGTGGTGCTCTCCCAATGCGACCGGCCCGACGTGCGCGAGCAGCTCGACGATCTGCAGGCCGAGCTCGAGCTGCCCGACATCATCCCCATCTCGGCGGTGACCGGCGACGGCCTCGACGCGCTGCGCAAGGCCATCGCCGATACGCTGAACCGCTCGGGCCGCTGGGGCGAAGTCGACGACTGGTAGCCGTCAACCCCCTGTAATACATACACAATCACCGACCAACAGCCGGCGCCCGATATTGACGGCATCCGGTCGAGCGTGCTACAGGCGATGCATGACTGCACGTATGTGGCCGCTCGTGTGGCTGCTCTTCGGGACCGCCCTCGCCCAGCCTGCGCCGACCGCGCCGCCGGCCCCCGCCGCGGCCGCGCCCGGTGACTATCGGCAGCAGATCGGGGCGCTCGAGGCGCGGGTCGCGACGCTCAAGGACGAGGTCTTCCGCACCCGCGCCCGGCTGACGGTGCTCGACGCCGCCGTGCGCCAGAGCGCGATCGCCGGGGCGTACATCGAGGTCGTGCACCGCAACGAGATGGGGTCGAGCTTCACCCTCGAGAAGGTGGCCTACCGCCTCGACGGCACCCCCATCTTCGAACGCACCGCCGACGAAGGCCCGCTGGACGACGAAACGGCCATCCCGGTGCACGCCGACGCGCTCGTGCCCGGCGACCACACCCTCGACGCCTTGATGATCTACCGGGGCAACGGCTTCGGGGTCTTCAGCTATCTCGAGAGCTACGTCTTCACCCTGCGCTCGTCGCACACCTTCAACATCGGCGAGGGCAAGCGCATCCGGGTCGAAGCGGTGGGCTACGAGAAGGGCGGGGCGACCCGCAGCCTGGAAGACCGGCCCGACATCCGCTTCGAAGACACCATCGAAGATCTCGGCCCGGAGACCGGCGGGTGAGCCGCCGCCGGGTGTCCCTGTGGGCGCTGCTCGGCGTGCTGTGGGCCGGCTCGACGCCAGCCGCGCCGCCGGCGGCGGGCCAGCCGACCCCCAAGGCCCCGTCGGACGCCGCGGCCGAGGCCGCCGATGAAGG
Source organism: bacterium (assembly GCA_030427205.1). Lineage (GTDB taxonomy): Bacteria > Myxococcota_A > Bradymonadia > UBA7976 > UBA1532 > JACKDM01. The sequence goes on along the minus strand of JAUHXC010000026.1, from coordinate 85,692 downwards.
CGAAGCCGACTCGACGGCCGCCGATCCAGCCGCCAAAGCAGACGCAGAGACGACGGACGAGGGCGCCGCGTCCGCGGAGAGCGCCGAGCCCGCCGACCCGCGGGCCGACTGGCCGCCGGCCGCGCGCCAGCTCGCCGACGAGCTGGAGAAGTACGCCGCCGAGGCCGAAGCCTATCGCGACGACATGCAGCGGCTGCTCGAGCACCGCAAGACGCGGCGCGGCCGGGCCATCGACCGGCGCTACGAGCAGAACGTCGTCGCGCTGATCGAAGAAGAGCGCAAACGCCGCGACGACGCGATCCAGCAATTCGAAGCCTTCCTCGCCCGGTTCCCCGACGACCGCCGCTTCACCCCCGACACCCTCTTCCGGCTGGCCGAACTGCACTTCGAGAAGTCCAACGACGCCTACGTGACCGCGCTCGACGCCTACGACACCGCCCTCGCCGCCGAGCAGGAGCCGGGCCCCGAGCCGCTGCAGGACTACAGCCGCACCATCGCCCTCTTCGAGCAGCTGCTCGATCGCTACCCCGACGACCGCAACGCCGACGGGGCGCTGTATCTGCTGGGCTACTGCCGGACCGAGACCGGCCAGGGCGACGCCGCCTTTCGCGCGTTCGATACCCTGGTGCAGCGCTTCCCCGAGAGCCGCTTCGCCGCCGAGACCTGGACCCGCATCGGCGAATACCACTTCGAGAACGCCGCGCTGCCCGAGGCGATGGACGCCTATCGCCGGGTGCTCGACTACCCCGACACCCCCTACTACGACAAAGCGCTCTACAAGCTCGCCTGGACCCACTACCGCCTCGACGAATACGAGCAGGCCATCGCCCGCTTCCGCGAGATCGTCGAATTCAGCGACGACAAGGCGCGCAAGACGGGCACCGGCTCCGACCTGCGGGCCGAGGCCATCGAGTACCTCGCGATCTCGCTGCAGGAAGAAGACTGGGACAGCGACGGCGAGCCCGACGCCGAGGCCGGCGTCCAGCGGGTGCTCAAGTACACCGACGGCCAGCGCCCCTACGACGTCGAGGTCTTGCGCTCGGTCGCCGGCGTGCTGGTGGAGAACGCCCGCTATCGGGACGCCATCGCCATCATCCGTCACCTCTTCGCCCAGTTCCCGCTCGACCCGCAGAACCCGGCCCTGCACGGACAGCTGATCGAGGCCTTCGAGCGGCTGCAGCGCACCGACGAGGCCTTCGCCGAGCGGGCTCGACTGGTGGCCGAATACGGCGACGGCAGCCAGTGGCGGCTGGCCAACGCCGGCGACGAGGTCGCCCTGGCGGCGGCGGCGACGCTCATGGAGAACGCGCTCATCACCGCCGCCACCTGGCATCACGCCCGGGCGCAGGACCTGCGAGTCGCCGGCGAGGAAGGCGACGCCGACGCGGCCGCCGACGCCGAGAAGGAGTACCGGCTGGCCGCGGTGGCCTACGACAACTACCTCAAACAGTATCCCGGCTCGGAGAACGCCTACGAGCTCGGCTTCTTCTTCGCCGAATGTTTGTACTACGCCGAGCGCTTCGTCGAAGCCGCCGGGCAGTACGCCGTGGTGCGCGACGACCCCGATGGCGTGAAATACCGCGAGCTGGCCGGTTTCTCGGCCATCGCGGCCCACGAGAAGGCCGTCGGCGAGATGATCGAGCAGGGCCGCATCGAGCCCAAGCCCTCGCTGACCGGCGCCGAGCCCGAAGGGGCCGAGGAAGAGCCGCCCGAGGAGGCCGACGCGGCCGACGAAGGCGGCCCCCAGGGCATCATCGAGATCGTGCCCGAGCAGATCCCCGAGGCGGTCGCGGCCCTGATCGGGGCCCGCGAGACGTATATCGACCAGGGGCTGTCGAACCCCGACAACCCCGACCGGCTGCCGGTGGTGGCCTACAAGGCCGGCGAGACCTGGTTCGACTACCAGCACTTCGACAACGCCCGGAAGTGGTTCAGCTGGTTGATCCAGCGGTTCCCCGAGAGCGAGGTCGCCAAGTACGCCGCCAACAACATCATCGAGACGTTCCGCCGGGCCAACGACTGGAAGAAGATGGCCGAGTGGGCCGAGATCATCGCCGAAGCCGGCCTCGGCCGGGAGTTCGACGACGAGATCCGCACCCTCAAGGTCGGCGCGCTGTTCAAAGAGGCCGAGCAGCTCTTCGCGGCGCAGAAATACGACGAGGCCGCCGCCGAGTACATCCGGCTCGTCGAGGAGAACCCGGGCAACCGCTTCGCCGCCGCCGCGCTCAACAACGCCGCGGTGGCCTACGAAAAGACCCGCCGCTTCGAATCGGCGACGCGCACCTACGAGCGCATCTTCCGCGAGCACGGCGACAGCGAGTTCGCCGAGAACGCGCTCTTCCGGGTCGGCATCAACGCCGAGCGGTTCTACGACTTCGCCAAGGCCATCGAGACCCACCTGACCCTCGTCGACCGGTTCCCCGACTTCGACAAGCGGGCCGACTCGCTGTATCAGGCCGCGCGGCTGCTCGAGCAGACCCAGCAGTACGAGAAGGCGGCCAAGGCCTACGAGCGCTACGCCGCGCTGTTCCCCGACCGGGACGACACCGCCGAGACCTTCTATCGGGCAGCGCGGGTCTACGAGAAGCTCGAGAACCCCAAGCAGCAGATCCGGATCTACGACACCTTCGTCGAGCGCTATGGCGACGACGACGAGCAGAACGCCCGGGTCGTCGAAGGGCTGGCCGCCATCGCCCGCATCCACGAGAAGGCCGGCCGCACCCGGCGGGCCCGCGCCGGCTGGCAGCGGGTGATCGAGGCCTTCGACAGCCGGGGCATGGAGCCGGGCACCTTCGAAGCCCGTTATCCCGCCGAGGCGGTCTTCGAACTCGTCGAGGACGACTTCGAGTCCTACCGGGCGCTCGAGTTGAAGGGCACGCTGCCGCGCCAGAAGAAGACGCTGACCGACATGCAGGCGCGCATCAAGGCGCTCAACGCGGCCTACGCCGAGGTGCTGCCGTACAAGGCTTTCGAGTGGAACCTCGCCGCCTTCTACCGGCTGGGGCACATCTATCAGATCTTCGCCGAGCGGCTGTACGAGGCGCCGATCCCCGACAGCCTCTCCGAGGACGAGCAGGACGTCTACCGCACGACGCTCGAAGACATCGCGCTGCCCATCGAAGACGAAGCGGTCAAGCGCTACGAGCAGGCCTTCGACAAGGCCCGCGAGTTCCGGGTGACCAACGCCTGGACCCGGCGCATCCTGCAGGCGCTCAACAAGTACAAGCCGTCGGACTACCCGCTCTTCAAGCAGGAGCGGCGGGTGCCGGCGACCCGTCAGCTCAGCCCGCCGCGGCTGCTCGGGCCGCCCGCGCTCTCCGCGGCGAACCCCGCCGCGCCTGCGCCGACCGCCCCGACGCCACCGGCCGACCCGCTCGCGCCGCTCGAGGACGAGAAATGAGCCCTCGATGGACGGTACTCGGGCTCGGCGCCGCCCTCGTCGCGCTCGCCGGCTGCGGCGGCCCGGCCCCCAAGCCCGAGCCTGCCGGCGCGTCCGCCCCCGCGCCCGCACCGACGGCGCCCGCCGCGCCCGCGGCTCCCGCCCCGCCGCCACCGGCCATCGACACCGACGCCGTGCTCGCCGACGGCAAGGCCGCCGCCGCCCGCGGCGATCTGGCCGGCGCCGAAGCCCGCTTCCGGCAGGCGCTGACCCTCGACCGCGGGCTGGCCGAAGCCCACTACGACCTCGGCGTGCTCGCCGAGTGGCGCGGTCGCGCCGACGACGCCCGCCGCCACTACCGGGACGCCCTCGGCGCGCGCACCGACTTCGGCCCCGCGGTGATCGCTCTCGGCCGCCTGCGCCTGCGGGCCGGCGACGCCGACGGCGCCCTCGAGCTCGCCCGCCGCCAGCTGGCGCAAGCCAGCGACAGCCCATCGCTGCAGAACGCGCTCAACCGCCTGCGGCTCGACGCCGATCGCGAGGTCGATCGGGTCGAGGCCGACAGCAAGGCGGTGCTGCGGGACGACGAGAAGAACGTGCCGGCGATGATCAACCTCGCCTGGGCCTATCACGACCAGGGCCGCCACGAGCTGGCGGTGGCCATCCTCAAGAACGCCCGGGCCATCGACCCCGACGACCCCGAGGTACTGCTGCGCAAGGCCCTGGCCCATCAGGCGCTGGGCGAAGACCTCAAGGCCCGGCTCGCGCTCGAAGAGGCCAGCCGCCTGCCGGGCGGGGGCAGCCCCGAGGTGCACAACAACCTGGGCCTCGTCTACCACGCCGCCGGCGACTTCGTCGGCGCCGAAGCCCAGTTCCGCAAGGCCCTCGCCCGCTGGCCCGACATGCTCGCCGCCCGCATCAACCTGGGCAACGCGCTCAAGGGCCAGCAGCGCTTCGCCGAGGCCGACACCGCGCTGCAGGCGGCGCTGGCCCAGGCCCCCCGCGATCCGGACGTGCTCTACAACCTCGGCATCCTCTACCTCGACGGCCAGCTGCCGCAGATGGCCGCCGTGGCGCGGCTGGAGCGCTCGCTTGCGTTTTTCGAACGCTACAAGCAGACTGCCGGGGCGCGTCCGGCCGACGATCCGATAGACGAGTACATCGGCGAGGCGAGCAAACGTATCGAGGTCGAGCAGAAGCGTGCCGCCCAGCAGCGCAGCGCCCCCAAGGCGCCGCCGCCGCAGCCCGCGTCACCCCCGCCCGCAGCGGCGGAGCCGACCCCGAGCCCGACGCCGGCGGCGGTACCCGGCGACGACCCGTTCGAGGACGAGAAATGACCACGCGCCGTCACCGCATCGCTCGGATCGCGCTCGCCACCGCCACCATGGCGCTGGCCGGCCCGGCGATCGCGCAGACCCCGGCCGCCCCCAGCGGCGCCGCGGCGAAGGCGCCCGATCGCAACCCGCCGGCCGCCCGTAGACGGGGCACGCCGCGGGTCATCCAGATCGACGCGGTGACCGTGGAAGGCGAAGTGCAGAAGCCCGAGGCGTTCTACATCCTGCAGCGCAGCGAGTTGAACTTCAAAGGGCTGCAGCCCGCGCGGCGCTTCATTCCGCTGATCATCGAGAGCGTGGAGAAGGACCCATTCTGATCGGGCCAGCAGGCAGTGCAAAATCATGCACCCCCCGAGAAAAGAGTGGACCACCGTTTTGGAGCAGTGATATAGACTTCGGGCTGATTAACCGGGGTTCAGTCCGGAAAACGCAGAATTGTCGAGGGGTTGCAGGTCGCCTACCCCTTGATCTGCAAGAGGCGAAACGGCTGAGTGATAGGCCGCAGCGCGGAGCGCGTCAGCTCTTCACCCCCAAGGGAGGAAACGACGAATGGGTGCGGTAGCGAAGTTCTACTCTGATGGCGGTGCCTGGATGCACCCCATCCTGTTCATGAGCGTCATCGGCCTCGGGGTGATGATCGAGCGATTCATCTTCCTGTACTTCAAGTACAACATCAACGCTCAGGCGTTCATGGCCCAGATCCAGAAGCTGGTGATGGCCAACAACATCGACCGCGCCATCAAGCTGTGCAACGCGGCGCCGTCGGCGGCTCTGCCCAAGGTCATCAAGGCCGGGCTGACCCGCGCCAACAAGGGTCCGGAAGAGATCCAGAACGCGGTCGAGGAGGCCACCCTCGAGGTGGTGCCCATCGTCACCAAGCGCACCACGGTGCTGCAGCAGATCGCGAACATCGCGACCCTGCTCGGTCTGCTCGGTACGATTCTCGGTCTGATCGCGGCGTTCGAGGCTCTCGCCGACCCGTCGATCCCGCCCGACAAGCGGCAGGCCATGCTGGCGAACGGTATCTCGATCGCGATGAACACCACCGCGTTCGGGCTGATGGTCGCCATCCCCTGCCTGATGGCTCAGGTCTTCCTCGCCTCGGTGACCAAGAAGATCATCGACGAGATCGACCAGTACTCGGTGAAGCTCGAGAACCTGCTCATCTCCCGGCTGCACGGCGGAGCGGGCGAGAACCGCTGACGCTGGACGTTGTCCAGGAGGTCGGCGGCCCGTTTCGGACCGCCGGCCGCCCCCGAATCCCCGCGATTCGGGGCGGTTGACGCAGGTACCCGCTCACCTGGAGGAACGCAGGGATGGCCCGCAGCAAGAAGAAGACCATCTCCACCGAGATCGAAGACCTCAACCTGGTCCCGATCATGAACTTGGTGGTGTGTCTCATCCCGATGGTGCTCGTCGGTATGTCGCTGGTGAAGATCGGCGTCATCAACGTCAACGCCCCGCGCTTCGGCATGGGGCAGGCGGAGCCCAGCGACGACGAGGAGAAGCCCCTCGGGCTGACCATCGCCATCGCCGAGGACGGCTTCCGGCTCACCGCGACCGGGGCCGACATCAACACCGAGCTCGGCGAGGCGCCGGCCGCTCCTGCCGGTGATCCGGCGGCGGCGGCCATGCCCCAGCCGGGGGTGTTCATCGCCAAGAACGGCGACGTGTACAACTACACCGAGCTGTACAACAAGCTGGTGGTCCTCAAGGACAACCACGCCGATGAGACCATCGTGAACCTCACCGCGGACGCGAAGATCCCCTTCAAGTTCGTCATCAAGGTGATGGACTCGATCCGGTTCCGCCTCGAGACCGACAAGTACGACGACGCCGAGTCGTTCACCGCGGCCAGCCCGAAGATGGAGTCCAACCAGCAGGTGCTGCTGTGGCCGGACGTCGTCTTCGCCGTGGCGAAGCAGTAAGGGCGGGGGCAATCCGATGGTCAAGCTGACGAAGTCCCAGGACGATCACGGCAAGTCCCGCGAGGAGATCATCTCCGAGTGGGTCGCCCAGCAGTCTCAGGCTGCTCGGCAGGGTCGAAAGGCGCGCCGCCTGCCCGAGGGCGAGGCGACGGTCACCATCAACTCGCTGATGGACGCCATGACCATCATCCTGGTGTTCCTGCTGATGAACTACTCGATCGACCCCCTGCGGGTCGACTCGAGCGAAGATCTGAAGCTGCCGCCGTCGACCACCGACATCAACCCCGAGCCCTCGGCCACGGTGACCATCACCGCCAAGGGCATCGTGGTCAACGACGAGGTGGTGGCGACCCTCAACGCCGACGGGCAGGTCGACAAGACCAAGAAGCTCGGCGGCGACGAGACGGCGCTGCAGATTCAGCCGCTGTTCGAGGCCCTCAACGAGGAGGCCTCGCGGCAGAAGGAGGTCTCGCGCCTCGCCGGTTCGCGCTTCGACGGTCTGCTGACGGTCATCGCGCACGGTGAGACCCCCTACCGGCTGGTCACCGAGGTGCTCTACACCGCCGGTCAGGCCGAGTTCTCGCGCTACAAGTTCGCGGTGCTCAAGGGCGGCCAGCGCGGTACCTGAGCCGAGCCCGCTCGGTTCGCAGCCTCGACGCCCTGCCGGCTCACCGGTGGGGCGTTTTGTTTTTGGGGTGGCGCTGTCTCGGGGTGGCGAGCCCCGGGCCCCGGCGGCGCGTGACCCCCGACGCGGTCGAGCTGTCAGACTCAGTGGTCGATCACGTCGAACAGCGTGATCGATCAGGAACCGCCGCGGCGTACATCTGTCCGGTGGTCGTGCGTACCGCACACGCCGGACCGCCGGCTCTTGCATCGGGGCACGGCCCCGCCGGCGCTTGCATCGGGGGAGCTGCCCCCGGCCGGCTTTCTTGCATCGGGGGAGCTGCCCCCGATAATGGTCACCGCGGGGCATCTCCCGCGGGCGCGACGGGAAAGGACGCTGCCGAATGGCCCAGGGCCATGACCGCAAGATCCTGCGGGTCGGGATCATCCAGAACGGTCGCATCGTCGAGGAGCGGCTGCTGCGCCGCCGCGACCGGGTGACCCTCGGCCAGTCGCCGCGTAATACCTTCGTCCTGCCGGCGGCCGGCGTGCCGCGCTCGTTGTTGCTCTTCGACGTGCGCGACGGCCGCTATCGGCTGCACTTCCGCCCCGGGCTCAACGGCAAGCTGTCGGTGGACGGCGCCGTCCTCGACTTCCGCGCGCTGCGCGAGCAGAAGCTGGCGCGCAAGGTGGGCGATGGCTACGTCGTGCCGCTGCCCGATTCGAGCCGGGGCAAGGTGGTCATCGACGACGTCACCGTGCTCTTTCAGTTCGTCGTGCCGCCGCCGGCGCCGGCCACCGCCCGCCTGCCGTCTTCGCTGCGCTCGAACTGGACCCGCTTCATCGACTGGCCCTTCGTCACCGCGCTGCTCGGCAGCTTCGTGGTGCAGGTCTTCTCGATCACCTTCATCGTCAGTCAGGACTATCCCGAGCCTCCCCGGGGCATCGACGCGCTCGACGACCGCTTCGTGAGCATGTTGATCGCCGAGCCCGAGCCGCCGCCCGAGCAGGAGGAGAAGGAAGAGCCGATCGAGAAGGAGAAAGAGAAGGAGAAGGTCGCCGAGAAGAAGAAGCCCGAGCCGGAGAAGAAGCCGGAGAAGAAGCCCGAACCGGAGCCCAAGACCCCCGAGGAGATCGCCAAGCGCCAGGCCGAAGACATGCGCCGCATGCAGAAGAAGGTGCAGGAGAAGACGATCCTCGGCGCCATCGGCACCCTGGGCGGCGACGGGCCGGGCACCTTCGTCGATACCCTCAAGGACGGCGCGACCGATGTGGCGATGGCCGAGGCCTTCGACGGCACCCGGGGCATCGCCATGGGCGGCACCGCCGACGCCGAAGGGCGGCAGGTCGGCGCCGAGGTGGGCAGCGTGGCCGGCATCGAGGACGGCGCGCTCGAGGCCCGCCCGCGCAAGGCGGTCAAGACCGAGAAGAAGGGCCCCGAGGTCGACGTGCGCGGCTCGGTGACGGTCAAGGCGCCGACCGAGACGTTCGGCACCGGCGCGCTGGACGGCAAGGCGATCTCCAAGGTGGTCAATCGGCGCAAGCGCTCGGTGCAGGGCTGCTACGAGAAGGAGCTCAAGCGCAGCCCCGACCTCGCCGGCAAGGTGAAGGTGCAGTTCACCGTGCTCGAGAGCGGTCGGGTGGGTGATGTGAACCTGCTCGAGGACACCATCGGCAACGGCGCGGTCGGCAAGTGCATCGTGCGCCAGGTCAAGCGGTGGCGGTTCCCCAAGCCCGACGGCGGCTCGGTGACGGTCACCTTCCCGTTCATCTTCGCCCCGTCGGGTTGACCCGACGGCGGCCGGGTTTTGACCCGGCGGTTCGCCTGTTGATAGATCTGCTCTGTCCGGAGGACGTCCCATGAGCCCGGCTCGCCCGATTCTGCTGCTCGCGCTGCTGTGGCTGCCCTGCGCCGCCGCCGGGCAGACGTCGGACCCGCCGTTCGTCGAGGTGGACTTCGCCCGGGCCGCGCCGACGCCGGCGGCCCCCGCGCCGCGCAGCGCCGAGTCGATCCGAGCGGAGGCGGCGCAGGCCGAGGCGGTGATGGCCGCCACCCTCGAACAGACCCGCGCCCGGCTCGACGCCGCCCGCGAGGCCCGCGACATCGTGCAGGTCAACTGCGTGACGGCCCGCCTGGCCACCATCAAGGGCCTGCTCGGCGTCGTGCAGGCGGCCCGGGAGAGCCTCGACGAGGCCGCGGCGCGCAGCGACCGCACGCTCGTCGAGCACGAGGGGCGCAAGATCTCGATCGCCCGCGCCCGGGCCGAGGCGTTTCGGGTGCAGGTCGAAGGCTGCGTCGGCGAGATCAGTCAATACACCGGCGATACCCGGGTCGAGCTTCAGGTCGACCCGGCGCTGCGCACCGACGACCCCTCCAAAGCCGAGAGCCGACCGGTCTTCCTGCCGGTCAGTCTGGCCCGGCCGCCCGCGCTGAGCGGCAGCCAGTAGGTCGCGCAGAACCCCTTGATCACCCCGCTTCGATGCTCCGCCCGCGGCACAGGCCGCCCGCGCTCGGGCACAGCGACCCGTCGATACGGTCGCTATGGCCTGGCCCTGTGCAGCCTGTGGGTCATCTGGGGGACATCGCCGGCGCTCGCCGCCGGCCCGGGGGTGCGCTCGAGTCGCTTCGTCTTCCACCCGCGGCTCGAGCTGGGCGGGGGCTACGACAGCAACTTCTTTCGCGACGCCGACGTCGAGCTGACCGCGCCGGCCGACCCGGTCTGGGTGCTCACCGGCGAGGGGCGCATCAAGCTGGCCAACCGCAACCCGAGCCGCCTCGGCATCCGGCTCGACGTGGGGGCCTCGTACCGCGAGCTGTTCGCCGCAGACGCGCTCGACCCGGCCGAGGCCATCGGCGGCGCCGACCACCGCGCGGCGCAGCTCGACGCGCGCAGCGGCTTCGACGGGGTCGATGGCGACATCGATCTGGTCTTCGGGCCCCGCTCGACGTTTGCGCTGGGCATCGAGTTGAAGGGGCGCTACTCCGACGAGCCGGTCAACGAGCTCGTCCTGCCCTTCGGCTACCGCCGCCTCGACTTCGAGGCGGGGCCCGACCTGCGCTTCCGCCCCGGTGAAGAGGCCGGCAGCCGGGCCCTCGAGATGACCCTGGGCTATCGCTTCGCGATGCTGCGCTTCCTCGACCTCGACCCCGACCTGGGCACGGCGCCGGCCCAGAAAGACACCCACAAGGTGCGGCTCAATACCCGCTGGAACTTCTATCCGAAGACCGCCGCGCTGTTCGACGTGCAGTTCTGGATCGTCAACCAGCAGGGCGGCGTGGTCGATACGCCGCGGGCCAGCGCCTCGCTCAGCGACAAGGACCAGACGCCCTTCCGCCTCACCGCGGGGCTCAAGGGCCTGCTGTCGCCCCGGCTGTCGGCGACCGTCAAGCTGGGCTTCGCCAACAGCTTCAACAACGTCGGCGAGAGCTATCAGGGCTTCATCGCCGATACCGGGCTGGAGTACGTCCTCGCGCCGCGGCTGAAGCTGCGGCTGTCGTATCGCCGCCAGCTCGACGACGACGCCTTCGCCAACTACTTCGTGATGGACCGCCTCGCTCTGGCCGGCGAGCTGGCGCTGCCCGCCCGGCTGCAGCTCGAGCTGCGCGCCGGCGTCGACCTGATCGACTACAGCGACGTGGGCCGCCCGGTCTTTGCGGTGGTCGACCGCCAGGAGACGACGATCCTGGGCGAGCTGGGCCTGGGCTGGCACGCCACCGACTGGCTGGCGCTGATGGCCCGCTGGGCCTACGAAGACAACCAGAGCGACTTCTGCTACCGCCTCGACCTGCAGGCCCTGCCCTGCCCCGCCGCGCCCGACGCCGAAGAGGCGCGTCAGATCGATCGCGCGGAGTATACCCGGCAGCGCCTCTCGTTCATCCTGCGGTTGTCGTACTGACCGGGCGGCCGTACCCTCGCGTGCACGCCGCCCCCGACCGCCGGAGCCCCATGCCCCGTCTGCGCCCCCCCACGCCGCTGCTCCTGACGCTGCTCGTCGGATGCAGCGGCACGCCGGTGATGCCGCCGCTGCCCGAGGCCGCCCGCAGCTGCCAGAGCGCCGGCCTCGGCCCGGGGGACGTCGTCGAGGTGCGGGTCTACGAAGAGGACGGGCTCACCGGCCTCTACCGGCTGGGCCCCGACGGCCGCTTCAGCTTCCCGCTGGTGGGCGCGGTCGAGGCGATGGGCCAGAGCCCCGCCGAGCTCGGCGAGACGCTGACCGCCCGGCTCAAGGACGGCTACCTGCGCAACCCGCAGGTCAGCGTCTTCGTCAAGGAGTTCAACTCGAAGAAGATCTTCGTGCTCGGCGAGGTGGCCCGCCCGGGCAGCTTCGCGTTCGAAGAGCAGATGACCATCGTGCAGGCGGTGGCGCTCGCCGGCGGGCTCAAGACCCTCGCCGCCGCCAACCGGCTGCGGCTGACCCGGGTCGTCGGCGACGACGAGCAGCAGTACGAGGTGCCCTTCGAAGACATCAGCAGCGGCCGGGCGCCCAACGTGCCGCTGCAGCCGTGCGACATCGTCTTCGTGCCCGAGTCGTGGCTCTGAGCTGACGCGGCCCGCAGCCGTCAGGCGCCCTTGCCCGCCACATCACCGCAAGCGGCGTAGATGTTGGCGAACAGATCTGCCAGCAGCGCGCCGGGCGTCGACGAGAACGCCACCCGGATCAGATCGCCGGTGGCGATGATGCCGGTGTCGTAGGCCTCGAGCAGCCGCTGGCGCACCGCTTCGGGGCTGACGCCCGTGGGCCGCACGCACATGAAGTAGCCCGAGTTGAACGGCAGCGCCGCGAAGCGCTCGGCGTATTCGGGGTGGTCGTCGAGGATCTGCCGCACCGCGCGGTAGCGCTTGGCGAGCGTCGCGTACTTCTCGGCCTTCCACGCGTCGTAGGCCGGGTCGGCGTAGGTGCGCAGCATCAGCGACTGCCCCAGGTGCGAGGCGTTGGAGATGTTGCCGCGCACCGCGCCGGCGGTCTTGTCCGCCAGGGCGTCGTACAGCGCCGCGCTGCCGTTCTTGATGGCGTAGGTGATGAAGCCCACCCGGAAGCCCCAGACGTAGTCCTCCTTGGTGGCCCCGTCGATCTTGACCGCCAGCAGGCGCTCGTGGGCGTCGGCGAGCAAGGTGAAGATCGACTCGGTCATCACCCCGTCTTCGTAGACCAGCCCGAAGTAGGCGTCGTCGATCAGCACCGCCACGTCGTTGCCCGCCTCGCAGCAGGCCACCAGCGCGTCGCGGATGGCCTCACCCTCGGCGGGCGTCGGGGTATAGCCGGTGGGGTTGTTGGGGAAGTTGAGCAGCACCACCCGCTTGCCCGGCGCGCCCTCCGCCAGCCGCGCCTTCAGCCCGTCGACGTCGAAGCCGCCGCCGGCGAAGGTCGCGAACGTGGCCAGCTCGGCGTCGTAGCCGTGGTTGAAGATCAGCTTGTAGTTGCCCCAGAACAGGTCGGGCAGGATCAGCCGGTCGCCCGGGTCGAGGAAGAGATAGCCGCACATGCTCAGCGCGTGGGTCAGCGCGTTGGTGACCACCGGCCGCGAGAGCGGCAGCTCGCCCAGCGAAGGGTTCTTCTTGCGGATGAGGTCGCGCCAGGCGTCGCGCAGCTGCGGCTTGCCATAGCTCGGGGCGTAGGTGAAGGCGTCCCGCGGCCCGAGACCGGCGACGCCGTCGAGGCCCTCGAGGCGCATCGGCGAGCCGTCTTCTTCGAGGGCGATGCCGATGGTGGCGTTGATGCGCTTGCCGCGCGCGTCGGCCGCCTGGCCGAGGATGCCCTTGCTGGGGAAGAAGATCTCGCGGCCCTTCTTCGAGAGCAAGGCGCGGACCGGATCGGTGAGCTGCTGGTCGAGTTCGACGGCGATGGGGTGCATCGGGCCTCCGCTGCGGACGTGAGATACCGGGGTGTCGGGCAGAGGGTGCCCGATCGCGCCGCGCTTGGCCACCGTACCGCCGCGCCGTCGGCTCACCGGCGGGCACATTGACCGCGACCACCCGGGTTTGACAGCATCCGACCCCTGGCCCACAGGAGACCGCCTCGATGACCCGCATCCGCCTCGCGCCGCTGGCGCTCGCCGCGCTGGCCCTGGGCACGACCGCCTGCAGCAAGTTCAGCCGGACGCCGTGCGGCAAGCTGGCGTCGCAGATCTGCGAGAACGGCGGCACCGACGACTGCACCGCCTTCGTCGACGGCCAGCTCGTCGCCCGCCACGCGCCGATCAGCGACGCGCACAAGCAGATCGCCTGTCAGACGGTGCTCGACGACCCGCCGACGGTCGCCGCGTTGCAGCGGGCCTTCGAGACCCGCGGCGCTCACAGCGGGGGTCAGTCCGGGTCCGGCGGTGAGGCGAAGAAGGGCTCGGCGTCGAAGTAGGCGAAGCCCGCCGCGCGGGCGAAGTCGGCGTCGGATTTCATGTCGCCGACGTAGATGCAGCGCACCGGGTCGAGCCGATAGCGCTCGATGAACTCCACCCCGAACCCGGGCAAAGGCTTGCGGCACCAGCACCTCACCGGCCGCGCCGGGTGCGGGCAGAAGCGGGTCTCGATGCGCAGGCCGAGCTGCTTCTGGGTCTCGCCGATGCCGGCGAGGGCCATCTCGTAGCTGAGCATGTTGGCCGCGACGCCGCCCTGGTTCGACACCCCCAGCAGCCGCCAGCCCGCCTCGCGGAAGCGGGTCAGCACCGCCGCCCGGCCGGGCAGCGCGAGCACATCCTGCGGCGTGCGGGGAAACGGCGCGCCGCTGCGGGTCTGCCGCAGGGTGCCGTCGTAGTCCAGGATGAGCGCCCGATGGCGGTACTCGGGCCCCAGCACCCGCTTGTAGGGGGCCACGGTGACCGACGCGAAGCCCTCGTCGGTGGACGGCGCCTCGAACCGGCGGAACCACGCGGCGATGGCCACCGGCGGGAAGGTATTGACGTCGGTCTTGCCCGCCTCGACCAGCTCTTTCGGGTCGAGCATGCGCCCGTAGCGCCCGAAGATGCGCCGGGCGGCGTTGAAGCGCGCCTGCTCGATGCGGGCGTCGATGAAGAGGCAGCGCACCGGCAGCCCCAGCTCGGAGGCCTTGGCCAGCACCGCCGCCCGCGAGGCCCGATCGGGGTAGGTATTGTCGAGCACGAAGCGGCGGTGGCCGGCGTTGTGGCCGGCGTCGATGTGCGGGATGAGGTCGTCGAGCTTGCCGCCGATCTCGTCCCGGTTGAGCCGGTGATAGCCCATCTCGACCAGCGGCATCACCCGGCTGCTCTTGCCGGCGGCCGGCGGGCCCATGACGATCACGACCTCGGGGCTCGCGCCGCCGCTGAAGACCGGCGGGCGCTCGGCGGCGACCGGCTCGAAGCGGGCGTCGAGCGCGCCGTGGGCCTCGCCGTCGAGGTGCAGCGCCATCGCCGCCGCGCTCGCCGCCGCGGTCTCGGGCCGGGTCGCGCCGGGGATGGGCACGAAGCCGGCGTCCATCAGCTGGGCGAGGGCGACCGCCTCGGGGCTCGTCTGGCGCTGCTCGGCGAGGCGCCTCAGCACGGCGTCCTTGGCCAGCCGCCCGCCGCGCTTGTGCCCGCCCAGCGGCGAGTGGGCGATGCGCGCGATGCCCCAGCTGCGGCAGGCGGCGACGACCCCCTTGGTGAAGGCGGCGTTGTCCAGCGGGCTCCAGGCGTTCTGCACGCTGACGATGGGCGCGATCCGCCGCGCGGCGCGGATCTGGTCGGCGTCGACGTTGCACAGGCCGACATGGCGCACCAACCCCCGCAGGCGAAGGGCCTCCAGGGCCTCTACGCTGCGCTCTATGGGCACATTGCGGTCGATCGCATGAAGTTGCACCAGATCGAGCCGATCGCGCCCCAGCGCGGCCAGGGAGGCCTCTACCGCCGATGTCAGATGGGCCGGATCACCGCACGGCAGCCAGCGCGGACCGCGGCGGATCAGCCCGGCCTTGGTCGCGATCACGACCCGCTCGCGCTCGGCGGGGTCGCGCTCGGCGAGCACCGCGGCGATGAGCCTCTCGTTGTGGTGCAGGTCGTGCTCGTCGAGCGCGTAGACGTCGGCGGTGTCGATGAAGGTGATGCCGCCGTCGAGCGCGGCGTGCAGCGTCGCCCGGGCGCGGCTCTCGTCGGGGCGCTCGCCGGTGGACAAGCGCATCGCGCCCAGGCCCAGCGGCGAGATCTCGAGCGGGTCGTCGGCCGGGCCGATGCGCACCGTCGCCCGCCGGACCCGCGCGCCGCCCGTGGCCGGGTCGACCGCGGCGACCAGCGGCCGGCCGTCGCCGAAGAGATCCCAGGCGTCGTCCTCGTCCCACGTGCCCCGCCGCTCGGGGATCGGGCCGCCGGCGAGGTTCTTGATCTCCCACTCCATGCCCAACCGCGAGGCCTCTTCGGGCGTGCACAGCTGCAGGACCCGCTTGCTCGAGCGCGGGTCGTCGAGCAGCGCCGGCAGGATGCGCCCGTCGACCAGCCCGTCGACGAGCGCCATGGTGAAGCTGTCGGGCAAGGCGGCCCGCAGCCGGGCGCTGCTGCTGCGAAAGCGGCCGATCTCGAAGACCTGCAGCTCGAGGCCCAGCGCCAGCTCGCCGTTGCTCAGCGGCGGGTCGAACGCCTTCTGGATGCGGTCGAGCGCGTCGACGACGGCCTTCTTGCGGGCGGCGAGGCTGGCCCGGGCTTCACGGTCGGCCTGACGGCGGGCGGCGGGCGAGATGCTCATCGGGCGGCGCCTCCGGCGGCCCAGCGGCGCACGGCGTCGGCGCTGCGCAGCGGCACATGGCCGCAGTCGAACGCCCGGCGGACGTGCAGCCCGTCGGGCCCGCTGATGTAGACCGCGTCGGCGGCGGTGTAGAGCCCGCCTTCGCGGTCGGGCGCGAGGTCGGCGTCGACGATCCAGACGTCGGCGGCGGGCTCGGTCGTGGCCAGCGCGTCGAGCGCGGCGGGGCCGGCGCCCGGGGGCGTGCGCAGCCAGACGCGGGCGCCGGCGGGCAGCGCGCCGAGCAGCTCGATCAGCGCCGCGCGGCGGTCCGGGTCGTCCAGGTCGGGGTCGGGGACCAGCAGCCGCGGGCCACCCGCGCCGTCGTGCACGTCGACCGGCGGGATGTCGAAGCGGAAGCCCTCCTCGGCGCCATACGGGCAGTGGATCGGGGCGGGCGTGGGGCCCCCGGGCTCGATCTGGGGCGCGGGCGGCAAGCGATCACCCAGCGGCAGCGCGCCCCAGCGGGCGCGAAAAACGGGGGCCGCGTCGGCGTCGGCGTCGGCCGGCGTCGCCCAGCGCTCGACGAGGGCGTCGAGGGGCACATCGGTCGGGCGCCAGCCGAAGCCGGCGCGCCGCAGCCGCAGCAGCCAGTCGTCGAGCCACAGCGCCCGGTCGACGGTCAGATCGGCGCCGCCGATGGCCTCCAGCGCCGCCCGGGTCACCAGCAGGCAGCGGTCGTCGGGCCGCTCGACGGGGCCGTCGGCGCGGCGGGCGGGCAGGGCCAGCGCCAGCGATTCGGGCGCCTGCGCCTCGGCGAGGAACCAGCGCATGCGGCCGAGCCAGCCGTCGGGCGGCTCGACGCCGGCCCGCAGCAGGGCCACCCGGTCGCCGCCGGCCCGGGCGAGGCCCAGGTTGAAGGCCTTGGCGGGCCCCAGCGGGCGCGGCGTCAGGACGAGGGTATGCGCCGCGCAGCGCTCGACGAGGGCTTCACGATCGGCGGCGTCGGGCCCGTCGACGACCACCACGACGGCGTGCGGGCAGCGGGTCCCCGCTTCGACCGCCGCGAGGCTGCGCTCGATGTCGGCCCGCCGTCGGCCGACGATCACGACGCCGGTGCGGCCGCGCAGGGGCCAGTCGACGCCAAAAGGCGCCAGCCGCGCCGCCTGGCGGGCCCGGGCGGCGGGGGCGAAGAGCAGCGGCGTCGGGTGGCGCCCGAAGACCCGCTCCAGCGGCGCGCGGGCGGCGGGGTCGGCCGGGTCGGGCTCCGCTGGCGCCGGGCCGACCCAGGTGGGCGCGCCGACCCGGACGACGTCGTCGTCACGATCGGCGCTCCACAGCAGGTCGAGGGCGTAGACCCAGTCGCCGTGGGGGCCGTCTTCGGGGGTCGGCGCGATCTCACGGCGGTGCATCAGCCCGCGCAGCGGGATCACCGGATCGGCCAGCAGCCGCTGGCGGCCGGGCCCGGCCGGCGGGGCGAAGGCCGTCTCGCCGGTCGGTTCGCGGTGGTGGCCATCGCCCCAGGCGACGCGCGCGCCGGCGTCGAGGGCGGCGCCGAGCCGGGCGGTGTGCTCGGGGGTCCAGGCGCCGTCGGCGGTGAGCCAGGCGATGTAGTCGCCGGTGGCGGCGTCCAGGGCGGCGGCCCGACGGGCGGCGGGGGTCTCTCCCCCGGCGACGACCCGTATGTCGTCGGCGTCGCTCTCGGCGCCGACGAGCACGATCTCGGTCGGCCGGCGGATCTGTCGGCGCGCGCTGGCGATGGCCCGCCGCGCGGCCTCGGCGTCCTGCCCGTCGACGACGATGATGGCGCTGATCGACGCCGAGCCGGGGGCGGGGGTCGGATCGGTGATGGGGGTGTAGAACGCCTCGCAGAGGCGCCGGCGCATGGCGGCGATGTCGACCTTGGGGCCGTCGACGCCGAGCTCGGCGGCGAGCGCGGCGGCCTGCTCGGCGACCTCGGTATCGGAGACGTTCAACCGGGCGGCCTGGCAGAAATACCAGAGGGCCTCCCGCCGGTCGCCACCGGCCACCCGGGCCAGCGCGCGCAGCAGGCAGACCCCGTGGCTCAGGCCGTAGCGGTTGTGATGTTCGACGGCCCGGTTCTCGGCCTCGCTCGGTCGCCCGGCGGCGATGGCGGCCCGCCCGGCGCGCAGCAGCTCGACGCTGTCGGCGTGCCACGCGCGCAGTCGATCGACGAGCGGGTGGGGCAGCGGCCAGCGCGCGGCGAAGGCCTCGACGAGGCGGGCGGCGCCGTCGAGGTCGCCGGCCATCAGGCGGCCCTTCACCCGCGGCTCGACCACGTCGGGGTCGCTCTCGGCGCCGGCGACGCCGGCGAGGAAGCGGCGGGCGTTGTGCGGGTCCTGGTACTCGAGCATCAGCCGGCCGACGCGCATCATCGCCGCCCGGCGGGCCCCGACCGGGTCGGACCAGTCGGTGGTGACGAAGAGCGCTTCGAGCGTATGGCGCGACAGGTGGCGGCGGATGATCTTGGAGTCGAAGCTGAGGTCGACGAAGGGGCCCCACGAGGTGCCGCCGTCGTGCTTGCGGTAGCGGTAGACCACCTCGTCGACCATGTGCACCCGGGCGTGGGGCAGCAGCCGGGTCCACAGCTCGTAGTCCTGGGCGCGCACGAACTCGGGGTCGTAGATCGGGGCGCCGACCTTGGCGTAGAGCGCCCGCCGGGTGGCGGTGCCGCCGTCGGGGATGCACGAGCCGTGCAGCTCGGCCCCGAGCAGGCGCCGCTCGCGGCCGGTCCAGTCGTTGGGGGTGTAGATGTCGAGGTCGCGCGCGCCCTCGAAGAGCTGCAGCTTGCCGTAGACCACGTCGACGTGCGGGTTCTCGCGCAGCACGGCGTCGTAGCGGGCGAGCAGGCCGGGGGCGAGGATGTCGTCGTCGGCCATCCACAGCACGAACGCGCCGCGGGCCTCGGCCACCGCCCGGCTGCGGGTCGGCGAGCGGCCTTCGTTCTGCGGCTTGCGGATGTAGCGGATGCGCGGCTCGGCGGCGGCGTAGCGCCCGACCACCGCGGGGGTCGCGTCGGTGGAGCCGTCGTCGACGATGACCAGCTCGTAGTCGGCGAAGTCCTGGGCCAGCACGCTGTCGATGGCCTCGCCGATGAGGTGGCTGCGGTTGTAGGCGGCCATCAGCACCGAGAAGCGCGGCCCGGGTACGTCGAGCGGCTGCAGCAGGCCGGCGGCGACCGGGTCGAGCGGGCCAGAGGGCTCGGCAGCCTCGATGACGTCAGCCGCGGGCGGGGCAGTCTCTGGCGCCTCGGGGGCTTCGGGCGCCTCGGGGGCTTCGGGGGCTTCTGGGCTTTCGGGGGTGTCGGGCTCGGGCGCCGGGATCGACTCGCCCAGCTCTTCCAGCCAGTCGTCCACCGCGGCCAACGCCGCGTCGAGCCGGCCGCCGGTCAACAAGACCCGCAGCCCGTGCAGCCGCTGCGCGGTGCCCGGGGCGGCGTCCGGCTCGGCGACCGTCGCCGGTGTATCGGGCGTCGAGGCGGGCTTCGGCGCGCGGCGGGGCTGACCCCGGCGGCTGCCTTTCTTCTTGCGACGGGCCATGGTTCCGCACCGTAGACCGGCCCCGGGGGGCGGTCAATCACTGGCGGCGCGCGGCGCCGTCAGCTGCGGTAGTCGGCGTTGATGCGCACGTAGTCGGGGCCGAAGTCGCAGGTGTGGATCGTGCGGCTGGCGCTGCCTTTGCCCAGCTCGAGGCGGATGGAGTACTCGGCCCGCTTCATGACCTGATGCGCGCGCTGCTCGGCGCCGGGGCCCATCCAGCGGCCGTGGTAGATGACCACCGGCCCGATGGTCAGGCTCAGCGCGTCGGGGTCGAACGCGGCCCCGCTGCGGCCCACCGCGGCGATGATGCGGCCCCAGTTGGGGTCTTCGCCGTGCAGCGCGGTCTTGACCAGCGGGCTGAGCGCGACCGCCTCGGCGGCGGCGGCGGCGTCGGCGTGGCTCGCGGCGCCGGCCACGGTGAGGGCCACGGTCTTGGTGCCGCCCTCGGCGTCGCGCACGATGTCCCGGGCCAGCTCGCCGGCGACCGCTTCGATGGCGTCGCTCAACGCGTTGAGGTCGTCGCCCTTCAACGGATCGCCCGGCCCGGCGAAGACCAGCGCGGTGTCGTTGGTGCTGGTATCGCCGTCGATGGTGATCGCGTTGAAGGTGCGGTGGCAGACCCGATGCCACAGGGCGTCGAGATCGAGCGGGTCGACGGGCGCGTCGGTGACCACGAAGCCCAGCATCGTGGCCATGTTGGGGTGGATCATGCCCGCGCCCTTCGCCGCCCCGGCCACCCGGTAGGTGCGCGCGCCGATGCTGACCTCGAGGCTGCGGGTCTTGGGCCGGGTATCGGTGGTCATGATCGCCCGGGCGAAAGCCGCGAGCCCGTCGCCGTCGAGGGCCTCGGCCGCCGCCGCTACGCCCTTTTCGAGCGGCTCCATCGGCAGGGGCGCCCCGATGACGCCCGTGCTGCAGACGAGCACGGCGTCGTCCTGGCAGCCGAGCGCCGCGGCGACCGCGGCGGCGGTGGCCCGGGCGTCGGCCTCGCCGCGCTCGCCGGTGCAGGCGTTGGCGTTGCCGCTGTTGACCACGACCGCGCGCACCGTATTGCCCCCGCGCAGCAGCACGTCGCGGCTGAGGGTCACCGGCGCGGCGACGATGCGGTTGGTGGTGAACACCCCGGCGCAGGGCACCAGCCCGTCGGCGACGAGCAGGGCCAGGTCGGGGTCACCGCTGGCCTTGATGCCCACCGGCAGGCCGGCGAAGCGAAAGCCGGGCACGGCGATCGGTGCGGTGGAGACCATGGCGTTTTCCATCGATCGGGGTGGGGCCGGCGCAGCGCCGGGCGGGGGTCGGGCTCAGGCGAGCGGGGCGCCGTCCTGGTTGCCGGACTGGTCGGCGGTCATGTGGCACTTCTTGTACTTCTTGCCGCTGCCGCACCAGCAGGGGTCGTTGCGGCCGATCTTGGGCCGCTCCCGCCGCACGGGCGCCTGACGCCGCGGGGCCCGGGCGAGCACCTGGTCGGGGGCCGGCCCGCCCGACGCGGCCTGACCGTTCTCGGCCTTGTTCTCGCTGTTCTGGGCGATCATCTGCATCTGCCGCTGCTGGGCCTCGATGCGCTCGCGGTAGGCGGCCTCCTCGGCGGCGACCTCCTCCTGGCTCTTGACCTCGAGCCGGTAGAGCTGGCCGAGCACCTTGGAGCGGATGTCGATCATGAGCGACCGGAAGAGGCGGAAGCCTTCTTTCTGGTACTCCTTCTTCGGGTCGCGCTGGCCGTAGCCGCGCAGGCCGATGCCGGTGCGCAGCTGGTCCATCGTGGTCAGGTGGTCCTTCCAGTGCTGGTCGATGTGCCGCAGGAAGAGGTCCTTCTCGACGCGGTGCATCAGCCCCGGCTGCTTCTCGTCGATCTCGGCGACCTTGGCCTTGTAGGGGGCCTCGGCCTCGAAATAGATGTACTCGAGGTAGCGGTGCCGGCTGACGGGCAGCTGCGAGAGGTCGATGTCGACGTCGAACTGGTACTTGACCCGCTCGACGAGGCCGGGCAGGTCCCAGGTCTCCTTCTTCTCGCGCTCGTCGCAGTACTGGTCGACCATCGCCCGCACGAGGTCGTCGATGGCGTCGTAGGTCATCTCGCGCAGCGCGTCTTCGTCGGCGCCGAGCAGGTCGCGCCGCCACCCGTAGATGGTCTTGCGCTGCTGGTTCATGACGTCGTCGTACTCTTTGAGGTTCTTGCGCGAGTCGAAGTGCTGGGCCTCGACCCGGCGCTGCGCGTTCTCGATGGCCTTGCTGACCATGCCCGCCTCGATGGGCTGGTCGTCGGTCATGCCGAGCTTGTCCATGATCGCCGTGACGTTGTCGTTGGCGAAGATGCGCATCAGGTCGTCTTCGAGCGACAGGTAGAACCGGCTCTCGCCGGGGTCGCCCTGACGGCCGGCGCGGCCGCGCAGCTGGTTGTCGATGCGGCGGCTCTCGTGGCGCTCGGTGCCCAGGATGAACAGCCCGCCGGCCTCGAGCACCTGCTTCTGCTCGGCCTTGAAGGTGTCGCGGGTCTTGGCGATCTTGCCGATGACGTCTTCGGGCACCTCGGCGAGCAGCTCTTCGGTCTGCAGCATCGAGCGGGCCTTCTCGTCGTTGCCGATGACGATCTGCTTGACGAAGTCCTCGACGGTCTCCCACTCGGGGGTGTGGCGCACGGCGACGCCGAGGTCCTGCAGCAGGCTCTGACCCCAGTACTCGGCGTTGCCGCCGAGGATGATGTCGGTGCCGCGGCCGGCCATGTTGGTGGCCACCGTCACCTGCCCCTTGCGGCCGGCCTGGGCGACGATCGACGCCTCACGGGCGTGGGCCTTGGCGTTGAGCACCTCGTGGTCGACGCCCTCGGCCTTGAGCATGCGGTGGATGATCTCGCTCTTCTCGACGCTGGTGGTGCCGACGAGCACCGGCTGGCCCCGCTCGTGGGCCATCTTGATGTCGGCCACGCACGCCCGGAACTTGCCCCGCTCGCTGCGGTAGACCAGGTCGGGCTCGTCTTTGCGGATGATCGGCTTGTTGGTGGGCACGACCACCACGTCGAGGCTGTAGATCTTCTGGAACTCTTCTTCTTCGGTCTTCGCCGTGCCGGTCATGCCGGCGAGCTTGTCGTAGATGGTGAAGTAGTTCTGGAACGAGACGGTGGCCAGGGTGTGGTTCTCGGGGCGGATGTCGACCCCTTCCTTGGCCTCGACCGCCTGATGCAGCCCGTCGCTCCACCGCCGGCCGGGCATCAGCCGGCCGGTGTGCTCGTCGATGATGACCACCTCGCCGCCGTTGACGAGGTAGTTCACGTCGCGCCGGTAGAGGGTGTGGGCCTTGAGCGCGTTGTTGACGTGGTGCAGCATCACCAGGTGCTTGGGATCGTAGAGGTTCTCGATCTTCAGCATGCGCTGCATCTCGTCGACGCCCTCTTCGGTGAGGGTGGCCGCGTGGCTCTTCTCGTCGACGTTGTAGTGGATGTCTTTCTTGAGCTTGGGGATGAGCCGGTCGACGATCAGGTAGTTCTCGGGCTGGTGCTCGGCGGGGCCGCTGATGATGAGCGGCGTCCGGGCCTCGTCGATGAGGATCGAGTCGACCTCGTCGATGATCGCGTAGTTGTGCGCCCGCTGCGCGTAGCGATCGAGGTCGAACTTCATGTTGTCGCGCAGGTAGTCGAAGCCGAACTCGTTGTTCTGCCCGTAGGTGATGTCGGCCCGATAAGCCGCCTGACGGTCGCTCTCGGTGATGCCGTTGACCACCACCCCGGTCGTCAGCCCCAGCCAGCGGTAGAGCTGGCCCATCCACTCGGCGTCGCGGCGGGCGAGGTAGTCGTTGACGGTGACGACGTGCACCCCTTTGCCCGACAGCGCGTTGAGGTAGGTCGGCAGGGTCGCGACGAGGGTCTTGCCCTCACCGGTCTTCATCTCGGCGATGCGCCCCGAGTGCAGCACGAAGCCGCCGAGCACCTGCACGTCGTAGGGCCGCATGCCCAGCACCCGCCAGGCGGCCTCGCGGGCGACGGCGAAGGCCTCGAAGCGGATGTCTTCGAGGTCGGCGCCGTTGTCGAGCTGCTGTCTGAACTCGACGGTGGCCGCCTTGAGCGCGTCGTCGCTGAGCTTCTTCATCTTGCCCGCGAGCGCGTTGACCCGCTCGACCTCCGGCCGCAGCTTCTTGAGCGCACGGTCGTTGGACGAGCCGAAGAGCTTGGTCAAAAACTGGATCACGGGGGCCTCCACGGACAAGGCGGGCACCCGGGCGTGGCCCGGGCAAAGTCGACGTATCTTATGCGCACGCGGGCGAGATGCAAGCCGCGGCGGCCGGATCGAGCCCGGATCAACCCTCGGCGGGCTTCGAATCGTCCCGCAGGGCGCGGGTCAGCCGGGCGCGCAGCGCCCCGAGGGCGGCGGGGGTGTTGACGTTGAGCAGCACGCCGCGATCGGTCACCGGCACCGCCGTCGGGCGCGCCGCGGCGAGGATCGCCGACAGCGGGCGGTCGTCGCCGGCCAGCAGCCGCGGCCGCAGCTCGGCCCCCAGACGTACCGGGTGCCCGCCCCGCCCGCCGTGGGTCGGGACGGCGCTGCCCGGCGTCGCGATCAGCCGGCGCAGGGTCTCGCCGGCCACCAGCGGCCGGTCGACATGGGTCAGCAGGACGGGCCCCGGCGGCAGCGCCCGCAAACCGACCCGCAGGCTGCTGCGCATGCCCCGCCGCCAGTCGCCGTTGACCACCGCCCGCGCAAGACCCGGCACGGCGCGGGCGTTGGCCGCGGCGCGGGCGCCGACGACGACGACGATCTCGGCGCAGCCGGCCTGACTCAGCACGCGACAGAGCCGCTCGACGAAGGTCTCGCCGCCGAGCCGCAGCAGGGCCTTGCTGCGGCCCATGCGGCTCGACGCGCCGGCGGCGAGCACCAGCCCGGCGGGCGGCGGCGGGCGGGTCGGCAGGCCGCCGCGCATCGAGGGCGGCAGCAGCGGCTGGGTGGGTCGACGTCGGCTCACGTACGCTCCCGGTCGGCGATCGGCCCGATCATACCGCCGATGGACCGCGCGGGGTAACCGACGGCGGGCGCCAGCCATCGGCCCCCTGTAGGCCATCTGCGGGAGACGTGATGAAGACCGACGTGGTCATCGTGGGCGCCGGCCTGGCCGGGTTGACCTGCGCCCGGGTGCTCGCCGCGGGCGGGGCAGCGGTGCAGGTGCTCGAAGCCGGTGACGGCGTGGGCGGGCGGGTGCGCTCCGATCGGGTCGACGGCTTCGTGCTCGATCGGGGCTTTCAGGTCTTTCTGACGCATTATCCCGAGGCCCGGCGCCTGCTCGACCTGGACGCGCTCGATCTGTGCGCGTTCGAGCCCGGCGCCCGGGTCTGGACCGGCGAGGGCTTCTCGGTCATCGGCGATCCGTTCCGCGATCCGAGCCGGCTGTTCGAGACCCTGCGGGCCGACGTGGGCTCGCTGTTCGACAAGCTGCGCATCCTCAAGCTGCGCCAGCGCAGCCTGAGCGGCCCGGAGACGACGCCTTTCGAGCGCGCCGAGCGGTCGACCGTCGCCGAGTTGAAGGCGCTGGGCTTCTCGAGCCGCGTGATCGAGCGCTTCTTCCGGCCCTTTCTGGGCGGGGTCTTCCTCGACGGGCGACTCGAGACCTCCAATCGAATGCTCTACTTCACGTGGCGCCACTTCGCCGGCGGCGACGTGGCCGTGCCGGCCGGCGGCATGGGGCGGATTCCGGCGCAGCTGGCCGCCGGGCTGCCCGCCGGCACGGTCCGGCTGGGCGCGCGGGTGGCGCAGGTGCATCACGACCGGGTGGTGCTCGACGACGGCGAGCAGGTCTTCGGGCTGCCCGTCGTGGCCACCGACGGCGGGTCGGCGGCGAAGCTGCTCGGCGTCGAGGCGCGGCGGGGGCAGGATACGACCTGCGTCTGGTACGCCGCCGACGACGCGCCGCTCGCCAGCCGCCATCTGATGCTCGACGGCACCGGGCGGGGCCCGGTCAACCACATGGCGCTGATGAGCGAGGTGGCGCCGGCGTATGCCCCGGCGGGGCAGGCGTTGTTGTCGGTCAACGTGCTCGGTACGCCCGACGCCGACGACGAGGCGCTCGACGGGGCCATCCGCGCCCAGCTCACCGAGTGGCTCGGCGGCGCGGTGGCCGGCTGGCGTCGACTGGCGGTGCAGCGCATCCGCGACGCGCTGCCGGCCCAGCCGCCGGGCGTGCTCGATCCGCCCGAGCGGCCGCTGACGATGGGCGGCATCCACGTCTGCGGCGACCACCGACACAATGGATCGATCAACGGCGCGATGGCATCCGGTCGGCGGATCGCCGAGGCGTTGCTCGCCCGCTGATCCGACGCCGGCGATCAGCGCCTGCCCTCCGACCCGACGCCCGCCCGATCGCGGCGCGCGGGTCTCCCGCCAGAAAAAAAATCGGGCCGTTCCTGAATGCATCGGGGGAGGTCCCGTCGACCGCGGCGAACACCGAACAGCATGACACCAGGATTCAACATCCTGATTTCAATGGAGAAAAGCCATGTTCGCCACCCGTATCCCCAAGCTGCCCGTCGCTCTCTCGACCATCGCCCTCGCCCTGCTCGCCGCCGGCGCCGCGCAGGCCGCCGACAGCCTCGACGGCCGCATCAGAGTCGTCAACGAACGCATGGCGCCGATCAAGGTGTCCATCGACGGCGAGCGCATGACCCGGCTCGCCCCCGGCGAGCGGCGGGTCTTCCGCGAGGTGCCCAACGGGGTCCGCCTGCTGCGGGTCCACGGCCCGCGGGGCCGGCACCAGGACACCGCCCGGGTGGCGGTGCCCATCGAGGGCGTCGCCGTGCACCGCATCGAGGCCCGCTTCGGGCAGGCCAGCATCCTCAACGACAGCGGCGTGCGCATGCGGGTCGTGCTCGACGGCCGCACCATGGGCGTCGCCCGCCCCGGTCAGGCGCTGGAGAGCTGGCCGCTGCCGGCCGGCTCGTACACCGTCGAGGCCCGCCCGGCCGACCGGGCCTACCGCGACGGCCCGGCCCTGACCCGGCGCATCACGGTGCGCCGCGGGCAGCAGGCCAGCTTCGGTCTGGGCCCCTGGTTCAGCCGCATCGAGGCGGTCAACCCGTTCCCCTTCGCGGCCAACCTCTTCGTCGACGGTCAGCGTATCGAGCGGGTGCGCCCCGGCGCGAGGGCGGTGCTCGCCCGTCAGGTGCCCGGCGCCCACCGGGTGGTCTTCAAGCGCAACGGCCGGGTGCTGGCCGCCGATACCCTGCGGGTGGCCCCGGGCCGGGTCGCCGACTGGCGCCCGGTGGACGTCAACCGCGGTGACCTGCGGGTGACCAACCGCACCGGTCAGCGGGTGAAGGTGCTCATCGACGGCCGCGACATGGGCCGGCTGGGCAGCGGCGAGAGCCGGACGTTCGCCGACCTCTCGGCCGGGGTGCACGTCGTCAGCCTGATGCATCGCAGCCGGACCATCGAGCAGCAGCGGGTGCGGGTCGCCGCCCACGACGTGGCCCAGATGACCGCCCACCGCGACCGGAGCCGCCGGCCGCACCGCCGGGACGAGCACCCGGCGCCCATCGCCCGCCGCTGAGCGAGAGCAACGCCGGGCCGAGCGCCGCCTGCGGGCGGCGTTCGTCGTTTCGAAGCGCGCTCAGGTCGACGGGGTATGGGCCAGCAGGATCTGGCGCTGGTCGGGCTCGACGGCGGTGACCGTGGCCCGCACCGTCTGCCCGGGCTCGAGTCCGCCGGCGCCGGTCAGCTCGGCGGTCAACGGGCCGTCGAGCGCGACCCGGGCGGCGTCGCCGCGCACCTCTTCGACCCGGCTCTGCACGACGCTGCCCGGCGGGTGACGCCGCGCGAAGCCACGCCACGGGTTGCTGGTCGGATCGAGCATGCTGAGGGTCAATCGCTTGCGCGACAGGTCGACCGAGACCACCCGCACCCGCAGCCGGTCGTCGGCCTTGGTGCGCACGGCCGGCGGTATCGGCGTGCGCTCCCAGCCCATCTCGGTGTAATGCACCAGGCCCTCGACGCCCTGCTCGAGCTCGATGAAGGCCCCATAGTGGGTCAGATGCGCCACCCGCCCCTCGAACCAGCTGCCCGGCCGATAGCGGGCGGGCACGTGCAGCCACGGGTCGCGGGCCGGATCGACGAGGCTCAGCGAGATGCGCTCACGGGCATGGTCGATGGAGACCACCCGCACCCGCACCCCCTGCCCCACCCGCAGCCGATCGCGGGGATGGCGCACGTGGCCGAAGCCGATCTCGGTGATGTGCACCAGGCCGTCGGCGCCGCCCAGGTCGACGAAGGCGCCGAACTTCTCCAGCCGCTTGACGACGCCGTCGAGCCAGTCCCCCTCGGCGAGGGTCTCGAACAGCAGCTCGCGGCGCGCGTCGAGCACGACCACCCGCGAGACCACTACGCGCCGGGCCTCCCGATCGAGGCGGATGATGCGGCACTGCAGCGTGCGCCCGACGAACGGGCTGCGGTCGTGGATGACCCCCCGATCGATCTGGCTGGCGGGCATGAACGCCGGCACCCCCAGGTCGATGGTCAGCCCGCCCTTGACCACCTCGACCACCGGCCCCTCGACGGTGGCGTCCTCGGCGGCCAGCTTCGCCAGCCGGCTCCAGATGCGGGCCTCGTGGGCCTGGCGGTCCTCGGCGTGACGGGCCAGCGCGCGCCAGCCATCCCCCCACGACCGGCGGTCGATGCCGTCCCAGCCGGTCGGCGCCAGGACCCCGGCCACCTGCTCGCTGCGGCGGTCGTCGGGGTTGTCGGCGAGCCAGCGGGCCAGCGCCGCGGCCACGGCGTCGCACGGGACGCGGGCGGTGGCCACGGTCAGCAGGCGGGCGGCGAGCACCGGCCGGTCGGCGACGTCGCTCAGCCACGCCTCGGCCCGGCGCAGGACCTGCGGGTCGCGCTGACCCACCTCGATCAGCCGCTCGATGACCAGCGGCCAGGTCGAGACGTCTTCGTTGCGCACGACCCACGCCCGGCCCCAATCCAGCAGGCGGCCGCGCTCGGGGTCTTCATGGGACAGCGCGTCGAGCAGCGTCTGCCAGACGATGCCCCAGGCCGGGGTCTCCTCGTGGCGTTCGAGCCATTCGACGGCAGAGTCGAAGAGCTGAACGTCCCCCGGCCCCTCGGCCCGCATCAGCGCCCGCAGCAGGCGCGCCCAGTCGGTGGGCGGCAGCGCCACGTCCAGGCTGGCCCGCCCCCGATCGAGCAGCGCCCGTCGGTCGGGGCCGCCCTCCGCCGCCGCCGCCAGCAAGGTGCTCCACACGTCGACCCAGCCGCTGCGCGCCGCCGAGCCGGCGAGCCACTCACGCCCCACGTGCAGCAGCTGCGCCCGATGCACCCCGATGGGCAGGCCGGCCGGATCGGTCAACAGCGTGCGCCAGACCACCGGCCAGCCCGGGTGGTCTGCCCGGCCCCGCAGCCAGCGCGCGCCGAGCAGCAGCAGCACCGAGCGATCGCCGACCAGACCCAGCCCGGCAAGCAGCTCCTCCCAGACTTCGACCCAGCGCTCGGGCGGCCGCCGCCGGGCGCCGAGCCAGGCGATGGCGTCCCGGGCCAGGCCCTCGTGGCCCGGATTGACCGCCCACAGCCGCCGCCACAGCGCGCTCCAGGCGTCGTCGCCGCGGGGCATGCAGCGCCGGGCCGCCGCGACCGGATCGGTGCCCAGCGCGGCCCGCACGCCGGCGTCGCGGGCGCTCCACGCGGCCCAGCTCGCCCAGCAGTCGGCGTCGTCGCGCGGCGCGACCTGCCAGCCGGCGATGCAGCCGTCGCGCAGGACGTCGGGGTCGAGCGCGGCGAGCGGCGTGCCGGCGGCGAGCTCGGGGCCCTCGGCGAGGGTGCGCAGCAGACGCACCGCCGTCGGGGGGTGGGTGCGCAGCGCGCGGGCGAAGACCGCCGCCGCCTCGCGGGCGCGCACCGCGTCCGACCCGCCGCCGCCGATCGCCCGGGCGGCGTCGCCGACCAGATCGGGATCGACCGGCACCAGCCGCCCGCCGGCGCCCTTGAGCAGCGCGTCGACCATCAACCCCTCGGGGCCGGCGGTGCTCACGCCGTGCACGTCGAGGGCGTCGAGCGCGCGGGCGACCTCGACCCAGTCGCCGAGCCGGTCGGCGTCGACGAGCGCCGTCGGCCGGGCGAAGGGGATGAAGGGCAGCCGCACCCCGTCGAAGAGCACCGGCACCACCCGATGGCCGGTCTCGGGGCGCCGGCCGAGCGCGACCCCATCGGCGATGCTCGCCCGCAGTTCGAAGTCGTCGGCGCTGCGCGGCGAGAGCATCGCCACCGTCAGCCGGCTCGCCCGCTGAGCGCTGGGCAGCACATCGTCGCGGAACTCGCCGGGCTGCACGCTGACGTCGGCGAACCACACCCGCCAGCCGCGCGCGACCAGCGAGCGATACAGCGTCAGCCCGGCGTCGACGTCGGCGGCGGCGCAGACCAGGAAGCAGTCGTGGGTGGTGGGGTGAAACACGTCTTCTCCGGTGTACGGTGCACGAACGTCGCTGGCAACCCCGCCGCGATGACGTCACCGACCTGCGACCGCGATCAGTCGCCCGAACCGGCGTAGATGAACCGCTGGACCTCTTCGTCGGGGCAGGTCCGCAGCTCATCGGGCGTGCCGGCCACGCGCAGCTCGCCTTTGTAGATCATGGCGATCTGGTCGGCGATGCGGAAGGTCGAGAGCATGTCGTGGCTGATGACGATGCTGGTGATGTCGAACGCCTCGGCGGCCTCGACGATCATGTCGTCCACCCGGCGCATCATGATCGGATCCTGACCGGTGGTCGGCTCGTCGTAGACCATGATCTCGGGCCGGGTGATCAGCGCCCGGGCCAGCCCGACCCGCTTGCGCTGGCCGTTGCTGATGGCCGAGGGCATGCGCTCGAGGATGTCCTGCACATGCAGCCGCTCGGCGACCTCGTCGACCCGCTCGGCGACCGCCTTCTTCTTCTGGCGGCGGCCCTCGATCAGCGGAAACGCCAGGTTCTGGCGCACGGTCATCGAGTCGAAGAGCGCCGCCCCCTGAAAGAGCATGCCGATGCGGCTCTGCACCTTCTGCTGCAGCTCGCGGGCGCTCAGCTCGGACAGATCGAGCCCGAAGACCTCGACCCGCCCCTCGGTGGGCCGAAACAGGCCGATGATGTGCTTGATGAGCACCGACTTGCCCGATCCCGAGCCGCCGATGACCACCGTGATGCGCTCCTTGGGGATCTCGAGGTCGATGCCCTTGAGCACGTGGTTCTGCCCGAAGCGCTTGTGCAGCCCCTCGACCCGGGCGATGACCTGCGCCGGCTCGACGGGCTCGGGTTCGGCCGCCTCGGCGACCTGATCGACGGGGTGCTCGCCACGGCCCATGCGCTCGACCACCGCGTCGGCGACGAACGCCTTCACCGCCGGATGCTCCGACCCGATCACATCGCGAAAGCCGCCGCTCTCGACGATGCGCCCCTCGGCGAGGATGGCCATCGTATCGGCGAGGCGCCGGTTGCTGGCCATGTCGTGGCTGATGATCACCGACGTGATCTCGTACTGCTGCTGCGTGCGGCGGATCAGCGCGTCGACGAACTCGATCATCACGGGGTCGAGGCCGGTCGTCGGCTCGTCGAACAGCACGATCTCCGGGTTGGTGATGACCGCCCGGGCCAGCGCGACCCGCTTCTTCATACCGCCGCTGAGGCTGGCGGGCATCTGGTCGATGGCGTGTCCGAGCTCGAGCATCTCGAGCAGCTCGGCGACCAGCTTGCGGATCTCCGCCGGCTTCATCTTGGTGTTCTGGGCCAGCGGGAAGCCGATGTTCTGGGCGACGGAGAGCGAGTCGATGAGCGCGTAGTTCTGAAAGACCATCGTGCAGCGCTTGCGCAGCTCGGTGCGCTGCCGCTCGCCGATGCGGGCCA
This sequence comes from bacterium, assembly GCA_030427205.1. GTDB lineage: Bacteria > Myxococcota_A > Bradymonadia > UBA7976 > UBA1532 > JACKDM01. The sequence goes on along the minus strand of JAUHXC010000026.1, from coordinate 54,401 downwards.
GGTCTTCGCCGAAGAGCGTCACCGTGCCCTCGTCGGGCAGCTCGAGGCCGTTCATCATCTTGAGCAGCACCGACTTGCCGCTGCCCGACTGCCCGGCGATGACCGTGGTCTTGCCGGCCTCGACCACCAGATCGACCCCGCGCAGCACGTGCTTGTCGCCGAACGACTTGTGCACGCCGCGCAGCTCGACCACCGGCTGGTCGGTCGGCCAGCGCGCGGCGCCGGGCAGCAGCAGGTTCTGACGGGACTCGGCCATCGCCGGACGGTACTACAACTCGAAGACCAACGCCGAGAGCAGCCGACGCATGTCGTCGGGGGCCTGCGAGCGATTGTGGAAGCTGGTGTAGATCACCCGCCCGCCACCGGGCTCGGGGGTGAAGCCGACGATCAGCGGTCGGGCGCGCCCGTCGATCTCGGCCTCGACCATCACGTCGACCCCCGGCGCGACGGCGTCGATCTCGATCCAGCCCGGCAGGTTGAAGTCGACCTGCACGCTGCGGTCGCCGTACAGCGCCGCGAGGCGGTCGTCGATGATCCGGCCCTGCACGGTGAGGACGGGGCCGGAGCCGGCCACCCCCGAGCTGCCGCCACACGCCGCGGGCAGGGTCGTCGCGCCGCAGCTGCCCACCGACCGCTCCTCGGCCTCGCACTCGGGCGGGCAGTCGATGCAGACGCAGCAGTCGGCGGCCGGGCCCGATTGGAAGTCACGCAGCGCGAACTCGACCTGCCCGGGCCAGACCGTCGAGACGAAGCTCGCCGCCAGATCGCTGACGTACAACGAGCCGCCGCCAGCCACGAACGCCCGCAGGTTCTCGCGCAGCGCCTCGACCTCGGGCTGGTCGGCGGTCAGGTCGATGCCGGTGCCGCAGTTGACGAAGAGCACTTCGTAGCTGGCGAGGGCCTCGAGGTCGCCGATGAGCTGCCGCCCCGCCCGATGCGCGTGCGGCGTGCCGCAGATCTGCTCGTACTCGAAGCCGAGGTCGTCGAGCACCTCGCCCACCTGATCGTAGGTGCCCGAGAGCACCGCGAGCCCCACCGCGTCGGGCTCGAGGCAGACCTTGCCGCTCTGCCCCGGCACGAGGCCCACCTCGGTGCCGGGCAGGATCTCGACGTCGTACTGGGCGGTGAAGCGGCCGTTCTGGATGCGCACGGTCGCCGGGCCGGCCCGCAGGTCGACGAAGCGGAAGCCGCCGCGCCCGTCGGTCTGCGCGGTGCGGGTCACCGCCTGCCCGGCGCAGTCGCGGGTCGCGACGGTGATGCGCGCGTCGACGAGCGCGCCGCCGGCGGGGGCGCACACCGACGCCGCCAGCCGCCCGAAGCGGCAGATCTCGCCGTTCTCGTCGAGCAGCGCCGCGTCGGCCACCTGCCCCGCGGCGTCGCGCAGCGCGGTGCCGTCGGGCAGCGGATCGGCGTCGAGGAAGACCTGCCCGGCGTCGGGCACGATGCGCACCGGCTCGGCGGTGCAGCCGGCCGCGCACAGCCCGCACGCCGCCAGCAGCAGCGCAGATGCGGCGCGTGCAGCGGAGATCAGCTCTGGGCGTCGCCGGCGGATGCCTTGCCCTCCTCGCCGAAGTACTGGCGGTCGATCTTCTCGTAGAAGTCGATCACCGAGCGCACGTATGCCCGCTTCTCGAGATAGGTGGTCGGCATGAAGCTGCGCTTGAAGCCGTAGATGATCACCGACTTGAGGTCGTGGCGGTCGAGGTCGAGGTGCTCGACCGCCAGCTGCAGCTCGTTGGTGACCGTCGTATTGCTCACCAGCCGGTTGTCGGTGCAGATCGTCGTCGACAGCCGGTGCTGGCGCAGCTTGCGGAACGGGTGCTGCGAAGGGTCGTCCATGTGCGGGTTGGTCTGCAGGTTGCTCGTCAGGCAGACCTCGAGGGTGATGCGCCGGTCGGCGATGTACTGCCCCAGCCGCTCGACGTAGCGCTCGCGGTCGTCGATCTCGGGGGCCGAGATCATCTCCGGGTCGAGCAGGTAGGTGCCGTGGCCGATGCGGTCGGCGTGCAGGTCGGTGATCGCCTGGAAGATGCTCTCGGGGCCGTAGGCCTCGCCGGCGTGCACCGTCTTCTTGAGAAAGTGCTTGTGGGCGTAGCTGAACGCCTGGGCGTGGTCGCCGGCGGGATAGCCCGCCTCCTCGCCGGCGAGGTCGAAGCCGACCACCGGCAGCCCGTACTCGTCGCGGGCGATGATCGCCGCGCGGACCAGCTCCATGCTGGCCATCGAGAAGAGCTCCTTGTCGGGGGTGTAGCGATGGGCCGAGATGAGGTTCTTGAAATACTCCGAGAACCCGTCGCGGAACATGCGCATCGCGCAGACGATGATGCCGTAGCGAAACTCCGGCTCGGACCCCGACTTCACCGCCTCGCGGGCGTTGAACTCCTTCTTGGCCTTCTCGAGGCCGCGGTTGACCGCCTTGATGACCATCACCGCGTTCATGTGGGCGTGCATGTGCAGCTGCGGCGCGAAGCGCACCTCGACGTAGCGCACCCCCTCGTTCTGATTGTCCTGGGCGAACTCGTAGGCCACCCGCTCGAGGGCCACCTCGGTCTGGGTGACCGCGGTGGTATAGGCGAAGCCGGTCAGGTACTCGCCGAGGTTGCGGTAGCGGTCCTTGAAGACCAGCTCGCGCATGCCCTCGGGGGTATAGCTCGGCAGGTCGACGTGGTACTCGCGGGCGAGGTCGATGAGGGTCTCGAGCCGCAGCGAGCCGTCGAGGTGTACGTGCAGGTCGGTCTTGGGCAGAGCGAGCAGATAGTCTTCGGGGAAGGTCTGGATCGACACGAGAGGGGCCTCCGACGGAACCGGGGAAGACGAGACGGGGGGCGAATGCCGCGATGTCTCCCTATACTGCGCCGGACGCCGCCGCGGCGGCAAGCGACAGCGCCGACAGGAGTGCCATGAACCTCGCCCTCACCCCCGAAGATTCCGCGATTCTGCTCATCGACTGGCAGGTGCGCCTCGCCGGCGCGATGCCCGCCGAGATCACCGCCCGCAACCAGAAGAACGCCGCCAACGTGCTGAGCACGGCGGGCCTGCTCGGGCTGCCGGTGGTGGTCACCGAGCAGTATCCCCGTGGGCTGGGGCATACCGTCGAGCCGCTCGCGGCGCTCTTCGACGGCCCGGCGCACCCCAAGACCGTCTTCAGCGCGATGGGCGATACCGCCGCGGCCGCGGCGATCAAAGCCAGCGGGCGGCGCACCTGGATCGTGCTGGGCATGGAGGCCCACGTCTGCGTCTACCAGACGGTGCGGGCCCTGGTGGCCGACGGCCTGACGGCGCACGTGCCGCTCGACGCGGTGCTCAGCCGCAGCAAGGCCAACTGGCACAACGGCCTCGAGCTGATCCGCGCCGCGGGCGGCGTCGTGACCAATACCGAGACGGTGCTCTTCGACCTGCTCGGCGAAGCGAAGGGCGATGCCTTCAAGGCGGTGAGCCGCATGATCCGGTGATCGGCGGCAGAGGCGGGCGCGGCGTCAGCCGTCCTCGCGCTGGGGCATGACCCCGAGGACCAACCGGCAGGCGCCGGCGGTCAGGGCGATGCCCGAGATGGCGGCGAGACCGAGAGCGATGGCGACCGGCAGCATGGCTTTCCCCTCCAGACCCATGTCGTCCAGCGGCAAACGGGCCGGAAGCTAACGGGTCCCACGACCGCTGTCAACGCATGTTTTTCATCCGCCGCTCGGGCCACGGCGGGCGACGGGCGGCGAACCGTGACCGAAGAGCCACCGCCAATGGCCACGGCGAGACCCGGAAAAGCCTTTCATCCGGCGACCAGGGCGCCGTTCGAAGGCGCTCGGGCAGACATCGCCGCTCTGCGCTGACCATGCGGTCGAGTGTGTCGCTCCGTATCCGGACACACAGCCGGTGAGCGGCCCGCGCCCCGCCGCTGCCGGTCGGCGCTGCGCATTGCAATCCCGACGCGCGGGGAGTAGACAAGCCCGGCGCACGACCCGCAGCCGACGGAGGCAGCCCGATGTTCAGCGGAGTGTACACGGCGATCATCACCCCCTTCCGCGACGGCGAGGTGGACCACGCCGCGCTGGCCGCCCTGGTCGAGCGTCAGGTGGCCGGTGGCGTCGCCGGGGTCGTGCCCTGCGGCACCACCGGCGAGTCGGCGACGCTGTCGGAGAAAGAGAAGCAGGCGGTCATCGCCACCACCGTCGAAGCGGTCGCCGGCCGCTGCCAGGTCATCGCGGGGGTCGGCAGCAACGACACCGGCGCCTCGGCCCGGCTGGCCCGCGTCGCCCGCGAGCTGGGCGCCGACGGCGGCATGGTGGTCATGCCCTATTACAACAAGCCGACCCAGGACGGCATGTACCACCACGTGCGGGCCATCGCCGAGGCGACGCCCGACTGGCCGATCCTGCTCTACAACGTACCCGGCCGCACCGGGGTCAGTCTGGCCCCCGAGACGGTGAGCCGGCTGGCCGATCTGCCGGGCGTCGGGGCGATCAAGGACGCCACCTGCGACATGGAGTACGCCGGCCGGGTGGCGGTGCTCTGCGGCCCGCGCATGACGCTGCTGTCGGGCCAGGACGGCGCCGCGCTGCCGCTGTGGGCCATCGGCGGCCGGGGCGTGGTCTCGGTGGCCAGCAACCTCGTGCCCGAGCGCATGGTGGCGCTGTGGACGGCCTTCGCAAATGGCGACCTCGAGAAGGCCCGCGCGCTGCATCTGGCGCTGGTCCCGCTCTTCGGCGGGCTCTTCATCGAGACGAACCCCGGCCCGGTCAAGCACCTCGTCGCGCGCCACACCGGCCTGTGCACCGGCGAGCTGCGGCTGCCGATGGTGCCGGTGGGCGCCGGCACCGCGGCGCGGCTGAAGGCCATCTGCGCCGACCTCGGCATCGACCTCGCCGATCACGATGGCTGAGCCGACCGCCGCGCCCCCCGTTCGCCTGGGCATCTTCGGCGCCGGCGGCCGCCTGGGGCGACGCATCGTCGAGCTGGTCGGCGAGCACGCGCCGCTGACCACCGTGCGCGCGGTGGGCCGGGGTGATACGGCCGACTTCGACGGCTGCGACGTCGTGATCGACGTGGCGGTCGCCGACTCGACCCGCGACCTGCTCGACCGGCTGGGCGACGCGGCCCTGGTCACCGGGGTCACCGGACGCGACGCCGCCCAGACCGCGGCCATCGACGCCCGCTCGAAGGTGGCGCCGGTGCTCGTCGCGGCCAACTTCAGCGTCGGGGTCGCGCTGCTGACCCGGCTGGTGCGCCAGGCGGCGGCGGCCCTGCCCGACTTCGACGCCGAGATCTTCGAGATCCACCACCGGCGCAAGCTCGACGCGCCCAGCGGCACGGCGCTGCACCTCGGGCGCGCGGTGGCCGACGGGCAGGGGCTCGACTGGCCCGACGCCCGGGCGCTGCGCGACGGCCCGACCGGGCCCCGGGGCGCGGCCGAGGTCGGGCTGGCCGCGCTGCGCGGCGGCGGGGTCACCGGCGAGCACACCGTCTTCTTCTTCGGCCCCGGCGAGCGCCTGGAACTGACCCACCGCGCCGCCGATCGGGCGGTCTTCGCCCACGGCGCGCTGCGCTGCGCCCGCTGGCTCGCCGGCCGACCGGCGGGGCTCTACGGCGTCGACGACGTGATCGCCGGCGGCCGCTGATCGCTCTTCCCCCGGCTCTTGCCACCGCCGACGACGCGCTGCGCCATCTGCCGCCGGTGAGGTCGCCTGTCACGCTTTGAACCGATCCCCCCGTCGGCGCTACCGTGAAGCCAGACGGAGGGGAGCCGTGAAAGAACGCACCGCCCGGCCCGACATCGGGCTCACCGACAGCCTGCTGTCATGCGGCCTGACCGGCCAGCACCCGCTCTTCGACCGGGCGACGATCCGCCGGGCCTTCGCCCGGATCGACGAGGGGCTGGTGCACGAGCGCGCGCTGTTCTCGGCCCACGACGCCATGCGCCGCCTCGCCGAGCTGGACGATCTGCACACCATGCGCCGCTTCGTCGGCAGCCTGCCGCCGAGCACCGTCGATCTGATGGTCTATCTGTACTTTCGCCGCCTCGATCGCCGGCTGGTGGCCGATGGGCCGACCCTGCACTGAGCCGCGCTCTCAGCGCCGCCGCCCCGACCCATCCGCTCGCAAGCACACCTCGAAGCACGCGCCCGCGCCCTCGACGTCGATCAGCCGGGCCTCCCCGCCATGCTGCTCGGCGACGGTGCGCACGATCGCCAGCCCCAGGCCGGTCTGGCTCGCCTGGGCCCGATCGGTCACGAAGCGATCGAACAGCCGCTCGCGCAGGTGGAGCGGCACCCCGGGGCCCGTATCGCGCACCCGCAGGCGGGCCAGCTCGCCCTCGAGGCTCAGCGAGACCCGGATCACCGTGCCCGGCGGCGCGTAGCGCACCGCGTTCGACAGCAGATTGTCCACCGCCCGCCGCAGCCAGCGGTGATCGCCGGTCAGGCGCACCGGCGCCAGCTCGGCCTCGAAGCGCAGCCCCTCGGCCCCGGCGGCCATCGCCTCGTCGTCGATCGCCGCCTGCACCACCCGATCGAGCCGCACCCGCCCCCGCTCGGGCTCGATGCCGCGGGCCTCGAGCCGGGCCAGCGCGAGCAGGTCGGCCAGCAGGACCTCGAGCCGATGGGTCGCCTCGTCGATGCGCCCCAGGAAGCGCTCGCGGGCGTCGGGATCGTCGGCGGCGCCCTCCTGCAAGACCTCGGTCGCCGCCCGGATCGCCGAGACCGGGTTCTTGAGCTCGTGGCTCAGATCGGCGACGAAGGCCTCGATGTGGTGGCGCGCCTCCAGCGAGCGGCGCATCGACTCGACCGCCACCGTCAGCCGCCGCACCTCGCGCCCCGACGGCGGCGGCAGCACCGCGTGGCGCTCACCGCGGGCCACCGCCTCGACCGCCCGGGTCAGCTTCTCGAGCGGGCCGGCAACCCCTCGCCCGAGCGCGAAGGCCGCCCCCGCCCCCGCGATACCCAGCAACGCCACCAGCAGGGCCACCTTGGGCCCCAGCTCGGCGATGAGCCCGACCACCACCTCCAGCGGCGGACCCACCGCCAGCTCGTCGGCCCGGGCCCGCAGCCGATCGATGACCCACAGCCCGATGACCCCGGTGGCCAGGGTCGAGGTGGCGACGATGGCGAAGAAGAGCTGCAGCCGGATGGAGATGCCGTGGCGCCGCGAACGCAGCACGCGCCCGGCGACGAACGCCGCCCCCACCAGCAGGGCGACGCCGCTGAGCAGCAGGACGGCTTCACGGGTCAGCAAACCGGGCACGGCGCCCCCGGACGATCAACCGGACTCAGCGGCAGCTGCCCTGGCCCGGATCGAAGGCGCAGCGGAAGCCCACCAGCGGCGAGCTGACCAGCGCGTCGCTGCGCCAGCCGGGCAGCGCCTCGCAGGCCTTGTTGCTCTGGAAGTGCCCGCCGCGCACCGCCTTGGTGCCGCCGAGGTCGCCGGCGAAGGCGCTGGGGCGGATGCGCGGCTCGCTGGCGTTGTAGCCCTCGCGGGGCACGCACCACGGCACCGGCACGCAGTTGGCCGAGTCGCGGAACTGGATGCAGGCGGTGCTCACCCCGGGCACGGCGGCGTCGACGAGGCAGGTATCGATCGTCGCCTGGCAGCCGCGCAGGCACGCCGAGTCATCCGCCGGCGGGTTGTCGTTGGTCGCGACGCAGGCATCCCACGCCGCCGCGCACGCCGCGTCGCAGCCGGTCACCGAGCCGTCTTCCGCGCGCTCGCCGACCCGCAGCGCGTCGACGACGGTGTCCGCCAGACCCGCCGCGTTGCCGCAGAGATAACCCGGCCAGCGCTCCTGCTTCTCACGCAGGCCCGCGTCGACCCCGAAGGCGTCGGCGCAGACCTCGAGGCACCCGTCGAACGCGGTGTAGCAGGCGCCGTCGAAGCCGCTGCCGCCGAAGCCCTCGCCCTCGGCGGTCAGCGGCGGCCGCGCGTCGGGGTCTTCGGGCATGAACGGGGCCACGAACGCGCCCGTGGCGGCGACGAGCGGGCGTCGGCCGTCGACCGAGAAGACGTCGGTCACCGGGCCGCCCGGCTGCATGTCGGCGCAATACGCGAAGTAGTCGAAGTCGTCGGCGACCCACTCCTGGGCGTTGCCCGCCATGTCGTGCACGCCCTGCGCGGTCACGTCCGCCGTCGAGCGCCCCACCTGGGCGACGCCCTGACCGCAGCCGCCGAAGGCCAGCTCGCCCGGCTGGCTGCCGTTCTGGCAGCCGCCGGCGACCCGCCCGTCGAGATCGGCGTCGTCCCAGACCGTCGCCCGCGTGCCCAGGCTGCTGGCCACGTACTCCCACTGCGCCTCGGTCGGCAGATAACCCCCGCGGAAGTTGCAGTAGGCGATGGCGTCGGCGTGGGCCACGCCCAGCACCGGATAGGCGTCGTAGCCGTCGTCCTCGTCGTAGTACTCGGCGATGAACGTCTCGCCGTTCGTGCGGTTGCCGGCGTTGGTCGACTGGGGGAAGTTGCAGTCCCCGCGGGCCACGCAGTGGCGATACTGCTCGTTGGTCACCTCGTGGGCGTCGATGCAGAAGGCGTCGACGGTCACCGCGTGCCGCGCCCGGGCCGTCTCCGCCCGCGGCTCGGTGGGCAGAAACGACCGCCGATCGCGGTTCTCGAACAGCCCGCAGGCGTCGCCCTCGGCGAGCCCCATGGTGAAGGTGCCCGCCGGGATCTGAACGATCGCCGTCGCCGCAGGCGGATCCTTGCCCTCGGCGCAGCCCACCGCCAGCGCCGCCGCGGCCAATGCCAGACAAAAGCGCCTCATCAGAACGTGCCTCCCAGGCCCAGCCCGCCGGGCCCGACCATCAGCCGGGTGGTCGGACCGGTCGGCCGCGGCACCGGACGCCCGTAGGCCGGGTTCTTGTCGGCCGGGTCGATCACATCGCGGGACAGATCCCACACCAGCAGGCTGATGCCCACCGCCATGAGGCCGCCGCCGACGCCATAGCCCAGCTTCTCGAGCCCGGCGAGGGTGTCGAACTCGTCGGTGTCGTTGTACTCGTCGTTGGCGAAGGTCATCGCCACCACGCCGCCGCCGATGGCCAGCCCGCCGAGCACGATCGACGTCACCCCCAGGTTGGTGCGCCAGCTCGAGTCGGTATCGGTCTGCACCATGTAGGCGTCGACCATCGCCAGCTGCCCCTGCTCGATCAGCGGGCTGGCGGTGATGCGGGAGTAACCCGGGCGCTCGACGGTGACGGTGCGGGTGCCCACCGGGATGCGCCGCGGCGTACCGAAGGGCGTCTCGGCCAGCTTCTGACCGTCGACGAAGACCGTCGCGCCCTTCACCGTGGCGTCGACGTACAGCCAGCCGGTGTCCTGGCGCTCCTTGAGGGGCACCACCATGTTGAACGGCTCGCGCTTCTGCACCTCGATGTCCTGCATCACCGGCTCGAAGCCGTCGAGCTCGATCCAGATGCGGTGCTTGCCCGGGCGCAGGGTCATCTTGAACGGCGTCTGCCCCTTGACCCCCGTATTCTTGTTGTCGACCCAGACGTTCGCGCCGGGCGGCGTCGTGGTGATGCTCAACTCCTGATCCGACTCGATGCGCGCCTCGCACAGGTCGCGGGTATTGCGCGCCCGGTCCAGGGTCGGATCGGGCCCCGGCGGCGTCTTGGCGATGAAGTCCTCCATCACCTCGACGCACTGCTCCCAGTTGCGCAGCTGCTGATGGCTGACCGCCATGCTGTAGAGGATCTGCGGATCCTTGCTGAGCGCGTAGGCCTCGCTGAACTTGGCGATGGCCTGCTCGTAGAGCCCGCTCGAATACAGCCGGCGGGCCTCCTTGACCAGCTCGCCCGCCTTGGCCTTGGCCGCCGCGGCCCGATCGGCCTCGGCCTGCGGCGTCAGCACCACCTTGGGCGCCTCGGGCGGCTTGTCTTGATCATCGGTCGCCGGGGTGACGACCACCGTCTTGGTGGGGCCGGGCGCCGGCTGGGCGCTCACCGGCGGGGCCGCGAGCAACAGCGCGACCGCCAGGGCCGGGCCGAGACCGTAGCGGGCGACGGCGGAGGGGGCCATCGGGACCATGAAACCTCGCGAATCTCCTCGAAGCCAGACCCCCCGGAGCGGGGGCCGGCCGACGGGCTTCGAAGATACGGGCCCCTCCCGACGCTGTCAAAGCGCCGCGCGCGGAGAAGGCCCGCGGACGGGGTAGACATCGACCTACATCTGTGTACACTGCCCTACGTCAACCCAAGTCCCGGCCCGCGACGGCCGGTGGAGGCAAGATGGGCGCGTTTCGCGGCAGCCTGACCTATCGCCAGTACTTCGTGCGCGACCCGCTCCCGGGGGACTGGAAGGATCGGTTCCAGATCGGCATCGAGCAGAACCTGTTCCAGCCCCTCGACCCGGCCGGCGAGGCCGAGCGCTCCGTGGGCTGGTGCTCGATCCACTTCCCGCTCGACCTCGAGCTGACCCCCGAGCAGTACATCTACAACGAGTACATCGTGCTCGGCCTGCGCATCGACACCCTGACCGTGCCCGGCTCGCTCCTGCGCATCTTCACCGAGAGCGAGTGCCGCAAGGTCATGTTCGAGCAGAAGAAGAACAAGCTCAGCCGCTACGAGAAGGCCGAGATCAAAGACCGGGTGAAGCTCGACCTCAAGAAGCGGCTGCTGCCCGCGATCAAGAGCATCGACGTCGCCTGGAACTGGCAGAAGGGCGTGCTGCGCTTCTTCGCGGGCAACGAGAAGGTCAACGTCGAGTTCATGGAGCTCTTCGAGCAGAGCTTCGGCCTGCAGCTGACCCCCGACGGCCCCTACACCGGCGCGCTGCTCGAGGCGACCGGGCTGACCGACGACGAGCTGCGCGCCATCGACGGGCTCGAGCCGGTGCAGTTCGTCGACCTCGACACCGCCGTCGCGGCGATGAAGGAGTAGCCCGATGGACCTGCTCGACAAGATGCACCGGGTGGCCTTCCTCGGCCCCGAGTTCCTCACCTGGCTGTGGTTCCGCAGCGAGACCGGCAGCGGCGAGTTCGCCCTCGACCCCGAGTGGGGTGACTTCGAGGTGTGGTTCGAAGACAAGCTCGTCGTCGGCTCGGCGACGGTCAACGCGCAGGAGAACCTGTTCAAGGGCGGCCACCCCGCCGGCTCGCTCGAGGCGCGCACCGCGCTGCGGCTGGGCAAGTTCGCCACCGACGCCAAGCTGCGCATCGTGCGCGGCGCGCAGGAGTGGACGTTTGGCCTCAAGGCCCACGACCTGACGCCCACCGGGGTCAAGATCCCCGGCGTGCTCTCCAAGGAAGACGACGAGATCTTCTACGAGCGCATGTTCCTCGTCGAGAACCTCGATACGATGCTGCGCGGGCTCTTCGGGCTCTTCCTCAAGCTGCGGGTCTCCGACCGCTGGGCCGCCGACGAGCTGCCGACCATCCAGCGCTGGATCGCCGGTGAAGACGTCACCCCCAGCGACCTCGACCCGGTCGCGATGGGCATCAAGGCGCAGGAGATCAAGGCGCCGGCGCCCGACCCCGACGCGCCGGAGAAGGCCTGGCCGCCGCTCGCGACGCTCGGCGGACGGCTCGACGCCGCGGCCCCCGGCTTCGGCGCGCCGCTGGACGAAGAGCGCGTCGCCCCGGCCGCCGAGCCGGCCGAGGCCCCCGCAGGCAGCCCTGCCGAGACCCCCGCAGAGAGCTCTGCCGAGACCCCCGCCGAGCCGCCCGCCGCCGAGCCCGCGCCCGCCGCCGAGCCCGCTGCGGCCGACGCGGAGGCCGACCTGCCGCCGCTCGCCGAGCCGGTGGGCGACGAAGCCGCCGAAGGCATCCTTGAGGTGCCCGACGCCGATGGGGATGATGTGCCCCCCTGGGAGGCGGCAGGCGACGACGAGGTGCCCCCCTGGGAAGGCTGAACGCGACCCCGGGAGCATATATGTACGCCGTCATCATGGCCGGCGGGTCGGGGACCCGCTTCTGGCCCCTGAGCCGCAAGGCCCGCCCCAAGCAGTTCCTCGCCATCGGCACCGAGCGGCCGCTCTTGCGCGAGACCGTCGACCGCCTGGGGCCGCTCATCCCGCCGGAGAAGGTCTACGTGGTCGCCGGCGAGCACCACGCCGCGCCCATCCGCGCGCTCTTGCCCGACCTGCCCGCCGACCACCTGCTCGTCGAGCCCTGCCCGCGCAATACCGCGCCCTGCGTGGGGCTGGCGGCGATCCACCTCGCCCGCCGTGACCCGCAAGCGGTCATGGCCGTGCTGCCCGCCGACCATCACATCGGCGACGGCCCCGGCTATCGGGCGGTGCTCGCCGCCGCCGCCGAGCGGGCCCGCGAGGGCGAGATCGTGACCCTCGGCATCCGGCCGACCCGCCCCGAGACGGGCTATGGCTACATCCGCTACGACGGCACCGACCCGGTGGTCGCCGCCAACGGGGTCGAGGTCAGCCGGGTCGAGCGCTTCGTCGAGAAGCCGCCGCTCGAGGTGGCCCGCAAGTACCTCGCGAGCAACCGCTACCTGTGGAACAGCGGCATGTTCTTCTTCACCGCCGCCCGCATCCTCGCCGACATCGAGCGCTACATGCCGCACCTCGCGCGCACCCTGAAGACCATCGGCGCCGCCATCGGCACCGAGGCCTACCCCGCCGCGCTCGCCGAGGGCTTCGCGGGGCTCAAGTCGGTCAGCATCGACTACGGGGTCATGGAGCACGCCACCGCCGACCCCGACCTGCCGCCGATGCGGGTGGTGCCCTCGGACTTCGGCTGGAACGACGTCGGCCACTGGGCGGCCATCGCCGACTTCGCCGAGGCCGACCGCGACGGCAACATCGTCGACGGCGACGCGGTGCTCGTCGATACCCGCGACAGCATCGTGCACGTCACCCGGGGCACCGCGGCGGTCATCGGCGTCGAGGGCCTCGTGGTCGTCAGCACCGACGACGCGGTGCTCGTCTGCCCCCGCGGGCGGGCGCAGGACGTCAAACGCATCGTCACCCGTCTGCAGCGCGACGGCCGAGAGGAGCTCCTGTGAGCGTCATCGTCAACCCGGGCATCTTCCGGGCCTACGACATCCGCGGACGGGCCGGCATCGAGCTGACCCCGGCCTTCGCCGAGGCCCTCGGGGCCGCCTTCGGCACCGTCATCGCCCGCAGCGTCGACAAACGCCCGGACGCGACCGCGCTGGCCGAGGGGGTGCGCCCCAAGGTGGCCATCGGCCGCGACTGCCGACCCCACGGCATCGAGCTGGCCGAGGCCTTCGAGCGGGGCGTGCGCCGGGTGGGCGTCGACGTGCTGCGGCTGGGCATGGTGCCGACGCCGCTGGTCTACTTCGCCATCCACCACTTCGAGCTCGCCGGCGGCGTGGCGATCACCGGCAGCCACAACCCGCCGGCGTGGAACGGCTTCAAGCTGTGCGACGGCCCCGGCTCGATGCACGGCGACGCGATCCAGGCGCTGCGGCGCATCATCGAGGGCGACGCCTATCGGGTCGTCGGCTTCGAAGGCCGGGGGCAGGGATCGGCGGTCGACCTGGGGCCGACCTACGTCGACTGGCATACCGCGCGGCTGGCCCCGCTGTCCCCCGCCCCGACGGTGGTGCTCGACGCGGGCAACGGCGCCGGCGGGCCGGTGGGGCAGGCGCTGCTCGAGGCCATGGGCGCGACGGTCATCCCGCTCTTCTGTGAGCCCGACGGCAGCTTCCCCAACCACCACCCCGACCCCACCGTCGAGGCCAACCTCGACGACCTCAAGGCGGCGGTGAAGCAGCACGGCGCCGACCTGGGGCTGGCGCTCGACGGCGACGCCGACCGCCTCGGCGCCGTCGACCGCCACGGCCGCGTCGTCTGGGGCGACCAGCTCCTGCTCTACTTCGCCCGGCGCATACTGGCCGAGAAGCCCGGCGCGCACATCGTCGGCGAGGTCAAGTGCAGCCGGGTGCTCTACGACGGGGTGAAGGCCGCCGGCGGCGTGGGCGAGATGTGGAAGGTGGGCCACTCGCTGATCAAGGCCCGCATGAAAGAGACCGGCGCCCTGCTCGCCGGCGAGATGAGCGGCCACCTCTTCTTCGCCGACCGCTACTTCGGCTTCGACGACGGGGTCTACGCCGCCGCCCGACTCGTCGAGGCCATCGGCAGCGGCAGCCCGGCGCTCGACGCCTTCGTCGACGGCCTGCCCGAGACGGTGACCACCCCCGAGCTGCGGGTCGCCTGCCCCGACGCGGCCAAGTTCGCCGTGGCGCAGCGGGCGGCGAAGCACTTCGCCGAGCGCTACCCGACCACCGACATCGACGGGGTGCGCATCGACTTCCCCCACGGCTGGGGGCTCTTGCGCCCGAGCAATACCCAGCCGGTGCTGGTCATGCGCTTCGAGGCCGACACCGCCGAGCGGCTGATGGCCTATCGCGCCGAGGTCGAGGCCTGGCTGCGCACCGCGGCCCCCGAGGTCGACCTCGAGGCCGACACCCACCACTGAGAGTCCTGCGTTTGCCGTGCTCGTCTCCGGCCCTTCGGGCCCGAGGCCATCACCCTGTGGCCGGCTCGTTCGCTGCGCACGACTGGCTTCGGCATCCGCCGGGGAGATGCGCGCGGCGCGCGAGGGCATCCCAATGCAGCAGCGCAGACCGTCAGATCACCAACCGGAACACCGTGCCCGACGGCCCGGTCTCGAAGGTCACGTCTCCGCCCCGACCGCGGGCGATCGCCCGGGTGATCGCCAGCCCCAGCCCGGTGCCGCCGTCGTCCCGAGCGGTGGTGAAGAACCGCTCGAAGATGCGCCGCTGATTGGCCTCGCTGATGCCCGGCCCTTCGTCGGCCACCGCGATGCAGACCCGCGGCCCGGCCGGCGCCACCGAGACCCGCACCGGCGCCTCGCCGCCGTGGCGGACCGCGTTGTCGATGAGGTTGCCGACCGCCGAGACGAGCTGGTCGGGCCCGATGCGCAGCGTCTCCGGCGTGCCCTCGGCGAACTCGATGATCACCCGCGCCTGCGGATGGCGCCCGGCCAGGCCCTCGAGCACCGGCCGCAGCGCGACGTCCTCTTCGGGCACCGGCGAGCGGCGGTTCTCGATGCGGGCCAGATCGAGCAGCCGGCTCACCAGCCGCTGCATGCGCTCGGCGCCGGCGTCGATGTTGTCGAGGAACCGCTGCCGCTGGGTATCGTCCATCGCATCCCACGCCTCGCGCAGCAGCTCCGCCGCGCCGCGGATGCCCGTCAGCGGCGTCTTGAGCTCGTGGCTGGCGGTGGCGGTGAAGTCGGCGATGTAATCCGCCCGCTCGCGCAGCTGGCGGGTCATCTGATCCAGCGCCGTGGACAGATCGTGCAGCTCGGCGGGCAGGGTGCCGCCCGCGGGCAGCGGGCGCCGGCTCTCGCCGCGGGCGATGGCCACCGCCGCCTCGGTGATCGCGCGCACCGGCCGGGTGATCGTGCGGGCGAAGAAGACGCTCACCGCCACCGTGAGCAGCAGGCAGCCGAACAACGCCCACTGCAGCGTATCGCGGTGCACCCACAGCGCCTGGATCGGATCCATGCTCGTGCGCGACATGCGCACCACCCCGATGACCCGGCCGTCGTCGAAGAGCGGCATCGCGGTGAACAGGCGCACCTGCCCCCGGCGGCTGATGCTGTGCAGCGGCGGCGGCGGCTCGTCGCTGATGCGGGCCCGGGCCACGGCGTGGTAGCGCCCGGCGAGCGCCGCGGCCACCTCGGGCAGGTCGTCGAGGCACTCGCCGAGCTGGCTGCCGGTGGTCGCCACCACGCAGCCGCGGTGGTCGAGCACCCGGGCCCCGCTGAGGTTGACCAGCTTGGCCCGGTCGAGCATCGGCGTGATGGCCTGCCCGGCGACCCACGCCGGCCCCGAGCGATCGGCGGCCACCCGCACCGGGCGCGCGGCGATGGGCGGCAAGAGCTCGGGGTCGAGGCCGAGCACCGGCACCTGGGGGAAGAACGTCTCGTCGCGGGCGTCGGGCGGCTGGATGCGCGGCGTGCGCCCCGGCGCGTGCCCCCGGGCGTCCCACAGCGCGCTGCGCCAGGCCTCGCCGATGAGCGCCGACTGCGCGATCAGGCTCGACTCGGTCTGCAAGACCAGGTGCCCCTCGTAGATGCGCAGCATCACGACCGCCAGCACCGGCACCAGCAGCACGAAGCCGTTGACCATCAGCAGGATGCGCCCGACCGACGGCCCGCGCTTCGAGCCGTAGGCCTCCTCGGCCTCCTCGGCCCCCGCGGTCACATATCCTCTTTGAGCCGATAGCCCAGCCCGTAGACCGTCTCGATGGCCTCGGCGCCCGCCCGGCCCAGCTTGCGTCGAATCCGGCGGATGTGGCTGTCGATGGTGCGATCGGTGATCGCGTGCCCCGGGCCCCAGACCCGGTCGACGAGGTCATCGCGGGTATAGACCCGCCCCGGGCGGCCCATCAGCGCGGCGAGCAGGTTGAACTCGGTGACGGTGAAGACCACCTCGGCGCCGTCCCAGAAGGCCTTGTGACGCACCAGATCGAGGGTCAGCGGGCCGTGGTCCAGCGCGTCCTCGACGACCGCCTCGCGCGGCTGGCTCAACAGCTCGACCCGGCGCAGCATCGCCTTGACCCGGGCCACCAACTCCCGCGGGCTGAACGGCTTGGTCAAGTAGTCGTCGCCGCCCAGCTCGAGGCCCAGCACCCGGTCGAACTCGTCGTCCCGGCTCGACAGGAACAAGATCGGCACCGCGCCCGCCGGCGGCGGCAGCGCGCGCGCCCGGCGACAGACCTCCAGGCCGTCGAGCTCGGGCATCACGATGTCGAGCACCACCGCGTCGACCGACTCGGCCTGCAGCTTCACCAGGGCCGCGGCGCCGTCGGTGGCCTCCACGACCGTATGCCCGGCGCGGGCCAGGGCGAAGCGCACCACCTCGCGGATGTGACCGTCGTCGTCGACCACCAGAATGCGGGCCATGGGTTCTCCTTCGGTGGTCGCTACTCGCCCGCGGCCAGGGCATGCAGCGCCGGGCCGGTGAGCCGCCACGTCGTCCACTCGTCCATCGGGAAAGCGCCCAGCGCCCGGTAGAAGCCGTGGGCCGGGGTATTCCAGTCGAGCACCGACCACTCCATGCGCCGGCAGTCCCGCTCGACCGCGATCGCCGCCAGCCGCACCAACAGCGCCTTGCCGATGCCCTGCCCGCGGTGCGCCGGCGGCACGAACAGGTCTTCGAGGTACAGCCCGCGACGCCCGCGCCAGGTGGAGTAGTTGTGAAAGAAGAGCGCAAAGCCCAGCGGCTCACCCGCCGACTCGGCGATCAGGCACTCGAAGGGCGGGCGCGGCTCGGCGAGCTGCCGGGCGAGGGTCGGCGGATCGACCTCGACCGCGTCGCGCTCCTTCTCGTACGCGGCGAGCTCACAGATGAAGCGGTGGATGAGCGCGGCGTCGGCCGGCCGGGCGAAGCGGATCTCGAAGGGCATGGGTGACTCCGGGCGGGTCGATGGCCGTCGTCAGACGACGCCGAGCAGATAGGCCACGCCCGCCGCGACGCCCGCCACGAAGAGCAAGCCGAAGACGACCGGCCCGATGCCGCCCCGCTGGTCGGGCCGCGGCCCCATGTCGACCGGATCGGACAGCGAGCGATCGTAGTCGTAGCCGCCGAATGGCTCTTCGTAGCCGCCCGCGGCGTAGCCGTCGTCGTAGCCCGGCTGGTTGTAGCTGCCGTGATCGGCATAACCCGGCTGATTGTAGCTGCCGTGCTCGGCGTAGCCCGGCTCGTTGTAGCTGCCGTGCTCATAGCCCGGCTCGTTGTAGCTGCCGTGCTCATAGCCCGGCTCGTTGTAGCTGCCGTGCTCGTAGCCCTGACCGGAGTACCCGTCGTGATAGCCGTCGGCGGCGTATTCGTCTTCGTAGAGCGGCGCCGGCAGCCGACCGTCGGCGGCGGCGGGGTACTCCTGGCTGGCGGAGAGCAGATCGCCCACCAGCGGGGTGTAGTCGTGGGTCGGCGCCGCCGAGAGCCCCTCCTCGCGGATGGGCCCCTCGTCGAGGTCGATCGGCTGCCCCATCGCGTTGGGCGTGCCGGCCGCCGTGCGCGCCACCCGGCCCGACGGCAGCAGCAGCGAGTCGCCGGTGCGCCCCGGCCCGCGGTAGGGCTCGTCGGCCCGGCGCGGCGTGCCCATCAGCGGCTGAAACGCCAGCTCGCCGGCCGACGCGTCGAGCGCCGCCTGCAGCGCCTCGCGCATGGCCCCCGCCGACGGATAGCGGGTGTTCGGATCTTTCGACAGCGCCTGCATCACCGCCGACTCGATCGGCTCGGGGATGCCGGCCATCGCCGGCGGCGGCGTCTTGATCTGCTGCTTGAGCACCTCGTAGGCGATCTTGCCGCGGAAGGGCGGCCGGCCCATGAGCATCAGGTAGATGACGATGCCCAGGCCGTAGAGGTCGGTGCGCGGGTCGATGTCCCGCTGCAGGATCTGCTCGGGCGCCATGTAATGCGGCGTGCCCATGGCGATGCCCGAGCGGGTCAGCGACTCCTCGTCGGTGTTGGTGCCGCGCAGCTTGGCCAGCCCGAAGTCGAGCACCTTGACCACCTCGCGCCCCTGGGCGTCGTCGGTGATCATGATGTTCGACGGGGTGATGTCGCGGTGCACGATGTCGAGCTGATGCGCCTCTTCGAGGGCGTCGAGCACCTGACACGCCAGGTCGATCGCCCGGCGCGGGTCGAGGGCGCGGTTCTCGGCCTTGAGCAGGCTGCGCAGGGTGCGCCCGTCGATGAACTCCTGCACCATGAACAGGAGCCCGTCGTCCTCCTCGCCATAGTCGTAGAGGGTGACGGCGTTGCGGGCCTTGAGCTTGGCGAGCGCCTTCGCCTCGCGGAAGAAGCGGGCGACGATATCGCCCGGCCCCACGGCCCTCTCGGGCAGGATGACCTTGATCGCCACCTCGCGGCCGACGGGCTCCTGCACCGCGCGATACACCGCGCCGAAGCCCCCACGACCGATGCGGTCGCGGACGACGTACTTCCCGCCGAGTCTCCGTCCGATCAGCTTGTCGTCATCGGACGTGGATGCGCCGGATGGGGGCGCCATGCCGCACAGGCTCCTGCCAAGTAGAACGGGGCGAGCCTACCGCATCCTCACCGCGATCGTCCAAGCCGGCGCGCAACCCGGTCGCATTTGCGGCGTCTATTCCCCCGTGTCTGGTTCAACCCCCCTCGTCATCGGCCCCGATCAGATCCACCGCATCGGCCGGGCGGTCGAAGAGCTGACCCCCTGGCTGGCCCAGGGCCGCTTCCGCATGCTGGCCAACGGCAACCTCGAGTTCAGCGACGCCGAGCCCGCCGAGGCCATCCGCCTGCTGCGCCACGAATTCGAAGACATCGTGCCCCACCCGATGCGCCGCACCATCGGCGAGCGCAGCGGCCTGGGGTGGAACGTCTGGTTCGGCCACGTCGTCGGCTACTGGCTGCCCCAGCGGCGCTGGATGGGCTTCTTGCGGGCCGTCGTCGACCGCGCCGAGCTGCACGGGGCCGAGCTGAAGCTGCACTGGAATCAAGGCCGTGAGGTCGAGGTCATCCGCCGCACGCCGGGCAACGAGGCGCTCGTCGGCGGCGGCGTGCTCGGCATCGTCGGCGGCTTCGCCATCAGCCGGATGTACCCCGCCGACCCCGTGCTGGCGCTCTTGATCTTCGGCCTGGGCATCGTGCTCGGCCGCATCTGGCAGCGGGTCGTGACCCGGCGGGTCTGCGGCGACCGGCTCTGCCGGGCCCCGGTGGGCCGCCGCAGCCACTGCCCGTCGTGCGGCGCGACCCTCGACGCCCCGCGAATCACAGATGTCTGACAGTTTCTCGTTGCCGTGCTCGTCTCCGCCCTTCGGGCCCGGCCTACGCCCCGTCGGGGCGGGCACCGGGTCACCTCCGGGCGGACGATCGCTCACGTCTCGCCCGAAGCGCTCGACTGGCACGGGCTGCGGTTGTTCCGGGACGGGTCGAGGGGCGGGCGGGAAGGGTCCGGTCACTCGGGCGAGACGGCTGTGGCCGCTCGGCTGCGTTTGATCTGCGGCGGACCGACGGCCTTCCGAGAAAAAATCCAGCGCGCCAAAAAAGCAGCTCACCCCGCGGTGCAGGGGTCCGGTGCGAGCGAGAGACGCTCCGCCGAACGCCACACACCACGGGAGACACCCCATGAAGAAGACCATCGCCGCCGCCATCGCCGCCTGCGCGTTGAGCGCCTGTGCGCCCGCCGATCAGACCGACGACCCGATGCTCGGCCAGACCGGCATCAACCTGCGCTCGGACATCCTGGCCGATACCGACGTGGCCGGCATGGGCTACGCCATCACCGCCGTCGACTGCGACACCGGCGAGGCCATCGGCGAGCCGATCGCGGCGGCCCGCGACCTCGAAGACCTGCTGCTGCCCGGCGGGCACCCGGGCTTCGAGAACCAGCCGTTCGACGCCGCCTCGGGGCACCTCTTCGCCGATCACTTCCAGGCGCTCGAGCCGGGCTGCTACGACGTGACGGTGCAGCCGCTCGACGCGGCGGGCGCGGCGTCGCAGCACTGCGCGCCGGCCAGCGAGAGCGGGGTGGCGGTGGTCGCCGAGCAGGTCACCGAGATCCTGCTCATCAGCCAGTGCGTCGGCGACGAGATCGGCGCGCTGGACGTCATCGCGGCGATCAACCACGCCCCCGAGATCGTCGACGTGCAGTATGAGCCGAGCAAGTTCACCTGCGGCGACCGCACGACGATCTGCGTGACCAGCCGCGATCCGGACGGCGACCCGACGGTGCTCGTGGCCAGCGCCGAGGACGGGGTCGAGCTCGCCGCGCAGCGGCCAGTGCGCAACGAGGACGGCACGACGACTCAGTGCGTCACCGTCGCGGTGCCCGGTCCGGGCGAGTACGGGGTCGAGCTGTCGGTCTTCGACCAGATGAACGGCCCCGAGGGGCAGCTGGTGACCGTCGAGAGCCTGCTCGCCGAGGGGCAGACCAGCCACGCGACGCTGACCGCGCCGGTGCACGCCATGGAGGCCGAGGCCTGCCTCTGCGCCTGCCCCGAGGGCTTCGCGCTCAACGCGGCGGGTGATGCCTGCGAGCGCAACGTCGAGGAGGAGGCGGTCTTCAACGGGGCCGAGGTCAACGTCTGCGAGGGCGACGACCGCGACGAGTACGGCGCCCTCGGGGCCATCTTCCCCGACGGCACGATCGTGCAGAACGACTTCTTCGGCAACGACTTCGAGACCCCCGAGGGCCGGCTCAACGACGTGGGCATCTGGACCTGCGAGGCGGGCGTGGTGCGCGAGTGGATCGGCTTCTCGTTCTGCCTGACCGTCGAAGAGGCCGGCGAGTACGTCATCGGCACCGCGGGCGACGACAATACCCGGATCATCCTCGACGGCCAGGAGCTGTTCCACAACGAGGGCCAGAACGCCTTCCGTCACTGGTGGATGATTCCGGTGCAGCTCGACGCGGGCACCTATGTCTTCGAGCTCGAAGGCTGGGACTTCGGCGTCGCCGCCACCCTCGGCGCCGAGATCTACGGGCCCTTCGCCCCGGGCTCGACCGCCGACGGCGCGACCATGGCCGCGCTGGACTACGCCAACAACATCCTGTGGAGCACCGGCGACCAGGTCGGCGGCGTCTTCCACACCGGCGACAACAGCGGCTACAGCTGCCCCGAGGGCACCAGCCTGAACCTGTGCGGCGACGTGCCGAGCTGCACCGGCACCCAGGTGGCCGAGTGCCAGTGAGCCCGGTCTGACCGCCCGGCGGTCCGCGACGCCCCCGTCTGCCGGCGGGGGCGTTCGTCGTTTCGAACGGGCGCGCGATCAGCCGCCCGCGCGGACTCTGCGGCGGTGCTCGGCCTGCCAGCCGCGGGCGCGGGCGGCGTCGCGCGGGCGGCCCTCGGCGTCGGCCAGATCGGCGATCACCCCGGCGACCCAGACCACCTCGGGCGACGCCGGCGCATCGGCGAAGATGCGGTCGAAGGCGTCGGCGGCGGCCGCGAAGTGGGCCCACTCACCCAGCCCGGCCATGACGCACAGGCGGCCGATGGCCAGCGAGACCGCCACCAGACCCAGCTCGGCCGCCGCGACGGTGTCGAGGTGTTTGCGGGCCACGTGCCAGCGGCCCCGGGCCAGCGCGAGCATGGCCCGGGTCAGCGCGCTGTAGCACTGCTCGGCGATGCCCAGGTCCCACTGGCCTTCCCGGCAGCGGCGGTAGCAGCGGGCGGCGCCATCGACGTCGCCCGCGCGCCGCCGCAGGTCGCCCTCGACCTGCCAGGTGGAGCTCGCGATGCGCCGGGCGCCGACGGCGCGGAAAGCCTGGCGGGCGCGGCGGGCCCGCTCGAGGCCGCCGTCGATGTCGTCGCGCAGGCCGGCGGCGATCGAGAGGTAGTGCCGCAGATAGCCTTCGAGCTGTCCGTCGGCCGGCTCGAGCAGCATCAGGCCGCGGGACAGCGCCGACTCGGCCTCGGCGACCCGGTAGAGCATCATGCCGTTGAGCCCGAGCATGGCGAGCTGCCAGACGAGCAGCGTGCGATCACCCGCTCGCTCGGCGTAGGGCATGGCCTGCTCGACGTGGCGGATCGCGACCCGCGGGCCGATGGCGTAGTGGTCGATATAGCTGAGGATGTGCAGCGCGCGGCAGGTCAGCGCCGGGTCGCGCCGGGTCGCCGGGTGGACCAGCGCCCGCCGCGCCCGCCGCCGCGCGCGCCGGTAGCGCCCCTGCCGCTGGTCGACCCGGGCGGCGTCGAGCAGCAGCGGGGCCCACTCGGGCGCGCTGCGCGGCAGACGCAGCCGACGCAGCGCGCCGACCTGCAGGCCGATCACGATCGAGGCGCGGTGGTCTTCGAGCCGCACCAGCGCCGCCCGGCAGGCGGTGGACAGCGGCGCGAGCGCGGCGGCGGGCTCGCCGGCTTCGAGCAGGTGGCGGGCGTAGCGCAGCTGGTCGACGGGCGCCCCGCGCTCGCCGCGCTGACGGTAGACCTGGGCGCAGCAGGCGTTCCAGCCGAGCCAGCGCCCGTCGCGGCGGGTCCAGCCGATCAGGCTCTCGCGCAGCATGGCGTGGGCGAAGCGGAAGCGGTGGCCGGGCAGCGCGCGCAGCAGGCCGGCGTCGAGCAGGCGGTCGATGGCCTCCGCCGGCCAGGGCACGCCGGCGTGGCCGCAGGCTTCGAGCCACAGCCCGGCTTCGATCACCATGCCGGCGACCGCCCCGATCTCGAGCGCGTCGCGGGCGTCGGCGAAGAGGCGGCCGAGCGCGCTCTCGAAGCGCGCGGTCCACAGGCCCTCCATGCCCCGGGGCAGGGTCTGCCCGGCGCCGGGGGCCAGCCGGTAGCCGGCCGGGCCTTCGACGAGAGCGTGCATGCCGACCCAGTGGCGCAACAGCTCGCCGGCGAACAGCGGGCTGCCGCCGGCGCGCTCGACGAGGGCGTCGACCAGCCGCGGGTCGAGGGGCAGCTGCCGGGCCAGCAGCCGGCGGTGCGCGGCGGCGGTGAGCGGGGCGAGGCGGGCGATGCGCTCGGCGCCGAAGAGCGCGAGGGGCACCTCGGGCGCGGCGCGGGCGTCGGTGGCGACGGTGGCCAGGATCAAGGCCGGCGGCGCGGGTCGGGCCCGGCCGAGCGCCGCGACGAGCGCCCGTGCGGCGGCGCCCCACTGCAAGTCGTCGAAGATCACCAGCACCGGGCGCTCGCGGCCGAGGGCGCGCAGCAGCTTGCCGAAGGCCACGTGGCGGTCGCGCGCGGTGGTCAGCACGATCGTCTCGCCGTCGACCTCGGCGCGGCCGTCGGGGTCGATGAGCGCCAGCGCCCGGGCGCGGTCTCGCGGGGTGGCGCCCGGCGGCAGGAAGCGCTCGACGGCCACCGCGCGGCGCTGCATCAGCGTATCGCTGGGCTCGGCTTCGACCGCGCCGGCCGCGCTGCCGCCGATGTCGTCGGGGGCGCCGTACGCGCGGCGCAGCATGGGCTCGAGGCCGCAGCTGGGGCCGTTGGGCTCGTCGTGGGTCGCCCGCAGCACCCGGGCGAGCCCGAAGCGGTGGGCCTGCTCGGCGAGCCAGTCGGCGAGGTGGGTCTTGCCCTGCCCGCTCGCGCCGGCGATGCACAGCATGTGCAGGCCGCCGTCGTCGACCACGGCGCGCAGAGCGCTCCACAGGCGGTCGCGGATCTTCTCGAAGCCCACGGCCGCCGGCACGCGGTGGCCGAGCATGGCCCGCCCGACGCCGAGCATGTCGTGGCGCGCGGCGGCGTCGGCGGGGGCGCGCCAGTCGGGCGGCATCGGCGCGCGCGGGTCGTCGGCAATGGCGCCGGGCGTGGTCCAGGCGACGAGCGCGGCGCGGGCGTCGGCGGCGAAGCGGAAGCGCTCGCGCGGGTCTCGGGCGAGCATGCGCCGCAGCCAGCGGTCGAGGCCGGCGGGCACCGGGAAGCGCGGCTCGAAGGTCGGCAGCTCCTCGTAGAGGTGGGCCATGGCGACGCCCGCCGCGGGCACCCCGTCGGCGGCGTGCGGCGGGTGGCCGGTGAGCAGCGCCCAGACGAGGCAGCCGAAGCCGTAGAGGTCGGTGCACGGGCCGAAGCGGTGACCGTGCCCGGCGATCTGCTCGGGGGCCATATAGCCCGGCGTGCCCAGCGGCCGGCGGGTCTCGAGCGCGCGCCCGCCTTCGACCGCCAGCCCGAAGTCGGTGAGCACCGGCCCCCGCTCGCAGAGCAGCACGTTGTCCGGCTTGAGGTCGAGGTGCAGCACGCCGCGGGCGTGGGTATGGGCCAGCCCGTCGAGCAGGGTGAGGGCCGTGCGGCGCAGGCCCTGCCAGTCGCGGGCCGCCGGCCCGGTATCGACCGCGCCGCCGCCGAGCCACTCCATCACGAGATAGGGGTCGCCGGGGTTGAGCCCAGCGCCGATGACCCCGTCGTCGGTGACGCCGTGATCGTAGACCCGCACCACCGCCGGGTGTTCGAGCCGGGCGACGGCCCTGATCTCGCGGGAGAACTGCAGGTGCCACGCCTGCGGGCGGGTGGCGGCGAGGGTCATGACCTTGAGCGCCACCGGGTGGTCGCTGTGTACGTGGCGCCCGCGGAAGACCCGGGCCATGCCGCCGTGGGCGTGGGGCGCGAGCACTTCGAATGGACCGAGGCGGGCGGCCATGGGCGGCTCCGTCGTCGCGAGCGGGCTGCCCGACGAGCTTGGCACAGACGACCGCCGCCCGCTCGACAAAGATTGCCTGAGCCGTGTTCAGGGGTGCAGCACGCAGCCGCCGACGTGGCGGCTGCTCCACTTGTCGCGCAGGGCGTCGGCGAAGCGCTCGAGCGGGTAGGCCGGGCCGACGTGGGGCCGGATGTCGCCGGCGGCGATCTTCTCGTGCAGCCACGCCAGCCGGGTGGGCCGCAGGCGCGGGTCGTGGGCGGTGGCGATCACCGCCGGGCAGCCGAGGATGTCGAGGCCCTTCATCTGGATGATGTTGGTCGGCAGGCGGTTGGCGTTGGGCGCGCCGCGCCGCCCGCGCCCGCGGGCGACGAAGGGCGTCGCGGCCCAGCCGATGATGCACAGCCGCCCGCCGAAGCGCAGGGCGCGCAGGCTGGCTTCGGAGATTGCGCCGCCGACGCCGTCCCAGACCACGTCGACCCCGCGCTTGCCGACGATGGCCCGCACCGCGTCGCGCAGCGGGGGCTGGCCGTCGCCGACGCGCACCGTGTGGTGGGCGCCGAGCCGGGCGACCTCGGCGAGCTTGTCGGGGTTGCGCCCGGCGGCGATGACGGTGCCGCCCAGCAGCCGGGCCACCTGCACCGCCGCCAGCCCGGTCGATCCCGACGCGCCGAGGATGAGCACCGCCTCGCCGGGCTGCAGCCGGCCGCGGTGCACCAGCCCGTGGTAGGCGGTCTCGTAGTTGCCGAGCAGGTTGACCGCGCCGTCGTAGTCGAGCCCGGCGGGCAGCGGCATCGCGGCTTTTTCGGGGATGACCGCCCAGGTGGCCATGCCGCCGTCGCGGTGCGCGCCCGACGAGCGCGGGCCGGTGGAGAGGCCGTCGGCGAGCACGGCGTCGCCCGGCGCGACCCGCTCGACCGCCGCACCGACCGCGGCGACCTCGCCGGCGAACTCCAGGCCGGGGGTATAGGGCGGCGGGGCCATGTGCTGGTACTGCCCGCTGCTCATGATGAGGTCGACGAAGCCCACCGCGCAGCTGCGCACCCGCAGCAGGACGTCTTTGGGGCCCAGCGCGCTGGGGCGGGGCTGCGCTTCGAGGGCCATGTGGTGCTCGAGGGCGTGCATCGGGTCTTCGCCCCACGCGCGCACCACCAGCCGCCGGCCGGCGTCGTCGGGCGGGATCACCCGAGCACTTTGCCGCGCCAGGGCGCGCCCTCGCGCACCATCAGCCGCAGCGGGAAGACCTGGGCCCCTGCTTCGAGCGCCTCGCAGGCCCACAGCGCCTCGGGGCTGCGGATGGTCTTCTCGCGCGCCTCGGCGAGGGTCAGCCAGGCGCCGCCGTGGGTATCGCCGTTCCACGCGGTGCGCGGCGTCGGGTCGTCGACCGGCTTCGCGGTGTAGAAGATGCGCAGCCGGGTGTGGTCATGGCCGGCGCCGTGCTCGATACGCAGGATGCCGGTGGGCTCGACCCGGACCCCGGACTCCTCGAAGGCTTCGCGCACCGCGGCGCCGACGAAGCGCTCGCCGGGCTCGACCCGGCCGGCGGGCAGATACCAGGTGTCGTCGCGCTCGCGCACGAAGAGAAACCGCCCCTCGTGGCGCACCACGCAGTAGACGAAGTACCAGCTCGGGATGGGGGTTCGGCTCATCGGCGGGTCTTCTTCTTCTTCTTGGCGTCTTCGGGGTCGACCGGGCTGAAGGTCACCGAGACCTTCGCCGCGCAGCGCGCCCCGCCGGGTGGCGGGGGCACGTCGGCGAAGCGCAGGACGTTGGCGACGCAGCCGCCCAGCGTGGGGTGGATCAAGGTGGTCTCGGCCAGCTCGGCGGTGACCCCGCCGCCGCCGACGTCGATGTCGAAGGTCATGCGGCCGCGGCGATAGGGGCCCTCTTCGAAGCTGACGCCGTAGCAGTCGACGAAGGGCTTCGCCAGCGCGGCGAGGCCTTTGTCGAGCGCGCGCCGGGTGGCGCGGCTGCAGTCGTCGGCGGTCTGCATGACCCGGGGCAGGGCCTCCATCGGCACCTCGCGGTCGAGGATGCGGATGTCGTTCCACGGCGGCTCGACCTGCACCTCGGTGGCCGGCGGCGCCCCGCGGAAGGCGGCCGGCGCGAACGGGATCGGCACCCGCGCGCCGGCGGACGGGGCCGGCTCGGCGGGGTCGACGGGCAAGGCGCCGGGGGTCCAGCCGGCGACCTTCCACGCCTCGTCCTGCAGTTCGAACCAGACGGTGGTCACGTGGGGCCGGCCCTTGAGTTCGAAGAGCGGCTCGACCACCAGCCGGTTGTCGACGGTGCGCACCCGCCAGAAGTCGACGAAGCGGAAGTGGCTCGGGTCGACGACCATGTGCCGCAAGGCGAAGGCGGCGGGGTCGGCCTCGCGCACGAAGTGCGGCGCGGCGGCGGCCGGATCGGCGAAGACGTGCTGTTCGAAGAAGGCCCGCGCGGCGGCCTCGGGGTCGAGGCGCTCGGCGGCGACCTCGTCTTCGCCGCCGCCGCAGCCGACGAGGGCGGCGCAGGCGCAGACGAGCAGCGGCCAGGTCGAAGGGCGCATCATTCGGCGTCCTCACCGGTCATCGGCACCTCGGGCAGCGCGGCCCGCGCGGCGAGGTGCACGTCGATGACCGTGCCGTGGGGCAGGTCGTCATGGGCGACGAGCACCAGCCCGTCGGGCTTGCCCATGGCGTCGACGGCCTTCGCCAGCGCGGCGCCGAGGCCATCGAGGTCGAGGCTGCCGTCCTTGTCGGGCACCTTCGCGATGCGGTCGCCGGCGCGCAGCTCGAGGCGCCCCTTCTCGCGTACGATGCGCCACGCGTTGGCCACCGCGCCGCCGGGCGCGATCACCCGCCGGGCGAGCGGCACGAAGGCCGGCGTGCCCTCACGGCTGCGCACCACGATCTGCAGCGCCTCGGCGCCGGCGTCGAGGGCCCAACGGGAGAGCTCGACGTGCAGCTTCGAGGTGGCCGCCCGGGGCAGGGCGAGGGCCACGTGCGGGCGATAGGTGGCGTGGGCGTCGTCGGCCAGCTCGCGGCGGGTCTTGATCGCGGCGGTCAGCGCGGCGCCCACCGGCCCTTCTTCGAGGGGCAGCGGCTCGCCGCCGTCGACGAAGGCCTTGTCGTCCTGCACCTTGAGCAGCACCGCCGCCGTCGGGCGCCCGGCGGCGTCGCGCCCGGCCAATCCGCCGGACCACGGCTCGACCTCGCGGGCGATGGGCAGCCCGCTGGGGCCGAGCAGCTCGAGCAGCCGCTGCTGCACCTCGGGCGGCGCGACCCGGTCGACCCGCCAGCCGCCGTCGTCGCCGCGGATCAGTTCGAACTCGAGGGTCGCGGGCCAGCCGTCGACGGCGAAGGCCACCTCGCCCACCCGCCGCCGGTCGTCGATCCGGCGCACCTCGGCGACGGAGAGGAACTGGTAGCGCCCGGCGGTGACCGCGTCGGGCAGCATCAGGTCGCGGCGGGCGGCCTCGGAGAACATGACCTCGCGCACCTGCGGGTCGAAGAGGCCGTCGCCGAATGCGGTGGAGACCGCCGCCCAGGGGGTCGTCTCGACGATGACCGGCGCGTCGTCGGCGCAGGCGGAGAGCCCGAGCGGCGCGGCGAGCGCGAGGGTCAGCAACAGGAGGCATCGGCGCATGCGTGGAGCTTACCCCATGCGCGGCCGATTGCAGAGTTTGGGGAGAGTTCGCGGTCGACTCGCCGACGGGGCTCAGGCGAGGTCCAGCCGCGCTCGAGCCCGGGCGATGACATCACCCCGACGGTGCACCGCGACCCGAACGGCATAGAACATGTGCTCGGGCCGAACATCGCGCTCGACGTCGACGCGGATGCGTTCGGCCGGGCCGACCGCGACCGGTGCTTCGAAGAGCCGAACGTAGATCTGAGGCCACGAGGTGCGCGCCGTCAGCGTATCGACCCGCCGGCCGCACATGGTCTCGAAGCCCGCCGTGTCGCGCAGACCGAACAGCCCGTACATCCGATGGCACAGCGAGCGGTCGCCACGGAGCGGCTGAATCTCCCGGGAGAAGTACGGCACATCCTGCATCTGTCTGCTGTCTGCCGCTCCGTGGTGTTCTGTTGCGCGGACGTCGTGACCCTCACCCGCGCGCCTCGCGGCGCTTGTCGAAGCTACTGTGAATCATGGGTGAAGCCAACGCCAACCGCATTGCCGGGCCCATGCCCGTCTGTCACCCTGCGCCGATGCAGGACGGATACGCACCAGGGATGACGCCGTCGGCGCTCGCCGTCGTCGGGGTCGGGTTTCGCGGGCCCGCCGGGCTCTGCTCTGCGGCAGACCTCGCCACGGCGCTGCGGGACGGGGTCGACGCGGTCACGGCCGTGCCGCTCGACCGCTGGACGCTCGACCCCGCCGACGGCGCGCTGCCGACGTTCGGCGCCTTCGTCGAGAACGCCGATCGCTTCGATCCGGGCTTCTTTCGCGTCTCGCCGCGGGACGCCCGGGCGCTCGACCCGCAGCACCGCCTGCTGCTCGAGGTGTGCTGGGAGGCGCTCGAAGACGCCGGCCTCGACCCCCGCGGCCTCGAAGGCAGCGAGACGGGGGTCTTCGTCGGGTTGTCGGGCGACGACTATCGCGCGCTGGCGACGCGCAGACCGGGCGCCGGTCAGCTGTACGAGCGGGTGGGCACGACCTCGGCCACCGCGTCGGGTCGGCTGGCATATTTCTTCGGCTTCCGCGGCCCGGCGGTCTCGATCGATACGGCGAGCTCCAGCTCGCTCGTCGCGCTGCATCTCGCGGCGCAGAGCCTGCACGCCGGCGATACCGATCTGGCGCTCGCGGCGGGGGTCAACCTCATCCTCACCGCCGACCAGCACGTCGCCTTCGGGCGGGCCGGCATGCTCGCGCCCGATGGGCGGTGCAAGGTCTTCGACGCGCGGGCGAACGGCTTCGTGCGCGGCGAGGGCTGCGGTGTGGTGGTGCTCAAGCGCTACGCCGACGCCGTGCGCGACGGCGATCGCATCCTGGCGCGCGTCCTCGGGTCGGCGATCAATCAGGACGGGGCCAGCGAAGGTCTGATGGCGCCCTCGGAGGGGTCGCAGATCAAGGTCATCCGCCGGGCGCTCGAGCGCGCCGGCGTCGAGCCGCGGGACATCGATCTGGTCGAGGCCCACGGCACCGGCACCCCCCTCGGCGATCGCACCGAGGCCCGCGCGCTCATGGCCGTCTTCGGAGACCAGCCGCGACGGGCGCCGCTGACGGTCGGCTCGCTGAAGGCCAACATCGGCCACCTGGGCGCGGCGGCGGGCATCGCCGGCGTCATCAAGGTCGTCGCGCTCTTCGAGGCGGGCATCATCCCGCGGCAGCTCAACTTCGAGGCGCTCAACCCGGCGCTGCGGCCCTTCGACGCCCGGATCGTGACCGAGACCGTCCCCTGGGCCGCGCAGCCGGGCCGAGTCCGCCGGGCCGGTATCAGCTCGTTCGGCTTCAGCGGCACCAACGCCCACGCCGTGCTCGCCGAGGAGCCCGCGCGGTCCGAGCCGTTGGCGCGCAGCGAGCGCTCGGCGCGGCTGCTGGCGCTGTCGGCGCGCGATCGAGCGGCCCTCTCGCGCCTCGCCGGGCGCTATGCGCGTCACCTGCGGCGCCACCCCGAGGCGCACCTGGCCGACGTCTGCCACTCGGCCAACCGCGGGCGGGCGCACTTCGCCGTCCGGGCGGCGGTGGTCGCGGGCACGACGGTCGAGGCGGCCGAAGCGCTCGAGCGTCTGGCCTGCGGTGAAGACCCCGCGCCGGCGCAGGCCGCGAGCGCGGGTCGCGCACCGCGGGTCGCGTTTCTCTTCGCCGGCCACGGCACCCAGCACCGGGGCATGCTGCGCGAGCTGTATCACACCCACCCGGTGGTGAAGCGGGCGGTCGATCGCTGCGCGCGGGTGCTCGATCCGCTGCTCGATCGCCCGCTGCTGCCGGCGCTCTTCGACCCGTCGGCCGATCCCGAGCCGCTCGATCGGGACGCCATCGGCCAACCGGCGACGTTCGTGGTGCAGTACGCGCTCGCGCAGCTGTGGTGCGCGCTGGGTGTCGAGCCGTCGCTCATCGTCGGCCACAGCCTCGGCGAGTATGCCGCCGCCTGCATCGCCGGCGTGCTCGCGCTCGACGACGCGTTGGCGCTCGTCGCGACCCGCGGCGCGCTGGTGGAGACCCTGCCCCCGGGCGGCGCCATGGTCGCGGTGCGCACGAGCGCCGAGGCGGCCCGCGCCGCGATCGGCGACCGGCGCGACGTCTGCGTCGGTGTCGTCAACGGCCCGGAGAGCGTCGTGCTCTCGGGCAGCAGCGCGGGCATCGACCAGGTCCTCGGCGCCCTGCCCGACGTCTCCGCGACCCGGATCGACGTCTCGTTCGGCTCACACTCCCCCGAGGTCGACCGGCTGCTGGGGGCCTTCACCGAGGCCGTCGAGGGCATCGAGTTCTCCGCCCCGCGCGTGCCGTTGATCCCATCGTCCGGCCGGCATCGACAGGCGTCCGACATGTGCCGACCCGCATACTGGGTGCGCCACCTGCGCGACCCGGTCGACTTCGCCGGCGCCATGGCCCGCACCGCGCAGTTCGACGTCGATGTCTTCATCGAGATCAGCCCGCGGCCGGTGCTGCTGGGCATGGCCCGGGACTGCGTCGACGACCCGGACCGCGCGGCGTGGCTGCCGAGCACGCGGCCCGAGCGCGCCGACTGGGCGCAGTTCGCGTCGAGCGTCGCGGCGGTCTACACCCGCGGGGCGCAGCTCGACTGGCGCGCGTTCGCCGAGGGTGACCCCCACCTGCGGCGGCCGCTGCCGACCTATCCTTTCGGCGGCGAGCGCTACTGGATCGAGGCGCCGGCTGCGCGCGTCGGTCCGTCGGATGCGCCCGATCGCACCGCGCTGCGCTTCGACTTCGACCTGGGTCGGCAGAGCCCGGCCTATCTGGCCTCGCGGGAGGTGCGCGGCGCGCCGCGGCTGCCCGCGGCGGTCTGTTTCGAACTGGTGCTCACCTGCGCCAGCGACATCATGGGCCCGGGGCTGCTGGCCCTGCACGGGGTGCGGATCGACCCGACGATCCCGTTGCCGGCAGATCCGGCGCAGACCACCCGGCTCCGCATCCGACTCCACCGGATGAGCGCCGACGCGTTCGCTTTCAGGCTGGAGTGCGACGCCGGGCGGTCGACGCGCGCGCCGGAGATACCGCAGGGCAGCGGGCGGGTGCTGCGGACCACCGATGAGCCGACCGCACCGATGGCGGTGGATCGCTCTCGCTGCCCCGAACCCCTCGACGTCGACGGGCTGTATGACGCGTGGGCTCGACGAGGCCTCGTACACCGGACCGGGCCCGAAGGCGGGGCAGACTTCCGGGTCGTCGAGGCCCTGTGGCGCGGGCCCGATGGGCAGGCGGTGGGCGACCTGCGCCTCGACGACACCCTGGTCGCGGAGGCGCGCTCCTACGCGATCCACCCGCTGCTGCTCGACGGCGCGTTGCAGGTCGCCCGGGCGGTCCTGCCCGCGGGGGCCGCGCTCTGGATGCCGGCGGCGGTCGGGTCACTGACGGTCGCCCGACGCGAGGCGCCGGTGATGCAGGCCACCGTCGCGGCGCAGGTGGTCCGCTGCAGCGACGACATCGCCGTCGTGCAGATCACCATGGCCGACGCGGACGGCACGCTGGCGGGCTTCGACCGGTTGGAGTTCACCCGACCCTTCGCCGCCGAGGTCGTGGCCGCGGCCGACCCTGCGCCGGGGCCGCGGGCCACATGGCGCGAACGGCTCGCCGCGGCGGCGCCCGACGCGCGACCGGCGGTCATCGACCGCTACGTGAGGGCCCGACTCGGGCAGGTGCTGGGCA
This sequence comes from bacterium, assembly GCA_030427205.1. Taxonomy (GTDB): domain Bacteria; phylum Myxococcota_A; class Bradymonadia; order UBA7976; family UBA1532; genus JACKDM01. Next base: position 21,609 of record JAUHXC010000026.1, on the reverse strand, counting down.
CGCCCGACACCGTCGACGCGGGCCTCACGCTGCGCGACCTGGGCGCCGACTCCCTCGTCGGCGCCGAGCTGTCCCGTCACGTCGACCGCGACCTGGGCCTGACCGTGCCCGCCGGCCGGATCACGGGTCACGATCGCACGGTGGGTGACCTGATCGCGCTGCTGGCCGCGCGACTCGAGCAGGCCGGCCCGCTGCCGACGCCCGCCGCCGAGCCCCGCGAAGCCGACGCGCCCGGCGCGCCCGATCCGACGGCCGCGAGCGCCGCAGAGACCGACGCGTTCGCGGCCGCCGCGGCCCGTGTCCCGCAGATCCACGCGACGGTATCGGCGCAGAAGCAGCGGCAGCTGTTGATCGACGGGCGCTGGGTCGCCGACTTCGCGTCGTGCAACTACCTCGGGCTCGACCTGCACCCCGAGGTCATGGCGGCGATCCCGCCGGCGATCGCGCGCTGGGGGGTGCACCCGAGCTGGACCCGGGCGGTGGCCTCCCCCGGCATCTACACCGAGCTCGAAGACGCCCTCGCCGAGCTGGTCGGGGCGCCCGCGGTGCTGGTCTTTCCCTCGATCACCCTGCTGCACGCGGGCCTGCTGCCGGTGCTCGCGGGCTACGACGGCGTCATCATCAAAGACATCGCGGCCCACCGCTCGGTGCACGAGGGGTGCCTGCTCGCGCAGAGCAACGGCGCGCGCATGGTCGAGTTCGCGCACAACGACGTCACCGACCTCGAGGCCCGGCTGGCGGAGTGCCCGCCCCACGTCCCCAAGATCGTGGCCATCGACGGGGTGTACTCGATGTCGGGCGCCTACCCGCCGCTGCCGGCGTTCGCCGAGCTGGCCCGACGCTACGACGCCTGGATCTACATCGACGACGCCCACGGGCTCGGCGTCGTCGGCGAGTCGCCCACCCCCGAGATGCCCTATGGCCGGCGGGGCAACGGCGTCGTGCGGCACTTCGGGCTCGACTACGCCCGCGACCGCATGATCTACGTCAGCGGCCTGTCGAAGTCGTACTCGTCGTTCGGCGCCTTCGTGACCTGCGTCGACGAGCCGACCCGCGCCCACTACAAGAGCGCGTCGACGTTCATCTTCTCCGGCCCGTCGCCGATCGCCAGCCTCGCGAGCGCGATCGCGGGGTTGACGCTCAACCGGACCGAGGGCGAGGCCTGGCGGGCGCAGATCTTCCGCCTCACCCGGCGGCTGGTCGCCCAGGCCCGCGCGCTGGGCTTCGAGGTGGTCAACAACAACGACTTCCCGATCGTCGGCGTCGTGATCGGCGAGACCGAGGACGTGGTCGACGCGTGCGGCGTGCTGTGGGACCACGGGCTGCTGATCACGCCGGCGCTGTACCCCATCGTGCCCGTCGGCCGGGGGCTGCTGCGCTTCTCGATCACCGCGGCCAATACCGAGGGCGAGGTCGATCAGGCGCTGCGCGCGCTGGCCGATGTGCGGCGCATGCTGACCGAGCGGGGCCGCCCATGAGTCGAGTGGTGGTCGTGGGCGCGGGCCTGTCGGGGCTGTGCGCGGCGCACGCGCTGCGCCGTCGCGACATCGACGTCGACCTCCTCGAAGCCAGCCCGCGCGTCGGCGGTCGGATCCGCGACGCGCGCGCGGCGACGGGTCATGTCTTCCCGCTCGGTGCCGAGTGGCTCGGCCCCGACGAAGAGCGCCTCGGCGCGCTGCTCACGGACTTCGGGCTGGCGACGAGCGCGCAGCACGTCGAGGGTCGAGCCCTCATCGAGGTCGGGGGCGAGCGCGCGGCCTACGCGATCGACGAGAGCGGCCCGCTGCACTTCCTGCCGCTGCCCGCCACCGACGCCGGCAAAGCGGTGCGCGACGCCTTCGCCGAGCTCGACGCGGACTGCGACCGGGTGCCGCTCGACGCGCCCTGGACCACGCCGGACGCCGAGCGCCTCGACCGCATGCCGCTGCACGACTGGATGCTGGACCGCCTGCACGACGCCCCGGCCCGGGCCCTCTTCGCAGCGGCCGCCGGGGTCGAGGTCGGGACCCGGCTCGATCGGATCTCGCTGCTCTACTATCTGTTTCTGCGGCGGGCCATCAATCGGCGCATCGTCGACGACCGCCGCATCATCGGCGGCACCGAGCGCCTCGTGCAGCGCCTGGCCGAGCCGCTGGTGCAGCACATCACCTGCGACGCGCGGGTCGACGCCATCGAGCAGACGGCGACCGGCGTCACGGTCCATGCGGCCGGCGCCGGGTACGCCGCCGACCGGGTCATCGTCACCGCGCCGCCGGCCGCCGCACGGCGCATCGAGTGGCGCCCGGCGCTGCCGCCCGATCGGGCGGCGCTGTTGCAGGCGATCACGCTCTCGGCGGTGGTGAAGGTCATCGTGGTCTACGAGACGCCTTTCTGGCGCGAGCGCGGCCTCAGCGGCCACAGCCTGAGCGACGTCGGCCCCCTGCAGACCACCGACGACGCCTCGCCCGCTGACGGCGCCGGCGCGCTGGTGGGCTTCGTCCGCGACCGACACGCCGAGCGGTGGCATGCCCGGCCGACCGCCGACCGGCGCGTCGCGATCGTCGAGCAGCTCGTCAGGCTGTTCGGCGCGCGCGCGGCACCCGCTGGACATCCTCGAACACGACTGGGCCGCCGAGCCGCTGGCGGGGGGCGCCTACTTCCCCAACATGCCACCGGGCGCGCTGACCCGCTGGGGCCCGGCCATGCGCCGCCCCCACGGCCGGGTCCACTGGGCCGGCACCGAGCTGGCCGCCCGCTGGACGGGCTCGATGGAGGGCGCGATCCGCTCTGGCGAGCGGCGGCGGCCGAGGTCGTGCGCAGCCTGGAGGTGACCCGTTGAAGACGACCGGCCCGACCATCGACCTCGCCGAGATGCGGGCGGCGACCCTCGTGATGTTCGATGTCGCGGCGTTCTATCTGCCGCTCTACGATCGCGACTGGCGGCACTACTTCGAGATCCGCGCCCCGCTGAACATCGTCGAAGGGCTGGTCTACCGCGCCGAGCGCGCGTTGCAGCCGCGCACGCCGGAGGACGGGCCGCCGCGTGACGTCTGGCCGACGTGCGCGGCGCAGATCCGCGCGGTGCTCGCCGGGCAGAGCCTGCTGTGTCCCCGAGCGGAGAGCCTGCTCGACGGCGTCGGGCGCTACTTCGAACTCGCCCGGCGTTTGCGGGCGCATCCGGCGCCCGATCCGGCGGATGTCGACCGGCTCGCCGCCCTTCGGCCCTGCGATCTGCGCCTGCAACACCTGATGACGGCGCGGCTGATCGACGTCGCCATCGAGCCCGCGCTGTTCGACGCGCTCGCGCCGCTCGAAGTCCGCCTCGAGCTCAAGGCCAACCTGGCCGAGTACGCCGAGGACGTCGCCGCCGATCGCATCAACACCCTGCGGCTGCTGGCGCGCGCCGACGCCGCCACGGCCCGCTCGAAGATGACGGCGCTCTGCGATCGCTACGCCGCGGCGGCGCGTGACGCGCGACATCTCGCGCCGCCCGCTGTGCGCGCGCGCCTCGACGCATTCGCCGAGCGCCACGAATCGCACTATCCTTCGGTGCCCGTGCCCGAACCGATCGAAGAGCCGCTGCGCCACCCCACCGGAGTACCCCCTCGATGAAGCCTCTCGCAGGGCCCCTGGGCCCGGTCAACTCGCATAACGAGTGGGATCCGCTCGAAGAGGTCATCGTCGGCGCCGTGGACGGGGCCGCGTTTCCGGCGTGGGACGTCATCAACCGGCATACGACCCCGCCGGGCATGTGGGCCGAGATGACCCGGCGCTACGGCGGCGGCGGCCGGCCCTATCCGGCCGAGTACATCGACGCCGCGCGCGAGCAGCTCGAGGGCTTCGTCGCGCTGCTCGAGTCGTTCGGGGTGATCGTGCGCCGCGTCGATCCGCAGGCCCATGCCCGCCCTTTCGCCAGCCCCGACTGGTCGGTGACCAGCGGCTTCTGCGCGGCGAACCCCCGCGATCCGTTCCTGGTGGTCGGCGACGAGATCATCGAGGCGCCCATGGCCGACCGCAGCCGGGCGTACGAGGCCTGGGCCTATCGCTCGCTGTTCAAGGCCTACTTCGCCGGGGGCGCCCGCTGGACGGCCGCGCCGCGCCCGCAGCTGCTCGACGCGCTCTACGCCGAGCCCGGCAGCCAGGGCAATCGGTTCGCCATCACCGAGTTCGAGCCGGTCTTCGACGCCGCCGACTTCGTGCGCTGCGGCCGGGACATCTTCTGCCAGCTCAGCAACGTCACCAACGCCGCGGGCGTGGCCTGGCTGCAGCGCCACCTGGGCGAGCGGTATCGGGTGCATACGCTGCGCAATACGTGCTCCGAGGCCATCCACATCGACACCACGTTCATGCCGCTCGCCCCGGGCAAGGTCCTGGTCAACCCCGAGTATCTCGACTTCGACAGCCTGCCCGACATACTCGCCGGCTGGGACCTGCTCGTGGCGCCAGAGCCGCCGCCGCTGAGCGACCCGCTGTGCGGCGTGAGCGAGTGGGCCGGGGTCAACGTGCTGATGCTCGACCCGAAGCGGGTCATCGTCGAGGCGGGCCAGACCCCGCTCATCGACGCGCTCGCCGGCTGGGGCTTCGAGCCGATCCCGTGCCCGTTCGAGCACTACTATCCATTCCTCGGCTCGTTCCACTGCGCGACGCTCGACATCCGGCGGCGGGGTGAGCTGCTGTCCTACTTCGGCTGATCGATGGGCCTGGGCATCATCCTCCTGGTGACCGGCGCGGGGGCCGCCGCGACCGCCGTGGCGCGACGCCTCGGCCAGCGGCGACGGGTCCCGCCGGCGACGGACATCACCCCGGCGGACGAGCCGCCGAGCACGCCGACGGCGGACGAGGCGGTCGCCGAGCGCGAGTCCGAGGAGGAGGTCGATCGGTACCTGATGGCCTCGGTGGCTTCCCTCGGGCTGGCGACGGGCGGACTCGCAATACCCATCCTCGGTCCGGTGAGCGCGTTGGGTATCATGTACAGCTCTGTGCCGATCTTGCGCGGCGCTCGGCGGGAGATCATCGACGAGCGCCGATTCGGGATCGACGGGTTCAACTGCCTCGCTGCCGTCGCGATGGTCGCGAGCGGCTTCTTCGCCGCCAGCGCATGGAGCTACAGCCTGTACTTCGTCGCCGAGAAGCTGAGGCTGCGGGCTCAGGATCGCTCGCGGAACGACCTGACCCGCAGCTTCCTGCATCGACCCGAGGCCGTCTGGCAGGTCATCGACGGGGTCGAGGTGCAGGTGCCGTTCACCGACATCGGCGCCGGCGCGGTGCTCGCCCTGCGGGCGGGCGAGGTCGTGCCGGTGGACGGGCAGGTGGTCTGGGGCGCGGCCACGCTCGACCAGCGGGTGCTCACCGGCGAGTCACAGCCGGTCGAGCGCGGGCCCGGCGAGCCGGTGCTCGCGTCGACGATGGTGCAGGCGGGGCACATTCACGTGCGCGTCGACCGGACCGGCGAAGACGCCGTCGCCTCGCGCATCGCCGCCGCGCTCACCCGGACGCTGGACTACAAGGCGACCGCCGAGCTGCGCAGCGAGAGCATCGCCAACCACCTCGCGACCCCGACCGTGCTGCTCAGCGGCCTGGCGCTGCCGCTCGTGGGCAAGATGGGGGCGGCGACGATCCTCAACGCCTACGCCGGCGACAGCATCCGGGTCGTCGCGCCCATCGCCGTGCTCAACTACCTCGGCTTCGCCCTCGACCGGGGGGTGCTCGTCAAGGACGGGCGGGCGTTGGAGATGATCCCGACGATCGACACCGTGGTCTTCGACAAGACGGGCACCCTCACCGAAGACGTGCCCCACGTCGTGGCGGTGCACGCGCTGGCCATGCCCGAAGACGACCTGCTCGCCCTGGCCGCCGCCGCCGAGTTTCGCCAGACCCACCCCATCGCCAAGGCCATCCTGGCCGAGGCCGCCGCCCGCGGCATCGCGGTGCCCGAACCGGACGCCGCCGCCTACGCCGTCGGCTTCGGCCTCGAGGTCGAGGTGCACGGGCGGACCGTGCGGGTGGGCAGCGCGCGGTTCATGCACGCCTCCGGCGTCGACCGCCCGCCGCGCATCGAGGCCGTCGAGGCGCGGTCCCGGCTCGAGGCGACGTCGTTGGTTCACGTGGCCGTCGACGGCGCCTGCGCCGGCGCGATCGAGCTGCGCGCGACGACCCGCCCCGAGGCGGCCGCGCTGGTGCGCAGCCTGCGCGAGCGGGGCTATGCGGTGCACATCATCTCTGGCGATCACGAGACCCCGACCCGGCGGCTGGCCGAACTGCTCGGGGTCGATGGCTTCCACGCCGGCGTCCTGCCCGAAGACAAGGCCGATCTGATCGCCGCGATGCAGGCGGAGGGGCGCTCGGTGTGCTTCATCGGCGATGGCATCAACGACGCCATCGCGTTGAAGAAGGCCGACGTCTCGATCTCGTTGAGCGGCGCGTCGACCATCGCCACCGATACCGCTCAGATCGTATTGCTCGACGGCACGCTGGGCGCGCTGGAGACCGTCTTCGACGTCGGCCGGTCGTTGACCCGGAACGTGGATACCAGCCTGGCCATCACCCTGGGCCTCAGCGCCGGGACCATCGGCGGCGCGCTCTTCATGGGCATGGGGGTCATGTCGGCGATCTGGGTGTACAATGCCGGGTTGATCGTTGGCGTCGCCAACTCGATGCGCCCCGCGCTCGAACGACGGCGCTCGGCCGGCGCCGAACAGCCGTCGCTGCCCGCTACGGCTGCGAACGGCGACCGCGAGCGGTGAAGAAGACCAACGGGATGACCCCGTAGAGCCGAAACGGCTGGTCTCGCTTCTCGAAGCCGTCGAGCGCGTCGGCCATGACCGGCCAGCTCGCCTTGAGCTGGTCCGAACCCCAGATCCAACGGTCGATGGTCGCCGCCGCGAGCCGCGCGCGCCGACCGGCCCGGGCATAGTGCACGTCCATGATCACGTAGCGCCCACCCGCCGCCAGCAGATCGAGCGACGCCGCGAAGATCCGGGCGTGCTGCGGCATGGCCGAGAAGCCGTACGAGCATACGACCATGTCGAGCCCGGCCGCCGGCGCGTCGGGCGCACCGTCGGGAGGGCGAAACGCCGCCGCGTCGACGTCGAAGATCGAGCGACAGAGGAAGGTGGTGTTGCCGAGCCCCTGGCGGCGTGCCTCGGCGCGGGCCTGCTCGACCATCTCGCCGGCGAGATCGAGCCCGAAGACGTGCACGTCGGGCCGTTGCGCGGCGATCCACAACGCGACGGTGCCCGTGCCGCACGCCAGGTCGAGGACGGTGGCGCCCCGGCGCAGCGACGAGACATCCATGGCCTGCTGCGCCAGCGCACACAGCGGCGAGTTCTTCTCGCTCTCGAAGAAGAGGCGGTCGACGAGTCGATAGACATTCGCCAGCCGATAGCCAAGCGGCATGCGATCCCTCTCGGTCGCTGCAAGGCCCCGGGTTGTGATCCGCCGGCCGGCTGATTTCAATCGGCGCGGCTGCGGCTCAGGGGCCGTCGGCCGGGTCGAGCAGCGCGACCCGGATCGTCCAGTCGCGGTCGCGCCACGCCACCAGCGCCCGCCCGACGCACGGCAGCCAGGCCACGGCGGTGTACGTCAGCACCGGGCGGGACGCGTCGGGGATGCCGCGCGCCGGGCCCACGAGCTGCCCGTCGCTTCGCACGATGCGCACCACCGAGCCGTCCTGCGGGCCCAGCGTCCAGCCGACGAGCGCCCGGCTGTCGTCGCCCAAATGCACCGCGATCTGCGAGGGCCAGACCTCGTAGCGGTTGAGCTCGGCGTAGGCGAACGGGCCATCGAGCGGGCCGGCGACCTCGACCTCGGGGCCGCGCGGGCGCCCGCCGGCGTCGAAGAAGCGCACCAGCGCCGACGCGTCGTGCCAGGCGACGGCGATCTCGCCGCGGCTGTTGGTCGACAAATGCCCCGACCGATCGCCCTCGCCCACGTCGATCGGCTCGCCGAGCGCGACCCCCGAGCCGTCGAAGCGCCGCATGCGCAGCATCCACGCGTCTTCGTCGAACCACAGCACCGCGTACGTGCCGTCGGGCGCCGCGGCGACGGCGGTGGGCTGGGTGACGTAGTCGCCGGTGACCCGCTCGATGGGGTCGAGCAGGCCGTCAGCGGCGACCCGGCGCATGTGGGCCGCGCCGGCGTCGAAATCGTTCCAGGTCGCCACGATGCGGTCGCCGCCCAGGTGAGCCACGGTCGGCGGGCCTTCGACGAAGTGCGCCGGGTCGCTGATGGGGCGGGCCGGGCCCAGCGGCTGGCCGTCGGGGCCGAGCCGCCGCAGCCAGACGCGGGCGTCGGCCCGCCAGACCGCCGCGAAGCCGCCGGCGCTCTCGACCACCGCGGGCGGGGTGACGAGGAAGGCGCCTTCGGGGGTGATGTCGACCACCGGGCCCAGCGGCCGACCGTCGGCGCCGAGCCGACGCACGCGGCCGACGCCGTCGTCCTGCCCGTTGTAGACCAGCAGCGCGCCGCCGGCGCCGGTGGGCACCAGCGTCGGTCGGACGTCGTCGGTGGCGCCGGCCCCGGTCAGGCCGCGCTCGATCGACAGGGCCTCGGCGGGTGGCTCGGCGACGCCGCACGCGGGGCCGTCGACCGCGGGGTCGCCGGCCGCGCCGTCGGCGCAGGCGCACAGGATCAGTACACAGCTCAGCGATATCGCTCGGGTCGTCATACGGCGCATGGCAGGCCTCGTCTTGGGGGTGACGGGGCGTCTCATCAAGCGCCGTGCCAGCCCCGCCCGCCGCCGGGTCGCCGGTCGAAGGGCCGATGACCGTCGGCCGACTGTCGGCGACTGTCGGCGACGGCCCACCATCGAGGCGACGGGCGGATCAGCGGGCGGCCGCCATCGCCACCGCGGGGTCGCCCCAGCGCTGGAGCAGCGTCTTCACCGCCGCGGTGAGGTGCACCTGCCCCGCGAAGCCCGGCAACCACGCTGTCGCCCCAGTGCTCGAAATAGCAGGTGTCCCAATCCCACTCATCGTCGTCGTTGACGCAGGTCTCGTCGCTGGGTTCGCCCACGACCATGTAGCCGATGGGCCCGGTGGTCATGACCGGCGAGGCGCTGTATTCGATCGCCCGGGTGCGCATGTGGCGCACGCCGAAGCCCTGCAGCACGCCGTCGGCGTGCACCTCCTGCTCGACGCGGGTACCGTGCCAGTCGGCGGCCATCGCGGCCTGCTGCTGGGTGAAGATGCGCGCGTCCTCCGGGCGATGGCGGACATGACGAACTCCTCCGTGGGTGGGTGTCTCCGTGTTCGCCCTGACCAACACCGGCACCGGCGGCGCCGTGCAGATGTTTCTTTTCGATCTCTTTCTTCGGGGGGCGCCGGCGCCGGCAACAGCGCGGGCGGCGGCGCTCAGCGCGACCGCGGCGGGGGCGGCGGCGGGGGCAGCGCGTCGTCCAGACAGACCCGCAGCGGGGTCAGGCGCTCGGAGAGGTAGGGCACCGGGCCGCCGCAGTACTGGCCGGCGGGGGCGCAGATCTGATCGCCGGGGCAGTCGGCGTCGGCGGCGCAATACGGCAGGTAGCGCCCCTCGACGCCGTCCTGCGGCACGCCGTAGTAGTCCAAGATGCCGTCCCCCGGGCGGCAGCCGTCCGCCGGGGGCTCCAGGACGACGCAGCGCAGGCTCGACAGCACACCGGAGCCGAGTTCCTGGCAGGCGCCGGGGCCGCAGTCGGCGTCGGCTTCACACAACGCGCCGAGCGGTACGCCGCAGTCGCCGGGGGTCGTCGGCGGCAGCGGCCCGCACGGCATGGGCAGGTTGACGAAGCCATAGCCCGCCGGCAGCGGTCGACCGGTCGGCGACCCGACGGCGTCGAGGGCCGTTGGGCTGTAGATGATGGCGTTGTAGGCGTTGGCCAGATAGGGCGGCTCGTCGGCGCCGCGCGCCCGATCGCCGTCCACATCGCGCCAGGCGACGGCGAAGCCGATGGCCACCGGCGCGCCGGTGCCGTAATCGATCAGGGCGGCCTCGGGCGGCGGGCTGTAGAGCGTCAGATCGAACAGCGGCGCGCCGATCGGCCCACGCGCCCGATCGGGGTGGGGCAGCAGGCGATCGACCGCGACGGGCAGCTCACGATCGTCGAGCCAGTGCAGCCCGATCGCGATCGCGTCGTCGCCGAGCAGCAGCCCCTCGCGGTCGAAGAGCTCGAGCACGGCCAGCGGCTGCCCGGCGAAGTCGTCGGGGGCCAGGCTCTCCGACGTGCAGCCGGCGGCGAGCGCCAGCCCGGCCAGAGCCGGAGCGACGCGGCGGGCGATCAATCGCATGTGGCCTCCGAGACGGGGTCGGGCTCGACGATGAGCAACGCGACGCGGGGCGCGCAGACGTCCTGGCAGGCGGTGATACAGTCGAGGGGTTGGTCGGGGCAACAGGCGCTGTCCGCCGGCCGGGCGTGATAGCCCGCTTCGGGGTCGTAGACGATCACCGCGTCGCCGATGGCCAGCGGCGCGAGGTCGGGGGTCCAGCGGCCGTCGGGCGCGTCGTAGAGCACCAGCCGGCCCACCGCGGCGCCGATCGGCGGCGGTTCGAAGAGGCGCAGCACGCCGTCCTCGCCGGGCAGCGGTTCGAAGAGCGGGCCGTGCTCGGTCCACCCGCCGGGCAGGACGTCGTGGGACCCCGGGCTCCACAGCAGGGTGACCCGCATCGAGGCGCTGCGAAAGGGGCCCGCGGCGACCCGGATCGGCAGCTCGAGCTGCGGGTCGCCCACATAGCGCCCGTCGATGAGCGCGTCTCCGCAGCCGAGCAGGGCCAGTCCGGCCGTCAGCGCGAGCGCTCGGATCACAGCCGCCAACGGATACCGAGCGCAGCCCAGCCGGCGAGCGGCGTGGCGGTGGCGGCGCCGACGACGACGCCGTCTTCGACCTCGGCGACCTCGATGATGCCCGAGTACGGTCCGCCTTCGAGGCGCACGGCGAGGCCCGGCGCCCACTCGAAAGGCAGGTGGCGCTCGACGGCGAGCAAGCCGCCGAAGGCCCCGCCGACGCTGGTCCGCGGATCGATCGGGCGCGGCCCGGTGAAGGTCTGGCGATGCCACGTCGCCTCGGCGAGCAGCCCGAACGACAGACTGAGCGGGCCGAAGTCGACGAAGCGCTCGAGGGTGACGGCGAGCGCGTATTCGTCGTGGCGGCGGTCGGCGGCGTCGTCGGCGGCCGCCACCGAGACGGTCGAGGCCCGAGCCCGCGCACCCACCGAGAACCACGGCAGGTCGGCCTGATAGCCCAGCACCGCCTGGGGGCCGGCGCCCTCGCCTTCGAGCAGGCCGCCGCGGACCCCGCCGAGCGCCATGAAGCCGTGCACCGAGCGCCGCGGTCCGCCGCGGGCCCGCACGAGCTGGTCGTATCTGAGGATCTCGGGCTCGACGTCGGCGAGGCGGGTGGTCTCGCCGTCGCGCAGGGTGACCCGGTATTGCCGATAGGCGTCGGGGTGGCGCGCCTGCACGTGATAGTCGCCGGCGGGCAGGATGAGGCGGGCCTGCTCCCGGGCGGGGGCGACCTCGGCGGCGACCGGCCCGCCCTCGCCATCGCGGGCGATGACGTAGACCGCCGGCCGGGCGAGCTCGAGCTGGCCGAAGCGGCCGCTCTCGAGCGTGGTGAGCACCACCTCGCCCTTGCCCTTGAGGTCGAAGCGATAGGTCGGATGCTGCAGCTTGAGGGTCCGCCCCGACGAGCGCAGGGTCTGGGCGTAGGCGTAGGCGTAGGCCTCGGCGAGCGTCACCCGGGCGTCGTCGTTCTCGTCCGCCGCGCCGCGCAGCCCGCTGACGAGGTGGTGCGAGAAGAACGACGCCTGCAGGGCATCGGACTCCTGGCTGTCTTCGCCGGCGGTCGACGAGGTGATGATCGCCACCCCCTCGGCCCGGGTGCGGTCGTCGACCTTCACCGCGAAGTCGGGGGTCGCTTCGAGGCCCTTGACCCGCGAGGCGGCGCCCGAGCGGCACGCGTCGATGATCAGGAGCCGGAAGCGTCCGGGCGCGTTGGAGACCCGCTCGGTCAGCTCGGCGATCGGCAGGTGGCTGCCGCCGAGGTGCAGCGCCCGGGCGTCGGCGTGACCCGAGTAGTAGACCACCAGCGACCCCTGCCCGCCCTCGCGGCGCAGCGCGGCGTCCACCTGATCGAGGCTGGCCCGGACGTCCTCCGCCCGTCGGCCGTCGAGGCGCACCGTGCGCGTGGGCGCGAGCCCGCCGAGCGCGCTGAGGGTCTGCACGAACTGCTCGGCGTCGCGCTCGGCGTAGCGCAGGGCCACCTCGCCGGCGTCGCCCCGGTTGTTGCCGATCGCGATCACCCAGGTGTCGTCGGGCAGGGCCCGGGCCGGGCTCGCCCACAGCGTGAGCAGCGCGCTGGCGAGCAGCGACAGGGCGAGCAGCGGCGACCCGAAGAGCGACCCGCCGCGCGGCGCGGGCCTCATGGCGCGCCCTTCTCGATGACGAAGCCCGAGACGGTGCACGTCTCGGCGCAGCGCAGCCCGTCGGCCCCGTCGGCGGCGCACTCGGGCAATCGGTCGAACCCGGGGCAGTGCACCAGAAACAGCGTCTCGGGCCCCGGCGCGTCGTCGAGGCGGGCCGAGCCGCCGGGCAGGACCTGCAGATCGCCCGCCGCCCGCACCGGATCCTGACCCGCGCGGGGCCACGCCAGATAAGGCGCGCCGCCGGCCTCGCGCCCGTAGATCGCGATGGCGCCGGCCCGGGGCAGGTCGACCGCGAAGCGCAGCGCGTCACCCGCCGCGAACTGGCTGCCGCTGATCACCTCGGTGCCCGGCCCCTCGGCGCCCGCCGGCCGGCGGAAGATGCGCAGCGCGGCGGCGCCCTTGGTGCGCACGCCGGGGCCGTCGTCGGGCGCGGGCGCCGGGCGCAGGGTGGAGAGCGCGACCGCAGCCGCGGCGCCGATCAGGGCGGCGATCGCCAGCCAGGGCGGGCGGCGGTCGCCCGTCGGGCGGGCGGCGGCCAGCGCGCGCCGCTCGTCCAGCTCCGGGAACGCGTCGAACCCCTCGGCGATGCGGGCGAAGCGGGCGGCGCAGGCCTCGCAGCCGGCGAGGTGGTCTTCGACCTCGGCCGCGCGCGCGGCGTCGAGCAGCCCGAGGTTGAGCCGGTCGAGCGCCAGATCGGAGGGCGTATCGGCGCACGTCGTCTCGCGGGTCGCGTATCGCAGCGTCATCTCAATCCCTCAGTCGGCGCTCGGCCCAGGCGTCGAAGCGGTTGATCAGGTTGCGGACGGTGCTCTTCGAGACCCCGAGCACCTCCGCCGCTTCGGCGTAGGACATACCGTCGATGTGCACGTAGACCGCCGTCGTCGCCAGCTTGGGCTTCGCCTGCGAGAGCAGCATGCGCAGGGTCGTCAGGTCGACCGGCGCGTCGGGCGCGCGGGGCTCCGCCGAGTAGGCGTCGGCCAGCGCCCGGCGGCGCTTGCGGCTGCGGATCACGTTGAGGCAGTGGTTGGTGGTGATGCGATACAGCCAGTTGAGGGTCTTGCCCCGGTCCTCGAAGCGGTCGAGGCGGCGAAACGCCTTGAGGAAGACCTCCTGCAGCGCCTCTTCGGCGTCCATGTCGTTGCCGAGCATACGCCGCGCCCGGCGGAAGACCGCCGGCCCGAACTCCCGATACAGCGCGTTCAACTCACGATTGGCAGACACGGCGGCAGTATGACACAGGCCTCGCCGCGCGGGGGTCGGGCGACAGCACACGGGCTGGGCCAGCGTCATGAGCGTCGGCATCGGCTCTCTCCACGACATGGGGGCGCTGCGGCGCCGCGCCCCTCTCGCCGGGACCAACACCGGCAGGCGGGCGGACGTGCAGACTTTCTCGACGCCCGGTCGATGCGTTGCGATGGGGGGTGTCAGATCGACGGCGTGGCCCGTCGGGTCCGGCGGACCAGCGGAGAACCACCATGAAGCATCTGTTCTCGGGCCTCGCGTTGAGCGCGGCCCTGACCCTGCCCACCGCCGCCCTCGCCTGCGGCGGGCTCTTCTGCAATAACAACCAGCCGGTCAACCAGGCGGCCGAGCGCATCCTCTTCGGCTTGCAGGACGATACGCTGCACATGCACGTGCGCATCAACTATCGGGCACATCCGACGTAACCCAGCGGGGGCGTGGATTTGGCCGTGATGTCGGATAGTTGAGACGTGCTCTCGGGTGTCGTCCAGTACCGCCCGGCGCCCCTTTCTAGCCCCTGCGGCTGGAACATCTGACGGAACATTCAACTCGCTGCAACTGCAGCCCCGTAGAGCCTCAGCCGTCTCGAAGTACGTCGAGATTGACGGCGTGTAAACCGCGGCGCCGTTCACCCCACACCTTCGAGGAGATTCACGCCGCTGCGCGCGCTGATTGTCGCTGAGCCGACCTTCGCCGCCCTGATGTTCGTGACCAGTCGAACCAACCGGGGCAGACCCTCGACGACACCGACCCAGCAACGAACACGGCGCGCCACCTCCTTGACGAGGTCTACCTGACGATCTCGAGTCCGGCTACCAATGGTGGCCTACTCTACGAGAGTTCGAAGGGGTAGTCTTCTATCACAGCGCTTGCGAGATGAACCGGCGCCGGACGCTTCAACGCCCGCTTCCAAGTCGGAGAAATCCGGCACAGCAAGGCCGCCTGATTGAGCAGATCGTCTTCCGACCATGGTCCGGCACTGAATACCACAATCTCCGTCAGGCCCAGAGCCTGCCAAGCCTCGGCAAGCTTCTCATCGTCCACAGCAAAGCGACTCTGCACCTGCGACGCGGTGTTTCGCTTCATCGTCTGCGAGCCGAAGGTAACGTAGCGGGGCGACCGGCCCTCGCTCTGGCCAAGCCTGAGCGCCCGAAACGAGGTGTGCCGTGCGGGAACCAAGTCCTCGCTCCACGCATGCTGCCCGGCGATACGCGGGACCTCGCCCTTCTGGGAGCGGACACGCAAGACGGCGTTCTGTCCATCTCGCGTCATCCAGCCCGGGAGTTCTGCGGAAGACGTATCACCTAGTGCTGGCCAGAGTCGTCGGGCACCCTCGCAGTCGAACATCAGCACGGCCCGCATTCCGCCGAAACGCAGCGGGATTTGTTCGACAGCCCTCCTCACCAAATCCCTCATCTTCCTGTCTTCATCGTGCCTACTTCCACCTGATGCAAGCAGAGAGGACGTCGCTTGATGAAGGGGTACCCATCCCGACGATGGCTCATACCCCCAGGACCTCCGGCTTCCGGCTTCTACGGCTACGAGGTTCGCCATGTACCTCGTCTGTTTTTCGCGCGAGGCCCGCAAACAGAAAACTCCGACCACCAAGTCACCGGAGCATGGCTCCACCGCTGGAAATGGATGCAAGAAGAAGCCCGCGCTCCGAGTCAGATCCAGCACAGCGTTGGCCGCGGCATGGTCGTTGAATTCCTTCTTCTTCCTGCGCGGCTTCGAGGCCTTGGTGATGAACTGAGTGACAATTCCCCGACGAGCGAATGCACGACGAAGCCGCGACTTGAGATCGCGTGAGTGTGTTTCTACCTCTCTGAGGCTCGCCGTCTCGACGAAAGCAGCGTAGACTCGGTCCTCGCCAACTTCGTTCGATGGCAACCATCTTGATAGCCACTCCGTGATCGATCCACACCGGGCTTGCCCGAGTAGGAACTGGTCACTGTCCGGAGGGGAGATGGGTTGGACTGAAATCGACCCGAATGACAGCACCTCCCCGTCCGGGGATGCGAGCAAGCGTTCACCAAACTCAGCCGGACTCTCTCCAGACTCAGACTGCCCACCACTTTCCGTGAGGACGTGAGCCAAAGCCTTCACGATGCGCTCTTTGGTCGTGGTGTCTGCGTATACCAGGAACACATATAGATGAAGGCTGCTCGATGATCTACTGAGGGGAGACTGCTTGACGAAGGTGTCTCTGGTCGGAAAGCCGACCTTGACCGTCCTCAACTCCACATTGCGTGCAGCATCACCGAGTGTTGTCCGAACGTGGTGCGCGACGCACTCATGAAACAGTGCCCCCACACCCGCACCGAGCGCCAGTTGTCTCTCCTGGGTAGGGAAGCCCGCCCTGATTCGCGATTGCGGGATGGGGCCCTCGGTATCTGTTGAGGGCATTGGGTTTAGGCTTGCCCCCCGAAGCACCTCTACTGCGTGGTCTCGCCAATCCCAACGGGCCTCTTCGGTCTGTTCAACTCGACGAGACCTCTCTGCTCGGGCCCGCAGGAGTGGCGACGATGGGCTGAAGTCCACCTCGAGCCAACGCGATCTCTTCCATGCCTCACGCCATTTCGGATCGAGCCGCATGAGACTTGACTCCACCGACAGGACCAAATCGTGCACTCCGGGAATCGTCATCAAGCTCGGCGTCAGCCGGTGCATCGCCCAGGCGCCTCCGGCTTTCGGGGCGAGTAGTTGGTCCCAGGTGTAGAGATGTCCCTCCGAGTGGTATCGAAGCCGCAACTCTCTGACGTCGGTCTTCAGCTTGGTGCCATGAAGGCGCTTGACGATCTCCCACCGTGCGGCGTCCCAAACCCAGCCATCTCTGATCTTCGATCTGAAGCAATCGTTTGCTCCGATCTCGAAGAGATCAACCAATTCAATGCGCCGCGGCTTCACCCCGCCCACATGTGCGGACAACGGACGTTCGTCCCGACCCAGGGCAAACACCTCCCAGGCTCGTGTCACTCGTTCAAGCTGAGATCCCGGAATCTCTCGATCACTTATCAAGAAAGCCCGCTGAGTATCGCCGTATCGACGGTTGAGGGTCACAAAGCCTTCGGTGAGGACCCTCAGCGCAGTCTCGAGGCTGCTGTAGGGGGGCCAGTACCGGAAGTCTGAGCACAGTTTCTTCCAGGCTGCGCGAATCTCATCGCTCTCGTAAATCCAGACGCTCCCAAGCAGGCTTCCTGAAACCCTGAAGGCGGTCGTCCGCATCGTCTTGATCATTCCCTGGCCCACGATATCTCCTCGCTCAGACGGTTGTCGGTAGATTGAAGCCTGAATACTGTGCCAATGCTCTAACGTAGGCACCATGCAAGTCTAGCATCTCGTCGAGCCATCCGCTAGCCTTCCACCATTGCATGACCTCATGCACCATCTGGCACCAAGGGGCCACCTCACTCTCAAACGCGTTGTCTACGAAGAACATCCTGACTGGAGTGCCGCCACGACGCGCCCTGCCTGCAAGCTGGGCCAACTCCACGAGTATATCGCAGACGAGTTCCCGTCGAAGCATCAGGTCCATTGTGCCGAACGCCGGAGAACTGCGCTGCAAGCGGTCGAGGCTCAGCCTCGCTCGACTTCGTTCGGCAGTGACAGTCTCCTGCGCACCGTGCCGCCAGGCGGGCGGGTTCAGAGCGGCATTGTAGGAGAGGTGCGCGAGGAATCGCTCCGGGCTGTCCGACGGCGGTAGCGGGCGGGTCATGACGAATACGGTCGAGATCGCCGAGCGACTGGTTCCGGGCTGGAGAATGTTGTGGCCGCGAGCCAGCACGCTGAGGGGTCCTACCAGGATCGCTGGCGCCGCTACTGCACCAAAGCTCTCAATGTTGCGCAGAATGACACTATCGCCGTCCGACTGCTCGCGGCGCTCAGATCGAACCATGTACCTGAGGGCGAGAGTTGGTTTCGCCTCCTTGAGCCCCCGGTAGACAGCCTCGGTCTCCTCGTATGAGTTCGTCACGAGGAGTGCTCGCGCTCGTCCGGCCGTGCTCTCGCTCTCCATTTGTCGTGTTAGTACGTGCTTGAGAATGCGATTGTATAGTGTCGCAGCCCCCTCGCGGCTTGCCTTCATCCTCAGGAACCTATCGCGCTGGCCTGACACGCGATGCTCCTGTGTCAGGTCCTCGATGAAAACAGTGTTGCTCTCGTCCGACACTGCTCCAAGTAGAGGCGCGACGACATCTGAGCTGGGTGAACCACGAAATCGGCAAGTCGCAGAGAAGCCGACCACGATACGTTCGTGCCCACACAACGCACGAGAAACCAGCCCGCCCAACTCTCGCACAAAACCATGCGGGTCACCGGACAGGATCCTGACCTCGACAGACCCGACGCCGCCGCCGAGCCCAGGTAGGTACGTATAGCCGTAGAGGCGCTGCCCCAGCGGTCCGGCTGGAGATGGTTGCCAAGGAGCATAGCCAAGCAGCTTGTCCCGAATCGTGCTAGCCGTGCGTACCCCCCTCAACTCCAGTTCGATCAACTGCGGGCGGAGGTTGCCGATTCCCCTATCCAGTTGGAGCAGTGAGGAGCGAAGAATCAGGAGGTTGACGATTTCGGATACCCAAGTCGAGCTATCCTCACCGAAGGTGGAGATCAGTGTTTGCCGAATCTGACCGTGAACTTCTCCGGTGTCTGCTGGGTTGAGGTCCGCCAGCCGAGCCAAGGCCAGCCGCAATCCTTCAGTCCAGGGCTTGTCAAGCGGTGTATCATCGTAGAGTTCACGTACCTTTGCTATTCCTCTTGGATCATCGGGAAACAGGCGCTGGGCAATAATGTGGTCTCGAGCACCGAGCCAGATGATCTTACTCCCCTTCGGCCACACCAACTCTCTTCGGCTGAGAAGCTCCGCCAGCCTATCTGCCTCCCCCATGATCCTGAGCAAGGCCTTCCGTTCGCGTTCAAGTCGAGGCGAACCAACCTCGACGTCGCTCTCTGCCCAGAGCCGAGAGATTTCCAGGTACAGTTGGACCGGGGCACTATGTCCCGATCTTCGCGGAGATAGCCCGAGCGCACTACTGGTGGCACCAACGGCCGATTGCTGAAAACTGTCGACTTCGTCTATGAAGACTGCTGCGCACCGCCTCATGATCAACTCCGCGGAGGAGATCGACCTCGGTGCCCCACCGTCCACATGGACCTTGACGGGCACTTTTCCCGAAAGAAGAGTGTGGTGATTCGCCACCACGATGTCGGCCTTCGCTGCTCGCCTGAATGGGTTAAACCGTCCGCACACTTCACGGAAGGGGCAGGGTACACGTTGGCCATGACCCCCACCTCCGCTGGAGGATCTGAGCGAGGTGCATGGCTCCTCGCCGAACGGCACTTCCACTCGGGGAGCCTCTTGGTAGGCGGACAGGAGGCAAGAGTACCCCACTCGGCCGAGAGCCCACAAACCGTCCTTATCGTCCTGCGGAGGGCTTGAGAAGTGCTTCTCCAAGGCCGCTGGAACACTTCGCCAGGAGGAAAGAGGGGCAACGGTCAGATCAAGTCCGGCCCGGGCAATTGCCCGCTCCAGCTTGCGCGACTCTCCCCAGACTCCAGCGATATTGGGTACGATCAACGCAACAGGCAGTCCGCGTGACGCCCACTCGATAGCAAGAAGACGAGTGAATACGGACTTGCCGGTACCTGTTGGCGCAACGGCAAGACTCGTGCGGCCAGCAGCAACCTGCTCCACGGACAACTCGGCTCTATCCTGAAACCTCGCGAAGAACTGGTCCATCGCCACCGCCTCGTATGCCACTCCGTTGGATCGTGGGCGAGACTCATCTATCGCTCGGGCGAGGCTGCGCAGTGATCCAGCGTCTATCTGAAGAGCCGGCCTGCCTGGACTTGTTTCAACCTCGATGTTCGAGGTCTCCGTGGGTGCATGATGAATTGGGATCCGATAGGATTTATCCCGCGTCTCTAGCCTTATCTCTTCGGTCGAGATCTTGCCACCCACTCCGACCGAAGGGACTCGCTGATGCATCCGATCGAGGCGCCCCAGCCACTTGGTGAGCCGTTGCTCCAAGGGCGCGCCGGGCACGGGCTCGTACTCGATCAGCCAAGGATCGTCCGGGATCCCGTCGCCGACACTGCGGAACTCCTCCGCAGCGTGGATTACGGCGCGAGCATGCCGCTTGAGAGCAGAGTCTTCGGCGAGGACATCGGGCCGATGTAGCAGAAACTTCGCGACGTAGGCGAGATCACCCTCATGGAGCACTTGTGGGAGTAGATGAAGTCGTCCATTCGCGATCAAGCGCACGTCACCAATCCGGTGCGGCTTCGGAGTGAGCCTAGCAGTCAATGCAAGGGCCACATGGGTAGACAAGCCAACCTTGGATGTCAGAGAGTTCATCGCGTGTCACCCCGAACCAGCCGAACGAAGTCTGAGCAAGTCATGAAGGTATAGTTCTGGTCCATTGGTACGACTCGGTTCAGATAGGTCACTTGGCTAACTCGAGCATCAGGCACAACGAGGAACATTGGCTCGACAGCTTGCTTCTTGAGACACTGTGTTGCTATTCGATGTGGGGTGGCGTGGTCCTTGACGTCTACGCGCCATTGGAGTTGATCACGTGAGACGTGCAGGTCATACGCATCCAGATCGGGCCAGAGACGTGCTTGTACAGATTCGATCTTGAGCAACTCATCGAGAAGTTGAAGTTCCTCGATACCAGGCAGAACCGTGTATCGCCATAGGCCTTCCCGCAGGGCGACCATGCCATCGGACGAGACGGGCGTCGGTGCCGCAAGACCCCCGGCCTCCTGCAACTCGGTACTTCCATCGACTAGACGAAAACGAGAGCCTGCATTCCAACACGACGTGGAGCGACTACATGAGACAGACTTGGCCTTCCGGTTGATCGCCATCGGCCAGGAGCAACGGGGGCACGGAAAGCATACCGGTCCTGAGCCACGTCTTTGCATCTGAGCCTTTTCTGCCACCGGCTGGTACAAATCTGCGAAGGGAACCTTCAACCGAATGGCCAACTCGAAGGCATCTCGGCTGCGAGCTATGGCGTGCTCTATGAGAAACCGCCGAGTCTCAACGTACACAGACTGAGGGTCACTGGTCAGGCGAACAGAGTCCATGATCTTGGGCATGGCGCTCTGCTCAAGGCGACCGATGACACCTGAACCGCCGCTGCTGTGGAGGTCGTGGCACGCTGGTGTAGGCGCTCCTTCGTCCAATAGCGAGAAGTCTTCGTCGATACCTGGAAGCCATTCTAGGATCGGCGTTTCGAACAGAGTAGGAAGTTCGCCAACGGGTATGATGGGCAGGCCCCGATCGACCCGAAGCCGGTTGACGTATGCTGCACCAGTACTCAAGGCGGCCAGGGGTCGAGCAGAGTTGTCGATCTCCCGGTGGCGATGAGCCCATGCATAGGCAGCTTGCGCAGCAAGGAACAGCGCGACGTCGACGTCCAGGGCTGTCATTCCCGATGGTTTTGTGTGGCTTTCGGTCACCGAGTTTTCTCCGGGTTCACTGCAAGCGCGTCTGCTCAAGATGGAGTACTATCCAGTGTGTAGGATCGTAGCCTCGCGAACAAGCTCGACACCTTTCCAAGCCCCGCTTCCCATGGGGCTAAAGTCTTACCGTGACACAGTATTCGCCATACGCTATATCGGGGGCGCCCTACCGCACAAGCAGCCCTGGTTTCTACCGTCGGTCAGAGCCCGCGGCTCCTTCGTCGGCAACACGCTCCCTTGGCCAGATGACAGATTCACGTCACAACGAGTTGGGTGCAGATCCCAATTTCCGAGTCATGACCCACATCACGCAGCGTCCCGGACTGGCTTGGCTGTGTGAGCCCGCGCCCGCTCGGGTTTCGCTTTCAGCTTGAACTCGTCGGCCTCGAACAACGACGCGGCGAACGCCCCCCACTGCCCGTTGAGCAAGATACAGCGCAGGTGCAGCAGCTTCTCGGCGCGAGTCCGGCCCCAGCGCATGCCGGGGCCGTCGAAGCGCATGCGCACCAGGTTGCGGACCGCGCC
>JAUHXC010000025.1 GCA_030427205.1 bacterium | reverse complement strand
ACGATGAGCGCACAGCGGACGATGAGCGCACAGCGGACGATGAGCGCACAGCGGACGATGAGCGCACAGCGGACGATGAGCGCACAGCGGACGATGAGCGCACAGCGGACGATGAGCGCACAGCGGAAGATGAGCGCGCGCTGACGGCGCTGACCTCGCGATGGGATGTGATCTTGCGATTGCTCATGACGGGACCGAGGCTAGCGATGAGTGGATGCCATGTCAATAGTGATTCGAAACAAATCCCGAACGCTTCGCGATGGCGTCTGATAGACTGCCCGTCGACCACCGAGGCGACCGCATGATCCCGACCGAAGCACACCTCGACGCCATCGCCGCGCTGCTCGCCCTCGACGACGGTGAAGACCACCGCGGCTGGCTCCGCGAGCGCTTCGCCGAAGACCCGGCGCGGCTGCGGGTCGCGCTGTCGTCGGCGGGCGTCGCGCGGGCGTTCTTGCGCGTCTTCACCCCCGCGCCCGACCGCCACTGGCTCACCGCCCCGCGCTTTGGCCCCGACGGCGCTGAAGCGACGGCCGGCCTGCTCGCCGAGGCCGTCGCGCTCGCCCGCGCCCGCGGTTGGGCCACGCTGTCGACCCGGGTCGATCCCGATGCCCAGCCGGCCGCCTACCGCGCCGCCCTCGCCGAGCACGGTTTCGCCGCGGTCAATACCCGGGTCGAGTACAAGACGCCCGTCGTCGACCTGCCGGCGGAGGGCGAGAGCCCGTTCGAGTGGCGCCCGCTCGACGTCGTGGGCGAGGCCGCCGCCGCCGCGCTGATCGAACGCGCCGGCCCGGGCCCGGAGTGGGAGGCCGACGATACCGGCGCCGCGGTCCTGGCCCACGCCCTCGATCGGCGCGGCATGTACTGCGCGCCCGATTGTGTGCAGGTGGGCTTGCTCGACGGCGCGCCGGCGGCCTTCGTCATCGCCCAGGTTCAGCCGGCGACCGGCTGGAGCACCATCACCTTCATGGGGCTGGCCCCCGAGGTCCGCGGCCGGGGCTTGGGGCAGCATGTGCATCGGCGGGGCATGGCCATGCTGCGGGCTCAGGGCGGGGTGCAGTACCACGGGGGCACGTCGACTTCGAACCAGCCGATGGTCCGCCTCTTCGAGCGGCACGGCTGCCTGCCGTTCGCCCGACTGGTGGAGTACGTGGCGACGATCTGAGCAGGGCGCAGGCTCAGGGCTTGGGCTTGGGCGGCTTGCTGCCGTCGTAGAGCGGCACGACCAGCTCGCCCGAGGGCAGCGGCAGGGTCAGGATGACCGTCCACGCCTTCTTGTCGGCCACGCCGCCGGCGGCCGTCTTGGCCGCCTGCCACCAGCCGTTCTCCATGCCGTCGGCCAGGGCTTCTCCGGCGCGATCGTAGAGCGCCCCGCGCGGCTCGAAGCTCAGCTCGAGGTGCTGCCGCACCGTCTCACCCGGGGCGACGTCGAACGGCGGCAGCGCGGTGTCGGCCAGCGCCTGCCCGCGATGGCGCAGCTCGACCCGGTTCTCGCCGATCCGGGCGCGACGGGCGGTGGGGTTGTGCACCTCGACCGTCAGCTCGACGGTCAGCGTCGGATCGAGCAGCCCCGGCAGGTCGAGTTCGAAGCCGTCGTCGACCGGCGTCCAGGTGCACTTGAGGATCGGCGAGACGTCGAGCGCCGCTTTGAACGCCGCGCCGAAGAAGGCCCCGTTGACCGCGAGCCCGCTCGTGACGAGCAGCCAGAAGGGGATCGCGAAGCGCCGGCTGGGGCCCGGGTGCTGCCGGCCGGCGATGTCGGTGCCGATCGCCGTGCCCCACAGCGCCGAGATCGCGATGCAGGCGGTATTGACGCCGGCGAGCGCCATGAACGCCGCCGCGCCGCCCTCGCCGCTGGCGAGCAGCTTGCCCGCCAGCAGCGGCGGGGCCGCCATCACCGCGCCGAAGCCCAGCGCGCGCAGCGGGTGGTGGCGAAACAGCACCCAGTAGATCGCCGTGGGCGAGACGCGGTGGCGGCTGAGCGTGGGGCCGACGAAGTCGACCGCGAGGCTGAACGCGAGCACGCCGTTGGTCAGCCAGAAGCCGACCCGGCCCCAGCCGGGGGTGACGGTGACCCGCAGCGCGGCCAGGCTCAGCGCGGCGAAGATCAGCAGCAGCAGGCCCTCGTCGAGTGCCTGGCGCCACAGCGGGTGCTCGGGCGGCGTGCTCCAGTCGGGATCGTCGCGGTGCAGGTGCTGCTCGAAGCGCGCCGAGACCCACTCCTTGAGCGGGAAGGTCAGCGCCGGCACGACGACCACCAGCGCGCTGACCAGCAGGTTGATCATCGCCGGGCGGTGGTCGCGGATGAAGCCGCGCAGCAGGTGGTCGCCGGCGGAGATCCAGTCGTCGGGCAGGAAGAAGGCGAGCACGGCCCGCCGCAGGCCGTCCTGTTCGGCGGCGACCCAGGCGCCGAGGCCGCCGAAGATGGCGCCGATGGCCAGGACGTAGAGGGTGAGCGGCCCCAGGACCCGGCGACTCAACGGGTGTATCGCTCAGGCAGGGGCGAAGGTCGGGCGTGGCGGGCAGATCGTCGCGAGTCGATGCGCCGCGAGTCGATGCGCCGCGGGCGCATCAATCGTCGTCGTCGTCGTCGAGGTCGAGGTCGTCATCGTCGCTGAGGTCGAGCTCGTCGTCGTCGTCGAGGTCGAGGTCGTCATCGTCGCCGAGGTCGAGCTCGTCGTCGTCGTCGAGGCCTTCGTCGTCGTCGATCTCCAGGTCGGGGTCGACCTCGTCGTCGTCGTCGTCGTCTTCGTCCGACAGCTTGCCGAGCGCCTTCTCGTCGTCGAGCACCAGCTCTTCGACGTCGTCGTCCTCGTCCTCGTCTTCGTCGTCGTCGTCCTCGTCCTCGTCGTCTTCGTCGAGGTCGTCGTCTTCGAGTTCGTCGTCGTCCTCTTCGAGGTCGTCGTCGTCCTCGTCGTCCTCGACCTCGGTGACGACCGGCTTCTTCTTGCGCGCCTTGCGGGCTTCGGCCGCCGCCTTGCGCTTGCGGGCCTTGAGCCGGGCGAGCGGATCGGGGGCTTCGCCCGAGGCGACGGTCCCGCACTTGGGGCAGGTCGGCTCGGGTCGGTTGAGGTCGTAGAACTTCGCGCCACAGTTTTCACAGGTGTGGCGGGTTCCCAGCTTCGAGTTCGACATCGGGTCCCTCCGGGGACTCGGCCCGCGCACGACAACCGGCGCGCGGGGGTTCGGGGCCTGTTTCGCGGATTCGGAACGGCGCGTCAACTCCCTTTTTGCTCACTCTTCGCCGCCGTCGGTGGACCGCGTCGATCCCGCGCGCGGGGTTTGACCGGCCGGGGTCGGGCAGGCAGACTCGCCGCACCATGTTCCGCCTCGCCACCTCCCGCCCCGTCGCGGTGATGATGATCACCAGCGCCGTGGCGCTCTTCGGGCTGCTCTCGTATCGCCAGCTCGGCCTCGAGCTGATGCCCGATCTGGCGTATCCGACGCTGACCATCCGCACCGCGTACCCCGGCGCGGCCCCTGAGGAGGTCGAGACCGAGATCACCCGCGATGTCGAGAGCCGGGTGGGCACCGTCGAGGCGCTGGTCGGCATGCAGTCGTCCAGCCGCGCCGGCTCGAGCGAGGTCGTGCTCGAGTTCGACTGGGACACCGACATGGACAAGGCGGCGCAGCGGGTGCGCGAGCGCCTCGGCCGCATGGAGGGGCCGCGCGAGGCGGAGCCGCCGCTGCTGCTGCGCTACGACCCGGCGCTGGTGCCGGTGATGCGCCTGGGCCTGTCGGGCGACATGCCGCTGACCCAGCTGCGGGTCTACGCCGAAGAAGAGCTGTCGCCCGAGCTGTCGAAGATCGAAGGCGTCGCGGCGGTGCGGGTGGTCGGCGGCCTGCAGCGCGAAGTACACATCCGGCTGCGTCCGGCGGCGATCGCCGCCCGCGGCCTCTCGGTCGACGCGGTGGCCAATCGGCTGCAGCAGGCCAACGTCAACCTCGCCGGCGGCACGCTCAAGGAGGGCTCGGTCGAGTTCCTGGTGCGCACGCTGGCCGAGCTGCGCGACGTCGACGACCTGCGCAAGACCGTGGTCTACGATCGCGACGGCATCATCCTGCGCCTCGAAGACGTCGCCGACGTGGTCGAGACCACCCGCGAGCGGGTCTCGGTGGTGCGCGTCGACGGCAAGGAGGGCGTGCGCATCGACGTCTTCCGTCAGGCGGGGGCCAACATCGTCGACGTCTGCGATCGGGTGCGTGACGCGGTCTTCGGCACCGAGAAGCAGCAGGCGTTCGTCGCCAACATGGGCGCCGAGAAGCCGGCCGGCGGTCCAGGCGGCGGGCGGGCCGGCGGCCGGGGCCGAAAGGGCGGCGCCGGCGCGGAGAAGGGGGCCGGGTCGGCAGACGCCGACGGCGAGGCCCAGGGCGAGGAGAAGGCGGGCGGGGAGAAGGGCGCCGACAAGAAGGAAGGCGGCAAAGGCGAGGCCGGCAAGGGCAAAGGGGCCGGCCGCGGCGGTCCGGGCGGGCGGCAGGCGACCATCATGCGTCGGCAGATGACCGACTTCATCGCCTATCGCAAGCCGGGCGACAGCGAGCTGTCGGTGCTCGGCGACCAGTCGGTCTTCATCCGCGCGGCGCTGTCCGAGGTGCAGAGCGCCGCGCTCGTCGGCGGCATCCTGGCGGTGCTGATCCTCTATCTCTTCCTGCGCTCGGGCTACAGCACCCTCATCATCGCGGTGGCGATCCCGCTGAGCATCGCGGTCACCTTCGCGCCGCTGCTGGCCTTCGGGGTGACCCTCAACGTGATGTCCCTCGGCGGGCTGGCGCTGGGGGTCGGCATGCTCGTCGACAACTCGGTGGTGGTGCTCGAGAGCATATTCCGCTGTCGGGAGGAGGGCGACGACGTCGTCGCGGCGGCGGTGCGCGGCACCCGCGAGGTGGGCGGCGCGGTCATCGCCTCGACCCTGACCACCGTCGCGGTGTTCTTCCCGATCGTCTTCGTCGAGGGGGTCGCCGGGCAGGTCTTCGGCGATCTGGCGCTGGCGGTGGTCTGCTCGCTGCTCGCGTCGCTCTTCGTCGCGCTCTTCGTGGTGCCGATGCTCGCCTCGCGCCGCTTCGGCGAGGCGGCCGAGAAAGAAGCGCTGGCCTCGCCCGAGACGCCCCGCCGGCCGTGGGTCCGGTTCACCGCGCTGCCCCGCTGGTGGGCCCGGCGCAAGGGCCGCTGGTGGGCGAAGCTCTCGCTGCCCATCGTGCTGCCCTACGCGCTGCTGCAGACCCTCTTCGAGTTGATCGGCAACCTCTTCGTGCTCGTCGCGCTGCTGATCGGCGGCCCGGTCGTCGTCTTGTTCCGGCTCGGCCGGCGGGCGACGGCGATGCTGCTCTGGCCGGCGAGCAAAGCAGTGGACGGTGGTCTGGCGGTGCTGCGGGCGGGCTATCGGCTGCTGCTCGTCGGCGCGTTGCGCGCGCCGCTGCTGGTGCTGCTGGTGCTCGGCGGCGTCGGCGCCGGCGCGTGGACCATCGCCCGCGGGCTGGGGGCCGAGCTGATCCCCGACGTGCGCCAGGGTGTGCTGCAGGCCCGGGTCGAGTTGCCGGTGGGCACGCCGCTCGCCGAGACCGCCGCCCGGGTGGCCCGGCTCGAAGAGACGCTGAGGGCCTCGCCGCACATCGCCCGGGTCGAGGCCTTCGTCGGTGAGCCCGAGCAGGCCGACGACGACGCCGGCGACCGCGGCCCGCACACCGCGGCCTTGACGCTGCAGCTGGCCGGCGAGGGCGATCCCGCGCGGCGCGAGGCCGACGCCATGGCCGCGATCCGCGCCGCGGTGGGCGATATGCCCGACGCCGCCCTCGAGCTGACCCGGCCGGCGCTCTTCAGCCTGCGGCCGCCCATCCGGGTGGTCATCCTGGGGCATACGCTGCCCCAGCTCGAGTCGACCAGCGCGGCGGTCGAGTCGGCGATGGCCGAGGTCGGCGGGCTCAGCGACGTCCGCTCGTCGGTCGAGCCGGGCTATCCCGAGCTGCAGCTGCGCTTCGACCGGCTGCGGCTGGCGGCGCTCGGGCTCGACCCGCGGCAGGTCGCCGAGCGGGTGCGCGGGCGCATCGACGGCAACGTCGCCACCGCCCTGCGCGGTCAGGAGCGCCCGATCGACGTGCGGGTGCGCCTCGACCCGCGCAGCGTGGCCGATCGCGCCGATCTGGGCGCGATGGTGATCAACCCGGGCGGCGAGGTGCCCATCCCGCTCGACGCGGTGGCGACGCTCGATCTGGGCGTGGGCCCGGCCGAGATCCGGCGGGTCGACAGCCAGCGGGCGGCGGTCCTGACCGCGCGGGTCGACGCCTTCGACCTCGGCGGCGCGTCGAAGGCCATCGCGCAGCGGCTCGACCGGGTGCCCCTGCCCAGCGGCTTCGAGATCCGGCTGCAGGGGCAGGACGAAGAGATGCAGCGCAGCCTGCAGAGCCTGGGTTTCGCCCTGATGCTGGCGATCTTCCTGGTCTACGTCGTGATGGCCAGCCAGTTCGAGAGCCTGCGGGCGCCGCTGGTGATCATGGGCAGCCTGCCCCTGGCCGCGGTCGGCGTCTTCCTGGTGCTGGGCGTCTTGCGCATGCCCGTCTCGGTCGTCGTCTTCGTGGGGCTCATCACCCTCGCCGGCATCGTGGTCAACAACGCCATCGTGCTGGTGGACTATGCGCGCCAGCTGCAGCGCCGCGGGCTGGCGGTCGACGAGGCGCTGGTCGAGGCCGGCCTCGCCCGGTTGCGGCCCATCTTGATGACGACGCTGACGACGGTGCTCGGGCTCATCCCGCTGGCCCTCGACGCGGGGGACGGCGCCGAGCTGCGGCGGCCGATCGCGGTCACGCTCATCGCCGGGCTGGTCTTCGCGACCGGGCTCACCCTGGTGGTCATCCCCGTGCTCTATCGCTGGGTGGTCGGCGAGTCGATCGATCGCGCCGACGACGTCCCGCCGCCGAGGCCCGCCGGGTCCGCCGCATCGGGCGCGTGACATCCGCCCGCCAGCGGGCCACGATGGCGCCATGACCGTCGAGATCCCCCGCGATGTGCGTCGGCGCCTGCCCGACGATCTGCCCCCCGAAGCGGTCACCGCCTGCCTCTCGCTCACCGGCGGGCTGTCGGAGGCCCACGTCATCGCGACCGACGAGCGGCTGCTCGGCTTCGTCAAGCGCTCGGCGCTCAGCGGCCTGGAGGCCATCGAGCTCGATCGCAGCCGGCCGCCGAAGGTGGCGGTGGTCAACTGGCAGGCGTCCCTGGTGCTCGAGGCCGTCGACGGCACGACGACGCCCGTGCCGCTGCCGTCGATGGACAAGCCGCGCACCCGCGCCGGCATCGCCGCGATCTATACCGCGCTGGGGGCCGACGAGGCGCTGCGCGACCTCTACCTCGGCGCGTTGGAAGAGACCCGGGGGCGCAGCGAGAGGCTGACGCTGCTGACCACGCTGGGCGAGATCTGCGAGCGCATCGACCCGCCCAGCGCTTTGCCCCATTGGCAGGCGGTCATCGACCTCGATCCGCGCAATCAGACCGCGGTCGAGCACCTCGAGTGGCTCTACGGGGCCGGCTTCACCGACGCCGCCGGCCCGCTGGAGACGGCGCACCGCGCGCGGGGCGACTGGGCGCGGGTCGTGGCCCTCGAGGTCGATCGGGCCCGGCGCGCGGACGACCCCGACGCGCGGGTCGCCCGCTGGCTCGCGGTCGCCGACCTGTCGGTCCGGCGGCTCGACGAGCAGTCCGTGGCCATCGAGGCGCTGGGCGAGGCCCTGGCGGTGGGCTTCGACCCGACGCTCTTCGACCGCCTCGACCGGCTGATCCCCGCCAGCCGCGCCTGGCAGGCGGGGGTCGCGGCGCTGGTCCGCGCCACCGAGGGCCCTGACGCGCCCGTGGCCGATCTGTGGCGCCGGGTCGCGCAGATCCGCGGCGAGCGGCTGGACGACGCCGCGGGCACCATCGCCGCCTGGGAGCAGGTGCACGCCGCCGATCCCGCCGCCGAGGACGCGCTGATGGCCCTCGCCGACGTGCACCGGGCCGCCGAGCGCTGGGGGCCATTCCTCTACACCAGCCGCCGGGCGCTGAAGCTGACCGACGATCTGGGCGAGCGCATCCGGCTGCTGCGGGGCATCGCCGAGGTCGAGCAGGGGCCGTGCGAGCGGCGGGAGGCGGCGATCGAGGCCTGGGAGGCGCTGCTCGAGGTCGCCGTCTACGATCCGGCGGCCCTCGACAGCCTCGAGACGCTCTACACCGAGACCGAGCGCTGGTCCGATCTGGTCGACCTGCTCGAGCGGCGCCAGAAGGTGGCCGAGGCGGCGATCGACGACGTGCGGGCCGTCGAGCTGCTCTGCCGCCGGGCGCGGCTGGTCGAAGAGAAGCTCGACGACGTCGACGGCTCTATCCGGCTGTGGCGCGAGGTCCTGACCCGCGCCCCGGTGCCGCACGACGCGGGGGTCGAGGCCGAGCTGCGGCTCGATGGGCTGCTGATCCGCGCCGAACTCTGGGGCGCGCTCGAGGCGCTGCTGGCGACGCGGGCCGGGCGCATGAGCCCGTGCGCGGCCCGGGGCGAGCTCCACCGACGGCGGGCGCACCTCTTCGGCGAGCAGCTGGCCGACGACGAGAAAGCCATCACCGCCTGGCGGGCGGTGCTGCTCGACGTGCCCGGCGACCGCGAGGCCCTCGACGTGCTGGTCGTGCTCTATCGGGCGCAGGACCGCAAAGAAGACCTCATCGGCACCTTGCGCTCGCTGGTGACCGTGCTGCCCGCCGACAGCCCGCTGCGGGTCGACGCCTGGGCCGAGCTGGGCCGGACGCTGCCCGAGGCGGGCCACAGCCTCGAAGAGTGCATCGAGGCCTGGCGCAACGTGCTCGCCGGCGACGCCGATCATCAGGAAGGCACCGACGCCCTGATCGGGCTGTATCAGTCCGCCGATCGGGTGGTCGACGCGATCCCGCTGCTGAAGAAGAAGGCCAGCCTCACCGGCGCGCTGGCCGACATGCTGCTGCTCGGCAAGCTGATGGTGGCGGTCAACGCGGTCGACGGCGCGGCCGAGGTCTATGTGCGCGCCCTGTCGTCCCGGGAAGACTGCGCGCCGGCCCGGGACTTCCTCGAACGCTACTACACCGAGCGCGCCCGCTGGAACGCGCTCGTCGAGCTGCTGCAGGGCACCACGAAGCTGATCACCGAGCCCAGCCGTCAGCTCGACGTGGTGCTGCGCATCGCCGACATCCGGCTGACGCAGCAGCAGGACCCCGAGGCGGCCCTCGACGCGCTGTCCCACGCGCCGACGGTCTGCTTCCGTGAGAAACGCCTGACCGACGCCGCTCTGCGCGCGGCGAAGGCCGGCGGCGACTGGCGCCACTTCCTGGCCGACGTCGAGGCCCGTTCGAAGGGCGAAGACGACGGCGGCACGCGCATGGACAGCGCCCGTCGCTTCGCCGGCGGCATGCTGTCGGTGGTGCGCAGCGACCCGGAGAAGGCCTGCCAGCTCGCGGCGTGGTTCGAGCAGCACGATGCGCCCGACCGGGCGGTGGAGTGCTACGACGCGGCGCTGGCGGTCGATCGCAAGAACGTGCAGGCCTGGGACGGCAAGCGCCGGGCGCTGGCCAGGAGCCGCCGCTGGCGCATGCTGAGCCAGCACCTCGAAGAGATGGCCCAGGCGCCGCTGCAGCTCGGCGATCGGGTCGACGCCTTGCGGCACAAGGCGCAGGTGCTGACCCGGCACATCAACGCGCCCGACGAGGCGATCGACGCCGCGAAGCGCGCCGCGTCGCTGGCCCGGCCGACGCTGCGCTACGTGCTCTGGGGCGTCGTGGCGCTGCTGACCGCCGTCACGCTGGGGTTCGTGGGCTTCATGTCGGCCTGAGGTCGGCGGGCTCTGTTGCGGGCTCTGTCAGTATCGACGATTTGTCAGCAGGGCGGATCGCAGCGAGGCGCCGGATGCCCTGGACGTATGCCTGACGGGTGACCCGCAGCCGCGCGGCGAAGCTTGCAAGCGCATCAGTCACAGGTAGAATCGGGGCGTGCGCCACTACTGCCCCAGCTGCCATCGCCGCTTCGCGTCCGAACAGGCGTCCTGCCCCGACGATGGCAGCAGGCTGCGGATCGATCCGTTCATCGGGGCGTCCGTCGGTCGCTGGTCGATCGTCGATCACCTCGGCGAAGGGGCGATGGGCGTCGTCTACCGGGCCGAGCCGGCTGCGGCGATCAAGATCCTCAACGCGCGCCGCGCCGCGCTGCAGCCCGATCTCGTCCGGCGCTTCGAGATCGAAGCCGAGGCCATCCGGCGGCTGTCGAACCCGCACATCGCGCAGATCCTGGGCTCGGGCACGACCGAAGAAGGCCACCTGTACATCGCCATGGAGCTGCTGCACGGCGACCCGCTCGATCGGGTGCTCGAGCGCACCCCGCGGCTGATCACCCGCGACGTGATCTCCATCGTCGACCAGGCGGCGCACGCGCTCGCCGATGTGCACGCCAACCAGATCGTGCATCGCGACCTGAAGCCGGCGAACCTCTTCGTCGAGTTCGGGCCCGGCGGCAATCACATCCGGCTGCTCGACTTCGGCATCGCCCGCATCAACACCGGCAGCGTCGCCCGCTCGCGCACCGGCACGCTCGCCGGGTCGCCGGCCTATATGTCGCCCGAGCAGCTGCGGGGCCAGGTCGACATCGACGGCCGCAGCGACATCTACTCGCTGGGCGTGCTGGCCTACACCATGCTGGCCGGCTTCAACCCGTTCCGCTGCGAGGCCGGCGTGCTGGCCACCGTGCGCCGGCACCTCGAGTTCAGCCCGCCGCGGCTGCCGCCCGATGTGCCGCGGGCGGTCGCGCGGCTGGTGGACGACATGCTCGTCAAGGATCGCCAGCGGCGGGTGCAGTCGATGCTCGATGTGCGCGCCCGCATCGAGGCCCTGTCGACCGTGCGGGCGTGCCCGCCGCCGGCGATCGACGAAGACGCGACGCTCGTGATCGGCGAAGAGACGGCGGTCGACGGCCCGATCGTGCGCCTCGATCGGGAGTTGCTGCGGCTGATCGAGGGCGAAGCCGTCGCGCCGGCCCGCGCGCCGCCCGAGCCGCCGCCGCGCACCCGACAGTGGGCGCTGCGCCAGCGGCGGGTATTGTACGGCATCGCGGCGAGCGCGCTCGTGGCGGCCGTCGCGCTGATGGTCGCCTGGCGCGCGTTCAACTCGGGCGACCGGGCGGTGTATGTCGACAGCCCCGGCCGGGTGCAGATCGCGATCGGGCCGAGCACGACCGATACCGTGCGCGTCGATCCGCAGCGCGCGGCGCAGACCGCCGGCGAGGACAAGCCGCCGTCTCCATGGGCCGGCGTCCGCGTGCGCGAGGAAGACAAGGCCCGCCGGCCGGCCCGCAGGCCGCCGATACCCACGCCCGAGGCGCTGCTGGGGCGCGGGAACCGGCACATGGCAGAGCGGGAGTACGCCGAGGCGCTGAAGACCTACGAGCGCTGGCTCGATCGGGTCGCCGAGCGCGAGCCGCCCCACCCCCAGTTCGAAGTCATCCGCAATCGCGTGCGTCACTTGCGCGCGACCGACTGACAGCCAGGCCTGCCAGACTCTCGAAGCGCGCCTGACCCTGCCCCGAGCGCCGGGCGAGGGGATCAGACCGCGCGGGGCCTCGAATGGGGCTCTCGGTGGGATCTCGGCGGGGCTTCGGGCCGGGCGTCAGCCGAGCCCGCCGCGCTCGACCTCCGACCGGCTCGCCGGGCGCACGTCCTGCGCCGGCTCGAGCGGGCCGATCTCGGCGCCGAGCGTCTCGGCGAGCCGGAACGCCTCGATGGTGCGCGGGGCGATGCTCGGCCCGATGGGCGTGCGATCGGCGGCGGCCGAGAAGCGGCTGAACGTCCCATGGGCCGTCGGCCCGACCATCAGGCTGCCGTCCGCCGTCTCGCCCTCCTTCGCGATGCGATAGGCCTCGCCGGTCCAGACGATGGCGTGGGTGATCGAGTCGCTGCGCCGCCCGCCGGCGGCCGTCCAGCCGCCGCCGCGCCGATGGGCATCGGCCGCCTCGACGATCATCGACTCGAGCGCGGCCGCCCGCCAGTCGAAGTCGGCGCCGCCCCGGGCGAAGAGGTCGAGCAGCAGCAGCGGCAGCCCGGTCAGCGAGCCGGCCTGGAGCTGGCTGGCGGCGCCGAAGCGCGGGTTGAGCTCGGTGGGGCGGAAGCCCTCGGCGGTCATCACGCCGTCGACGGTGAACATGCCGCGATAGCCATGGCGCGCCTTCAGCCCGGCGGCGACGACGCGCGCGGTCCGCCGCATCTCTGCCCGATCGGCCGCCGGTGGATCCCAGAAGGTCGAGGCGCCCGCATAGCGGAAGCGCGAGTCGCCGACCTGACGCATCACCACCATCTCGCACGGTCTCAGCGCGATGATGTCATCGCCGAGCACCATGCCATGGATGCTGCACGGGATGCCTTCGAGGAATGGCATCACCCGGACGCTATCGGCCCGCGGCCCGAAGAAGGCGAGCGCCTCGTCGAAGAGCGCCGCGTCGCGGATCCAGCGGGTGCCGGCGGCCCCGCCGTTGAAGCCGTCGCGGGCGTCGGCGGCCCACACGGTGCCCAGGCCGACGTCGAGGGCGCGGTGGGCGGCGGGCGCCGCGTCGACGGGCACCACCGCGCTCTCGACCCGGGGTACGCCGAGGTCGTCCCACAAGGCGTCGATCACGGTCTTGTCTTCCAGCGCGATCCACGCCGGCTGTCGGCGCCCGACGTTGGGCCGGCCGGCGATGTGATCGAAGTCGGTGGCGAAGCCGGGCAAAACCACCGCCCGCTTGTGCGGATCGAACGCCTCCACGGCGGCGACGACGGCCGGGGGCAGGCTGCAGAGCGCCCGGTTGTAGTGGTTGAGCTCTTCGCTGATCGTCAGCCCCGCGGGCAGATCACAGACGACGTGCCACTCGGCCTGCGCCGGGTCGGGCAGCGCGCCGGCGCCCTCGGCGTAGGCCAGCAAGCAGAACGGGCCGGCGCCCATCTGCGCGAGGTCGTCGACCAGCCCCTTCATCGCGGCCACCACGCCCAGGCAGAGGATGATCGGCCGGCCGGCGACCCGGGCGGCGATCTGGTCGCGATAGAACTGCACCTCGGGAGCGAAGGGGGCGGCCTCAGTCATCGGGCGACCCCACTATATGCCATGTTTGAGTCATGTGATGCCATACGATGCCATGCGATGCCATGCGATGCCATGCGATACCATGTTGTGCCATGCGATGCCATGCGATGCCTCATGACTCGGTCTCGCTGTCGGTCAGCGCCAGGCCGCTGCGCTCGGCGGCCACCGAGAGCCGGCCCAGGCGATCGGCGGGGTCGCCCTCGACGACGCTCAGGCCGCCGCCCTCGCCCTCGCCCCGACGGCTGCGGATGGCGTCGACGGCGCGCCGGGCCGACGCTTTGACGTCGCCGCCGGTCAGCAGACCCTCGGTCAGTGGCAGCAGCGCCTGCAACGCCCGCGGGCTGCCGACGCGGGCCAGGGCTTCGGCCGCCGCCACTTGCAGGGGCGCCTCGTCGAGCAAGGGCAGCAGCGCCGCTTCATGGCTCGGCTCGCGCGGGTCGCCCAGCTTGCCGATCGCGATCGCCATCTCGGCCCGCGCGCCGATCTCTCCCTGCCCCACGCGGGCGCACAGCGCGGGCAGGGCCTCCGCGCGGCCGGTGCGCGCCAGCCGCGCGGCGGCGTCGGCGGCCAGCGTGGGGTCGTCGAGCAGCTCGACGAGCAGCGGGCTCGCCCGGCCGCTGCCCAGGCGGTCGATGTAGACGTCCAGCGTCTCTTCCCGCAGCCTGCGCTCGACCGCCCCGTCGGTGGCCAGCGCGCGCAGGGTCGCCTCCGCCGCCTCATCGGCGCCGTGGCGAGCGGCCTGCAAGCGCAGGCGCGGGTCGCGATCGCTCAGGTTCGATCGGATCGCCGCGGCGGTCTGCGGGCTGTCGGGGAAGCGCGCGAGCAGCAGTTCGAACGCCCGCTGCCGCACGTCGGGCAGCGGGTCGCGCTTCACCCGGGTCAGCAGCCGATCGGGGATCTGCGCCGGCGTGACGCGCAGCGCCCGGGCCGCCCGGGCCAGCGTGCGGATGGTCTCGGGCAATGCCCGCCGCCGCACCGCGCCGCTCAGCCGCAGCTCGCCGCCGTCGAGCACCGCGCCCTGCTCGACGAGGCGCCGCACGAGCCGTCGATTGGCCGCGTCGAGGATTGCCAGGACCAGCGCCGGATCGCCCTGCACGAGCACCGCGTCGTCGAACTTGCGGTCGCCGGTGCGCACGTCGCCGCCGGCCACCGTGCGCAGGACGGTCTGCACCAGCCCCTCGGGCCCGAAGGCCAGGCCGGCGGGGAAGCGCTCTTCGGGGTGTGCGACGATCTGCGTGACCCGCTGGCCGTCGACCGATGTGCGGCGGGCGGTGATGCGGCAGCCGTCGATCGCGCCGTCGAGGGTCAGCGCCTCGTGGTCGGTGGCCAGCCCCAGCACGTCGGCCGCCCGGCGGAACGCGTTGGCGTCGCGCAGGCCGAACCACCACATCGCGAAGCCGATGACCCCGGCGACGACCATCCAGGCCCAGGTCAGCGGATCCACGGTGACCTCCCGCGGCTCACAGCACCCGGACGACGGGCTCGCGCTCCATCAAGAGGCGACCGCTCTGCAGGTCTTTCACCGTGGCCACCAGCCAGCGGTTGTCGTCGACGCCGAAGGCGATCTCGAGCCGGGCGGCGCGGTCTTCGGGCTGATGCGGCGGGTCGAGATAACCCAGCGTGGGGTTGGTCTCGTTGAGCGGCACGATGATCGGCTCGGCGGTCGCGTCTTCGCCCAGCTGCCGCAGGTTGCCCTGGGCGTCCCACGCGAAGCGCCGGTCGTGCCCGCGGCCGGCGATCTCGCAGACCACCAGCTTGAAGACCCGCTCGGGCTCGCCGAGCGCGCAGGTCGGCACCAGCTGCCGCTTCCACAGGTCGGGCTGGGTGGGGAAGCGCGTCCCCTGGGGCACGATGGTGGTGTACTGCTTGTCGTGGGTCTTGGGGTCGTAGGTGACGAAGGCGTACTCGTGCACCAGGAAGTCGCTCTGGCCATAGCGCCCCGCGGCGAAGGCGCTCGCGCCGAAGGCCACCGCCTCGAAGGGCTGCCAGGCGCGCACCCGGTCGCGGCCGTAGCGCTTCTCGAACACCGAGAAGACCCGCGGCAGCAGCGTCGAGCCGCCGACCATCAAGACGTCGTCGATGTCGCGTTCGCTCATGCCCTGGCGCACCAGCTGCTTCTGGATGCCTTCGGCGCAGTCTTCGAGCATCGCGTACAGCTTGCGCGACTCGAGCAGCCCGACGAGGTCGTCGCGGGTCACGTCGAGGAAGGGCTTGTGCTCGCCGAGGCGGGCGGCGATCGAGCGCAGCTCGGCGGGCGGCGAGAGGGTGAAGGTGGCCTTGTCGGAGAAGTAGACCGCCTCTTTGACCCGGCGCGACTCGGCCAGCATCAGCCGGTGCCACAGCTCGACCTCGTCGGCGTCGCCCTTGGGGTCGAGGGGCACGCCCAGCTCGCGGGCGAAGTGGCGCATCAGCCAGCCGTCGACCGTATTGCCGCCGATGGGGCGGCCCTCCTTGGCCAGCACCCGGCAGCCGCCGGTCTCGGTCTCCCGCGGGGTCAGCTCGACCAGCGCCAGATCGAGGGTGCCGCCGCCGAAGTCGACGACGAGCACCTTGCGCGAGCCGCGCAGCCCGAGGCCGTAGCCGATGGCCGCCGCGACCGGCTCGTCGAGAAACCGCACCCGCTTGACGCCCAGGGCCTTGCACATGTTGGCCAGCTCGGCGCGGTAGGCGTCGTAGCTCTCGACGGGCACGGTGATGACCAGATCGCGGATGCGCTGGCCGGTGTGGCGCTTGGCCTCGGCGAGCAGCTCGCGCATGAAGATGCGGGCCACCTCGCGGGTGCTGAAGGTCTGCCCGCGCAGCCGGGCCATCGTCTTGTGCGGCGCGCGGCCCAGCTCGGGCTTGAAGCCGGTGGCGTATTGCGGGTGGGCCCAGCCCTGGTTGAGGTCCATCGCCGGGCGGCCGATCTCGGCCTGCCTGCCCCAGAACGCGCGCTTGAGGAAGAAGCGGGTGCGCCCCAGGCGGTCGAAGACGCCCTCCGCCGGCAGCAGGTGCACCGCCGAGGGGATCAGCCGGGGCGCTTCGAGCGGCTCGACCCGCCCCGGCTTGCGGCAGATGCGCGGCAACTCGACCATGCGCGCGCGGTCCGCGTCGAGATCCCACCGGGCGAGGCCGGTATTGGTCGTGCCGAAGTCGATGGCCCATCCGCTCATGGCCCGTTTTATACACCGCTGGCGGGCGCCTGTCTCGGGTCGAGTGACGCCGGTCGGCAGGCGGGCTGATCGAGTGTAAGGGGGGTGTCATGGGCAGGGCGGCTGCGGGTCGGCATGCTGGGTTCACATCCGATGGCACATCGACCAGGAGGTAGACGATGAAGGATGCATGCGAACGACTGAAGGGGCTGCGACCCGATGATACGTTGGAGGTGCCCGTCACGACCAACGGCTGGCTGGTCGTCGACGGTGGCAGCGTCGTCGGCAAGATGGTCATCGACACCGTCGCCGACGAGGTGGCGTTCAAGTGGGAGTCGGCGAGCGTCGCGTGGCCGGCCAGCTTCACGCTGGAGAAGCCCGACGGGCACTCGGTGCCCACCATGACCACGTCGGACGTCTACGAGCACCAGGCCTTCCCCGGCGGCAGCGCCAGCTTCGACGTCAGCGGCTGCGACTACGAGATCAAGGACGGCAGCACCGTCATCGGCTGGCTGAAGGTCAACGGGTCGAACACCGAGTGGTACGGCAAGCCGGCGTACGTGAGCGGGGGCTACCTGGACGTCACCGGCACCTCGCTGACCTTCGATGCCAACACGGCGACGGGCAATGAGACTGCTCACAAGCTGGTCGACGACGAGCTGTAAGCCGGTCTCGGTCGAGGTTGCGCGCCGGTCGGCTTCCCTATCGGGCAGGCCACAGCGCGCGCAGCTTCTCGATGGCGGCTGCCGGTGCTCGGCCGCCAAGGAGTAGATGCACATTCTCGAACCAGTGATACATCCACTCTGGATCATCGGCGAGGACGGACAGGTCGGAGAAGACCTGCTCGACCTGATTCGAGTGGAGTTCGAGTCGGCCAATGACCCTGGCCGGGATGCCATAGAGCACCAGCCAGCGCCTGCTCGGCTCTCCGAGCCCTGCCTCGGTGGCGAGTCGAGCCAGTTCGCGTACGGTGTCCTCGCGCTTCATCTGCTGCGGTCGCCGGGCGCTTCGAGCGTATCGAGGGCGGCGTCGAGTGCAGCGGCCTCCTGCCCGTGGGCGAGGGCGATTCGACGCGCGCGTGCGAGCCATTCGTGGACCGCCTCCGGCTGGTGCGAGAGCGAAAGCAGATCGGCTATCAGGCCGTCTCGTGCGTCTCGTTCGCCCGCGGGTTGGGCTTCACCCCGCCGGCCGCCGAGCACGTGTCGATGATGCTGAAGCACCTCCATGTCGGCGATGGCGTGGGCGATACGCCGCATCGTGTCAGGGCTGATCGTTCGGCTCATCGCTGCGGGCCACGAACGTACGAGACGCACGCCGACCTGTGCCGCTTCGAAGTCCGGCGGACCGGTGAGGCGGGAAGCTGCACGACACAAGGCCCCCTTGCTCGCCCAGCCTCCACCGCGACAGAGCTGGTGGGCTCCCGGCGGAGCATCCGGATCTATCGGTACACGTTGTATGCCCGCTGGCAGCCCTTCGCGAGTATAGGTGTCGATGCACCAGTCCTTGACGTTGCCGGCCATGCCCCGAACGCCGTAGGGACTGATGTCGTTGGGATACGAGTTGACTGTCGCCGGGCTCGGTGGCCCAGGTCTGCTGTTGACGACGTTGGCCCATGTGGGGCTGTCGAAGTCGCCCCAAGGGAGCGGGCGGCGGTCCGTCCCCCGGGTGGCTTTCTCCCTTTCGAGGCTGTGCGGCAGGCGCCAGGGCAGCCCGCTGATCTCTGCCCGATAGCGGGCCCATGCGCGCGCGGCGAACCAGCTGATTTGGATCACGGGCCAGTCGTGTGCACCGGGCCGTCCGTCCGCTCCCATCAGGCGGAAACCGCTTGTGCTCTCGACGAAGTGCACGAAGCATGGGTCTTCGCCTGCCCGGTTTGGTGCGATGAGCCGCGCTCGTTCCCGCAGCCCCTGGTGCCACAGACGATCGAGATCCGCTTGCATGGCGCGATACGTCATCGGAAACCTTTGCATCACGAAGCCATCGACCCACTGGCGCCGTCGTGGGAGACCGTCGGTGGCCAGAGGATCCCCACCCGACCAGAACCAGCCAGGAGGCACGTAGCACTCGTCGGGGCCAATCTCACCGACCCGGGGCAGCGCGATGGGCAGCGGCTCGGTCTCGCCGGGCGGGATGCCGTCCCAGTGTGTATCCCGCTCAATGACTACTGGATAGATCACATCCTGCCGCCCGGGATGGCTCAGCCGGACGCGCCAGCTGCCCCGCTCTATCGCATGGGCCCGAAGCGGGGTGCTGCCCAGGCAGCGCTCTTCACCGACGACCAATCGACGGCTCTGCTCGACGTACGGCGCGATCCAGACCTCGGCGCCTGGCGGGTCGGGCACCAGCGTCAGCGCGCCCATGCCGGCCAGGAAGGCGGCATAGGTGTGCTCCCGATCGACCTCGGTCAGCCGCGCCGTGTAGATCG
Source organism: bacterium (assembly GCA_030427205.1). Taxonomy (GTDB): domain Bacteria; phylum Myxococcota_A; class Bradymonadia; order UBA7976; family UBA1532; genus JACKDM01. The sequence goes on along the minus strand of JAUHXC010000025.1, from coordinate 136,999 downwards.
CCGCGCCGCGCGCGTCTTGGCTCCGTTCGGCCTCGACGACGCGATCCCGATACAGAGCCGCGAGCAGGTGACGTGCCTCGACGACCTCGGGCGAGCGACGCCGGGCCTCGTCGAGCCGGCTCTCGTAGGTCACTTCGTGCCCCCGGGCCTCGCTCTCGAGCTGGCGGGCCCGGTCTTCGAGGGCCCAGGCCTCGGCTTTCTGGTCGGTGGGTGCGTACGCGGGCAGCGCGTCCAATATGTCGGCAGCGCGGGCTTCCAGGGTCGCCGCCTCGGCCCGCAGCGCCTCGATCTTCGGCTGCAGGCCCTTGGCCTCGGCGATCAACCGATAGGCCTCTTCCCGCCCGTCGGCGCCGTCGAGCCAGGCCGCCAGCCCTTTGGCCAGGGCGGCGGCCGTCGACGGGCGGGCGTCGGCCGCCGCCTGCGTAGCGCGCGCGGCGAGCGCCTCCAGCGGTGGCGTCTCGGGGCCCTTCCGCCCCTGCAGCACCCGAGCGAGTATCTGGCCCAGCGCGTAGACATCCATGCGCGGGTCGAGCGGCGCGCCGTCCCGCTGCTCGGGCGGCATGAACCCGTCGGTGCCCGCCGGCGCGCGGACCTCGCCGGTCGGACCGGCGATGCCCCAGTCGATCACCACGACCTCGCCGAACTTGCCGATGCGGATGTTGCCCGGCTTGAGGTCGCGGTGCACGGTGCGCTGCTCGTGGGCGTAGGCCATCGCCTCGCAGACCTTGTGCAGCACCGTCAGCAGGCGCCGCAGGGCGCCCGGCTCCGGGCGGGCATCGGCCGCGCGCAGCAGGTCGTCGAGGTCGACCCCGAGCAGCTCGCGCATGGCCAGCCACTGCCGGCCGTCGGGCAGCACACCCGTCTCGTAGACCGGCGTGATGCCCGGGTGCTGCAGGCGCGCGGCGAAGCGGGCCTCGACCAGCGCCGCGTGCCCCGCCGCGTCGGCGGGCAGGATCTTCACCGCGACGAGCCGGTCGAGCACCGCATCGCGGCAGCGCCAGACGCTGCCCATGCCGCCTTCGCCGATCAGCGCCAGCCGTTCGAATCGCTTTTCGAACGGCTGCTGCTCGGGCGGCTGGGCGAGCGGTGTACCCCGCGGCGGCGGCTCGGTCGCCGACTGCGTCGGGCCGGGCAGGCGATGCTCGGGAGGTGGTAACGTGCGCTTCACGGCGCAGAGTGTGTCTGATGACGAGGCTTCGGGCCAGGGCGATGGCGCGGGCGAGAGGAGATGAGCGATGACATGGCTGGTGAGTGAAAATGGCGATCGTCGGCAGCGGCTGGCGCCACGAACGTTGATCGGGCGTTCGAAGCAGGCCGACCTGCACATAGAGGAGAGCTGGGTTTCGGGCGAGCACGCGGTCGTCTCGTGGGACGGCGAGGGCTGGCGCATTCGCGACCTGGGCAGCAGCAACGGCACCACCCTCGACGGGGTCCCGCTGACCTGCCGCCGGGATCACCCGCTGAAGGCCGGTTCGACGCTGGCGTTCGGTCAGACCGAAGAGCGCTGGACGCTGAAGGCCGGCGGCCCGCCCGAGGCGCAGGCGCTGAGCCACGACGGCGCGCGCGCGCTGGCGATGGACGATGTGCTGTCGCTGCCCGACGACGTCGAGCCGCAGGCGTCGGTGCATCACGAGGGCGGTCAGTGGTGGCTCGAACGGGGCGACGAGCTGCGGCCGGTCGGCGATCGCAGCGTCGTCGTCTTCGGCGAGCAGGCCTGGACCCTGCGGCTGCCCGAGGCCCGGCTGGAGACCGCGGCGCACGTGGCCAGCCGCCGGCTCGCCGACTTCACGCTCGAGCTGGCCCACAGCCGCGACGAGGAGAAGATCGAGGTGCGCCTGCTGCGGGCCTCGCATCGCATCGTGCTCGAGCCGCGGGCCCATCACTACATGCTGGTGCTGCTCGCCCGGCATGCCATCGAGCAGCGTCAGGCGGGGGTGACCGTCGCCGACTCGGGCTGGATGGATCCCGCCGAGCTGGCCGAAATGCTGAAGGTACCGCGGGGCTCGCTGAACGTGCACATCCACCGCATCCGGCGGCAGGTGGTCGACGCCGGCATCTTCGACGGCAAGGACATCCTGCAGCGGGTGCCGGGCAGCCACGAGCTGCGGCTGGCGCCGATCACGATGCGGGTGGTGCCGCTGGGCGCGCCGCCGCCGGCGTGAGCCGGTCGTGCGTCCTGGGCGCAAGGCGTGGCGGGCGCGACCATCGGCGGGTCCGCCTGCGTCACGGCGGCTCGATACCCAGCTTGCGCAGGTTGTTCCGGGCCCGCGCGTCGCCCGGATCGATCGCCAGCGCCTTCTGCAGCAGCGCCGCCGCCGCGGCGTTCTCGCCGATGGCCATCGCGGCCACCGCGGCGTTGTTGAGGTGCTTGCTCTTGCCCGGCGCGCGCTCGGCGGCGGCCATGAAGGCCCCGCCCGCCTCGCCGTAGCGCCCGCTGCGATAGAGCGCCTGCCCCAGCCGGTCGAAGCCCCAATCGCTCTCCGGATAGACCTCGGTCATGCGGGTCCACAGCGGGATCGGGCCGCGCCACGCGGCGTGCTCGCCGATCGAGGCCACCGCCAGCGTCGCGAGCAGCAGCGCCGTCACCGCCGTCTTCAGCCGCGGCTGGATGTCGAGCCGCTGCGCCAGCGCGCCCAGGCCATCGAGCGCCAGCACCGCGATGAAGGGCATCGCCAGGAAGAGATAGCGGTCGGCCATGTAGACCACGCCGGCGCTGATGTGCATGTACGGCAGCATCAGCCCGGCGACGATCGCCAGCAGCGCCGCCCGCGGGTCGCGCCGCCGCAGCCACCACAGCCCCAGCACGACGAGCGCGGCGATGAAGACCGCCGAGGCGATCGCCAGCCGCGTATGGGCCTCGTCGAGCGGCGCGGTGAGATAGATGTGGTTGAGGTCGGTCGGCCAGACCAGGTTGCCCAGGTAGCGCAGCGGAAGCTGGAGGCGATCGGCCCCGGTCAGCGACGTCTGCAGGCTGGCGCCGTAGCTCTCGGGCAGCACGACGTTGCCCGCGTTGATGCGCGGGATCATCGCCGCGCAGCCGATCAGGATCAGCCCGATCAGCCCCGCCACCGACGCGGTCGAGCGGCGGCTGGTCGGGGTGGGGCGCCAGCGGTCGTACAGCCAGAGCATCGCCAGCACGCCCGGCGCGACGATGACGTGGCCCTTGGCCATGAGACCCAGCGCGACGCAGGCGACGGTCAGCGCGGCCCAGCCCGGCGGTCGCTGCGCCCGCAGGAACCGGAGAAACGCCAGCAGCGCGCCGAAGAACGCCAGCCCGGCCAGCAGGTCTTTGCGCCCGCTGATCCAGGCGATGACCTCGACCTGCACCGGGTGCGCGAACGCCAGGACCAGCGCCGCGCAGCCGAACCAGCCGCCGCGGCCGATGCGCTGCAAGAAGAGCCCCACCAGCGCCGCCAGCGCGCCGAGCAGGCCCAGGTGGTGGATGTGGCTCAGCAGCGGGTCGTGGCCGTGCAGCCGGAAGTCGGCCCAGTGGCTCAGGTCGCGCAGCGGGCGCCAGTCGTCGGGGCGGGCCAGATCGAAGACCGCCGGCACGACGCCCCAGTCGGCGCGGTTGAGCAGGGGCTTGGCGAGGAAGATCGTATCGTCGTCGAAGTCGACGAAGCCGTGGCCCAGCGAGATGGCGTGGGTCAGCAGGATCAGCCCCACGGCGAGGGGCAGCCAGCGGCGCAGGGGCGTCGTATCGGGGGACTTCACCGGCCGATGGTGACAGCACCGCGCGCCGGACGCCACCGCGGGCTCGCGTAGCCGACCCGTACCCGGGCCGTATCGGATATAGTGGGGCGATGCCGTCGACGATGCTGCTCGCTGCGCTGAAAGTTCTCATCCTCGCCGGAGGCGGCGCAGCGGAGGACAACCACCACAGCCACAAGGTGCACGTCGACGCGCTGCTCGACCTGCTCGAACAGCGCGGCGTGCCGCCGGACGACGTCGCCGTCTTCTGGGCCGATGGCGTCGATCCGGCGCCTGATCGGGCCGTGCTGCGCGACGATCCGCTCGCCGAGAGCTGGCGCATCGCCGGCACCCGCCTCGAGAGCGAGCTGAGCCCCGCGCCGACGCTGGAGAACACCGTCTTCGAGGGCGGCGGCTTCGCCGGGCCGGTACAGCCGGCCAGCCGGCTGGCGCTGCAGGGGTGGCTCGCCCGGCAGGGTCCGCAGCTGACCGCCGACGATACGCTGCTCATCGCGGTGACCGACCACGGCGAGCCCGATCCGACCGGCGGCACCAACACCTCGATCTCGCTGTGGGGCGAGCACTGGACCGTCGGCCAGATGGCGGCCGATCTGGCGCCGGTGCCCCAGACCACCCGGGTCGTCCTGTGGATGTCGCAGTGCTTCTCCGGCGGCTTCGCCGAGCTGCACCACAACCGCCCCAACCTCTGCGGGGCCTTCTCCGCCCACCCCGATCGGCCGGCCTATGGCTGCTATCCCGAGCTCGCCGAGCGCACCGACGTGGGGCACTTCCAGCGCATGGTCGCCGCGCTCGAGCGCCACGGCAGCCTCGCCACGGCCCACGACGAGGTGCTGCTCACCGACGACACCCCCGATACGCCGCACCTCACCAGCGACGTGATGCTCTTCGAGGCGCTCGACGAGCAGGCGCTCGCCCGGGGCCGCGACGTGGCCCGTGCGCTCGATGGCGGGCTGCCGCGGGACGCCGCCGATCCGCTGTGGGCCCGCCTGAGCCGCCTGGCGGCCCGCTACGGCCTCGGCGCGGTGCGCACGTATGGGGGGGTGCTCAAGCTCATCGATGACCTGGATCGGGCACGCTACGCGCTCGGCGTCTGGCGGGGGGCGTGGAGCGAGGCCGACGGCTTCGCCCGCACCCGCATCGCCGAGCCGTTGCTGCGGGTGCTTCGGCCGGCCCGCGACGGCGCCGAGCGCCGACGGCAGCAGGCCCGGGCCATCGCGGCGATGGGCGAGCTCATCGCCGCCGACAGCGGGCTCGCCGAGCGAGTGCGCCGCCTGCGCTCGAAGGTCGAGCAGGCCGACGCCCTCGCGGCGCGCATCGACTTGCAGGAGGCCGCCGCGATCCGCGCCGCCTATCTGCTGGTCCGGCTGGTGGGGCCCGGTGGGCTCTCGGCCGCGCAGCAGGCGCGCTACGCCGCGCTGCAACGCTGCGAGTCGACGCCGCTGTGGCCGCCGGCCCCGACGCCGAGCCCCGTGCTCGCCCCGGCCCATCTGCCGCCGGTGAGCCGGGTCGCCGGCGAGGTCGAGGCCCTGCGTCCGGGCTGGCTCGGGCTGACCTATCGCGACGCGCCGCGGCATCGCGGGGTGCTCGTCGAGCGCTTCGAACCGGGCAGCCCGGCGCTCGCGGGCAGCCTGGCGGCGGGCGATCGCATCGTCGCGGTGAACGACGCGCCCATCCGCCGCGACGGCGCGTTTCGCGAGGCGGCGCTGCTCGCCCGGCCCGGCGAGCGGGTGGCGTTGACGGTCCGACGGCGCGGGGCGCGCGGGCGCAAGGGCACCGAGGAGGTGCCGCTCGTCGTCGCCCCGATGCCCTTGCCGGTGCGACCGCCGGGCATCGGCCAGCCGGTGCCGGCGCTGGGGTTGACCCCGCTGGACGCATTGCCGGGCATCGGCCAGGGCCGACGCACGCTGCTGTTCTTCTGGGAGCCCGCGTGCAAGCCGTGCATCGAGGCGCTGCCGGCGCTGGCGGTGTGGGCCGACGCGTTCGACGCCGACGTGATCGCCATCACCGACGCGCCGCCGGCGACCGTCCGCCGCTTCGTGCGCCGGCGCGGGCTGGCGTTTCCGGTGGCCTTCGACGAGACCGGCGAGGCCCGGCGGCTCTTCGCGGTCGAGCGGCGGCCGGTCTTTGCGCTGATCGGCCCCGACGGCGCGCTGCTCGCCGAGGGCGAGGGCTATACCGATCGCATCCCGCTGCCCGAGCCGGCGGTCGAGGCCCTGGCGCCCCCGACTGCGCCGCCGTCCCTGCCGCCGCACGCGCCACCCGACGGGAGCCTGCCCGCGCCGCCGCCGGTCGGTCCGCCAACCGATTGATCATCCACCGCATTCGCCGGTAACATCGCCGGCATGTGGTTCAACCAGAACGTGCTGCACCAGCCCGACGTCTAGCCGAGACCGGCGCGCCCGCGCCGCCGCTCGCCCGCGAGCGGTCTCCCGAGTCCCGACGCGCGGTGATCCGCGCGACAGCCCGTTCGACCCGAAACCACGCGCCCCGACGTCTGCCGCAGAACGACCGTCAGCGAGGCCCGCATACCCCGGAGTGTTGCCATGACCGAGAACGCCCTGCCCGTCATCGACGTACCCCAAGCCCTCAAGCCGCCTGTCGACCCGGCGAGCCTGGCCCACGGTCAGCTGCTCGAAGGCGACTTCTGGCGTCGCATCCCGGCCTATGCCGACGTGGACGAGCAGACCTTCCTCGACCATCGGTGGCAGTCGAAGCACACCATCACCCGCACCGACAAGCTGCTGCGGGCCATCGAGGGCATCGCGCCCCAGGGCTTCATCGACGACGCGGCCGCCGGCTTCGCCCAGGCCCCGATGGCGGTGCGGGTCAGCCCCTACCTGCTCAGCCTGATCGACTGGAAGGCGCCCGAGGTCGACCCGCTGCGCATCCAGTTCATCCCGCTGGCGTCGCGCTTCCTGCCCGACCACCCCAAGCTCGGCCTCGACAGCCTCGGCGAGCAGGCCGACGCGCCGACCCCCGGGCTGACCCACCGCTACCCGGACAAGGCGCTGTTCCTCGTCATCGACACCTGCCCGGTCTACTGCCGCTTCTGCACCCGCTCGTACGCCGTCGGCCTCGACACCAACACCGTCGAGAAGGTGCAGCTCAAGCCCAAGAAAGACCGCTGGTCGAAGGCGTTCGCCTACATCCAGTCGCGCCCCGAGCTGGAGGACATCGTCATCAGCGGCGGTGACGCCTTCAATCTGCGCGCCGACTGGATCCGCGAGATCGGCACCCGGCTGCTCGAGATGCCCAACATCCGCCGCATCCGCTTCGCGACCAAGGGGCTGGCGGTGATGCCGCAGAAGGTGCTCAGCGACGACGCGTGGTTCGAGGCGCTCGCCGAGGTGCACGCGCTCGGCCGGCGCACCGGTAAAGAGGTCGCGGTGCACACCCACTTCAACCACCCCAATGAGATCACCGCGATCTCGCAGCGGGCGGTGGCGCGCATGTTCTCCGCGGGCATCACGGTGCGCAATCAGTCGGTGCTGCTGCGCGGGGTCAACGACACCACCGACTCGATGGGCCTGCTCGTCAAGCGGCTGGGGCACATCAACGTGCACCCGTACTACGTCTACGTGCACGACATGGTGAAGGGCGCCGAAGACATGCGCACCACCGTGCAGACCGGTCTCGACATCGAGAAGTGGATCCGCGGCACGACCGCCGGCTTCAATACGCCGACGTTCGTGGTCGACGCGCCCGGCGGCGGCGGCAAGCGCAACGCCCACAGCTACGAGCATTACGACCGCGAGACGGGGGTGTCGGTCTACACCGCGCCGTCGGTCAAGCCGGGGCAGTATTTCCTGTACTTCGACCCGGTCGACCAGCTCTCCGCGGCGGCGCAGGCCCGCTGGGCCGACCCCGTCGAGCAGCAGAAGATGATCGACGACGCGCTCGATCAGGCGAAGAACAACCCCCGCTGAGCCCGAGCGGCCTCAGCGCCCGACCAGCGCCGTGACCAGCAGGATCCAATCCTGCCCATCGAGCCGGGCGTGGGTCACCACCCGCGGGCCGAGCATCATCGGCGCCCGCTCGGGTTCGTCGGCCAGGCTGTCGACATAGGCCCCCAGGTCGGGGTCGACGTCGGCGACCAGCGGCATGCCCACGGTCTCTTGCCAGTCGTCGCCTTCGGTGCGGGCGCGGGTGTCGATGACGACCCGGTGCTCCTCGCGCACCACGCCGCCTTCCTTGAGCACGAACGGCCGCACCAGCAGCGCCCGGATGTCGCTGCCGCCGCTGCGCGCGAAGTCGAGCAGGATGCGCTGCACCGTCTCGAGGGTCACCTCGACGCCGACGACCCCCACCGTGCGCCCCGGCTCGCCCACGCGGATGCGGGCGATGCAGCTGATGAGGATCTGCCCCGAGCTGGCGTCGACGTAGGGCTCGCCCCAGACGGGCGCGTCGCTGATGGCGTCGATCGCCGCGGTGAACCACGGGCGCCGGGTGGGATCGTAATCCGGCTTGTCCGCGTAGCGCCCCGAGCCGGGGAAGCCGACCAGCAGGCCGGTCTTGCTGCCGGCCAACGACCACTTGAGGTCGCGGCCCCACGAGCGGTGCACGTTGCCGAACAGGCCGCCGAGGCGCGCGAGCCGCTCGGCGTCGGCGTCGGCGTCGGCGGCCGCGATGGCGTCGCCCTCGACCCACGGGGCCCGCACGACGGTTGGCTGGCTCAGCGACATCCGCTGGCCATAGCCCGCCAGCTCGGCCAGATCGGGCGGCGCGGTGGCCGGGTCGTGATAGTCGGCGTCGAGATACCACCCGGCCCGTCCGGCCGGGGTCGGCGGTACCGGCGGCAGGGTGGGGGCGCCCATCAACTCGACGGCCTGCCGGCGGTACAGCTCGGCGATGCGCTCGACGTCGCCGATGAACTGCCCGATCATGTCGGCCCGCCCCTGCACGGCCGTCGCGAACATGCGCGCCCGGCCCTGATCGCTCTCGGCCCGCCGGGCGTCGAGCATCCAGACGCCGAAGCCGACCCCCAGCAGCGCCAGCAGCCCCAGCGCGGCGACCGCCATGCGCAGGCGCTTCGCCCGTCGCGCCAGCTCGGCCCGCTGGCGGCGGGTCTCGGCGACGATCACCCGCAGGTGGCGCGCGGCGTCGTGGGCCACCGCCCGGAACTGCGGGTCGCCATCCCGCGCCGCTTGATCGATCTCGCGGATGCGGACCTCGGCCAGGGCCAGATCGCCCTCGGCGATGGCCAGCTCGGCGGCCAGGATGCCGGCGTCCACCAGCCCGGCCTTGGCCTCACCGTGCGCGGGCACCGTCTCGAGGCCCTGCCGCAGCCGGGCGAGGATGTCGGCGATGTGGGCGTAGAGCGCGGCGACTTGCTCGGGCGGCTGCGGCGGCACCGGCTGGTCGTCGGGGCGCAGATCGAGCTGCAGCGTGCCCAGCTCGACCAGGGCGGCGTCGATCACGCTCAGCGCGTCGGCGTGGGCCAGATAGCCCTGCAGCTCGGCGCGCAGCGCGGTCACCGACGGGTGGCGCTGGGCCATGTCCGGCGCCATCGCCTTCATGATGATCGCTCGCAGCGCCGGGGTGAGGTGCACCGGCTGGGGCACCTCGGCCGGGTCTTCCGCGCGGCCGGAGAGCGCCATCATCAGCGACGCCCGCAGGTCACGCCCGTGGCGCGGCATGCGCCCCGTCGCGATCTCGTAGAGGATGCCGCCGAGCAGGTAGACGTCGGTGGTCTCGCCCAGCTTGCTCAGCTCGCCGCGCACCATCTCCGGGGCCATGTAGCGCGGCGTGCCGGCGAGCTTGAGATCGCTGCCCTGCTCGACGTCTTCGAGCCCCGCCTCGGGCCCGAAGGGCGTCGCCAGGCCCCAGTCCATCAGGTAGACCTCGCCGTAGTCGCCGATCATCACGTTGGCCGGCTTGAGGTCGCGGTGCAGGATGTTGCGGCTGTGGGCGAAAGCCACCGCGTCCATCACCTTGAGCAGGATGCCGACGTGGTCGCGCCAGCTCATCAGCCCGGCGCGGGCTTCGGCCTCGGCGCGGGCTTCGGCGTCGCGCACCGTCTCGGGGTGCAGCAGCGTGCGCCACTCGACCCCGTCGATCTTCTTCATCGTGAAGAAGAGGTTGCCTTCGGGATCTTTGGCCAGCGCGTGCACCGGCACCACGCTGGGGTGCTCGAGGCGCGCGGTCAGCACCGCCTCACGGGCGAACTGGCGCATCTCGCCGGACAAGTCGTCGGTCTCGTCGGGGGTGCGGAAGACCTTGAGCGCGACGCTGCGGTCGAGCGAGGTCTGGCGCACCTCGAAGACGTCGCCCATGCCGCCCCGACCGAGGCGGGAGGCGATCTCGTAGTCCGGCACGCCCTCGGGCACCGCCTCGGCGAAGCCGTCGTCCTCGGCGAGCCGGGCGCTGATGGTCTCGACCGGCAGCTTGCGAGCGCCGACGATGGCGTCGATGTGCTCGAGGCGCGCCCGATCGGTGGGCGAGATGGCCCGCTGCAGGCTCTCGGTGGAGGGTCCGGTCGCCGGCCCGTCGATCAGGTCGAGATCGAGCGCGGAGCCGTATGTGCGATCGGGATCGTCGTCGTCCATCGCTCACCCCCCATCGCGCTCATCATGCCCGATGACTCGCTCGCTGTGAAAGCTATGGGAGAATCGGTGCCCGGCTGCGGGCTGTCGCAAGAGGACCCCGGCCGGCCGCCGCCGATGTTAGGCTGCTGCCGGGACAGGCTGCTGCCGGGACAGGCTGCTGCCGCCCCGTATCGGGCGTTCGCCGCACGCGCTGCGCCCGGTGAAAGACCGAATGAAATGGTCATGTCATGGATCGGCGACGGCGCCGCGGGCAGACTGCCCCACAGCCGCCCGATACAGCCACGGCGGACCGATACGGAGGAGATGCCCGTGCCCGAACGACCCGCTTTCCTCGCCGGACTCGATCCGGACGCCACCTTGCAGGTGTTCCCCGAGTTCCTGGTGCTCATGCATCGCTCCCGCAGTGGGGCGCAGGCCGCCGATTACGCCAAGAGCCCGCCGAGCAAGCCCAGCGGCCCGCTGCTCGCCGTGCTGGTCACGACTGGCAAGCGCAGCGGCCGGGTCGACGTGGGCGGCTGGACGTTCGACATGGAGCGCAACCAGGAGCAGATCGCCTCGCTCGTCGGGCCCGCCGAGCTGGCTCGGGAGAGCGCGCTCGAACTGTGGATCTATCCGCTCGAGGGCGCCGAGCAGGCGCGCGTGATCGACGTCGACCCTTCGAAGATCGTCTTCCGGGCCAAGGGCAGCCGGCTCACCCGTTGGGGCAAGGTGCGCGACGCGGACGACGTGCGCGCCGATGGCACCCGCGGCCTGCGGATGGACGTCGACACCGACGGCGCCCTGATCATGGACTGGTGGCATGTCGTCGACGACGACATCTTCTGCAATGTGGACGACGACGTGCCCGCCGGGCAGCCGGCTCTGGTGACGCTGCTGTCCACCGAGCAGCAAGGTCCCGAGAGCCCGATTCAGATGGGCTGGTTCCAAGCCGAGCGCACCCGGTTCGACCGACTGGACAGCTGAGTGGACGGCGGCGGCCGAGGCGGTGGCGGCCCGCCGATGGGGCCCGACGACGACCTGACGGACATGAGTCCGCCCGGCGACGATGAAGCTGCGGTGCCCGAGCGGGTCGGCGGTCGCCGATTCCGACTGATCGAAGCGGTCGCCCGCGGGGGCTCCGGCGAGGTCTTCCGGGCGTGGGACGAAGTCCTGCGCTGCCCCGCCGCGGTCAAGCTCATCCGACGGACAGATGGGGATCGCTCGGGCCCGGCCGATGGCGACCTCGATCGGGTGCCGGCCGAGGTGCTGTTTCGTGATCCGGTCCTGGTGCAAGTCCGCGACCGCGGCGAGTGGGCCGGCGGCGTCTGGGTCGCCATGGAGTGGGTCGAGGGGCTCGACCTGCGCAAGGTGCTCGGGCTCAAGACCGACGACTGGACGACTGGCCCCGACGAGAACGACGAACGCCCCGAAGCGGATACGGCGCAGTGTCCGGCGCGGCTGCCCGAGCAGTTCTCCGGGTTGCAGCTCGTCCGCGCGTTGCACGATGTGAGCGTCGGCATCGGCGCCGCCCATCGGCAGGGGCTGGTCCACCTCGATCTCAAGCCCGACAACATCATGCTGCAGGCGCCCGAGCGCACGGCGGTCGCCGATCGGCCGGGTCCCGCAGGGGTCTGGGCGGCCGACGCGGACGATGCGCCTCGCTGGAAGCCGCGCCTGATCGATTGGGGGCTCAGCCAGCGCTTCGGCCTCGACGAAGACAGCTCGATCACCGACTTGATGCGGGTCGGTCAGCCGGGCGATGTGCCCCTGGGCGTACCGGCGTACATGGCGCCCGAGCGGGCGCTGGGCGGCCTCATCGGGGTTCAGCCGACGGCCGATGTGTATGCCCTCGGTGCGATCCTCTATCACATCCTCACCGGCGAGCGACCGTACGGCGACGCCAGCCGAGGCCAGGCGCTGCGTCTGCTTCAGCGAGGCCGGCCGCTGGCCGATCCCCGCCTGCGGGCGGATGCCGATCTGGTCGAGTTCTGCGATGTGTGTCTGTCGGCGACGTCGCCCGATCCGACGCAGCGACCCATGGACGGCGACGCGTTCGCCAGGGCGCTGCGTCGGGCTCAGGGGCGGCGTCTGCTGCGCAAGGCGCGTCCGCTGATCGAGCGCGCCCGCAAGGCGCGCGCCGAGGCGTTGGCGTTCGAGATGGAAGCCGCTGTCCTCGAACGTAACGATGGCGACTCGCACGATCACCGAGAGCGGGTTTGGGCCCTGCAGGACCGCGCGGCAGAGCGCCGCACCGAGGCTGACCTGCGCGAAGCCCAGTGGTTTCAGCGGGCGCGGGAAGTGGTCATGATCGCGCCCGACCTTGCCGAGGGCTGGGCTGCGCTCGTCGAATGGCATTGTGACCGCCTTGTGGCGGCCGACGCCGAAGGGGACGGGCGCACCGCCCTGCTGAGCCTCGAGTCTCTCCGGGTCGACATGCGATCACTCGAGGTGGGAGTACCGTTCGCCACGAGCGAGTGGCCGGCTGCGGTCTTGCGGCGTGCGCAACGGCTCGATCTGGGCACGGCAACGCTGACGCTGGCCGCCGCACCCGGCACGCGCATCGAAGTCGCCCGTCAGATACTGCGTGAGCGCCAGTTGGTCGTCGGCGAATTCCACGAGGTCGGGGTGGGTGCCCTCGGGGACTTTGCCGTCGAGTGCGGCCCGATCGTCCTGCGTTACGTGGCCGACGATCACTGCCCGGTCGTGCAGCCAGCGCACCTCGGTCGTGGGCAGCAGTGGGGCATCGATGGCCCGGGCGAGCGCCCGGTGCCCGCCGTGAAGCTGCCCCTCGTGGGCGAACTCGTGCCGACCCGTGAGGTCTTCATCACCTCGGGCTGGTGCAGTCTGGGCGGTGAGCGCTTCGCGTGTGATGCGCCGCCCCGGCGTCGGGTCTGGATCGACGGGTTCGTGATGCAGCGCGATCCGGTGACTCATGGCGAGTACCTCGAGTATCTCGACGATCTGGTCCGGCGCGGTCAATGGGCTGAAGCCTTGCTGCGGGTGCCTGGCAAACGTGATCGCTCGGGTCGACACCCGCCCACGATGCCGGGGTATCACTTCGACGGTGATCACTTTGTCATCACCTACGACGGGGGCATGGCAGGCCGCCGGCTGGCGACACTCGCGGACGTGCACAAGTGGCCGGTGGCCGGGATCTCGTGGTTCGACGCCATGCACTACGCGATGTGGCGCGCGGCTCGGGATGGTGTGCCGTGGCGGCTGCCGTCCGAGTGGGAGTTCGAGAAGGTCGCCCGCTGCGGCGATGACCGGCGCCTGCCGTGGGGCAATCACCTCGAGCCGGAGTGGTTGTATCCTGGTGGTATGTCCGATTTGCTGTTGCCGGTACCGATCGACATGCAGACCGTCGACGAGACCGTGCACGGTGTGCGCTGGATGGTCAGCAACGGGCTGACATGGTGCTTGGACGGGTGGGGACCCGATGGCCCGCCCCCGGACGGTCATCTGGACCTGCCGAGCATCATCGCGTCCGCCACCCGGCGCTCGAATCTGCGCATGACCCGGGGCTGCGCGTGGTTCACGCCGCGCAACCTGGTCTCGGGTGCGAGCCGCTTCGCCGCGCCGCCGAATTCACGCGCGCACATCGGCCTGCGGCTCGTCCGCTCGTGGCCGACCACCGAGACGGTACCCCCGGTGCCCCCCGAGATGGAGGAAGACGATGCCGACCCTGGTCAGTGAAGCCGATCCCGATCGGGTCCTGCAGTGGACCTGCAATACACTCGTCGGCCGGCGCATGGTGGGCGGGCTCAACATCTGCGGCGATGCGCAGAGCGATCGCCAGGTCTCGTCGGTGCACGCCGCGATCTTCTGGGACCGCCGCAACGGCACCTGGTTGATCCGCGACCTGGGCAGTTCGAACGGCACGTCGGTCGACAGCCATCGCCTGAAGTTCGACGAGTCCAAGGCGATCACCAAGGACACCCTGCTCGGCTTCGGCCGCTCGACCTGGCGGGTGCGCGACATCGCGCCGCCACCCGCGGCTGCGACCAACAGCCAGGGCGAGCTGCGGGTGGCCAGCGGAGACATGCTGCTGCTGCCCGACGAGAGCCGGGCCGAGATCGCCGTATTCCGCGATCTCGACGGCTGGCGCGTCCGGCCCTACACCGCCGAGCCCGACCAGAGCGAGCCCATCGAGCACGGTCAGCGCCTCAAGGCGGGCAAGCAGACCTGGACCATCACCCTGCCCGGCGCGGGTGGCATGCACACCCATCAGGGCCTGGGTCGGCTCGCGTCGTGGTCGCTCGAGTTGCGGGTGCCGAGCACGATGGAGAACATCCGGCCGACGTTCGTGCGCGACGGGGCGCGGATCACGCTGCCGCCGAGCCGGCACCACGAGCTGTGGTGGCTCTTGGCCCGACAGCGCGTCGCCGACCGCGAGGTCGAGCGCCCGGAGGCCGAGCAGGGTTGGCTCGCGCCGGCGGTGCTCGCCCGCCAGATGGGCACCGACACCAACTATCTCAACGTGCTGGTGCACCGCTCGCGCAACCAGGTCGCGACGGTGGGCTTCACCGACTACGCCGACATCATCGAGCGCCGGGGCAAGCCGACGGGGCGCCGCCTCGGCGTGCGCGACGTGAAGATCATCGAGGTCGATGGCTGACGCGGCATCCCACCGCCGGGCAGGGCGCGGTGGGAAAATGTCTCGGGCATATCATTCCGTTGCCAGCCGTCTTCGGGCCAGCCATATGTGATAGATTGGACAGTGCGTCGATGATGGGTGAGATGTCAGTCTCTCCCGCCGCGGCGCGACGCGCCGGCGACGCTCGAACCGGGCGGGCGCCATTCGATGCGATTTTGAAAGATGCCACCTGATGCCATACACAGCCATGCCATGGGCGTGCCCTCCGGCGTGTGCAGGAGTGAACGGAAAATGTTGAATCGACCCGCGCAACCGGTGGGTCCGGGGATCCCATCGCGCGCACACGCCGCGACGCTGCGCAACTCACTGGGAAGGATGATGGGACGGTTCGGGCTGCACGAGAGCGAAGACGGCCGCACCCATCGCTGGGAGTGGTTCGACGGCCGCTGGCCCGACGGCGACTTCTACATGGCACCCGACGACCTCGAGCCGGTCCCGACCGCCTCCCTCTGCCGACAGTTCGCGCTGCCGGCCGTGATCCAGCCGGTGATGACCGCCGACTTCGAGCCCCGCCGGGGCGCCCGGATCTACGAAGTGACCCGGGTCGACGGGCTGCATCGCCGCCTGGCCACGCTGGTGGTCGCCCGCGGGGAGCTGCGCTGGCTCGAGGTCGACCATGGCGCGCCGCTCGAGCTGATGCCGGGCTGGCTCTGGTTTCGCCGATGCGACGAAGTGCGCGGCGCGTTCTCCCGTCGGCTGCGGCAAGTCGCCGTCGATACCCGCGGGCGACGGGTGAGCCGCGAGCCGGGGGATCTGGGGTCCGTGGATCTGCCCGATGAGCCCGAAGTGCTCGTCGGCGCCCGCACCGGCTTCGCCGCGGCGTGGGCCCGCTGACGCGCGGTCGGCGCTGACGCCCCGTCAGCGCTGCGGATACGGTGCCCGGGCGCTTGCGATGCAGGCCGCCGACCTCGCATGCTTCACCCTCCAAACGAGGGGGATGTCATGCGAGGGGTGCGCTTCGAGATGGGTCCGGCGGCGATCGTCTGGCTGCTGGTCGGGATGACTTCGCTCGGCTGCGACGACGAGCCCGGGGGCGTCGCGCCCGACGCGATCGCGCCGCTCGACGCGGCGGTCGACATGGCGGTCGATACGCCGGCCGACATGGCGGTCGATATGGCAGCGGCGGCCGATATGGCGCAGCCGCTCGCGCCGCCGCCGGATTGGCCCCGGTGGACGGCTGACTCGGCGAACAGCCGCGCGCGACTCGACGATCGCACGCTGCACGCGCAGCGGGTACAGGGCCTCGCGCCGGTCTGGTCCATCGACGGCCCGGGCGCGACGAGCACGCCGATCGTGCTCGACGGTTGGGTGTACACCGGCCTGTGGGATGGCCGGGTGGTCGCGCTGCAGGCGACGACCGGCGCCGTCCGCTGGTCGGCCGCGCTCGGTGACGCGCACGCGGTCAACGCGTCGATCACGGTGCACGAAGATTCGGTCTATGCGGCGACGGGCGGCGGCGATCTGGTGGCGCTCGGCCGGGACACCGGCGACAGCCGCTGGCGGATCGCCGTGCACGACCACGCCGCCACCAGCCTCTTCGGCACGCCGACGATCTTCGAGGGGGCCGAGCGTGCGCTCGTCGTCATCGGCGTCTCGGGGGTCGAGCTGGCCCAGGTGCAGGACGACTATACGTTCCGCGGCAGCGTGGTGGCCTACGACGCGGCGACCGGCGAAGAGGTCTGGCGCTTCTGGACCACGGCCGACGACGAGACGAGCGGCGCGGGGGTCTCGGTGTGGTCGTCGGCGGTCATCGATACGCAGACCGGCATCGGCTATATCGGCACCGGCAACAGCTACGAAGAGCCGGCGAGCCCGTACAGCGACGCCCTGCTCGCGCTGGACATGACGACCGGTGAGCTGGTTTGGCACCGGCAGTTCACCGAAGGCGACGTCTACGTCGTCTTCCGCCCGCCGCCCCAGGGCCCGGACGCCGATGTCGGGGCGACGCCCAACCTGTTCGAGATCGACGGCCGGCCGGTCGTCGGAGTCGGGGACAAAGCCGGGGTCTATTCGGTGCTCGACCGGGCCACCGGCGAGACGGTGTGGGCCCGGGCGCTGCCCGAGGGCAGCCCGCTCGGCGGCATCATGGTCTCGGCGGCGGTGGCCGACGGGCGGGTCTTCGTCACCTCGAATCAGTGGGCCGACGCGCTCAACTTCAACAGCGACGCCAATACCGCGGTGGCCTTTGCGCTCGACACCGCGACCGGCGATACGGTCTGGCAGACGCCGCTGCCGGCGCCCTCGTTCGGGGCGGTCTCGGTCACCGGCGATCTGGTCTGGTTGACGACCGTGCGGGGCATGGTGCACGCCCTCGACCGCGCCGACGGGTCGATTGTCTGGCAGGCGACGCTCGGCGAGAGCGCGGCGGCCGGGGTCACCGCCACCGGCGAGTGGCTCTTCGCCGGCCATGGCTTCAGCATGTTCAAGGCGCCGCGCGCGGTCGTCGGCGGCTTCACCGCCTGGCGCGCGCCGTGAAATCCCGAGCGGCGGCGCGGCGGCGGGCGTGGTTTCGGCGGCGCCCCGTGGCATGATTGGCCCTCTGCGAGGGGGAAGCACGATGGGTTCACCGTTGCTGCGGCCGGTCGCGCCCCGTGGGGGGGTCCGCACCTGGCTCGCCCGCCGGCCCGGCCGAGGGCTCAACGGCGTCTGTCTGGCCCATCGGGTCGAGCCGGCCGCGGTCGAGGCCATCGGCGCGCTGCGTGGTCTGCGGCACCCGCACCTGAGCCGGACGCTGGGCCTGGCCACGGTGGATGAGCATCCGCATGTGCTCACCGCCCTCGAACCGCGCGAGTCGCTGTCTCGCCTGCGCGACCGGCTGGCCCGCGCCGGGCGACCCGGTCTGCCGCTGCCGGTGGTCCTGCGCGCCGCGGCCCAGGCGGCGGCGGGCCTCGCCGTCCTGCACGGGCAGGGGGCGACCCACGGCGCCATCGACGCCCGGCGGGTGGCCATCTGCTATGCCGGCGGCGCGACGGTGCTCGATACGGCGCTGAGCGTGGCCCGTGGCGCGACGCCCGAGGACGACGTCGCGGCGCTCGGGCGCCTGCTGCTCGCGTTGTTGCATCGACCGCCCGAGCCGGTGGCCGATCTGGCGCGGCGGGTAGCGGAGGGCGGCTTCACCCGGGCGGCGGATGTCGCGGCGGCGTTGGACGCCTGGCGGCTGGCCGATCCCAAGTGCGCCGGGGTCGACGACGCTCAGGTCCAGCGGTGGATGGTCCGCAGCTGCGGCGCGCGCTGGGCCGTCTGGAAGCAGGCCGCCGACGCCGTCGAGGTCGGGCCGCGCCTGCTCGATGGCCTCGCTACGCTGCTGGGCGCGCCGCGGGAGGCGCCGATCCTGCCCGGACGCTGATCCGACGTCAGGATCCCGTCGACGCTGACTCGGCGCGCAGCGCGTCGAGATCGATGAGCCCGAGCTGGGCGGCGGTGATCGGCCGCTTGGCCTCGGGGAAGCTCAGGGCCGCGATGACGTCCCGCCCGCGCGGGCTGTCGAGCGCTGCGGCGATAGCGTCGGCCTCGGCCCGATCGGCGCAGGGCAGCATGTAGACGGTGTCGTCGAACATCACCGGCCGGCCGCGCAGCGGGCCCACGACCGTGAACCGCACCGCTTTGTAGAGGCCCGACACCGCCACCTTGAACGGCGCGAAGCTGTACGGGCCGACGCCGAACACCGAGAACCGCGGGCGGTTGCGATAGATGGCGCTGCGCCGGCGGTCGAGCCGCTCGCCGTGCCGCTGCAGGTAGGCCCAGGCCCGCGGGGCGCGCTCGGCGAGCGCGGCCGGATCGGCGGTGGCGGTCGTCTGCGGCATCACCAGCGCGCGCCGCGGCGGGCGAGCGCGGGCGACGTCGGCGCTCTTCATCAGCGGGTAGACGACGTCCGGCTCGAGGTCGACCGGTTCACCGAAGCCGTTGCGCCAGCCGGCGGCGGGATCGGCCGGATCCCGCGGGCGCAGTTCGAAGACCCGCGCGCAGTCGTGCTTGATGCCCGAGCGCCAGCGGCGCCCGCCGCCGAGGAAACCTCGCGCTCGATCCCAGGCCGCGGCATCGGCGACCAGCGTGCCATCCCGCCAGCCGAAGCCACCCGCGGCCGGCGCGTCGAGGTCGGGGTGCGTCGGGCAGTCGAGCGGCGCGGGCGCCGGCCGCGCGTCGAGCAGGCCGGCGTGCACCGCCGCGCCGAACGCGCGGCGCGCGTCGATGCCGTATTGCCGCCCGACGATCGGCAGGCCTTGGCCCCAGTGGTGGCTCAGCACCCGGCGGATTGTCGCCGTCTTGAGCAGCAGCGCCAGGCGATGGCCGTCCCCGGGCAGCGCGGCCAGCGCCGCCAGCCAGCGCAGGGTCAGCCACTCGGAGACGTCGAAGTTGCTGCGCCCGGTCAGCGCGTCGAGGCCGCTGAGGCCCGGGTTGCTGCGCGCGGGGCGGTTCTGCCCGCCGAGGGCGCCCACGCCGGCGCTGGTGACCCACGGGGGGTTGCCCAAGACCAGCAGGCGCGCGCCCGGCGGGGTGTGTTCGGCGAAGACCGTCGCCCAGTCGAGCGTGAAGGCGTCGCCCGCCCGGATCTCTGCGGCGGGATCCGCGGCGCTGGCGTTGCGCCGGTGCGCGGCGTCGATCTCGAAGCCGACTCGACGGCTGCCGGGCCAGATCTCGGCGGCGGCCTTCAAGAAGGTGCCGTCGCCGCAGGTGGGCTCGATGATCACATCCGGCGCGGGGCCGTCGGCCAGCCGTCGGCAGACCGCGCGGGCGAGCGGCAGCGGCGTCTGGAAGTCACCGAACTCCGCCCGGCGCGGGTCATGGGTCATTCAGACCACCTGAACGAACAGCGCCTTGAGGTAATCGGTCTCGGGTGCGGTGAGCAGCACCGGGTGATCCGGCGGCGCGCCGCGGCGGTGGATGATCTGGGCCCAGACGCCGGCGTCCGCCGCCGCCGAGAGCACCGCCGCCTCGAAGCCGTTGCGGCTCATGTGCGCGCTGCACGACGCGGTGATCAGCCGCCCGCCGGGCCGCAGCAGCTTGAAGGCCCGCAGGTTGATCTCCTTGTAGGCCCGGGTCGCCGGCTCGATGGCCTTGCGATTGCGGGCGAAGGGCGGCGGATCGAGCACGATGGTGTCGAAGGTGCGGCCCTCGCGCTCGTACACCCGCAGGAGATCGAAGACGTTGGCTTCGAGCGCCTCGACCGCGAGCCCGTTGCGGGCGGCGTGCCCCGCGAGCCGCTCCAGGGCCGGCGCGCTGCTGTCGACGGCGATCACCGGGCGTCCGGCGGCGGCCATCTGCAAGGCGAAGCCGCCCTCGTAGGTGAAGCAGTCGAGGCAGTCGCCCCGGGCGAACTCGGCCGCCAGCCGGTGGTTCTCCAGCTGGTCGAGGAAGCCGCCGGTCTTCTGACCTTCGAGCAGGTCGAACGCCCAGGTCAGCGCGCCGACCGGCGCCTCGACGCGGGCGTCGTCGCCGAGCAGCAGTCGCTTGTCGTCGGGCAGCCCTTCGAGGCCGGCGATGCGCGAGTCGTTGCGCAGCGCGATGACCGTCGGCGAGAGGCGCGCGGCGATGTGCGCCACGACGGCGTCGAGCCGGGAGAACGCCGCGGGGGTCAGCGCCTGCAGCGAGACGCCCGCGCCGAAGCGATCGATCACCAGCCCCGGCAGGCCGTCGGCGTCAGCGTTGACGAGTCGGGTGCACGGTGGGCGCTGGGCGCGCCGATCGAGGGCGGCGTCGACCAAGCGCAGCCAGCCGGCGTCGGCGTCTTCGTCCGGGGCGAGCGGCACGGCGCGCAGGCTGATGAGCGACTTCTCGGACCACGCTGCGCGGCCGAGGCCACGGCCGCTGGCGTCGCGCAGATCGACGATGGCGCCCGATGGCGCCTCGGGCGCCCGGGCGATGTCGCTGCGGTAGATCCAGGGATGTCCGCCGCGCCGACGACGGGCGCCTTTGCGGGTGAGCGTGGCGACGGGCCGGGTCACTCGAGCGGCTCGATCTCGTGGGCGCTGACGCTGACCTCGAGCGGGCCGACCTTCACCTTGTAGTAGCCGGCCTTGCCCGGGGCCTTGATGACCCCCTGCTTGCCGGCGAACAGGCCGCGGGTGAGGCGGCAGGCGTCGCCGGCGGCGAACGTATGGGCGGCCTTGGCCGGCGCCGGCTTCGATACCCGGCGGCTCTGATCCCCGCTGCTCTTGCCGCCCTTGCGGCTCGCGCCCTTGCCGCCACGGGGCGCTTGGCCGCCGGGTCGCGCGCCGGATGGCTTGCCGCCGCGGCGGGGTCGATCGCCGGAGGGCCTGCCCCGACCCGTCCGGGCGTCGGATGGCTTGCCTCGGCTCGGTCGCTCGCCGCTCGCCGGCTTGCGCGGCCCGCCGCCGAGCTTCGACTTGATCCGCTCGGCGGCCGGGGCTGCGGCGGCCGGGGCAGTGGCGGCCGGCGCAGTGGCCGTCGGGGCATCTGCGCCCGGGCCATTGGTGGCCGGCTCAGCGGCGGCCGGCTCGGCGGCGCCGGCGTCCGCTGCGGGGGGAGTGCTCGCCTGCTCGGCGGCCTGCTCGGCGGCTTTCTGTGCCGCTTCGGCCGCCCGCTTCGCCCGCTCGGCGGCCTCTTCGGCGGCCTTGGCCGCGGCGATCTTGCGGCGCTTCTCCGCCTGCATCTTCCGCCAGGCTTCTTCGGCGGCGACCTTGGCCGACGTGCGGGCCCGCGCCTGCTGCTCGCGGGCGTTGCGCGCCGCATCGGCCGCCGCTCGACGGGCCTCGACCGCCTGCTCGCGGGCTTCGACCGCCTCGGCGAAGGCCTCGATCTTCGAGGCGGCGCCGACGTGGTCGTTCTCCGGCGTCCACAAGACGAAGCGGAAGAGCGGCTCGAGCGCGCCGGCGGTCTCTTCGACCACCGCCTTGATCGCCTCGCCCCGGGCGATGGCCACGTCCCGTTCGATCGACCGCGAGACCACCAGCCACTCGGCCTCTCCGCTGCGGGCCGCCTGCGCCGCGGCCTTCAGCCCGGCCACCGTGACCGGCTCGCCGCCGAGGGTGATGTCGTCGGGCAGGCCGTCGAGGGCCTGCTGCAAGCGCCCCAGCTCGGCGTCGGCCCGGCCGAGCAGGTTCGCCAGATCGACGGTGGCGTGCTGGTTGATGCGCAGGCCGACCTCGAGCCGCTCGTGGTCGAGGTGCACGCACATCAGGGCGTGGCGGTGATGCTCGGCGGGATCCTTGACCCGGGTCGCCAGATCCATATTGGCCGCCACCACCGGCGCCAGCGCCTTGCGGGTCTCGCGGTCGCGCAGCAGGAAGGCCCACTGAGCGCGCACCTCGCGCCCGTTCCACACGCTGGGGATCTCGCTCGAGGCCTCGACGGTCAGCCCCGCGCGGCCGATGGCGTCGGCCAGCGCTTCGCCGAGGGTCATCACCCGGGCCTTGGTCTTCATCCGCCCCAGGTTGTGCAGGTTGCTCGACCAGCGAGGCGGCAGGTAGTTGTCGAAGTCCTCGTCGGTCAGGCCTTCGAAAGTGCTCATCAGCAGCGACACGTCGGGGCTCCGGGCCGGGATTGAACGGCTCGTTCTACCCGCGGGTCGCGCGCGACGCAACCGGCGCGCGCTTCGGGCGGCACACGGGGCTGTGGCGCAGGCGGTAGATCGGCGCCGGTCGATGCTGCTAGGTTGCGCGCGATCGAACGCCGACGAGATTGCCCCATGCGTCGAATCTCCCTGCTCGCCACGGCCGTCGCCGCGCTGCTGATCGGCTGCGAAGACGGCAACGCGCCCAACGGCGGCGGCAACGACGGGCTGCCCGTCGACGCCGCGCCGGCCGACGCCCGGCCCGACGCGGCGCTGCCCGATGCCCGGCCGGTGGACGCCGCTCCGCCAGACGCCGTGCCGCCCGACGCCGCCCCGGCAGACGCCATGCTGCCCGACGGCGACGGCGACGGCGCGCCCGACGGCGCCGACAACTGCCCCGGCGTGGCCAACCCCGATCAGGCCGACGGCGACGGCGACGGAGCCGGCGACGCCTGTGATCCCCGCCCGCAGCAGTTCGATCACCGCCTGACGGGCCAGACGGTCTTGACGGGCGGCGCCGGCATGGCCCCCGAGGCCGACCTCGAAGGCAGCGGCCGCGGTGGCGCGGTCGACAGCCGCACCGAGACCCATCGCCTGCGCGGCCGCCTCAGCCCCTGAATCCAGCCCCGTAAGCGCACGACCCGCAGTCGAACACCCGAATCCGAAACCGAGACCCCGGCCCGCGCGGCCGGCCGACCGGAGACACCGCATGTCGCATACCCCCTCGCTGCTCGCCGCATCGCTGGCACTGGCCCTGTTGGCGGCGCTCGCCGCGCCCGCCGCGGCGCAGGACGGCCCGATCACCATGGTCTACCAGGGCACGGTGACCGACCTCGCCGGCGCCCCGCTCGACGGCACTCGGGCGATGACCTTCCGGCTCTACACTGCCGCCGAGGGCGGCGACGCCGAGTGGGTCGAGCGCCTCGAGACCGTCGACGTCGTCGGCGGCGGCTTCACCGCCGTGCTCGGTCGACGCGAGCCCATCCCCGAGCTGCCCGTCGAAGGTGGGCTGTGGCTCGGCGTGCAGATCGAAGGCGACGACGAGTTCGCGCCGCGCATGCCGGTGGGCGCCGCGCTGCGCGCCCAGTGGGCCGAGCGGGCGGGGCAGGCCGACGACGTGCGCGGGCGGCACATCCACCCCGCGGCGGTCACCATCGGCGACACGCCCATCATCGACGAAGACGGCCGCTGGATCGGGCCCACCGACGGCTTCGGCGCGATCGGTCCGCAGGGGCCGGAGGGCGCCGAGGGCCCCCAGGGCCCGGCCGGTCCGCAGGGGCCGCCGGGTGATCCGGGGCCGGCGGGTCCGCAGGGGGCGGCCGGCCCGGCGGGCGTCGACGGCGCCGCGGGTCCGCAGGGGCCGCAGGGCGAACTCGGCCCGCGCGGCCCCGCGGGAGACGAAGGCCCGCAGGGTCAGCGCGGTCCGCAGGGCGAAGCCGGCCCCGCCGGCGCGCAGGGTCCGCAGGGCGCCATCGGGCCGCGCGGTGAGCAGGGGCCCGCGGGTCCGGCCGGACCGGAAGGCCCGGCTGGCGCGGCGGGCGCGGCGCCGGCCCACGAGTGGGACGAGACCCGGCTGCGCTTCGCCGATGCCGACGGCCGCTTCGGTGACTTCGTCGAGCTGCGCGGACCGCAAGGGCCCGCCGGGCCTCAGGGCGAGGCCGGCCCCGCCGGTGCCCAGGGCATCGCCGGTCCGGCGGGGCCCCAGGGGGCGCAGGGCATCGCCGGCACCCAGGGTCCGCAAGGTGATCCGGGCCCCGCCGGCGCTCAGGGCGAGGCCGGCCCGGCCGGGCCGCAGGGCGAGCAGGGTCCGCAAGGGCTGCGTGGTCCCGTCGGGGCGCAGGGTCCGCAGGGCCCGCCCGCTGATCCGCAGGATCTGACCCGCGATACCGACGGCGACGGCTTCGAAGACTGGATCGAGGTGGCCGCCGGCACCGATCACACCGCCGCCGGCTCGGCCCCGGCCGACGCCAACGGCGATGGCATCGCCGATCTCTTCGGCGCCCAGGCGGGCGGCGGCGGCGGCGATCCGGGCGGGGTGACCGTCTCCCGCTGGCTGGACGTCGCCGCCGGCCGCGATACGTCCTGCGGCGTGCGGCACAACGGGCTGCTGCGCTGCTGGGGCGCGGGCACCGACAACGTGCGCATCCCGCCGGTGGGCAGCTACGCGAGCGTCTCGCTCTACGACACCTACGCCTGCGCGCTGCGCGACGACGGTGAGGCGGTGTGCTGGGGCGGCTTCGACCCGCGGGCCTTCGAAGATCCCCCGGCCGGCCCCTACGTGCAGGTCGAGGCAGGCGACGACTCCGGCTGCGGCATCCGCGCCGCCGACGGCGCGCTGTCGTGCTGGGGCGTGCTCGCCTTCCGCGACCCGCCCGAGGGCAGCTTCGTCGACGTCACCCTCGGCTGGGACGACGCCTGCGCGCTGCGCGACAACGGGCTGGTCGTCTGCTGGGGCAGCGACCGCGGCGGAGAGGTCGACGACGCGCCGGCCGACGTGGCGCTGACCGACGTCTCGCTGGGCATCAACACCGCCTGCGGGGTGCGCGCCGACAACAGCCGGCTCGAGTGCTGGGGCGATCGCAACGCCGATCTCTTCGACCGCATCCCGGCGGGCACCTACGCCGAGGTCGAGGTGCGCTACGGCGGCTCGGACGACTATGGCTGCGCCCGCCGGTCCGACGGCACCCTGCGCTGCTGGAACAATAGCTACCGACCCATCGCCGATCGCCCGCTGGCCGCCTTCTCGACCGGCCGCTACCACGGGTGCGCGGTCTACGCCGACGACGAGGCGGTGTGCTGGGGCGACACCGGAAACGGGCGCACCGAGGTGCCCTGAGCCGCCCCCGAAGACCTCGCCGATCTCCCGGGCGCATACCCGCCTGCGGTATGGTGGCCGGCATCACGACCGCGAGGTTCGCCCGATGTCGCTCACCCGCTCGCTCCCGCTTCTCCCGGCGCTGTGCGCGCTGCTGCTCACCGCGCCCGCCTGGGCCAACGACGGCGCCTTCTTCGGCCAGGGCTCGACCGTCTTCCCGGTGCAGGACGAGGCCATCGCCCTCGACACCGAGGTCCTGCGTATCGAGCAGGGCGGCCCGACGGTGGGCTACTACGTGCAGTACTGGGACGTCAGCATCACCTACGGCTTCCGCAATACCACCGACCGCCCCGTCACGGTGCAGATGGGCTTCCCCGAGTGGTGCGAGGCGACGCCCGACAACAGTGAGTCCGAGGCCTGCACCGGCTGGACGATCCGCGACTTCAAGGTGCGGATCGACGGCAAGAAGGGCCCCAAGGTGACGCTCAAGCAGGCCAAGCCCGGCAAGGGACCGCTGGCGGACATGGAGTACGGCCGGGTGCATACCTTCCCGGTGAGCTTCGCGCCGCGGCAGACCCGGACCGTGCAGCATACCTACCGCCACGCCAGCAGCATCACCTCGCCGTGGTGCTCGAACCTGAGCTACATCCTGCAGACGGGCGCGCTGTGGAAGGGGCCGGTGAAGAGCCTCGACATCGAGGTGCTGACCCGGTCGTCGTTCATCGACGACCCGGGCTATGCCCGCGAGTGGTTCGACGGCGCCGAGGGCCGGCCCAAGGCCACGTCCGAGCCTCAGGCCGACGGCGGCGTGCGCTATCGCTGGTCGATGAAGGACGTCGAGCCGCGCCACGACCTGTGGCTGACCTTCTGCGAGCCCAAACAGATGCTCGCGCGGCTCGAGGCGATCGGCGAGGTCGAGCTGATGGAGCCCGCCGAGCTCGAGAAGCTCGACGCGGCGGCGCTGCGGGTCCTGCGCAATACCATCTACGCCGCCTACGGCTACACCTTCCGGTCGGAGGACCTGCAAGCGCACTTCGCGAAGGTGCCGTGGTATACGCCGCGGGCCGACTTCGACCCGAAGTGGCTCTCGGCGAGCGAGCTGAAGCGGGTGGCGCTGATCAAGTCGCTCGAGAAGCAGAAGAAGAAGAAGCCGAAGCCGGGCAAGTAGCCCTGCGCACGTCGGCCGGGGCGGGGCCGCGCGTCACTCGCCGAGCGGGATGACGTTCACCGCGTCGTGGGGCACCACCGTCATGCCGGTGCCGCCGCCGAGCAGGATCAAGCGCCCGCGGTGGGCGACGAGCTGCCCGAAGAGCCGGCCCGGTTCGGGGCGGGCGATGGTCTCCCAGCCGCTCTCGTCTTCGTTGAGCCGCAGCACACCCTCCGCGGTGCTCACGTAGAGCCGGCCGTCGGCGGTCGTCGCCGCGCAGCCGAAGCCCTTGATCGGCGCGAAGAGCGGCAGATCGGGGCCATCGCTCCAGGTGCCCGCCGCCGGATCGTAGACCCGGGGCGTCGCCGGCCACATGGTCTCGACGGTCATGCCGCCGATCAGCCAGATGCGGTCGCCATGGGCCGCCGAGCACATGTCGCGCAGGGTGAAGTCGATGGCGGTCTCGGTCCAGCCGGCCTGCACGTCGGCCAGATCGATCGATACGATCGACTGCAGGTACTCGCCGCTGCCCGAGGGGCCGGTGAGCTGCCAGCCGCGGTTGAGGTACAGCACGCTGCCGTGCAGCGCGGTGCCATGGGACGCCCGACCGTACTCGCCGGGCATCGCCGGCAGCTCGACCCATTCGCCGGCGCCCGCGTCCCAGCGGCGCAAGGTCGGCCGGCTATAGAGCTCGACGTCCTCTTCGGGCCCGTTCTCGAAGGTCATGCCGCCGGCCTGATACAGCGTGCCGTCGTAGCTGATCAGCGTGCTCTGCTGCATGGCCCAGTCCATGGGCATCGCCTGCCACTCGGCGGCCGGATCCATCAGGTCGAGGGTCCACCGCTCGCCGTTGAGCGCCGCGTTCGACTGGCCCATATGCGCCTCGAAGCGGTTGCCGCCCTCGACGATCAGGGTGTCGCCATGCACCGTGGCCGCGAACGCCACGATGGCTTCGGGCAGCGGGGGATAGCTCTGTGGCAGCTGGGCCTCGCCTTCGCCTTCACCCTCGCCTTCGCCTTCGCCTTCACCCTCGCCTTCGCCTTCGCCTTCGCCCTCGCCTTCACCCTCACCCATCTGCACGCCGCTGTCGGCGCTCGTCGAGCCATCATCGTCACAGCCCGGCATCCAGCAGGCGAGGCACAGCGCGAGCAGCCCCACTTTGCGATCGATAGTCATTGGTCTCCCTCTCTCATCGCACCGAGCCTGTCTCGGCGCGGTCACACCATACGGAGATCGTGCGTGCGGGGGGAGTCGGACCGTTGGAGAGTGTCGTGAGCTGAGACTACGCGTCGTTCGGCTCGACCTCGGCCCAGGCCGGGCGGCTCGCGCGCCAGAAGACGCCCAGCACCCGCCCGTAGACCGCGTCGGCCGGCACGTAGCCGAACATGCGCCCGTCGTTGCTGTTGCCCCGGTGGTCGCCCATGACCAGGATCTGCCCCGGCGGCACCACCCGCGGGCTCAGGTCGGGCCCCGGGCCGCTGCGCAGATCGGCATACGGCTCATCGGCCCACGCGCCGTTGCGCCAGAGCCGGCCGCCGCGCACCGCGACGCGATCGCCCGCGGTGGCCACCACCCGCTTGACCAGCCGGGTGCCATCGCTCGGCGAGTCGAAGATGACCACCTCGCCGGCCCGCGGCGGCGCGCCGTCGAGCAGCTCGATGTCGGTGAACGGCAGGCGCCAGCCATAGGCCCGCTTGTCGACGAGGATGTGATCACCCACCTGCAGGGTGGCCTCCATCGAGCCCGACGGCACCACGTATTGATCGGCCAGCGACGAGCGCGCCGCCAGCAGGATCAACAGCGCAGCGGCGGTGGGGGCCGCCTCGCGCAGCCAGCGGCGGACGCGGCGGCGAAATGGGGTGCGGGTCATGTCGGACATCGAGGCCTCGCGCGGGAGATACATCGACGCCAACCGGCCGCCCTCGAACGGCATTCCCCGCCGGTCGCCGACACACCTCAGCGGGCGTCGACCACTTCGAAGACCGCCGACGCATCGGCCGCGAGCAGCTGCTCGACCGCGGCGATACGCACCCGCAGCGGACCGTCGGCGGCGACCGTCGCGCGCACCCCGTCTGCCACGCGCTGCACCGCCACGTCGACCCGGACCGGGCCCACCCGCAGGCGCCGCCAGGCCATCTCATCCCAGCCGGGCGGCAGCCGCGGCGCCAGCGTCAGCGCGCCGTTCGGGGCGTCGGGCGCGAAGCCGAGCAGGTGCTCGACCACCGCGTGCAGCGCGATGCCGCCCTCCCATGGCCGCAGCTTGGGCGTCTGATCGACCTCCCGGCCGGTGGCGTCGTAGAGCAGGCTCAGGCCGAACGGCCCCTCGTCGCCGCGCACCTGATACTCCTGCGGCATGCCATCGGGCAGCAGCGCGTGGCCCAGCGCCGCGAAGGCATGGGGCGCGTGGGGGTGCTCGACCGCGGTCAGCGCCGCCAGCACATACGCGGGCTGCATACCGGTGAAGACGCCGCTGCCCCGCCCGCCAGCGAGCACCGGCAGCCCGACGTAGGGCGGCGCCAGCGGGCTCTGCATGATACCCGGCGCCTGCCCCAGTCGCTCGACGAGGCAGCGCACGTTGGCGACGGCGCGGGCGTCGCGCCCGGCGAGCCAGCCGGTCCAGGTGGGCTTGAGCGAGGCGTCTTCGAAAGGCGCCGACAGGGTATCGGTCTCGCGATCGATCAGCGCGCCGAGGCAGCCGTCGGCGTCGAAGAAGAGCTCGGCCGCCGCCTGCACCGCGGGCATGCGGGCCTCGATCGCGTCGGCCAGCGGCGCGTCGTCAAGCGCGCGGGCCAACTCCGCCAGCTTGGGCGCCGCGCCGAGCCACAGCGCGAGCGAGTTGGCCGACCACGAGGCCTGCTCATGCGGGTGATCCAGCGGCAGCTCGAGCGCCACGTTGAGCGCGATGCGAAAGGTCTCGTCCCCCGAGAAGGGCAGGCGGTCGCCCTCGAACGCCTGCGCGAGCAGCGCCCGCCTCAGCAGCGGCAGCGCGGCCCGGGCCCGCGCGGTCTCGCCGGTGTGCTTCCAATACAGCCAGTGCATCCACACCAGATAGCTCGGGCCCTCGGCGCCGGTCCGGCCGGCGAGCGGCGGCAGCGCGGCGTAGTCCGGTGCGGGCGGCGCGCCCATCGGCCCCACGTCGGCCGGCATCGAGTTACGCAGGTCGCCCGCCCGCCGAATCGCGCCGTCGAGCACATCGAGCACCGCCGCGGCCCGCGCGTGGGCGCCGAGATCGAGCCACGCGAGCATCGGGCCGATGCTGTCGCGCAGCCACAGGCGGGTATAGCGATGCATCGGCGAGACGGCGCCGACGCTCGACGTCTGCACGGCCAGGTTGCGGGCGACGCCGTCGATGAAGTCGGCCACGACGGGGTCGGGCACCGCGACCGCGACCCGCTCGGCGCGCTCCGCCTGCCAATCGGCCGCCTGTTCATCGAGCAGCGCGCCGACGTCGGCCGCCGGGCCCGGATGAAGACCGTTCGCCGCCGCGCAGGCCGAGACGATCACCGCCTCGCCGTCGGCCAGCGGCCGGCTCAGCGTCTGGCCATCGAGCGCGGCCCCCGGCATACGCGTGACCAGCGTGCGCTCGCCGCGGCGTTCGAGCAGGCCGTCGTCGCCGGCGAGCGGCTCGGCGTCGGGCTGCAGCGTCACCGCAATGCGCGCCGGGCCGCCTTGCGCCCGCACATGACGCAGGATGCAGTCGCCGTCGGCGAGATCGACGATGTCGAGGCAGAGCGCGTCGCGACACGCCCGATGCACCACGATCGGCGCCGACAGGCCCTGGGTGGTCGTGACCGCGGTGAAGGGCCCGTCGGCCAGGCTCAGGGTCTGATCACCGAAGAAGCCCGCGCCGCGGTCGTAGGTCGGCCCGGCGATGTTGTGCAGCGTCGTCGGGGGATCGGCCAGCCCCGAGAGCCCGAAGACGCGCCCGTTTCCGATGGCGAAGGCGCCGCGGAAGCCGATGCCCGGCCGCTCGGCGGGTGGCCCGAGGCGCTGATGCCAGCGGCTCTGGCGTTCGAACGCGGCCGGATGGGCCCGGGCGAGCGGATCGTCGAACGGCGCCGGGCTCTCGAGCGCCGGCCACGGCGGCGGCGGACCGGCATCGGGCGCGGCGTCGGGCATGGTATCGGGCATGCCATCGATGGACATGCCATCATCGACGGAGATGCCATCGTCGGGTATGCCATCGTACAAGACATCAGGTATGCCATCAGGCGTGCCATCGAGCATGGCGTCGGGCATGTCATCGGCCGTGGGCCCCGCGCCGTCGCACCCGATCAGACCGACGAGCGCCACGGCGACGAGGCGGTTCACTCGAACGTCTCGGCCGCCCGGATCTGCTGCTCGAACGCCTGCCAATCGTCGGGGTGGGCCATCGTGCGGCTGAGGCCGGTCTTCTTCTCGCCGATCCAGACCCGCTTGCCGCGGATGCTCAGCTGCGAGAGGTCGTCGAAGTCATAGGTCTTGACCAGCGGCCCGACGGCGGCGGGCGCGCGCAGCTGGCCCTCGGCGAACTCGAAGTAGTGCCGGCTGCGGTAGGCCAGGCCCACGACGAGGCAGATGATGCCCGGCACGACGGCGGGGATCGAGACGCGCCCGCTCATCGAGAAGGCGACCGCGGTGACGGTCAGGTTGAGCCCGGCGAGCACGAGAAAGGTGGTCGACCAGGCCGGGCGGTAGCGGATCTTCATGGAGCCCCCCGAGGCGGATGATGCGCGGCGATTGCACGCGAGGCGGCGCGCGCTGTCAAGCCAGGATGACACCGCGGCGCAGCGCCGTGCGGATTCTGCATGCCGTCGAGCGCCGGCGACCGGGGCTCGGGCCCGATACGCGTGGCACGCGGGGTGCTAACGTGAGCCGTGCCCCGGCGCGCGCGGGTGCGCTGCGGTGCCGCATCGGGACGAGGAGGTGATGATGCGCGGTCGAGACGTGATCAAGTGGGCGCTGGGACTGGCTCTGGCCTTGGGTGCCCTGGCCTGTGATCCGGAGGCAGGGCTGATGGCCGATGCCGGTGCCGGGGGAGAAGGCGAGGGCGAAGGCGAGGGCGAAGGAGAAGGCGAAGGAGAAGGCGAAGGAGAAGGCGAAGGAGAAGGCGAGGGCGAAGGAGAAGGCGAGGGCGAGCAGCAATGGACCGGCCCGCAAGGCGGCACCGTGAGCTGGACGCCCGGCGAGTGTCCGCTGAACGCCTTCCCCGACCTCTCGGGCCTGATGGGCCCCGAAGGCTTCCCCGACCCCGAGGTCTCGGCCCGCTGCGCCGACGGCGAGCTCATCGTCGACAGCAACGGCATCATCGGCTACGCCTTCATGCAGACCACGCCCAACCCCCTGCGCGCGCAGGAATGGCAGTGGCGGGTGCCCATGGCGCCGCAGCTGAGCGGTGGCATGACCGACATCCCGCTGCTCGGCACGGTGGGCTTCACCGTCAACGGCCTGCAGATCTTCGGCCCGAACGAAGGACCCATGCCCGATCCCTTCGGGGATCCCATCGCCAATGACATCATGGACTTCTGCCTGGGTCACACCGCCCAGCGCGGCGACTATCACTACCATGGCCTGATCGTCGAGTGCATCCTCGACTGGCCCGAGCAGGCGCCCTCGCCGATCATCGGCTTCGCCCTCGACGGCTTCCCGATCTACGGGCCGCGCGGCTGCCTCGACGCCGCGTGCGACGAGGTCGTCGAGTTCCGATCGAGCTGGGTCGAGACCGGCGACCCGCGGACCTACGCCTGGGACAACCACGCCTGCGACGCGCCGTCGTGCGCCGAGGCCCAGGGGCAGATGCTCGATCGCTGCAACGGCCGCGTCGGACCCGATGGCACCTATCGCTATCACGCGACCGCGACTTTTCCCTATATCCTCGGGTGTTATCGCGGGCAGTACGGCGAGGGCGGCGAAGGCGAAGGCGAAGGCGAGGGAGAGGGAGAGGGCGAGGGCGAAGGGGAGGGAGCCTGCGGCGACTGCGCGGGTCGCTGCCCGACCGATCGCTGCGTCTGCGCCGAGACCCCGATGGGCCCGGCCTGCGTACCCGGCTGCGACGTCGACGCCGACTGCCCCGCGGAGGGTCGCAACGGCGAGCCGCTCGCCTGCCAGATGGGTATCTGCCGCCCCGAACGCTGACCCGACGCCGCGCCGGACTGCGGATTCCGCATGCCGGCGCCGCGTAGACCGGTGTCACCCGAGGGAGGCATCGATGAGTCCGCTGCCCGATACACCGGCCCGCACGCTGACCTGGGGCGCCGCGGCGATGAAGCCCGTCGTCGCGGCGGTCGAGCGGGTCGCGGCCACCGACGCCACCGTGCTGTTGACCGGCGAGAGCGGCGTCGGCAAGACGGCGCTCGCCCGGGCGCTTCACCGGGCCGGCGCGCGGCGCGATCGCCCCTTCGTCGTCATCAACTGCGGCGCCCTCAGCCCCAGCCTGCTCGAGGCCGAACTCTTCGGCTACGAGGCGGGCGCCTTCACCGGCGCTGACGCCCGGCGCTGCGGCCGGCTCGAGGCGGCGGCCGGCGGCACGGTGCTGCTCGACGAGGTCGGCGAGCTGCCCCTGGCCACGCAGACCCGGTTTCTGCGGGTGCTCCAGGCCCGCACCCTGCGCCGGGTCGGCGGGATCGACGAGGTGCCCCTCGACGTGCGCTTCATCGCCGCGACCCACCGCGACCTGCCGGGGCTCGTCGAGCAGGGCCGCTTCCGGGCCGATCTCTATCATCGGCTGGCGGTGTTCCCGATCCACCTGCCGCCGCTGCGCGCCCGCCGCGCCGACATCGCGCCGCTCGCGCAGCGCCTGCTCGGCGACATCGCCGCGCGGCTCGGCTGCCCCGGGCTCGACCTCGACCCCGAGGCCGCCCGCTGGCTCGTCGGCTGCGACTGGCCGGGCAACGTGCGGGCGCTGATCAACGCCCTCGAGCGGGCCGCCATCATGACCGACGGCGAGACGATCGGCGTCGACGCGCTGATCGGCCCCCGGCGATCGCGCGGTGGCCGGCCGCGCTCGATGGCCGAGGTCGAGCGCGACGCCATCGAGCACGCGCTGGCCTATACCGACGGGCACCGGCGCCAGGCCGCCGAGATCCTGGGCATCGGGTTGCGTACCCTGTACGACAAGCTCAAGCGCTACGACCTGGGAGGCTGAGCCATGGCCCGCGCTCTGATCTGC
Source organism: bacterium (assembly GCA_030427205.1). Taxonomy (GTDB): domain Bacteria; phylum Myxococcota_A; class Bradymonadia; order UBA7976; family UBA1532; genus JACKDM01. The sequence goes on along the minus strand of JAUHXC010000025.1, from coordinate 103,488 downwards.
GCGCTGCTGCTGGCGGGCTGTGAGGGCGCGGGTGAGGCGCGGCCCGAGCCCGCCCCGCCGGCCGCCGGCGAGGTGCGCTACGTGCTCGACTGGGACGACAGCGGCCTCGACGTCGCCGCCGACGGCCGCTGGCGCGTGGTCAACGATCTGGGCATCGAGTTCGCCATCGAGCGCGGCTGGTTGACCAGCTACAGCGCCCAGCTCGTGCCGTGCTGGCTGATCGAAGGCACCGCGCGGCGGCCGGCGCGATCGATCCTCGACGGGCTGTGGCGTCTGGACCGGCTGTGGACGCTGTTCGGCGGCGTGGCCCACGCCGGCCACGACGACGAGGCCGACCCCTCGCTCTTCGAGATCCCGCATGTCGAGGCGCTCGTGAATCGCCGGCCGCTGGTGCTGGCGACGGTGCGCGGGGTGCCCGGCGAGACCTACTGCAAAGCGTTCTACCTCGTGGCGCGCGCGGACGACGACGCGGTCGGCGCGCCCGCCGAGGTGCCCTACGATCGGGTCTCGCTCTACCTCGAAGGCACCTGGCGGGCCGACGGCGAGACGCGGCCCTTTCTCGTCTCGACCGATCTCAACATCGGCCGCAACCTCGACCTGTACGTCGGCGACGCGGCGCTGCGGGTCGACCCCAGCCAGACCGGGGTCGAGGTCGTGGTGTATCGCCGCATCGCCGGCTGGTTCGACGGGCTCGACCCGGCGGGCTACGCCGACGATGTGGCGCTGGCCCGGGCGCTCATGCCCCAGGTCGTCGCCGCGCTGCGCGCCGAGCTGCGCTGAGACGGCGTCCGCCGGCTACTTGAGCCCGGTCACCGTCCAGCCGTCGGCCTCGCGGGCGATGCCCACGTCCAGGGCCGCGGGGCGCTTGGGCAGCCCGGGCATCGTCATGATGGGCCCGCACGCGGCGACGATGAACCCGGCGCCGGCCGCCGGGCGCAGGCCGGTGATGCGCAGGGTGAAGCCGCCCGGCCGACCCAGCTTGCGCGGATCGTCGCTGATCGACAGGTGGGTCTTGGCCACACAGATCGGCAGCCGGTCGACGCCCAGCGCGCGCAGCCGCTCCAGATCGGCGCGGGCGTCGGCGTCGAGCGTCGCCCCCGCCGCGCCGAGCACCCCGCGGGCGACCCGCTGCAGCTTGACCTCGAGCGGATCATCGGGCCAGTAGGGCGGGGTGTAGCCCTCGGCGTCCGACCCCCCGCGGCTCAGGCGGGCGACCACCGCGTCGGCCAGCTTCTCGGCCCCCTCGCCGCCGTCGGCGAAGGCGGTGAACCGCACCGCCCGGGTGCCCTGCTCGAGGGCGAAGCGCTCGATGCGGCCGAGCTCGTCGGGGCTGTCGTCGGGGAAGCGGTTGATGGCGATGATCGGCGGGCGCAGGCCGAGGCGGCTCATGGCGTCGAGGTGCCCGCCCACGTTGGCCAGCCCGCGCTCGACGGCGTCGGCCGAGACCTCGGCCAGCGAGCCGCCGCCGTGGTGGCGCAGCGCGCGCACGGTGACGACGAGCACGACGGTGTCGGGGCGCAGATCGCCCGCCCGCCCCTTGATGTCGAAGAACTTGAAGCCGCCCAGATCGAAGGCGAAGCCGGCCTCGGTGACCACCACCTCGGCCATGCGCCGGCCCAGCTCGGTGGCCGCCAGCGACGACGTGCCCTGGGCGATGTTGGCGAATGGCCCCCCGTGCACCAGCACCGGGTTGTCTTCGAGGGTGCGCACCAGGTTGGGGCGCAGCGCGTCGATGAGCAGGCCGGCCATCGCCCCGTCGGCGCCCAGATCGGCCGCGGTGAACGGCCGACCGTCGACGGTGCGCCCGACGATGATGCGCGCCAGCCGCCGCTGCAGGTCTTCGGGGTCGCGGGCGAGGCACAGGATGGCCATCACCTCGCTGGCGGCGGTGATATCGAAGCGATCGCCCCGCGCCCGCCGCTTGCCGTGGCTCACCTCGATGTGGCGCAGCGCCCGATCGCTGTGGTCCATCACCCGCGGCCAGCTGATCGAGCCGTCGTCGAGCTGCGGCGCCTGACGGTGGTAGCGGTGGTTGTCGAGCAGCGCCGACAGCAGGTTGTGGGCGCTGCCCACCGCGTGCAGGTCGCCGGTGAAGTGCAGGTTGATGCGCTCGGCGGGCACCAGCCGCGCCCGGCCACCGCCCACCGCGCCGCCCTTGCGGCCGAAGAGTGGACCCAGCGAGGGCTCGCGCAGCGCGCCGATGGCCCGCACACCGCGTCGCCAGAGGCCGTCGACCAGCCCGGTCGCCACGGTCGTCTTGCCCTCGCCGGCGGGGGTCGGCGTCATCGCGGTGACCAGCACCACCCGGCCGCGGGCCGGTTTGTCGACGCGGGCCGGGTCGAGCTTGACGACGTCGTGCCCCCGCGGCTCGACCGCGTCCCAGGGGATGCCCAGTCGGTCGATGACCGCCGCCAGGCCGTTGCCGGTCAGCATGGCTCACCTCCACCGGCGACCCCGCGGTCGCGCGCCGGACGAACGATAGCACGCCGATCGCGCGCGGTGTCAGGTGGATCGCCGCCCGGTGGCTCGGCCCCGGTCAGCGGAGCAGGGCGCAGTCAGCGGAACAGGGCGCACTGCCCGACGCTGCGCGGCGGGTCGCACACCGCGGCGGCCGGCGCGTCGAAGCAGGCCTCGCCGATGGCGTCGCCGCAGTCGGCCCAGCAGTCGGCGGGGGTGTAGGTGCCGATGGTCGCGCCCTGGATGTAGACCACCAGGCAGCGGTCGGTGAGCACATCGTCGACGTGCGCCGCCACCGGGCACGGCTCGCAGGTGGGCAGCCGCACCGCGAGCACGCAGTCCTGGTCGTTATTGCACATGAAGGCCGCCTCGGCGGCGTCGGGCGCGGCGTCGAGCACGGCGTCGGGCGCGGCGTCCACCTCGGCATCGGCGGCGCTGCCGTCGGCGCCCACGTCGGCGTCGGTCTCGGCCGCGTCGGCCGGATCGCCCACCACGGTCGCGTCGCCGCGCGGTCCGACGGGGCCGCTGCCGCCGGGGCGGTAGCTCGACGGGGGCACCGGCGTGAACTGCGGATCGCTCGTCTCCTGGCAGCCGATGGCCAGCAGCACGAGCAGGCCGGCGAGCGCCGAGGGCGCATGCGGGTGACTGATCACGGGCACCTCCGTCGCGGGCGGGACGCGATCGACGGTAGCACGGGCCGGCCGGGGCCGCCGCCCGCAGGCCCCGCTGAAATACAAACGCCCCGGATCGGATGATCCGGGGCGCCGTATTCTCTTGGCCGGCCCGCCGCGGCGGCCCGGTTCTCGGGGCGGACGTCAGCGGGTCTCTTCGAAGTCCGCGTCGATCACGTCGTCGTCGTCGCCCGCCGAGGCCTTCGGGTCGGGGCCCGCCGGGCCGCCCGGGGCACCCTCGGGGCCGCCCGGCGCGCCGGCCGCGCCCTGGCCGTAGAGCACCTCGGCGATCTTGTGGCTCTTCTGGTTGACGTCTTCGATCGCCGCCTTGATGCGGTCGATGTCATCCGCCTCGACCGCCTCGCGCAGCGATTTGATGGCGGCCTCGAGGGCGGTCTTGTCTTCGTCGCCGATCTTGTCGCCGTACTCGCCGATGAGCTTCTCGGTCTGGTAGGCCAGCGAGTCGCCCTGGTTGCGGATCTCGATGGCTTCCTTCTTCTGCTTGTCGGACTCGGCGTGCTCTTCGGCCTCGCGCACCATGCGGTCGATGTCCCCGTCGTTGAGGCCGCTCGACGCGGTGATGGTGATCTTCTGCTCCTTGTTGGTCGCCTTGTCGATGGCCTTGACGTTGACGATGCCGTTGGCGTCGATGTCGAAGGTCACCTCGACCTGGGGCACCCCCCGGGGAGCGGGCGGGATGCCCTCGAGGTTGAACTTGGCCAGGGTGCGGTTCTGGCCGGCCATCGGCCGCTCACCCTGAAGCACGTGCACCGTCACCGCGTTCTGGTTGTCGGCGGCGGTGGTGAACACCTGGCTCTTCTTGGTCGGGATCGTGGTGTTCCGCGGGATGAGAGTGGTCATCACCCCCCCGAGGGTCTCGATGCCGAGCGAGAGCGGGGTCACGTCGAGCAGCAGGATGTCCTTGACGTCGCCGGCGAGCACGCCCGCCTGCACCGCGGCGCCGAGGGCCACCACCTCGTCGGGGTTGACCCCCTGGTGCGGCGGCTTGCCGAAGAACTTCTCGACCTTCTGCTGCACCAGCGGCACGCGCGTCGAGCCGCCGACCAGGATGACCTCGTCGATGTCGCCGGCGGTCTTGCCGGCGTCCTTGAGCGCCTTGCGGCAGGGCTCGAGGCTGCGCTCGACCAGCTCGCCGACGAGCTGCTCGAACTTCGAGCGGCTCAGGCGCAGGTTGAGGTGCTTCGGCCCGGTGGCGTCGGCGGTGAGGAACGGCAGGTTGATGTCGGTCTCGGCGACGCTCGACAGCTCGATCTTGGCCCGCTCGGCGGCTTCCTTGAGCCGCTGCAGCACCATGCGATCGCTGGAGACGTCGATGCCGTTCTCCTTCTTGAACTCGTCGATGAGGTAGTCGATGATCCGCTGGTCGAAGTCATCGCCGCCCAGGTGGGTATCGCCGTTGGTGGCGACCACCTCGACCACGTCTTCGCTCACCTCGAGGATCGAGATGTCGAACGTGCCGCCGCCCAGGTCGTAGACCGCCACCAGCTCGTCGCGCTTCTTCTCGAGGCCGTAGGCCAGCGCCGCGGCGGTGGGCTCGTTGACGATGCGCTTGACCTCGAGGCCGGCGATGCGGCCGGCGTCCTTGGTGGCCTGGCGCTGGGCGTCGTTGAAGTAGGCCGGCACGGTGATGACCGCCTCGGTCACCGGCTCGCCGAGGTACTTCTCGGCGGCGGCCTTGAGCTTCTGCAGGATCTTGGCCGAGATCTCGGGCGGCGACATCTGCTTGTCGCCGACCTTGACGACCGCGGCGTCGTTGGTGCCCGACTGCACCTCGTAGGGCACCCGCTTGATCTCGCTGCCGAGCTCGGCGAAGCGGCGGCCCATGAAGCGCTTGGCGCTGAAGATGGTCTTGTCGGGGTTGGTGATGGCCTGCCGGCGGGCGACCTGACCGACGAGCACCTCGCCGTTCTTGTCCCACGCGACCACCGAGGGGGTGGTGCGGCTGCCCTCTTCGTTGGTGATGACCTTGGGCTCGCCGCTCTCCATGACCGCGACGACCGAGTTGGTCGTGCCCAGATCGATGCCGATGATCTTGCCCATCTCGGGGGCTCCTTCCAGCGCGTCGCGGCGCTCGATGCTGTGGATTATCGGTGTTGAGCCGGCCGCTGACTCCAGGCTGTGGCGGGGTCGCGACCGGGTGACGGCGGGACGTTAAGCACTGCCCGGAGCGTGTCAACTCGCAGAGGCGATCGTTTTTCGGGCGCGCCGGGATTTGCCCGCGACCGCCGGATGGCGGCAGGGGCAACGGCTGGCGCCGGTTCGCACCGGGGCCCGGTGGCAGGGGGTCATGGGCTCGAACGGTCCGTACCGTCATGGTCCGGGCACCGGGCGGCGGTCGACGGGGTCCGGACCGCGTCGGCGGTGGAGGGGGCCGGCCGCGCGGTGGTTGCAACCGCCCGACACGGGGCAGGGTGGGCGCGTGCAGGTGGTCGGGACCGCCTGCCGATGGGGACAAGTCCTTATGCGGGGGCGGTCGGGACCGCCTGCCGATGGGGACAAGTCCTTATGCGGGGGCGGTCGGGACCGCCTGCCGATGGGGACAAGTCCTTATGCGGGGCGGTCGGGATCGCCTGCCGATGGGGACAAGTCCTTATGCGGGGGCGGTTCGAACCGCCGGTCGCCGCGAGGTGCGTCGGCGCGGGGGCGGTTCGAACCGCCGGTCGTCGCGCGGTGCGTTGGCGCGGGGGCGGTGCAGACCGCCTGCTCGCGTCGTCGGATCCACCGGCGCGGCGGTTCGCACCGCTCGGGCGGGGTATGGGATCGCCAGAGCGGCCGGTCTGGACCGCGCGCAGGCATGAGGGGCTCGGCGGAGTGGGGGTCGAGGGCCGGCGTCAGCCGTTGCCGGTGCGCCACCAGATGTAGAGGGCGACGAGGCCGACGAGCGCGCCGATGACGATGCCGAGCACGATGCGCATCGCGCTGTCGTCGGCGGAGCTGCGGCTCGACGGCGGCGGGCCCATCGCGTTGATCGAGTGCAGCGAGTGCATCGAGCCGCGCTGGCCGACGGGGGTGCGCTGCATGCCCGGCGGGTAGGCGCCGGGCATGCTCGCCCGACCGTGCGCGCCGGGCGTGCCGGGTGGGCCCTGCACCGGCCCCCGGGCCGGCGTGCCCGGCATGCCGCCCTGATACGAGGGGCGTGCGCCCACCCGGCCGTGGGGCAGTTGGCGCATCGCCGCGGGGCCCTGCTGCATCGGCGCGCCCAGGCGCCGGGCGATGTGCTCGGCGGGGGCCTCGGTCGGCGGCAGGTCGGGGGCGCGCGGCGGCGGCGAGGTATTGCGCGGGCCGCTGGCGGCGGCGATCGCGGCGAGGATCTCGGGGGACGGCGGCGCGACCTGGGTCGGGCCGTCGTCTTCGGCGCCGACGGCCACCGGGGCCGGGGTGAAGCGGTTGGCCGGCGACGGCGCCGCCCGGCGGGCCGGCTCGACGGGCAGCGCGGCGCCCGCGCCGATGATCTTGGGGTCGACGATGGGCGGCATCGTCGGCGGGTGCAGCATGCCCGGATCGTCGGTCAGCGAGTCGTCGGTCACGGGGTGGGCGGCGCGCGCCGCGTCGGCGAGCAGGTCGTCGACGGCCGAGGGCCCGGGCAGCGCCTGGGTCGCGGCGTGATCCAGCGGGTCGCTCGCTGCCGGCGGGGCGGACGGCGCCTCCGCGTCCATGCCCGGCGCTGCCTGCCGGGCCGCGGCGTCGGTCGCCGGGCGGGCAGCGGCCTTCTCGGCGGCGACCTCGGCGTCGGCGGCGTCGATGGTCTCCTGCACCGCCTTGATCGGCCCCAGGGTCGGCGGCGGCTCGGCGGGCACCTCGAGAATCGGCACCAGGCTGTTGACCGAGTCGTCCTTGGCGACGGGACGGCCCACCTCGTTGATGCTCTTGCGGGCGTGCACCGGGATGACGTTGCCCTGATCGTCGACTTTGACGGCGGGCATGCTCATCGTCGTGACGCCGAAGCGCTTGACGTCCTTGCCGAAGATCGCCCGCACGTAGCTCGCCAGCCGCTTGGGGCTCAGGTTGATGCCCGAGCGGCGCACGACCTCTTCGATGTCGCTGAGCATCGCCTCGGCCGAGGGGTAGCGATCGTCGGGGTCCTTCTCGGCGGCGCGCATCGCGATGTCGACGAGCAGCGCGGGGGTGCCGGGGATGCGCGCGTCGAGCGGCGGCGGCGGGTCTTCACGCAGCGCGCGCATCGTGGCGAACATGTCGTCGCCCTTGTACGGGTGCTCGCCGGTGACCAGGAGGTGGATCAGCGTGCCGAGCGAGAACAGGTCGGAGCGCGCGTCGACGCTCGTCTTGCCGGTCTGCTCGGGGCTCATGTAGTCGTAGGTGCCGACGAAGCCCTTGCGCGGGCCCTCGTCGCCGGTCATCGCCCGGGCGATGCCGAAGTCGACGAGCTTGACGGTGCCGCTCTTCGAGACGAGCACGTTCGCCGGGTTGATGTCGCGGTGCACGATGTGCAGCGGCTCGTCGGCGTAGTCGACGGCGGTGTGCGCGTGGTCGAGGCCGTCGGCCACCGCCCGGATGATCTGCATCGCGATGTCGAGCGGCATCGGCGCGCGCATGCAGCAGTCGACGATCTCGGCGAGCACCCGCGGGTCGTGGTCGTCGGTGATGAAGGTGGTCGGCACCGGGCGCAGGCCGGGGGCGTCGCCGACGACGATGGTGCGCAAGAGCTCGGGGTGGTTCGAGGCAAGCCGGTCGACGACCAGCGTCGCGAGCTTGTTGTCGACCACCGCGAGGTCGATCGCGCCGTCGGCGGAGCGCCGGGTGACCTCGTCGGCGTCGTGGGCCGGCACCACCTCGAGGTCGCGGTCGAGCTTCTTGATGTAGCGGATGAGCGTCTTGCGCAGCTCGTGGTCGGTGTGCGCGACGAGGACCCGGCGGGTGCGCTCGCCGGCGCGCTGCATCAGCCGCCCGACGTCGGTGCCGGGCAGGTACTCCATCGCGATGTAGGCCTGCCCGTCGATCTGGCCCACGTCGTGGATCTGCACGATGTGGCCGTGGTGCAGGTGGGCGGCGAGGCGGGCCTCGTCGAGCAGCAACTGCACGAAGGCGGTGTCTTCGGCGTATTGCGGCAGGATGCGCTTGATGGCGATGTGCCGCGAGAAGCCGTCGCTGCCGTCACGCCGCGCGAGGAAGATCTCGGCGGTGCCGCCGGTGGCGATCTTGCGCGCGAGCAGGTAGGGGCCGAAGCGCTCGGGTTGCATCGCCTGCACCGGGGTCACGTCTCCGCGTCGACGCCCGCGTCGTCCTCGAGCGCGGCGTCGCCATCCTGGTCGGCCTGCCCCGGGCCTCGCTCGCCGGACACGCAGCTGGTGCCCTGGCAGATCTCGTCACGAAAGCAGTCGTCGTCGCTGCTGCACGCCCGCCCCGGCAGGTCGGGGTCGCACGCGGCGGCCCCGAGCAGCAGCGCGGCGCCGGCGAGCGCGGCGGCGAGCAGCGTGCGGCGGGGGGGCGAGCCTCTCAAAACCGGCCCTCCACCACCGCGCCGCCCGGCGTCGGCGCGATGCCGAGCGGGCCGTCGCTGGCCAGCAGGATCATCGCCGCGCCGCTCAAGAGCAGCACCCCGCCGGCGCCGTAGGAGACGTTGGCCCAGAAGGCGGCGCCGTCGGCCTGATCGACGAGATCCTGCTGTTCGGCGCGGTCGTGGGTCGCCCGGTCGAGGTCGCGGGCCTCGGCGGCGAGGCTGTCGGCCTGCAGCCCGAGCGCGACGCCCGCGCCGGCCACGGCCAGGCCGAGCCCGGCGGCGATGTAGCCGCCGGTGGCCAGCGAGAACCCGGGGCCGGCGGGCGGCGGCGGGGTCGCGAGCGCTTCGGCGGGCACCTCCTCGGGCGGCGGCGCCTCGGCGGGCGTCTTGCCGCCGAGGTCGATGGCCACCCGCTGGCCGGCGGCGACGGTGATCTGGCGCACGGTGGGCGCGCCGCTCGCCGGGCGCAGCTCGACGGTGTGGGTGCCGGGGGCGAGCGTCCACGGCCCGGGCAGCGGCGTCTGGCCGATCACCGCGTCGTCGACCCGCACCTCGACCCCGTCTTCCGCGTCGACGACCAGGGTGCCCATGCTCTGGGGGGTGGTCGGCAGGCCGCCGGCAGGGGGCGTGCTGGAGGGGGTGTCGCTGGCGGGCGCGTCGGCCGCCGGCGACGCGTCGGCCGCCGGCTGGGCGACGGCGGAGAACGGCAGCAGGCCGGCAATGGCGATGGGCAACGCACGCATGGTCTTGTGGTGTACCAGACCCCCGCGCCGATGGGCAATGCGGCACGTGACGTTCGTTGCGGACCCGAGCGCGGGGCGCTTCGATTCGCCGCTCACCGCCGGCGCCAGCGGCCGAACCCGTAGAAGCCGAGTGTCAGCAGCAGGCAGCCCCAGGGGAAGGCGTCGCCGATGATCTGGTAGACCGTCGCCGACTGCATCAGCGGGGTGTCCCACATGATGGCCTCGGGGTCGTCGGGGCGGGTCATCTCGATCTGGCGGCCGTTGGCGTCGACGAAGACGCTGACCCCGGTGAGCGTGCTGCGCACGAAGGCCAGCCGATGCTCGATGGCCCGGGGCACGGTCAGCGCGAGGTGCAGGTAGCGCTCGGCGGTCTTGCCGAACCAGTCGTCGTTGGTGATGTTGACCAGCACATGGGGTCGGCCCTCGCTGACCAGCGGGCGGGTGAAGCCCGGCAGCAGGCCCTCGTAGCAGATGAGCACGCCCAGCCGCAGCTTCTCGACCTGGGGGAAGATGTCGGTCTCGATGACCTCCAGCCGGGTGCCCGCCTCGAGGTTCCCGGCGGCGGGGATCATGTCGTAGATCTGCGGGAAGTACTTCGCGAACGGGATGTATTCGCCGAAGACGAGCAGGAAGACCTTGTCGTAGGTGCCCACGATCGTGCCGTCGCGGTCGAGCAGCCACGCGGTGTTATAGGGCACCCACGGGCCGTCGCCCTCCCAGCGGGGCGTCTCGTTGCGCTCGATGCTCGTCGAGCCGAAGAGCAGGGGCGTGGTGAACCCGCGCTGCGGCGCGGCCTTGTCGGCGGGCGCGGTGCGCCGATCGGCCCGCCAGTCGGCGACGAGCGGGGCCTTCGACGGCGGGAACTGCTTCGCGTCCCGCGGCAGGTGCCCGTAGCGATAGGCGCTCTCGGGCCAGACGATCAGCTCGGCCCCCTGCGCCTCGAGCTCGGCCGACAGGTTCTGCTGGATGAGCAGGTGGTTGCGGCGCGCGTCCTTGGTGGCGGTCTGGAAGATGCCCACGTCGCCTTCGACCATGCCGATCTTCAGCTTGGGCGCGGCGTCCATGCGGGCGTCGATGCGCCCCATCTGCACGACGCCGTAGATCAGCGTGCCGGCGAGCAGCGCGACGGTGACCGCGGTGGCCCGCACCGGGCGCGGGCGGCCTTCGATGAGCGCGCGCACCCAGAGGAAGCCGACCGCGTTGACCCGGTAGATGAGGAAGGTGACCGCGGTGATGCCGAACAGGTCGCAGATCTGCATCATCGCCGGGAAGAGGTACTGGCTGTTGCCCATATAGGCCGGGAAGATGCGCGGCACGGCGAACTCGGCGGCGACCATGACGATGGGCACCGACCACTCGATGGGCAGCCGGGTGGTATTGCCGATGCGGTTGACCCCCCAGGCCCAGATGGCCCAGATGAAGCCGAGCCACAGGCTGTGCAGCAAGAGCCCGACCAGCCCCAGCCACAGCGGCAGGCCGCCGAAGGTCTCGAGCATGGTGGCTATCCAGTAGTAGCCGCCCGCGTTGATGACCGTGCCGCAGTAGAGGCCCCAGCGGAACGCCTGCTTGGGGGCTTTGTCTTTGAGCACCCACAAGAGCGGGATGTGGCTGATCCAGATCAGCGGCCAGAAGGTGTGCTCGGGGGCCAGCGCGGTGGGGAAGGCGGCGAAGCAGAGCACGCCGGCGAGGGTGGCCAGCCCCAGGTCGCGTCCGAAGGTGCCCGGCTTGCCCGCGGGCGCGCCGTCGATGGCGGCGGCGGCGCTCATCGGGCCCCGGCGCCGCGGGCGGCCTTGAAGCCGGGGCCGACGCAGATCCGCAGCGCGCCGGGCACGAGGCTCCAGGTGGCGGGCAGGCAGCCGGGCTGCTCGCCGTCCATGTCGATGAGCACCGGCGGGTCGCCCTCGATGGCCTCGGCGCGCACCGCCCGGGCGAGGTGATGTTCGACCTTGTCGAGCTCGAGGTGGGTGCCTTTGTAGATCGTGCCCGACTTGAGCAGCACGGTGGCTTTGGAGAGATCGCCCATGATCACGACGTCGAAGAGGCCGTCGTCCATGATCGCGTCGGGCGCGATCTTCATGCCGCCGCCGAAGTAGCGCGCGTTGCCGATGGCGGTGAGGTAGACCCGCCGCTCGAGCACCTGCGCGTCGGGGGTGTCGGGGTCGAGCACGATGCGCACCCGTTGGTTGCTCCACTTCGCGGTGGCCCGGGCGGCGCCGAGCATGAAGCTGACCTTGCCGCCGAAGGCCTTGGTGGTGTGGTTGACCGCGTCGACCACCCGCCCCGAGACCCCGAAGCTGCTGATGTTGACGAAGTGGTTCGTCACCGGGTTGCCGCGGCCGTCGTCGCAGGTGAGCACCCCGACGTCGACGGTGACCGGGCGCTCGCCGACGTGGTCGATGGCTTCGACGGCGTCTTGCGGCAGGTCGAGCGTGCGCCGCAGGTCGCCGCCGGTGCCGGTGGGGATGACCGAGAGCATGGCCTCGCCGTTGATGGCCCGCCCGCCGTCGAAGAAGCCGTTGACCGCCTCGTTCTGGGTGCCGTCGCCGCCGACGCTGACGATGTGCGTCGCGCCGTTGCACAAGGCGTCGCGCACCAGGGCGGTCGCCTGCCGCGGGGCCTCGGTCATCGCCGATTCGAAGTCGCCGATGCGGGCCCGCAGCCGGGCGGCCATCTCGATCCAGCGCTTGCCGGTCTTGCCGTTGGCGCTCGCCGGGTTGACCACCACGAATGTCGACTCGCTCATCACGCTCCTCCGGCCGGCGCCCCGAGGGCGGCGGCGATGATCTCGGCCCAGGCGTAGACCGGGCGCGGCGCGAGGGCGGCCCGCAGGTGCGCGCTGCACGCCCCGGCGATGACCACCGGCACGTCGCCATCGGGCTCGACCGCGACCGCGTCGACGGCGACCGCGCGCGCCGCGGCGGGGTCGCTGACGCCGAGCCCGGCCCCCGCCCCGCAGCAGCCGCCGTCCTGCCCGTCGGTCAACGCCTCGCGCACCGCGCCGCCGACCGCGCGGGCGAGCAGCGCCCGCGGCGGCTCGACGACGCCCAGCCCGCGGCCGAGGCGGCAGGCGTCGAGGTAGAGCACGTCGCCTTCGATGGCCGGCTTCAGGTCGTCGAGGCGGTCTTCGAGGCGGCCGTCGACCGCCTCGACGAGGTGCAGGATCCGGGGGGCCGGCGTCGCGAAGACCGCCCGCTCGGCGTATTCGAAGCGCAGGGTCTCGGCGTCTTCGGCGTCGAGGCAGATGATCGTCTCGGCGCCGCGCACGGCGTCGGCGACCGCCTCGACCGCGGCGGCGAAGGCGACCGGGCGGCCGACCGACAGCGCGCGGTGGCCGCTGTCGCGCACGCCGCGGTGCGGGCGCGCCGGATCACGCCAGCCGGCGGCGGCCAGCACCGCCAGCGACGCCGCGATGCGCCGATCGTCGGCGCGCCCGGCCAGGATCACCGTCGGCCCGCCCTCGGGCAGCGCCGCGAGCGCCTTCGACGGCGGCGGCGCCTCGGCGGACCAGACCCGCCAGGCCGGCGGCGAGACCCCCGCCTCGACCGCCGCGGTGCGCGCGTCGAGGATGGCCCGCGGCACGTCGTTGTCATGCTTGCAGACCTGCTGGCAGCGCCCGCAGAGCGTGCAGTGCGACCAGATCTGCGCGGCGTGGGCGTCGAGCGGCGCCCCGCGGCCGACGTCGTCGAGCAGCGTCATCAACCCCCACGGGGTCACGGTCTCCCGGCCTTCGGCCTCGGCGACGGGGCAGGCCCAGCGGCAGAGCTTGGGGCAGAAGACGCAGGTCTCGACGATGGCCCGCAGGCCGTCGGACATCGGCAGGCTCATCGACGGCTCCCGTCGGCCAGGGCGGCGAAGACGCGCGCCGACAGCGCCGCCCAGTCGTCGTCGACCGGCGGCGGGTCGGCCGCGCGCGGCACGTAGATCGTGGCCCCCTCGGGGCGCAGGTCCCAGACCTCGGCCTTGGCGATGCCTTTGACGCCCGCGGCGAGGTCGGCGCCGTCGACCGCGGCGATCGGGCTCATCGTCAGTGGCTCGGTCTCGCCGCCGGGCTGCCAGAAGCGCTCGGCGGCCAGGGCCGCGGCGGCGTCGTCGCGGTGTACCGTGAGGTCCAGCCCGTCGACGACCGCGTCGAGCCGCTCGAGCTGCCCGTTCAGGCGCGGGCCGTGCATCTCCAGCTCGAGCGCCACCTGGCGGCGATCACGGCGCAGGCACCACCACGCCGGGCGCAGGCCTTCGCTGAAGATGGCCATCGCCGCGGCGCGGGCCTCGTTCCACCCGCGCAGCTTCAGCCGGCGCCACGCGCGCTCGGTATTCTGCGGCCAGACCCGGATGTGGGCGTCGGCGATCAAGCCGGCCCGGTGCCCGGCGCCCGTGGGCAGTCGGCCCAGATCGGGGCCGGTCGCGCGGCGCGGCGCCACGGCGCAGCCGGTGAGGCCCGTGGGCAGCGCGGTGCGCAAGGCGAGTACGCCGTCTCGCAGCCGGCCGTAGCGCGGCGACGGGCGCGCCGTCCAGCCGTCGCTCAGCGTCTCGCCGACGGTGCGGCCCGCCAGCCAGCGGGGGATGGGGCCGACGGTCAGGCCGCGCCCGGCCAGCGTGCGCTCGAGCCCGCTCCAGGTGCAGCCGGCCTCGACGTGGGCCACGCCGTTGTCGGGCTCGACCGAGCGCACGGCGTCGAGCCCGCCGAGGTCGATGAGGCACAGCCCGTCGGCGCCGGCGTTGGCGTTGGCGTTGGCGTCTGCGGGCGGCGCGCCGAACGTCGCCCGCCACGGCGCATCGCCCAGGGCCGCCAGGATGCCGGGCAGCGCCTCGGGGGTCGCCGCCCGCACCCACCAGCGGGCGCCGTTGGTCTGCGCCGCGCCGAGCCGCGGGTGCCGCGCGCTGCGCCAGCTCACAATGCCTCCTCGGCGAAGAGCTTGCCCGGGTTGAGGATGCCCGCCGGATCACACGCCGCCTTGAGCGCCGCGAAGTAGCGCCGGGCCTCGCCGTGGGTCGCGACCATGTGGCTGCGCCGCGAGAGACCCGCCCCGTGGTGGTGGGCGATGGCGCCGCCGCGGGCGACGGTGGCGTCGAGGGCCTCGCGCCACGTGCGCAGGTAGCGCTGGCGCATGCGCCCCGGGTCGCGGGCGGTGCCGGCGAAGGTGAAGTAGATCGAGCAGCCGCCGGGGTAGACGTGGCTGAAGTGGGCCATCACCAGCACCTCGGCGGCGACCGCCCGGCGCACGGCGTCGTACAGCGGCTCGATGCCGGCCCAGGTGGTGGCGACCTCGAAGGTGTCGACGAAGCAGCCCGAGCGATAGAGCTTCGACTGCTTGTAGCTGACGTCGTAGCGGTGGGCCATCCACGCCCGGCCCGGCCGCTCGCCGAGGTCGAGCGCGCCGGCGGCGAGGGCGTACTCGGCGATGGCCTCGTCGGTCTGGCGCGCCTCGCCGGGTGAACCCTCGCTGACGGTCACCAGCAGCGAGGTCTCGGGCAGCTGGCGGATGGCGAAGTTGAGCAGCCGCGGCGCCGCGAGCGCTCGCCGGGTGGCCGCCTGCTTGAGGTCGTCGAGCTGGCCGGTGCCGGCGAGGATGGCCTTGAGCTTGCCCAGCTGGCCGCCGCCGGACTTGCCGTCGTCCTTGCTGCCCACCAGAAGGGTATCGACCGGGTCGTACATGCGCATGACCGCCGGCCGCAGCCCGGCCTGCATCGTCTGGCGCATCACGTCGAGGCCGGCGGCCATCGTCGGCATGCGCCAGCCGCGAAACGCCCGCGCCTCGGGCTGCCGATGCACCCGCAGCGTCACGGCGGTGATCAGCCCCAACGTGCCCTCGCTGCCGATGAACAGCTGATTCCAGTCGAGCCCGCCGCCGGCCTGGGACGTGCGGCGGATGCGGCCGTCGCCGGTGACCACCTCGAGGTCGACGACCATGTCTTCGATCTTGCCGTAGCGGCTCGAACACTGCCCGGCCGAGCGGGCGGCGACCCAGCCGCCGACGGTCGAGCAGAGGATGCTCGACGGGAAATGCCCCAGCGTCAGCCCGTGGCGCTCGAGCGTGCGCTCGAAGCGCTCGCCCATGAAGCCCGCCTCGACCTCGACGACCATCGCCGCCCGGTCGATGCGGCGGATGCGCTTGAGCCGCTTGAGGTCGATGACCAGTCCGCCGGGCACCGCCCGGGCCCCGCCGCAGACGCCGCTGCCCGCGCCGAAGGGCACGATCGGCACCCGCTCGCGGGCGCAGAGCGTCACCAGCGCGGCCACCTCTTCGACCGAGGTGGGCCAGACCACCGCCAGCGGGCGCTCGGGCGGATCACCCGCCAGCCGGTCGAGCTGACTGCGCGGCCAGAGGTCGCGGGCGTACGCGGTGCGGTCGGGCGGGGTGGTGCTGAGGCGGTCGCCGACGATGTCCGTCAGCCCGTCCATCAACCCGCGGGGGATCGGCGTGACCATCCCGATCGGCTTAACCCGGTGAGCGCAGCATGGCAAGGGCGAGCACGCCGCGCGTGCCGCTTGAGCCGAGTCGGCGGCGGCGGCTACCGTGATGGCCATGAAGAGTCACCGCCGCGCACGGCGCAATGAGTCGAATCGCCCGGGCCGGCGTACGCGCCGCCCGTTGTCTGCCCTGCGCCTCTCGCTGCTGGCCGCCATCGGCGCCGGCGGCTGCGTGGAGAACCCCGAGCCGGCCGACGCCGAGGTGCCCGACGTCGAGCAGCTCGACGGCGCCATCGACGTCGCGCCGGCGCCCGACGAGGGCCCGACCGTCGACGCCGCGCCGGCCGACATGGTGCTGCCCGCCCCCGACATGCAGCTGCCCGACGGCGCGCCGCCGCCCGCGCCCTGCGAGGGGGCCGAGGTCATCATGACGCCCACCGGCGAGCCCAGCGGCGCGGTGCGCTGCGCCGACGGGGCGCTCGATCGGGTCTCGTCGGAGGTCTGCGAGCCGCGCATCGATCTGCCCGCGTGCCCCGCCGACGCCGAGGGGGTCGAGGGCGGCTGCGCCGAAGACGCCGACTGCACCGACCGGCCTCACGGGCGCTGCGTGCAGCCGCCGCTCGGCGGGGGCATCGCGTTCTGCGCGTGCCGCTACGGCTGCGCCAACGACAGCGACTGCGGCCCCGACGAGGTCTGCATCTGCCCCGGCGTGGTCGACGGCTCGTCCCGCTGCGTGCCCGCCGGCTGCTCGACGGGCGACGACTGCGAGAGCGGCGAGTGTGGCATCAGCGCGACCTTCGACGGCTGCGACTACGACGTGCGCACCGCCTGCCGCACCGCCGACGACATGTGCCGCAGCGACGACGCCTGCCGCGACATGGCTCAGGGCGAGGCCTGCGGCTACAGCAACGAATGGAGCTGCCAGTTCTTGCCGGTGTGCGGGCGCCCGCTGACCGTGGCCGGCGAGGCGCGCACCGCCGCGATCACCGAGCGCGGCGACTGGCGCGCGCCGGCCCGACCGGCCCTGGACGGGCTGAGCGACAGCGCGCGGCTGGCCCTCGCCGGCTGGTGGAGCGAGATCGGCGGGCTCGAGCACGCGTCGGTGGCCAGCTTCGCCCGCACGACGATGCAGCTGCTGGCCCTCGGCGCGCCGGCCGACCTGCTGGCCGAGACCCAGGCCGCCGCCGCCGACGAGGTACGCCACGCGCGGCTGGCCTACGGGCTGGCCTCGGCCTACGCCGGCCGCCCGCTGGGTCCGGCGCCGCTCGCGCTGCACGACGTCGACCTCGGGCTCGACCGGGCGGCCATCGTCGCGGCGCTGGTCGACGAGGGCTGCGTCGGCGAGACGCTGGGCGCGGCGGAGGCCGGCTTCATCGCCGACGCCACCGATCCGGCGGTCGCCGCGGTCGGCGCCGCGCTGGTCGACGACGAGAGCCGCCACGCGCGGCTGGCCTGGCGCACGCTGAAGTGGCTGCTCGACCTCGACCCGTCGCTGGCGGCGGTGGCCGAAGAGGCCCTGGCCCGCGCGATGCTGCGGGTCGACGACGGCGACTACGGCCGCGGCCCGCACCTGCCGGCCCACGGCCTGCCCGGACCCGACGCCCGCAAGGCGCTGCATCGCGCTGCGCTGGCTGAGGTCGTCGCGCCGTGCGCCGCCGCGCTCGGGCTGGCGGTGCCCGCCTGAGCCGCGGCCCCGAATGGCATACGCGATGGCATACGGGATGCCATGGAGCCATCCCATATGCCATCGCACATGTCATCGCATATGCCATCCGGTCACGCTGGACTCGACGCTTCCCTCGGTAGGAGAACCCGCGCCATGCCATCTCTCTCGACGCCCCGCCGACGGCCTCTGGCCGCGTGCCTGCTCGCCGCGCTCTGCCTCGCCGGATGCGGCGGCGACGAATCGGCCGACCCGCCCGCGCCGGACGCCGATACGGCCGACGTCGGCCCCGACGCCACGCCGGACGCCGCGCCGGACGCCGCGCCCGGGCCCGACGCCGGCCTGCCCGACCCCCCCGCCGCCGGCGAGTGGATCGAGGTGCTGCCCGGCGGCGACACCGTCTGCAGCCGGGGCACGCCGTATCGCTTCTTCGTGCGCGGCGGCGACCCGAACAAGGTCATCGTCGACTTCCAAGGCGGCGGCGCCTGCTGGAACGCCCTGACCTGCTCCATCGCCGGCCAGCTCTTCCGCCCCGAGGCGACCCCGCTCGCGGCCTACGCCGACGCCATCGAGCAGGGGCAGATCTCCGGGCTGTTCTCGCCCGACGCCGACAACCCCTTCGCCGACTGGACCTTGATCCACGTGCAATACTGCTCCGGCGACATCCACTGGGGCGACGCCCGGGTCGAGTACAGCGACAGCGTCGTCATCGAGCACCGCGGCTGGAACAACGCCCGCTCGGCCATCGAGTGGATGCAGGCCCGCTACGCGCCGGCGCAGATCATGGTCAGCGGCTGCAGCGCGGGGGCCTATGGCGCCATCTTCCACGGGGCGTACCTGGCCCACGAGATGCCCGACAGCCGCATCACCGTCATCGCCGACAGCGGCGCGGGCATCATCACCGACAGCTTCCTGCAGGACAGCCTGCCCGGGTGGAACGCCCAGTCGAAGCTGCCCGATTGGATCCCCGCGCTGCAGGTGCCCATCGTCGACCTCAGCCTGCCCGAGGTCTACGTCGCGGTGGCCGAGACCTTCCCCCAGCATCGCTTCTCGCAGGTGACCTCGCGGTTTGATGCCGACCAGACGTTCTTCTTCCAGGCGATGGGCGGCGACCCCGCCGAGTGGCCGCTGCGGCTCGACGACAGCCTGGCCTACATCGAAGAGCGCGCGCCCAACTTCCGCAGCTACGTCACCCCGGGCGCGGTGCACTGCTCGACGCCGTATCCGTTTCTCTTCGAGCGCGAGGTCGACGGCGTGGCGCAGATCGACTGGATGACCCGCCTCGTCGAAGACGAGACGCCGCCGCCGTCGGTGCGCTGTGAGGGCGAAGGCTGCTTCGACGATCCGATCTGCGCGGCGTGCGTCGATACACCCGACGGCGAAGAGCCCGCCGGCTGGTGCCGCTTCTGCGACGGCTGGCCCGATCGCTATCGGCCGGCGGACGAGATGCCGCCGATGCCCTGAACCACCCCCGCGAACAGGAGACAGCAACGATGGCATGGAACCATGGCTCGACGCAGCGTCTCGCGCGGCTCGTCCTCGGGGGCGGGCTGATGCTCGGCCTCGTCGCCTGCGAGGGCGAAACCGCCGCTGGCCCCCCGCCGAGCACCACCGCGGTGGGCTTCGTGCAACTGCACCGCGACTTCCTGGTGCCCAGCTGCGCCTCGGCCTCGTGCCACGCCGGCCCGCGCGGCGTCGGCGGGCTGACCTTCGAGGATGCGCAGTCGGCCTACGACGCCCTGCTGGCCCACCCGCCGACGAATACCGCCGCCGCCGAGCAGGGCCTGGCGCTGGTCGCGCCGGGTGATCTGGCGCGCTCGTTCCTCTACCTGAAGCTGGTCCGCGATACGGTCAGCCTGGCCACCGCCGGCCACGGCGCGCGCATGCCGCTGGGTGGAGCCGGGGCGCCGGGCCCGTCGACCACCGCGGCGCTCGAGAGCTGGATCACCGGCGGCGCGCCCTACGACGGGCTGGGCTTCGAGGCCGACTTCACCGTCAACGACGACGCCGACCTCTACATCCCGTGCGACTCGACCGACGACGCGGGCATGCGCCAGTGCTTCCCCGCCGCCGACGACGGGGTGATGCGCATCTACTCGCCGCCGCTGACCATCCCGCCGCGCAGCGAGATCCAGCTGTGCAGCTACCTCGACGTCTTCCCCGACGAGGACGTCGTCTTCCGCTCGATGAGCGCGCTGCAGATGGCCGGCGGGCACCACAGCGGGGTCGGGGTCGCGTTCTCGGCGGTCGACGACCCGACCCCCCAGGATTGCACCACCAACATGACCAACATGCGCTTCACCGCCGGCACCTTCGCCGGGCAGCCGGCCATCGTGCCCGAGAGCGTCGTGCTGCGCCTGCCAGCGGGCATGCAGATCGTGGTGCAGTCGCACTACATCAACCCCACCGACGAGCCGATGGTGGTCATGGACGCCGTCGAGCTGCAGCTCGTCGAGGACGACGGCGAGGCGGTGCGCGCCGACTCCTTCGCGATCAACTACCTCGACTTCGAGATCCCCACCGGCGGCGAGGACTACACCTGGGGCCACACCTGCACCGTCGACGCGCCGATGGAGGTCTTCAGCGTGCTGGGCCATACCCACGAGCACGGCGTGCTGCTCGAGTTCGAGCACATCCCCGGCGGCGAGGCCGACGCGGCGCGGCTGCTGTACAGCGAGACCGACCCCATCCTGATGCGCGAGGCGGGCAGCGTGCACGTCTTCGAGACGCCGCTGGCCCTCGAAGCCGGCGACCAGCTGCGGCTGTCGTGCACCTGGCGCAACGACGGGGACGTGCCGCTCGGCTTCCCCGAAGAGATGTGCGCCGCGTTCATGTACTACGCCCCCGCCCGGGGCTTTCTGGTGTGCGACGAAGACGGCGAGATCAGCGGCAGCGACGACGAAGAGCCCGCCGAAGGCTGCATCGCGCCGGGCGCGCCGGGCAACGCGATCGGCGTGGGCCGCTACTGCACCGCGGGCGGCGGACAGTGCCGGGACAACCCGCAGGCCACCTTGTGCCTGGCCAACTTCGACCCGGCGGCGACCTTCTGCTCGTTCCTGGGCTGCGCGAGCGACGACGACTGCGGCGAGGGGGCGGCCTGCGTGGCCCAGTCGGGGGCGAGCGCCTGCGTGCCCGACGCGTGCCTCGATTGATCGGGTGAGCGCGCGGCGCTAGCAGTGCCCGGGGAAAGTACACCGTCGCGAGCCGGACGAGCGCCGCGAGCGGCAAGGCGCGAGCCCGAAGTCGTGGCAGAGTCACGTCGAGCGGCGAGCAACGCCGCCGATCGTGGTGCCCGTTCGGCGCAGCAGGGGGACTTTCCCCGGGTGCTGCTAGGCGTCGATCAGCTCGACGCAGCGCAGGTGCAGGTTGAGGCAGGCGTTCTCGAACGCGCGCTGGGCGGCGAGCACGTCGTCGGCGGCGCGGGCGGCGAGCCACTCCGAGCGCTGGCCTTCGTCCTTCTCTTCCAGCTCGACGTCGGCGTGGGCCCGCAAGACCTCCAGCCGCTCGGCCATCAGCAGGGCCACCGACTCGGCCACCTCGCGCTCGGCCTCGCGCCGCGCGCCGACCTTCGCCTCGAGCTCGGCCCGGCGGGTGAGCAGCGCGCGCACCTGACCCAGCAGGGGCACCAGATCGGCCGCGCGCAGGGTGACCCCGCCGGCGGCGATCTCGATGTTGCGCAGCGCCTTGCGGTAGTCCTCGTCGACCCGATCGCGGGCGCGCACCCCCTGAAAGACCGCGTGCTCGGACTCGCGCAGCTTCGCCTCGGCGGCGCGCAGCGAGCGATCGAGGTCGAAGATGCGCTGTTCGAGGGCCTGCCGCCGGGCGATGCGCGCCCGGGCGCGGGTATCGGTCGCCGCCCGCTGGCGCTCGGCGGTGGTCATCGACTCGTCGAGCGTCGTCCGGGCCCCGGTGACCCATTGCAGCGCGTCGATCACCGGCTGCGGCGCGTTGTCCGCCCGGCCGAAGTGACCGCGGATCATGCGCCGCAGCTGATCGGAGAAGCGGGTCCACTCGGCGGCGACGCCCGCCGGCGGCAGCGCGGGCAGCGACGGCGCCGGGCTCGACGACTCCACCGGCAGCGCGCCGACCCGCATCAGGCAGTCGTCGAGCGACGCCAGCACCGAGTTGGCGGTGCCCGGGCGGTCGGAGGGCTCCTTGGCCAGGCAGCGCATCACCAGCTCGCCCAGGCCGTCGGGCAGGTCGAGATCGCCGGGCAGCGGCGGCACCGCGTTGTTGACGTGCTTGGCCACCAGCCGGACGGGCTCGTCGTCCTCGAAGGGCGGATGCCCGGCGAGCAGGTGGTAGAGCACCGCGCCGACCGCGTAGAAGTCGGCCGCCGGCGTCGCCGTCTCGCCGCGGGCCAGCTCGGGCGGCAGGTAGAGCGGCGTGCCCAGGGTGAACGGCCCCGTCGGCGCGTGGGCCCGCATCGGGTCGTCCTCGCCCACCGCGAGCCGGCCCAGGTCGATGAGCTTGACGTGGTCGGCGAAGTGCCCGGCGCTGCTCAGGTAGATATTGCGCGGCGCGACCCCGCGATGCACCGCGCCGCGGCGGTGCAGCACGCCCAGGCCGACGACGACCTGCCGCATGATGTGCACCGCCCGCCCGGCGGGCAGCCGGCAGACCTCTTCGAGCTCCATCTGCAGATCGCGGCCGCGCAGGCGCTCCATGACCAACCAGCCGCGACCGTCGGAGAGGCGCCCCGCGTCGAGCACCGTGACCACGTGCGGATGGCGCAGGCCGCGGGCGACGTTCCACGCCGTCAGCAGCCGCCCGGCCATGCGCGCGTCGTCCGGCGGCTCGGGCGCGGTGACCTTGAGCGCGACCCGCCGCCGCGTCGCCTCGTGCTGGGCGTCGAAGATCGTCGAGGTCTCGCCGCGCACGAGCTTGCCGAGCAGGACGTAGCCCTTCTGCAGCAACTCCCCCGAGACGTTGACCGGCGGGCGGGTCAAGGCGGACTCCTGGTGTGCGGGTGACGCAGGTCTTTTTGCGCGATGTTCGATCTACCACGGACCCGACCGCCCGGCCACTGCCCTCGATCCGCGCCCGGAATTACGGTACACAACCCGCCTCGCCCCCCGGGCGGGGACCCACGAATGCGACGGAGTCCCCCCGTGATCACCGAGATCCACACCGAGCGCTACACCATCCGCGGCCGCTCGCTCGGCGGCATGTACACCGGCCTGCACGTGCCCGAACTCGACGCGCTGTTCGACGCCGGCACCGTGCTGCGCAGCGGATGCGCCGCCCGCAACCTCTTCTTGTCGCACGCCCACGTCGACCACATCGGCGCGCTGCCGGCCCTGCTCGGCCAGCGCGGGCTCACCGGCGTGCAGCAGCCGCTGCGCGTCTTCGCGCCCACCGAGGTCGCCGTCGAGCTCAACGACGCGCTCGCCGGCTTCGGCCGCCTGCACCGCTGGCCCCTCGAGGTCGAAGCCATCGGCATGCGCCCCGGCGACGAGCACAAGGTGCGCGCCGACATGTGGGTCCGGGCGTTTCAGACCTTCCACCCGGTGCCCGCGCTCGGCTTTCAGTTCTTCCGCCGGGTGCAGAAGCTGCGCGAAGAGTACAAGGGCCTGCCGGGCCACGAGATCGGGCAGCTGCGCAAGAGCGGGGCCGACATCTTCGACGTCGCCGAGCACCTCGAGCTGGCCTATGCCACCGATACGCTGCCCGAAGTGCTGCGCCATACGCCGTCGATCATGCGCTCGCGGGTGGCCATCATCGAGTGCACCTTCCTCGACGAACGCAAGCCGCTGTCGAAGGCCCGGGCCGGCTGCCACATCCACCTCGACGAGCTGCTGAAGTACGCCCCCGAGTTCGAGAACGAGGCGCTGGTGCTGATGCACTTCAGCCAGCTCTACAAGCCCGCCGAGGTGCGCGAGATCCTCGCCGCCCGCCTGCCGCCCGAGCTGCACGCGCGGACCCACCCGCTGGCCCCCGAGGCCGGCCCCTGGTGGGATTGACCGCAGGCAGCGCCCGCGCCCCCAGAAAAGTGACCCGCCCGCGAAAGGAACGCCGCCCCCCGGCATAGGACGCGGCATACCCCCGACGCAGCGAGGTGAATGATGGGTTGGAACGACTCCCTGAGCCCGGGGACCTACATGGTCATGGGCGGCCTGGCGTGTCTGGCGCTGGCGCTCTTCGACGGCTGTGGCGCGGTGAGCGACGCCTCGGGGCCGCTGAAGGTCGAGCTGGCCGACATCCGATCGTACAGCATGCCCAGCGCCGACTACGTCGCGCTGCCCGAGGTCAAGATCGTGCCGGGCATGACCCTCGTCGTCGAGACGCAGGCCGAGGTCGGCCGGGGTCTCGCCGGGTGGATCGAGATCTTCCGCGGTCGCCCGGTCGAGCGCACGTACTTCACCCCGGTCGTGCCCGCCGAGCGCGAAGTGGCCGCCGAGCTCGCCGCGCAGGCCGAAGATTCGCCGGTGCTCGGCGACGTGCACCTCTTCGTACGCAGCTCGACGCCGCCCCAGCGCGTCGTCCCGGTGCGCAAGACATCCGACCTCGTCGGCCACCTCGCCGTCGGCATGCCGGTCAAGGGGCTGGTGCCCGCGTTCGGCGATACCAACCTGCGCAAGGTGGCGGTGCTGACACCTGGCGAGCCTCAGAGCGGGTGGCCGGCGCTCGGCTTTCTGGCTGCGGGCGTGCTGCTCATCGGCGTCGGCGGGCGCATCGTGCGCAACAGCGAAGAGTCCTTCGTCTGATCCGGGCGGGCGATGCCGACGAAACAACCGCTCGATCATCACGCCTGCACCGGATCTGCACACCGCTCGGGCATGCTGGGCCCATGTCGTCGCGCACCCGCCTCGCCCTGATCGCCGCCGTATCGCTCGCCGTCTGTCTCTTCGCGCTGGTCTACCGCGGCCCGGGCTGGCAGCTCTTGCGGCACACCGGCGGAGACGTCTTCGCCGCGGCGCTGCTCTACGGGCTGATCGGCCTGGCCCGCGCCCGCTGGCCGCGCGCCCGCCGCGCCGCTCTCACCGGCGCCATCGCCGCCGCCATCGAGCTCACCCAGCTGCTCGACGTCGTCGGGCCCGAGACGCCGCGCGTCGTGCACGTCGTGCTCGGCGCCACCTTCGACCCGCTCGACCTCGTGGCCTACGCCGTCGGCATCGCCGTCGCCGCCGCGCTCGATACGCCGGTCTGCACCGCCCACAGCGACGCGTAGAGCCCGCCCTGGCCCAGCAGCGCGTCGTGGGTGCCTGCCTCGGCCACCTCGCCCGCGTCGAGCACCACGATCACATCCGCCTCGCGGATCGTCGACAGCCGGTGGGCGATGACCACCGTCGTGCGCCCCTCGGCGATGCGGGCCATCGAGCGCTGGATCGCCGCCTCGGTCTCGTTGTCCACCGCGCTCGTCGCCTCGTCGAGCACCAGCACCGGCGGATCCTTGAGCACGGCGCGGGCGATGGACAGCCGCTGCCGCTGCCCGCCGCTGAGCTTCTGCCCGCGCTCGCCGACGACCGTATCGAGCCCCTCGGGCATCGCCCGGATGAAGTCCAGCGCCTCCGCCGCCTGCGCCGCTGCCTCGATCTCGGCGTCGCTGGCGTCGGGGCGCCCGTAGGCGATGTTCTCGCGCACCGTGCCGTGAAACAGAAATACATCCTGGCTCACCAGCCCGATGGCCGCGCGCAGGTCGGTCTTCTGCAGCGTGCGCAGGTCGTGCCCGTCGATGGTGATGCGCCCGCCGGTCGGATCGTAGAAGCGCAGGAGCAGCTTGATCACGCTGCTCTTGCCGGCCCCCGTCGCGCCGACGATGGCCACCGTCTGCCCGGCGGCGATGTCCAGGTCGAGCTTGTGCAGCACCGGCGGCCCGGCGCTGTAGGCGAAGTCGACGCCTTCGAAGCGCACCGCGCCCTTCACCGACGCCGTCGGGAGCGGCCGCTCGCCGTCAGGCAGGGTCGTACCGGTGTCGAGCAGGTCGAGGATGCGCGTCGTCGAGGCCATCGCCCGCTGATACTGGTCGAAGAGCGTGCCCAGCCGGGTCAGCGGCCACAGCAGCCGCTGGGTGATGAAGACGAGCACGCTGTAGGCCCCGACGGTCAGGGTGCCCGCCAGCACCAGCTCGCCGCCGACCACCAGCGTCGCCACGAAGCCGATGACGATCGCCATGCGAATCAGCGGCGAGAAGGCCGAGCTGAGCGCGATGGCCCGCCCGTTGACGTCGCGATAGGCCTGGCTCTCGTCGCGCACCCGCGCGAGCTCGCGGTCCTCGGCGGTGAAGCTCTTGATCGTCGCCATGCCCGAGAGGTTGTTGCCCAAGAGCCCGTTGAGCGCGCCCACCTGCTCGCGCACCGCGGCGTAGCGCGGCGCGAGGCTGCCCTGGAAGCGGAACGAGCCCCAGACGATGATCGGGATCGGCAGCACCGCGAACCACGCCACGTCGGGCGCGATCACGAAGAAGGCCCCGCCCACCGCGAGCATGGTCGTGCCCAGCTGGATCAAGCTGTTGGCGCCGCCGTCGAGGAACCGCTCGAGCTGGTTGACGTCGTCGTTGAGCACCGACATCAGCCCGCCCGTCGAGCGGTCTTCGAACCACGCCAGCTCGAGCCCCTGCACGTGCCCGTACACGTCGAGCCGCACGGTGTGCTGCAGCGTCTGGGCGAGGTTGCGCCAGAGCACCTGGAAGGCGTACTCGAACGCCGACTCCAGCCCCCAGATGACCACCGTCGCCGCCGCCAGCCACCACAGCTGCGCCGAGACCTCGACGATGCCCCAGCTCGCCAGCAGCGAGTCCTCCCGCTCGACGACCACGTCGACCGCGGCGCCGATGAGCACCGGCGGGGCCAGGTCGAAGAGCTTGTTGAGCACGCTGCACAGCGTCGCCAGCCTGATCGTGCGGCGGAAGGGGCGAGCGTAGGTCAGCAGGCGGGCGAGGGGCGCGCGGGCGGCGGGCGACGACATCGAGGCTCCGGCGAGGCGAGGGCGAGACCGGGCGGCGGGACCGGGCAAGAGATGCGCGGTCGGCCGCGCGCGTCGCGCTCAGCCCGTCGGCGGGTCGAAGCGCTGCTTGAAGGTGAAGGCGGCCGCGGTCGGGCCCTCGGTCTGCAGCCGGGTCAGCTTGTCGAAGGCCTCGGCCGGCGGTGGGCGGTGGCCGGCGGGCACCCACCACAGCGCCATGTGCGCTTTCTCGGGCGGCTCGAACCAGCGTTTGCGGCCCTTGAACAGCTCGGCGTGCGCGCTGCGATAGGTGAACGCCGCCAGATCGTCCACCGACCGCCACAGCGTGATGTTGATGAGCAGCTGGGGGTCGATCCACGCTGGCGGGTCGTCGGTCCAGCGCCAGATGAAGCCCGGGCTCTGCTCGGCGAGGCCGTTGATCTCGTCGAGGCGGGCGACGAAGCCTTCGAGCAGCGGGTCGGTGAGCGGCGCCCGGGCGCGGGCCACGTTGATCTGGGCGAGGTGAAAGGGCTGGGGGTCGGGCTGCATGCGGCGCTCCTCGTCGATCAAAACGGGCCGAGCAGGTTAGTCCACCGCGTCCGTCGACTCCAAGCCCCTGGCGCTCAAGCCGATACGGTCGAAGACCCACGGCGCCAGCGCTGCGGCCCACAGGCCGACGAGCCCGTAGCGCAGGATGGCCGTGCCCGTATTGATCGCGTCGAGCGCCACCAGCAGCGTCTTGCCGCCGGCCCAGATGCCGATGAGCACCGCGAACCCCACCAGCGTCGCGCCCAGCATGGCCCCGATCGCCGCGCGCCCGGTGCGCACCGGCGGCACGTCGCGGCCGTCGAGCCAGAGCACGCCGGCCCACAGCCCGGCCATCGCCGAGGCCGACTTCAGGCCGTGCTGCTCGGGATCGGGCAGAAACGCCGCCCCGAGCACGACCAGCCCGGCGGGCAGCCAGGCGACGAGCTTGCCCTGCGCGCGCAGGCGGGCCGCGCCGCCGGCGGTGACGAACCACGCGCCAAGGCCCACGAGCGCCAGGCCGAGCGCCGCGCCGACCAGCACGTCCCGCGGCCAGTGCACGCCCAGATAGACCCGGGAGAACATGATGCCCGCCACCAGCACCGCGGCGAGCGCGGTGACCCAGGCCCGGCGATAGCCCACCGCGATGGCGCCCCAGAACGCGGCCGACATCATCGCGTGCCCGCTGGGGAAGCTGTAGCCGCCCTCCTGGATCAGCGGCTCGAGCATCGGCCGTGGCGCTTGGAAGGCGTCCTTGAGCGCGGCGTTGAGCACGCCGGCGAGCATGAACGTCAGCCCGATGCGCACCCAGCGCCGGCGGCTGTCGAGCCAGTAGCCCAGCGGCAGCGCGGCCAGGAAGAACGCCTCGCTGCCCAGGTCGGTCCACAGCTTCATCAGCGCGGTCAACCACGGGCTGCGCCAGTCGAGCACCCACTCCATCGGACCCCCTCGCGGTGGCTCTCGAGACGCGCGGCCTCTCGCCGCCGTCGCTCGGCGGCATCGTAGCAATCTGTGGGCCGCGGGGCCCGTCTCTCGGGCCGGTTGGCGCCGGTCGACGGTGGATGCTGACATGCGCGATGCCTCATCCTGACACGTTCTGTTGAGTTCCATGCGTATTTGATGGCATATGTGGCCATCGTGCTGTCAGACAGGGGCATCGAGATGCAAGCCGCCCAGCTCGCTCTTCTCACCGACGCGCCGGCCGCCCCGGCGGTCGACGACACCACGCCGCCAGACGTGCGCCGGGCCACGGCGGCGCTGGTCGCGGCCGAGCGGCTGGCGTCGCGGGTCGGCGCGACGCTGCCCGAAGCGGTGCGCCGCGCGCTGACCGGCGCCGCCGCCCGATCGGCCATCGAAGGCATCGCCGCCCACGTCGTGCGCACAGTCGATGCGCTGCATGCGCTCGGCGGCCCGGCACCGGTCGACCCGACGGCACGGCAGGCCCTCGTCGATCGGCTGCACGCCGAGCTGCCGCCGACCCATGGCGCGAGCCCGGGCATCGCGCGGGCGATCATCGCCGCCGTCGTGGCCCCGGACGCCGAACCCGCGGCCCCCGCCGCGGACACTTGAGGCCCCAGCGACCCTAGCCCATACGGCCGGCCCGCCGCCCCACATCACGGGAGTCGAGACGTGCGCGCAACCGCGGTCCCTGTTCGCCGATTCGCGATCCACGGCCCCTGCGATCCGCAGAGCCACCATGTGCTCGAGCCGGTCGATCGGCTGCCGCGCATCGGGGGGCAGCCGCTCGACGGCCGCCTGCTCGCCGGCGGCGCCGTCGCGCTTCAGGGCCCGCCCGCCGCCGGCCGCACCACCGCCATCCGGGCGCTCGCGGCCCATCTGCGCCAGCGGGGCGCGACGCCGATCGTGCTCGACGCCCACGGCCTCGACGGCCCCAAGACCCTCGCCCGGGCCGAGGTGCGCCTGCTCGACCAGATCCGACGCGCGGCCCGCGGCGCGCCCGATGGGCACGACGGGCCGGGGCATGGGCCCTGGCGCATCGGCGGGCCATGGCAGCTGTTGGCGGTCGCCCTCGACGACTGGTCCCGGCGCACCGACCGCCCGCTGGTGGCGCTCGTCGACGACGCCGACCGCTTCGCCGCGCCCATCGCGGGCCTGCTGCGGGCTCAGCTCGCCGCGTCGCGAGTGCGGGGCGTGCTGCTGGCGGGGGTGGACGACCCCCGCGGCGTCGACAACGGCCGGCTCGGGCAGGGCGCCGCCCGGGTGCGTCAGCCGGCGTTGGGGCGGCGCGACATCGCGACGCTGTACGCGCTGCACGCCGCCGATACCGGCCAGGTCTTCGCCGAGAGCGCGCTGACCCGGGTCGAGCGCTGGACCGGCGGGCACCCGTGGCTGGTCTGCGCCATCGCCCGCGAGCTGCTCGACGGCATGGGCCATCGGGGGCCGATCGACCGGCAGCACGTCGACCGGGCCGTCGCCCGGCTGCTCGACGCCTGGCCCCCCTGGTTCGACCGCCTCACCGCCGCCCTCGAAGATCAGGCCATCCGCCGGGCCGTGCTGCCGTTGATCCCGGGCACGGCCCCGGTGGGCGCCGACGCGCCGGGCGATATCGAGCGGGCCCGCGACCGCGGCCTGCTCGCGGCGGAGGCGGGCCGGGCGGCGGGGGCGATGCAGATGGCGGCCATCCTGCATGCCCTCGGCCACGGGCTCGGCGGCCGACCGGCGCTCGATCCGACGCGCTGCCGTCGCCCGGACGGCGGCGTCGATCTGCCACGGGTGATCACGACCCTGGCCGGCGCCTGCACCGCCGGGCCGGCGCCGACGCCCGACGGCAGCCTGGGGATCGCCCAGCTCGCGCCCATCGTGCGGGCGACGGGCATCGTCGAGCGGCTGCTGCCGCCGGGCGGGGTGATGTGGCGCGGCGGCTTCGGCGCCCGGCAGCTCGTCGGACGCATCGACCTCGCCCTCACCGGCCGACGCCGGCAGCAGGCGGTCATCGCGATCAAGTGCCGTGTTGCAGACGACCCCCACCCGTTGGAGCGCGGGCTGTCCGATCTCGATCGGCTGATCCCGCCGGGCGGGGAGGGGGCGCTGGTGCTCTTCGATCATCGGGCGGCCGGTCGGGCGCGGCTCACCTGGGAGGTGCCGCCCAGCGGGCGTGAGGTCCTGGTGGTGCGCGCCTGATCGCCGGATCCGCGCACGCCGCGGCGCTCGGGGCGGGTGCCGGTGCGGCACGCTCGCTGTGAAGCAGGCGCACGATCCGCGGGCCGTCGCCGGCTCCGGGGGCGCATGACGGCCGACATCGGGGCCGTGCTCGCGCGGCGAAACCCTGACATGACGGTGCTTTGGCGGGGTCCGCGCCGCGGCGGCGGCAGAAATCGGCATGCCGATTGAATACTGGCCGATTGAATACTGGCCGACTGAATAAACGGCGCGCGACATCGCGGCGCCGCGCCGCATGCCCATCGGAGTCACCGTGAAGCACCTGCCCTCCAGCGCCCTGCTCGCCCTCGCCCTGCTCGTCGCCGCCCCGCTCGCCGCCTGCGTGCCCGAGGGCAGCGCGCCCGACGGGCACGTCGCCGCGCCGCTGCCCGTCGAAGAGCAGGCCGTCGGGCTCGAGGTCGAGTTCGTCTGGCCCGACAGCCGCAGCCGGATCACCGACGAGGGCGTGGTGGTCGACCTGCCGTTCGAATTGCCGATCCGGGTGCGCCTGCTCAACCGCGGGCCGGCGCCCGTCCGGGTGGTCCTCGACGACCTGCTCATGCGCCCCGTGGTCGAGCCGGGGGATCCCGAGGGCGACGTCGAGGCGGTCTATCCCGCGCCGGCGCCGCTGCGGCTCGACGTGGGCCAATCGCGGGCGCTCGACTTCGGCCAGGTGAGCCTCTTCTTCGGCTTCGCCTGCACGGTGCACCTCACCGGCGAGGTTCAGGCGCTGCAGGGCCCCGACGAGACCGTCGCGATCTCCCACGACTCGCGGCCGATCCTGCTCGACTTCTGACGGCGCCGCCTACGCAGCGCGTCGCATTGACACGCCCTCGGCCCCCGCATAGCCTGAGCCGATTTTCGACTCCCGGAGGCGCGATGCGTCGCTACCTGCCCCTCTTCATCGGCGCGGCGGTCTGGATCGCGCTCGACCAGTGGACCAAGATCCTCGCGGTCGAGGCGTTCTCGCTGACCGACCCCAAGCTGCCCGTCGAAGCCCACATGATCCGCACCGACGTCATGGCGGTCACCGAGAGCTGGTTCAACCTGCGGCTCGCGGGCAATACCGGCGCGGCCTTCAGCATCTTCGGCGACCTCTCGGGCACCGCCCGGGCGCTCATCTTCGGCGGCGTGACGATCATCGCCTTCGTCGCGATCGTGCACATGTGGGGGCAGACCCGGCTCAAGCTGCAGCAGGCGGGGTTCATCCTGCTGCTCGGCGGGGCCATCGGCAACGCCATCGACCGCCTGCGGCTGGGCTACGTCGTCGACTTCATCCAGTGGTACTACAAAGACTTCGTCTGGCCGACGTTCAACATCGCCGACGTGGGCATCTGCGTCGGTATCGGGCTGCTCTTCGTCGACGCGATCGTCAATCGCAACGCCGAAGAGCGGGCGCCGCAACCGGCGGCCGAAGCCTCCACCTGACCCGTCAGCGGCCGAACACCACGATGTGGTTGTTGGCCGGCATCTCCACCACCTCGATGCGCGTCAGCCCGTGGCCCTCGGCCACCCGGCTCACCGCGTCCAGATCGCGCACCCCGAACCGCGGATCGCGCTCCTTGAGCCACTGATCGAAGCGGGCGTTGCTCGGCGCGGTGAAGCGCCCCTCGAAGCGGAACGGGCCGTAGAGAAACAGCCGCCCCTCGGGCAACAGCACCCGGCCGGCCCCGGCCATCAGCCCCTCGGTCGCGGCCCACGGGGCGATGTGGATCATGTTGGCGCAGACGATCGAGGCCACCCGATCGACCGGCCAGACCGCCTCGCAGACGTCGAGCCGCTGCGCCGGGCGCACGTTCTCCAGCGGCGCCCCCTCGGCGGCGGCCGCCAGGCGCCAGCCCTCGATGCTGGCCAGGGCGTCGGGGTCGATGTCGGTTGGAAGCCACGGTCGGTCGGCGAAGCGCCGCCCCAAGAACGCGGTGTGCGTGCCGGTGCCCGCGGCGATTTCGAGCACCGGGCCCGGCGGCAGGCGACCGGCGAGCACCCGGGCGATGGGCTCGCGGTTGCGCTCGGCGGCGGGCGCGCTGCGGCGGTGAGAGGGGTGGGCGGGCTGTCCGAATGCGGGGTCGTTCATGGGCGCAGCATACACCAGACCGCGACCGCGACCGGCCGCGGCCGTGACGGCCCGGCCGCCCGGCGCATCCCATGCATGTGAAGATACCGCGCTCCATCGGACTGTCCCTCATCGCCATCGGCCGCGCCTTCGGGCGGCTGCGGCGCTCCATCCTCCGGCTCGTCTTCGGCCGCCCGCCGGCCCGGATCATCGCCTACGACGGCCTCGGCGATACCCGACGGGTCGAGCTGCGCGCCCGGGTGATCGACGACGACGGGCTCGGCGAACCGTGCCCCGACGACTCCGCCTGGACCCAGGCCCGGCGCATGTTCCGGGTCTTCGACGCCCGCCGGGTCGCCGACGCCCGGCTCGAAGTCGACTGCGCCGGCGTGCGGGCCTCGGTGCCCGTCGACGCCCGCGGATTCGCCGTCGTCGACCTGCGCCAGCCGCTCGCCCGCTTCCCCGCCGGCGGCGTAGCGGCGACGTGGACCCTGCTCGAACCCGCCGACGACAAGGCCCGCGACCGCGAGAAGCGAGCGACGGCCCGGGTGCACATCCCGCCGGCCGACGCGCCCTTCGCCATTGTCAGCGACGTGGACGACACCGTCGTCGAGAGCCGGGCGACCAGCGCCGTCAAGCTGGCCTACGAGACCCTGAGCCGCAACGTCTACCGCCGGGTCGCCACGCCGGGCATGGCCCGCTTCTACCGGGCGCTGACCGCCGACGGCCAACCGCTCGTCTGGCTGACGAGCAGCATCTGGCGGGTGCACGGCCTGCTCTCGCGCTTCTTCGAACTGCACCGCTTCCCCGCCGGGCCGCTGCTCATGAGCGACGCGCGCCTGCTGCGCAGCCAGTGGGTCGCCGACCGCCACGCGACCCACAAGCTGGGCCGACTGCGTCAGATCCGCGCGCTCTGGGCGCCGCCGCTGGTGCTGTCTGGAGACTGCGGTCAGCGCGACCCCGAGATCTTCGCCGAGTTCGCCCGCGAGGCCCCCGAGCGGGTGCGCGCGATCTACCTGCGCGACCTGGGCGACCCGGCACGCCGTGAGGCGGTCGAGGCCCTGTTGGCGCCCGTCCGCGAGGCGGGGGTGGCCGTCTGCGTGGCGGCCTCGGCGGCGGCCTTCGTGCGTCACGCCGGCGAATGCGGTCTGCTGCCGGCCGCCGAGGCCGGCGCGCTCGCCGACGCGATCGCCGTCGACCCGGCCCACGACCTCGCCCGCGAAGCAGAGCCGAGCGACGATGCGCCCGATCTGTCGCCCGAGCCCGCCGCCTGATGCCGCCGGGCTTGCCCTCGGCGGCCGCCCGATCCACAGTGCCCGCACGACACCTGCGGCCGCCTGCGGGCGGGAGGAAAACCGATATGCGCACGCTCTCCCTCATCGGCCTGCTCGGCCTGGCTCTCGCGCTGACCGCCTGCAGCAAGGACGACGCGGCCGACACCGCCGAGACCGAGCAGGCGGCGGAGAAGGCCCCGGCCGAGAAGGCCGCCGAGAAGGCCCCGGCGGAGAAAGCCGCCGAGAAGCCGGCCGGGCACCCGCTCTGGCCCGGCGTCGACCTCGCCGCCGAGCTGAAGGGCCTCGAAGGCCGCTGGCTGGTCAAGACCGCCTTCGGTCGCGGCGAGCCCGAGACCTGGGAGGTCAGCGGCGACAAGGTCACCATCACCAAGGCCGACGGCAAGACCGAGCTGGGCAAGCTCAGCTTCGAGATGCCCGGCCGCATCGGCGTGAAGGTGGGCGACATGACCAGCTTCTACGCCTACGCCCGCAACGGCGAGACGACCTGGATCGGGCTGGGCACGGGCGGGGCCAAGGCCGGCGACTCGATCTACGTCGCGGCGTCCCGCGGGCTGGTGAAGTTCGACGGCAAGGCGTGCAGCTACCACGACAAGAAGATGAGCTTCGGCGACAAGGTCGAGTTCAAGGATCCCGTCGAGGTGAAGTGCGACGTGCAGGCCGGCGGCGACAAAGCGGTCTTCAACTATCAGGTGCCGCGCTTCATGAAAGAGGGCGAGTTCGACGACAAGAGCGTGCAGATCGTGGGTGAGGCGCTGATCAACGATCAGCTGATGGGCGGCCACGAGGTCAAGCCGGCCCCCCCGACGCCGACCGCCGCGCCCGCCGAAGCCGCCGAGAAGCCCGCCGAGAAGCCCGCCGACGAGTGAGCCTCGGCGCCCCCGCGCCCCCGCGCCCCTCGCAGCCCGCCGCAGGAGCCCGCCATGCAGCGACCCGAACTGCAGCGCCCCGAACTGCAGCGCCCCGAACAGCTCGCCGACTTCCCCGTGGTCGAGCGGCTGCCTGTCGCCTGGGGCGACATGGACGCCTTCCAGCACGTCAACAACGTGGTCTACCTGCGCTGGTTCGAGACGGCGCGCATCGCCTACTTCCGCGCCGCCGGCTGGGAGAAAGCCGCCCGCCTCGGCGGGGTCGGCCCGATCCTGGCCCGCACCAGCTGCGTCTTCCGGGTGCCGCTGCAGTTCCCCGATACCATCTGGGTCGGCGCGCGGGTCGAAGACATGGGCGACGACCGCTTCACGATGATCTACCGGGTCGTCAGCGAGTCGAAGGGCGCCATCGCCGCCGAAGGCGACGGGCGCATCGTCTCGTTCGACTACACCCGCCAGGCCAAGGCGCCGATCCCCGACGACGTGCGCGCCGCCATCGTGAAGCTCGAGGGCGCGTAGCGGTCACCGTCGCGACCGCAAGGCGCGGGCGAGCAACGGGCAGAAGGCTTCGAGCGACTCCAGCGGCAACTCGCCGCTCAGATGCAGCTCCATCAGGTTCTGGCGACCCCGAATCGCGCGCTCGCCGTCTCGCAGCCGCAGCCGTCTGATCGTGAACTCGGCCCGCTCCCGGAGAGGCTGCGGGCAGGCATCGGTCACCCGCAGCTGAAGCGACGGCAGCTGGATCTCGAACCAGTCGTCCTGCACCTCGAACGGATCCATGAGCAGCGCCGATGGGATGTTGCCCTTCGAGGCATTCACCCAGCCCGCGCAGTAGCGGTAGTTGCTCCAGTCGTAGGCCCGGTCACGGGCTTCGTCGATCGAGACGAAGTGATCGACCGTCCCCGTCTCGAAGAGGTGGATGACGCTGTAGGCGCACAGGCCCTCGAAGGCGTCGGCGAGCGCGCCTCGCGCACGTTGCCAGTAGTCGGGCGGGCGCCCCTGCGGATGCGTTTCGAGCCACTGACGACCCGGGCGCCGTACCTGCTCGTCGAAGTGATCCGGGGCCGGTTGCGGCGTGAAACGCTTCATCCGCCATAGCGCCGGGTCGAGAGCGCCCAGCGGGGCCAGAAGACGTCGTCGTCCGGCAGCAGCCGCCGCAACGCCGCGTCGATGGCCTCGGCGGTGGAGAGATCGTCTGGCAGCAGCTCCTTCTCACCGCGCATGTAGGCCTCTGCGGCCTCGATCGCGTGCTCTGCCGGGACCGACCGTGCCTGCTCCATGGCGAAGACGGGTGACAGCAGCCAGTTCACCGCGTCGCCATTGCGAGACCAGGGCAGGGGCCGAAGCGTCACGGCGCCGTCGACCTGATCGAACAGGTACAGCTGATCGCGGCCGGACTCGAAGATCGGCTCCAGCGACGCGAGCACCAGCGGGCTGTGACTCGTCACCAGCCATTGCACCTCCATGCCCTCGCCCAAGCCTGCCACGACATCCATGAGCGCGGGCAACAGGCGCCGCTGCCATTGGGGGTGCAGGTGGGTCTCGACCTCGTCGATGAGCACCGTGATGTGCTTCACCGGGCCTTCGGGGAAGGACACGCCGTGCTCGGACCAGGCCCACACCAGCAGGTAGGCGAGGGACAGGACCCGACGCACGCCCGCCGAGGCATGGCGTACGGGCACGACGCCATAGCCGAGCCGCAGCGACGGCTCGTCGCGGGTCGCGCCGGGGGGGCGCACGAGCGGTCCGGGGGTCAGCGGCTCGTCGGCGCTGGGCGACAGCGCCTCCAGCGCGCGCGTCAGGATCTCGAAGGGGTCGTGGTCGCCTGTCTCGCCGGCTTTTGATTTCAGTTGCCAGCGCACCCAGTCGCGGAGCAGCCCCTCGCACAGCGGCTCGTCCCAATCGTCGTGCTGCAGCCCGCCCCAGACCTGCGCCGCGGTGAAGTGAAACGCCTCGGGCAGGGCGAGTCGAAAGCCCCGCTGCCGCCAGTCGTTGCGCGCCGGATCCCACACCGAGAAGCCACCATCGGCGCGGGCATAGACGACGAGGCCAAAGGTCATCCCCTCGACGTCCTGGCGCTTCCACCCCGCTTCACGCCAATCGAATGTGCTGCTATACCGCGCGCCCGAGGGCCGGGCCCACGCGATCCGGGGCGGGACGTCGCCGACAGCAGGCCGCGCGCGATCTCTGAACGGCGTGGCGGTGACCCCGGCCCAGGAGGCCGTCAGCACCCACCATGCCACGTCGAGGACAAAGCTCTTGCCGAGACCGTTGTCTCCCGTGAGCACGTTCAACCGCTCGGCCAGATCGAGCGTGAGTCGCTGAGCGGGCCCCACGCCGTCGAGTTGTAGCTGGTCGAGCATCTACAGGCCTCCGCAGGCGTTATCGCAACTGCCGATCGCGGGCGCAACGATACGGCTCGCGGTCGCGTCCAGCGTCTTCAACCGCGGGGTCCGTATCCGCCGCCGCCGCGGGGTCCGTATCCGCCGCCGCCGCGGGGTCCGTATCCGCCGCCGCCGCGGGGTCCGTATCCGCCGCCGCGCCCACCGCCGCCGCGCCCGCCGCCGCCCGTCTTGCCGCCACCGCCCGCAGGCTGCGGACCCGGCGCGCGCCAGATGTAGAGCGGGCGAGTCTCTTCGGCCTCGTCGAAGCCGGGCACCTCGGCCACCGCTGTCGGGCGCCACTTGAAGAGCTTCGGCCGGAAGGCATAGCTCGCGATGCGCGCCCCCGCCGGCAGGCCCGCCTTCAACAGCGGCATGACCTGATCGAGCGCCCACGGCTGCAAGAAGAGGAAGACCCCGCGCGCCTCTCCGAGCCCGAGCAGCTTCAGCGTGCCCGGGTGGGTGAACGAGCCCAACGCCACCCGCGCGCGACCGGGGCCGACCCGCGCCACCCGCGCCGCCGCGTGGGCCGCCAGCCGGGTATCCGCCTCGCAGCCGGTCGCGTCGTAGCCGCGCTGCGCCGCCGCGATGAGCACCCGCCCGTCGCCGCAGCCCAGATCCATGAAGCGATCGCCCGGCCGCAAGACCAGCCGGTCGAGCGCGATCTCGATCACCCGATCGGGGGTGGGGAAGTAGCCCGTCGCCTGGCTGCTGCCCTGGATCTGCTTGATCAGCTCGAACGCCCGGCTGGCGTATTGCTGCTGCTCCGCGGGGCTCAGCTCGTCGTCGCGCCGGCTCACCCGAACACCTTCGGCTGGCCGGTCGCCTGCACCACCGAGCGCCACAGGGCCCCATCGAGATCGAGCCGCCGGGTGCGCCCGACCACCGCCGACAGCGGCACGTGGGTCCGCTGGTTGTTCCACAGCCCGACCACCACGCCGGTGCGCCCCGACATCGCCGCGTGCACCGCGTCTTCGGCCAGCTCGCCGCACAGCCGGGCGTCGGCGGTATTGGCCGGCGCCGCGCGGATGATGTAGCTCGGGTCGATGTACTTGAGGTTGATCGGGTCGTCGGCGAAGGCCGCCCGCAGCCGATCGCGCAAGAAGAGGCCGACGTCGCCCAGCCGCTTGTTGCCCGAGGCGTCGGCGCCGCCCGTATCGAGCAGCTCCTGCCCCGCGCCCTCGGCGACCACCACCACCGCCCGCCCCTGACGCTTCAGCACCGTATCGACCCAGGCCACCACCCCATTGTCGCCGTCGAGGGTGAAGGGCAGCTCGGGCACCAGCACCAGATCGACCTCGCGGGTGGTCAGCGCGGCCGCGGCGGCGATATAGCCCGCGTGGCGCCCCATCAAGCGCACCAGCCCGACGCCCCGCGGCGCGCACTCCGCCTCGATGGACGCCGCGCGCAGCGCGTCGCAGGCGATGCCCACCGCGGTGTCGAAGCCGAAGGTGCGCTCGACGAGCGGCAGGTCGTTGTCGATGGTCTTGGGCAGCCCGATGACCGCCACCTGCCGCCCGCGGCGGGTCACCGCCTCGTAGACGGCCTGCGCGCCGCGCATCGTGCCGTCGCCGCCGATGCAGAACATGACGTCGATGCCCAGCCGGTCGAGGGTATCGGCCATCTCCTCGGCGTCGACCGGCCCGCGGGACGAGCCGAGGATGGTGCCGCCCTGGCGGTCGATATGGCGCACCGCCGCGCTGTCGAGCGCGACCGGCGGCGACAGCGGCTCGCGGGCCAGCCCGCCGTAGCCGAAGCGGAAGCCGGTGACCTCGCGCACCCCGTAGCCCGAGCGCAGGGTGCGCACCAGCGCCCGGATGATGTTGTTGAGCCCCGGGCTGAGGCCGCCGCAGGTCACGATGCCGGCGTGGGTCCGCGGGCCGTCGAAGAAGACCTTCTCCCGCGGGCCGGCCAGTTCGAACGCGGGCCCGTCGGCCCCTTGCGGCGAGGGGTCGAAGAGGGTCCGGGCGTCGTCGGGGCAGTAGTCGGCGATGTGATCGCCGAGCACCGTCGACAAGCCCAGCGGAGACGGCCGCGTCGCGGGGCCGAGGCGGTCGACGATCAGATCGGCGGGGTCGGGCGGGTTGATGGCGCTGCTCCAAGGCCGGTCGGCACAACGCGCGCAGTCTACTGCGGGCGCCGGTCGCTGTCAGCCGCCGCGCGCCGGCCCATCAGGGCAGCGTGCCCACCCGCACCTCGATGACCGCTCGGGCTTGGCCGTTGGCGATCTCGTGCAGGCCGTCTTCGATGGGCAGCTCGCCCTGGAACTCGATGAAGCGGTCGTGGCGGTCGAACAGGTCTTCGTGCACGTCGAAGCGGTTGTAGTCGTCCATCTCGAGCACCTCGGCCCGGATGGCCAGCGTCGGCTGCTCGTCGTAGACCGGCCCGGCGTAGATCGGCAGCTCGACCGGCGTCGGCTGGTCGCCGTCGATCACCACCAGATCCGACGAGCGCTCGTCGGGATCGGGCCGCAGCCGATGCACCACCGGCGCCTCGCCGAAGGTCGCCTGCGCCCAGGGCCCGAAGCCCACGTCGACCTCGAGCGAGACCTCCGACGGCGGCGGGCCCAGATCGCTGAAGTCGAAGCCGCCGTCGCTCTCCAGATCGTCGAAGAGCTGCAGCTCGACCAGGGACACCCACACCCGCCGCCGGTGATAGAGCGCCGCCGCCGCCGCCATCGCCGCGCCGTGGTCCTCCTTGATGTTCTCGTGGTCGACGTGCAGCCAGGTGCGGGTCGGCAGCACCGCGTCGCCCTCGGCGGTCTGCAGCCGCACGGCGTCGGCCTGCCGGTGGATGAACTGGTCGAAGCTGTAGACGATGCCGTCGTTGGGCTCGTCGCCCGGGTTGTTGAGGTCGAGCAGCCGCACGATGTCGGCGGTCTGGCTCACCCGCGGGTTGCTCGCCACCAGATGGTGCACCGCGATGCCGGTGAACGTCGGGTTGTCGCCGGCGTAGGGGTCGTGATCCCAGCGGGCCGAGGCGTCGACCACGTAATCCGGGTTCATGTGCACGAAGTCGCTGGTATTGAAGCGCAGGACCTCGGCGATCTCGCGCACGTCGGGGTTGTCGAACAGCCGGGCGAGCCGGGCGCCGGCGACGACCCCGGTGAAGGTCACCCAGCGGCTGATGCGCCCCTCGCTCGCCAGCCCCTCGAGGTCGTGCTCGATGAGGTAGCGGGTGACGTGGCAGCCCATCGAGTGGCAGACGATGGCCGCCGCGTCGGCGCCGCTCAGCGCGAGGCGGTGGCGGATGAACATCGCCGCGATGAGCGCATAGCGGTGCAGGGCCTCGGTGGTGCGCGGGTCGTACTGCTCGATCTCGGCGATCTGGGCCGGGGTGAACCAGTCGGCCGGCTGGGCCCCGTAGTACTCGAACGAGACGAACTGATCGGGCGCCTCGGGCTGCGCGCGCCCGTCGACCCGCGGCGCGTAGCGGGTGATGCCGTCGCCGACGCTGCTGAAGCCCTCCGTGCTGCCGTAGACCCGATCTTCGAAGTCGGCCTCGTCCACCAGGTTGAAGCCGCCGAGGCGCACGGTGATCGTGCGCGCCGGGTCATAGGTCAGCGGCCCGGCGACCACCGGCGGCTCGGCGCAGTCGGCGGGGCAGCTCTCGGCGGTCTCGCACGGGTCGCAGACCCCGTCGTCGCAGCCGGCCCAGCGGTCGGCGTCGCGGATGGGGCCCAGGCACAGGCCGAAGAGGCAGGTGCCGCCGGGGCAGGTCGCCGGATCGAGCGCCTCGCAGGCGTAGTCGAACGGCTCGGCCTCGGGGCAGGCCGGGCCGGCGTCGGGCGGGGCCATGTCGGTCGGCGGCGCCGCGTCGGGCGGGGTCATGTCGACCCGGGCCATATCGAGCCGCGGCGTGGCGTCGAGCGGGGCGGCGTCCACCCGGGGCGCGGCGTCGGGCGGCGCCATGTCGGGCGGCGCACGGTCGGGCAGCCCAGCATCGGGCGGCGCAGCATCGGGCGGCGTACTGTCGGCCACCGCGCTGTCGGGCACCTCGTCCGGTGTGGCCCCGTCGAGGTCGGCCGGCGTGGCGTCGTCGGCGGCGAGCGGCGCGCCGCCGTCGTCGCAGCCGGGCAGGGCCCACGGGAAGAGCAGCGCGAGCGCGAGCAACAGGGCGGGCGGGCATGCGCGGTTCATGGCACCTCCGGGTGAGCCGCAGCAGAGCCCGCATCATAGATCGAACCCCCGCCGCACCCGACCCGGGCGTATTCGCCGGAGGTGCGCGTGCGCCGATCGATCGGCGCCCGGGCGCGTCGTTCGTCGCCGCTGGAGGGTGAACGGCGCCTCGACCCCGACGTCGCGCCCGACCTGCTCGGCGAACGGCGCCCCGACCGCGACATCCGCGCCCGGCTCGCGGTCGAACGGCGCCCCGACGACACCCGACCCCGTCTGGCTGGCGTTGTCCACCCACCGCGACAGCGGCCGACCCCCCACGGCTGGCGATCGAACCGCGCCCGACCGCGCCGTTCGCCGCCGGCTGGCGATCG
This sequence comes from bacterium, assembly GCA_030427205.1. GTDB lineage: Bacteria > Myxococcota_A > Bradymonadia > UBA7976 > UBA1532 > JACKDM01. The sequence continues at coordinate 62,415 of JAUHXC010000025.1, read as the reverse complement.
ATCGACGCCCCGACTGCGCCCTCGGGCGGGCCGGCGCCGATCGATCGGCGCCCCGACCGCGCCCTCGGGCGGGCCGGCGCCGATCGATCGGCGCCGTCACGGGGCATGCTCGACCGGTCGGCGGCGATCGATCGGCGTCCGGAGGTGGCCCGACCCCTCGGCGGCGGCGATCGATCAGCGCCTCCGCGGGCGTCGCGGCGGCGATCGATCGCCGCCAGGTGATGAACGCCGTGGTCGCGGCGCCGATCGATCGCCGCCGGGCGATGAACGCCGTGGTCGAGGCGCCGATCACCGAGCACCCGGACGGCGAGGCCGCGGTCGAGGTGGCGATCGCCGACGCGTCGAGAGGGGTCGGGCGCTGTTCTGGTGCGCGGCCACCGCGAGCCGGATCGGCCTCGGCGCGGTCCGGCTCGCGTTCGACCGCCGGCCCGAGGCCGACGAGCGCCGTCCGGCGGCGTCTGCGGGGCAGGGCGAGCAGCCAGCGGATCGCTCGTCGGCCTCGGCCACGCCATCCGCGGCGACGCGCTGCGCGACCTGGGCGTATCGCCCCGAGCGGTCGCCCGTCGCCCGCGGCGCGCGCTATGCTGGTCTCATCGGTGCGAGGAGAATGCACATGACCCGGACGACCCGCTGGCTGCTGGGGCTCGCCCATGTGTCGATGACCGTCGTCGGCGCAGCCGTGAGCCGTGAGCACTGAGCCGTGAGCACTGAGCGAGGCTGGATCTGCCCGCGCACCGCACCCGATCATGGCCGCCGGTTCAGCGCCGCCCGCTGGCGCCGACGACCGCCAACTCGAGAGCCCTCGATGCCGCGCAGCCCGCTCATGCCGTTCGCCCTGCTCGCCCTGCTCGCCCTGCTCGCCCCGCTCGCCTGCGACGACGTGGCCGGTGACCCTCTCGACCCGCCCGACCCCGGCGCCGCCGTGCCGCTGCAGAGCGGCCTCGCCGTGGCGACCGCCAGCGGGCGCATCGACGGGGTCGCCGCCGACGACCTGCGCATGTTCAAAGGCATCCCGTTCGCCCGGCCGCCCGTCGGACCGCGCCGGCTGCGGGCCCCCGCGCCGGTCGAACCCTGGCCCGAGCCGCTGAGCGCCGACGCCTTCGGCCCCGCCTGCCTGCAGGCGCTCTCTTTCGCCGGCGGCGGCACCGACGAAGACTGCCTGACCCTCAACGTCTGGGCCCACCGCGACGGGCGCCGCCGCCCGGTCATGGTCTGGATCTACGGCGGCGGCTTCGTCTTCGGCGAGGCCGGCCTCGGCCTCTACGACGGCGCGCGGCTCGCCCGCGCCGCCGACGTCGTCGTCGTCACCCTCAACTACCGGGTCGGCGTGCTGGGCTACCTCGCGCTGCCCGAGCTGCAGGCCGAAGACCCGCTCGGCGCCGCGGGCAACATGGGCCTGCTCGACCAGATCGAAGCCCTGCGCTGGCTGCGCACCAACGCGTCGGCGTTCGGCGGCGACCCCGACGACATCACCGTCTTCGGCGAGTCCGCCGGCGCGATCTCCACCTGCGCGCTGATGGGCTCGCCGCTGGCCGACGACCTCTTCCACAAGGCCATCATGCAGAGCGGCAACTGCGCCAGCTTCGCCCCGCTCGACGGTGGGTTGCTCGCCGGCGCGCCGAGCCCGCTCGAGTATGGCGAACAGGTCGTCGACGCGCTGGGCTGCGCCGACGCCGCCGACCGCCTCGCCTGCCTGCGCGCGCTGCCCGGACAGGCCTTCGCCGACCTCATCGACCCCTTCGCGCTGACCCGGCTCTTCGAGAGCGACCGCGCCGCCGGCTGGACCATCGACGGCGTCGTGCTGCCCGAGCTGCCCTATACCCGCCTCACCGAAGGCCGGGCCCCGCCGCGCCCGATCATCGCCGGCTCCAACGGCAACGAAGGCGCCGCCTTCACCGGCCGGATCGCCATCTTCGGCCGCGCCGACTTCGCCGCGACCCTCGAGCCGTGGCTCGGCGCCGAGACCGCCGCGGCCGTCGTCGACCTCTACTCGCCGCTGAGCTTCCCCCGGGCCAAGGACGCCTTCGACGCCTTCGTCGGCGAGTGGCTCTTCAACTGCAACGCCTACCACCTGGTGCGCGCGCTCGACGGCTACGCCTACCACCTCGAGCTGGGCCCGGCGCCGATGATGACCCCCTACGGCCCGCTGCACGCCGCCGAGATCGCCTACGTCTTCGGCAACTTCGCCGCGCTGGGCGTCATCCCCGGCGCCTTCGACCTCGAGATCAGCCGCCGCATGCAGCTCGCCTGGGGCAGCTTCGCCCGCACCGGCGCGCCCGCCTGGGACGGCGGCTGGCCGACCGCCGGCGGCCCCGACCCGCAGCACCGGGCCATCGGATCGCTCGTGGGTCTCGATGACGACTTCCGCGGCGGCCGCTGCGACGCGCTGCGCGACCTGGGCGTGCTGCCCTGAACGGTCTTCCGTCGCCCGCGGCGTCCGCTATGCTCCGCCATCGGCGCGAGGAGCAATACGATGACCCCGACGACCCGGACGACCCGCTGGCTGGCCGCGCTCGCGCTCCTGGCCGGCGTGGCCGCCTGCCAGCCGCCGGCGCCGCTGCCCGAACCGCAGCCGGGCGACGCCGGCCGCGCGCTGCCGTCGGACCCCAACCCGATGGCCGACGCTGCGCCGACGCCGCTGCCGAACCCCGATCCGCCGCGGGCCAATAGGCAGCCCCCGATCGAGCCTGCGCCCGAGCCCGAGCCCGAGCCCGATCCCGACGCCGGCCCCCGCGGCGCGCCCTGCGAGGACGACGCCCACTGCGGCTCGGAGCTCGTATGGGCCGCGTGCCGCGCCGACGTCTGCGTCTTCGACCCCGAGGGCCGCACCACGCGCGTCGCGAGCCTGGGGCCGAGCTGGCCGGTATATCAGTCGACCGGTCGGCTGAAGGCTCTGCTCCAACGGCAGATCGAGCGCGACGCGCTGAACCTGCTGCTCACCAACGCGGGCGATGGCATGTATCTGATCCAGGGCGAGCGCGCCGGCGAGTACGACGTCGAGGGCAGGCTCTGGCCGCTCTATCGGCAGGTGCCGCGGCTGCCCGTCGAGCGCCTCGACGGCGACGGCTGGGACTGTATCGAGGATGTTTGCGCGGCCAGCGCCTCGGCGGGCGATGAGCCCATCGACCTGTGGCTGCCCACCGGCGCGCCCGCCGGGCAGGCGCGCTGCGGCTACGATCGGCTCTCGGTGCAGCTGATGGTCGACGCCGAGGTGCAGCGCGCGCCGGGCCTGAACGTGCGCGGCGGTGAGCAGAGCGCGCTTTCGTGGGTGCTGTCGTTGGACGCGGCGCAGGGCATGCCATTCGGCGAGACGACGCTGGCCGCGGCGCTGCAGGCGGAGCGCCCGCTGCACGCCGGCCCGCCGGACGAGCTCGCCGACCTCAACGGCGACGGCCAGCCCGACGCGTGGCGCTTCCGCTTCGCCATCGACCTGGCGCCGGTGGGGTTGGCGCGGGCGCCGCATGAAGACCCCGAGGCCCGCCCGCCGAACTGCTTCTGACCACCCAGTCGAAATCGCCCGCTATGGGTTTCGGGTTTCGGGTTTCGGGTTTCGGGTTTCTTTCTGTTCCTTCGTTGTTCTGTAGATTTATGAAATTATTCATCTATTGTTGTCGCATTGCCCCTTGGTGCGACGGGATCTTCGAAAATCACCGATCACGAGCCCGCGATCAGGGGCAGCCGACCCGCCCGGCGGCCCGGGTCTGGTTGTCGCCGTCGCGGCACTCGGCGACGCGCTCGTCGGGATCGACCACCGCGAAGAGCACGACCCGCGCGGTCGGCAGCCCGCGCGCCTCCACGGCCACCTGCACCTCGGCCCCGCCCTCGATCCGCGCGATCATCGCCTCGCCGACGGGCTGCCCGCCGCCGACCGGATCACCCGCATACAGGCGCAGCTTCACCGCCTCGGCCGCGTCGGCGCCGGCGTTGTGCACCGTGGCCAGCACATCCACCGTCGGGCAACGCGCCGGATCGACCTCCACCGCGGTGACCCGCAGATCGACCTGCGCCGCCGGCGCCGCCGGCTCGACCAGCCGCCGGTTGTTGTCTTCGCGGCACTCCCGCGCCGCGCCGTAATCCGGGTGCCCGCCGGCGTCGGCGATGGCCTCGATGGCCTCGGGCGGGCCCGCCGGCGCGTCGGGATCGGCGCCGACGACATACGGCGCGGCGACCCAGACCGCGCGGCCGGGGGCCAGCGTCTGCCCCAACGCCACCGTCAGCGGCGCGCCGTCCGGGCCCGTACAATCGCGCGCGCGCGCCGCCCCAGACGCCTTCGAAGCCGACCACGACCTCGCCGCCGACCCGCAGATCGCCGACGTTGACCACCTTGGCCCACAGGGTCAGGGCCTCGCCCGCCGCGTCGCAGCCGCCCTCGGCCGCGGTCACCTGCAGCGCCTCGACGACCAGATCGGGCGCCGCGCCATTGCTGCCCGGCTGCGTCCGAAACCCGTCGACGCGGCGCCCGCCGTAGACCCCCCAGCTCGGCGGCGCGGTCAGCGGCACGGCCCCGTCTTCGGTGACGTGGGTGGCCTGATACGGGTGCTGATTCCAGATCCGGCGGGCGCTCACCCAGCGGCCGTCGACGTCGCCCCAGACCTCGAGGCCGTGGTTGTAGTGGTCTCGGGCGACCCCCATCAGCGGCGGGTCGACCGGGTCGTTGGCCTGTTGACAGAAGGCCCGCTCGTCGTTGGCCGGCACCACCAGCTCGGCGGCGCCGTCGCCGTCGACATCGGCGATGGCCGCATGCTCGGCGCGGGTGCGGTTGCTCGACGGGTGCGAGAAGCGCACCGCGCCGCCGCCGTCGTAGACCCGCAGCCGGCACTCGTCGTTGAACACGACCTCCGCCCGGCCATCGCCGTCGAAGTCGAACGCCGCCAGACCCGTCGACCGGCTCGAGTCGTCTTCGATCCTGCGCCGCCAGCCGGTGTGCAGGCAGGCGCAGGCCCCGTCGGCGCAGCGCGCGCCCGCCGCGCAGTCCCCGTCGTCGGCGCAGGCCCCGCCCGGCGCGCGCGGCGGGTTCTCCCCCGGCGGCTCGATCCCGTATCCCAGCGCAGTCGGCCACTCGGGGCACGCCGCCGTCGGCGCCTGCCAGTCGACGAGCTGCAGCACCTCGCCGCCACCGGAGACGAGCTCGGGCAAGCCGTCGCCGTCGGTATCGGCGACCGCCGGCGGGCCGCCGCCGCCCCGGTCGATGCGCACCACCGCGCCCCGCCGGCGCCCGGTCGCCCCATCGAGGACCACGACCTGACCGTCGGCGACCACGATGACCTCGGGCGCGCCGTCCAGCGGGTTGTCGGGGCCCGGCGGGCCGTCGCCGGCGCCCCAGACGTCGGCCACCGCGCACAGCCCGTCGCCAAAAGGCGGGCCCAGCTCGGGCTCGAGGTCGACCGCCCGCCACGCCACCTGCAGCTCGCCGGCGCACCACGCCGCCTCGCTCTCGTCGGCCGGCTCCAGGTCGGCGCAGTCGCTCTGGCGCGCGGCGCCCGGCGGCGGCGAGGGCAGGGTGTAGACGGTCGCCCCGGCCACCACCTCCAGGCGCCCGTCGCCGAGCAGATCGGCCACGCACGCGATCGCGCCCAAGATATTCCGCCCCTCCGCCGGCCGGCCCTCGAAGCGGTCGGCGCCCTCGATCGACCCGTCTGCGGCCCGCCGCAGCGTCTGCACATAGGGCCCGACGACGATCTCGGCCATACCCGCCCCGTCGACGTTGGCGATGACCGGCGTCGGCGCGTTGCCGTCCCGCTGCCAGTCGCCGCCGATCTCGCCGATGCGCGCGCCGCCCGCGTCGAAGACGACCAGCCCGCCCCGCTCCTTGATCGCCACGATCTCCGGCCGCCCGTCCGAGGTCGCCGGATCGTCCAGATCGCCCACCGCCAGCCCCGCGTTGGGGTCCAGGTCGCCGTCCGCGCAGCGGGCGTCGGCCGGATCGGGCAGCGGGTCGCCGCGGCGCCAGTGATGCGGCCCGAGCACCGCGAACAGATCGGCCCCCCGCGCCGGCGCGGCGCCCCGGATGACCCGCAGCGCGCCGTTCGCCGTGTAGTCGCTGTCGCAATAGGTGGTGAAGATGATCTCCGGCGTATCCCGGGCGTCGACCCGCCCGTCGCCGTTGTCGTCGGTGAGGTTGGCCACCACCGGGGTCATGACCACCTGGCTCGACGCGGGGAAGGGCCGCCCCACCAGCGGCGCGTCGATCGGCGCCCCCCAGACGGCCTCGGGCTGCACCGACGCGCCGTCGAAGGGCAGCGGATCGACCCGGCACGTCGGGCCGCCCAGCGCGCCTCGGCAGCGGCGGCCTGTGCAGCGCATGCCCGGCGGGCAGTCCCAGACGTCGCGGCAGGTGCAGCCGGCCCCGTCGACGTCGTCGGCGCACCGGCTCTCGAAGCCCGGCGCCTCGCCGCCGCAGACCTCGGCCGGCGCGAAGCCGCTGCCGTTCGCGCGGCAGACCTCGACGCCGCCGGCGCCGCAGATCCGGGCGCCGGGCGCGCAGACGTCGTCGACGCAGATCTGATCGCAGTGCTGCGCGGGCGGGCACTCGGTATCGTCGACGCAGCTGATGTCGACGCAGCCGAAGCCGCCGCCGTCGAGCGCCGCGCAGGCCTCCGTCGGCCCGCACCGGGCGACGTCGCACGACTCGGCCACGCAGCGCGGCTCGCCCTCCGCCACGCACAGCTCGCCCTCGCCGCAGGGATCGGGATCGCACGGCCCGCCGTCGGGCGGCGCGGCGTCCACGGGCCGCCCGCGGTCGGTCGGCGCGCCGTCGGCAGGCAGGTCGCCGTCGGCAGGCAGACCGCCGTCCTCAGGTCGGTCGCCATCGGGTGGCGCGCCGTCGGCGTCCGGCTCGTCGTCGGGCGGCAGGGTGAAGCCGTCGAGCGGCGCCTCGGGCGGTGTGCCCTGCACCGCGTCGTCGCAGCCCGCCGCGACCAGCGCGACCAGCAGGCACCAGACCGCGCCACGAACGAAGCGCGAGTCCATCATCGTCCCCCCTCTCTTTTGTGACACGCGCGGCCCGCGGCCGACGCGGCGGGCTCAGTTTATCAGCCGGAGCCGCCCGGCCACCGGCCAAGAGGGTGTCGCTCTGTACCGTTCTCTGGACGCCCGATCGGCCACAGGCCGCGAAAAATGGGGATGGAACGGTCGGGGCCCGAAGGCCGCTGGTCGTCCGGGCGTTGGTTCGCCCAGAAATCGAGGGCCGCTCGCCGTGGGCGCGTTCGACCGCTCGAAAATCGGAGGCCGTTGCCCGTGGGGGCGTTGGTTCGTCCAGAAATCGCACCGCGTACGCCGTCCGGGCGGTCGAACGGCCCGCAGCGCGGCGGATTTTCGCGTTCTGGCGTTCCATCGGTCGAAAATCGAGGGGTCGATGGCGCCGCGGGGGTTCATACGGTCCGGAAAAAGGGCCGATTTTGCGCGCAGCGGGTTGCAACGCCCGGCGAAAGGGCGGCGGTGAAGCGGATCGGCGTTCCACCGGTCGTCGACGAGGCGCCTCGGATCGCGGGCGGGGGTTTCATCGGGGTGTTCACGGGCGCGTAGAGGGGGATGGAACGACCGGGCGCGAGCGCGGCGTTCGGCGGGCGGACGATGGAACGGCATTGTGACGGGCGACGTCGGATTTCACGGCGTTTGCTTCGCCAGACGGGCCACCGGGTGGGATTCTTGGGCGTTGGTACGGCCCCACGGCGTAGCGGGTGGGATTTTGGAGCGTTGGAACCGCCGGCGGGTGGGGCAAGGCGGCCTGCTCGGGCAGGGCGCGGTCTCGGGGGGTCCGCACGCGGTGGATTCCGGCGGGGTCGCAGGCGGCGGGACCCGTCCGCGCGCCCCGGATGATGTTATGCTGCCCGCCACATAGCCTGCATCTGACGCGCACGGGCAGCGATGGCACTCTCGTGATCTCGGCGCGGCAAGGGGGGGAACGCATGGCTGCACTCGCGCTCATCGACGGGCAGAACCTCTACTTCGGGCTCTGTCAGGCCCTCAAGGGCGGTCAGGAGTTAGACTTCGAGGAGAGCCTGGCGCGGTTGTGCCAGAGCTTGCGTGATCGCCTGGGCCCGCAGCTGGAGATTCGCTTCTATCGAGCGGTGGTCGACTCGGCGCAGAACCGTCGGGTGCACGCGATGCTGGGTCGGCTCGGCATAGAGCCTCGGCTCTACATCTCCGAGGTGCGCGACATGGCGTGCAAGCGCTGTCGTGGCCCGATCGCCTGTCGCGCATGTCGCACCGTACTGCCGACTCCCGAGAAGTTCGCCGATGTGTCGATCGCCGTCGACGCCGTGCAGGCAGTGGCCGACGATCCCGAGCTGACACTGGCCGTCGTGAGCTCCGACGGAGACTTCCTCCCGCTCTATGACGCTGTGCACGAGCGCGGATCCCGGCTTCAGGTGTACTGCTTTTCGTATGTCCATCGTCGGGTGAAGGAGCGCTGTCGCCGGATCGAGGAGAAGACCGGCTTCAAGACGCTCTACCCGCTCGATGCCCGCCGCCTCGCCGTCGCCCGTGCGGGGTCGAAGGAGCGCAGGAGCCCGACCGGACCCAGGCCGGCGACCGGGCCCAGGCCGGCGACCGGGCCCAGGCCGGCGACCGGGCCCAGGGCCACGACGATCGGCAAGAGGCAGCTCGCGCAGATGGTCGTCGAGGTCCTCCGCGAGCATGGCCCTTCGCTGCTGCGGGGACCGCTCGGCTCCCGCGTCGGCGCCATGCTCGGCAAGCGGCACCCAGGGCTCAAGATGTCCGCGGTGCTCGGCGACCAGAAGCTGACGAGCTTCTTGCAAGAGGTCGCACAGCGGGGTCTGGTCTCGCTCTCGACCGACGGCGATCGCGTGGTCGTCTCGCTGCCGTCGGCGCGCGTCGATGACCGTGGGGCCAGGCGCCCCGAGGGCCGCCCGGTCCAGCGCGCCGAGGTGCGTCCGACACCCCGTGTCGACCAACCGGCGACACCGTCGGTGGCCGCGCCGCCCAAAGCTGCCGCGCCGCCCGATGCGGCGGCACGCCCACCGCGGCCCCGGGCGCGCACGCCGCTCAAGCCCCGGACCCCGATCACCGGTCCGCGGAGCACCAACGGGGTCGCCGCGCCGGTGTCGAGGGCTTCGGGCATTGGCAAGCTGCGCCTCACCGCGGCGCTGCGGGAGGCCGTGCACGCGCTGGTCGGCAAGTACACCCAGGGTATCCGCTCGACGACGCTGGCCGCGCGGGTGGCCGATCTGCTCAGGAAGGTGGACCCCGAAGCCAAGCTGGAAGATGGGCTGGGCGCGGCTGATTGGGCGTCCTACATCGACGCGATGGTGTCCCGGGGTGAGATTCGCCGGGTCGAGGCACCGGACGGCTCCGTTCGTCTCTTCCCGAGTCGCCCAGCATCATCTCGGCCCGAGCCGCGCGTCTCCTCTACGCCACCGACTGCTCGGCGCCTTGAGCCGCGAAGGGCCGCGCAGCCGGTGCCCACGAGCCGCGCCGTCGGCGAACAGCTGTCGTCTGCGGACATGGCCGACGCGATCACACGGCTCCAGAGCTGGGTCATCTCCCGAGGCGGGGCATCGAGCCGCGAAGCCCTCAACTATGTGGGACGGATGAAGGTCCTCTCGCCGATACCCGGGCGGCGGGATACGCTCGCGCGCTCGATCATCGACGCAGCGATCTTGCAAGGTGGCGTGGTCGAAGAGAACGACTGGCTGACGCCCCGGGACGAAAGGGGCTGATGGTCGCGGTTCGCAGCCGGGCATGCCGCGGGCGCAATACGCCGCTCAGGCGCTGTGCCCGGCGACGATGACCTTGACGATGGCGGCGGCGGTGGCGATCGGCTCCATGCAGGCCCTCCCGGTGGCGGCCGACTATACCCCAGCCGCGCGCCGAAGCTGAGGGCGTCATCGAGCCTGCGCCGGGCGCGTCCCGGGCGCCGGGCGACGCGTCCCGGTTGACGGGTGGGCCGGCGTCCGCGCTATCGTCGACACATGGCTTCCCGGGCACTGCACGCGACCGCGCTCTCGTTCTTCGCCGCGGTGTCGATCTGCCCGACGCTGGCGAACGCGCTGTCCTGCGAACGCTCGGCGCCCCGCCCGAACATCTTCGCCTGGCCCTATGGCGAGCTGCCGACCCAGCCCCTGCTTCGCGTCACGGGTTCGGGTCACTTCGCCGAGACCGTGCAGTCCATCGGCGGCGCGGTGCGCGCGCACCTGCTCGCCGAAGACCACGCGATAGCGGTCGAGGTCGTCGAGACGCGGCGGATCCCCGAGCGCTCTTGGTCGCTGGAGGAGGCCTGGGCCGATGTGCGGCCCGTCCGGCCGTTGGCGCCGCGCACCGCCTATATTCTGCACCTCGTCCTGCCCGGCGGGCGGGTGCACGTCGTCGGTCGCGATACGCCGCAGGTCTGGACGACCGCCGACGGGCCCGACGTCACCCCGCCGCGCGTCGTGCGCGCCCCGGCGCCCATCGCCGACCACTACGACCCGACGGCTGCGGCGTTCATCGCCTTTGCGATGCCGACGCTGGACGACAGCGCCCAGGTCTTGGAGCTCGCCGTGCGCGAACTGCCCGGCGAGCGGGTCGGCCGGCGCGCGGTGGACCCCACCCCCCGGACGATTCGGCTCAGCGGAGTGCACGCCAGTCACCTCTGGCTGGGCCAGAAGCTGTGCAGCGAGAACATGGACGTGATCGGCGCTGACCGGCGCTTCTCGATGCACATCACCGCGATCGACGCTGCCGGCAACCGCACGCGGGTGCCGGGCGTGGTCTTCGAAGGCATCGACCCGGCCGCCGAGCGCAGCCGCAGCGGCCGGCGAGCGCGGTGACCAGACTAGACCCCAGCCGCGCGCCGAAGCTGAGGGCGGTCGGGCGGCGTGGCCTGCGCGCGCGGGATCTGCCCCTGCGCCGCGTGCACCGGGATCGTCGCGAGCGGGGCGGTGGGGAAGCTGAAGACGCCCGCGCCGGTGCGGAACGGCAGCTCGGTCTGCCCGACATACATCTTGGTATCGGCCGCGGTATAGCGCCCGACCGAGGCCAGGTAGGTCCGCTCGGTCTTCTGGTTGCCGTTCGCGCCGTGCACGCACATCGAGGTGAAGATGACCCCCTGGCCGGCCCGCATGGGCATGTCGAGCGGCGGGGTATCGCGCAGCAGGTCGGGCGCGGCGCGGCAGGTGACCTCGAAGATGAACTGCAGCGGCGCGAACAGGCCGGTGGTGTAGTCGCGGATCGTCAGCGCCTGCAGCAGCTCGGCGTCGGAGAGCGAGAACAGGAAGCCGGTGCGGTCGCCCTGGATGGCGCGCATCGCGGCGTCGAGGCGGTCGTCGGCGGCGCTGCCGGGCACGAAGCGCAGGCAGCCGGTCTCGGGGGTGTAGTCGTCGAGCGCGATCCAGGCGGTGAGGTTGCCGAGGGCGAGCGGCAGCGCGGGCGGCGGCTCGAACGCGGCCTGGGTCGAGTCCTCGGAGAAGTCGGAGGTCTGGTGCCAGAAGCTGCCGACCGCGCCCGGCTTCTTCTCGAAGAATTGCGTGCGCCACAGCACGACCTCCTCGCCGAGCAGGCTCGCGAGGCGATCGCCGACGCGCGGGCTGGCGTGCAGCTCGCGGATGCACGGCTGGGCGAGGGCCTGATAGAGGCCGGCGTTGTTGACGCTCCAGGCGCCGGTCTGCTCGAGCGCCCGCTGGATGTCGGGCCCGAGGAAGGTGCGCCCGCCCCAGCCCGACCCGTGCAGCGCATACACCTGCTCGCGCAGGTCGCGGGCTTCGGCGGCGGTGATCACCTCGAAGGGCGCGGTGAAGCCGTTCCGGGCGAAGCCGGCGACCTCGTCGCGGGAGAGGTAGTGCCCGCCGTCGGTCTCGCGGCGTCGGGTGCCGGGGATCTCGAGGGGCTGCCGCGGGCGCTCGCGCACGGCGGCGGCGAGATCGAAGGCCCGGCCCCGGGCCTCCCGCCAGCGGAGGACCGCCGGGCGAACCGCGCGGATGGCGTGGTAGAGCGCTCGAAGGCGGGCGCGCTGCCGGCGGTCGAGGTCGAGGCCGGCGACGACGGCGTCGATGGGCGGCTGAACGTCGACGAGCGGGTGGGTGAAGGGCGCGTTCATCGGTTGATCTCCGTCGGGCGCAGGCCGAGGCGCTGCTCGAGCAGGTGCTTCGCCGCGGCGAGCGGGCGGTGCACGCAGACCATGAACATCGAGCGGTCGGTCAGGTAGATCCGGCCGTTCGCGCGCTCGAGCATGCCGCGGTCGAAGAAGAGCTGGTCCAGGGCCGGGTCGTGCGTGGCGTAACGGGCGGCGTAGTTCTCGGTGATGTCGACCCGCGCGGGCAGGTGCGGCTCGCCGGCGTCGACGAGCCACGGCGAGACCGCCTGCCCGGTGAGCGCGCGCACGAAGTCGACGACCGCGGGCGGGGCGCCGGCCTCGATGCGCGGGTAGACCTCGGCGCAGCTGCGCAGGAACTGCGTGTACACCCGCGGGTTGGCGCTGTGGCCCACCGCGGCCCACTGCTGCAGCATCCAGGTCGGCCCGAGCGCGCGGCGGACGTGGCGCACCGACATGCGCCGCGTGAGCCCGCGGGCGGCGCAGTCGGGGTCTTTGTAGGTGAGGTAGCCGCGGAAGACGGGCAGCGGGCGGTCGGCGAAGGGCGTCGAGAACATGAACGTGGCGTAGCTCTGCATGCTCACCAGCCGGTCGCCGGCGTACACGAGGTAGAACCGGGCCGGCGCGCCCCGCACGTGATGCCGCCGGATGTGGTCTCGTTCGAGGCTGGGCTCGGTGCGGCGGCCGAGGGCCTCCATCTCTTCGATCTGCGCGTCGCTGAGCGCGTCGTTGCTGGCTTCGACGATGCGCAGGCCGCCGCGCTCCCGCTGGACGAGGGCGGTCGTGGGCGCGCCGCGGCGTTCGGCGCGGGCGGGCCGGGCGTGGCTCGGGCTGGTGTGGTTCATGGGGCCTCCTGATCTCGGGTTCGGGGGTGGAACCCGCGAGGCTGCCGGGATGGGCACGCGCGGTCGGGATTCGGCCGCCCGCGCGCGACCGGCCGCCGCTGCGCCGCGACGTCGGGCGGGCCCGCCGGCCTCAGCGCTGCCGGGTCGGCGTCCGCGGCGCCAGGGCCTCGACCCGGTCGGGCACGCAGCGCTCCGCGCAGCCGTCGCCGTCGAAGTCGGCCGGAGATTCACTGCGGCCGCAGTGGATCGGCGCGCAGGGCTGCACCTCGCAGCGCGCGGCCGCGGTCACCGCGCCCGCCGCGTCGCACTCGATGGCCGTCAGCGTCCGGTCGCCGAAGCGCGTCGCGCAGCAGACGGTGGCCTCGACGCAGGCGGGGAAGGTCGTCGCCGCGAAGAGCGTGCGCGGCGCGGTGTAGGCGCCGCAGTGCGTGGCCCAGACCCAGTCGGCGCCGCTGAGGCTCTGGGGCTCGCCGGCCCAGGCGCCGACGTAGGGGCAGATGGCGTCGGCGTCGTCGACCGGCAGCCCGGCGCCGGTGGCGCGCCAGTCGCCGGCGGGCGCGTCGTTGGACAGCCGCCAACGGCCGTCGCCGGTGTCGTAGGCCGGCTCGAAGGGCACGAAGACCCGGGCGATGAGCCCCTGCACGTTGAGGCTGAGGTCCCGGGCCTCGACCGCGATGACGTGCTCGCCCGCGGTGACCGCGAAGCTGTAGTCCTCGGCGACGCTCCAGTCCGCGTCGCCGCCGATGGGCTGCCCGTCGAGGTAGGCGTCGTAGGTGTCGTCGGCGCTGATGCGCAGCCCCGCGCCGTAGGTGCAGTCGACGCGCTCGTCGACGGCGCCGTCGCCGTCGTTGTCCTGGCAGTCGCAGGCCTCGTCGCAGAGGCGCTGCTCGGCGCTGCGGCCTCCTCTGGCCGCGCACTCGAAGGCGCTGACGTCGATGTATTCGTCGTCCACGTCGCAGCAGACCGCGTCGCACAGGGCGTCGGCGATCACCCGCCCGCGCTCGGCCTCGCAGTCGGCGGCGGTCGTCGTGGCGACGTCGTCGCCGGACTGGCAGCAGACCTCGACGCACCGATCGGCGTCGGCCTGGACCCCGACGTCGGCGCACTCGGCGGCGGTCAGCGCGGCGTGCCCGCCCGCGTCGAGATCGCAGCAGACGGTGGCCGCGCCGCAGACCTCGAAGTCGGCGACGGCGTAGTTGACCCGCGGGGCCTGCTGGGCGTCGCAGCCGCCGGCCCAGACCCAGTCGGCGTCGCCGAGGCTCTGGGGGGCGCCGCCCCAGAGGGAGAGGGCGTAGGGGTTGCACAGCGCGGTGTCGTCGGGCGTGAAGCCGGCGCTGCCGCCGACGTGCCAGCCGGCGGGCGGCAGGGTATTGCGCAGCTGCCAGACGCCGTCGCCGGTCACGAAGTCGGCGGCGAGCGGCGGAGTGACCCGGGCCAGGAAGCCCTGCACGGCCCACCCGGTGTCCTGGGCCTCGACCGCGAGGCGGTGCGGGCCGGCGGGCACCGCGAAGCCGTAGGTGTGGGTCCGCACCCAGTCGCCGTCGCCGCCGAGGTACGCCCCGTCGAGGTAGACGGCGTACCGGTCGTCGGCGGTGGCCTCGAGGGCGCCGTCGTAGAGGCAGTCGATGCCTTCGTCGATGCGGCCGTCACGGTCATCGTCCTGACAGTCGCAGCGGCCCTCGGGGGCGGCGACGGCGGCGGTGGCGGTGAAGGCGGCGATGGCGGTGATGGCGGCGGCGCGCAACCAGAAGCGGGCGTTCATGGGGATCTCCCTCGGTCGTGGGCGTGAGCGTCGTATGCCGGGGTGATGCACCGCCGGGCGGCGCGCTTTTTCCGGTGGCGGCTCGCGGGCGGGCTCTGCCGAGGAGCGAACGCTGAATGCACGCGCCGGTCGCGTGCGCGGTTCGCGCGGCGGTCGAATCACGCGCCGCGACGGGTCGTGAGCAGGGCCTTGGGTGAGGCGATGCGATCGGCTAGCGTGAGTCGATCGACCTCGGAGATTGCCCCATGACCGTCATGTCCATCAGCCGCTCGATCCCGGTCTTCCTGGCGCTGGCCGCGCTCGCGCTGCCCGCCGTCGCCCCCGCGGCCCCGGTGAAGACGATCGCCTGCACCGTCGACTCGACCGACGGCACGACCCGGCAGACGGTGTCGCAGCCGCGCATCACCACCCGCGTCGGCCGGCCGGCGGCGATCAGCCTGCGCGGGGCCGCCGGCAAGGGCCACCCGGCGCATACTCTGGAGATCACGTTCCAGGTCGGCGAGAAGGCCCTGGTCGGCGAGTCGCGGATCACCATCGACGGGCAGCCGCCGAAGGTCGCGGCGGTGCACATCGAGCTGACCGGGCAGTGGGTCGATCTCGACGTCGTGGGCACGTTCAAGTACCTCGTCGGGTGCGCGGGCGACGCCGCGGCGCCAGCGCCGCAGCCTGCGCCGAAGCCGTCGGCCCCCGGGGATTGAGCGTGACAGCCGGTGTGCCGGGTTTTCGACTGCCGGGACGACCGACGCATCTGGCTGGACTTCCATAAGCGAATCTCGGCGCCGATGGCGGCGCTGCAGCCCGGTGAGGCGCTGGGCAGCGCTGAGGCGGCGGGCAGCGCTGAGGCGGAGCAGGGGGCGGGCGAGCGGTGAGCGGCCGGCGCGCCGGGGATCAGGGCCGCTCGGGGCAGGCGTCGACGGTGCTGAAGACCATCTGGGCGCCGCGGCCGTCGTCGCGGGCGTAGGCGACGGCGTACTCGTCGGCCCGGGCGGCGCTGGGGCCGCTGCCGGTGCCCTGCTCGTTGGCGACCCGGGTGACGGTGGGCGAGAGCGACCAGCGGCCGTCGTCGAAGGTCAGCCAGGCCATCTCGATGGTGAACGACTCGGCCTGCGCCCGGCGCACCGCGAGGGCGAGCGTATCGGCCGGCGTCCGCCCGTTGATCCGGGCCATGAGCGCGGGGTGGATCGCCGGTGCGTCGGGCAGTTCGAAGGTGGCCTCGACGTTGCCCTGCAGGTCGACGATGGCCACCCGCACCACCCGGTTGTCGCGGACGTCGCCGACGGTGTCCCAGGCGAGCGCGAGGCGCTGGTGCTGCGGCAGCCAGATGAGGCTCGGGTTGCGGGCGCTGCCGCTGCGCTCGACGACGGTGGTGCGCGGCACGCCGCCGAGGCCGGAGAAGACCGAGAGCTGCAGGTTGCCGCTGTCGTTGCGCGGGTCGCTGTTGATCGCGGCGACGGCGAGGTCGTCGCCGGCCCAGGCCACGCTCGGCTGGCGCAGGTGGGCCCGGTCGCCGGGTACGGTGTAGCGGGTGGTCATGCGGGCGACGTCGTCGGGCACGACGTCGATGGCGATGTCGCGGGTATTGGCGGCGCCGCCGCTGTCTTCTTCGAAGGCGATGGCGTAGCCGAAGCCGTCGCGGTGGGCGATGTCGATGCCGTCGCTCTGGCTGTTCCAGATCGACTGTCGGCGCAGGTTCTCGCCGCCCGGGCTGAGGTGGAAGACGTTGAGCGAGCCCGAGCCGACGTCCCACGACGAGACGGCGATCCGGAAGCCGTCGGCGGTGCGGCTGAGCGCGAGGTACGCCCCGCCGGAGTCGCCGCCGTCGTAGCCGCCGACCTCCACCGGGCCGGCCTCCCATTCGTCGCCGAGGGCCAGCCCGAAGAAGACCCGGCCGTCGTCGATCCAGGCGACGCCGTGGAACTCGCCGAACGGCGCGATCGCCACCGGGACGGTCTCGACCTCTTCGCCGGCGAGCAGCCGGCTGCTGCGGCTGGCGATGTCTTCGTCGGTGGCCTCGTCGCAGTCGTCGTCCTGGCCGTTGCAGCTCTCGGCGACCGGCGCGCCTTCGACCGCGCTGCAGCTGGGCGCGCCAATGGTGCCCGGGGCGCAGACGAGCACCCCGCTGGCGGCGCAGCGCCCGGTGCCGACGCTGCACGGCCGCATCTCGACCACCGCGGGCACCTCGTCGGCGGTGCCGTCGCAGTCGTTGTCGGCGGCGTCGCAGATCTCTTCGCTGCCGTCGACGGCGCCTTCGCAGGCCGACCACGCGCCGCCGACGCAGGTCTGCTCGCCGGGCATGCAGGCGCCGACGTCGCTGCCGCAGGGCTGGGTGCTGCCGTCGACGCAGTCGCAGCCTTCGTCGGTGGTGCCGTCGCAGTCGTCGTCGAGCCCGTTGCAGGCCTCGTCGGCGGGCTCGGTCTGGCCGACGCATTCGGCGTAGCGCCCGTCGGGGCCGCAGTACTGGCGACCGGCGACGCAGGCCCCCTCGTCCGATCCGCAGGGGCGGTCGGTGCCCGGCGCGCACTCGCCGCCGCCCATGTCGCCGCCGGCCATGTCGCCGCCGGCCATGTCGTCGCCGCCCATGTCGCCGGGCGCGGCGTCGGCGGGGCCGCCGTCGTCGTCGGGCGCCGCGTCGGGCGCCGCGTCGGGTCCGCCGTCGGCGGTGTCCTGCGCGGCGTCGGCGAGCGGTCCGCCGTCGGCGGGGCAGCCGGCGCTGCCCGGGGGCAGCTCGGCGCAGGTCTTCGCTTGCGGGTCGCCGAGGCAGCCGCCGAGCAGCAGCGCGGCGGTCAGGGCGGTGAGAGAGGAGGCGCCGAGCGAGGCGCGGACGGTCGGGAGAGGGCAGGGCACGGGCAGGCTCCGGGCTGATGATGCCCCGAACATGCCCGCGGACGAGCGGCCGATTCAATGCGCGGCTGCGCAGCGCGGGGCTACTTCGTCTTCTGCCCCGGCGCGGGCGGGCAGGCGCCGCCGCCGTCGACCCAGGTCTTCATCGCGGCGACGAAGCGATCGTGGGGCACCGAGACCGGCGCCCGATCGCCGCCGGGCTCCCAGCCCCAGAGCACCAGCTTGTCGTGGGTGACGTGGTGCAGCAGGTCGGCCAGCGTGCGGTTGCCGTTGTCCGCCGGGCGCTTGAGCTGCTCGCACAGGGCGCTGGGCGAGCGGTTCTGGAAGATCAGCGGCATGTCTTCGGCGGGCAGGCCCCAGTGCGGCGCGCCGGGCGGCCCGCCTTTGACGCCGTAGGCCTCGCTGTTCTGCTCCTGATGGCAGGTGGCGCAGGCCAGCCCGTTCTTCTCGCTGAGCCGGCTGATGTTCTGGGCGTGCGGCACGCTGGCGTCGGTCTGCAGCGGGCGGTCGCCGGCGGGGTGACAGTTCATGCACCGCGGGTGCATCAGCACCTCGTAGACCGTGCCCCAGGCCTCGGCGGCGGCCTTGGCCTGGGCCTCGGTGGGCGCGGGCGCGGCGGGGGCGGCCTCTGCGGGGGCGGCCTCGGCGGGCGCGTCGGCGGCAGGTGCGTCGGCGGCGGCCGGGGCCGCGGGCGGCGCGGCGAGCAGGGCGACGAGCGCAAACAGGGATGTCATCTCAGCCCTCCTTCATCGCGGTGGCCAGGGCGTCGACCAGCGGCATGTCGCGCAGGCGCTTGCCCGTGAGTTCGAAGACGGCGTTGGCGACGGTGGGCGCCACCAGCGGCACCCCCGGTTCGCCCATGCCGGTGGGGCTCTCGGTGCTGTCGATGATCTCGCAGACGATCTCGGGGCACTCGTTCATCCGCAGGATGCGGAAGTCGTGGAAGTTGCCCTGCACCACCTTCCCGTCGGCGACGTCGATGCGCCCGTAGAGCGCCGCCCCGAGGGCGAAGACGATCGCGCTCTCGACCTGGGCGATGATCTGATCGCGGTTGATCGGCTGACCGCAGTCGACGGTGGCGTAGACCCGCTCGACCTTGATGTCGCCGTCGACCACCCGGGCCTCGCTGACCATGCCCACGAAGCTGCCGAACGAGAAGTGGGCCCCGATGCCGCGGCCGATGCCCTCGGCGGGCTTCTGATCCCACTTCGAGAGCTTGGCCACCGCGTCGAGCACGCCCAGGCGGCGGTCGTCCTTCGCGAGGTGCTTGCGGCGGAAGGCGTAGGCGTCGACCCCCGCGGCGTGGGCCAGCTCGTCCATGAAGCCCTCCTTGGCGAAGGGGTTGAACGAGTGGCCCACCGAGCGCCAGAACAGCGTCGGCACCGCGCCCTTGACCGGGCTGAAGTCGATGCGCTGGTTCTCGAAGGTATAGGCGTGGGAGGTCATGCCCTCGAGCGCGAGCATGTTCGGCACGGTGCCGCTGTCGAACAGCTGGGCCCCGAGCCGACCCATGATGCGCAGCATGACCTCGGAGAGCCAGCCGGGCGCGACCTGACTGATCAGGTCGGGCACGCTGCCCGGGGTCTGGGAGGCGCAGTGGGCGTAGAAGCCGGTGACGGCGCCGTCCTTCACGCTGCCCTTCATGCGGGCGACCATCTGCGGGCGGTAGTACCAGCCGCGGGTGTCGTTCTCCCGGGACCACGTCAGCTTGACCGGCGTGTCGACCCGGGTGGCGATCATCACCGCCTGGATGACCGCGTCGATGCAGCCGCGCCGGCCGAAGCCGCCGCCGAGGTAGGTGTTGTGCAGCGTCACGTTGGCCGGGTCGACGCCGGCGATGCGGGCGGCGGTATTGCGCGCCGAGGTCTGGGCCTGGGTGCCGGTCCAGATGTCGACCTCGTCGCCGCGGACCCAGGCGGTGGCGGTCTGCGGCTCGAGGGTGGCGTGGGCCAGGTAGGGCCCGCTGTAGCTCGCCTCGAGCACCTGCGCCCCGCTGGTCTCGAAGGCCTCTTCGATGTCGCCTTTGGACTGGGCCTCGGGGCCCTCTTCACCCACGGCGGCGAGCATGTCGGCGAGCATCTTCGCCGAGTCGAAGTCGTCGAGGTGGCTCTTGCTCCAGGTGATCTTCAAGGCGTCGGCCGCCCGGCGGGCCTGCCAGTAGCGGCTGGCGATGACCGCGACGCCGAAGTCGAACGAGAGCACGTCGATCACGCCCGGCATCTTGCGGATCTCGGCGTCGTCCACCGCCGTCGGCGTCGAGCCGTAGACCGGTGGCGGCACCAGCGCCGCGTTGACCATGTCGGGCACCTGCACGTCGATGCCGAAGATCGGCGCGCCGGTGACCTTCTCCCGCAGGTCGATGCGGTCGACGTTGGTGCCGATGACCTTGAAGTCCTTGCGCGCCTTGAGCGGCACGTTCTGCGGCGGCGTGATCTTCGCCGCGGCGGCGGTCAGCTTGCCGTAGGTCAGGCTGCGGTTGCTCTTGGCGTGGGTCACCGCGCCGTCGGCCGCGCTGCACTCACCCGCGGGCACGCCCCAGGTCTTCGCCGCGGCCTGCACCAGCATGATCCGGGCGGCGGCGCCGGCGTGGCGCATGGGCTTCCACAGCTCGGGGGTCGAGGTGCTGCCGCCGGTGATCTGCATCAGGCCGTTGAGCTCGTACTGCGGCCCCACCGCGGCGACCGGGGTGATGCGGTCGACGGGCACCTCGAGCTCTTCGGCGACGAGGATCGCGGCGAGGGTGTGCGATCCCTGGCCCATCTCGGCCTTGGTCATCGCCACCTCGATGCGCTCGTCGGGGTGGATGCGGATCCAGGCGTTGGCGTCGAAGAGGCCGTCGTCGCTCTGCGGCATGTGCGCGCCGCCCCACGGGGGCGGGTTGGCGCCGCAGCCGATCAGCAGGGCGCCGGCCCCGCCGAGGCTCACTTTGAGGAAGAATCGTCGGTTCACTTGGCCCCCTCGAGCAGGGCGGCGGCCCGATGCACCGCGCGCCGGATGCGAGGATAGGTGCCGCAGCGGCAGAGGTTGGCCGACAGCACCGAGTCGATGTCGTCGTCGCTGGGCTTCGGGTTCTTCTCGAGCAGCGCGACCGTCGTCATGATCTGGCCCGCCTGGCAGTAGCCGCATTGCGGCACGTTGCCTTCCTCCCACGCCTGCTGCACCGCGTGCAGGGTGCCGCCCTGCGCCAGCGCGTCGATGGTGCGGATGGGCTTGTCCTTCGTCGCGCCGACCGGCAGCACGCACGAGCGGCGGGCCTCGCCGTCGACGTGCACCGTGCAGGCCCCGCACAGGGCGGCGCCGCAGCCGAACTTGGGGCCGGTGATGCCCAGCTCTTCGCGCAGCACCCAGAGCAGCGGCACGTCGTCGGGTACGTCGACGTCGCGGGTCTCTCCGTTCACCGTCAGTTTCATCGTCTACTCCGAGGCCCAGAAGGGCAGCTTGAGCATGAGGCCGACCTGCCCCTGGATGTCGTCGCCGAAGATCAGCGCGCGGCCGTAGATGTCGAAGAAAGCCAGGGCGATGAGCCCGCGGGCGGCGAAGCCCAGCGCCGGGTCGCCGTCGCCGGTGCGAAAGGCCACCCCGCCGTCGACGCCGAGGATCATGTAGCCCAGCTGCAGGCCGGCGGTGGTGTAGAAGGCCTCGTGGCCGAACTCGTAGAACCCGTCGCCGTAGAGGCCGACCCAGGTGCCCTTCGAGAGGCGGTTGAGGCTCAGCTCGGCGCCCAGGTAGCCGCTGCCGCCCAGGTCGCCGAAGCTGCCGCCGGTGGTCAGGCCGCCGAGGACCTGCCAGCCGGCGTCGGTCCCGATGGTGTACGGCGCCTCGTCGGCCAGCGCCGGTGAGCCGGTGAGCAGGCCGGCGAGCAGCGCCGCGAGCAGGGCTGGGAGGGGGGTGCGCATCGCGTCTCCCGTGGGGTGTCGGGGGGTCGTCGGGTTCATGGCGCGTCCACGTCCCGCAAGACCCCCGGGTGATCGATCGGCACACGCAGGATCGCCCCGGGGGCGCCCTGCAGGATGTGGCGGCCACCGGCGTCGCCTTCGAGGCGCTGCAGGGCGGCGAAGTAGCGTCGGGGCCAGAGCACCGGGTTGCCCCGGCGGCGCGCGGCGCCTTCGCCGGCCTCGGGCGCGGCGATGAGGTGCCGGGTGCTCGCCCGGTGGGCGGCGACGATGCGCGCGATGTCTTCGGCGCGAACGTAGGGCATGTCACCGAGCATCACCAGCGCCGCGTCGACCGGTGGCTCGGCCGTGCGCTCGGCGAGCGCGGCGATGCCGCAGGCGATGGAGCGGCCCATGCCGGCGGCGTGCTCGGCGTTGTGCACGAAGCGCACCGGCAGGTCGGCCAGCGCCGCCCGCACCCGCTCGGCCTCGTGGCCCAGCACGACCAGCACCGGCTCGACCTCGGCGTCGAGGGCGGCGCGCACCGCGTGGCGCACCATGGGCGCGCCGTCGATGGGGTGCAGCAGCTTGTTGATCGGGCCCGCGCGCCGCGAGCTGCCGGCGGCGAGCACCACCGCGCCGACCCGCCGCGGGCGCTCGACCCGGCGCCGGGTGGCGACGATCTCGGCCAGGATGGACAGCGCGATCTCCCCGGCGCCCTTGCCGTCGATGGGCAGCCCCGCCGGGCCGTGCAGGCGGGCGAGCTGCGCCGGCGGCACCCCGTCGTCGGCCAGCCGGGCGAGGCGCGCCTGCTGGGTGCGGCGGCTGCCGAGCGCGCCGATGTAGAACGCCGGGCTGGCCAGGGCCACCTTCAGCGCGGGGTCGTCGAGCAGGCGCTCGTGGGTCAGGGTGACCACCGCGGTGCGGCTGTCGATCAGGCCCGGCAGGACCCGCTCGGCGCGCTCGCGCACCACCGTGGCGTCGGCGAAGCGCCCGGGGCGGGCCCAGTCGGCGCGCGGCTCCACGACGATCGGCGCGAAGCCGGCCTCGACCGCCATGCGGCACAGCTTCTGGGCGATGTGCGTGCCGCCGATGAGCACGAGCCGCGGCGGCGAGCGCAGCGGCTCGACGAAGACCGGCGTCGGCTCGTCGACCTGCAGCGGGCGCTCGCTCGCGAGCACAGCGTCGATGGCCTCGCTCAGCGGGCCGGCGCCTGCCCGCGCGATGTGGCAGGCGCCGTCGGTCAGCGAGAGCACCCGCACCGCGCCGGTCTCGTGGGCCGCGCGGATGGCCGCGACCTGCTCGATGTCGGGGGCCAGCGCCACGTGAACGGTGACCCGCCCGCCGCAGGGCAGCCCCACCGCGCCGGCCTGGCTGTTGGCGATCTGGTAGTCGGCGCTCGCGCTCTGCGGGCCGGCGGGGTCGTCGAGCAGGGTCAGCGCCGCCTGCACCACCGCCGACTCGACGCAGCCGCCGGAGACCGAGCCCCAGAAGTGGCCGTCGTCGCGCACGATCATGCGGCTGCCGAGCGGGCAGGGGCTCGAGCCGACCACCGCGGTGAGCGTCGCGATGGCGCAGCGGCGGCCTTCGGCGAGCAGGCGTTGGACGCGGGCCCAGTCGTCGAGCGTTGCCAGGACCGGCTCAGGGGCCCGCTCGGAGACCCGCTCAGGGGCCTGCGCAGAGGCCTGTCGGGCCGCAGTGGACTGGTGTACCCGCGACGCGCGCGGCGCCGCCAGCGCGGCCTGTAGGGCCTTCCAGGGCAACTCGGCGCACGCCGCGCGGCTGGGATGGGCCGCCAGCGCCGCAAACGGCGTCAGGGCGTCGCTCTCGGCCTCGCCGGAGCGCACGGTGCGCGACAGCGCGGCGCGGTGGGCGTCGACGGCCGACAGCGGCGCGCCGGCGATCACGTCGCACATCGCCGTCGCCGCCGCGTTGCAGACCGCGCAGGCGTGAGCCACGAAGCCCAGATCGAGCACCGCGCCGTCGAGCACCCGGGCGGCGACGGTGATCTCGTCGCCACAGAGCGGGTTGTGCGCGGTCGCCCGGGCGGCGTCGGCGGGCAGGCGCGCCCAGCGGGTCTCGCGGGACAGCGTCAGCAGCGGATCGGTATACAGCCCGCTCATCGGTGGACCTCACCGCGGCCGGTCTCTGGCGGCGCCAGGAGCTCGCGGGCGGCGCGCAGCCCGTCGACCAGGGCGTCGAGATCGGCGGCGGACGTATGCAGCCCGATGGAGGCCCGGATCGCGCTGCGCACGTCGAAGTGCGCCAGCAGCGGGCGCGCGCAGTGATGCCCGACCCGCACCGCGACGCCGCGCTCGGCGAGCACCGCGCCGACGTCGTGCGGGTGCAGGCCGTCGAATACGAAGCTCACCGCGCCGACCGCGCCGGGCGGATCGCCCAGCAATCGGACGCCGGGCACGCGGGCCAGCCGCGTGCGCAAGGCCGCGGTCAGGGCGACCGAGCGGGCGGTGTCGCGGTGGCGATCGAGGAAAGCCAGCCCGGCGGCGAGGCCCACCGCGCCGGGCATGTTGGCGGTGCCCGCTTCGAAGCGCGCCGGTCCCTCGCTCCAGACGATATGCCCGTCGCCGACGTCGAGCACCGCGCCGCCGCCGACGAGCAGCGGCTCGGCCTCGGCCCAGCGCTCGACGGGCGCCCAGACCGCGCCGATGCCTTGAGGACCGCAGACCTTGTGCCCCGAGAACACATAGAAGTCGGCGCGGCTGCCCGGCGCGTGCACCGCGATGTGCGGCAGCGCCTGGGCCCCGTCGACGATCAGGGCCGCCTGCGGCGCGTGTCGCCGGCGCAGCGCGGCGATCGCGTCCAGCGGCGCGATGGCCCCGGTGACGTTGGAGACGTGGGTCAGCGCGACGGCGACGACCCGCCGATCGAGCAGTGGGGTCAGCGACTCGAGGTCGAGCACGCCGCGGGCGTCGCATTCGGCGATGCGCAGCTCGGCGCCGGCCGCGCGGCAGATCCGGCGCCAGGGCAGCAGGTTGCTGTGGTGCGCCGCGCGGGTGATCACGATCGCCGCGCCGGCCGTCAGCCGCGGGCGGGCCCAGCCCTCGGCGACGAGGTTGAGCCCTTCGGTGGCCGAGCGGGTGAAGACGATCTGCTCGGCCGCGCCGCCGAGCGCCGCGGCCACGTCCCGCCGGGCGCCTTCGAGGGCGGCGGTGGCGCGCTGGGCCAGCGGGTACAGCCCGCGGTGCGCGCTGCCGCCGGCCAGCATGGCGTCGCGCACCGCGTCGATGACACAGGTCGGCGTGAGGCTGGTGGCGGCCGAGTCGAGGTAGCGCAGGCCGTCGGCGAGGGCCGGGAAGTGCGCCCGGTCGGCGGCGGCGTCGATCGGCGGACAGCCCGGCGGTGGCCGTATTGCGGCCGGGCCGGTGTCCAAACTGTGCCGCATGTTCGTCATAGCGCTCCTGGCGATACCCTAAGGGGCCCCGGCGTCGCGCCACAACCACCGAGCGCGTCAAATGACTATCCGAGCGCGCCATCCGTGCGGGCCTCACCGGGCCGCCCCGAGACGACGGTCGCGGTCGGCGCAGACGGCGCCTTGCGCGGCGTCGGCGAGCGGCGCATCATCGGCCCATGCCGCTGCGCCACTATCGCCGCATCCTCGACGACTGCGAGCCCTACCTCGTCGCCCGGCGGGCCATCGTCGATCGGCTCGATACCGCGCCGCTCGACATCGGCATCCCCGCGGCGAACATCTTCGACCCGCAGCGGCTGGGCAACGAGACCTTCCTCGGGCTGGTGCAGCACGTCAACGCCCTGACGTACGCCCCCATCGGCCTGCCGATGCCCGACTGGGTATTCTACGACTGCGCGGTGATGCCCGGCGCGGTCTTCGGCTTCGCCCGGCGGGCGCACAAGGTCGAGCCCTGGTTCCGGCGGGCACTGGGCGTGCCCGAGGGCTACGCGGGGCTGGTGCCGGTCTCGATCTACATCTGCATCCCCACCGTGCGCCGCGACGCGGCCCTGGTCTATACGCTGTGCAGCGTCAACCAGGTGGCGGTCGGCGCCGCGCCCGAGGGTTTGTGGCGGCTGACCCTGGCGCTGGGCATCAAGGCGTTCCACCTGCATCACATGATGGCGGTCTCGCAGTGGCGCTCGCCGCAGCTGGGCCTCTACGCCGGGCTGGGGCCGCTCGAGCTGGTCACCGCCTGGACGCCGGCCCACGACAACCCGGCCACCTGCACCTTCAAGGTGGCGACCCCCGACAGCGCCGTCGAGCGGCTGCTGCGCGGTGATGCGACCGGGCCCGAAGGCATCGACGCCTATGTCGACGCCGATGACTTCGAGGCGCTGAAGCGGGTGCAGGCGGCGGTCGAGAGCGGGCGGCGCATCGCCGTCGCCGGCCCGGCGGAGATCCGCGGGGCGTCGACCCGGGTGCCGCTGCAGATCCGCGACGACGACGCGCCCTTCGAGCTGGGCTCGTCGGTGGGCTATACCCGACGGTTCCAGGGTTGATGGGGGCGCGCCGATGAGTCAGACCCCGCCCGCCTGCAAGAACCCCTCGCTCTTCGAGCGGCTGCAGACCTACGTCGTCTCGACGCCGGCCAACGCCGAATGCCTCGACCGGGCGCCGTTCGGGGTGCCCATCGACCACATCGTCGATCCGCTGCGGGTCGAGGCGGGCGCGTTTCTCGATCGCTTGCAGCGCCTGGACGTGGTGACCTTCGGCCCCGAGGGGCTGCCCATGGACAAGTGGGTCGCCTTCGATTGCGCGCAGCTGCCCGGCTTCACCTATGGCTTCTGCCTGCCGGCCGCCGCGCTCGAGCCCCGCGAGCGGGCGGCGTTTCAACTCGCCGACGACGCCGAGGGCATCGTGCCGGTGTCGACCTATATCGCCATCCCGATGTTCGAGGACGGCACCTGGTTCGGGCACAACCTCGCCAGCCTGAACCGGGCGTTCCCCTGGCGCGGGCTGCATCACCTGGCGTCGATCACCAAGGCCATGGCGCTGCGCGCGTTCGGCTGCACCCGGTTCATCGGCGCGACCCAGTGGCTGTCGAGCGCCCTGCACATCCACACCCGCTTCGGCCCGCTGTGCCTCGATACGGCCTACACCCCGGCCCATACCAAGCCCGAGACGCTGACCTACAGCTTCGCGGTGACCGAAGACAGCCTGCGGGCGGCGATGGGTGATCCGGCGGTGAAGCTCGAGCGCCCGGCGGCGGATCTCGAGCTCGACGCGGAAGACATCGCCGGCATGAAGGCGCTGCAGCGAGACATCGAGGCCGGGACGGCGTATATGCTCGTCGATCGGCCGCGCACGGTGCAGGGGCGTATCGTGCACCCCATCGCCCGGATCGGCTGAGCCGGCGGGCCGCGCCGCGATCAGCCCGCCGCGTTCAGCCCGCTGCCCGCGGTCGCCGCCGGCTCCAGCCGCCAGCCCACGTGGGGCGGGTCGTGATCCGCCAGCCAGCGCCGCACGAACTCCAGGCGGCCGCGGCTGTTGGGGTCGCGCAGCGCGTCCGTCGCCGCCAGCCGCCCGTGGAATGCGCCGACGTCGCTGCGGGCGAGGGTGGCCGATGCGGCGAAGAGCCGCTGCACATCCACCGGATCGAAGTCGAGCACCACCATGCACGGGGTCTTGTCGTCGGGGTCCGTCGTCGGCGCGTCGAGCGCGTAGACCACCAGCGTATCGGCCAGCGGCGGCAGGGTATCGGTGCTGCCCGGCCGCGGGCGGGTCGCCGGGTGCGGCGCGGTATCGGCGGTCGGATCGGTGGCCGGGTCATCGGCGGCGGGCCGCAGCCGGCGCAGCAGCTGGTCGAGCAATCCCATGGGCCGATGATGGCACAGCGCGCGCGGCGAGGGCATCCAGGTTGATCCGGTGGGCGGCTCTCGGGCACAACCGGCCGGCGCACGCGAACCGGGGGAAGCCGTGAGCCATTCGTCATTTGCAGTGTCAGCCGTCGCGCGATCCGTCGCCGCCGTGGCGGTCGTCTGGGCCCTCGGGTCGAGCGGACCGGCCGAGGCCCGGCCGAACTACCCGAGCCAGGTGCCGACGCCCTACGGGTGCGAGACTTGCCACCTCGACCCCAACGATCGCCTCAACCGCAACGGCTTCGGCATCGACTTCGCCCTCGAACGGGGCCTGTGGGTCAACCCGGCGCAGGCGGGGCGGGGCATGTGCTACCTCGACTCGGACTTCGACGGCATCAGCAACGGCGAAGAACTCGGCGATCCGCAGTGCCTCTGGCGACCGGGCACCCGGCTGCCGGGCGGGCCGACGACCCATCCCGGTGACGGGCGCGACCCCGACCAGTGCGGCGACGGGGTGATCATTCCGTTCGCCGAAGAGTGCGACCGGGTTCTGCCCGAGGGCGAGAGCTGCATGGGCCGCGGCTACGACGAGGGCGAGCTGGGCTGCACCGGCGATTGTTTCATCGACGAGTCCGGCTGCATCGACCTGCCCGAGCCCGACTTGGGCCCACCCGACGCCGCGCCGCCCGAGCCGGACGCCGGGCCCGACGCCGAGCCTCCCGCGGCCGATCTGGGCCCGGCGAGCGATGCCATGGTCGACGTACCCGATGCCATGGATCATACGGCCGATGCCATGGCCGGCGATGGTGATGCCATGCCGGATGCCATTTTGGATGACTCAGATGCCATGCCGGGTGACTCGGGTGCCATGGCCGATGCCATGCTCGATGACTTGGATGCCATGCCCGGTCAGGGCGATACCGGCCCAGCGGCCGACGACGCGGACGGCGGCTGCCGGACGGCGCCCGGACGCGGCGGCGCGGCCTGGCCGTGGCTGATCGGGGCGCTCGCCGGAGTGACGCTGCGCCGCCGCGCGCGCCGGGGTTGAGCCGCGCCCGAGCGGCGCGGCAGCTCACCGGGCGCTCAGCCGCCGGTCGCCCCGCGCAGGGCGCGCAAGCGGCGGGTGATCGCCGCCCCGCGGCGCGGCGCCAGCGGACGCCAGATCCGTTGGGCGAAGGTCAGCGCCACAACCGCCCGCGGCGGATCATCGGTGAAGCGGTCGGCGAGCCCTTCGAGCAGCGCGCCGGTATACGGCGTCGCGAAGAGCGCCGCGCCGGCCCGCTGCATCGCCCGATCGAAGAGCGCGCGCCCCGACTCGCCATTGCCGGCGTGCAGCTCGAGCGCGGCGAGCACCAGCGCCGGCACGCAGCGCAGGCCAGCCCCCAGCGTCTCGATGTGGCATTGCTCCACCTCGGTCGCGTCGGAGCGCGCCGCCGCGTACTGGCCCATATCCAGCGCCAGCGCCGCCCGCCGGGTCAGGGCGTCGGCCAGCAGGTGGGCCTCGGCGCGGCGCAGCGTACCGACCGCGCGGTCGAGCGCGCTGCGGGCCTCGTCGGCGCGGCCTTCGGCCTGCAACGCGTCGGCCCGGTGCACCGCGGCCAGGCTGCTGCCGATGGGCTGGTCGAGGCGCTCGAAGCGGGCGATCGCGTCGTCGATGAGCGCCAGGCCGCCGGCGCGCCCGCCCCAGATCCGGGTCACCGCCACCCCGTGCAGGCACCACGCCACCTGCAGCTCGAGCCCGGCGCCGTCGGCGACCCGGCGCCCCCGCTCGAAGTGCGCGTGCCCGGCGATGACCTCGCCCAGGCTGCACAGTGCCCACCCCTGCCCGTGCAGGCTGCGGGCGACGCCGTCGGGATCCCCCGCGAGCTGGAAGAGGTCTTCGGCGCGGCCATAGGCGCTCAGCGCGGCGTCGGTCTGCCCGTCGAAGAACGCGTGCTGGCCGTCGAGGCGGCTCAGCTCGGCGCGGGCCCACGGGCGCTGGGGCGGCTGCGGCATGCGCCGCAAGGTGGCCAGCGCCGCCGCGGCCAGATCGGGCTGACCGGTGAAGCGGGCGACCTCGGCGCGAATGGCCAGCAGCTTGCTCCGGCGCACGTCCGTGCCCAGCAGGCCGGCCGCCGCGAAGACGCCGTCGGCGGTATCGAGCAGGGCCGCCGCGGCGCGATAGCCGCCGCGATCGGTGGCGCGTCGCGCGGCGTCGGTATAGGCCTCCACCGCCTCGAGCCGATGCCCGCCGTCCAGCAGATAGCGCGCCCGTCGCTCGGCCGGACGGGGGTCGTCGGGGTCGACATCGAGCACGGCCAGCGCGCACAGGAGACCCAGCTTCCGGGCCCGGCCGCCCTCGCGCACCCGGGCCACGAGGGCCTCGCGGGCGAACCCCTCGGCGAAGCTCCAGCCTTCGTCTCCCGGTCGGGCGAGGCCCGCGTCGAGCAGGGCCACGATCAGCGCGTTGAGCGTCTCGAGCGGGGCGCCGGTCACCGAGGCCCAGTCGTCGGTGGCTACCGCCTCGCCGAGCATCGCCGCGGCCTCCATCGCCCGCCAGCCCATGGCCGGCTCGACGCCGCTGGTCGCGATCACCCGGGCGACGCGGGCCTGCCCCAGCTCGATGCGATCGCCGGGGATGGACGGCAGCGCGCCGCCGACCGGCACCATGCCCAGGCGGCCCGGGCGCAGGGCGCCGTCGGCGAGCCACTCGGCGACGACGTGCATCGCGAAGCGCCGGTTGCCCGCGGCCTGTCGGGCGAGGCGCGCCGCCAGCGTCGGCGAGAGCCCGACCCCGTCGACCAGCAGCGTCTGCATGTCGCGGTCGGGCAGCGGCCCCAGCCGGATGTGCTCGACCCGATCCGCGCCGTCGAGCTGCGTGATCATGGCCTCGCGCTCGGCGCCGACGTGGGCCCGCTCGGTCGGGCCGGCGATCACCACCAGGATCATGAGCGGCAGGTCTTCAGCGCGGGCGAGCTGCAGCGCCAATGACAGCGCCGAGGCGCTCCAGTGGGCGTCGTCGAGGCGCACGATCAGCGGCCGGCGCCGGCTCGACCAGCGCAGCCAGCGCAGCAGCGCTTCGAACTGTCGGTCCCGTCGACCGGGGCCCTCCGACAGCGCGCTGTGCTCGATCACCTCGATCAGGCCCGCGCGGGTCTCTTCCCGTCGCAGGTCGCCGATGCCGGGCGCCCGGCGGCGCAGCTCGGCGTCGATGCGGCGCGCGAGCTCGGCGTGGGCGCAGCCGTGGGCCCGGAACCAGCCGCGGATCGCGGCGCCGATGCCGTCCCGCCGGGCGGGGATCGGGCCGTGCGTCGCCCGCAGTATCCCGGCCGCGCCCAGCTCGTCGGCCCGCTGGGTCAACCAGTCCGACAGCCCCCGCCGTCCGTTTCCGGTCGACGATTCGACCACGCACAGCTGCGGGCGGCGGGTCTGCCACGCGGTGCGCAGCGCGGCCCACAGGCGGTCGCGGGCGGCGATGTCACCGACCGGCGGCAGCGGCCGCAAACCGAAGAGGCCCGGCCCCGCGCGGCCGACGACGCCGCGGCTGCTGATCGAGTTGCGCCAGTCGTCGGGCAGCGTGATCGGCCCGCTCTGGCCCCGCGGGATGCTGGACAGCGCGCCAGCGGCGGACCCGTCGTCGGGCTCGATGACCCCGCCGAGCAGCTCGATGCCCGGGTGTGATCCGGGGCGGGTTTCGAAGCCGGCCACCTGCCAGGTCTCGGCGTCGACCAGATCGTCGTCGGCGGTGGCGCCGAGCACCAGCGCGACATGGCTCGGGCTGGCGGTCTCGGCCCCGGGGCGCGCCGGCCGCGGGCCTTCGGTCAGCGCCTCGAGCAGCGGGCCGGTGCCCGGGCGCTCGTCGGGATCACACGCCCGCAGCGCCGCCGCGGCGTCCGCCGCCCGCTCGAATCGCCCGTAGGGGTCTTTGGCCAGCAGCCGGCGCAGCCAGTCGGCGAAGGCCGGCGGGTAGCCTTCGCGCAGCACCAGCGGCGGCGGCGCCTCGTCGAGCTGCTTGAGGGTGATGTGCATCGGGTGCTCGCCGATGAAAGGCGGATCGCCCGTCGCCAGCCGCCAGCCGAGGCAGCCGAGGGCGTACAGATCGGTCCAGGGTCCCACGTCGCGCCAGAACCCGCGGATCTGCTCCGGCGCCATGTACTCCGGGGTGCCCGCCACCCGCTGATCGAGCGTCGGCTCGTCGCCGTGGGGGTCGAAGACCTGGGCGATGCCGAAGTCGGTGAGCACCGCCCGCACCCCGCCGTCTTCGATGCGCAGCAGCACGTTGCCCGGCTTGAGGTCGCGGTGCACGACCCCGCGCGCGTGGGCGTGGGCCAGGGCTTCGAGCACGTCGAGCAGCAGCGAACGGGTGACCGTCCACGGTTGATGGCCCTCGATGCGCGCCAGATCGCCGTGGGGCACCCAGGCGATGGCCAGCCAGGGGCTGCCCGCCTTGACCCGACCGTCGGAGTCGGTCTCGGCGTGCGCGTCGAGCGTGCCGGTGTCGAGCACGGTGGCCACCCGCGGGTGGTCGAGGCCGGCCATCGCCCGGATCTCGGCCCGCAGCCGCCCGGTCAGGTGGGGATCGCCGGCGGTGCCGCGCACCACCTTGATCGCCGCTTCGGTGTGGTGCACCCGATGCCGACCCAGCCAGACCTCCGCCATGCCGCCTTGACCAACGCGGCGCAGCACGTCGAACGGGCCCGCCTCGAAAAGCGGGCCATTGAGCGGGGGGGCGTCGATCTCCACCTGTCGAGGGTACATCAGACGCCGCGGCAGTCGGCTGTCATTCGCCGCCCGCGCGCAGAGCGGTCAGGCCTGCGCCGGCGGGAAGCGCGCGCTCTCCCGGGCTTCGATGGCCTCGGCCCGGGCGAACGCCGGGCGCGCGCTGGCGCGCTTCGCGTAGGCCAC
Organism: bacterium; assembly: GCA_030427205.1. Lineage (GTDB taxonomy): Bacteria > Myxococcota_A > Bradymonadia > UBA7976 > UBA1532 > JACKDM01. The sequence goes on along the minus strand of JAUHXC010000025.1, from coordinate 30,414 downwards.
CAGCGGCGAGTCGGCCTCGACCATGCCGAACTTCATGCCCGACAACAGGTAGTTGCCGATGACCACGTCGGCCAGGGTGAAGCGCTCGCCGAGCAGCCACGGGCCCGGGGTCACCGCGGCGGCCAGCACCTCCATCGTGCGCGTGTAGGAGCCCCAGCTCGCCGTGCCTTCGTCGATCTGCCAGTCGAAGACCTTCTGGAAGTAGGCCGGCTCGATGGCGTTGCCCGCGAAGAACAGCCAGCGCAGGAAAGCCGCCCGGTCGTCGTCTTCGATGCCCGGCGCGAGGTCGGCCGCGCCGTAGCGATCGCCGAGATGCAGCGCGATGGCGCCCGTCTCGCTCACCGGGCGGCCGCGATCGACGACCAGCGGCACCTTGCCCATGGGGTTGAGCGTCCGATAGGCCTCGCCGCGCTGCCGGCCGGTGTACAGGTCGAAGGCGTCGAGGGTATAGGGCACCCCGATCTCTTCGAGCAGCCACAGCGCCACGAAGGCGCGGGTCCGCGGGGCGTAGTAGAGGGTGATGTCGGGGGTCTGACCCTCGCTGTTGGTGTCGGCCATGGGGTCGGTCCGGGTGTCAGCCTTCATGGGTGCTCCATCGCTGTCGGGATGGGGACCCTGCCAGCGATATGAACGGATGTCCAGTGCCTTCTTCGGTGCTCGAATCGCCTCGGTTTCACCGGGGGGTGTGCCGGCGGTTGTGCCGGCGGCGCGGGGCTGCCACCATCCCCCCGGCAGGGCCGCGGTGGCCCCGCGGCTCCGGGAGCAAGCAGTGCGCAGCGGCCTCGACGTCCTCCGACCGGTCCTCATCGCCCGGCATCCGATCGTGGCCCTCGACTCATTCGAAGAAGATCGCGTCGAGCGCACGCTCGATACGGTGGCCCGCTCGCGCTTTCAGAAGCCGGTGCCGCTCTTCACCTGGAGCATCACCCGCGGCCTGCGCGGGCCCGACGGCGCGGTGGCCGAGACTCGGGCGCCGCTGGCCGCGCTGGCGGCGGTCGGCTCGACCCGGGAAGGGGTCTTCCTCTTCCGCGATCTGCACCGCCACTTCGACGATCCGGCGGTGGTGCGGGCCCTGCGCGAGCTGCGGCCGCGGCTGACGGGCACCGCGCGGCTGCTCTTCGTGCTCGGGCCGCGCATCGAGCTGCCCGTCGAGCTCAAGCGCGACGTGGTGCTCATCGACTTCCCGCTGCCGGGGCACGACGAGCTCGAGGCGCTGCTCGAGAAGCACGCCGGCCGGCTGGCCATCGACGAGCGGATGCGCATGCCGCTCGTCACCGCGCTGCGCGGGCTGACCGCCATCGAAGCCTCCCACGCGCTGCACCTCGCGCTGCACGGCCGCGAGGCGCTCGACGAGGCGGTGCTCACCGCGCTGCAGGATCAGAAAGCCCAGCTCGCCCGTCAGGACGGCGTCTTGGAGTACGTGCCGCAGCGCTGGGCCCTCGACGACATCGGCGGCCTGGCGACGCTCAAGGACTGGTTCTTGCGGCGGCGCACGCTCTTCGAAGACACCGCCGCGATGGACCGCGGGCTGACCCCGCGCGGGGTGCTGGTGATGGGCATCCCCGGCTGCGGCAAGAGCCTGACCATCAAGGCGATCAGCGCGCTGTGGAACCTGCCGCTCTTCCGGCTCGACATGTCGCGGGTCTTCGGCGGGCTGTACGGCAGCCCGGAGGAGGGTTTCCGCCGGGCCCTGGCGATGATGGAGCAGGTGGCCCCCGCCATCTTGTGGATCGACGAGATCGAGAACGGCATCAGCGCCGAGAGCACCGGGGCCGACGCCGGGATCAAGGGGCGCATCTTCGCGACCTTCCTCACCTGGATGCAGGAGAAGCCGGCCCAGGTCTTCGTCGGCGCGACCGCCAACCGCATCGACCTCTTGCCCGCCGAGCTCTTGCGCAAGGGGCGCTTCGATCAGGTCTTCTTCATCGACCTGCCCGAAGAGGCCGAGCGGGCCGAGATCTTCGAGGTGCACCTGCGGCGCAAGGGCGAGGATCTGGGCCGCTTCAATACGACCACGCTGGCCAAGGCCACCAAGGGCTGGAACGGCGCCGAGATCGAGGCGGCGGTCAGCGCGGCGATCATCGACGCGATGAGCGAGGATCGCGCGGTCGCCGAGGACGACATCTTCATGCAGGTGGGCAAGATGGTGCCGCTGGCGCGCACCATGGCCGAGCAGATCAAAGGCATCCGCTCGTGGGCCCACCAGCGGGCGATCCGGGCCAACTGAGCGGGGAGGGGCATGGACATCTGGGATTGGGTCAGGCGCGTGCACGGCGACCTGAGCGCCGAGGGCCACGATCGGCTGTCGCAGCTGGTGCATCGGCTGCCGGCCGCGGTGTGTGACAACGAGCACGCGCGGGTCGACGCCATCGTGCCCGAGGCGCTGGCGCTGACCCGGGCCATCGAGCACCCGTGGCTCGAGGTCTTCGTGCGCCATTGGAACCTGCAGAGCCAGATCCTGCACCGGCATCATGTCGACGCGTGGATGGGCGAGGCGGTCGCGCTGCTCGAGTTCGCCAACCGCCCCGAGACCCGCGACTGCCCGCAGAGCGTCTGCGTCACCCAGGATCTGGTCAACTGCTACGGCAACGCCGACGGGCCGGGCTACGCCGAAGAGCGGCTGGCGGCGTCCCGCGAGACCCTGAGCCGCATCGACGCCTCGTGGCCCTGCTACTGCTGCATCGGCGGTGAGCTGGTCGACGCGCTCATCGACGCCGGCCGGCCCGAAGAGGCGCTGGCGGAGATCGATCGCATGGAGGTCGCGCTGGCTGCCACCGACGAGTGGGATCCCGATCCCATGGGCGACAGCCGGGCGTCGATCCTGCGCGAGCTGGGCCGGTTCGACGCGGCGCTGACGCTCATCGACCGGCTGATGGACGACCCCGAGGACGAAGACAGCCGGTTGGCGCGGCAGATCGAGCGGGCCCGCATCCTCGTCGGGCTGGGCCGCGACGACGAGGCCCGCGACGACCTGCCGCGCTTCGACGCCATCGCCGGCACCCACAGCCTCTATCGCGGCTGGGTCGAGACCGTCGCCGCGCTCGTGCTGCGCGGCGCGATCCCGCACGCGTGGCAGATCGAGCGCCGCCTGCGGGGGATCGTCGTCGAGCTGGCCGCCATCGGCGTGATCCGCCACGCGTTCGAGATCGGGCTGATCCGGGCCGAGCTGGCCCTGGCCCGCGGGCGGCCGTCGACCGCCCGCCGCGCGCTGGACGACGCCCGGGCGCTGGTGCCGCGGCTGCGCGCGCCGCTGGACGCCCCGCAGAAGCTCGCGGCGGTCGAGCAGGCGCTGAACAACGCGAAGGATGGGGCGCCGGCGCCGGAGTCGGCCGAGGCGCTGCTCGATACGCTCGGCGAAGACCCGGAGCACGACCTCGAGCGGCTGTTGCCGGCGCTCGACCGCTGGCCGGATCACCCCCGGCTGACGGTGGCCGCCGCCATCGCGTGGCGGGTGCTGGGCGAGCTGAAGCGGGCCGAGGCGCTGCTGCGCCGGGCGCGCGCGGCGGCCGATGGGCCCGAACCGGGCGTCGAGATCGAGCTGGGCCGGCTGGCGGCCGAGCGCGGCGACTGGCCGGCGGTGCGCGCCATCGGCGAGCGGCTGGCGACGGCGCCCGACGACGAGGCGGCCGCCCAGGGCCGCGGTCTGGTCCTGCTCGCCGCCCGCCGCACCGGCGACCGTGAGGCGGAGCTGTCGATCCTGCGGGCCGAGGCGGCGGCCGATCCCGCTGATCCGGGCGCGGCGACCCGATTGGCCGATGCGCTGGCCGACGACGATCCCGCCGCGGCGCTGGCGACGCTCGATGCGCTGGTCGCCCGCGGCGTCGATCCGGGCCCGTGGGACTGGCGCCGCATCCTGGTGGCGACCCGGCTCGACGCGTGGCCGGCCGTGCGTGACTCGGCGACGCGGCTGGGCATGACGCTGAGCGGCGAGCACGGGCCGGTGCAGGAGGACTGGGAGCCGGTGCGCATCTCGATCGAGGGCGGCGACGAGCCGCAGACGGTGTGGGCCAGCCGCACGGGCCCGGTGACCGCCCGGGTGCTCACCGTGCCTCCGCCTCACGAGCCGTGCCACTACGCCGACGAGGTGATCTTCGATCCGCTGCCGCTCGACGGCGACGACGACGAGGATGCGCACTACACCTACCGTCGGGTCGCCGTGCGCAAGGCGGGGGGCTTTCGGGCTTTCGTCGTCGACGCCCGGCACCCCGGTGAGGCGGCGTTCGAAGCGCTCTCGACCGCGATCGCGGCGCTGGGCGGGACCGTGTACGACGTGACCGGCGCGCACTACGTGGTGACCGATCCCGAGAGCGGCGCGCAGCTGCCCGGGCTCTACGCCCGCGTCGCGGTGCCCGAAGACGACCTCGCCGCGCTGGATGCCTGCCTGACCCGGGTCTGCGCCGACTGGCCCGGGCCGGCCGTCTGGACCGAGCTGCTCGCCGCGCTGGATGCCGACGAGCGCATGCAGGCGCAGCTCGATCTCATGGAGCGCTGGGGCATGTGATCGGCTCCGGGCGCAGCGCCGGATCGACCGGGCCGTCGTCGTCGAGGTACGGCGCGAGCTGCGCCCGCAGCCCGTCGAGGTTCGCCGCGACGAAGAGCGTCGTCGCGAAGCGCGCCCCGTGGGCATCACTGGTCGGCAGCACGCCCCCGGTGATCAGCGGCGGGCGCCCGCGGCTCTCGAACGCGGCCGCCGTCGGCGCCTGCGCGGCGGGAAGCTGAAGCCAGGCGGCGACGCAGCCGCGGGCGACGCGCTTCCGGAGGTTCAGCGCGATGCGCCCCATCGAGCAGCGCGGGTTCACCTCGACGAGCGGCTTGAGCCCGTAGCCGTCACCGCCGCGATGCACCAGCGCGTCGATCGCCGCCGGGCCCCGGTGCCCGGCCGCCGCCAGCGCCCGGCCGATGGTATCGCCCACCGCCCGCAGGGTCGCCTGCACCGGCCGGCTCATCAGGAAGATGCGCAGCGCGACGGGCAGCCCGGTGGCCAGCGGCGTCAGCAGGATGCCCCGATGGCGCCCGCGGGTATCGACCAGGTTGCGGGTGATGCCGTCGATCCGCACGTCGTCGGGGCCGCGCACCGTCAGCTGGATGCCCAGATCGAGCACCCGATCGAGCCAGGGCTCGACGATGATCGGTCCGGCGCTCAACCAGCGATCGAGCCACTTGGACGACCCCCGCGACCCGGCCGGGTCCGAGCTCGATCCCATAGCCGGCGCGCTGCCCGCGACGGTGTTATATGCCATCTCGGAAGGCATGCCATGCAACCGCCGGATGCCACCGCCGGCGGTGCTCAGCGATGCCTTCGCCACGATGGCATCGAACCCCGCCGCCCGCAGCCGGCCGACCTGCGCGGCGACCGCGGCCCGATCGGCGCAGGCCACCCCGACATGCCGCGGGTCCACCGGCAGCGGCAGCGTCGGCCCGCACTCGGCGAGCTGCGCGGCCGACCACTCCTTGCCGAACAGCGCGGCGGGCGTCGGGGCGCGCGCCTGCTCGAGCTGCGCCCCGTCGAGCGCGAGGCCCCGGACCGTGGCCGCCCACGGCTCGACGGCGCTGAAGCGGCGCCCCTCGACCTCGTCGGCGGTCACGAACTCGGGCAATACGAAGCCGGCGCGGGCCAGCGGCTCGAGGAAGGCGGGCCGCGGCGGGCGGGAGACGAGCACCGCGTCGTCGCGCGCGCAGACGAACATCGGCAGCGTCTCGAGATCGCGGGTCAGCCGCCGGGCCACCTTGGGCGGGGTGCGGCCGGCGAGCTCGATCTCGGCGGTCGGGTTGAACCGGTGCAGCGCCGGCACCCGGCCCTTCGACTGGCGAAAGACCCGCAGCCGGCGGATGAAGTCTTCGTCGAAGCCCGCCCGTCGTCGGCCCTCGACGTCGAAGCCGATGCCGCGGGCCCGGCTGGGCTGCAGCCGATCGGGCAGAGCGCCGGACCACGCCGACCAGTCGTCCGCCGCATCGTCCTTCCAGCGACGGAACCACACCAGCCCCAGCTTCACGTGGCCGATCTCGTCCTCGTAGACCCGATTCAGCACGTCGGCCGTCGCCCGGTCGCCGACCCGGGCGAAGACCCCGCGATAGTGGCGGGCGAAGTCGAGGTTGGCCTGCTCGAAGGTCAGGCTCATGCCGACCACGTAGTCCTGCGGGTCGCTCATCGGCGAGAGCATGTCCCAGAACATCGGGCTGCTCGGCACCTCGCCCAGCGCGCAGCCCAACGCCTGCATGCGTTCGAGGTAGAGCGAGAAGTGTTCCTGCTCTTCGAACAGCGCGCCGACGATGCCCCGGCGGAACGCCCGCGGCGCGTCGGGGAAGCGCAGCAGCGCCAGCGCCATCAGCTCGATGGCCATCAGCTCGTGGTTGGCGAAGCGATGCAGCACCGCGCCGCGCACCGCGTCGTCGTCGAGCTGCGCTTCGGTGGGGAAGGGGATACGCGCGCGGCGCACGGGCGCCAGACCCGTCGGGCGTCCGGGCGCGTCGGGGCGCCGGATGGCCGCGCCGGGCCGGGCATCACTCAGCGTGGCCGGGCGCAGCAGCTTGTCTTCGAGGCGCTCTCCGAAGAGCACCTGCTCGGCCAGGGCGCGGATCTCCATGGCCGTCGAATAGCCCGCCGGGGCGCGTGGAGGCAAGCCTGCTCGTCGGCCTCCGTCCCCCGGCCGGACGCGCGATCATCGAAGCAGCGCCTCGATGAAGCCGAAGCGCACACCCAGACTGAAGGCGTGCTGGCCGACGCTGTCATCGTTGAAGCGATCGCCCGGGCTGTCCTGTGGCGCTGTATAGCCATAGGTGGCGCAGATCGAGATGGCGCAAACGGTCATCTCGGCGCCCAGGTGAGCGTTGGTGACATAGAGCGGGATCATGTCGCTCACGTCTTTCACGTCTTTCACGTCGCTCTCGATCTGCGCGGCCCCCAGCCGGGCCGTGAGGATCAACGTGATGCCGGGGTAGGTGCTCCACATGCCGCCCGCGTCCAGCGTCGTCGTCGTGCTGTACCATCGGACGAGACGGGTCGTCCCACCGATGATATAGGTGGGAACCTCGGCGGTGTGCTCGCCCGTGCCGTGGGAGCCACCGAGCGAGAGCCCCCATGCACCGCGGCGCCATACATAGCCCGCTTCTCCTTCCATGGCGCGGACCGAGCCACGGTAGAGGCGGTCGTCCGTCGCTCGACCGAGGCTGAAGCCGATATAGACCCCCTCGTGCAGCACACCGTTGCCCAGGGTGAAGGCGCCTTCGACCGGGCCATCCGACGCGGCGTCTGGCTCGAGCCCGAGGGCCGCGGCGTCGAGTCGCACGACCCGTCGATGCCCGGACGATCGACAGCCTACATCGCCGTTGAGCCCGATGAGCCGGCCGTGTTCATCGAGCAACGGCGCACCCAGGGCACCGTCCGGGCTCTGGTGGCTGTGCTCGAAGTGACCGAATCGTGCCTCGACCACGCCCCGCGAGCGGGCGGCCCGCCCGCCGAATGGGAAGTGAACCATCGCGCTCGGCATGGTGGGGCGTATCCCGTCGGGTGGGAGCAGGGCGACGGCGCCGTAGCGGTCGCCGGGCCGGCCCTCCACCCTCAGCAGCACCACGCCACCCGCCGGTGTGCGAGCCTCGATGCCCAGACAACGTCGGGTATCGCGCGGACCATCCGCCCGTGCTCCGAGGCCCCACGTCAGGCTGACGCCGTCGCAGGTCGGCCCGGGCAGGCATTCGTCCAGCGTCGCCGCCAGGTCGGGTCCGACGAGCGTCGCTACGCACCCGGGGCGACCGGCGACGGGCGTGGTGAGCCTGGCGACGGCGTGCGCCGCGAGCCCCGGCCCCTGGAGGGATTCCGACAGCGTCCACGCCGCGTCGAGGCCAGCCCAGTCGAAGGGCTGGCGGCACATCTCCGACGCAGCCTCGCCCGCGCTCGCTGACATCGTCGACTCCGGCGGCGTGACGCCGCGCTGCCGAGCCAGCTCGCTCTCGAGGTGTCGCCGCCATCGCTCGGCGGTGGTCTGGAGCGGGTTGCCGAGTGGGTGGCGGTCGTAGATGGCGCTGAACTCGTCGAGCTCGACCAGCGCCGCTCGTCCACCGCCCCACAGCGCGGGCACGATCCGCTCGAAGTGCCGCATCACTTGCTCGACGTGTGCCTCCGCGCGGTGCTTGTCGACGTCGTTGGGCGGCACCTGCGCGATCACCCACTCCTGTTGTCGTGGATCACCGGTGTTCAGCGTCGGCTCCTGGCGGGGACCGCCCGACTGCCGGGTTCGCATCAGCTGTCTCACCCGCTCCATGGCGATGCCCAGCTTGAGCGCGCGCTCCCGGGCCGACCAGCCATCGAGGACCTGGGCCATTGCATAGGTGAACGCACCGTGCTGCGCATCGGGGTCGAGGCTCGCGAACTGGTGCTCGTTGGTGGCGCTCCACACCGCGATGCGCGCGTCGAGTTGCCCGACGGGTTGGTAGCCGATCCCGCGCAGCTGCGTGAGCGGCGCGCCGGAGCGGTCTTTTCCGGTGAAGCAGGCGTCGAAGATGATCAGCGCCCGGGTCGCCCTGCTGCTCGAGGCCATCTCCACGACCTCGTCCCGGCCGACGCTGCCCTCGATGACAGCCTCCACCGATGTCGTCCGAACCGCCGAGCCCAGCAGCCGGGCGCCGCGCGCGGAGGCGTCGCCGCCTGCGACGCCGAGTCCGTGCCCGGCGAAATAGATCCACAGCGTCGCGCCCTCCGGCGTCTCCTGCGCCGCTCGGCGAATCGCGCGCCTGATCTCGCCGGCGGTCGCCGCTTGGTCGAGCAGCAGGTGTATGTTCTGTCTCGGCACCCCCGCTCGGGCGTGCAGCACCTGCGCCATCAACTCGGCGTCGTCACGGGCGGCGATGGCCGGCGCTTGGGTGTCGTAGTGCTCGACGCCGATGATCACGGCCCTATCGTCGATTCGCTGCTCGACGTGAGGGCCCATGCGTTGCCCCGGCGTGGGGGCCGTCGGTCGGCTGCCACAGCCTGCTGCCAGAGTGGCCGCCAACCAAAGGATGTGCGACAGCATACGCTGTGCGTGGAATAGAGAGAAGCCTCGGGTACAGGCACAATTCATCTTGTGTATCGCTTTCGGTGGTGTGAGCGGTGGCGATATAGTATATCAGTGCTATAAAATGTTCCACGCGCATTTGCGGTTGCGGAGGGGATGATGCGATTCGCCCGATTGCTGATCCACATGATCTGGGCGCTCTGGTTGGTGGCCTGCGCCTCTCTGTCGCCCCCGCGCCCGGCGGCCGACTGCCTGCCCGGCCCCCGCCCAGCGTGGCAGCCGGTGCCACCGGCCGGCGATGGCGAGTGGCTCTACGGGGTCGGCGCCGGCTCGACGCGGGACGCGTCCTACATGGCCGCCGCTCATGATCTGGCGCGCTCGATCCGCATCGTCCTGGAGGGCACGACGGGGTGGCGCTGGTCCGAACGCAACGGCGAGTTCTCCGAGGAGGCCCGCAGCCGCCAGTTCGGCATCTGGAGCGAGACCGTGCGTGATCTGCTCTACGCCGAGCCCCCTTGGTGTGGCCCCGACGGGCGCATCTGGACCCTGGTCAAGGCGCCCAAGGCCGACATCGTGACCCGTCGGGTCGAGGAGGCCGTCGCCCTGCTGCGCGACGATCTGCGCCCGCGCGGGCGCATCGTACTCGTGCCGCCGTTCGAACGGTCGGGCGTGGCGAGCGACTTTGGGGCTCTGCTCGCGGGGCTCATCGCTGATCGATTGCACGCCGCCGGTGTGACCGTCGCTCGTCCCCGTTGGCCGACCGACGAGGCCGGGCTCGACCAGATGATCCTCGATGCGCAGGCCGATACGGTGCTCTACGGGGTCATCGACGCCACCCACGACGGGCGGACGTTCGCCGTCGAGCTGTGGGCCGTCGACGCCACGAGCCTCTCCGATCTGGTCGCGTCTGCCCGTATCGAGGTGCCGGCAGGCCCCGACGTATGGACGCTCAACAGCCGCGGACGCAGCGCAGTGCCCGACGCGGTGCGCATGTTGGTGGTGGGCCTCGCGCGTCGTCGAGGTCCAGTGGCAGTCGAGGTTCGGGTCGACCCATCCCGGCCCGTGGTCGGCGAGGTCATGTCACTGCGGGTTCGGAGCAGCGCCCGGGGCTATCTGACGGTCCTGGCCGTGCTGGCAGGAGGCGGCGTGGTCCGCCTCGCGCCCATGGCATCGGGCAGGCCGGTGATGGTGCAGCCGGGGGCATGGTTTCACCTGCCGCGGGATGTGCCCGGGGCCGAGGGGCTGCTTCTCAGGGCGCTGCCGGCGCCTGTGGGCATGCCCGAACGGATCGTCGCGGTGGTGACCGCCGAGGCTGACGACATGCCGGGGCAGGCTTATCCGGTCGGCGTCGGCGCGATCCCCGATCCCAAGGCCGAGGGCCATCTGCTGCTGGCCATCGATCGGCTCTCCGAGCGTGATGGCTGGGGCGCGGCGTCGGCGTGGTTCACGGTCGAAGCCCGTCCACCCCCCGTCATCGGGCGCTGACCGCGTTGCCCCTTTGACCGAGCGCCGGACGTACGCGGCGCCTGGTGCGTGGCCGAACGTCGTGGCGTCTGCCGGGCGGGCCGTCAGTCGATCAGATCGACGGCGGGCTTCTCGCCGGTGGGGTTGGCGGGCGGCGGCTTCTTCTTGCCGCCGACGTCGAACGCGCGGGCCTCGTCCTCGTCGAGCAGCTGCATGCGCACCGTGCCGCCCTTCTCGGCGGGCTTCTTCGGCGTGACCGGCGCGGCGACCGCGGGCGCCGGCTCGGGCTCGGCGGCCGGCTCGGGCTCGGGCGCCGACTCGGGCTCGGCGGGCGTCGGCGGGCGCGGTCGCTCGGGGCGGGCGACGGGGTCGCGCTTCTGCAGCGGCTCGAGCACGCCGAGGAAGTCGAGCACTTCGTCTCCGCCGTCGGCGCCGACGTCGACCCGGATCGCTGCGTCGCGATGACCGCGGCGGGAGAGCTTGAAGACGTACTGCCCCGGCTCGAGCGCCAGCTCCAGCGGCGTGCGGCCCTGGCCTTCGCCGCCGCGCTCGACGGTCGCCCCGCTCGGCCGGCTGGTGATGCGCACCGTGCGGGTCGGCTTCGCGGCCGCGTCGGCCACGCCCTGGTCCGCGGCGACGGCCGCGTCGGCGGCTGCGGCGGCGGCCGCGTCGGCGGCTGCGGCGGGCGTATCGCTCGCGGGCGGGTCCTCCGCCGGGCGCTCGGTCGTCGAGGCCTCGTCCGGCGCGAGCGAGGTGATGCGCGGCTGGGAGGGCTGTCGGCTGAGCAGCAGCCCGATGGCCACCACGAGCAGCAGCGTGATCAAGGCGGCCCAGATCCAGGCCCGGCTGCGCCGCGGGTTCTCGGGCACGACGTGCTGGGTCGTGCGGTCCTGCGCCTCGCCGGCCCAGCTGGCCGACGAACCCCGGCTGTAGGGGGCCGAGCGCACCGAGCTGTCTTCCAACTCGCCGGCGGCGATGCCCAGCCGCTTTCGGATCGAGCGCAGGGCGGTGCGCATCTCTTCGGCGCTGGCGAAGCGATTGTCCGGGTCTTTCTCCAGCGCCCGCATGACCCACGCCTCGACCTCGGGCGGCACGTTCAGATCGGGGCGCACCTGGGCGAACGGCGGCGGCTTGCTCTGCAGGTGGGCCCGAAACTGGTCGTGCGGCGTGCCCTGGAACGGGAACCGCCCGGTGATCATGCGGTAGGTGGCCACGCCGGTCGCGTAGAGGTCGGCGCGGGCGTCGATCTTGCCGAAGCCGATCTGCTCGGGCGCCATGTACTGCGGCGTGCCGCACAGCTGGCGGGTGGTCGTGATCTCGTTGTTGACGTTGTCGGCCCAGCCCTCCGGCGGCTCCTCGACGAAGCGGGCGATGCCGAAGTCGAGCACCTTGACGAAGTCGGGGTCGTCATCCCGCGGGGTGAGGAAGAGGTTGCTGAGCTTGATGTCGCGGTGCACCACGCTGCGCCGGTGGGCGTGGCCCAGGGCGCGCAGCACCTGATCGACGACGTGCACCGTGCGCTCGAGCGGGAACGGTGTCTTACGCAGGGCTTTGTAGAGCGTCACCCCTTCGAGCAGCTCCATCACCAGATACAGCTCGCCGGTCTCGGTGCGGCCGTAGTCGTGCACGGTGGTGATGTTGGGGTGGTTGAGGTTGGACGCGATGCGCCCGCCGCGGGCGAAGCGCTCGGCGGCGTCGCCTTCGACCGGCGGCAGGATCTTCACCGCCACCGACCGCTGGGTCGAGGTCTGCCACGCCATCCACACCGAGCTGTCCATGCCGCCGACGCCCAGCAGCTCGCGCAGGGTGTAGCGATCGGTGATGGTCTGCCCGCTGCGGTCGGGCACCAGACGCTTCTTGTCGTGCGGACAGCGCTCGAGGTCGTCCTCGTCGAAGCGCGATCGGCAATGGGGGCAGAGTGTGCCCATGGATGCTCGGTGCCTCCGCGGAGCGGCGACGAGGTCACATCGGCGGTTCGTCGCCGCCGTCGTCCTCGTAGGGGGTGCGGAACCTCATCGCGTCGAAGACGCCATCGCTGGTGAAGACGACGCCCAGAGACGTCACCGTGCCCGCGTCGACGTCCAAATACCAGCCTTCGATGTCGGCGGCCGCCTCGCCGAGCGCGTTGTCGAAGTTCAGCGGCCCCGAGGTGCCCTGGAAGTCGAAGGTGGCGTCGGGGCCCGCCCGCAGCGCGCTGACGCCGGCGGTCCAGTCGAGCGGCGCGGCCCGCACCGACTCGCCCTCCGAGGTGCGGGTCAGGTTGCCCGCGATGCGCTCGCCGGTGATCTCGCCGTCGTCCGCCGCGGCGGCGGCGATCGCGAAGCCGAGCAGGTACATCGCGTCGTAGGCCTGGGCGTTGTAGACCTGCGGGTCGGCGTTCCAGCGGCCCGTGTAGCGGGTGGCGAAGCCGTTGTAGACCGGGCCCGCCGGCGAGGCCGGCGCGGTGCCGATGATGTTGCGCTTGAGCGCGTCGTCGAGGATGCGCGCGCCGATCTCGTCGTTCTGCATGCCGTCGGTCAGCACGATCGGGATGTCGGTGAAGCCCGAGTTGCCCGCCGAGTTGAGGATGCGGATGCCCGCCTCGACGAAGCCGACGAAGATGAGCACCTCGGGGTCGAAGTTGCGCAGCCCGGCCATGAGGGTATTGACCGTGTCGACGTCGACGTTGCCGTCGGCGTCGGCGGTGTAGGGCTGGGCGAGGAAGGTCTCCTGCTCGCAGCCGATGGCCTCGTTGCACAGCCCGGTCTGGATCTCGTCGAGCAGCCCCTGCCCATAGGCGTCGCTGAGGTAGATCATCGCGATCTTCCCGTAGTCGCGGTCGAGCAGATAGCGCAGGATCGCCTGCCCCTGGATCGCGTCGGAGGGCACCGTGCGCCACATCAGCCCGTCGTCGTCGAGCCGCGAGATCGCCGGGCTGGTGGCCGACGGGCTGATGACCAGGGTGCCGCTCTCGCGGGCGATGTTGTTGAAGACCTGCAGCGTGCCCGAGCTGGTGGCCGGGCCGATGATCGCCGGCACCCGGGCCACCTCGACGAGCCACTGGGCCATCGCCTGGGCCTGATCGGGGTCGGTGCGGGTATCGCAGGCGATGATGCCGAGCGGCACGCCATCGATCGCGCCCTGATCGTTGATCTCCTCGGCGGCGAGCGCCGCGGCCTGCTCGATGGCGAGGCCGACCGGGCCGAGGTCGCCGGTGGTCGGCATCAGCATGCCCACCCGGTAGACGTCGGCCTCGGGGTCGAGCAGGGTCTCGTCTTCGACCGCGTAGGTATTGACGCACTGCGCGGGGCGCTGCAGCGGGCCGCCCATGCCGCCCATACCCCCGCCGCCGCCTACACCGCCCATGCCGCCGTCGCCGACGTCACCGACGCAGAGGTTCTGCATGCAGCTCTGACCGGCCGCGCAGTCGCCGTCCTCGCTGCACTCGTCGGACAGATCGAGCAGCGCGGTGCAGCCGCCCAGCCCGAGGCCGAGCGCCCCGGCCAGCGCGACGCCGCGGGCGATGCGCCATACGTGCGATGCCATGTGCGCCGCGTGTCCCAACCCAGCGTGTCCCATCCCAGCGTGACCCATCACAGCGTGCCCCCCAGCCAGACCCCGAACCCGCCGCCGGGGGTGGGGCCGGCGCCGACGGTGCCCGAGGTCGACGCCTCGGGGTCGTCGTCGATCGCGATCAAGACGATGCCGGTGATCGCCGCCGCCGCGCCGATGCCGAAGGCCACGTCGGCCACCAGCGCCCGGCTCTGCGCGTCGTCGCGGTGGCCGACCTTCTCTTCGAAGTCGGTGCTCGCGCTGAACTTGTCGGCCGAGTCACCGGCCAGATAGCCCATCACCCCGCCGCCGGCGAGGCCCACCAGCCCGGTGCCCACCAGCACCCAGCCGACGGTCGTCTGCGTCGAGCCGGGCGGCGGAGGCTGCACGGGCGTGGTGCCCGGGGGCGGGTCCGGCTCGGTGGGCAGCGTCGACAGATCGGCCTGCCGCCGGGCCTCCTTCTCGGCTTTGAGCGCCTGCAGGCGCGCCGTCGCCCGCTGCACCGCCGCCGGATCGGCGTCCGGTGAGGCGATGTAGCGCCGGTAGTACTCGATGGCGAGGTCGATCTCCTGGATCTTCTTGTCGTAGATGACCGCCACGTTGTAGAGCACCGCCGCCGTCGGCTGGAGCTTGTAGGCCTCGAGGTACTTCGCGACGGCCTGGCCGAACTCACCGGCGTCGTAGAGCGCCCGGGCTTCGCCGGCGAGGGCCTCGACCTGCGCCACCGTATCGTCGGCCGGTTGGGCCTGGACCGGGGCGGCCAGCATCAAGGCCGCCACCATCGTCTTCGCCCACCTGCGCATGCTGTTCCTCCCTTTGGGCGGCCTCGTCGGCCTGCTCGGCCCGATGGCGCGCCCGGTGTCCGGGCGATGCGCCAACGCTCCTGGCCGCATCGTAGGACTCGTCCGCAGGGGCGTCAACTAACCCCTGACCGTTGCAGAGCCCGTCGCCCGTGGCCGGATAACGCGGCCCGCCGTCGCGGCTCCGGTGTTGATTCGGCCGCGCCCGCTGGGGCACCTTGACCCGATTTTCGGCCCGGCCGGGCCGTTGTGTGGAGGGAGAGACGATGCGCTCGATCTGCGATGACACCTGGGGCCGGGTGGCCTTGGGGCTGCTGCTGGCGTTCGGGGCCCTGGCGGGCTGTGACGATGAGCCCGACGGCGAGGGGGTGGACGCCGCGCAGCCCGACGAGGGCCAGGCCGACATGGCGCCCGGGCCCGACATGGGCCAGCCCGAGCCCGACATGGGCCAGACCGGGCCCGACATGGGCCAGCCTCCGGGCGACGCAGGCTGCGACCCGCTGCAGCCCGGGACCTGCGCCATGCCCTGGCCGTCCGATCTCTACCTGGTGACCGACGAGGCGCGGGCGACGGGCTATACCCTCGACTTCCCCGAGGGCGCGCTGCCCGCGAGCCTCACCGCCGGGTCGATCGTGCCCGACCCCTGGCGCCGCCTCGACGGCTACGGCCTCGGCACGCCGATCCTGGCGCTCTTCCCCGAGGTCGAGCCGACCCAGCTGCCCGACGAGACCCGCATCGCCGACTCGCTGGCCGAAGACGCCGCCGCGCTGCTCTTCGCCGTGGGCGAGGACGGGCTGACCCGGGTGCCGTACTATATCGACCTCGACGCCCAGGCCGCCGACGAGACGCAGCGCATCGCGATCATGCGCCCGGCGGTGATCCTCGCGCCCGATACGACCTACATCGTCGCCTATCGCGGCCTGCAGACCACCGCCGGTGACGCCATCCCGCCCTCGGAGGCCTTCGCCGCCCTGCTCGCCGGCGGCGCCGAGGGCCCGCTCGCCGAGCGGCAGGCGCGCTTCGACGAGATGTTCACCCGGCTCGAGGCGGCGGGCGTCGCCCGCGACAGCCTGACCCTGGCCTGGCCCTTCCACACCGCCAGCACCGAGGCGCTCACCGGCCGGCTGCTGCACATGGTCGACGAGGGGCTGGCGACGGTCGGCGAGGACGGCCCCGAGCTGGTCATCGACGAGATCGACCGCTACAGCCCCGATCCGGACAACGCCGAGGGGCTCGAGTACAACCCGTACATCGCCTATCGCTTCAAGGGGCACTTCCGGGCGCCGCACTACATGCAGCAGAGCGAGGTCGTGCTCGACAAGCAGGGCTGGATCTTCAACCTGGGCGAAGACGGCCTGCCCGAGCAGAACGGCTGGCGCGAGGACGTCACCTGGTACGCCACGGTGCCCTACAGCGCGCTCGACGGCACGCCGCACGGGCTGATCAACCACGGCCACGGCATGTTCGGCGACGCCAAGGACGCCGCCGACCTCGGCTGGACCCGCGACTGCGGCCGGTATCCGCCGCGGGAGTGCGGCTGGTTCCACGGGCGGGTCGACCAGAACCACCGGTTCATCACCTACGCCGTCGACCTGATCGGCATGAGCGATTACGACCGCGACGAGAACGCGCTGACCATCCTCTCCGACATCTCGATCTTCACCTGGATCGCCGACCGGCTGCACCAGGGGCTCTTGGAGTACGTGCTCGTCACCCGGGCGATGCAGCGCCGCTTCACCGCGCTGCCCGAGGTGGCCGAGCTCGGCGTGACCCTCGCCGAGGGCGAGAGCTACTACTGGGGCATCAGCCAGGGGGCCATCTTCGGGGCCACCTTCCTCTCGATCAGCCCCGACGTCAGCCGCGGCGCGCTCGGGGTGGCGGGGGCCAACTACGCGACGCTGCTCGAGCGCTCGCGCAACTTCGAGCCGTTCTTCGCGATCCTCGGCGGGGTCTACACCACCCGCGCCGACCAGCTCATCGCCATCTCGCTGATGCAGCTCTTGTGGGACGGCACCGACAGCATCAGCTACTACCGCCACCTCAACGATCCGCTGCCCGGCCGCGCGCCGGCCCAGGCGCTCGTCGACGTGGCGCTCGGCGACTATCAGGTGCCGCTGCTCAGCATGGAGACCGTCGGCCGCAGCGACGTCGGCGTGCCGATCATGGCCAACTACGACGACCAGCGCAGCGTGCCGCTGGCCACCGAGCAGGCCTATCCTCACGTCGGATCGGGCATCGTCAACTGGCACTTCGGCAATACCTGGCCCGCGCCGGGCAACCGCCCGCCGGAGGACGCCGAAGAGCTCGGCGACCCCCACGAGAGCACGCGCCACATGGACGCGCACAGCGAGCAGATGGCGCACTTCTTCCGCACCGGCGAGATCATCGACGTCTGCGGCGGCGGCACCTGCCCCGACCTGTCGCAGATCCCGCAGGACGACGCGCCCGCCGAGTGAGCCGCGCAGGCCGCGCGGCCTTCGAGACGGTCGAGGCCGAATAATCCCGCCCCTTCGGCCGTAGGCCGCCGTCGAGCCCCACGACGCACATACGAAACCCCACCGGCGCCCCCCAGCGGGCGCTCAGGAGCCCGATCATGCAGACCCTCGTATCTCGCCATCTGTTGTTGTCTCTCGGCCTCTGCGCGGCCGCCGGCGGCCTCCTGGGCTGTGAGGCCATCAACGACGCGCTCACGCCCAGCGACAGCGAAGAAGCCGCCGCCGCCGCCGACTCGGTGGCGCTCACCCGCCTCGAGGCCAGCCTGCTGATGGCCATCGCCGAGCAGACCCCGCTCGGCTCGACCCCCGAAGAGATGGCGACCGCCGTCGAGGCCGCCCTGCCGATGGTCTTCTCACCCGCCGACTGCGTGCGCGGCGAGGCGGTCGAGGCCACCGTGACCATGACCCTGGAGGGCTGCACCGGCCCGCGCGACCTGTCGATCTCGGGCGTGGTCAACGTGGTCTACGCCGTCGAGGCCGCCGAGTCGGTGACCATCAGCGTGACCGCCGCCGACCTCGAGATCGACGAGGCGACCCTGGCGATCAACGCCACCGGCACCTACGAGATGCCCGAGGCGGGCAGCCACCGCGCCGCGGTGAGCACCCAGGGCGGCGGCACCGCGCCCGGCGGGCGGATCGTCGGCCGGCTGGGGGCCTACGTGGTCGAGTGGCAGGGCGAGTGCTACGGCATCGACGGCGAGTGGACCAGCTCGCTGGACGACGAGGTCTTCGTCACCACCGTCAACGACTACTACGTCTGCGAGGCCTTCTGCCCGGCGGCGGGCAGCATCATCTACGGCAAGAGTGACGGCGGCGTGGGATCGGGCGACATCTCGGGCACCGCGCTGACCATCACCTACATCGGCGACGAGGCGGCCCCGTGGGTCGCCACCGACGGCAGCTTCGGGCGGCAGGCGCTGCAGTGCAGCGAGGACCCTCAGGGCCGCGAAGCCCCCGGTGGCGGCGGGGATGACGACGACGACGACATCTTCGACTGATCCGCGGCGGGCGCGCTCGGGCGCTCTCCGGCCACCTCGCACCCGCGCGCGCGATGCGTTATCGTGCGCGTCGTGATCGAGGCGACTGAACGCCTCGCGATGACGGGTGGCAGACCGATGAAGACCAACGGATACCCTGTACGGTACAGGGCCCCGCGCGCGTCCGCCTCGGGGGCGACAGTCACGCTGTCGGCCCTGGTGGCGGCCATGGTGATCATGCCTCGACCGGCGGTGAGCGCGGACGGTTGCTATACCGATGGTCACGCGGCCCGTCAGGCGGGCCGCCTCGCCGACGCGATCGCCGCTTTCGACGCCGCCGCGCGGCGACCCGAGTGCATCGCGTCTCGCGCGGGCTTGCTGTTCAACAAGGCCGAGACCCTCGGTCAACTCGCCGAGGCCAGCGGCGAAGACACCTACGCGTGTGAAGCCGAGCGCGCTTATCGAGCCATCGCTGTCTCCCAGCCGGCGTCGACGCGTATCGGCGCGGCGGCGCGCGCCGGCCTCGAGCGGGTCAAGGGCCGGTGCGCTGCGCAGCCGACGCCCGACCGTACGCTCGCATGGTCGCTCACCGTCGGCAGCGCGGTCGCCCTCGTCGCCGGCGGGGTCTCCTATGGGTTGGCCGCGGATGCCATCGACAGCCGGAGGGCCGCCGACGCACGGGCGCTGGCTGAAGAGCCCGGCAGTGATACGCGCCGGGCCGCTCTGGCTGACTTCCACGATGCCAGTGATCGGGCCAATGGGTTGGGTCTCACCGCGTATGCGCTCGGCGGGATAGGGCTCGCCCTGGCGGTCGGCGCTGCCGTGGTCTGGTTGGATGACGAGGGCGCCGCCAGCGGACCCGCGCTCGTCCCATCGATCGACGCATCCGGTTACCGCGGCCTGTCTCTCGGCGGCGTGTGGTAGGCCTCTACTGTGGCGCTTCGACCGTGCGCACGAGCCGGAAGCCGGTTTGGTGGAACCCGTCTTGCTGCTCCTGGCGGCTGCGGAACCCCGAGCGGAGGAAGCGCGCTTCGTTCCAGTAGGTGCCGCCCCGCATCGCGCGATTCGGCGGCTCGGCGTCAGACCCGGCCGGCCCGCGGGGATCGACCTCGTCCCGGCCACCGGCGAAGGCGTAGCCGTCGGCGCGGTGGTAGTCATCGACCATCTCGTAGAGGTTGCCGAGCATGTCGTAGAGCCCCCACGGGCTCGGCGCGAGCAGCCCCGCGGCGTGCACCCGCCCGTCGGCGTTGGCGGCGTACCAGGCGTGCGCGTCGAGCGACCACCCGGCCTCGGCGCCATACCACACGCCCGCGTCGCCCGCTCGGGCGGCGTACTCCCACTCGGCCTCCGTGGGCATGCGATAGCCGGTGCAGCCCGGCACCGTATTGCGTCGCTCGCAGAACTGGCCGGGATCGGGCATCGCTCGCCGATTGCCGGGGTTGCCCTCGCCGCAGCCCAGCCCGAGGTAGGCCGGATCGTCATTGCAGTTGTTGAGGTCGTAGCACTCGGTCAGCGCGGTGCCGAGACGGGCGTTGACCTGTCGGGTCAGCGCGTTGGCGAACTTCGCCGCCTCGCCCCAGCTCATGCGGCTGACCGGGCAGCTCTCGACCGGCTCACCCACGCACATGACATCGCAGGCGTACATCGATGGATCCCAGGCGAAGACGGTGAACCACAGCGAGCGGGTCACCTCGGTCTGCAGCATCAAGAACGGGCGGGTGATCTCGACCCGGCGCGTAGGCCCTTCGTCGGCGTCGAACCCCGGCTCGTCCGGCGGGCTGCCCATCGTGAAGCTGCCCGGCGGAATGCAGACATAGCCCGCTTCGATCTCGATACCCGCCGGGCAGCCGTTACACGGTGGATCTTCGTCCAGCGCGCCGTCGCAGTCGTCGTCGACCCCGTCGCACGTGCCATCGTGCGCCGCCGGCGCGCCCGGGCGCGCCGAGCAGTCGAGCGACCAGCCATCGGCGCTGCAGACCAGGTCGCCCGCCTGCGTGCACGCGCCGACGCCGACGGCGCACGCCCCGCCGAGGCGCGGGTGGGCTTCGTCGGCCCGGCCGTCGCAGTCGTTGTCGAGCCCGTCGCAGCGGCTCTCTTCGACCTCGTAGTCGTCGAGCATCCGATAATCCGGCTCGCGCCAGCCGTCCGGGCCCTCGCAGATCTGGCGCGCGTGCCTGCAGACGCCCGGCAGCGCGACCGGCGGCGGCTCGAGGGATTCGTCGACGTGGCCATCACAGTCGTCGTCGATGCCATTGCAGTCGTCGACGCCGTCGGCCCGGCAGGTGTACTCGCACCCGTTCTCCGGGCGCCCGTCGAGGTCGGCCCGGCCGGGGTGGCAGCGCTCGATGACGCAGCGTCCCTGCTCGCAGCGTGCGTCTGCGCCGTCGAGTACGCACCCGTCGCAGGCCCCGTCGCCGGTATCGGGCGCCCCGTCGACGCGCGGCGGGCCGTTGTCGGTCGGGCCTGCATCAGCCTCGACGTCGGCTGCCTCGTCGTCGACCGCGTCGTCGTCGAGCGCCGCGTCTTCGGGGCTCACGACCCCGTCGGGCCGATCGCGGGGCGGTGTCGGCTCGGCGAAGAGATCGAGGCAGCCCGTGAGCGCGATGGCGGCCAGCAGCGCGAGGCTCGCACGGACCCACGGGGGATGTGCGACCCACATCGGCGGTCGAGTCATCGCGCACCTCGGTCGATGCAGTTGCCGGGGAACATGATCTGACACTCCTCTTCGAGTCGGCGGGTGCGTTCGGGCGCGGGTCTGGCCCGCCGCAGCGCTTCGAGGTGTGCCCGCGCGTCGTCGCAGCGGCAGCCGCGCAGCGCCGCGTCGAAGTCCGCGGCGATGCGCCATGGCGTGCGCTCTGTGGCCTCCGCGCGGCGGGGTGGCTCGGTGGTCGGTGCCGAGGCCGGCGCTGCGGGGCCGGCGTCGACCGGTCGCCGGGGTCGGACATCTGCGCCGGCGCGCCGCCCCGTGCGCGGCGCGCCGGCGGCGGTCGGGCCGGGCGGTCGGCCGACGCGGCGCGGGCGGAGCGGGCTGGACGCGCGCTCGTCGGCACGGGCTCGCCGGGCTCTGCCGGCGCGTCGAGCGCGGGCGCCGCTGCGTAGACCGTCGAATCGCGCGCGGTCGGCTCGTATGGCGCCGGATCATCGCCGGAGACCGTTGCCGGCAGCTCGCCGCCGATCTCGATCCGCTCGACGGCGGCCTCGGTCTCCGTCGGCGTGGCGCCGAGCCAGAGAGCGGTCGCGCCGCTCAGCGCGGCCACGAGCACGGTCCCGAGCAGAAGAGCCGAGCGCCATCGCTGACCGCGGCGCGCGTTGTCGGGCGGCTGCGTATCCGGCGGCGGCAGGGTATCGGTGGGCTGGGCATCGGGCGTGGCGTCCGGGCCTGTCGGCCGTCGGGGGGCAGCGGACCCCTCGTCGCCCTCTGCCCCGTCGGATCGAGCGGCGGCCGGGGAGCTGTCGCCGCGCGCCCCGTCGGGATCGACCGCGATCTGGCCAGACGACGCCCCGACCTCGGGGCCCCGTGCCTCATCGTCGTCGGGGCGGGTGCGGCGCCGCTTCGCGGGCTCGGACTGACCGGTGACACGGGGCGCCGTGACGCTGGGCGCCGTGACGCGGGGCGCCGTGACGCGGCGCGCTGGTCCCACGTGCGTCGGGCGCTGCCACGGTTCACCGCGCGGGGGCGCGATGTCCGCGGCTTCGCCCACAGCGTCCAGCGCGACCTCCAGCGCCCGGATCATGTCCTCGGCGCGGGTGTAGCGATCGTCGGGCGCCTTCTCCAGCGCCTTGCGCAGCACGTCGGCGAAGGGTCGCGGCACGGTCGTCGGCACGAAGGGGCGGGCGTGCTCGTGCTGCGGCAGGTAGCCCATGAAGTCCGCGGCGCTGAACGGGTTCCACCCGGCGAGCATGCGAAAGAGCACCACGCCCACGGCGTACAGGTCGGTCGCCGGGCCGATCGGGCCGCCGGTGCACTGTTCGGGCGCCATGTAGGGCCCGGTGCCGAGCACGGCGCCGCGGGTGAGCGGCGCGGTCGAGGTGAGATCCTTGGCGATGCCGAAGTCGATCACGGTGACGACCTCGTGGCCGCCCTGCGCCGAGAGCATCAGGTTGCCCGGCTTGATGTCGCGATGGACGATGTCGGCGGCGTGGGCCGCGCCGAGCGCGCGCAATACCGGCACGAGCAACGCGACGGCGCGCCGGGGCGCCAGGGTGTCGCGGCCGTGCACGTGCTTCTGGCGGTGCAGATACGCCTTGAGCGTCGTGCCGGCGATATAGGTCTGCACCATGTACAGCAGCGGACCGAAGTCGCTGACGGACGTCTGACCGGCCTCGTAGAGCGTGACGATGTTGGGGTGGGCATCGAGCCGGCCGAGCACCTTGCTCTCTTGATCGAACCGCGCGGTGAGCATTCTCAGCTGCGCCGCAGGCAGGTCGGCGGGCAGGCTGATCTTGACCGCGACGGTCCGCCCGAGGGCGATCTGCGTCGCGCGAAACACCGCGCCCTGGCCGCCGACGTCCAGCAGCTCATCGAGCCGATAGCAGCCCTTCAGCGTTCGGCCTTGCAGATCACTGAGCTTCACGGCAGCCATCGTAGTCGGTGGCTCGCCGGCCGGCTTACCGTCGGCGGTTGTGGGTGCATTCCGTCGCGGGTGTCCGGCTCGGCGCCGCGGAGGCGTTCAGGGCCGCGAGGCGCCCGACGGCGGCGGGGGCGGCGATGTATTCGGCCGATCGCGGGGCGGCGGCGGCAGGTAGCGGCAGGTCGGCGGCGCGTCGCCGGCTTCGGCCGCGTCGAGGTGGGCCAGCAGGCACTCGGTGTCGGGGGTGAGCACCACGCGGTCGGCCCTCAGGCGCCGCCGAGCCGCCGCGGGGTCGCCGCCGGCCAGCTCGGCGACGGCCAGCGCGATGTTGTCGTTGTACCGTCGGCCGGTGAGCCGCGATTCGACGCGCAGGAGCGCGCGCCGGGCGGCGTCGAAGCGGCCGAGGCCCAGCAGCGCCATGCCCCGCTCGCGCCATGCGTCCAGGAAGTCCGGCGCCAGAGCCACCGCGCGCTCGGCGTGTGTCAGGGCCTCGGCATAGCGCCTCCCGTGGCGCAGCTGCCGGCTGAGGCGGGTCCGATGCAGCGGGTCGTCGGGCTCGAACTCGATCAGGGTCTCGAGGGCGCCGATGGCCGCCGCTCGGTGCCCCGAATAGTATCTGGCCCGCTCCGCGAACGCGTCCAGCACCTCCACATGGTGCGGCCAGCGTCGGGCGCAGTCGGCCGCGACCGCGGAGATCTCGATACCGCCGTCCGGCCCGCCCGCTGACAATATACGTCGAAGGGTGTTGATGCTCGCGGCGCACGCCAGCGGGTCGTGGGCCGAGAAGGCGCCTTCGAGCAGCGGTGAGCGGCAGTCGTCGAGCCCGCTCGACGGGCAGGCGTCGTGCAGATGGTGCGCGAACTTCACGAGGTCGGCATCGGACGGGTCGCGGAGCAGAGCGTCCTGCGCCGCCGCCCGCGCCTCATCGACCTCGCCGAGGTGGTAGAGCGCTCGTGCCAACTGCGCCCAGACCATCGGCGACTCGGGTCGGTGCTCGAGCGCGTCCTGCAAGGCCTCGACGGCAGCGGCGTGACGCCAGCTGGCGTTGTAGATGATGCCGTCGGCGAGGTGGGCGAAGCCCGGGTCCAGACCGCTTCGTCGCTCCCGCTCGACGAAACGTAGGGCCGATTGGCCGCCGCCGCCGCGCTCGACGAGCCGCAGCAGATCCTGCTCGTCGAGTAGCGCATGCAGCGGCGCGGCGCTGTCGTCCGCCGCGTCGGCGACAAGCACTGTCTCAACGGCCGCTCGGCGCAAGGCCCAGTCGAGCGAGGTGTCATCGGGCCAGCGGGCGGCGCAACGTCCGAGCAGGTGCAGTCGGGCGGCCGCGAGTCGGGCGAGCACAGGCTGCCTCTGACAGGCCTGCGGTGTCATCCCCGGATGCTGGGCGAGCCGCTCGACCAGCTGGCGGAAGACGGCCCCCTCGCCGGTCATGAAGGCCACGGCGGCGGACCGATCGAGCAGGTCCATGCCCATCGCGGCGCCGGCTG
Source organism: bacterium (assembly GCA_030427205.1). GTDB lineage: Bacteria > Myxococcota_A > Bradymonadia > UBA7976 > UBA1532 > JACKDM01. Next base: position 6,099 of record JAUHXC010000025.1, on the reverse strand, counting down.
CCGTCACCGGCTCGAGGAACGCCGCCGTCTCGACCGGATGCCCGCTGGCCGCCCGCCGCATGCGTACGCGCACGATCTCGTTCCAGCCGTCGGGCGAGCGGCTCGCGGCGCCCACCGCCTCGCCCACGCACAGGATCGCCCGGCCCAGCGGGCCGTGCCACAGCAGCGGGCCGACCACCAGCAGCAGCACCACGAACACCGTCGCCGCCGGCCAGCGCCAGCGGGTGACGAGAAAACCGGCGGCCGCGTCGAGCGCCCGTGGGCCGGGCGCGCCGCCGCGGTCTTCGAGCAGATCAGCGATCTGTGATCGGCGCGCCGCCGAGCGGCGGACCTCGAGCGCCGAGACCACGATCGCGAAGACGTGGATCGCCGTGGGGATCAGCGTGCTGACCAGCATCATGACCAGCCAGCGGCCGGCGCCCAGCGGATCGTCGGCGGCCTCGCGGAAGATCTCGTCCGAGGCGAAGCCCAGGGCGAACTGCTCCAGCATCCAGGGGATGCTCACCGCGAGGCCGGTCAGCAGCAGCAGCGCGGCGAGCAGGTCCCAGCCGACGTGGATCAGCAGCCGGCGGACCGTCGCCGGGCGATCGGGCCGGGTCAGCGACGTGATCAGCCGCCGCGAGATGGCCCACGAGAGCCAGTCGAACAGCGCGTTGGCCAGCGGCAGGGCCAGGATGAGCAGCGCGACGAGCTGCTCCACCGCGTTGTCCGGCGTGACGATGTATATGCCGGCGACCAGGGCCCACAGCGCCACGCCGGCCAACCCCGCGCCGCGCGGCCGGCCGGAGAAGGCCGCGGTCAGCAGCGCGGTGGCCATCGCCAGCGCCCCGTAGAGCGCCGCGACGCCGACCGACGGGTTGTCGACGAGCGACGGCCAGTACCAGCCGCCGATCAGCAGATGGGTCGCCCCGTAGCCCGCCGCGGCCAGCAGGAGCGCCCCCAGGATGGCCCCGCGACGGCGCCAGCCGGTCGCGCCCGACGCGCGCCGGACCATCCAGGCCAGGCCGGCGAGCGGCAGGACGATCGCCGCCGCAGCGAAGGCGCGACGCCCGAGGGAGAGCCCGTCGGGATCGGGCAGCAGGTTGAGGGACGGCAGCGCGCTCGGCGCGCCGAGCAGCCAGCTCGACCAGAACAGCAGCGCGGCGTAGCCCACCGCGAGGCTCAGGCAGATGCCGAAGCCATGCAGCGAGAAGAGATAACGCTCCCCGAGGATGGAGCCGAGCCAGGCCAGCGCGCGGCGGGTGCGGTCGCGGTAGCCGCGCTCGCCGCCGTCCGGGGCCTCGAAGCGATCGCGGCGCAGCTCGGTGGCATAGGCTTCGCGGTCGTCGGGGTCGTCGAGCTGTCGCCGGATCCGGGCGCGGGCGTCCCGTTGAGCCAGCCAGCCCAGCCCGGCGGCCGCGGCGCAGACGATCGCCAGCGCGGTGGCGGTCATCGCGTCCCGCGGGACGGCGTGTCGGGCGTCGACGGATCCATGCACTCCCTGGGCGGCGGCGAAGCGGCGTGCGCCATGCTACCGGATGGCCCAGCGGCGCACCACGTCGCCCGCGGCATCCGGGCGCGGTGATCGGCGGGCGCGGCCTGTGACATGATCTGCGCGATGTCATGCGCGACTCCAAGATCGTTCATCGGCCTGCTGCTGACGCTGGCGCTGCTCGGCTGCATCGACCGCAGCGCGTCCGGCGAGGCCGATGCCATAGCGCCCGAGCCGCCCGAGCCGCCCTGCCGGGTCGACGGCGAATGCGATGACGACAACCCGTGCACCGACGATCGCTGCGAGCCCACCTTCGGCTGCGTCTTCCAGCCGCACCTGCGGGCGTGCGACGACGGCGACCGCTGCACCGAGGGGGAGTCGTGCAGCGCCGGCCGCTGCGTCGGCGGCGCGCCGCGGGCCTGCGACGACGGCGACGGCTGCACCGCCGACCGCTGCGATCCCGAGGCGGGCTGCGTGCACGAGGCGCTGCCCGCCGGGACCTGGGCCTCGACGGTGGTCGACGACGTCGGCGACGTCGGCGCGTTCAGCAGCCTGCACGTCGCGGCGGACGGCACGCTGCACGTGGCCTATCGCGACGAGCGGATCCGCGGGCTGCGCCACGGTCGGCGCGCCCCGGGGTGGCCCTGGACCACCGCGCCGGTCGGCGACATGCCGGCGGGCTTCTACGCCGCCGCCGCGCTCGACCCCGAGGGGCGGGTGCACATCGTCAGCCTCGACCGCGACGAGCGCCTCATGCACGCGGTGGGTGAACCCGACTGGCGCATCAGCTGGCACGCGCCCGTCGACGAGCACCCCGTCGCCATCGACGTCGACCCCTCGGGCCGGGCGCACATCGCCTTCTACGACGCCCATGAGCGCGTGCGGCTCGCCACCTGGAGCGAGGGCGCCGAGGGCATCGCGCTCGAAGCCGACGGGCTCGGGCCGGGGGAGCGCTGGGGCATCGACCTGATCGTCGACCCGGTCGGCCGCGACCTGTACGTGATCAGCCACCGCCATGACATCGAGCCCCACGGCGCGGTCGAGGTGGCCAGCCGAAGCCTCGACGGCGGGCAGTGGCGCTCCGAGATCGTCGCGGCGTCGACCCAGAGCAGCTGGCGCGCCGACGCGTTCGCCGGCGCCGTGGACCCCGATGGCCGCCTGCACCTCACCCTGCTGCTGAATGGCACGCTGCGCTACGCCGTGAAGGAGGCGTCCGGGGTCTGGCGGAATGAGGCGCCGCTCGGCGAGCTCGCTCTGGCCGAGGTCACGCTGGCCCTCGACGCGGCCGGGCGCCCGCTCATCGCCTACACCGTCCGGCGTGGCTCGAGCCTGGACGTGCTCGTGGGCGACGGCGCCGGTGGGTGGATCGACGAGCAGGTCGACGCGCGCCCGGGTCCGAACGTCGCCAACGGCGCGTGGTTCGACGATCCCTCGCCCGCCTTCGATCCGCTCGACGAGACCTGGCACATGACCTACAGGGACACGACCCGGAGAGACCTGCGACATGCCCGGCGCTGCCGTTGACCGTATAGCGAACGCCGCGGGGCCGATCGGGGCTGCGCTCGTGCTGCTGCTGCTCGCCGGCTGCGAGGATCAGCAGCGCGCGGTGCCCGATCCCGTCGCGGACGCGGCGCCGCCGCCGGGGCTGTGCGCGTTTCTCACCTGCGACGACGGCGATCCGTGCACCGCCGATGCCTGCGACCCGGACGTCGGCTGCGTGCACACCCCGGCGCCGACCGTGGGCTGCGGGCCGGCCTGCGTGCCCGTCGCCCGTCCGCAGGGCGTCGTCAGCCCGCCCGGACGCAGCATCGGCTGGCGTGTGCTCACCCCGCCGGGTCTGGTGCTTCGCCAGACGTCTCGCCGGATCGAGATCTACGAGGCCCGGGCCGGCGCGCCGATCGCGCCGCTCGGGGTGCTGTGGCCGGGGACCGAGGTCCGCGACGCCGACTGGGTCGACGGGCGACTCCACCTCGCCGCGGGCGCCGCCGGGCTGCTGATATACGATCTCACCGACCCTCGCGCCCCGCGCCTGATCGGCCGCCAGCCCACCGCCGACAGCGCTCTCGGCGTGCGGGTGCACGACGGGCTGGCCTACATCGCCGATCGGGACGGCGGTCTGCGGATCTACGACGTCGCCGAGCCGGCGGCGATCCGCGCGGTCGGCGAGCTCGATACCGACCGTCAGGAGATCAGGATCGCGCTCGATCCGGCGCGGGGGCGGGTGGCGCTCGGCGCGGGCAGCCGGGTGCTCCTCGTCGACGTCACCGATCCCGCCGCGCCCATCGCGGGCGTCGATCTCATCGCCACGCTCTCCGACGGCCCGACGGGCTTCGTACAGCCCGAGGGCTGGCTGCATATACACAGCATCGGCTCCTCGCGGCTGGTCGACCTCGACGCGCCCGGCGGGCCGGCATACGGCCCGCGGCAGCGCGCTGGCCTGCTCGCCCCGCGCCGCCCCGAGGGGATCTACAGCTTCGACGAGACCACCCGGCTGAGCCTGCTCGACGTATCCGCCGTCGATCGGGCTGCGGTGGTCCGCGAGTGGCCCTACGACGACTACGCCATCGGCTTCGCCATACTGGACGACCCGGCGCGGGCGGCGCTCACCGGCGTCGGTCACTTCACGGTCTTCGACCTCGCGCGCGACGCGCTCGCCGAGCCGCGCGTCGCGTTCACCCACGACGGCAACGTCGTCGACCTGGCGCGGGTGGGTGATCGGATCTACGTCGCCGACGCCGCCGGCGGGCTGCGGGTCGTCGACGTCGCCGATCCGGCCGCGCCGACGGAGATGCCCGCGCCCCATGTCGCCGAGTTCAGCGTGGGCCGGGTCGCCGCCGACGACGGGCACCTCGTGCTGCACGAGCTCAACGCCGATCTGATCGTCTTCGACATCACCGACCCCGACGCCGTGGCCGAGATCGACCGGATCGACTTCGAGGACTACATCTCCCGTCCGGCGCTGGGCGTCGCCGACGGCCACCTGTGGGTCGCCCACGCCCGGGCCATCCATCGCTTCGCGCTGACCGCCGAGGGCGCGCGGCCCGACGCGCAGATCCCGTGGGATCGCCCGGTGGGTGATCTGGTGCCGCTGGCCGATCCGGACTGGGCCGCGCTGACGACCCGTGACGCCCTCGTGATCGTGCAGCGCACCGCCGACGGGCTGGCGACCGTCGCCGAGCTGGCCTGGCGCGCCGACTCGGCCGACATCGCTCGGGTGGGCGACCGGCTGTATGTGGCCGGCGGCAGCGGGGGACTGCTCGCGGTGGATGCCTCCGATCCGGCCGCGCCGGCCGTGGTCGACCACTGGCGGGGCGCCGCGCCGCGCGCGCTCGTCGCCCACCGCGAGCGGGTGGTGCTGATCGCCGACGACGGGCTGTGGGTGATCGGCGTCGGCCCCGCCGGCTTCGGCGCCGCCCATCGACTGTCGACCCTCGGCGATCCGGCCGCGCTGGCGCTGGGCCAGGACGGCTCGACGGTGTATCTCGGCGGGCGCGACGCGCTGGTCGAGACGGCGCGCCTGGGCTGCGAGTAGCTTCAGCCGCGCGCACGATGGATCATCGCCCAGCCGGCCGCGAACAAGACGCCGGCCGTCGTTCGACATCCAGCGCTGGAGGCCCGCCGTGCCGATCGTGATCCCGTTGACCATCGCGCTGGGCCTGCTCGCCCCGCCGACCCCCGCGCCGTCGAAGACCCGGGCGGTGCTCTTCGACGCGCTGCTCGTCGCCTGCCACCGGGCCGACGTCGGCTGGTTCACCGGCCCGGCGTGCGAGGCGGCGGCGGCGGGGCAGGCGGTCGTCGACCATCGGGGCAAGGCCCGTACGTTGCCGCAGGCGGCCGCCGAGGCGCCCTGCGGCGGGGTCGAGGGCTATCGCGCGTTCGGCCCCGATTCGCTGGGCGGCGGGCGGCTGTGGTTCTCGAAGGGGGTGAAGCCGATCGCCTGCCCCGCGGAGAAGGCGCCGGCGATCTCGGCGGCCGAGCGGGCGGCGATCGCCGCGGCGGTGAAGGCCGACGTGGTGGCTCGCCCGGCGGCGTGGGCCACATGGTCGCCGGCGCGGGATGGTAAGCCCATCGAGGCGACGTTCGAGGTGCGCGGCAGCGTCGCGGTCGGGTCGCGGCGCTTCGTCTCGGTCCGTGGCTTCGGCCGCGACCTGCGCGCGGTCGTCGGGTTGGCGGGCGGCGCGGTCCGGATCATCGAACGGCACGCTTTCGGGCCGGTGGGCGTGGTGCCCGATCGCTGCCTCGACGTGGACGGCGACGGGCACGCCGAGGTCTGGGTCGCCTCGGGCGGTGAGACCGAGCGCAGCTACGGGCTGGTGCGCTTCGTCGACGGCTGGCCGTCGACGATCGCGGCGGTGCACTGCGGCGATTGACCCGGGCCACGGCCGGTTGCCCCCGCCTGCCATCGGGCGTATTGTGACACCGACCTACCGCCTGTCTGGGAGCAGGCCGTTTCGATTTCAGGGGGGAACCGTGCGGATATCCAGAGTCCTGCTGTGGTCGCTGGCGCTCGCCGGCCTGACCTTCGGTTGTTACGAAGGCGGCGAAGACCAGCTCGACGGCGCGGTCGTCGACTCGACGGTGCCGTGCACCGATGGCGAGACCTACGACTGCCTCGTCGAGGCGGGGTG
>JAUHXC010000081.1 GCA_030427205.1 bacterium | reverse complement strand
TGACCCCCGACGACGTGTGCGGGCGCCTACGCATCACCCGCCGCCACCTGTACCGGCTCACCGCGCGGGGCGCGATCCCGCACCTGAAGATCTCCAACCGGCTGCGCTTCGAGCCCGCGGCCCTCGACACATGGCTCGCCGAGCAACGGCGGGGAGGACGCGATGACCGCCAAGATATGGCGCGGAAAGTGGGTGGCCGACTTCACCCTCGACGGCAAGCGTATCCGCCGGGTCAGCCCGGTGCAGACGCGGAGAGGCGCGGAGGCCTACGAGGCCCGGCTTCGGGTCGCCTTGTCGACCTCGACCGCCTGCTCGGGCCCGCGACCGACCCTGAGTGAGTTCGCCGTCCGCTGGTTGACCGAGCGGGTCGTGGTGCACAACAAGCCCAGCGACCGCGTGCGCAAGGAGTCCATCCTGCGGGCCAACCTGCTGCCGGCGCTGGGCGACAAGCGGCTCGACGCGATCACCCGCCACGACCTCGACGGCTACGTCGCGAGCAAGCACGAGGCGGGTCTGGCGGCGAGCACGATCAACGGTCACCTGATGGTGCTCTCGGCGCTGATGCGCTGCGCGGTCGAGTGGCGGCTGCTCGACGCGGTGCCGAAGTTCCCGCGGCTGAAGACGCCTCCGCGTGAGTTCGACTGGCTGCGCCGGGCCGAAGCCGACGCGCTGCTGGCGGCGGTGGATGGTGAGCCGAAGTGGAAGGCGCTGTTCACGCTGGCGCTGCGGACGGGCCTGCGCCGGGGCGAGCTGCTCGCGCTGCAATGGGCCGACGTCGACTTCGAGCGCCGTGTCGTGGACGTGCGCCACAACGTCTACCGCCGCCGCGTCGGCTCGACCAAGGGCAACCGCCGCCGCACCGTGCCGCTGACGACCGACGCCCTCGTCGCGCTGCGCATCTGGCGCCCGCAAAGCCCCGGCCGCTGGGTCTTCCCGGGAGATGACGGCGAGGTCGAGCGCAGCCCCAACCGGGTCAATCGAGCCCTGGACTGCGCGCTGGCCGCCGCGAAGCTGCGCCATGTCCGCGTTCACGACCTGCGCCACAGCTTCGCCTCGCACCTCGTGCTGCGCGGCGTCTCGCTGCGGGTCATCCAGAAGCTGCTGGGCCACGCCTCGATCGCGACAACCGAGCGCTACGCCCACGTCGCCGACGAGTCGCTGACCGCCGCCATCGCCGCGCTCGAACCCGAGCCCTTGCCATCACCCCGCCACCAGCGGCACGATGCGAGCGGCCGAATCCACGGGCCCGCCACCGACCACGGAGAATGGTCATGGCGGTCAAGAAGTGGAGAGGAAAGTGGGTCGTCGATTTCACGGTCGACGGCCGGCGGATCCGGCGGGTCAGCCCGGTGCAGAGCAAGCGCGGGGCGAAGGCGTACGAAGTCGAGCTCCGGCTCGAATTGACCGCGAAGCGGCCCGATGCGGGGCCGGCGGTCGAGGCGCCGACCATGTCCGCGTTCGCCGACGAGTGGATGACCACCTACGTGGCCGTCCACAACAAGCCGAGCGGGCGGCTGCGCAAGGAGAAAGCCTTGCGGTGCCACCTCGTTCCGTTCTTTGGCAAGCGACGGCTGGACCAGATCACGCGCCGCGATATCGAGGCGTTCAAGGCCGATCAGCTGCGGCGCAAGCTGGCGCCGAGCACGGTCAACCGGCACCTCGGGGTGCTCAGCAGCCTGATGAAGAGCGCGGTCGAGTGGGGCGTGCTCGCCGAGCGGGTGCGGGTGAAGCCGCTGCCCGAGACGACCGCCGAGTTCGACTGGCTGCGGCCAGACGAAGCGGGGCGCCTTCTCCGCGCGATGGAGCCGAGCCCGCGCTACCACGCGGTGGTCTTCCTGGCGCTGCGGACGGGCATGCGCAAGGGCGAGATCTTCGGGCTGCACTGGCGCTCGGTCGACTTCGCGGCGGGGCGGATCACCGTCGAGCACAACGCCTGGCGGGGGATCCTCGGCACGCCGAAGAGCGGGAAGACGCGGGTCATCCCGATGGCCGCCGATCTCGTCGAGGTGATGCGGCGGTGGCGGTCGCAATCTGCCGGGGAGGTCGTCTTCCCGAATCGGGCGGGCGGCGTCACCTACAACACCAACTACGCCAACGCGATGCTGCGCAAGGGCCTCGACCGGGCCGAGCTGCGGCGGATGCGCTTCCACGACCTGCGGCATACGTTCGCGTCGCACCTCGTGCTCAACGGCTGCTCGCTGAAGGTCGTGCAGGTGCTGATGGGGCACAGCTCGGTGAAGATGACCGAGCGCTATGCCCACATCGGCGACCGGCAGCTCGAGACGGCGGTGGCGACGCTCGACGGGCTGGGCATGGCGGACGATGAGCGTGATTGACGTGCCAAAGTGGAACTCGGGTTGGAACAACGGCCCGTGAAGAGTTCTCTCGTGGAACAGGCGGTGTAGTGATTCGCCCGTGTTTTCAACTGGTTCAGCCGTTCGCTGATCGATGAGTCAGCCGGGTATGCAGAGTTCGTCTCCGGCACCCTCGCTGCGCTCGGGCGGGATCTCCGCGCCTCTTCGCACTCGCTGCGCTCGCACTCATCGTTGCTCCGACCCGTGCGGGCCAGCCCGCATGCCTGCGCTGCGCTCGGCGGCTCGCCTTGCGGCTCGCGTGCTCCGGGCTTCGCCCTTCGCGTCTCGCGCTGCGCGCTCGACCTGCTTCGGCGTGCGCCTGGGGGATGCGCGCGCCGCGCGAGCGAATCCCGATGTAGTCGATCAGCGCGCGCTCACCCCAGCAGCGCCGCCGCCTCGGCCCGCCGCTGATTTGCGGTGGCCTTGCCCTGATAGCGCTGCCCGCGCCCGCCGCCGCGGCCGCCGAGCACCTCGGCCACTGCCGGGCCCGCCTCGCCCGCGCCGGGGCCGAAGAGCAGGAAGACCCCCTCCGGCTCGCCCGCCGTCAGCAGCATCAGCCGGTCGCCGCGTACCGCGGCGGCGGCCTTGGCGATGGCGCCGAGCACGCCCAGATCGGCGGTGTCCCGATGCAGGGTCGGGGCCTCGCTCGCCGCCAGGGCCCGGCCGAGATACTCGGCGAGCTCGAGCTCGAGCGCCTTGAGCGCGCGCCGGCCGTCCTTGACCTCACCGAGCAGGCCCTCGGCCACCGCGACGTGCTCCGCCGGGCCGCGGCACAAGAGCCGGGTCAGCGCCTCGCTCCGCGCTTGCGCCTCGCGGGCGTCGGCCAGCACCCGGCCCCCCGCCAGCCAGTGCAGCCGCCCGGTGCCCTTCTGCACGTCGAGCCCGACGAAACGCACCGCCTGCAGCTCGGCGGTATTGCTCACGTGGGTGCCGCCGCAGGTATTGAGGTCGTAGCCCTCGATCTCGATCACCCGCAGCGGGCCGCTGTGACCGGCGGGCAAGAGCCGGCTGCGCACGCCTTCGCGCTCCATATCCGCCGGATCGATCAGGCGCGGCCGCACCGGCCGCGCCTCGCGGATGGCCGCGTTGACCCGCGCCTCGAGGCGGCGGATGCCGTCGGCGTCGGGCACCGTCGACAGCACGATGTCGCTGCGCTCGGGGTTGAGGTGGAAGGCGACGGTCTGCCAGCCGAACTCGGCGGCGGCGATGCTGGTGATCAGGTGCTGCGCGGTGTGCTGCTGCATGTGATCGAAGCGGCGCGGCCAGTCGACGGTGACCTGCGCCCGACCCGCCGCGACCGGGCGATCGACCACGTAGAGCACCCGCTCGCCGTCTTCTTCGGCGTCGAGCACCCGCGCCGGGCCGATGGTGCCGTGGTCGGCGGGCTGCCCGCCGCCGCCGGGGAAGAGCACCGACTCGGCCAGCTCGACGAGGTGCTGCTCGCCGCGGGCGGTGCAGCTGAGCACCTCGGTCTCGAGGCTGCGCCGGTGGGCGTCGGCGTGACAGGTCAACAGCTTCATGGCACCTCGCGGCGGTCGGTGGGTCGAGCGGTCGATCGGGCGGCATGATCGACGGCCCGTCGCGGCCGGTCAACCCCGGGCAGGGCGGCGGGACCGGCCGGCGGGGCAGGGCGGTGGGGCAGGTTGGGACACTCCGCCCCGCCCCGCGGGGCGCGATCGGGGCGCACCCGGCCCGGCGGCGGTGCCACCGGATGCCATGCGATCGCCGCAGAGCCTTTGTCTGCGGGCCATCGGGGCCGAACGGGCGACCTTGGCACGCCCGCTGCAACACAGAGAGAGCGTCAACCGGGGTCGGCCGCAGATGGCGCCCCGCTCACAACCAACAAGGAGACATCATGCTTCGCTGGGCTTTTGGTTTCGTCGTTCTCGCGCTCATCGCCGCGGTCCTCGGCTTCGGCGGCATCGCCGGCGGCGCGGTCACCATCGCCAAGTGGCTGTTTGTCGGCTTCCTGTGCCTGGCGGCGGTGACCGTCGTGGCCAACGCGCTGTCGACGAGCTGATCGCAGCGCCGTCCGCTGCGCGATACCCGTTCACATCAAAACCAGGAGTCATCCCATGAAGACCGCCATCAGCCTCGGCGCCATCGTCACCCTGACCGCCGCCCTCGCCGCGCCGGCGCTGGCCGATCCCGACTGGAACGAAGCCGGCGACGCGGTGGAGAAGGCCGCCGCGCAGACCGGCGAAGCCATCGAAGAGACCGCCGACGACGCCGCCCGGGAGACCGAGCGCGGCCTCGAGGCCGCCGGGCGTGAGCTCGAAGCCGCCGGCGAGAAGACCGAGCGCGCCCTCGAAGAGGCCGCCGCCGATACCGAGGCGGCGCTGCGCGACGCCGGCGACGAGGTCGAAGGCTTCTTCGCCCGCGCCAGTCATCGGATCGACCGCGCCATGGCGCGCGCCGGCGACGCGATCGAAGAGACCGGCGACGACATCGAGCGCCGCCTGGACTGATCGGCCCGCCTGCGTCGGACGACGGCCTCGGCATCCGCCGGGGCCGTTCGTATTTCGAAGCGGCGTCTCGCGCCGCGCGCTCAACCTGTGAAGCGGCGTCTCGCGCCGCGCGCTCAACCTGTGAAGCGGCGTCTCGCGCCGCGCGCTCAACCTGTGAAGCGGCGTCTCGCGCCGCGCGCTCAACCTGTGAAGCGGCGTCTCGCGCCGCGCGCTCAACCTGTGAAGCGGCGTCTCGCGCCGCGCGCTCGACCTGCTTCGGTGTGGGCCGGGGCAGCTCGGGCGCTGCGCGCTCAGCGGTTCTTGTCCCGCCGGTGCTTGATCGCCAGCAGCTCGCCGGCGGTCTCTTCGATCGCGCGGTTGGTCACGTCGATCACCGGCCAGTGCGGGTTGGCCTCGAAGATGCCGCGGGCGTAGGCGATCTCCTTCTCGATGTGGTCGCGCACCCCGTAGGCGGTGTCCGCCGGCATGCCCAGGGCCTGCAGCCGCGCCTGGCGGATGCGGAACAGCGCGTCGGACTGGATCTGCAGCCCGTAGACCTTGTCCTGGTCGATGGCGAACAGCTCGGCCGGCGGCTCGATGCCCATCACCAGCGGCACGTTGGCCACCTTGTGCCCCCGCTGCGCCAGATACGTCGACAGCGGCGTCTTGCTCGTGCGGCTGATGCCCACCAGCACGATGTCGGCCCGGCGCAGGTTGCGCGGGTTCTGGCCATCGTCGCTGTTGACGGCGAACTCCACCGCCGCGATGCGGTGGAAGTAGTGCTCGTCGATGGTGTGCGCCCCGCCGGGCATCTCGCTGGCCTTGATGCCCAGGAACGCCGCCATCTTGCCCATCAGCGGCCCGATGAGGTCGAGGTCGTCGACGCCGGCCTCGCGGCACAGCCGCTGCAGCGTATGCCGCTGCGCCGGCCCCACCAGGGTATGCACCACCAGCGCGCCGTTGCGCTCGGCCCGCTCGACGAGGTCTTCGATGGCCTCCTCGCTGCGCACCTGCGGCACCACCTCGATCTCGGTCGCGTTGCCCGCGAACTGCTTGAGCGCCGCGTCGACCACCTTCTGGGCGGTATCGCCGGTGGCGTCCGAGACGATGTAGATCTTGCTGCTCATACCGGGTACCCCATCAATCTCACCCACCGAGGGAGGTCTCGTATGGCCGACGCCGAGCCTGTCGTCAAGTCCAGCATCGATCAGGGTATCGCCACCGTGACTCTGAATCGACCTACGCGGCGCAACGCCTTGTCCGGTGGGCTCATTCGGGCCCTGCGCGAGACGCTCGCCGCGCTCGACGCCGACCCCGACGCGCGGGCGATCGTCATCACCGGCGCCGGCGAGAAGGCCTTCTGCGCCGGCGGCGACCTGGCCGGCGGCATGACCGGCAACCAGGGCGGCTTCCCGGGGCAGATCGCCGAGAAGGGGCTCTACGCCGACCTGCTCACCGACATGCGCGGCCTCGGCACGCCCATCGTCGCCCGGCTCGCGGGCGACGCGTTCGGCGGCGGCGTCGGCCTGATGATGGCCTGCGACATCGTCATCGCCGCCGACGACACGCGCATCGGCCTGCCCGAGATCAAGGTCGGGCTGTGGCCGATGATGGTCACCGCGCTGCTCGTGCGCCACGTGGGCCACAAGACGGCGCTCGAGATGATGATGCTCGGCGAGAAGTACCCCGCGGCCGAGGCGAAGGTGATGGGGCTGCTCAATCGGGTGGTGCCGCGGGATCAGCTCGACGCCGAGGTCGCGAAGGTGGCCGGCACGCTCGCCGCCCGCTCGCCGTCGGTGCTCAAGCTGGGCCGGCAGACCTTCTACCAGACCGCCGACCTGCCGGTGGAGGCGGCGCTGCCGACGCTGCGCGACCGGCTGCTGCTCAATACGATGTTCGAGGACGCCGCCGAGGGGGTGATGGCCTTCATGCAGAAGCGCCCGCCCGAGTGGAAGGGGCGCTGAGCCGGTTGGGGTACGGGTGAGCGAGGGTCCGGGCGGGGTGGCCAGGGCGTGGGCCATCCCAGGGTGGGCATGGCGGAGGCGCGGGAAACGCTGAGGGTGGGCAAGACGAGCGTATGGGCAACGCTGAGGGTGGGCGTGGCGACAGCGTGCCCACCCTCAGCGCTGCCCACACCCTCGCCGTACCCGCCCTCGGCGCTGCCCACGCCCTCGGCGGGCGGCTGTGCTTCCGGGCGCTCCCATGCTCAACCGGCGACCAGCCCCAAGAGCTTCAGCAGACCCGTGGCCGCCGCCGACGCGCCGACGCCCTCGATGAACGCGCCCAGCCGCTGCGCGGTCGCCGACGGCGCCTCGCCGGGCTGCGCCGCCACCTGCACCACCGCGTCGGCCACCTCGCCGTGGGTGCGCCCCTTCGACTCGATCGCCTGGAGCTGCGCCAGCAGCGGCAGCATGCCGGCCAGCGTCGCCCGCTGATCCGCCTGATCGGCCGCCAGCGACTTCAGCCGGTCGACCACCATGTGCAGGACCTCGCCGATGTCGTGCTGGAACTGCTCGGCCTGGGTCTGCGAGACGGGCGTATCGGCCGTGATCGAGACCTCGGCGCGCATGTCGCCCACGTGGGCCGGGCCCGCGCCCGACAGCGCCAGCCGCCCGCCGGCGATCCCGCGGCCGATGTCGCCGCTGTGGCTCAGCGCGCCGATGCTGCCGTAATTGTTGATGGTGAACGCGCCCGCCGCCCGCCGCGCGTCCCCCTGCGGGTCGCGCACGCCGTCGAGCAGGTCGCCCACCCCGTAGTCGCGGTCGTCGTCCAGCCCCTCCGGGTCGACGCGATGATCCGAGCCGTACTTGCGCTCCAGCTTGAGCAGGTGGGGGTACGACACCGACTGCTCGAGGTCGTCGGGCAGCGGCACCCGCGCCTCGGGCTCGGCCTCGGGGTTGAGCAGGTGCACGGTGTCGAGCATGTGCCGCGCCACGTTGAGCGCCGACCGCCGCCGCTGCGCGGGGCCGGTCACCGTCACGTCGACCACCCGGGTATCGCGGTTGGCCGAGACCCGCACCTGGCAGCCCTCGATGGTCAGCACCACGCCCGTGCGCCAGCGGGCGGCGTCGACCGGCATACAGCGGTGGGCCTCGACGATGAACCGCGGGATGAGGTTCGGCGGCAGGAACGCGTACTCGAACCGGAAGTGCAGCGCGTCCCCCGTGGGCCGGCGCCCGCCGGGCGGCTCGTTGGGCGGCAGCGCCTCGGGGATCAAGAACCGCGGGCGGGTCGCCTTGGTCGCGGGCAGTTCGAAGCACATCGCGATGTCGCGGTGCTCCATCATGTCCATGATGTAGCGGTGCCGCTCGGCGGGGTAGAGCGCGGCGTCGTCGAGCACCGCCGGCAGCTGATCCCAGGTCAGCTCGCCCCGCTGATCGAGCACGGTCTGGCTGTTGAGCAGCCGATAGATCGCGCCGGTGAGCCAGTTGGGGTCGAGCAGCGTGATGCCCGCGGTGCGCGTCGAGCCGCGGCGCCAGCCGTGGGCCACCACCACCCCCAGGTCGTTGAGCAGCTTCATCAGCGCGCGTTGCTCGTGGGGGTCGTCCACGGCCTCGGCGCCGCAGCCGGTCTCGCAGAGCGCGGCGAACTCGCCGAACTCCAGCACCTTGCGCGCTCGGGCCTTCTCGGCCAGCGCGTCCTTGATCTCCAGCCACACGTTGGGCATCGGGTCGCGCACATGCTTCAGCTGCGGGTGGCTGCGGATGACCTCGACGATCGTGCGCCGCAGGGTCGCGACGCGCTCGCGGGAGGGCGGGTCGTCATTGCACGAGGTGCGCAGGACGCCGACCACCTCGGGGTAGGCCCGCTGGATGGCCGTCTCGTCGAGGCCGAGGTTGTCGGCGCCGTCGTCGCACTTGTTGATGATCACCAGCACCGGCGACCGCCCGCCGTGGTTGCGGATGGTCTTGAGCCAGTCGTAGATCGTGCGACCGCTGTCTTCCCGCCGGGCTTCGAGCAGCAGCAGGTAGAGGCTGCGCTCGGTCAGGAAGAAGCGGTGGGTGCCGTGCATGATCTCCTGGCCGCCAAAATCCCAGACGTTGAGGGTCACGTCGCTGCCGGCCGGGTGCCACGCCTTGGTCTCGATGCGCTCGATCTCGGCGCCGGGGGTCTTCTGCTCGTCGGGGTCGCGGTGCCGGCCGCTGGTCAGGAAGCGGATGAGCGAGGTCTTGCCGACCGCCTCGTTGCCGACGACGATCAGCTTGGCCTCGTTGAGCAGGCGTTGCTGGGTGTTCTCGGCCCGGTAGCGGCGCCACGCGGCGAGCATGGCGCGGGTGTCGGTGTTGTTGATGATCTCGGGGGGCAGGCTCGTGCGTTCGGTACGCTGAGATCTGAGGTCGAGTTGGATATCCGCTTCGCTGGCCCTATACCGGTCCGCCCAGGCGTCCAGCAGCGCGGCCATCCCAGCGTCGCCGATTCGATTGCCACTCAGTTCCAAGCGCCGCAAACTCTTCAGTGTCGCCAGCGCCTTCGCACCCGCGTCGTCGATGCCAGCGGCCGGCAGGTGCAGCGTCTTCAGCCGATGAAACCTCGTCAGCGCTTGCCCGCCTCCGTCGCGGATACGGGTCTGCCAAAGGTCGAGGTAGGTCAGCCCGGGGATGGCCGAGAGCGCCAACAGCCCCGCCGGTCCCAACTGCGTGTGGGCCAGATCGAGGCGGGTCAGCGCTTTGAGACGCGCGATGGTCGGCGCGATGTCGTCGCTCTGGTCGGTGAAACCCACGTCGAGGGCGGTCAAGTCGGGCAGACCGTCCACCAGCATACCCAGGTGATGCCTTACGTGGTGCCAGCCCGGCAGCGCGAGCATGCGCAGCGTGGTGAGCGTCGCCAGTCGCTGGAGCGCCCTTTTCGGGAGCTTTCTTGGCCTCCAAGCGCGGTCGCTCCAGGTGTCGGCAACGAATCGGGTGCCGGGTCCAAGCAGCGCCAAGCGGTCCCAACCCTCAGACCGAGCGCGCTCGATGACCGGCAGCAAGCCCTTGGCTTCGAGCCAGGGCACTTTGCTCTTGTCAATCCAGTCCATGGCGCCAACTCCAGGTCGAGAGCGGCCACCGTCGGCGCTCGCCGAGCCCTCGTCAACCCCATCCGCGGGGCTGTGCCACACGCCTCGGCCGCACACAGCGTCGCCCCGCCGGAGGGCCGACGACCCCGATTTCGAAGCCCCGTCCGTCCGCCGCGGCAATTTCACCCCCCGATCGCACGCCCCGTCCGCCCGTCACCGCAGTTTCGACCGCCGATCCGCCGTCTCATGCGCCCACAGCGGGTAGAACGGCCCGCGCTCGCGTGCGCCATGCGCCGTCGAGCCGTGCCACAGGCCCCATGGCGCCCATCTCAACCCCCCTGTGCCACGCCTCCACGGCGCCCGGCGGCGTCGTAAATCACCCCGTGCCACAGCGCGACGGCGTTATCTGCCGGCCCGTCGGCGGCGATTCGACGGCCCACTCGGGGCTCCAGCCTTCGAAAATCGGGCCGTGCCACGGCCCGACGGGCCCATGACCCTTCGAAAATCGGGCCGTGGCACAGCCCGAGGTGACCGTCGGCGACGCGAACCCAGGCCGTCGGACGGCCGTCGAGCGCACGGGCCTTCGAAAACCGAGGAGAAACTGCCCCGCCGGGGGCACGCCGCGGTCGATCGGCGGACGTCGGCCACGCGCCGGACGCACGCGCCGTCGAGTCGGGCCGCGTCGACCCTGCCAAGGCGGCGCGACCCGTCCGCCGGCGGGTCGTCGCACGGGTCGAAGGGGGGTACGCGCGGCGTCGTAGACCGTTCGACGGACTCGGCGGTCGAGCTGCTGGCAGTCGAGACGGACCACATGGTCGCCCGAATCGGCGCGCGGCGACGCCCCGAGAGGCAGACCGGGCCTGCCCTGCGGGGTCCTCCTACAGTGAGAGCGAAATCGGTGTAATCCGCCGCGCGCTGCCGTCACAATTTTTCTCTTGTGTACCGGCGCGGTCACGGCCCACGGTCGGGTCAGGCATTCAACGACTCACGGGTCACACATCACCACTCACGGGAGATACCCCATGCTCGATACCCACTACCGACGGTACATGAAGCCCTCGCGGATGACCGCAGACCGGTCATCGCTCGTCGCCGCCCAGCTCATCACCATCGCGCGGGCGTTCGACGACCAGACCCTCGAACGCCAGTCGGAAGCCCTGGCCGAGGCGGCGACCGCGTCGGCCGATATCGACGAGATCCGCCGGCTGCAGCGGGAGGCGCGCGGCGGCGACGAGGACAACCCCTTCGACGACGTCGCCGACGCCGCGGTGCACCAGTACTACGACGACCTGACCGGCGTGACCAAATATGCCAAGGCCACCAATGACTCCCGCCTCTCGCGTCTGAAGGGCGTCGCCGAGCGCCACTTCACCACCGGCGTCGGCCACATCACCTCCGCCCGCTACGAGACCCAGCTCATGCGCATGCAGCGGCTCGTCGCCGATCTGCGCGGGCCGTCGGCCGACCTCGTCGATCAGTTCGGCTGGGACCGCAAGGTGCGGGCCATCGAAGCCGCCCTGGGGCCCTACAGCGAGGCGATCGCGGCCCGCAACCGGGTGACCGGCGGCGACGCGCGGGCGGCGCAGGACGAGATGCACTTCGCGCTGTGCCGGCTGGTGGCCTATGTGCTGTGGGCCTACGCCGAGCGGGCCGAGGATCGTGATCGCATCCTGGCGCCGCTGGACGACCAGCAGGATCGCATCGCGGCGCTGATGCGCGCCCGGCGCAACGGCCGCAGCGGGCCGGTCTCGGAGGCGGCGGTGGCCGACGAGGCCGACGCGCTCGACGGCGCGGTCGAGGGGCTGAGCCCCGAGGAGCAGGCGCAGGTCGAGGCGCCAGCGGGCGCGCCGGGTGAGCCCGCGGCCGCGCCGGAGGCGGTGCGTATCGAAGGCGGGCTGGCGCCGGCCGCCAACGCCGACGCCGCCAACGCCAACGCCGCCAACGCCGAGGGCCCCGCGGGCAGCGCGGCGCCGGCCGGCGACCGCGGCGGCGAAGGCCCCGTGCCCCGTCCGTAGACCCGGCCTGCCCCCGCGGCGCGTTGCCGCTCCAGACTCCCCCGATACCCCCCAACCCGCCGACGACCGGGCCCGAGCCCCGCGCCGCTATCGAGCGCCGGGCAGGGGCAGGGTCACCGTGGCCAGCGCGCCGCCTTCGGGGTGGTTGGCCAGGCTCAGCTCGCCGCCCAGCTTCCGGGCGAGGGCGTAGCTGGTGTAGAGCCCCAGCCCGGTGCCTTGCCCCGGCGGCTTGGTGGTGAAGAAGGGCTCGAACAGGTGCCGCGTCGCCTCGCCGTCGAGCCCCGGGCCCCGGTCGCGCACCTCGATGCGCAGGGCCTGCCCGCGATAGCCGGTCACCGTGATGTCTCCGCCCGGGTCGGCGTCGCCGGCGTTCTGCAACAGGTTCACGAAGATCTGGACCAGCGGGTCGAGCGGCAGCCGGGCGTCGGCGACGCCGCCGAGGTCGACCTCGACCCGGTCGCGGGCGTGGGTGAAGACGACGGCCACCGCCCGCTCGATCGCGATCGCGACCGGGGCGTCGCCGGTCTCGCCGATGGGGTCGAGCTGCGTCGCCCGGCCCAGCAGCGCGTGGGTGATGCGCCGGCAGCGCTGCACCTCGTCGACGATCATGCGCGCCGACTCGTCGATGTCTTCGCGCACCGCGCCGGGCACCTGGCCCACGTCGATGGCGTCGAGCACGTCGCGCCCCAGGGTCTGGATGGTCGCCAGCGGGGTATTGAGCTCGTGGGCCACCCCCTGCACCGTGCGGCCGAGGCTGGCGAGCCGCTCGGTGAGCATGAGCCGCCGCTGGCCGAGCACCTCGGCGGTGCGCTCGATGTAGAGGGTCATGGTGCGCCGGTTCTCGGGCAGGGCCAGGGCCAGCATCTCGTAGATGTGCTCCTCGACGCCGGTCGGGTCGCCGTCGATCGGGGTGGCCCAGGTGAACTGGCAGCGCTCGGGCAGGCCGCCGTCGCAGGCCCCGCCCGACGCGCAGCGGCCGTTGCGCCGGCCGGGGCAGCGCCAGGGGTCGCCGATGCGCGCGCCGAACAGCCGCGCCGCCCGCGGGTTCTGCAGGGTGACCGTCTCGCCCTCGACCACTTCGAGCCCGGCGTCGAGGCCGTCGAAGGCCAGCCGCAGCATGGTATCGGCCGCCTGCCGGGCGCTCATCTGCCGCCGCAGCGCGTCGCTGAGCCGGGTGGCGAAGAAGGCGGCCATGCCCACGGTGACCGTCAGCGCGCCGACCGAGAGCAGCCGGCCGTAGGGCTCGATCGGATCCCACACCCCGACCCGCAGCCAGTCGTAGCGCACCGCGGCGAATTGGAACCCGATGCCCACGGCGACCGCGGCGCTGGTGGGCAGGAGCCCCGCCCGCCCGCCGAGCAGGGCGGCGAGCAGCACCGGGAAGACGTAGAAGACCATGAACGGGCAGTCGGCGCCGCCGGCGGCCCAGACGACGAGGGTCAAGGCGCCGGTGTCGAGCACCGACTGGCCCACGTGGCGGTCGTCGGTCTCGCCCCGCTGCTGGCCGCGCCAGGCGAAGAAGAGGTTGGTCAGCACCCCGACGCCGACGGCGGCGGCGACGACCTCGACGTTGACCCCCGGCACGAGGCCGGCGGCGGCGAGGCCGGCGGCGAGGCTGACCCCGGCGAGCGCGAGCCAGCGCAGCCGGATGAGCCATTGCAAGCGCGCGAAGCGCTCGACGCGGGGGGTGAGGGCGGTCATGGCGGGCAGTCTACCGCATGCGGCGGCGGGTGAGTTGATCCGGGGCGGCGCTCGGGGGAGGCTGGCTGCGAGAGGCAGGCCGCGAGGGAGGCTGCGATGGCCAGGTGGAATCCGCGCTGGGGGTCGGGCGAGCACCCGCGGGTCGTCGAGCTGATCATCGGCGTCGTCTGCGCGCTGTTCGGCGGGCTGCTGGTGGTCTACGGCAGCGACGGCCGCGCCGCGGCGCTGGCGGCGCTGGTCGAGGCCGGTGAGCTCTCGTCGGCGCAGGCCGAGGGGCGCGCGGGGCTGGTGGCGGTGCGCGGCGAGGCCACGGCGGCTGCGCCGATCGAGGTCGAGCTGCCGGGCGGTCCGCGGCGGGTGGTGGCGTTCGTGCACGAGCGGGCGCAGACGGTGCAGGCGGCGGACGGCAGCGCGCGGCAGATGACCCGGCGGATCGACGCTGGCCGGGTCGAGGCGTTCCGCCTGGGGTCGATCACGGTGCATCCGGGTCGGGCGTCGCTGGTCGAGCCCGACGTGCTCGCCGAGCGGGGCGACGATCGCTGGCTGGGGATCGCGGTGGATGAGCCGATCACGGTGATCGGCGCGCTGCACGACGGGGTCATCGCGGGCGGCGAGCTCTTCCGCTTCGGGCCGACGCCGCTGGCGGAGATGGCCGTCGAGCCGACCGGCGGGGGCCGCGTCTTCGCGCTGGCCGGCGGGCTGCTGGTCGTGATCGGGCTCGGCGTCGCGCTGCGGGCCGGCTGGCGGATGGCCCGCTGACGGTCGTGCCCGCGCGGCGCGATGGGGTAGGTTTCGGGCATGGACTGGCCCCTGCGCATCGCCCGGGTGATCGACCACGCCCGCGCCCGGCCCGACGGCGACCTGTCGGTCGAGGCCCTGGCCCGGGTGGCCCACGCCTCGCCGTTTCACTTCGGGCGCATGTTCAAAGGGCAGACCGGCGAGACGGTCAATCGCTTCGTGCGCCGGGTGCGCGTCGAGAAGGCGGCCGAGCTGATGCGCAGCCGGCCCGACCTGCCGCTGGCCGAGGTGGCGGTGGCGGTGGGGCTGGGCGCGCTGTCGAACCTGTCGCGGGTCTTCAAGCAGGTGTATGGCGTCGCGCCGTCGCGCTGGGATCGGCGGAGCCGGCTCTCGCCGGGCATCGAGGGGCTGGACGATATGCTCGCGGCGCTGCGGGCCGACGCGCCGACTCTGCATCCGCGCCTCGTCGCGCGGCCGCGGCTGCGGGTGGCCTATGTGCGGGTGCCGACGCCGTTCTTCGACGACGCCGTGCTGGCGGCGGGCTTCGCCGAGCTGACGGCGACGCTGGCGGGGCAGGGGGTCGACTGGCGCGCGCGGCCGATGATCGGCATGTCGTGGGACAACCCGGATACGACGCCCATCGCCCAGGTGCGCTTCGATCTGGGCTTCGTGGTGCCGGCCGGGTTCGATCTGCACGGGGTGCTGGCGACGGTCGCGCTGCCGGCGGCGCGCTGGGTGCAGGTGGCGGTGCGCGGCGGCAAGGGTCACATCGCGTTGGGCTGGGAGGCGCTGTACGGCTGGTTCCCCGGCTCGGGGCGCGAGCCGGCCGATCTGCCCGGGGTGAAGTTCTTCCGCCGGCGGCCCGACGCGCTGGGCTGGGCCGATTACGACCTCGACTGCGCCATCGCGTTGCGCCCGCAATAGTCGGCGAGCCGCCGCATGTGGGCCGCCATGCCCCGGCGGAAGAGCGGCGCGAAGAGCCGCACCATCAGCCGCTTGCCGAGGCTGTGGGCCCGGGCGTGCATGGTCATCCGCAGCCGGCTGCCGCTGTCGGTGTCTTCGACGGTCATCGTCGTATCCCAGGTGACGCCGTCGGCCTCGCAGATCGTGCGCAGGTGGCCCGGGGCGTACTCGGTGAACTCGATCTCGAAGTCGCGGGTCTTCTTGCCCATGCGCCGGGTCTCGCGGAATCGGGTGCCCGCGCCGTGGGTCTGCGGGCCGATGAACTCGACGCGCAGCACGTCGGGGTTGAGCTCGGGCTGGCGCTCGGGGGTGGCGATGGCCGCGAAGACCGTATCGCGGGGGGCGGCGATGTGCTGTTCGACGGTGACGGTGCTCATGGGGGCTCCGGTGTGGCGGGTGGTGAGCCCACGCTGCCCCACCCGCGCCGCCCGCGGTTGACGGATCGTGCGGAGATGGCCCCCGCCGATGTTGACATGGCCCCGACGCTGACGCTCCATAAGGCCATGAAGCGTCTCATCCCGTACTCGCCCGTCCGCCGCGCCGGCGCCGCCCATCGCACCCTGACCCTGGTCGGCGCCGCCGGCCTCGTCGCCGCGCCGGCGCTGGCTCAGATCTCCGATCCGGCGCCGGTCGCCGAGCCCGACGAGGCCGCGCCGCTCGAGCCGGCGCTGCCGCCGTTGCCGCCGTTGCCGCCGAGCAATACCGACTTCAAGAAAGACCAGAAGCTCTTCGAGGAGGTCGATACCGCGCCGGAGTCCCTGGCCGGCGAGCCGTCGGCGGCGGTGCAGGGCGAGCCGCTGCTCTACGAGGAGCTGCCGGCGCTGGCGTTCACCACCCAGGCGGTGGCCGGGGTGATGGCCGCGGGCCTCGTCGGGCTGGCGGGCGCCAACCTGGGCGAGCTGATCGACGAGCCCGACGAGCTGCAGCCGCTGGGCGGCTTCCACGGGCCGGTGTTCGGCGGCTTCGCGGGCACGGCCATCGGCAGCGCGCTGGGGGTCTGGGCCGGCGGGCAGCTGTTCGACAAGCAGACCCACCCGGGCTGGATCGCGCTGGGCAGCGCCGCCGGCACGCTGGTGGGCAGCGGCGCGGCGCTGGGCGTGGCGGCCATCGGCGGCAACGACGAGACGACGGCGACCCTGGCGGTGGGTACGGCGCTCATCTTCCAGGTGGGCGGGGCGATCTTGTTCGGTGAGCTGTTCCTGCCGCCGCCCGAGACGGTGCGCCGGGAGAGCGACCGCGGCCTGATCCGGCCGCCGGACGAGGACCTCTGAGCGTCGGCCGCGGCGCGGCCGAAGACGTCAGCCGCAGGGCTCGATGAAGCAGGTGGCGGGCTCGAGGTTGGTCGGCGGGGGCTGGCTGTCGCACGAGTTGCCGATGGCCAGGTCGGGCGCCCAGGTCCACTCGTTGAACTGCAGC
The DNA here is from genome assembly GCA_030427205.1 of bacterium. Taxonomy (GTDB): domain Bacteria; phylum Myxococcota_A; class Bradymonadia; order UBA7976; family UBA1532; genus JACKDM01. The sequence continues at coordinate 4,855 of JAUHXC010000081.1, read as the reverse complement.
TCGCCCATGTGCTCGGCGAGGCCGCACTGGTTGTAGCCGCGCACCTCGGCCCGGCGCACCCAGCGGGTGGTCTGGCGGTAGAAGATGCCCACCTTGCCCCGCGGGATGAACCCGCTGAAGGCCTGCACGGTCTGGTCGGCCGACGACGAGACCCAGGTGCGCTGCTCGGACTCGCTCATGCCCTGGCTGACCACCTCGGCCTGGCTGGCGGCCTCGGAGAAGTCGTAGGTGCGGCTCTCGCTGCGCGCGTCGCTGTCTTGAAAGCTGCGCGCCCGGGCCCGGCTGAGGGCGTAGGTGCCGCTGACGTTCTCCGAGGTGCTATCGGTGACGGTGCTGCCGAAGCCGCGGGTCTCGCTGCTGTTGCCGCTCATCGAGAAGCCGCGGTCGCTGGTGCGGGTGCGGCTCTGGCCCATGGTATTGCCCACCGACCCGCCGGCGACGACCCCGACGGTGGTCGAGGCCTTGCCGGTGACCTTGGCGAAGCCGGGCACCGAGCCCGAGCCTTCGACGCCCACCGTGCCCGACCACGAGCCCGAGCCGTAGAGCCGGTCGAGCTGGTCTTCGTACTCGGTATTGCCCTCGCTCTCGCGGCGGCTCCAGCTCCAGCTCTCGCCGTCGGTGCTCGAGTAGTTCATCGAGTTGGCCTCAGAGGTGCCGTAGCTGACCCCGTAGCTCTCCTGGGCGCGCTCCTCCTCGCGGTCGGTGCCGCCCATGCTGCGGCTGCGCGAGCTGCCCTCGCTGATGCCTTCCTGCCAGCTCTGGGTGCGGGTGGTGCCGTTCTGCTGGGCCCACTCCTGCTTGATGGTGATGCTCACCGACTGCTGGCGGTACTCGGTGCGGGTCTCGCTGTAGGTCACCTGGCTGCCGATGCTGCCGGGGGTGCAGCCCGAGACGGGCACCGGGGTGTAGCGCTCGGCGAGCTCGCGCTTGCCGCTGTGCATGATCTCGATCGGGCGGTGCACGCTCATCGGCAGCGCGGTCTCGACGGTGCGCCCCTCGGCGTCTTCGGCGATGACCCGGATGCCGGTGGTGTAGGCCTGCTGGTCGGCGGGGATCGGGTTGAAGATGATCGCCTCGTCTACCCCGAGGGTGTCGCGGTCGGTGGGGCCGCCGAAGTCGTGGGTGAACTCGACGGTGCCCTGGCGGTCGTTGATCCGGCCGATCTGGTAGGTGAAGCGCACCGGCTTGATGCCGACGGCCCGCACGTCCATCTGGTAGGCCAGCCCGGCCAGCGCCCGCAGCGCCGGGGCGCCGCAGCCGGCCTCGAGCGGCTCGAAGCGCTCGATGATGATCGAGGGGCCCACGTCGAGCGCGACCTTCGACTTGCGGGTCGACTCGACGACCAGGCCGTCGCTCATCTCGGCGACGAAGGCCACGGTGCCCTCGAACGTGCCCGGGCGGTCGCTCTCGGAGAACGGGTTGCCGAAGGGGCCGAAGCGCGAGAGGCGCAAGGCGTGCAGCAGCACGTCGTCGCCTTCGACGAGGCCGTCGTAGATCGTGCCGACGCCCCAGGCGACGTCTTCGACCCGGCCGTCGTCGGTGAAGTACTGCCCCTCGAACTGCAGCGTGATCGACTCGGCGTCCTGCAGCACGCTGCGCTGGTCGGGGTGCAGCGCCTCGGGGTCGACGACGTGCACCTCCATCGTCTCGCCGATCACCACCTGGTTGGTGGACAGCGCCGAGACCTGGAAGCCGGGGGCGACGTCGGTCTCTTCGGCGCAGCCGAGCGCGGCGGCGGCGAAGAGCCCGGCGAGCAGGATCGAGCGGGTACGCAGGTTCATCGGATCCTCCTCAACCGCCGCACGGGGCGATGAAGCACTGGGCGGCGGGCAGCTGGGACGGCGGCGGCTCGGTCGAGCAGTCGCTGCCGACGGAGAGCTCGGCGGCCCAGGTCCACTCGTTGAACTGCAGCTCGCCGGCGTGGCTGGCGAGGCCGCACAGGTCGTAGGTGCGCACCTCGGCCCGGCGCACCCAGCGGGTGGTCTGGCGGTAGAAGATGCCCACCTTGCTGCGCGGGATGAAGCCGCTGATGCCCTGGCTGACCGACAGGCTCTCCGAGCTGACCCAGGTGCGGCTCTCCGCCTCGCTCTGGCCCTCGGAGACCGACTCGCTGGCCGAGACGCCCTCCGACATGTTCCAGGTGCGGCTGTTATTGCGGCTCTCGGTGTCGCTCAGCGAGCGCTGGCGGCTGTTGGAGAGCGCGTAGGTGCCGCTGAGGCTCTCGCTGCGGCTCTCGCCGGTGGTGGTGCCGAAGCTGCGGCTCTCGTCGCGGCTGCCGCTGCTGCTGTAGCCGGTGTCCTGGCTGACCCGGCGGCGGTTGCCGGTGGTGCCGGCGGTCGAGGCGCCGGCGGAGACGCCGACGGTGGTCTCGACCTTGCCCGAGACCTTGGCGAAGCCGGGCACCGAGCCCTCGGCCGAGGCGCCGACGGTGCCCGACCACGAGCCCTCGCCGAAGACCATGTCCATGCGGCTCTCGTAGTCTTCGTTGCTCTCGCCCTCGTTGACCGAGTAGCTCCAGCTCTCGCCGTCGCGGCTCTGGAAGTTGACGTTGTTCGACTCGTTGCGCCCGTAGGTCACCCCGTAGCTCTCGCTGGTATTCTCCCCCTCCCAGGTGCTCTCGCCGAGGGTGCGGCTCTGGCTCTCGCCGACGGTGATGCCCTCGCGCAGCTGCTCGCTGACGCTGTTGCTGTCGGTGCGGCGGAACGAGGTGGCGACGGTGACGCTGACGCTCTGCTGGCGGGTCTCGGTGGTGGTCTCGCGGTAGGTGACGCTGCTGCCGATGCTGCCGGGGATGCAGCCCGAGACCGGCTCGGGCTCGTACAGCTCGGCGATCTCGTACTCGCCGCCGTAGCGCACCTCGAAGGGCCGGTGCACGCTGATGGGCAGCGCGGTCTCGACGGTGCGGCCCTCGTCGTCCACCGCGATGACCCGGATGGCGGTCACGTACGACTGCTGCTGCTCGGGGATCGGGTTGAAGAGGATGGCCTCGTCGAAGCCGAGCAGGTCGTCGGCGATGGGGTTGCCCCGGCCGAAGTCGTGGTCGATGCGGGTCACGCCCGACTCGCCGTTGATGTTGTTGAGCTCGTAGATGTAGCGCGTCGGCTTGAGGCCGGAGACCCGCACCCGCATCTGGTAGGCGAGGCCGGCGAGCGCGCGCACCGCCGGGGCGTCGCACTTGGCGTCCATCGGCTGGAACATCTCGATGGAGATCGAGGGCTCGATCTCGAGGTGCACCGGCGCCGGCTGGCCCTCGACGAGCAGGCCGTCGGCCTCTTCGCGGATCGCGGTGACCTCGCCCCGGAAGATACCGATGCGGGCGTCGCCGGTGAACGGGTTGTGGAAGGGTCCGAAGCGGCGCACCGTCAGGATCTGCCGGCCGTCCTCCTCGGCGTTGTAGGCCGCGCCGATGGTGTAGGCCACCGGCAGCACGTCGCCGTCGATGGTCTCGAAGTCGCCGGCGAAGCGCAGGGTGAAGCGCGCGTCGTCGCCGATGTCGTCCGGCAGGATGTCGCGGCCGAAGAACTCGAGGGTCTCGCCGACGACGATGGCCTGGGACGAGACGTCGGTGATCACCGGCGTGCCGGGGGCCACCGCCTCTTCTTCGGCGCAGCCGGCGAGGCCGGCGAGCGCCGCCACGAGGGCGATGCAGGCGGAGGGGAGACGGCGGATCGGCATGGGCTCCTCCAGTTGACCGGGCGGCGGCTGCGGGGTCGGGGCCGATGGGGCCTCCGGGGCAGCTCTGCGGCAGGCCGCGCGCATCGCGCGCACGACGCCCCTTCGTGCCATGACCGGGTGGTCGACGTCAAGGGCGGAGCCCGGGCGGGGCCGCGGGGGGTCGAGTGGTGGATTCGGCCCGTATTCCAGGCAGTTGCGCGCGCCCGGCGGGAGGAATGTCAGGTGTGCTGTTTCTGAAGCGGCGCGGGCCGGCGGTGACGCTTGACAGCGAGGGCCCGATGGCCGACGACGGGCCCATGAACAACACCGACTTCGAGTCCTACGTCACCGAGGGCTGCGGCCGCTGTGAGCACTTCCGGACGCCGGCCTGCAAGGTGCACCCGTGGGCCGACGTGCTGCGCGCGCTGCGCGGGCCGATGCTCGAGGCGGGGCTGGTCGAAGAGATGAAGTGGGGCATGCCCTGCTACACCCTCGACGGGCAGAACGTCGCCATGGTGAGCGCGTTCAAGGCGCGCTGCGTCATCAGCTTCTTCAAGGGCTTCGCGCTGAGCGATCCATCGGGCGCGCTGACGACGGCCGGGCCCAACTCGCGGGTGGCCCGGCTGCTCGAGTTCCGCTCGCTCGACGAGGTCGCGGCGCAGCGGGACGTGATCCGCGGCTTCGTCGCCCAGGCCATGGCGCTGGCCCGATCGGGGGTCGAGCTGAAGCCGGAGCCGGCGCAGGAGCCGATGCCCGAGGAGCTGGAGCAGGCGCTGGCGGCCGATCCGGCGCTGGCTCAGGCCTTCGACGGGCTGACGCCCGGGCGGCAGCGCAGCTTCGTCCTCTACGTGGGCGGCGCGAAGCAGGCGGCGACCCGGGTGAAGCGGGCCGCGCGCTGCGCGCCGAAGATCATGGCGGGCAAGGGCTACAACGAGCGTTGAGCCCGCGGGCGGTCGAACATGGCGCGGCTGACGCCCGCAACCCGATATATGCGTCGGCCATGTCAAACATCTGGGCGGGGCGCTCCTCCGGCGTGAAGTCGTTGGCCGTCGGAACGTGGATGGTTGTTTGCGTTTGCCGGTGCGCCAGGGAAGCCCTGGTGAAGAGGAGGTGAGGCCTACAACCGAAACTTCACGATGGAGCCCGGCGGGTATCCAATCCCGCCGAGGCGGCTGGCCACCGCCTCGAAGCGAGTCTTGCG
>JAUHXC010000024.1 GCA_030427205.1 bacterium | reverse complement strand
TCTGGGGCTTCGAACACATGCCCGGCGATCCGGCGATGTCGCGGTTGATCTCGATCGACCCCGACACCGCCACCGCGATGGTCATGGGTGAGTTCTTCCCGGGGTGGATCGACGGGGCCGGCTTCGATCCCGACGGCAACCTGTGGGTCACCGAGCTGGGCAGCCAGCAGGTGTGGAGCTTCGACCTGGTCGATGGCCTCGGCGATCCGGTGCTGGACTTCCCCGTGCCGTTCCAGGGGGCGGACATCGCCTTCGACGCGGCGGGCAACTGCTTCATCACCGGCGTCGACGTGCCCTTCGAGCAGTTCCCGATGTACAGCTGCGACCTCATGGCCGGCACCGTCGACGAGCTGCCGCCGCTGGAGTACGTCGGGCCCTTCGACCAGGATCGCTCGACGATCCCCGCGCTCGGCTTCGCCTACGACAGCGTCACCTGCGCCGAGCGGCTCTACGCGTTCGACAGCCTGGGCACCGACGAGTTGGGCTATGTCGACTTCTCCGGCGGCGCGCCGACGATGACCCAGATCGAGAGCACTGGGATCAACTTCTCGTACTACTCGACCCCCGACATGGCCGGCTTCCCCAGCCTGGCGGTGACGCCGGGCTGCGAGGGGCTCATCGAGATGTGCGCCAACGGCGTCGACGACAACGGCGACGGCCTCACCGACTGCGACGACCCGCTGTGCGCCGAGAGCTTCGCCTGCGCGTTGCTGGACGGTGCCTGCGAGACCAACGACGACTGCGCCGACGGCGAAGAGTGCTTCGACGGCGCCTGCCGTCCGCTGCTCGATACCGACGGCGACGGCGTCGCCGACGTGGTCGACCTCGACGACGACGGCGACGGCATCCCCGACGCCAACGAGTGCTTCGCCGGCCTCGAAGGTCAACTGCAGCTGATCAACGGCAGCCTCGAGGAGCCGCGGGTCGACGACAACCGCAACCTGATCACCGATCAGGGCAACGTGCCGGGGTGGTCGACCACCGCGGCGGACGGAGCGATGGAGCTGTGGGGCCCCGGCTTCGGCGGCCTGAACGCGGCCGATGGCCGGCAGTTCGCCGAGCTCAACGCCAACGTGCAGGGCGCGCTCTATCAGGACATCGCGACCGTGCCCGGCACCACCTTCGACATCCGCTTCTTCCACCGCGGCCGCGGCGGCGTCGAGAACATGGAGCTGCGCATCGGATCTCCCGGTGCGACCGTGCAGGTCTTGACCGCTGCGACGGGCGTCGACGCGTGGGCCGAGTACACCGCCAGCTACACCGTGCCCGATGGGCAGGCGCTGACCCGCTTCGAGTTCGCCAGCCTCGACCCGGGCGGCGCCGGCAACTTCCTCGACGGGGTGCTCTTCATCCCGCGGTGCAACGACGACGCCGACGCCGACGGGGACGGGGTGCCCAACAGCCTCGACCTCGACAGCGACGGCGACGGCGCGCTCGACGCCGAAGAAGCCGGCCACGATCTGCCGCACACCGACGGCGTGGTCGACGGTGAGGTCGGCGACAACGGCCTGGTGGACGCGGCCGAGACGTCGCCCGACAGCGGCTCGATCAACTACGAGATCCGCGAGACCGGTGACGGTGGCCTGCCCGACTTCCTCGACCCGAACGTGGGTGGGGGCGGCGCGGACGGCGACTTGCGGCTGGTGGGCGGCGAGACCGAGAACACCGGCCGGCTGGAGGTCTTCTTCGACGGCACGTGGGGCACCGTCTGCGACGACGGCTGGGAGGGGGTCTTCGGCCCGCCGGGCAACGGCATCGTCAACGCCGACGTCGCCTGTCGCCAGCTGGGTTATCCGGGGGCGCTGGAGCACTTCGACGCGCCGCCGGGCGCCGACCCGATCTGGCTCGACAATGTCATCTGTGCCGGGGACGAGGCCCGATTGGCCGATTGCCCGGCCAACGACGTGGGCGCCAACAACTGCGTGCATACAGAGGATGTCGGCATCACCTGCCTGCTGCCCGGCGAGTGCCGCGACGACGCGCAGTGTGAAGACGGCGACTTCTGCGTCGACGGGCTCTGTGAGCCCGGCTGCCAGACCGACGACGACTGCGAGCCCGGCGACATCTGCAACGACGGTCAGTGCGTCGCGTCGCTCGACTTCGATCAGGACGGCGTGCCCGATGTGCGCGACCTCGACGACGACAACGACGGCATCCTCGACACTGAGGAGTGCACGCCCGACCTCTCGCCGGTGCGCAACTCGAGCTTCGAGTCGCCGTTCGTGCCCGATCGCGGCTTCACCTATGTCGAGCCGCCGGAGCAGGGCGGTGACTTCGGCTGGATCAGCACCATCGAAGGCGAGCCGGTCGAGGTCCAGGCCATCCTGCACGCCACGGCCGAGGTCGCGGCGCTGGGCCGGCAGTTCGCCGAGGCCAACGCCGAGATCCCCGGCGGCTTCTACCAGGACGTCCAGACCCGCCCCGGCACGCTGTACGAGTGGACGATGTACCACCGTGGCCGCGACGGCGAAGACACCCTGGAGATCCGCTTCGGCGCGCCGGGGCCGCTGGAAGACCTGACGCCCATCCGCCAGGTGACCAGCGGCAACCAGGCCTGGACGCTCATCAGCGGCACCTACCTCGTGCCCGACGGCCAGGAGCTCACCCGGCTGAGCTTCGAGACCATCGCGTCCGTCGGCGGCGCCAACCGCGGCAACTACATCGACGGCTTCACCTTCACCCCGGTGTGCGATCTGGACACCGACGGCGACGGCCTCATCAACAGCCGCGACCTCGACAGCGACGGCGACGGGATCAACGACGCCGACGAAGCCGGTCACGGCGCGCCGAACACCGACGGCGTGGTCGACGGTGGCGTGGGCGGCAACGGCGTGCCCGACGCGGTCGAGACCTCGCCCGACAGCAGCGACGTGAATTACGAGGTGGCCGACTCCAACGGCGACGGCGCGGCGGACTTCCTGACGGCGACCGAAGACAACTGCGCCGACGGGGGCGACGACGACGGCGACGGCGACGTCGACTGCGCCGACGCCGACTGCGAGGGCGATCCGGCCTGTGGCCCGCCGCCCGAGTCCGAGGCGCAGTGCGCCGACGGCGTGGACAACGACGGTGACGGTCAGACCGACTGCGCCGACAACGACTGCATCGGCGAGCCGACCTGCGTGGTCGATCCCATCGCGTGCGAGGAGCCGATCGCGCCCATCGTCGGGCCGGGCGCCTACGCCGGCTCGACCGTTGGTGCCGGCAACGAGCATACGCCGTCGTGCCAGGCCAGCAACTCCGAGGAGCAGGTGTACTCGCTGTTCGCCGCCCGAACCGCCACGTGGTGTCTGGCGACCGACGCCGGGTTCGACACCGTGCTCTACGTGCGGGAGACGGACTGCACCGGGCAGGATCTCGGCTGTGACGATGATGGTGGGCCCGGCACGCTCTCTGAGCTCGAGTTCCGGGCCATCCACGGTCGGACGTACTACGTCTTCGTCGATGGCTGGAACGGCCGGACGGGTGACTACCTGCTCAACGCCGATCGCGGCCGCTGCGGCGTCGCCGAGGTCTGCGACGACGGGATCGACAACGACGACGACGGGGATGTCGACTGCGCCGACGCCGAGTGCGCGGGCATCGGCGCGTGCCCGGCGGCGCCCGCGCCGACCTGCGGCGACGGCAACGTCGACGACGGCGAAGAGTGCGACGACGGCAACATCGACAACGGCGACGGCTGCGACGAGAACTGCGCCCTCGAGGGCGGCTTCGCCTGCGAGCAGTTCGACTTCGGCCTCGGCGTCGAAGACGTGCTGCCGACCCCCGGCGACAACAACCCCTCGGAGTGGTCGGTCTCGGGCAACGGCTTCATCGTCACCCAGCAGCGCAACAGCCAGCCGGCGCACTACTCGACCAACCTTCCGATCAGCCCGACCTACACCGCGACCCTCCAGGTCGGGGTGCGTACCGACGCCGACAACGACGGCATCGGCTGGACCATCGGCGCGACCGACAACCCGCTGACCGACTGGCAGCGGCCGTACCTGCTGTTCTACTGGCGTCAAGGCACCCAGGACGACGATGTCTACGGTCTGGGCCGCGAGGGGCTGCGGGTGGCGCGGATCGACGGCCCGTCGACCGGGCCCGAGCTGAACCAGCTGGTGGGCGACAACATCACGCTGCTTGCCGATGGGAACCGGTATGGCGACGAGCGCTGGCAGGACAATACGAACTACCTCGTCGACATCACCGGCGACGGTGACCTCTTGCAGGTCTACGTCGACGGCGTGCTCGAGTTCGAACTCGCCGATACCGGCGTCGACGGCAACCTGGGCTTCTTCTCGCTGAGCCAGACCCAGTTCCGGGCCGAGCTGGTGTCGCCCCGCGAGCTGCAGATCTGCGAGGAGGCGGCCGATCCCGCGCTGGCGGCATGTGAAGAGGGCTGCAGCGACATCGCCCGCTGCTTCCAGGGCGGCGTCGAGGACCCCAACTGCGTCGATCAGTGCATGGCGACCCCGCAGGGCCAGGCCGCCGGGCAGTGCATCGCCGACGGGCTCGACCCGGACGGGGGCGCGTGTGATCCCGCCGTGCTCCTCATCTGCAACGGCGGCCCGCCCGTCCCGAACTGAACCTGCCCGGCGGGCGCCTCAGCCCGTCGCGCCGTCGACCCCCGTCTCCGCGGTCGGCGCGCTCACCATCGCCTCCTCCACCCACAGCTCGACCGCGCCCTCGGCGGTGGCCTTCAGGCTCACCTCGGTGCCCTGAGCCAGCGTCAGCATCGGGTGGGTATGCCCGCAGTCGAAGTCTTCGATGATGGGGAAGACGTCGTCGCTGGCGACCACCTCGAGCAGCACCTGGCTGTGATCGAACGGCGCGTCGCCCGTCTCGGGCAGCTCCGGTCGGCTGACGATGAGGCCGGCGACGCGCTCGAAGACGCCCATCAACGCCAGCTGGGTCAGCGCCCGCTCCCAGCGATCGAGCGGGCACGCCATCTCTTCGATCAGCAGCAGCGCGCCCTCGAAGGCCGGCAGATAGGGGGTCCCGGCCAGGGCCCGCAGCGTATTGAGGTTGCCACCGATGAGCGGCCCGCGGGCCTGGCCGCCCCGCAAGACCGTCCAGCCCGCGTGATCGTGCCAGACGCGCTTGGCCGGATCCTTCCAGTCGTCGCCGCCCCACCTGGCCCCCTCGCGGCTCCAGCGTGACGGCGGCGTGAGGCGGCGGCGGCTCGTCGTGGCGTCGCATACCGCGGCGCGGAAGCTCTCGACGGTATAGGGCAGGGGACCGGGCTCACCGAACGACGGGGTGACGGCGGGCCCGTAGAACGTCGAGATGCGCGCTTGGCTGGCCAGGGCCATGTGCAGCGCGGTGACGTCGCTGTAGCCGCAGAAGACCTTGGGCCGCAGGGAGATGGCCTCGAAGTCGAGGTGCGGGATGAGGCTGGACGAGTTCTGCCCGCCGATGACGCTGATGATGCCGTCGACCGCCGGATCGAGCCACAGAGCCATCAGCTCTTCCGCCCGAGCCGCCGGCGGTGCCGTGCGGTAGCCCTCCCGGCGCTTGCTGGCGGTCAGCGGCCCCTCGACCACGTCGAAGCCGAGGTCGCGCAAGGCTGCGAGCCCCGCCTGGTAGCGCTCGGGGAAGATCACGTGAGCCGGCATGCTCGGCGCGAAGACGCCGATGGTCGAGCCGGGACGGAGGGCGGGCGGCTTGCGCAGCCCGGCGATGTTCAGTTCGGGGTACTGCATGCCGCGCATGGTACCGCAGGTCACTGACGAAGCGTGTCAGCACAGTTGTCCGGGCGGAATCGAGGCGGGGCAGGGCGACGCCGGCGTTGGACGGTGAGGGCCGGTCGGCTCATCTGCTGCGTATCTGCCGGCCGGCTGCTGACGCATCGTTGCCCGCAGGCCGCTCGCGGCGGCCGGCGGCGCCCGGCGTGCCCGATTGCCCCGCTGGCGGATTCATGCGATCCTCCGGCCCCTTCGACCGGGGTCTCGCCGCGATGCGCCTGCTCGCCGTCATTCTGCTGCCGCTCGTGCTCGCCGCCTGCGGCCCGGAGCGCGAATTCAGCGGGATCTGGCGCCAGACTGCGTGTGGTGACGACCTCAGCCAGCCCGACTGCGGTGGTTTCGTCTACGAGTTGCACATCGGCCGCTATGGCGATCGTCTGGCCGGTGTGGTGGTGCGCTACGTGCACGATCGCGGCGGCTTCGACAGCTTCCAGCGGCCCAAGGAGTGTGGCTGCTTCCTCATCGAGAGCGGCGGCGTCGCCGACGACGAGGGCCTGCTGTTCACCCTCTACGACGCCGTGACGCCACGGTATCCCCAGCCCGATACCGAGGACGGCGATCTCGGCTGCCCGCGCACCCGGCTGGACGAATGTGCCGGCCGGCGCTTCGACATCGACGGCGACGACGAGGCGCTCGTCGGCGTGACCGATTGCGGTGAAGAGGCGAGCGCAGAGCGCTTGGACATCGCGTTCGAGCGCGTCGTCGGCACCCCGCGCACCGAGTGCTACGAGCGGCGTGGGACCGCACCGTGAGCCCGGCTCGCCTGCTGGCGGCGGCCCTGCTGATGCTGCTGCCTGCGCCGTGGGCGCGGGCGGCCGAGGCTGACTCGATCCGGCTGAGCGCAGGCCTGCCGCCGACCTTCCGCCGACCCGAAGTCGTGGTGTACCCGCTGCTCGATCAGCGGCAGCTCGTCGTCGAAGCGGGCGAAGGCGGCCGGATCGAAGCGCTGCCGCCGCCCGAGGCGTGGTCGGCTTTTCTCGGCGAGCTGCGCGGGGCGCGCAACCTGTCGGTGCAGATGCCCAACCTGACCGTGCGGGCCATCACCGAAGACCTGAGCTATCGCCGGGCGCTCGAGCTGGCCGACTCCACCGCCGATCGGGCGTTTCGTGATTATCGCGACGTGCGTCTCGACGCCGCGGCCGAGGGCCTCGAAGCCGCCGTCGACACCTACGTCAAGCTCGAGCACCACGTCGTCGCGCCGCGGGTCGTCGCCCGCGCGGCCTTGACCCGTGGCCTCGCGCTGCTCGAGAGCGGGCAGCCGGTGGTCGCCGAACGGGCCTTCCGGCGAGCGCTCACCCTCGACCCGGCGTTGCGCCTGCGGCCCGGCTACGATCTGCCGCAGGCCATCGAGGCGCTCGAAGCGGCCCGCGCTGCCCTGGTGGCCGACGGTCCGCCGGCGCCCGACGACTTCTCGGCCCGGGTGCCATTGGCGCCGCAATATGCGGGCGGCTACGTCTTGCGGGCCCGGGCTCTGCCCGACCGGCTGGAGGTCGTCATCCGATCGGCCGGCGGCGTCAGCCTGGAGGTACAGCCCTACGGCGACGATCCGGTGGACGCCGGCAGCCGACTCGCCAGTCGGGTCCGGGCTTGCCTGCCCTTCGGGCGCATGCCGCGACCCGAAGGCTACCGCTCGAAGCTCTTCCTCGAGGCCGGCTTCGACGCCTATGCCTTCGCCGAGAACCCGGTGGGCGCGTTCCCCAACGTCGGCGTCGCGGTGCACTTGAGCTGGATCGCCGCACCGCATTTCAGCCTCGACTTCCACGGCTCGATCTCCAATGGCGAGCGCGACCCACAGGAGCACCTGCGGCGCGACATCGACAGCGTGCGCCTGATGTTCGGCCCGGGCTATGCCTGGAGCGATCCCCGCTTCCGACTCTTCGGGCAGGTGGGGGTCGAGGTCGCGACGATGGGCGCGGTGATCATCACCACCAACCCCGCATGCAAGTATTTCGACCCCGACGACCAGATCCCCGACGTCCTGTGCGACTTCGACACCGACATCGACATGACCGATCGCGTCTGGCTGGTCGGGCCGGCGCTCTCGGTGGGCGGCAGCGTGCGGTTGGTCGATCAGATCTTTCTGGCCATGCGCCTCACCGGCGCGACCTATCTCGTCGAGAGCGACGACAACGGCTTCGGCCTCCCGCTCGGCGGCTCGATCGCGCTCGGCTATCGCCTCTTCTGACCGCGGCCGGCGGTCGCCACACTGGCGATCGGCGCAGCCTTCTGGCATCTTGGCGACGCGCGACCCGGACGCGATGTCCGGCACCTCACGCCGTCTGCGTTCGATACCGAAAGGTGGCGTTGGCGATGTGCGCCCGTTCGGCAGATCCGGTCGACCCCGGCCGACGGATGGACTCCGAACGACCCCGACCCGGCCTGCCTGCCAGGCCATACGGCACGGGGTTGCGGACCATCTCATACGTTGGGGCCCCGGCTGCTGCGAGGGCCTACACGACCCGCTGCTCGTCGGCATCACGCTCTGGCGAGACGAGGCGCAGTGGATCGCCCGGGTCGCGCACCCATTTCACCGCCGCTGTCAGCGCGTCGAGGCGCGAACCGGGTTCTCGAGCGTCATCAGCGTGCGTCCATCGGGCCCGACCAGCCGGACTTCGACCACGTCGCCCGCCACCAGCAGGCCGACGCCAGCCGGCGTGCCCAGCGATACGACATCGCCCGGCTCGAGCGTCATGCACCCGCTGATGGCCGCGATGTACTCGGCCGGTGTCTGGATGAGCGCGTCGAGCCCGCCGTCCTGGCGCAGCGCGCCGTTCACCCGGCACTGCACCCGACACCGTCGCCAGTCGAGGGTCGCGATGCGCTCGGTGGCCATCGGGCAGAACGTATCGAAGCCCTTGGCCCGGGTGAACCGCCCGCCGTCCTTGCGCTGCAGGTCGCGGGCGGTCACGTCGTTGAGCAGCGTCCAACCGATGATCGCCGCCTCGGCGGCCGCCGGCGAGGCGTCGCTGAGCCGAGCGCCGACGATCACCGCGACCTCGCCTTCGTGATGCACTTCGTCGCTGGCCGGCGGCAGCCGAATGGCGTCGCCAGGGCCGATCAGCGCGCTGGGCGGCTTGAGGAAGTACAGCGGCTCGGCGGGTACGGCGTTGCCCAGCTCGGCGGCGTGCTTGCGGAAGGTGCGGGCCAGACAGACGATCTTGCTCGGGCGGTCGGGCATGGCGGCCACGGCGGACTCCTCCTCGGATCGGGCGCTTCGAAAGCAAAATGGCCCGACCGCGGTCGAGCCATTCGGCGAGGCGCACGGTGTGCGACTACTCCGGCTTCTCCGGGTTGACCCCCTCGGGCGGGATCTTGCAGACGCACTCGGTGACCGAGATCTGCTGGCCCAGCGACTCCTCGTAGTGGGTGAGGCAGTCGGACTTCTGCTCGAACTTCACCTCACGCCGCTTCTTGGCGTTGTAGAGGAACCAGTACTCGCAGTTGATCGGGGTCATCTCCACCGCCTTGAAGAACTTGAACTCTCCGGTGGTGGGATCCTTCGTCCACAGGTGCTCGGCGACGCTGAACTCGAAGGGCTCGTAGCCATCCTTCTCGAGGCGGATGCTGTAGGTCTTCGAGATGTCGAGGTTCATGATGTTCATCGGCGTCATGCCGACCTTGCTCGTCGTCGCGCCGTCGGCGGGGGCCGCGCCATCCGCGGGCGCCGCGCCGTCTGCCGGGGCGGCCTTGCCGTCGGCGGGGGCCGCCGCGGTCTTGCCGTCGGCCGGCTTCTCCGGGGTGGCCTTGCCGTCGGCCGGCTTCTCCGGTGCGGCCTTGCCGTCCGCCGGGGCCTCGGGCGCCTTGCCGTCCGCCGGGGCCTCTTCGGGCAGCGCGGTAGCCGCGGCGACCTCGGCGACGAGCTTCTCGCCGTCCTTGATCACCACCGCCTGCGGCGGCTCGGACTCGATGCGCAGGACCCCGTACTTCTTCTGCTTGGCGAGCTGCTCGGCGAGGTGGGCCTCTTCGAGCGCCTTGCGCTCTTCGGACTTGGCGGCCAGCGCTTCGGGCGAAGACACCTTGACCAGTTGCCAGATCCCCACGCCGGTGGCGGCGATGATCAGGATCAGCAGGACCAGGTTCAGCCCGCTGGAGCCGCCGCCCACCGCATCGTCCTCACCGTCGATGTGGTCGATGTCGACCTCGCGATCGGCGGCCTGTGTCAGCAGGCGGGTGATGCTGCCGTGATCGTCCTCGACGGGCCAGTAGCGGCGCTCGCCGCCCTCGCTCGAATCGGCGGCGGCCTCGTCGGCGTCGGGCACGACCGGGGCTTCGTCCTGATCGGCGGCGTCTTCGGTCGACTTCTTGTCGAGGTCGACCGACTCCGCCTTATCCGCCTTCTTCTTCTTCTTGGCCATGGAATCTCCCGTTCGGGCGCGCGCGCGTCAGAGCCGGCGCAGTATGCGGCAACTGCGGTGACGGTGCAATATCCCCGGGGCGTGCGCGAGGACAAGTGTCATGTTTTGCACCACCGTCCCGGCGCCAACGGCGGGCTGTCGTCCGCTTGACGGTCTTCCGGGCCTCCCGTAGACTCGGAGTCCGCGATCCCTCAACCTCCGACGGGCGCCGTTCAAGGCGGGCCGGGCGGGTCTTCGCAGAGCAGCGGTGGAGCGCAATGGCGGCTGAACGCAAAGAGAACTCGGTCTTGTTCACGCTCAAAGAGCTCAAGGACATCACCGCCGATCAGCCCGAGCAGGCGCCGGCCGCAGCGGCGCCCAAGCCCAAGCCGAAGCGCAAGGTCAGCAGCTTCATCGACGACGCCGAGTCGTTGCTCGCCGATATCCGCGACAGCGTAGACGAAGAGGCCGCGGCCGAAGCCGCGCGGCTCGAAGAGCAGAAGCGGCTCGCCGAAGAAGCCGAGCGCCTGCGCGAGGCCGAGGAGGAAGCTCGGGTCAAGGCCGAGATGCAGGCCCGGGTCGCCGCCGAGGAAGCCCGCCGGCGGGCGGCGGCCGATGAGCGCGAGGCGAAGGCCGCCGCCATCGATCGGGCCGAGCGCATCGCCCGTGGCGAGATCGTCGACGAGCCCGAGCCGATCAAGCCAGCGGTCGTCCAGGCGCCGCAGCCCCAGGCGCCCCAGAGTCGTGGCACCGGGTTCTATCTGGTGGTCGTGGGCTTGCCGGTGCTGTGCCTGACCGCCGTGGCCATCGCCTTGATCATCAAGCCGGCCGAGCAGCCGAAGATCGACCCGCCGGTGGCCGCCGCCGTGGCGCCGCCCCCGGTGGCGCAGCCCGAGCCCGTCGCCGCTGTCGAAGAGGTCGAAGAAGACGCCGGCGTGCCCGACGCCACGCCGGACGCCGCGCCGAAGAAGGTGGCCTCCAAGAAGCGCCGCGCCCGGCGCAAGAAGCCCAAAGACACGGCCGAGAGCGGTGACGACAAGAAGGGCACCGGCAAGAAGAAGCTCAAGATCGAGCTCGGCGGCGAGAAGGGCGGCATCACGTTCTGACGCCCGACAGCGGGTCACCCCGCCGGTCCCGCTGCGGCTGATGCCCTCAGGGGCGCCGGCGCGCCGCTGCCTGCCACGATCGGCACAACCCGACGGGCAGACACCCACCTACAAGCAGACGCCGAACGCCCAACCCACGTCGGCATAGCAGCGGCCCTCACCACACGCTTGCCCGTCCGTTGGATCGCACAGCGTCAGGCAGGCGGTGCCCGCACCCCGCGAGACACACAGCGCAGCCTCGGCGCAGTCCTGCACGTCGGCGCACGGCTGGCCGGCCGCAGCAGCGCCCGCCGGACCGCAGCGCCCGGCGTCATCCAGCAGCGTGAACGGTCGGCAGCGTTCCCCGGGCCCGCAGGCCGGCTGCCCCAGCGCCCGGCATTGCACGTCGAGGCACAGGCCCAGGGTCACGGCTTCGTCCGCCGGTGTCGCGGGGTCGTCGGGGCTCCCGAAATCGACGCATTGGCCGTCGGCGCAGGGCTCCCCCGGCGCGCAGAGCGCCGCGCACCGCCCGCGGCGGGCCCAGTCGCGCTCGGGGTGCCGCGGATCGTCCGGATCGTCGTAGCAGAGAGCGCCGGGCGCGCAGCGCAGGGCGCGATCGGCGGCTGTCCGGCCCTCGACTTGCGCGTCGCATGGCTCTCCGACGGCCGACAGCCCGGCCTCGACGCAATGGCCCGGAGCATCCCCCGGCCCGTCCCCCGAGTCAGCAAAAGGCAGGCAGGTGCCCTCCCGCGATCGGTCGCTGCCGAAGCCACAGGGGCCGAGCAATGCGCCGTTCTCCGTTCCCGGCCCGCATACGGTGTAGTAGCAGGCCCCCAGATCGGGCCGGCATGCGCGATCGGCCGGGCAGTCGTCGTCGGTCCGGCAATCGGCGAGGCAGACGCCCGCCTCTGCGAGACCTGCGCAGCGCTGGCCGGGGCCACAGGCCTCGTCGGCGTCGCAGGCAGAGAACTCTTCTGCAGCGCAGCGGCCGCGCAGGCAGCGCGCGCCCCGCGCGCAGTGGTAGGCGGTGGCGCACGAGCCGTCCAGGCGTACGCAGCGGGCTTCCTCGCAGCTCTCGCCGACGGCGCAAGGGTAGCGGCAGGGCGTCGGCGGCGGGCTGCAGCCGCCGGTATCGGGATCACAGACACCTTGCCCGGGGCAGCCGACGTGGCGGCAGTCGATCCGGCAACCGGGTCGCGCGGGCTCGACGCAGGTCCAGCCGGGTCGGCATGTGCCGATGTCATCGCACGACTCGAAGCAGCGGCGGCCCCCCTCGGCGTCCAGGCAATGGCCGCCCGCGCAGTCGCCGTTGTCGACGCACGGCACGGCGCAGTATCCGCCCGGCACCGCGCCGCCGGACGCCTGCTCCGACAGACAGCGGCCCGCCTGACAGTCGGCGTCGGCCTCGCAGGCGCCGCCGGGGATGCCGGCCCGGATCGACCGGCACGTGCCGGTTCCGGGCACGCAGCGCTCGCCCGGATCGCAGATCACCCGCGCGCACGGGTCGGGCGGCCCGTCGACGAGCACGTCGGCCACCGCGTCGGCCACAGCGTCGGCCGCCGCATCGACTACGTCTCGATCCGGCGAGCCGGCGTCGCTCGGGCGCGCATCGACCGGCGCGTCGGGCGTGCGGTCCGCGTCGACGTCGCCATCCGACGGGCCGGGCATCGGCCCGCACGGCTGCTCGAAGCCCGGCTGTTCGGCATGGCGACAACGCCCTTGCAGACATACGCCCTCCAGCCCACGCCCATCGGGCAGCGTGAGCGTACAGCACGCCCCGCTGCCCAGGCCCGGTTGGGTACACGGGGCGGGCTGCGCGTCGTCGCATGCGGTGGCCGTCAACGCCGATACGAGCGCGACCACCAGCCGCAGCCGACCCCCACAGCCCCTCTGCCCGCAGGCTCCAGAATTCACTTCGGCGCCTCCTCACGACGGGTTCGTGCGCGGTTTCGGGACATCGAGCTGTCGCCCTCGGGCATTGATCGAGGCGAGCGCCGGTTGACCGGGGCCGAGGGCGCTCCTAATGTAGCGCCTGATTCGAGGTCGGCGCTCGGCCGGTGACGGAGGAGACGTGAAGCAGTCCGGTTTGGTGGTGGCCATCGTCGGCGCGACCGGCGCGGTGGGCGAAGAGATGCGGACGGTGCTCGCCGAGCATCGGTTCCCGGTCTCGCGGCTGATCCCGCTCGCCTCCGAGCGCTCGGCCGGGACCCACATCGAGTGGCGCGGTGAGCAGGTGCCCGTCGAGGTGCTCGACGACGACGCCTTCGAGGGGGTCGACCTGGCGCTGTTCTCCGCGGGGGCGTCCATCAGCGAGCGCTACGCGCCCAAGGCCGTCGCGGCCGGCGCGGTCGTCGTCGACAATACGCGCGCCTTCCGCATGCACCCCGAGGTGCCGCTCGTGGTGCCCGAGGTCAACCCCGAGGCGCTCGCCGACCACAACGGCATCATCGCCAACCCCAACTGCTCGACGATCCAGATGGTCGCCGCCCTGCAGCCGCTGCATGCGGTCGCCGGGCTGAAGCGGGTGGTGGTCAGCACCTACCAGTCGGCGTCGGGCGCGGGGCGGGACGCGATGGACGAGCTGCGCGACCAGACCGTGGCGCTGCTCAACTTCGCCGAGATCAAGACCGACGTCTTTCCCCGGCGGCTGGCGTTCGACGTCCTGCCCCACATCGACCGCTTCGAGGACGACGGCTACACCCGCGAAGAGCACAAGATGGTCAACGAGACCCGCAAGATCATGGGCCTGCCCGATCTGCCGGTCTGCGCCACCTGCGTCCGGGTGCCGGTCTTCATCGGCCACGCCTGCTCGATCAACGTCGAGCTGCAGCGCCCGCTGGACGTCGAGGCGGCGCTCGACGCGCTCGAGGCGGCCCCCGGCTTGATCGTGCAGCGTGATTCGAGCAGCTATCCGACCGCAGCCGACTGCGTGGGGCAGGATCCGGTCTACGTCGGCCGGGTGCGTCGCGACCCGTCGGTCGAGCATGGCCTCGTACTGTGGGTGGTCGCCGACAACCTGCGCAAAGGGGCAGCGACGAACTCGGTGCAGATCGCCGAGGCGTTGCACGCGGCCGGCGCGCTCGCTTGACGTGCCATTTTGTCGTCGGCGGTCGTCGGCGGTGCCAACCTGACAGCGCTACGCTGGCAGGGACGTCGCCGGCGGTGAGCGCGGGCCCTGGATTCGCGCCGGCCCAGGCTGGTACGAATCGTGTATGCAGAGAGTGAGACGCGCGCTCGCGGCGTCTGGACCGATGCGTCGCCTGCGAGGGCCCGCACAGTTGGACGCCGACCGAGATCTCGGGCGACCCCCGAGTCGACCGCGCCGAATCGAGACGGAGAGAGAGCGATGACCCGCCCCGCCCGTGTAGCCCTGCTCGCCGCCCTGTTGGCATCGGCCGCTCCGGCCTTCGCCGATGACTCGGTGACCGTCTCTGGCGATGACCCCGGCCCGATCGGCATCGACAGCTGCTCGACGCAGATCGAGACCGACTTCACCCTGCGCGGCGCGGTCACCTTCGATACGAATGACGACGAGCGGGTGCCCACCTACCGGCTCTACTACTTCACCGGCGAGGCGGCCTGCTACCGCGAGAACGGCGTCGCCGAGTGCCCCTCGCACATCCAGGACAGCGCCGGCCAACCCTGCGGTTGCGTCTACGAGACGACCACCCTGGCGGGCAACGAGTACGCGACGACGAGCAACATCGCCGATATCATGTCCTCCGACGCGGCCGTCTTGTGTGGCGAGGGCGCGCCCGACGAGCTCAAGTTCGTCGGCGAGATCTACTACCCCGCCGCCGGCGACCTCAGCGCGCAGTCCTTGCCGTCCGACAACCTGGTGGCGATCACCATCGACCGCGACCGTCCGGACGCGCCGTCCGACATGCCGCGGGTTCAAGGCGTCGAGAACGGTCTCTTCGTCAGCGGCAACGGGATCGTCGAGCCCGATGTCACCTACGAAGTCTGCGTCCGGCGCGTGGGCGAGCAGAGCGACGTGCCCGAGGGCGCCGCGCAGATCGACGTGCTGCGGGAAGGCTTCACCCAGTGCCGCGAAGTCAGCTCGGGCGCGCCGGCGTTGTACCGCTTCACCGGTCTCGAAGACGGCGTCAACTACGAGGTGGTCTACGCCGCCTTCGACGTGGCCGGCAACCGTGGGCCCAACTCGCCCTCGACCACGGGCGTACCAGAGGCTCAGCTCGACTTCGCCGAACAATACACCGCCAGCCTCGGCGGGCAGACAGGGGAGACCGGCGGCTGCAACGCGGCCGACGAACGCGCCCCCGCTGGTCTGGCCTGGCTCGCACTCGGCCTGCTCCCCGTGATTCGCCGGAGGCGCTCGTAATGCGTTCCTTCTCGCCTCGTGCTGTGCGCCTGATCGGCGCGACCGCTCTGCTCGTTCTGAGCGCTGCGCCGGCCTTTTCGGCCGAAGACGAGCGTTCGTCGGCGCTGCAGATCACGTTCGCTGACTATCAGCCGTCGATCGACGACCAGTTCGCCACCAGCCCCGGGCCCTACGAGCAGGTCTTCGGCGGCGAGACGTCGCTGATGTTCGAGATCGGCTGGGAAGGCCACCTTGTGCGCGACGCGGGCGCGCTCACCGCCGGCTTGTCGATCGGGTTCTGGAGCGTCCAGGGCAACGCGATCCTCGCCGGGGGCACGCAGGGGGCGGATACCACGTCCTTTCAGATCCTGCCGATCAGCGCCCAGCTCAGCTACCGCTTCGACGTCTTCGCCGAGCGGTACTTCCCGCTGGCGCCGGTCGCGCGCGTCGGCGTCGACTACTACCTCTGGCGCGTCCTCGACGGCACAGGCGAGGTGGCCTACTTCTCGCCGGGCAACGACGCCCAGGGCTCGACCTACGGCTGGCACGCGGCCGTCGGCGTGCACCTGCTGCTCGACTTCTTCGCCCCCGACATGGCGATCGCGTTCGAGCGCAACGCTGGCGTCTACAACAGCTTCCTCATCGCCGAGTATCGCTACAGCCAGATCGACGAGTTCGGCAGCGCCAGCTCGTTCCGACTCGGCGATGACGCCTTCGTCTTCGGCCTGGCCCTCGAGCTGTGAACCGGCCGCTTCGGCGGATCGCATTTCGCGTCGAATACGACGGCACCGATCTGCACGGCTGGCAGGCCCAGCCGAGCGGGCTTCCTACAGTGCAACTGCGTCTCGAAGAGGCGATCGCCGGTATCATCGGTGAGCCCGTCGTCGTCCGCGGCGCGAGCCGGACCGACGCGGGCGTGCACGCCCTCGATCAGCTCGCCGCGGTCTCCCTGACGCATCCGATCCGACCCGGTGGGCTCTGCAAGGGCGTCAACCGCCGCCTCGCGCCGGCCATCGCCATCCGCGATGCGCGCGAGGTGCCGCTCGACTTCAACCCCCGCTTCGCCAATCGCGGCAAGGTATACCGCTACCGGTTCTACCACGGGCGCATGCCCCGTCCGCTGCTCGACCGCTATGCGTGGCGGGTCGTGCAGCCCTTCGACCGGGCGCGCATCGAGCAGGCCGCGCTCGGCTTCATCGGCGAGCACGACTTCACCAGCTTTGCGGCCAGCGACGGCGGTCATCGACACGCGATACGTGAGATCCGACGCATGCAGGTCGACGAGAGCCCCGGCGGGGTGCTCGAGCTTCGTGTCGAAGGCACCGGCTTCCTCAAGCACATGGTGCGCAACATCGCCGGCACGCTGATCGACATCGGTCGGGATCGCTTCCCGGTCGACGCCGTGCCCGAGATGCTCGCCGCTCGCAGCCGCAGCGTTGCCGGGCGGACCGCGCCGCCTCATGGGCTCTGCCTCGAGCGCATGTTGATCGACAGCGACGCTTTCGGGGCCTCGGCGACCTGAACGGGCCGGGGCGAGAAGGTCGCGTCAGTATAGGTTGGGGCAGGGGGGCAGGCCCGGGGCCCGTCGCGACTCAGAAGTCGAGCGTGACGCCGACGTTGAGGTCGAAGTGGTAGCTCGGTGAATCGCCGATGAGGTGCAGGAAGTCCGGGCTGATCACCAAGCCGAGCATATCGTTGAACGCGTAGCGCCAGCTGGCGCCGATGGTCCAGTGGTACGGCCCCTCGAGGGTCGTATCGAGCAGATCGCCGGGCAGGGTGACCAGGTGACGCACCTGGCCGTACCCGCCGCCGGCGCGCACGATGATCTGATTGGCGCCGCTCTCGAAGACCGAGAGCTTGAGGCGGCCGCCGACCAGCCAGGCGAACTCCACGATCTGAATGCGCCCATAGGCCCCGATGCCGAACCAGTCCGTGGCCCACACATCGAGCTCGACCATGCTGTGGAACGGCGCCGGCGCGAAGCCCGGGCTCACACCGAAACCGACCTGATTCTGCAGCTCCGCATTACGCGTGACGAAGCCGCCGCCGGTACCCAGCGAGACGCCCAGCGACAGGTACTTGTGCCCGCCGCCGCCGCCGCCGCCACCGCCGAGGCTCGAACCCGACGCCAGCTCGTCCGCGCCGCCGAGCAGATCGCCCTCGATGGGCAGCAGGATGGGGCGCTGAGCGGTGCCGCGCACGCCCACCGGTCGTCCCTGGCGGTCTTCGGCGACGATGTAGTAGCGCAGGGTGCTGCCGACCATGTAGCGGCGGGGGATGCGGGCCGAGAAGCTGCGGTTGCCCTTGGGCTCCATCTCGACCTTCTGCATCTCTTGCGAGCGGGCGGTCTCGAAGAACAGGTAGACCCGGTAGACCACCCGATTGATGCGGTCGTCGATGTCGGCGTTGAGCACCAGGGACTCGCCCGCCTTCGCCTTGGCCGGCGGCTGGTGATAGATGTCCTGGCCGCTGGCGGCGGGCGGATCGGCGCGGCGGTCGTCCGCGCGACGATCGTCGTAGCCGCGGGGCGGCGGGTCATCCCGAGGCGGCGGATCGGCGCGCCGCCGGGGCGGCGGGCGTCGCCGGGCCTCGGCGCGCGCATCTTCGAACAGGCGTTCCAGGCTGGGGGTGCTCACCAGCGGATCGAGCTGCGCGCGATCGTCGATCTGCAGCGCCCGCGTGAAGTCGCGGACCGCCCGATCGGCGTCCTTGTCCCGCACGTGGTAGAGGATGCCGCGCTGGATATAGGCCTCGGCCAGCGTCGGGCTCTGCACCCGGGCGTCTTCGCCCATACGAATGGCCCGATCGAGGGCGCTCTCCGCAGAGTCGAGCTCGAGGTTGTCGTAGGCTTCGCGCGCGTCGCGCAGCAGCCGCTCGATGCGCACTTCGGCGTCGCGCGCGCCGCGCTGGGCATCCGCCGGTGCGGCGGGCAGCGTGAAGGTGATCAGCGCGAGGGCAGAGAGCAGGATGCGGGTCATGGCTGCCTATCGACCGGTGATGTGGAACTCGACCCGGCGGTTGGCGGCGCGGCCCTCGGAGGTCCGGTTGTCTTCGATGGGCCGCTGCTCACCGTAGCCCTCCGACTCCATGCGGTCGCCGTCGATGCCCTGGGCCATCATGTAGCGCCGCACCGAGGACGCCCGCCGCTGGGACAGCTTGAGGTTGTAGCTGTCGCTGCCGCGGCTGTCGGTGTGGCCTTCGATACGCACGGTGATCGTCGGGTTGTCCCGCAGGGCCATCGCCACCTCGTTGAGCAGTTCGAACGAGCGTTCGAGGATGCGATCGCTGGCCGTGGCGAAGTAGACCTTCTGCTTCAGCTCGATGCGCTTGTCGGTGATGACGATGGTCTTGTAGAGGTCGGGGCAGCCGTCCTCGTCCGCGTCGCCGTCGTAGTCCTCCGGCTGGTTGGGGCACTGGTCGACAGCGTCGGCGATGCGGTCCTGATCGTTGTCCGGATCGGGGCAGCCGTCGACGTCCTCGAAGCCGTCGCGATCTTCGGGCTGCAGAGGACACTTATCCTGCGCGTCGAGCACCTGGTCGCCGTCGTTGTCCGGGTCGGGGCAGCCGTCCTCGTCCTGGAAGCTGTCCTTGTCCTCCGGGTTGTCGGGGCACTGATCGACCTCGTCGGGGATGCCGTCGCCGTCCCGGTCGCGGGTCAGGTCGGGGCAGCCGTCCTCGTCGTCGATGCCGTCGAAGTCCTCCGGCTCGGTGGGGCACTTGTCGACGCTGTCGGTCAGGCCGTCGCCGTCGGTGTCCTGGTCCTCGGGGCAGCCGTCCTCGTCCTCGTAGCCGTCGATATCTTCCGGCGAGTCGGGGCACTGATCGTTCTGGTCGAGGATGCCGTCGCCGTCGCGGTCGAGGTTCTCCTGGCACTCGGGCCGCGGGCCGGCGGACTCGGCCTTCTTGGCGGCGCGCTCGGCGAGCTCCATGTGCTCGGCGGCGCGGAAGTAGCTGCCCTGATCGAGCTCGACCTTGGCGAACTCGAGGTGCGAGCGGGCGATGGCCAGCGCGCGGGGTTCGCACTTGTAGGCTGGCTTCTGCACGGCGTCGAGGGACTCGGACATGGTCGTCGCCTTGCCCCGCAACGCGGCGCCGCCGACACAGCCCGAGAGGGCGAGTATAGCGGTACAACACAGCAGGACGAGGGCGATGAGCGGCAGCCGCCGTGATTCGAACTTCACTGGCCGCCTCCGGTGGTCACCGGTGCCGCCTCGCGGGCCGCGTCGGCGCTCTTGGCGCGCGCCTCGCGGGTGCGCGCCTTGGCCTTGTCGGCCATCTCCCGGGCCTTGATCGCCAGGTCGATGGCGTCCTGATAGTCGGAGTAGCCCTCTTCTTCGCGGGCCTTGCGCAGGTACTCGACCGCCATGACGTACTCATACGTCGCGTAGCGTTCGGCGTCGATGCCCCGGGCGGCCTCGACCGCGATGGTGGCGTCGGCCACCCGCTGGGTCGTGGTCACCGGACCGCAGCCGACCGCACCGATGGCGCAGAGCGCGGCGAGCGCCGACCTGAGATCAACGCGGCGAAACGGCGTCATGACAGACTTCTCCCCGCTTCTGAAGGCGATTTCATCTACACCTCGGATCCGGCTGGTGTCAAGCTCGCGACGCCCGGCTCACGCCGAGCGGCCGCAGACCTGTCGGGGGCGGTCCGTGTACGGTGTACGGCTGAACGGCGGTGCGGGCGCGCGGTCGACCATACGGGCCCTGTCGCAGCGCGCGCCCGATGGTTCAGCCCAGCAGCTGTTCGATCTGGGCCCGGACCTCGTCGAGTTCGAGGTCCTGGGCGACCGAGAGCTCCTGTACGAGAAGCTGCATGGCCATCTCGTATACCCGCCGCTCGCCGTAGGAGAGCTGCTTGTCGACCCGCGTCAGGTGCAGGTCGCGCAGCACGATGGCGACGTCCTTGAGGCTGCCGCTCTGGATCTTCTCGACGTAGCGCCGATAGCGCCGGTTCCAGTTGGGCTCTTCGATGTTGATCGTATCGGCCCGGAGGACGCCGAGGACTTCCTCGATCTCCTCCTTGTCGACGAGGTTGCGCAGACCCACCTGATCGACGTTGGAGACCGGCACCCGGATGGTGTCCTCCGAGTCCAGGCGGCGCAGCACATAGAACCGGCTGGTCACGCCGGCGATCTCCAGCGTCTCGATCCCGAGGATCTCGGTCACACCCTGGACGGGATAGACCGCCATGTCTCCGACATTGAACGCTGTGGCCACACGCACCTCGCTAGCAGACCTGGGGGACCCGTGGAAAAGGACCCGAGTGGTGAGTTGGCGGCCCTATAAGCAAACTTCGAGCCGGACGGCCGGAACGACGGTTGGATGTGAGGAATGGTGTGCTCGGAGGGCGGCCAGAGAGGCCAGGGAGCCGCTCAACAGGAGTTTTCGAGGGATGCGACCCATTTGTCGCACGTTCGAAACACTGTATGTGGAGCAGCTATACTCCAGTACCGGCTGCTGTCGACCGTGGGGTGGTCGGAAGCAGCTTAGATATCAGGAGCTTGGCAGGTGGCTACGGTCGTAGCCACCTGCCGCGCGATGCTCAGCGTCGGGCGGCCCGACTGTGACCCCAGTGGATCGAGAGCAGCTGGCCGGTGCCCTTCTCGAGCAGGACCCGCCGGTTGTCGGCGTCGCCGCCGCTCATCTCGACGATCTGGTCGACGAGCGCCTCGCGGCTGCCGAAGCGGGCGCGCACGTCCTGTTCGCGGGCCCACAGCCGCAGCAGCTTGCGGTTGCTGACCCGCAGCAGGCGATCCTTGAACTCTTCTTCGGACTCGTCGGCGCCTCGGTCGAGCAGCGGCATGAGCTGGTCGACCAGGCCTTCCTTGCTCCCGAAGTCTTTCTTGACGGTATGCAGAGGGCTGGACATGAATTACGGCCTCGGTTCTGGGTTTACACGTCGAAACGGTCCGGCTTGATAGCACAGCGCATGCACGCCGACAACTACTTCTCTTCGATAGGCGGTTTCTTTCGTATGTTCAGGGGGTTGGCCCTGTTTTTCTGTGTCTCGGCCGGGGTCGGTTGCACCCCGTCGGCAGACGACGCGCCCGGGGCATCGGCGGCCGCCGACCGGGCCGACGCGCGGGCCCGTGACGCCCGACTCCGCGACGCCCGCACCGGGCCGGTCGCCCGGGATCCGAATACGTTGGGCCGGGCCGGTCCGGTGATTCTCGACGTCGCCGGATTCCGCGAGGCGGTGGACGAGGCCCGTATCCTGCAGCAGTGGCGCCGCGGTGAGCCGGCGCCGCTCGAGGCGCTGAAGGATGTCGGGTTGCGACGGCGGGTGATGACGCAGGCCCTCGAGACCCGGGTGATCCGGCGGGAGGCGGCCCGGCGCGGGCTGGCGCCACAGGCGGAGCGATTCGAGGAGATGATGCGGCTCGCCGCGGCGGGCCATCGGCTCGAACTGCCGCCGAGCCCCGAGGTCATGGCGTCGGCCGCGGCCCTCGGCGCGGTCGATCCGGCCCTCGAAGCGCGCTTCGGCGCGCCGGCCGAGCGTATCAGGCGGGTGGGGCTGGATGTTCTCGAGGCCGAGCTGCTGGCCGACGCGCTGCTGGCCGAGGTCGACGAGGCGACCGTCGAGGCGGCCTGGCGGGCGACGAATACGCGCATCACGGTCGATCTGGTGCGGGTGCCCCGGGTGCCGACATCGGCCGAGATCGATCGGGCCATCGCCGAGCGGCAGCCGGCCATCTCGGCGTTCTTCCAAGAGAATCAGCGCTTGTATCGGGTGGCCGAGCGGGCCTTCGTACGGCGCCTGCTCGTGCCGGTCGCGCCCGACGCCGACGACGAGACCCGCGCCGCGGCGCGGGCGCGGGCCGAGGCGCTGCGGGCCGCTGCGGTGGCGGCGGGGCCGGCCGGTCTCGAGGCGCTCATCCGCCGCGAGGCCCCGCCCCGTGAAGCGCGTCGCGGTGGACGCATGACCGTCGGGCGGGCCCAGCTGCCGGCGGCGTTCGAGGTCGATCCGGCGAGCTTGAAGGCCGGGCCCGGGCCGTTGTCGGCGGTCGAGGCGGCGCCCGAGGGCTGGCATTTCTATCGGGTCGAGGGTCGGGCGCCGGCCGTGGAGCGCCGCCTCGACGACCCCCGGGTGCAGCGGGAGATCGCCGCGGAGTTGCTGCGCAGCGACGACGCGCTGCCCGACGCCCGTCGGACCGCGGGTCGGGTCCGTCAGCTCTTGCAGCAGAACCCCGACGGGCCGGCGCTGAAGGCGTTGGTCGAATCGGCCCGACTGCGCCGCGCGACCACCGAGCCGTTCGCCGCGGTCGGTGCGAAGGTGGTGCCGGTGGTCGGTCTGGCCCCCGAGCTCTTCGACGCGTTGTTCGCGTTGACGCCCGCGTCGCCGGTCACCGGCGTGCTGACCGTGCGGCAGCATTATGTCGTTGGCCGCCTCGTCGAGCGGACGGCGCCCGAGCCGGGCGCGTGGCCGGCGGCGCGCGACCGCTTCACGGCGCAGTGGAAGGCCCGTCAGCGGCCGCGGGTGGTGGACGCGTGGTTGACCCGGCGGCTCGACGGGCGGCCGATGTGGATCGACAGCGCTCGCCTCGAGGCCCTGACCATGGCCGATCTGGGGGTCGGGTCGCCCGCCGCGGACGGCGGAACGGCGCAGCCGCGCTGAAGGCGGGCTGCCGGCCGGCTCAGAGGTTGGGGAAGAGCCCGCGGGCCTCGTCGGCCTCGGCGCTGGCCGGCTGCTTCTCGATCAGCGCGATCGCCACCTGGCGGGCCTTGGGCTCTTCGTCCAGGTCGCGGTAGACGTCGATGAGCAACCGGGTGCCGTCGGTCCAGCGATCGGTCACGTCTTCGAAGTCGCTGAAGATCACTTCGAGGCGGCCGCGGGCCGAGACGGGGCGCTCCTGCTGCAGGTAGAAGCGCGCGACGAACAGCTCGTAATCCGCCAGCGTCCGCCGGCAATCGAGCACCTTCTCCCGGGCCTTCTCGACCCGTTCGTCGCTGGGGAACCGCCCGAGGTAGGCCTGATAGGCCCGCAGGGCGTCCTTGGTGGTGCCCAGATCCTTCTCGTGCGGCGGCGGGAACAGGAAGAAGTCGCTGGGGCGCTGCTGGAAGTACGACTCGGCCACCCGGAAGAGCGCGTAGGGCACCTCGCCGTGGTTCGGGCGCCGCTGCACGAAGGTGCGGTAGGCGTCGATGCTCTCGATGTACTTGGCCTGCTCGTAGTAGCTGTCGGCGATGCGCAGCTCCGACAGCGCGGCGTACTGGCTGTAGGCGAAGCGGTTCTTGACCACGGTGAACTGCTGGACCGCTTCGAGGTAGTTGCCGCCCTCGAAGGCCTCCATGCCCTGCTCGTAGCGGAAGCGGGCGGTGCCCTGGTACGAGCGATCGGTGGGCTGCTTGGTGCAGCCGACGAGCGGCGCGGTCAGCAGCGCGGCGCCGGCGAGCAACAGGAGCAGGATCGGGCGGGGCAGGGGACTTCGCATGGCCGTGGCTCTACCACCGGAACGGTCCCGGGGCAACCGCAACGGACGCCGACGCATTCCGTGCGCCGGCGTCGGGCGGGTCAGCGCCCGAAGGTCGTGCCCCAGTAGATCGCTTCGCGGGGGAAGAGGGTCGGCCGGTTGAAGCCTCGGCCGAGCGGGTTGCCGGCGGCGTCGCGGCCGTTGAGGTCGAGGGCGAGGTCGAGGCCGTCGGAGTCGAATACGCTCTGATCGAGCGGGTCGTCGACGAGCTGACCCAGCTTGCGCTCGGCCCGCAGACCGCCCGGATCGACGTCGCCTCCGCCGCCCTGGGACTCGTCGGCGAGGTTGATGATGAGCTGGGTCGTCGAGGAGTCGCCGTCGCCGCAGGCCGGCGCGGTGGCCACCGAGAGCCCGTACGCCGTCCGTCCGGGCGGCATCTGCAGGGCGATGGCGTCGTCGATGCGCTGCCCGCCTTCGGTGATGAAGGTCGGCAGGCCGGGCACCACGTTCAGGGTACGCCCGTCCCGGGTGACGTAGCGCTCGTCTTCGGTGCGGGTGTAGTGGATGCCGTAGAGCCGGCCGATGCGGTTGCCGCACGCCCCGTCGGCCACCTCTTCGATGGTCGTGAAATAGACGATGCCGTTGTGGGTGATCGGCGGCCCGCTCAGGTATTCGTCCTCGCGCAGCGGCAGCACCCAGTTGGTCTCGGTCTGCAGGGCGACGTCGTCGCCGCCGAGCACGACCTGCTCGGTGAAGCTGATCACATGGGCCCGCGGGAAGCCGACCTGGCCGTTCTCGCCGGCCGGGCGCGGGTCTGCTCCCGTGCCGAAGACGACGACGATGCGGCCGTCTTCCCGCAGCGAGATGCTCGGCCGGTCGACGAGCGGCCGCCCGGGCACGTAATTCTCCGCGTCGGCGTCCTCCTCGGGCGGCCAGATCACCCGCATCGACCAGTCGTTGGGGCGCGGCGAGCGCAGGTCCATTCGCCAGAGGCGGCCGATCCGATCGCCGATGTAGACCCGGTCGGCGGCCTGGATGCCGCCCGCGGGGAAGCCGATGGGCGTGCCGCTCATCGGGGCCGACATCGTCGAGCCGGCGGCGACCCCGTCGGCCTGGCGGAAGCGGCGCACGGTCTCGCCGGTGACGGCATCGAGCACGAGCACGCAGCGCCCCTCGCCGAGCGGATTGGCCGTCAGCGCTCGCGCCGAGTTGCGATCGTCGCCGCAGCCCACGACCACCACCGCCCGCACCTGATCGTCGACCCGCACGTGGGTCAGCAGCGGCCGCGAGACCGTCAGACCCAGCTGGTCCTCCTGGCGGGTGGTGTCCTCGAAGAGGCGCAGCAGCGCCAGCCCGGGCTCGTTGACCACATCCCACGCCCGCACCGCGTTGCCGTCGACGCGCCCGTTGGGGTCTTCGGCCGCGATCGCGTCGGTGGCGTTGGTGAGGTCGATGCCGAAGAGGTTCGGCCCGCCACCGCCGAGGCCGCCGACGACCATCGAGCGGAAGTCGAGCGCGCCGTCTTCCGCCGGGCAGTCCCCGTCGCCGTCGCCGAGGCTGCGGCAGCGGGCGACGTCGCCGTAGACCAGCGGCCCGTCCGCGTTGAGCGCGCCCAGACCGGGGTTGTCGGCGCCGTCGCGCAGGTTGCGCCAGCTCAGGCGCGGGATGAAGGTGAAGACCTCGATGGCATCGGCCAGCCGGAAGAAGTGGATCTGCCCGTCCCGGGCGCCGGCGGCGATGAGCGTCGGCCGGGTGCGCCGCGCGCGGGCGTAGGCCTGGAACGCCGGGTTCTCGGTGGTCAGCCGGGGCGGCGGCACCGCGATGAGGTCGCCGTCGTAGATCTCGCCGAGCTGCCGCTGTCCGCGCTCTTCGTTGCCGTTCTCGTCCTGCACGATGCCGCCGCCGCCGAAGAAGCCGTCGAGCACGTCGGCCACGTCGGCCAGCGGATCCTGGCCCACCGGCAAGCCGTCGGCGGGCGGCACGTCCACCAGCTCGCGCAGCTGGTCTTCGTCGAGCCCGCCGCCGCCGTTGACGTCGCCGTTCTCGTCGAACAGGGCGTCCTCGCCGCCGAGTACGTTGATCGCGTTGCCTCCGCCGGGGTTGCCGGCCAGGGCATTGCGCCCCTCCTGCTCGGCGAGCGCATCGGTGAACTCCACGACGCCATTGTCGGCGAGCCCGAGCGGCACCCGCCGCCCATCCTCGACGTTCTGGCCGTCGGCGCACTCGTAGTGCAGCGCCTGGATCCGGCCGTAGCGGCCGCCGTCCCCGTCGTCATCGTCGGCCGGGATCTCGCTGTACGTCAGCAGCCTGATCTGGCGGATGTCGCGCAGGTCGTTATTGATGTCGATGTCGCCCTGGCCCGGGGTCACGATCAGCGGCCGGGTGCGGGTCCGCCGGCCCGACAACGCCGCGCTGGCGATGCGGTTGAGCGCCTGGCGCATGGCCTCGGCGCCATCGACGGCGAAGTAGACGTCCTCCACCTCGCGGTCGTCCTGCTCATTGTCCGGATCGCCGAGGGCCACCGCCTGCCCCAGGGCCGCGGTGCGCGGCTCGTCGGCGTTGCCCGGCTCGAAGCCGATGACGTACAGCTCGACGCCCCGCTGCGCGAGCGCGGCGACGTAGACCTCGGGCGGCTGATAGGGGAAGCCCTCCCGGCGGCAGTCGTCGTCACAGGGGTCGGTGGCCGGATCGGCGGTTCGATCGCGGTAGAACTCGGTGCTGCCGCCGTCGGTGAAGATGACCGCGACCCGTCGCCGGCAGAGGAACGCGGCGTCGACCTCGCCCTCGACGCCGTTCTGCAGCCGGTCGTAATAGGTCACCATGTCGGCGAGCATCGGCGCGAGCGGCGTCGGCCCCTCGGGCACGAAGGCCCGCAGCTGGTCGGCGACGAAGGCGTTGTGCCGGCGCACCGTGTCCGGGTCTTCGCCCACGGCCACATCGGCCCGGCGGTTGCCGTCGTTGAGCACGCCGCGATGGCCCGAGATCAAGGCCCCGGGCACCGGCTCGGCGGCGCCGACCGTCGGCGGCCGCACGCCCAGGTTGGGCCGGTTGATGCCCGCGCCGATGACGCTGTCCTGGGCGGCGATGTCGGCCTCGACCTGCAGCTGTACGTGCTCGGTGCCGTACGACGCCGCGACCCGCGGGTCGCCGTCGGTGGTCATCATGCCGAACTTGATGCGGGTCTCGTTGGCGGTGATGAGCCCGTCGCGGCGGATGTGCCGCGCCGGATCGGCCAGATCGTCGTCGAACGCCGGGCTGTCGTCGGCGCACGGGCGCCAGGTGGTGCAGACCGGGCCGGCGCGCAGAATGCAGCACATCGAGCGGTTGTTGACCGCGACCCGGTCGGGCCCCAGACCCGGCTTGTCGTAGCGGGCGTCGATCGGCGCCGGCTCGGCGATGCAGGCGTACTGCGTATCGGGCTCGGGGGCCCCGCCGAGCACCGTCTTGATGAGGTTCATCCGGCTCATCATCATCTGGTTGCCGGCCGGATCGGGCGCCGGCAGCTCGGCGCCGGGTCGATCGATGCAGGCGTCGCCCTCTTCGAGCGCCGGTCCCTGCATCGAGGCCGATCCGTCGATGACCAGCATCATCTCCGGCTTGAGGGTGCGATCGTCGTCCTGGGCCGAGGCCAGCGTCGGCATCAGCCCGGCGGCCGCGACGAGCGCGGCGGCGCGCAGCGTATTCTTCATCTCGTCCCTCCCCCGCATCACAGAGCCTGACACAGCGCGCCGTCGAGCACCGGCAGGACCATGCCCGCCTTGAGCGTATGCTCGGCGAAGCGGTCGTCGTCCCGGGCGGCGAGGAACGCCTCGTCGCCCACCGGCACGTCGGCGATGTAGCCCCGCGACGTGAGGTGCATCATGCAGGTGTCGTCGTTGGCGTTGCCGTTCCCGCTGAGCCCGTTGCCCGCCGGGGCGCCCCACAAGCCGAAGCCCTCCACCTGCACCTCGAAGCTGCTCACCAGCCCCGAGGTGTCGCCATAGCGCCCCAGCGGATTGGGCCCGCTCGCCAGGAAAGCGGCCACCGGCACCGGCGCGGGGGCCTCGAAGAGCGGCGCGCCGTTGGGCCGGCCGTCGAGACCGAGCCGCACGACCCGGGCCCCGCCGCGGTCGTCGACGAGCACCGCCGCCGGCCCGTCGATGCTCGCCGTCTGCCACTCGCGCATCAGCTCGCTGGCCAGGCCGCGGGTATCGGCCTTGAACAGCGCGAGCACCGCGTAGAGGCCGCTCTCGGAGACGTACCGCGCCTGCTTCTGCAGCCGCATGTTGCCCGATCCGGCGATGTTCTGGGTCGTCGTGCGCATCGCCAGCAGGCCCAGTCCGAGCATGGCGAACAGGATCAGGATCGCCAGGACCAGCGCGCTGCCACGCTCGCCGCGGCGGCCGCGCGGGCGGGCGCCTGCCCGTCGGGTCTCAGTCGACAGCATCGAGTTCCCCCCGATAGAGATTGGTCGCCTCGACCTGTGCCTTGAGCGTCGCGACCCGGGCCAGGCCGGTGCCCGGGGTATCGTCCACCTCGAACCAGGCCCGATCGGCGGCGCGGCGGTCCGGCGGCGCGACCGCCCGATCCGGGGCGACGACGTACTCCGCGTCTTCCCGCGGGGTGCGGGCGGCGAGCAGCACGCCCAGGCTGCGCACGGTCTGGATCTGCGCCAGCGTCGCCGCGCCGGCGGCGTCCTCCCGGGCCGGGTCGAGCTCGCGCTCGGCGCCCATGGTCGTCGCCGAGGCGACCCGGTCGAGGCCCCAGACCTGCAGGTTCACGACGTACTCGGCCACCGTCAGGGTCAGACCGTCGAGCGCCGTGCGGCCGTTGCGCGCGTCGATGACCCGCCGCAGCAGGTCGGTGCGCTCGGCCTCGTCGGGGTGCGCCTCGACGGCGTATTCGACGAGCTGAGCCGCGCCCACCAGGCAGCTCTGTCCGCAGGTGCGGATGCGGTTGTCGAGGCAGACGTTCTGCGACAGCGTGATCGTCGAGCCCGCCTCGGCGAAGGCCACGTTGGTGATCGGCACCATGTCGAAGGCGTTGCCCGGCGCGCTGATCGAGAGATAGGTGCCCGGCCGGAACTGCGCCTCGAACCGCTCTTCGGAGCCGGCGATGGCCCGGGCCTCGGCGGTGGGCTGTTCGAGGGCCGGGGCCAGCACGACCTGATCGGGCGAGACCTGCCGGGTGCGCAGCATGACCGCGCCGCCCGCGTCGACGATGAGCTGCACCCGGTCGGGGCGCAGGCCGTTGCCGAACCGCGTCAGCACCGCCGGCGAGTCGGGCTCGTTCTCGAAGAGCTGCACCGCGCGCACGCCCGGGCGATCGGTGCACAGCCGCGGGTCGCGGCCGTCGCCGTCGCCGCGCACGATGCCGAGCCGGCCGGCGTTGCGCAGGTCGGTCTTGAGCAGCTCGACCGCGAAGCGCATGCTCTCCTGCATCTGCACGATCTGCTCCTGGCGGTAGTACTGCGTCGTATTCGCGATGAAGACGAAGTAGACCGCCAGCAGCACCAGGGCCGACATCAGCCCGGCGATGAGCAGCTCGACGAGGGTGAAGCCCCGCTGCCTCGCGCGCCTCACGCGCCACCTCCCGCGTTGGCCCGCAGCGCCACCGGCACCGAGATCGAGTAGTAGCGCGCCAGGTCGATGACCAGACCCTGGGCCGCGCCGTTGGGACACACGTCGTCGAGCTCGCGCGGATCGAGCGACGCCCGCGACCAGACCACCCGCACCCGCCCGTTGAGCCCGCCCTGGAAGCCGCCGTTGGGCAAGGCGTCGAGGCGATAGTGCACGCAGAAGCGCGACAGCGGCTGGTCGGGCTGGTTGTTGTGGTCGACCGGCCCGTCGGGCGTCAGCGAACGCCACTGCCCCAGCGGACCGGCCACGTCGCCCGCCGCCGGCGGCTGCAGGCCGTTCCAGGCGAAGGCGTTGAGCCGCAGCCACTCGGCGTAGGTCTCGGCCAGGTTGACCGCCGCGGCGGTCTCGCGGGCGGCGATGTTGCCCTGCATGCTGCCGATCTGCAGCGAGAAGATCGCCGCGAAGCCGAAGGCGGTGATGGTCACCGCGATCAAGATCTCGATGATGGTGAAGCCCCGCTCGCGGCGGGGTTCGCGTCGTGCACCCTGTCGCATCAGTTCACCCTCATCCGGGCGCCGCCGCCCCAGCTCAGCTCGACCCGGCGGGCGACGCCCACGGGCGCCCAGCCGCCGCGATCGATCTGGAAGCGCTGCACCCGCACCTCCAGGGTGTCGCCGAACGTCTCGATGCCGTTGCCGAGGATGCGCCACGTCGAGCCGTCGGGGCCGATGCACAGGCGCAGCCGCTCGCGCTGGATGTCGTCGCCGTCGGTGGTCCAACCCCGCAGGCCGGCGGTCTCTTCGCGCGGGCCGAAGTAGTCCTCGATGATCGTGCCGCCGAAGGGCTGGGCGTCGATCAGCTCGATCTCCCCGTCGTCTCCGATGCGCTGGGCGGTCTCGACGCAGCTCGTCGAGCGGCTCTCGGAGATGTCCATACGCCCGCCGGGCTCGTCGGCGAGGAAGAGCGACAGCTCGACCACGTAGGCCCGATTGCGCCGCTTGGCCTGATCGACGGTGCGGTTGTAGGTCCGCACCAGCCGGGTCGCGGCGCTGGCGTCCTTGTTGGCGCCCTGGAAGGTGGTCAGCGCCGGGTAGGCCAGCAGCGTGATCAGCAGGGCGATGGTCATGACCAGCAGCAGCTCCGAGAGGGTGAACCCCCGGTTGGCCGATCGTCGGCGGGTCGATTGCATGCGGGCACCGTCTCCCCCGGCCGCGGGGCGGCCGGTCTGCTCCCCATCTCGGCCACGCTGACGCAAAGATCGGACCAGCGCCAATTCGACGGCGTCGCGCGGCCGTCGACGGCGACCCGAGGGCGAATGGTCTGCAAAATTTGCGTGGTCCTTCACTCGTTGCGCAGTCGGCGGCGAGCGAGACGCCGATCGAGCCGGGGCCCGCGGCGAGATGGTGTCGCCATCGCCCGGCGCGCTGTACCATCGCGCCGATGGCCGTCCCCCCCGCCTGCGATCGCTGCGCCCGGTCCCCGCTGCCGGCGGCGCTGATGCTGCGCCGGCTGATGCTGCGCCCGCTGATTCTGTGCGGGGTGATGTGCTCGCTCATGCTCTGCCCGGTGCTGCTCTGCCCGGCGAGCGCCGCCGAGCCCGGGCCGCCGGGCTATCGGGTCTACAGCGAGACGCTGTTGCTGCTCGATCGCTGGCGGGGCACCCGCACGGTCCAGGTCGACCGCACCGACGTCCGTCAGCGGCTGCGGCTCGACGCGTGGCGGCTGGGTCAAGGCGACGAGCCCCGCGGCGGCCCACGCTTCGACATGGTGCTCGACCTCGAGGTCGGCTCGGATCTCGGCCCGCCGTCGGAGGTGGTCGACGCGGTGCCCGACGGCCGCCGGGTGCGGCTCGATCTGTACACCGCCGAGCTGCGCGTCGACGACGCGTTCGGCGTGCTCGACGCCCGCATCGGCCGCCAGCGGGTGCTCGACGCCATCGGGTTCGCGGCGCTCGATGGGGCCGTCGCCGAGCTGTGGCTCATGCCGCACGTCACCTTGCGGATGCTCGGCGGCCTCGAAGTGCGGCGCACCTGGAGCCGCTTCGGCCCCGACCTCTACGAGACCGACGACACCCTGCTGCGCGACTCGCCCGGCGGCGTCATCGGCGTCGGCGCGCGCACCCGCGACCTCGGGCCGCACGCCATCGATCTCGCCTGGCGGCGCACGCTCGACGACGGGGGCACCCTGCGCGACGAGATCGGCGCGGCGGCGGTCGTACGCGCGCTCGACAGCCTCGATGCCACCGCCGGTCTCATCGTCGACCTGATCTACCTGCGACCGTCGGAGCTGAGGCTCGGCGCCGCCCATCGCCTCTCGGCCGAGACCCGCCTCGAAGCGTCGTGGCTGCGCCTGCACCCCACCTTCGCTGCCGACAGCATCTGGAGCGCCTTCGTCACCGAGGCCCACCACGCCGGCCGGCTCACCGCGCACCACGAAGCGGGTCGCTGGCGGCTGACCGCCGACGGCGAGCTGCGCGTCTTCGACGGCGGGCAGGGCAGCGAGATCGCCGACGGGCTGGCGGGCGTCGGCGGCGTCCGGATCGATCGGGCCTTCGACATCAGCGCCCGCACCGCGCGCTTCGGCCTCG
This sequence comes from bacterium, assembly GCA_030427205.1. Classification (GTDB taxonomy): domain Bacteria; phylum Myxococcota_A; class Bradymonadia; order UBA7976; family UBA1532; genus JACKDM01. The sequence goes on along the minus strand of JAUHXC010000024.1, from coordinate 126,288 downwards.
ACGGGCGGCTGGGTCTGGGCTATGGCGGCGCCCGGCATCACCTCGACGCCTTCGGCCACTTCCCGCTGCGCATGATCGGCCCCAACGAGCCCATCTGGATGCGCGTCCGGCTGGGCGCGGCGTACTTCGACGTGCCCGATCGGGATGATTGGGACGGCTGGGCCGGCTGGCTGGCCGGCAGCGCCGAGTGGTTCGCCGCCGCCGGGGTGCGCCTGGACGGGGTCGTCGAAGCTCACGCCCACCGCGCCGAAGCCCCCCGGGTGCGGGTCATGGCCCGTATGACCCTGGAGGATCGCTGGTGATCGCCTTGTGGTTCGTGGTGCTGCTGGCGCCGCCGCCCGTCGGGCCGGTCTATCCGGCCGACTCGACGCCGCTGACCTTCGATCACGCGCGCCACGCGGCCCTGGGGCTGTCCTGCGGCCGCTGCCACGCCGCCGCCGATACGTCGGTGCGACCCGGCGATCGGCTGCTGCCCGACGAGGCGCTGTGCTTCGAGTGTCACGACCCGCGGGCCCGCCCGCCCGGCGATCCCGGCTGCGCCACCTGCCACCCGGGCTACCGACCGACGACGCTGCCCGCCGACCCCCGCCGCACGGGCCTCGCGCGGCCGCTGCCGGCGCCGGTCGTGCTCCGGCCGGCGGCGCTCACCTTCGGCCACCGGCCGCATCTCGCCCGCGGCGCGACGTGCGACGACTGTCACCGCGGCGTGGCGCAGTCCACCGACGCGGCCGAGCGGTTCCTGCCCGATATGGCCACCTGCGTCGACTGCCACGCGCGCAACAACGCCTCGATCGCGTGCGCGACGTGCCATCCGACCGGCCCCGACGGCCGGCTCGAGACCCGGCTGCCGGCGGGGCCGCTCATGCCCCGCGGGCGTTTTCACCCCGCCGACCACCGCGGCCGCTTCGCGCAAGACCACGGGGCGCTGGCCCGCGCCGACGGGGCCTACTGCGCCGAGTGCCACGCGCCGGCCGATACCCTGACCCGCCCTGGCTGCGCCCGGTGCCACGCGTCGGCGGTCAAGCCGCTGAGCCTGCATCCGGCGGATTACGTGCGCACCCACGGCATCGACGCGCGCCGGGCCACCGACTGCGTGGGCTGCCATCGCCAGCAGACCTTCTGCCTCGATTGCCATACGCGGTCGGGCGTGAGCATGGTGCCCGGCCCGACGACCTTCGATCGCACCGGCAGCGACGGGCGCTTCCACCCGCCCGGCTTCGTCGGCGTCACCGGCGAGCCGGCCGGCCCCGCCCATCACCGCCACGCCGCCCGGCGCAACCTGCGCGAGTGCACCAGCTGCCATCGCGAGTCCGACTGCGTGACCTGCCACGCCGCCGACGCCGCCCTGGGGCTGCGCGCGCCGAGCCCCCATCCGCCGGGGTTCGACTGCGCGACGCTTGACCGCAATGCCCGGGGGTGTTTGAAGTGCCATCGAGAGCCCGGCGCGCTCGAAGCGCTGTGCCGTTGAGCTGTGCCCCCTGAACCGTGCCCTCGAACCGTGGCTGCCGCGCCCCGGCCGCCACATCCGGGCCTGCGCCCGCCCACTCGCCCACCGGAGGTCCGGTGCTCCGCCGCCCCCGCATCGCCAGCCTCGCTCTCGCCCTGGTCGCCGGCGCGCTCTGCGGCTGCGGCGCCGATGACGACCAGCCCGCGCCGACGCAGACGGTCACCCCCGCGACGTGTCCGCCCATATCGAGCCTCGCCCCCGAGACCTTCGCCCTCGTCGAGTCGGGGCAGCTGCCCGCGCTGAAGCGCTTCGTCTCCGAGCGCATCACCGATGCCCAGCTCTCGGCGCTGCTCGACGGCATCATCACCCTGCTCGCCGCGCTCGACCCCGCCGAGCGGGACGCGCTCGTCGCCCTGGTGCAGAGCGACGCGGTGGGTGAGCTGGCACCCCTGGCCCTCGACCTCGTGCGCTGGCTGGTCGGCGACCCCGACGACCCGACGAGCTATCGCGCCGATCTCATCGGCGACCTGCGGCGGCTGGTGGGCACCTGCGACTCGGTCGCGCTGTACAGCATCGTCGACGATCTGGCCGCCTCCCCCGAGATCCCGCGCCTGTTGGCGGGCCTGGGCGACGTGCTCGGCCTCGACATCGTGCAGCAGGTCCTCTCGGCGGGCGATGCCCTCGACCGCGAGGGCTTCACGGTGCTGGTGTGCAACATGCTCGCGAGCCTCGTGCGCCCCGGGTTCAGCGTGGCCGGCGACATCATCCGGCCGCTCGAAGGCATCGACCTGCTGCCGCTCGACGAGCCGCCCATCGCGCCATTTCTGGCCGACCTCGACGCGCTGCTCTCCCCGGACGGCGAGATCTTCCCGGTGCTGGCCGATCTGGTCTGCTGCGACGTCTACGGCGTCGGCAGCTGCAGCGCCCTGACCCCGTCGAGCGAGCCGCTGCCCCGGGATCCGGTCTTCACCTGGGCGATGCACGCGCTGTTCACCGGCGGCGTCATCGACATCGAGACTGCGCTCAGCGCCGCCGGCGGGCTGGTCGGCGATCCGGCGGTCAAGGAGACCCTGGCTCCGTTGCAGGTGCTCTTCGACCGCCTGCTGGCCGACCCCCAGCTGCAGGGGGTGTTCGACAGCCTGCTGGTGACCCTGCTCGACCCCAATACCGCCCGGCCGCTGCTGCTCGAGCTGCTGGTGCTCGTCGACGCCGGCGCGCTCGACGAGCTCTTCGAAGTGCTCGACGCGCTGGTCAATGGCTGCACCGCCGAGCAGCTCGCCGACGAGCCCATGACCCCCGCGGAGCCCGGCTGATGGCGCGCCTCGCCCCCCTGGCGCTCGGCGTGGCGCTCGGCGCGGCCTTCATTGCGCCGGCCGACGCCAGCGTCTTCGACATCTTCGGCTTCGACCCGCGCGGCGCCTCGATGGTCAACGCCCAGGCCGCCGTCAGCGACGACTTCACCGCCGCCTTCTACAACCCCGGCGCGCTCGCCCGGCGCAAGCGCATCGTGGCCGGGGCCGGCTTCGTCGCCGGCTTCTCGGGGCTGACCATCGACCGCGAGCTGACCGAGACCGCCTTCGACGAGCGGCTGCCCGACGACTTCGCCGGGCTCACCGTCGGCGCGCTCTTCCCCCTCGGAGAAGCCCTCGACAACCGCATCGCGCTGGGGCTCGGCATCTACGTGCCGGTGGCGCAGCTCGCCGAGGGCGACATCACCGACGGGCGCATCCCGCAGTTCTATCGCTATCAGAACCTGCCCGATAAGTTCGTGGTGGCCGCCGGTCTGTCCACCGAGCTGACCGAATGGCTCAGCGTCGGCGGCGGCATCCAGGTGCTCGCCGGGCTCGCGGGCGGCGTCGACTTCACCGTCTTCCTCGGCGACCGCGCCGTGCGCGAACAGTCGGTCGAGGTCGAGGTGGCCCTCACCGCGGCCGGCACCGCCGGCATCCACCTCGCCCCGCTCGACGGGCTGACCATCGGCCTCGCCTGGCGCCAGGCCATCGCCCTCGACTACGCCCTGCCGAGCACCATCGTCATCGACGACCTCGTCAGCGTCGGGCTCGACCTGCGCGGCACGGTGCTCTACACCCCCGAGAGCTACAACCTCGGCGTCGCCTACGACATCGAGCCCATCGACCTGCTGGTCACCGGCGAGCTGAGCTACGTGCGCTGGTCGGCCGCGCCCGACCCGAGCATCGAGATCGCGCTCGACCTCGAAGGGCAGGTGCTCGACGGCATCGGCCTCGGCGAGCGGCTGGACGTCTCGAGCGGCGCGCCGGTCGATCTGCAGTTCCGCGACGTGGGCGTATGGCGGCTGGGCCTCGAGTACCGGGTCGACGAGACGCTGGTCGTGCGCGGCGGCTACGGCTGGCGGCCGAGCCCGGCGCCGGTGCCCGACGGCGCGTTCAACTACATCGACGGCGACGCGCACCTGCTCGGCGCCGGGCTGGGCATCACCTTCAACAACCCGCTCGAAGAGCAGGGCAACCCGGCGCATATCGACCTCGCGTGGCAGGGCACGATCATGCAGGAGATGGTGGTCACCAAGCGGGCGGCGGGCGATCCGGTCGGCGACTACCGCGCGGGTGGGCTGGTGCACGCCATCAGCCTGGCGTTCCGGCACGATCTGTAGGCGGGCAGGGGGATACCCAGGATGGTCAAACGCACGCCCTACGACGAGTATGTTCGGCTCGATCTCGTCAGCCGGATCCTCGAGAACGAGGGCTACACCGTCTCTCGCGAGCCGCGGATCAAGCGCGGAAAGCTCCACCTTCGGCCAGATCTCATCGTCGAGGAGCCAACGACCGGCGTACAGCAGATCGTCGAGGTCAGAGGCCGAGCCGACCAGGCCGGGTTGGCACAGCTGGGCCTCTACATGAGCGCCCTGGGTCTCGAGCGTGGGATACTCGTCTCGACCGCAGCCTCGGTCTCGGGAGATTTCCGGGCGCTGGCCGAGAGCGTCGGGGTTGAGGTCCGCGACGCCGACTGGGTGCGGCGCCACGTGGCTGAGTGGCCCGAATCGGTTGGTGACGCAGGCGATGCCGGCGCACCCGCTTCACTGTGGGTCGAGCGCCTCGAGCTCGAACACTTCAAGGGGTTCGAGCACCTCGACCTCACCTTCGACACGTCGGTCACTGTGCTCATCGGCCAGAATGGCGCGGGAAAGTCGACGATTCTCGACGCCATAGCGCGCGCGTTGTCCTGGTTCTACGCGCGGATTGAGCAGCCGCGTGGCCGGGGTCAGGGTGTCAACCGAGATGAGGCGAGGGATGCGGCCGGTCACGCGTCGATCCGCCTCACGGCACAGATCGGTGCGCACCCTGTGACCTGGCGTCTCACGTCTCCTCGGGGCAAGCCCCACTACAGCAGCCTGAGGTCGCCCACCGAGGCGTTGCGGACCCGACTCGAGACGTCGAGTGAGGCAACGTTGCCGGTTGCCGTCTACTACCCGGTCAACCGCTCGTCGGTGGACATCCCGCGGCGGATTCGCCGCAAGCACAGCTTCGATCGCATGGACGCGATGCAGGGCGCGCTGATCGGCGGGAATCGGGACTTCCGTCTTTTCTTCGAGTGGTTCCGGCTCAGGGAAGATCTGGAGAATGAGAAGCGCCGGGATGATGACGCCTTCAGGGATCCACAACTCGTCGCCGTCCGCGCAGCACTCGAGGCGATGATGCCGGGCTACACGGATTTGCGTATTCGGCGTAGCCCGCAGCGGATGGTGCTGCACAAGCAAGGCCGTGAAATCCAGGTCGACAGACTTTCTGATGGCGAGCGGACGTTGCTGACGCTCGTGGGGGACCTCGCCCGGCGGCTGGCTCTGGCCAACCCCCGAGGCGACGCTTTGAAGGGGTCGGGGGTGGTGTTGATCGACGAGGTCGCGTTGCACCTGCATCCGGCATGGCAGCGGCGGATCATCCCAGACCTGCGGAGGGTCTTCCCTGGCATCCAGTTCATCATCACGACCCACACGCCGCTGGTTCTGAGCACCCTCGGCCCGGCATCTGTGGTCATCCTGGAAGAGTTCTCCGTCGTAGAGCGTCCACCGAGGACGGCGGGGCGGGACGCGAACTCGATCCTGGCCGATGCGATGGATGTGCAGCGCTATCCCGAACCGACCCGGGCACTGCTCGGCGAGATCGAAGCCCTGACCGATGCCGGGCGGGGCGATGAGGCACGCAGCGCCGTGGAGCGCCTGGCCCACATCCTCGGTGAAGACGACGAAGCCGTAGTCTACCATCGGGTGTACCTCGACACGTTGCTCGACTGATGCTGGACAACACCAAGAGCGATGAGCCCGCAGCCTTGCGCAATCATCGGCTATCGGTCAGCGAACACGACCCCGGCTACACGCCTGCATATGCCGACAGTGGATGGGACAAGGCCGGGCTCAAGGAGGCGCTGCTCGCGAACCAGGCCGACCTCTGTGCGTATTGTTCCGCTCCGATCAGATTCGACCGGATGAAGGTCGAGCATCGAGAACCGCAATCCCATCCGAAGACGGCGCACTTGCAGCTCGCGTGGCCCAATCTGCTCGGTGTATGTCCGGGCAATGAAGGCAGGCCGTACCATCTCCAGCACTGCGATACGTCCAAAGGGGCTCGCCGGATTACTCTGGATCCGGTCGCTCACGAGATCGATCGGATCGTCGGTTGTACCGGCGGTGGTCGGGTCACGGTCAGTCAGCCGGAATGGCAACGAGAGATCGATGAGGTGTTGCGGCTCAATATCGAGTCTCTGATCCGACTCCGAAAAACAGCCTTGCGTGCCGTGCTTCAGGCGCTCGGGAAGAAGAGATCAGGCCGGATCCCTGCGGCGACATATGTACGGGAGATCGCGCGCCTGCTCGAGAAGCGCCGCCGGGCACGCGCGTATCGGCCGTTCGTCGTCTTCGAGTTGCGTCGGCGAGCCAATCGATGAATTGGACGATGCCCGTGAATCGACTCTTGATTGGCGCTGCGGTCGCCGGAGCCGTCTCGCTGCCGAGCAGCGCCGAGGCTCGCCACGGCTTCGACATCAGCGGCGACTACCTCATGGCCGGGCTCGACATCGGCCTCACCCTCGACGACGACGCCAGCCCCGGCGTGCTGCTCGGGCTCGAGTTCAGCCTCGTCGAGCTCGACGCGGCCGGCCCGTTCGCGGGGCTGGTCCTGGCGATGGCCTGGGCCTCTGACCCGGACGTGGGCCGGCTGACCCTCGGCGCCGAGGCGGGCTACGGCTTCGCCGGGCTCGAGGGCGGCTTCAGCGTCGACTCCGACGGCACCTTCGGGGGCCGGCTGCGGGTCTTCGGCACGCTGGGCGTCGTCTCGCTCTACGTCGGCCCGGCGTTCGGCGATCGGACCCGGGCCGAGATGGGCCTGCTGCTCAAGGGCCCGATCGAGCTCTGACCCCCCCCCCCCAAGAAAAAGAACGCGCCCCGAAAAAATCGTCGCCCCCGGCTGCGAACCCCTCCAGCGAACCCGACGCGACGTCGCGTCGAAGCCAACCCAGAGGAGTTCAGCCATGCGTCGCCTGCGTACCATCGCGCTCGCCGCCACTTTCGCCACCCCCCTCGCCGCGCTGGCCGACAGCGCCGATCCCACCGGAGCGCCCGCGCGCTCCACCGCCGCCGGCAGCGCCGCCGGCACTGCCGGCACCGGCGCCGGCAGCACCGCCGGCATCGCCCCGTTCCAGCTCGAGGTCCGCGAGGGCGTCGAGTTCAGCCAGGTCGCCTTCGACATGGGCGAGGGCCCGATCCTCTCCGACTGGGCGCGGGTCGAGGTCGACCCCGCGCTCGTCGCCCGCATCACCGACCGCCCCAGCGGCTTCGTCAACGTGATCACCGACCAGGGCTGGGTCGCCCGCAACCTGCCCGTCGAGACCCGCCCCAGCTTCGGCCGGGCCTTCGCCCGCGCCCGGATCGTCGATGACGGCGGGTCGCTGCCGCTGGCGTTCTACTTCGACCTGGGCACCGCCGATGCCATGCCCGTCGTCACGGCCATCGTCGCCTTCACCGAGATGCCGGTGCTCGACGTCGACGCGCTCGGTGAGCTCGAAGGCCTGCCGCCGGTGAGCTTCCCGCTGGTCAAGGCGGTGCAGACGCTGTCGTCGGGCATCGTCGACGGCTTCGTGCCCCAGGGCCCCGGCGGCATGCCGCCGCCGCCGCCCAACCCCCAGATCCAGATGCCCGAGCACCTCGAAGGCTACTGGGCGGTTCACACCCCCAACCCGGTCAACGTGGACGCCGGCCGCAACCAGTGCGCGCCGATGGCGGTGGCCAACGCGCTGAAGTACACCGAGCTGACCTTCGGGGCGAGCACCGGCTTCTTCTCGGGCGACATCCACGTCAAGAGCACCGGCGGCGGCGGCATCGGCCTCGCCGGGCGCATCGACGACACCATGAACCGCAGCCAGCAGGGCACCTGCGTCGGCAGCGGGGTCGGCTTCTGCATCGACCAGGACAGCAGCTCGGGCATGTTCAGCGGCGCGCTGGCCCAGATCGAGTCGGCCAACCCGCAGCGGCTCGACCAGATCACGGTGCGCTACCAGGGCGACGACGGCGACAGCTGCGCGACCGACTACGCGGTCTCGACCGCCGATGGCGGCCCGGTGGTGACCTTCGACTGGCTCTGCGACCGCATCGCGGCGGGTGACGGCGTCTCCCTGGCCTATCTGCGCTACGGCATCGACCCGGACGCGCCCGCGGGTCCGATCTACCCCGGCATGTACGAGGTGCCGACCGGCGGGCACGCCATCCGGGTGCACGGCTGCGGCGAGATGGGCGGGCGGCCGTTCATCAAGGTGCTCAACGATACCCGCCAGGACCGCATGGATGAGGGCCTCTGCGTCGAGCGGGCCGGGCTCGAGAGCCAGCTGGTCTACGTCGAGGACATCGACTACGACGGCAAGCTCAACTACGGCGACAACCCCATGTGGGAGATCGAGTTCGCCCTGGCGGTGAGCGTCTCGCCCTGAGCGGCTGGCCCGTCCGACCTGTTCGACCTGTCCGACCTGTCCGACCTGTCCGACCTGTCCGGTTTGTCCGGTTGTGTCCGATACCGTCCGCTTTGCGGCACATCGGACGCGCCGGACCGGCCATTCGGCCCGAATCTGCGGCGCCGACCCCCCTCCGACGGTTTGGCACGCCGGTTGAAATGACTCCGCATGCAACCGATGCCGCGCAAGGCATCCCAGTCATTCGGAGTCAGTCATGCGTCTCGATACCCCCCGTGCGCCCCTCTGCGCCCTGACCCTCGCCGCCGCCACGCTCACCGCCGGCGCGGCCCACGCCGACCGGAACGTGGCCTACGGCGAGCTCATCTCCCTGCGCTCGCACCACGGCACCCACGCGGTCGCCGAGAGCGACGGCCGCCTGCGCGCCGACCGCCCCCACGTCGGCGACTACGAGCGCTTCACCGTGCAGACCGCCGACGGCCGCGAGCCCCTGCGCGCCCTGCACTTCGGCGATACCGTCGCCCTGCGCAGCTTCCACGGGACCTACGTCGTCGCCGAGTCCGACGGCCGGGCCAACGCCGACCGCGGCGGCATCGGCGACTGGGAGCGGGTGACCCTGCTCAACCCCTGGACCCCCGACGACCGCCGGCCGCTCGCCTGCGGCTCGATCGTCGGCCTGCGCAGCCACCACGGCACCTGGTTCGTCGCCGAATCGAACGGCGAGATGAACGCCAACCGCGCCCAGCCCGGCGAGTGGGAGCGCTTCCGCATCGACTGCCAGTCGGCCCCGCGCATCGGCGAGCTGCGCTTCGAGCTGAAGGACGCCGGCGGGCTGGCGCTGGTGCTGACCCACGACCAGATCACCTACACCGGCGGAAACAGCGCGCGCCTGCAGGGCAACATCAGCCTCGAAGCGGGCGGCGTGCGCACCGAGCTGGTCGACGCCGACGTCGAGATCAGCTTCGGCGAAAACGGCGTCGTCGAGACCTTCGTCGGCCGGGCGCGGGTCCTGCCCGACGCGCCGGCCCTGCTGGCGGGAGCCGAATACACCGGCAGCGTGCACGGCGAGATCGGCCTGCGCTACGGCGGCCAGCTGGCGCACCTCGGCGCCCCGCTGCGCGGCGATACCCGCTACCTCTACGTCGAACTCGAGGCGGGCGCGGGCATCGACTTCGGGCCGTCGAGCATGTCGGTCTCCGCCGGCACCACCTGGATCCTCGACGGCAACGACCCGTTCATCTACGCCGAGGGCCGCATTCAGGGCCTCAGCGAGCTGACCTTCGTCGAGCGGGCCGGCATCGGCGTCTCGGCCCACGGCCGCATCCCGCTCGCCGCGGCGCACACCTGGGGCCTCGACGGCGTCGACACCGACCTGGACGGCCACCTCTACCTCGACACCCGGGTCGCCCTGCCCAAGGTGCCGGTCACCGTCGACGGCGAGCTGCTGCTGCGCGCCGAGCTCGACCACGCCGGGCGCGACCTGCTGCGCGGCGGATCCGCCGGCGGCTTCCTGCTCAACGGCAGCGCCGAGGTCTCGGTCGGCTTCGGCCCCTTCACCGCCTTCAGCCTGCCGCTCGGCGCGGGCTCGGTCGGCGGCGCGTGGCGGCACGACGGCGGCGAGGCGTGGTTCAGCGGTGAGTCCGGCCCGCGCTTGAGCGACCTCATCCCCGGCCTGCCGTTCGAGGCGGGCGCCATCCGCCGCGCGGCGGGCTTCGTCTCCAGCGACATCGCCCGCTCGTTCGTGCAGCTCGGCGCCGACGTGCAACTCGCCGGCTTCACCCTGGGCGAGGCGCTGCTGCGCATCGGCGCCGACGGCGCGCGGCTGACCGGCGACGTCGACCTGGAGCGCGTCAGCATCCAGGTCACCGGCGACGTCGGGCCCCACGGCTTCTCGCTGCGCGGCCAGGGCCGGGTCGACGCGCCCATCCGCGCGCCCAGGGAGGTCGTCGAGTGGGTCGACGTGGCCGTCGAGTACACCGCCAACTTCACCATGTGCGGCTACGAGAGCGTGACCAGCGGCGCGCTCTGCGGCACCCGCACCGTCACCGACGGCGCCATCTGCGGGGTCGATACCATCCGCGACGCCTTCGAATGCGCGCTCAACGGCTTCCAGAACTGCACCCGCGACCGCACCTGCACCGTCGACAATACCTGCGACGTACCGGCGAGCTGCACCCGCATCGAGCAGCGCGAGAACCGCTTCACCGTGCCCGAGTTCGACTACGGCAGCTTCCGCGCCGACCTCGACCTGCACGTCGACCCCAACGGCCTCGCCGCGGGCGCCGCGGCCGAGTTCTGCGCCCCCGACGGCGGCTGCCAGGGCCTCGGCGGCGGGGACGTGCGGGTCGATCAGGGCGGCGTGCGGCTCTGCGGCGACGTGCCCGGCCTCGGCCACCACTGCGTCTCGCTCTGAGCGGCCGCGGCGTCAGTCTTCGCGGAACGCCTCGACCGTGAGGGCATGGTGCCTCAACCAGCGGTAGACTTGCTGGCGGGACGCGTCGAGGGCCCGCGCCACCCCCGCCACGTGGCCCTGATGCTCGGTCATCAGGGCTTCGAGCGTCTGCCGACCCGGCCGCCGCCGCCGCGGACGCGGCCCCTGCGCTTCGGTCAGCGCTTCGGCCGGCGCCTCGTCGCTCTCCGGCGCCTCGTCGGCCTGCGCCTCGACGAAGCGGCGGTCTTCCTCCAGCGCCGCCCGCACCCGACGGTCGAGCTTCAGCGGCCCGTCGTGCCCCACCTCGGCCCGCGCGATCAGGGCCCGCAACCCCCGCACGTTGAGCGGCCACGGATGCAGCATCAACGCCTCGACCAGCCCCGCGTCCAGCGGCCGATCGGTGAACGCGGCGGCCAGCTGCGGCACGTCCTCCCGACGGTCGCGCAGCGGGGGCAGCCGCATGGTCCAGTGGGCCAGGCGCCCGTACAGATCGAGCCGGAAGCGCCTCGCGCGCACCGCCTCGGCCAGATCGCGATGGGTCGCGCTGACCAGCCGCACGTCGATGGGGTGGATGCCCGTGCCGCCCACCGGCCGCACCTCCCGGGTCTCGAGCGCGCGCAGCAGCTTGGCCTGCAGCGGCGCGGGCATCTCGCCCAGCTCGTCGAGGAAGAGCGTGCCACCCTCCGCCTCGCGCAGCAGGCCCGGCCGCGCCCGATCGGCGCCGGTGAAGGCCCCCCGTACGTGCCCGAACAAGGTGCTCTCGAGCAGCGGCGGCGGCAGCGCGGCGCAGTTGACCGCCACGAAGGCGCCGGGCCGGCCCGAGGCGCTGTGCAGCGCGCGGGCGACGACCTCTTTGCCCGTGCCCGTCTCGCCGAGCACCAGCGTCGCGATGGGCCGCGGGGCCACGTCGGCGATGTCGTGGCGCAGCAGCCCCATCTCGGCGCTGATGCCCACCAGCGGGAAGTCGGCGGCGGTCACCAGCTCGATCGGGCTCGGCATCGGCGCCTCGCGGAAGACGACGAGCGTATCGCCGACCCGGATGACCGCCCGATCGCGCAGCGTCGTCGGCCGCTCGACGCGCTGCCCGTCCACCGTCGTGCCGTTGCGGCTGTCCAGGTCGGTGAGCTGCCAGCGGCCGGCCACCCGCTCGAGGCGGGCGTGACGCCGCGAGATGCGCTTGTCGTCCAGCGGAGCCACCCCCAGCGGGCTGCCGCCGCGGCCGAGCTCGACCGTCGGCCGGAAGAGCGGCCGTCGCTCGGCCCGGCGGGCCCCGCGCTCGCCGAAGGCGAATACGAGGTGCGGCACGGGGCCCAGGCTGTCGGCGGTCTCGCTGGGGTCGGGCCCCGAGACCGTGGCGGTGCGGGTGACTGGCTCGCTCATCCTGCTCGTCCGTCGCGTCTGCCGTGCGTCGCAGACCATACGCTATCCTGACCGCCGATCGCGCCTCGTCCTGGAGCCGACTTGACCGAGCCACCGACCACCTGCGCCCCCGTCGATCCCGACTCGGCCACCGCGAGCCGCACCGCGGTGCACGGCTCGACGACCGCCGTCGGTGAACCCGCCGAGCATGGGCCGGCCCCACCCGCCGAGCCCGCCGCCGATCGCATCGGTCGCTGGCGGATCCTGGGTCCCCTGGGGCAGGGCGGCATGGGCGACGTCGTGCGCGCGTCGGGCCCCGACGGGCAGATCGTCGCGCTCAAGCGCTGTCGCGACCGCCGCCCCAGCCACATTGCTGCCCTGCGTCGCGAGGCCGAGGCGCTCGCCGCGTTCGACCACCCGGGCATCGTGCGGCTCATCGAGCGCGGCGAGCACGACGGCCTGCCGTGGTACGCCATGGCCTGCGTCGACGGGCCGACGCTGCACGGCGCGGACGCCGCGCTGCCCCTCACGCAGCGCATCGCGGTGATGGTGCGCGTCTGCGAGGCGCTGGCCGCGATGCACCGCCGCGGGGCGGTGCATCGCGACGTCAAGCCGCGCAACATCGTGCTCGGGCCCGACGGGCCCGTCCTGATCGACTTCGGCCTCGTGCTGCGCATCGGCGGCGAGCGGGCAGGGGACCACGGCTGGGCGCGGGACGGCGCGCGGGAAGCCCCCGACGGCGCGGGCACCGAAGGCTATCGCGCCCCCGAGCAGGCGGCGGGGCACTTCGTGGACGGCCGCGCCGATCTCTTCGCCGTGGGCCGCATCATCGCGCCCTGGCTCGACGGCGGGTCGCCGCCCGCGCTCGTCGAACTCGTCGCGGCCCTGCACGCCGAGATCCCCACCGCGCGGCCGGTCGACGCGGCCCATGTGGCCGTGCGTCTGGCCCCCTTCGCGGGGCTCGACGCCGACGCGGTGGCCGCGCGGACCGCCGGCGCGCCGAGCCTGCTCCGGGCGCCGCTGTGCGGCCGTACGCGCGAGCTTCGGCGCATCGACGCCGCGCTCGAACGCGCCCGAAACGGCGCGTTCGCGGCGCTGGTGCTCGCGGGCCCGAGCGGCATCGGCAAGACCCGGCTGATGCTCGAGGCGGCCTCGCGCAGCGTCGATTTCCGGGTCGTCGTCGGCGAGTGCCGGGCGGTGGGCGACGGCCTGCTCGACGGCTTCGGCGGGCTGCTGCAATACGCCGTCGATCGGTGCCGCGGCGATCGCCGGCGCACCCTGGCCACCTTCGGCCCCCACGGCCCGACGCTGACCCCTTTCGCGCCCGCCATCGGCGCGCTGCCCGGGCAGACGACCGGCGTACCGCTCGGCCCGCAGTCCGCCGACGAGGTCGGCGAGGCCATCGCTCACGTCGCCCGCGCCCTCGCCGCCCGCCGGCCGCTGCTGCTGCTGCTCGACGACCTGCACTGGGCCGACGCGCTGACCGCCTCGGCGTTGACCCGACTGCGCGCCGAGCAGGCGCCGATCTGCGTCCTGGCGTCGGTGCGCCCCGAGGTGCCCGCTACGCCGATCGCGGCGCTGCTGGCCGATCCGACCGTCGAGCAGGTGCCCCTCGGGCCGCTGTCCGACGATGGGGCGACGGCGCTGGTCGGCGGCCTGCTGGGCTGGCACGCGCCGCCGGCAGCCCTGGTCGAGCGGGCCGTCGCGCGGGCCGAGGGCAACCCGCTGTTCGTCGCCGAGTGGCTGCGCAGCGCTATGCGGGCGGGCTATCTGCGCTCGAGCCCGGCCGAGGGCTGGTCGCTGGCCGCCGACGCGCCGCCCGAGCTGCGTCCGGCGCCGATCGCCGCGCTGATGCGGGCCCGCCTCGCGTCGCTGCCCGCCGACCTCGAGGCGGCGGTGCACGCCCTCGCCGTATTGGGCCGCAGCGCGCCGCTCGAGCGGGTGCAGGCGCTGGTCGCCGACGCCGATCCGACGCGGCTGAGCGGGCTCGAAGATCGGGCCGTCTGCCGCGTGCGCGACGGTCGCCTGCGCTTCGAACACGACCTGCTCCGGGCGGTGGCCCACGCCGATCTGCCCGCCGCCGAGCGCCGCCGACTGCACGGCGCGGCGGCCGCCGACCTCGAAGTGCGGCCGCTGGACGACGCCTACGCCACCGCCCGCGCCGTCGCCCACCACCTGCTCGGCGCGGGGCGGCCTACCGCGGCGGGCGAGGCCCTCTGCCGGGCGGCCCGCGTCGCCGAGCGGCGCTGGGCGTTGGACGACGCCATCGACGCGTGGCGCCACGCCGTCGACCTGCTCGACGGCGCCGCCGCCGTCCGGGCCCGCCTCGATCTGGGCGAGTGCTTGATGCGCCAGGGCCGGCGGTCGGAAGCGGCGGTCGTGCAGCGGCGGGCGGCCGACGACGCTCACGCCATGGGCGACGCGGCGCTGGAGGCCGACGCCTGGGGCATCCTCGGCCGCAGCCTCGAGTTCACCGACCGCCTCGACGAGGCCCACGACGCCTTGCTGCGCAGCCTCGCCCTCTACGAAGGCCTGGACGACGACCTGGGCTTGGCCCGCGCCCGCACCCGCCTGGCGCTCTACCTGCAGCACCAGGGGCGGCTCGCCGAGGCGGCCGTGCTGCACGACGAGGCGCTGGCGGCGGCGCGGCGGCTGGGCGACCCCTTCCGACTGGCGGTGGCCTGCAACAACGCCGCGACCCTGGCCGGCGACCGCGGGCGCTACGTCGAGGCCTGCGACCGCCTGGACGAAGCGCTGGCGGCCATGGCCCGCATCGACCGACCCACCGTCGCGCTGATCATCCGCGGCCATCGGGCCTACGCGCTGCACCGCGCCGGGCGGCTCACCGCGGCGGTCGCCGCTTTCGAGGGCTGCATCGCCGACCTCGAACAGGCGCAGATGCGGCCCCATCTGGCCATGGCGCTCATCCGGCGGGCGGCGCTGCGGCGGCACACGGGCCACGACCCGCACGCCGGGCTGGCCGATCTGGACCGCGCCGCCGATCTGCTCGCCGACGTACAGGACGCGCTGGCCCACGGCAGCCTGGCCTGCGAGCGCGGCCACCACCTGCTCTGGCTCGGTCGCGACGTCGCCGATGCCTTGAATCGGGCCACCGACTGCTTCGCCCGGCTGCGCATCACCGCCGAGAGCGAGCTGCTCGCCGGCTGGATGCTGCGCTGGCTGGTCGAGGCGGTCGAGGCCGCCCGCGCGGGCCGCCCGCTGCTGCGCGGGCAGGTGCCGGAGACGGTTTTTCCCGCGGTGCGCCGCGCGCTCGCCGCGGCCACGCTTGACGGCGGGGGCCCCGATCTTCACGATGCGCGGCCATGGGACGCATCCAAGAACTGAAGCGGCGGCGCACGTTCGCCATCATCAGCCACCCCGACGCGGGCAAGACGACCATCACCGAGAAGCTGCTGCTCTTCGGCGGGGCGATCCAGATGGCGGGGGCCGTGCGCGCCCGCCGCGCCTCGCGCCACGCGGCCAGCGACTTCCTCAAGATGGAGCAGGAGCGCGGCATCTCGGTGAGCACCGCGGTGATGTCCTTCGACTACGAGGGCTTCGCGGTCAACCTGCTCGATACCCCGGGCCACGCCGACTTCAGCGAAGACACCTACCGGGTGCTCACCGCCGTCGACAGCGCGCTGATGGTGCTCGACAACGCCAAAGGCGTCGAGACCCGGACCCAGGCGCTGATGGACGTCTGCCGGCTGCGCGATACGCCGGTGGTCACGTTCTCCAACAAGCTCGACCGCGAGGGGCTCGACCCCTTCGAACTGATGGAGAACGTCGAAGAGCACCTCAACCTCGCCTGCGCCCCGCTGACGTGGCCCATCGGCATGGGCAAGCGCTTCGAGGGCATCTACGACCTCGTCAACCGGCGGGTGGTCTTCTACCAGCCCACCGAGCGCGGCCGGCGCAATGAGCAGGTCTTCATCGACGACCTCGACGACGACCTGCTCGACGGGCTCATCGGCGGCAACGCGGCCGACAAGCTGCGCGAAGACGTCGAGCTGCTCGGCGCGCTCGAGCCGTTCGACGCGGAGATGTTCGCCCGCGGCCAGCAGAGCCCGGTCTTCTTCGGCAGCGCGATCAACAACTTCGGGGTCAAGGAGCTGCTCTCGCAGTTCGTGCGCCTCGCGCCGCCGCCGCAGCCGCGGCCGACGCGCACCCGCGAGGTCGAGCCCACCGAAGACCCGTTCACCGGCTTCTGCTTCAAGATCCAGGCGAACCTCGACAAGCGGCATCACGACCGCATGGCCTTCGTGCGCATCACCTCGGGGCAGTACGCCCGCGGCATGAAGCTGCAGCACGTGCGCACCGGCAAGACGATGACCGTCAACAACGCCACGACCTTCCTGGCCCAGGCGCGGGTCATCACCGAAGAGGCGTTCCCCGGCGACATCATCGGCCTGCACAACCACGGTGGCATCCGCATCGGCGATACGTTCAGCGAGGGCGAAGACCTCAAGTTCACCGGCATTCCGGCGTTTGCGCCCGAGCTGTTCCGCCGGGTGCAGCTGCTCGATCCGCTCAAGGCCAAGGCGCTGATCAAGGGGCTCACCGAGCTGTGCGAAGAGGGCGCGGCGCAGTTCTTCCGGCCGGTCGAGGGCAGCGACTACATCGTAGGGGCCCTCGGCGCGCTGCAGTTCGACGTGATCGCCTCGCGGTTGGAGGCCGAGTATCGCGTGCGCGCCCGGTTCGAGTCGGTGCCGCTCGGCGCCGCCCGCTGGATCACCTGCGCCGACGAGACGAAGCTGCAGAGCTTCGTCGACCAGAACAAGCGCCGGGTCTACACCGACATCGCCGACAACTACGCCTACATCGTGCAGAGCGAGTGGGCGGTGAACTACGCCGCCGATCAGAACCCCGACATCACCTTCCACAAGACCGTCGAGATCTGACGGTTCAGGTGCTGTGGCTGCTGCTGTTGGCGCGCGGTCAGTGGTCGTTGGCGTCTTCCAGCAATCGGCCGGCGGCGTGGGTGATGAAGCCGCGGTGGAACACCTCGCTGAAGAAGGCGTTGAGCTTGTTGATCAGGCCCGGCACCACCGCCCGGCGGCCCCGCAGCATCGCCTTGACCCCGATCTTCGCGACGGCCTCGGCCGACAGGATCGACAGGTTCATCAGCGGCGGGGTCTTCGCGTCGGCGACCGCGTTGAACTCGGTGCGGGTGATGCCGGGATACAGCGTCGTCATCGAGACGCCGGTTTGGCGCAGCTCGAAGCGCAGGGCCTCGCCGAAGGCTTTGACGTAGTGCTTGCTGGCGGCGTAGGCCGAGACGTAGGGCGAGGGCAGGAAAGCCGCCGCCGACGCCACCTGCAGCACATACCCTTGGCCGGCGGCGACCATCGGCCGCACGAAGCACTGGGTCAGCTCGGTCAGGCTGAGCACGTTGACCCGGATCATCTGCTCGATGCGCGCGAAGTCCTGGTCGAGGAAGCGCCCCTGCAGGCCGAAGCCGGCGTTGTTGACCAGCACGTCCACCGGCAGATCGGCGGCGACGATCTTCTCGAAGAGGCCGCGGCCGGCGCCGGGCAGCGCCAGGTCGTGCTCGAAGACCTTGGCGTCGACCCGCTGCTCGGCGCCGATGCGCTCGGCGAGGGCCTGCAGCCGCTCCCGGCGCCGGGCGACGAGGATCACCGGCCAGCCGCGGCCGGCCAGCTCGCGGGCGATCTCGGCGCCGATGCCGCTGCTCGCGCCGGTGACCAGCGCATAGCCGCGCTCACTCATCATGGCTCATCCTGCTGTGGCTCATCCTGCTGTGGCTCGGGGGGTGGTCGGCGCCCGGCGGGCGCGCTCAGGCGGGCTGCCCGTCGGGCGTCGGCCGCGGGCGTCGTCTGGGGGCCCCCTTGCGCTTGATCGGCAGCGGGATGCCGTGGTGGTGCAGGTAGTTGGCCGACATGCGCCAGTCTTCGTAGTAGGTGCCCCAAAGCCGGTCGTAGAACGAGAACGCCGCCGCGTGGTTGATCAGGTTGCCCCGCTTGCAGTGGTGCAGCTTGTGGGCGTGGTTGTCCATGAAGATGTACGCCAGGGGCCCGATGTTGAAGGTCACCACCGTATGGTCGGTGGCCTGCAGCGCCAGGATGAAGAAGTACGCGGCGATGGTCGCCGGCAGATCCATGCCCAGCACCCAGGCGATGACCACCATCGCCGGCTGGAACTGGCTGAAGGCGGTATCGACCAGCGACGACTGGTTGCCGCGCAAGAAGTCCATCTCGGCGACGGTGTGATGGGCGGCGTGCTTCTTGCGCCAGTACTGCTTGAGCCGGCCCTTGCCCACGCTGTGGCTCATCTTGCGGTGGATCCAATAGTAGGCCAGGTCGTCGAGCAGCACCGCGGCGAGGATGAGCCAGCCGCTGTTCGACAGCGGGCCGTGCAGCGGCACGTACGACAGGAGCCACCAGCCGACGACGATGAAGCCGGTGCCCGCGATGATGCCCTGCCAGAAGACCTGCAGCAGCCCCTCGACCCAGTCGCGGGCGGTCAGCGGCGGCAGCTCGATGGCCGGGTGGCGTCGCTCGGCCGAGATGGTGAACAGCATGAAGACGAACGAGGTGACCAGGAAGCCGACGATGACGTGGAACAGGTCGACGCCGAAGATCGCCAGCCAGATCAGATAGAAGACCGGCGAGCCCAGATGCCCGAAGATCCCGTAGGCCAGCCCGGTCTTCTGTTCGGGCGGGGTCTCGGGAATGGGCAGCGTTTCGAAGGTCACGGCCATCGACTCCTCCTTTGGCGGATGAAAGATCCGAAATTGTCGGGTGTACCGCAACCGCCGGGCGGGTCGATTGTGCAACGGCCCGCTCAATACCGCGTAACATTCGGCGCAAGTCTCTGATCTGATTCGTGGTTCTTCGACGCGGCCCGTCGCGCGCCCGCGGGCCGCGTTTGACGCCGGCGGCGCCCGTGCCGACCCTCGACCCCGTCATCGAAACGCACCGGCCACCGCAGGCCGCGACCGCAGGGGGAGCTCATGTCGATCTGGTCGACCCGTTCGCCGATTCGTCCGCTGCTGACCATCGCCGCCGCCGCGGGCGGCGTCTTTCTCGCCGCCTCGACCGGCTGCGCGACGTTCGGCGGCACGCCCGATACCGCCGAGATGAACAGCGCCCGCGGCGCGATCTTCGACGCCCGCAAGGGGGTGTTCGTCAACGAGCGGGCCATCGAGCAGGGCAAGCCGTGGAAGGCGCTCGGCGACACCCTCTTCGGCGACGCCCAGACCACGCCCGAAGGGGAGATCCCCATCGCCTCACCGGTCGAGGCGTGGGCCACCGCGCCCGAGAGCGGGCTGCGGCTCACCTGGATGGGCCACTCGACGGTGCTGCTCGAGATCGACGGGGCGCGGGTGCTCACCGACCCGATCTGGAGCGATCGCGCCTCGCCGTCGAGCGCGGTCGGGCCGCATCGCTTCCACGCGCCGCCGGCGCCGCTCGAGGCGCTGCCGCCGATCGACGCGGTGATCATCAGCCACGATCACTACGACCACCTCGACCACGAGACGACGCTGGCGCTCGCCGAGAAGGGTGTGCCGTTCTACGTGCCCCTCGGCGTCGGATCGCACCTGGCGAAGTGGGGCGTGGCGCCCGAGCAGATCACCGAGCTGGACTGGTGGGGCCGGGCGAAGGTGCCCGGCACCGACGTGACCGTGGTGGCGACGCCGGCCCAGCACTTCTCCGGGCGCGGCCTGCTGTCGCGCAACCAGACCCTGTGGGCCTCGTGGGTCGTGCGCGGGCCGGCGCATCGGGTCTACTTCGGCGGCGATACCGGGCTGTTCGACGGCTTCGCCGACATCGGCCGCCGCGAGGGGCCGTTCGACGCCAGCCTGATGCCCGTCGGCGCCTATAACGACGCCTGGCGCGCCATCCACCTCGACCCGGAGGAGGCGGTGGCGGCCCACCTGATGGTGCGCGGCGGGGTGATGCTGCCGGTGCATTGGGGCACGTTCTCGCTGGGCACCCACGACTGGCGCGAGCCCGCCGAGCGCACCGTCGCCGCGGCGCGGGCGGCGGGGGTCGCCGCGATCACGCCGCTGCCCGGCGCGCCCATCGAACCGACGACCGCCCAGGCCGGCGGTACGGGCCCCTGGTGGCGGCTGGTGGACGCGGTGGCCGCCTTCTTCGGCGAGGGGCCGCTGGCCGCCCGCTGACTGGCGGCAGCCGATGAACCGGACCTGCCGGGCCGCTTCGCCGAGGGGCCCCTGCTTCGTGTACTGACCGGCCGGTCCAGGCGTGCGTCGGTCGACCCGAGCCTCCCGCCGCCGCCGAAGCGACTCATGGGTCGCAACCCCCCGGTGGATTGCGGTTTCGCGGGCCCGCGCAAACCGCTATACGCGCGCCACGAACCCCGCTCCGACGGAGGCCCCATGTCGCGCCGAACGTGGTCCGCCCTGTACCCGACCGCCCTGTTCTGCCTTCTCGCGAGCGCCGGCTGCGTGCCGCCGCCCGACGACGACGACCCGGCCGAGGATATGGCCGTCGCCGAAGATCTGGGGCCCGATGAGGATCTGGGGCCCGACGATGATCTGGGACCCGACGATGATCTGGGACCCGACGGCGCTGTGGATCCGATCGACGACGCCGGGCCCGGCGCCGACGCGCAGCCGGTAGATCCGGACATGGATCCCGTCGACCCGGACGTGGGCCCCATCGACCCGGACGTAGGCCCTATCGATCCGGACATGGGCCCCGTCGACCCGGATATGGGCCCCGTCGACCCGGACATGGGTCTGGTCGACCCGGACATGAGCCCGGTGGATCCGGACATGGGCCCCGTCGAGCCCGACATGGCGCCCATCGAACCCGACATGGCGCCCGTCGAGCCCGACATGGCCCCGCCGATGAACTGCGTCGACGGCGACGTGCGGGTCATGGCCTGCGGGCTCAACGGTCGGGGCGAGCAGGCGCAGCGCTGCGTCGCCGACGCCTGGGTCGACGACGGCCCGTGCGACGACCCCGACGCGTGCGTCGACGGCGAGGACGAGTCGGGGCCGTGCGGGCCCAACGACGTCGGGTTGGCGACCCGCTTCTGCGTCGAAGGCCGCTGGGGCGACGTCGGACCGTGCGTCCTGCCCGGCGAGTGCGACGACGGCGATGAAGAAGCCATCGCCTGCGGGCTCAACGGGCGCGGCAGCTCGATCCGGGCCTGCGTCGACGGCCGCTGGGGCCCGCTTGGGCCGTGCGCCGACGACGACGTCTGCCGCGACGGCGACGACGAAGACGAACCCTGCGGGCTCAACGACCGCGGGTCCCGCCTGCGCGAGTGCGCGGCCGGGCAGTGGGGCGACTTCTCGCCGTGCGACGACCCCGACGTCTGTGTGAACGGCGCCGACGAGCAGCAGGCGTGCGGGCTCAATGACCGCGGGGTCGAGGCGCGCGTCTGCGCCGGCGGGCAGTGGCCCGACTTCGGCCCGTGCGACGATCCCGATCGCTGCGTGGACGGCGCCGTCGAGGAGGAGCCCTGCGGCATCAACGGCCGCGGCACCCGCAGCCGGACGTGCTTTCGCGGTGACTTCCTGCAGCCCGAGGACTGCGTCGACCCCGACGAATGCGTCGACGGCGCCCGCGAGCAGCGGGCTTGCGGCGATCGCGGCGACGGGCTCGAGGTCCGGGTCTGCGACGGCGGCGAGTGGCTCGATTGGAGTGTCTGCGGCGGGGCCTGCGCCGACGAGTGCCCCGCAGGCGGCCGCCGCTGCGGCGCCGGCGGCGTCGAGCTGTGCGGCGACAGCGATGGCGACCCGTGCCTCGAGTGGGGCCCGGCCGAGGCCTGCGCGCCGGGCTTCGAATGCGTCGACGGCGACTGCGAGGCGCCCGCCGCGCCCATCGTCATCAACGAGGTGCTCTACGACCAGTCGGGGGCCGACGGCAGCGAGACGTTCATCGAGCTGTGGGGCCCGCCGGGCACCGCGCTCGACGGGCTGAGCCTGGTGGCGGTGAACGGCAACGACGGCCGGGACTACGCGGTCATGCCGCTCGACGGGGTCATCGGCGCCGACGGCTACTACGTGGTCGCCGAGCCGGGCGCTTCGGCCGCTCTGCGCGCGCTGAGCGACCTGCTCATCGACGGGGCCGACCTGCAGAACGGGCCCGACGGCGTGCAGCTGCGGCGCGGCGCGGCGGTGATCGACGCCCTGGGCTATGGCGACGCGGGGGACAACTTCGCCGGCGAGGGCCGCCCGGCGGCCGATCCGGCCGATGGCAGCGCGCTGACCCGGGTCGATCACGTCGACACCGACGACAACGCCGCCGACTTCATCGTCGCGCCGGGCAGCCCGCGCCGCGAGCCGGGCGACGTGCCGGCCGAGTGCGAAGCGGGGGAGACCGAGGTCGAGGCCTGCGGGCTCAACGACCGCGGCGAGCGCATGCGCGAGTGCGAGGGCGGTCAGTGGGCACCGTGGTCGGCGTGCGCCGATCCCGACGAATGCGTCGACGGCCTCGTCGAAGATCGGCCCTGCCTCGGCGGTCGCCTGCAGACGTCGCTCTGCCGGAACGGTGGGTGGTCGCCGGCGGGCATCTGCCTCGGCGTGCGTGACGACATCAGCCAGGGCGGCGACTTCGAGGGCGCCGCGCTGCCCTTCGACGGCGCCGACGACTACCCGCTGACCCTGCCGGTCGCGCGGCAGGTCGTCCTCGAGACGAGCGACGGGGCCGGCGGCTGCGATGGCAATACCTTCATCGAGGTCTTCCTGATCGGGCCCGACGGGCAGCGCAACCGCATGGGCGGCGATGACGACTCCGGCGTGGGCGCCTGCGCGCGGCTGGTCATCGAGCTGCCCGCGGGGGATTACATGGTGCGGGTGCGCGGCTGGGATTATCGCGCCGCGCCGGCCTATCTGCTCGGCGTCGCCTTCGACACCGAGCAGCCGCGGGTCGACGACGGCGGCGACTTCGACGGCGATCCGATCCCCGCCGGCGGGTCGAGCGACTATCGCTTCGACCTGCAGCGGCCCATGCGATTGGTCACCTACACCTCCGACGGCGCCGGCGGCTGTCCGGGCGATACCACGCTGACCCTGCTCGGGCCGGTGGACGGCGGCTTCGGCCAGGTCGCCTTCAACGACGACTTCGACGGCCTCTGCTCGCGCATCGAGCGGGTGCTCGAGCCGGGGGCCTACACCGTGCGCGTCGCCGGCTACGACGACGGCGCGGTGCCGGCCTACGTGCTGACGGTCGAGCTGGCCTGCGTCGAGGGCGAGCTCTTCGTCGAGCCCTGCCCTGGCGGTCGTCAGGCCCTGCGCTGCATCGACGGTGACTGGGCGCCCGAGGGCCCCTGCGGTGACGCGGAGTGTGAGGACGGCGCGGTCGAGCAGGCGGCGTGCGGGCTCAACGATCGCGGGCGCTGGTCGCGCACCTGTATCGACGGGCTGTGGGGCGACTTCGGCCCCTGCGACGACCCCGACGTGTGCGTCGACGGCAGCGACGAGGGCGTCGCCTGTGGCCTCAACGGGCGCGGCGTGGCGCCGGCTCGCTGCGTGGACGGTCAGAACGACGTGCTCGGGCCGTGCGACGACCCCGACACCTGCGTCGACGACACCTTCGCGACCGCGCGGCTGTGTTCGTTGGACGAGGCGGCGGCCGCCTGCCGCGGAGTGCATCGCCCCTCGCCGGCCTGCGGGGTCAACGGCTTCGCGATGGTCACCAGCTTCTGCGTGCAGGGCCAGCCCGAAGAGCTGAACTGCACCGACCCCTCGGTCTGCGCCGATGGCGAGTCGGGCACGACCGCCTGCGGTCTCAACGGTCGCGGGGTGCGCACCCGGACCTGCGCCGACGGGTTCTGGGGCAGCTACGGCGGCTGTGAGGATCCCGACGTCTGCGTCGACGGCGCCACCCGGGAGGCGGGCTGCGGCCCGCTCAGCGTCACCCGCAAGATCATCGAGTGCGTCGAGGGCCGCTGGGACGAGCGCGACGACTGCGCGCCGATCCCGCCGGTCGAGGTGCTCGGCTACACCGAGGAGAGCTACGAGGCCTACGCCATCTTGCGGGTCGCGCTGCTGCCCGATCAGGCGCTGCAGGACGCGGGCCTCGATCGGCGGGTCTCGGGCTTCATCGTCAACGGCGACCGGCCCTACGACACCCTGGCCGAGCTCGCCGACCGCCCCGACGTGGTCGCCGGCACCCTCGATCTGCTGTGGGCCGAAGCCCAGAACCGCGGCTGGGTGCCGTTCTGCGGCGACGGCGCGGTGATGGAGGTCGAGGAGCAATGCGATGATGGGAACAACGAAGGCGGCGACGGCTGCGACGCCGACTGCCGGCTCGAGACCGAATGCGGCAACGGCCTCGTCGAGGGGGTCGAGCAGTGCGATGACGGCGACTTCGGCGTCTTCGACGGCTGCTCGCCCAACTGCCGGCTGGAGACCCACCCGACGCTCGGGCCCGCGGAGGACGGGATCGACGTCCCGCTCCTGCCGTACCTGCAGGCGGAGTTCACCCGCTTCTTCGGCCCCTTCCTCTTCAACCTCGACCTGCGCCAGACCAGCCGGGTGCGCTTCGACCTGGGCTATCGCAGCCCGCACGCCTTCTGGTACGGCGGCGACTTCTGCCACTCGGCGGGCCGCTACAACGCCCGGCTGCAGGCCCGCCGGGGCAATACGATCTTCGCCGGCGGCGGCAACTGCGCCCAGCACGGCGACGGGGTCTACGAGTTCGACGAGGTCATGCCGCCGGGCCGCTACACGATGACCTTCGACGTCGAGGAGGGCTTCTCGGTCATCTCGCTGATCTCGGGCGTCATCGAGCCGGTCGGCGAGCCGGTCTGCGGCGACGGCGTGCGCGAAGACCCCGAAGAGTGCGACGACGGCAATACCGACGATCGCGACGGCTGCGACTCGGGCTGCGCGCGCCAGCTGATCACCGAGGCCAACGACAACATCGACCGCGACGCGACCGCCGAGTGGCAGTGGACCGGCGCGATCCTGCGGGCCAACGGCAACATCAGCGAGGGCGGCCCCTTCCGCGATCGGGACCACTTCATCTTCGATACGACCGGCGGCCGGGTCGTGCTGCAGCTCAGCGATCGCCAGGGGGACGGCTGCGACGTCGACGCCGCGCTGAGCCTCTACCGCGGCGTCCGCGACGATCTCGGCAATCGCATCACGACCAGCGTCGACGGCGGCATCGACTTCTGCCCGCGCATCGAGACCACGCTCGCCGCGGGCACCTACAGCATCGTGCCCGGTATCAACCCGCCCGATCGCGGCGGGGCGTACACCCTCGAGGTGCGCACGACGCCGCACACATGGGACGACGGGGTGCCCGCCGCCTGCCAGGCGTGGTGTCTGGCGACGACCGACTGCAGCCCGCTCTCCAACGACGAGCTCGCCCAGTGCACCCGCCGCTGCACCGACGGCACCCTGCCGGTCGAAGACATGCTGCGGGTGCGCGACGTCGAGCCGTGCCTGCTCGCCGCCGGCGAGTCGTGCGCCGACCTGCGGGCGTGTCTGGTCGACGCCGATCCGGTGAACGCCTGCGACGACGTCTGCGGCGAGATGGCCGGCTGCGGTATGGCCGAGGCCGAGTGCCGCGCGGCGTGCGACGGCCCGGCGCTGGTATGCGCCGACGTGGCCCGTCGGTTGGGTGGCGGCTGCGCCGAGGTGAGCCTCTGCTTCGGTGACGCGGCCCGGCAAGACGACTGCGCCGCGTACTGCGACGCCCGCGTCGCCTGCGACGAGACGATCGATCGCTACGGCTGCGAGCAGGCGTGCATCGACGGGCCGGCGCCGGCGACGCAGGCCGCCTGCGCCGAGCGGGCGACCTGCGAGCAGATGCAGCGCTGCGTCGACCTCGATCCGGCGGTGCCCGCCGCGTGCGCCGAGGCCTGCGACGCGGTGGACGGCTGCGGCCTCTTCGCCGATCGCGCCCGCTGCGAGGCCTACTGCGCGGGGCACGCGGTGCAGAACGGCGGGGCCTCGCTGCCCGACGTGGTGGCGTGCGTCGGCGACGTGGCCGCCTGCGGTTTCGACGTGGTGCACTGCTTCTCGCCGCCCGTCTGCGAAGGCGAGAGCGCCGACGTCGAGATCATCGACGCCGAGCCGGGCACCTACGCGCTCGATCTGAGCGTCTTCTCGGCGGGTATCGAGGACGACTTCCCGCAGTTCTGCGGCATCCGCGGCACCATCGAGAACTTCGCCGCCGTGCGGGTCGACTTCCCCGCCGAGCTGGCGCTGCGCAACCACGCCGAGAGCCCGGCGCGCTTCTTCATCGCCGACCGCTGCGATCCCGAGGGGCGGGTGGCGTGCGGCTACGACAACGACGACGTCGTGCGGCGCATCGTCGGGCCGGGGGTCTACTTCGTCGGCACCGAGCAGGCCTTCCAGAACGACGCGGTCTTCGACGACATCGAGCTGCAGGTCCGACCGCTGGACGTCGACGCGGTCGTCATCCCCTGACCGTCAGTCGCTCTCGCCCGCCAGCTCGCCCAGCCGGTAGTCGCGGAAGTTCTTCAGGAAGCCATCGTCCCGCGCGGGGTGCTCGAGCCAGCGGGGCACGACGCCGAGCTGGTAGGTGCTCTCGAACTGCAGCCAGATGTCGTTCTTGCTCGTCATCTTCGGGTCGTCCTTGGCGTCGACCCCCGCCGCGTGGCCGAAGTGGCTCACCCCGTGCGGCGTCAGATACGGGGTGAAGCTGAACGCGCCCTGCGGATAGCCGCCGCTGGTGCGATCGCTGCGCAGCACCGCGTTGAACTCGATGGCGCTGTTGCGGTGGAAGTACGGCGGGCGGAAGGTGTGCTGGCTGGCATCCCAGCGGGGCACGAAGACCGCCACGTCGACCGCGTTGCGCCCGTGGGTATCCATCGGGCAGGTCAGCACCGTGAGGATCGACGGATCGGGGTGGTCCCAGCTCACCGCGCCCAGGCTGTTGAAGTCGCCGATGTCGTACTTGAACGGCGCGTAGGTGCCGTGCCACGCCACCACGTCGAACGGGCTGTGCGGCGCGACGCTGCGCCAGAAGCGCCCGCCCTGCTTGACGACGATCACCGTGTCTTCGGTCTTGTCTTCGTACTCGGCCACCGGCGCCTTGAAGTGCCGCTCGTCGGCCAGCCCGTTGGCGCCGACGAGGCCGCGCTCGGGCAGCAGATAGTGGCCGTCGTACAGCTCGCTGGCGAAGCCGCGGGTCGACCCGTCGGGCAGCGCGATCGAGAAGCGGATGCCCCGCGGCAGCACGACCATCTCGCCCGGCGCCACGTTCAGGCGGCCCAGCTCGGTGCGCACGTGCAGCCGGCCCTGCTCGGGGGCGAGCAGCAGGTCGCCGTCGATGTTGCAGAAGACGCGATCCATGTCGCGGTCGGCGGCGAAGAGGTGGATCGCCATGCCGCGCTTGATGCGCGCGTCGCCCGCGCCGGCGAAGGTCTGCATGCCGTCCAGCCAGTCGGTCTCGCCCTTCGTGGGCACCGCGATCGGCGCGTAGCGCTGCACCTCGGGGGTCATCGACGCGTCGGCGAAGTCGCTGATGTAGTGCGGCGGCGGCGAGGGGTCGGCCTCGAACGGCCGATCGGTCACGGCCGGTCGCAGGCGATAGAGCCAGACCCGGCGGTTCTGCGCCCGCTCGACGGTGAAGCCGGTGCCGTTGATCTGCTCCGCGAAGAGGCCGTACGGCGCCTGCCGCGGGCTGTTCTGGTGCAGGGGCAGCGCGCCCGGTCGGGCCTCGGAGCGCAGGGCGTTGCCATAGCCGGTCTGATAGGTCAGGTCGTCGTTGGGGCGGTCGGTCATGGCGGTCAGCTCCTTCCAGGTGCGGCGCAGGGCCGCGGTGTCGAAGTCGTGGAGGGTATGGGCAGCGCCCGGGCGGCGATGCACCGCGACGCGGGCGCCGGCGGCGCGCATGCCCTCGATGGCGGCGTCGGCTGCCGCGGCCGGCACCCAGGGATCGTCGGCGGATTGCCCGATGTGGATCGGCACCCCGTCGAGGCCGGCCCAGGCGCCGTCGACCGGGCTCGGGGCGCCGGTGAAGAGCAGCGCGCCGCCGGGCGTTGCCGCGCGGGACTTGAGCCAGCTCGCCAGCAGGCAGGCCCCCTGGCTGAAGCCCACCAGCCGGATGCGATCGGCGGGCAGCCGGGCCCGGGCGGCGCGCCAGACGGCGTCGAGGGCGGCCAGGGCGCCGTCCAGGTGCGGCTGGTTGTCGGCCAGCGGCGCCCGGAAGCCCCTGGGATACCAGCTCTTCGCGGCCGCCTGCGGGGCCAGCCAGGCGATACCCGCCGTCCGGCCGTCGGCTTCGACCAGCCCCTGCAGGCGATGCACGAAGCCGTCGGCGTCGGCGCCGCGCCCGTGGATCGCGATGATCGCCGCCCGCGCCTCGGCCAGCGGCGCGCCGGCGGTGGCCGCGGCCAGCCCGCCGTGCGGCCCGGCCAGCGCCAGATCGAGCCGTCCGCTGTGCACGCTCGGCCGCCGCCCGTGCCACGCGTCGTCCAGCATCGCCTTCAGCGACGGCGCCTCGACCGGGCGCGGGTTGGCGTACTGCTTGGCCAAGGTCTGCTCGACGACGCCGTCCAGGGCGTCCCGCGGCAGCTCGAGGTCCTTCAGCGCGATCGACAGGCCCAGCCCGCGCATCAGATCGGCGAGGGCGCCCGGCCCGTCGTCGCTGCCCAGCGCGTCGCGCAACACCGCGCTCAGCCGCTCGGACGCCTCGATGTTGAAGCCGATGACGTGCGGCAGCAGCGTCGCGTGGGTCGCCGCGTGCGCGGTGCCGTAGCTGCCGCCGAGCACGTGGGCCAGCTTGTGATGCAGGCCCATCGAGGCGCCGCCGAGCGCCTCGCCGGCCAGAAAGGCGCCGTAGGCTGCGTCACTGCGGCCCGGCATATCGCTGGGATCGGCGCCCAGCGCCCGCAGCGCGGCGACGATGGGCGCGACGCTGTCGGCCGCGGCGGCGCGGGCGGCGTCGGTGGCCTCGACCGCGTAGAGCGCCTCGACGCTGTGGGCCAGGGCGTTGAGCAGCGACAGCAGCGACATGCGCTGCGGCAGCGTCGCGCTGAGGGCCGGGTCGTAGATCACCAGCTCGGGGCGGACGCGCGCGTCGCGGCCGGTGGTCTTCACGCCGTCGCGGGTGACGCCCCAGATGTCGGTGCGCTCCGAGCCGGCGTAGGTGGTCGGGATGGCGCCCACCTTCACCGGCAGCTCGAGCGCGATCGCCTTGGCCACGCCGATGGCCGAGCCGCCGCCGTGGGCCACGACCCAGTCGGCGTCCAGCTCGCGGGCCATGGCCACCGCCGCGTCGGCGATGTCGCCCGGCACCTGGTTCGTCACCCGGTCGAAGATGCCCGCGCAGCGGTCGCCGAGCTGTGCGGCGACGCGGTCGGCCCCGTCGCGGTGGCGCCCCTGGGCCACGAGCAGAACGCGGCGGGCGCCGCCGTCGGCCAACAGCTCGGCGGCCCGTCGCTCGGCGCCGACGCCGAAGACCACCCGGTCGTCTCCGGGCTGTACGATGCGGTCGAAGCTGCGCATGGCTCTCCTCGGTCTCTATTCGTCGGGTCGATGGGCTCGACCCCAGCGCCGTTTCACCGTAGGTTTTGCGAATTGGCCCGAGTAGCCCGATAGACGCCGAGAGGGTTTGCATCAATGCAAAGCATCGACCCTGCGCTGCGCTGGGATGACGTGCAGGTCTTCCTGTCGGTGGCCCGGCGGGGCAGCCTCAGCGGCGCGGCCTCCGCGCTGGGGGTCAACCCGTCGACGGTGCATCGGCGGCTCGCCGCCTTCGAGGGCGCCCTCGACGCCCGACTCTTCGACCGCAGCCCCACCGGCCTGACGCTCACCGCCGCCGGGGAGGCCGCGTTGCCGCTCGCCGAGCAGATCGAGCTGGACGTCGCCGGGCTGGTGCGCGCGCTGCTCGGTCGCGACAGCGCGCCGAGCGGGGTGGTGCACCTCACCGCGCCCGAGACGCTGGTGCCGCTGCTCATCGAGCCGCTCGCCGCCCTGCGCGCCCGATTCGACGCCATCGACCTGCGGGTCTCGTTCGCCGATCGCTACTTCGATCTCGCGCGCCTCGAAGCCGACGTGGCCGTGCGCCCGAGCCCCGATCCACCGGCGGACGCGGTCGGCCGACGCGTCGCGCGCATCGCCTGGGCGGTCTATACCCGCCACGAGGCGCTGCAGGCCGACGCCGACGCGCTGCCGTGGGTCGAGTACACCCAGGGCCTGCACCACCTCGCCGCGGCCCGCTGGCGCCGGGCGCATCACGGGGCCGAGCCGGTGCTGTTGGCGGTCAACTCGGTGGCGGCGATGCAGCAGGTCATCTCGGCCACCGACTGCCGGGGCTTCCTGCCGTGCTTCATGGGCGACGCCGATCCGGGCCTGCGCCGGCTGGCGCCGCTCTTGCCCCAGGCCAGCGCGCTGTGGTTGCTCACCCATCGCGACCTGCGCCGCACCGCGCGCGTGCGGGCCGTCGTCGACCACCTGTGGACCGCGCTGCGGGCTCGGCAGGGGCTCTTCGAGGGGGCTGGCGGCTGAGGAGTTACCGTATACACAAAGTATACGGTGACTGCCGGCGGCGCTTGACCGCGGATGAGTTAGTGTATACGGTGGGTATACACTGACTGCCGAGGCGCCGTGCTGACCATCACCCTCGATCACGACAGCGACGTGCCGATCTATCGCCAGGTCGCCGACGGCCTGCGGGGGTTGATCGCCGACGGGCAGCTGGCCCCGGGCGACGCGCTGCCCGGCGTGCGCCACCTCGGCCGGGCGGTGGGGGTCAACCTGAACACCGTGGCCCGGGCCTATCGCCTGCTGGCCAAGGACGGGCTCGTCGATCTGCGCCGCGGGGCGGCGGCCCGGGTGATCGGCCCGCCGGCCGAGGCCCCCGCGGCGGTCGACGCCGACGACGTGCGGCGGCTCGAGGCCGCCCTGGCCCACATCGCGCTCTCCGGGGTCGACCGGGCCACCGTCGAGGCGCTGGTGGGTGACATCCTCGATCGTTTCCAGACGCGCAAACCCTCCGACAAGGCAGGCCCCCGATGATGTTCGTCACCCCCATCCTCGTCGCCGCGCTCTGCGGCGCCCTGACCCACCTCATCGCCCGGGTCTGGCGCCCCGATCAGCTCTTCTTCGTGCAGCTCGGCCGCGAGCTGACGCCCGCGGATCGCCGGCGCAGCCGCCGGGCCGTCGCCATCGGCTGGCTGGGCAGCGCCGGGTCGGTCGCCGTGGCGCTCGCCTCACCGGGGCCCGCGGGCGCGGCGGCGTCGGCGGCGCTGATCACGGTCGCGGTGGGCTGGCCGCTCGTCGAGCTGTTGCTGCTGCTGCCGACCCTCGACCGGCCCGAGCTGCCCGGGCGCATCCGCATCGACCTCGGCCCCCGCCCCGGGCCCACGGCGCTGATGTCGATGCCGCTCGCCGCGCTCGAGCTGGGCCTGCTGGCCGTCGCGGTCCTGCTCTTCGTGACGCTCTGGCCGGCGCTGCCCGATCAGGTGCCGCTGCACTTCGCGATGGACGGCACGCCCGACCGCTACGGCTCGCCGGTCGAGCTGGTCCTGTTCGGCGGGCTGGTGCTCTTCGACATCGGGCTGGCGTGGGTGATCGCCTACACCGTCTCGAGCGAGCGGGCGGCGCTGCCCGAAGAGAGCGCCGAGCGCTTCGCCGAGCTGCAGCAGGCCCGGCGCTACGGGCTGGTGCGCATGACCCAGACGCTGCTCTTCGGGGTCAACGTGGGCCTCTTGACCATGGCGGTCGGCATCGCGGCCAGCGTGGTCGCCGACCCGCTGCTCTCGACGGGTCTGGCGGTGGGGGTCGGGCTGGCCGTCGTCGCGGTGGGCATCATCGCGCCGCTGGTCTACTGGCTGCCGCGCATGACGGCCCTGCGCAGCGCGCTCGACGCGCTGGGCGCCGCCGAGATCGGGACCCGCCGCGAAGGCTGGAAGCTCGGCGGGCTCTTCTACTATGCCCCCGACGACCCGGCGCTCTTCGTGCCCAAGCGGGTGGGCATCGGCCAGACGCTCAACATGGGTCGCGGCGCGGCCTGGGCGGTGATCGTCCTGCTCGTAGGCCTGCCGTTGGCCTTCGTCGGGCTGATGAGCCTGCTCGGCTGACGGCCTGACGCTGTGTCCCGGCTGACGCTGCGTCCCGCCTGACGCTGCGTCCCGGCTGACGCTGCGTCCCGGCTGACGCTGCGTCCCGGCTGACGCTGCGTCCCGGCTGACGCTGCGCCGTCCGGTGCGACGCGCGCGCCGCGCGGTGGCGGCCCCCCACGAACGCCGCGGCGGCGCCCGAATCCCTTGACACCCCGGGGTGCGGAATCCGCACGTCCGCCCGCCGCGCGCCCGCATCCCACGCCGCTCGGCGGGTGGCATGTCCGTTGCTCTCGTGGTCGGTGCCTTCAGAGACCGACCCAGGAGCACCGCCATGCGTCCCTTCATCTTCGCCGTCGCCCTCGCTCTCACCGCGCCGCTCGCCGCCTGCGAGACCGAGGACCCCGCGTCACCCGTGCCACCGCCCACCACCCAGGAGATCGCCGCCGCCCGCGACGCCTGGGCCGATGTCTATTCGGTGCTGACCCATCCCCGCTGCATGAACTGCCATCCGTCGGGCGACGCGCCGCTGCAGACCGACGCCAGCACGGTTCACAAGTGGGGGGTGAACCGGGACGCGATCGCCGGTGGCCTCGAATGCAGCGCCTGCCACCGTGAGCAGAACGCCGAGGCGTTCGGTCTGGCCGAGGGCCCGCCCGGCGCGCCGAACTGGCACTTCCCGCCGGCCGATACGCCGATGATCTTCCAGGGGCGCGATCCGGCGGCGCTGTGCGCGCAGTTCCACGACGAAGAGGCCACCGGCGGGCGCGATCTCGACGGGCTGCTCGAGCACGTCAACAACGAGTCTTTGGTCCTGTGGGCCTGGAACCCCGGGGGTGATCGGACGACGCCGCCGCTGACCCACGACGCGTTCATCGAGGCCTTCGCGACGTGGGTGCAGGGGGGCGGGGCGTGCCCCGACGACGTAGAGATCGTGCCCGCCGATCCTTGAGCCAGGCGATCAGCGCGCGGTGTCGAGCACGGCCGAGACGGGCGTATCGCCCGCGGGCAG
This sequence comes from bacterium, assembly GCA_030427205.1. Taxonomy (GTDB): domain Bacteria; phylum Myxococcota_A; class Bradymonadia; order UBA7976; family UBA1532; genus JACKDM01. Next base: position 93,126 of record JAUHXC010000024.1, on the reverse strand, counting down.
GCGGATCCAGACCGAGCGGGTCTCTTCCTCGGCCCACCAGCCGGGGCCGTCGAGCGCGGCCAGCGCGGCGAAGCCCGGCTGAACCGGGGCCTCGGCCTCGCCGACGGTGACCCGCCGGATGGGCGCGCCGTGCCACTTCACCCGCACCAGCACGGGCCGCAGCGTGCGCTCGAGGGCGACGGTGGCCCCGCCGTCGCCCAGGATGGCCGTGATGCGGGTCGGCCGCTCGTCGTCGTCGATCAGCGTGAAGGCGCTCTCGACGTCGCCGGGGTAGGCCAGCAGCGTCAGGTGGCCCTCGCTGGCCCGCTGACCCAGGCCGTTGACGTCGTTGACCACGTTCAGCGGCACGAGCGCCCCCTCGCGCACGTATAGCGGGATGCGGCCGAAGTCATCGGCGCCGTGGGTATCGCGCACCGTCTGGCCGCCGGGCAGAGCGTCGGCCGCCGGGGCCCACCAGTCGTACCAGTCGTAGCCCGCGGGCAGCGCCACGTCGCGCGCGCCGCCGGGCGCGAAGAGCGGCGCCACCAGGAAGGCCTCGCCGAGCATGTAGCGCCAGTCGTCGGTCCAGTCGTCGATGCCGTTGCCGATGGGGCGCATGATCGGCCCGCCCTCGCCGCGATAGGCCTGCTCGGCGAGGCTGTACCAGAAGGGGATGAGCGCCTGGTGCAGCCACGACCAGTCACGGTAGATGGCCACGGTGTCGCCGTCTTCGGCGGGCATGTTCCACGGGGTGAGGTTGGCCCGCCCGTGCAGCTGCATGAAGGGGGTCAGCGCGCCCTGGGCGGTCCAGCGGGCGAAGACCTCCCACTCGAAGGGCACCGCCGGGCCGGGGATGGCGCCGACGTCTTCGAAGTCGAGGTAGCCGCCGATGTCGCTGCCGATGACCACGTAGCCCGCGGCGGCCGAGCGGAAGAGGTGGTCCAGCGCGTCGATCAGGCCCTCCCAGCTGCGTCGGTTGTCGCCGACCCAGCCCACCGGCGTGTGCTCGGGCCGCGCGAAGAAGCGCCCTTCGTGCTCGTAGCTCTTGTCGTAGGGCCGCACCATCGTGACGAACTCGTCCACGCCGTTGCGCTGCACCCCATAGGCCAGGAAGTCGCGGTAGTAGGCCTCGGAGTACTGCTGATGCGGCACCGGCCCGACGGCGGTCTCGACCGGATCGACCTTGATGTACTCCTCGCCGAAGTCGAGCTTCCAGCCGGCGATGCCCGCGTCGAGCACCCGGTTCTGCTGCTGGTGCCACCAGGCCATCGCCAGCGGGTCGAAGAAGTCGATGCCCGCGCCCAGGCCCTTCCACCAGGTGAACTGGCGGCCGTCCTCGACGAGAAAGCCGCAGGCCTCGGCTTCGGCCAGGTTGGGGGAGGGCCCGCGGTAGCGGTCGCCGCCGATCTCGAAGTCGAGGCCGGTCTGGTTGATCATCTGGGTGATCCACAAGACCGTGCGCACCCCGTCGGCGCGCAGGCCGGCGACCAGATCCTCGAAGTCGCCGTAGCGCTCCGGGCTGGGCACGAAGGTGTTGTAGTGGGTCTCCCAGGGGCTGTCGAGCACGACCACGCCCACCGGGATGTCCCGCTCACGGAAGCCCTGCACGAAGGCGAGGGTGTCGGCGCGGTCGCTGATGTCTTTGGAGATCCACGGTTCGAACGCCCAGCGCGGGGTATGCCGCGGCGGTTCGGGCAGGGGATCGAGGTCGTCGGCGGTGAAGCTGCAGGCCGAGTCGGGCGGCGCTGCGTCCGAAGCGCCGACATCCGGCTGCGCGGCGTCGGGCTGTACGGCGTCGGGCTGTACGGCGTCGAGCGGCCCGGTGTCGACCGGCCCGGCGTCGGCGCTGCCCGCATCGGGCGGCTCGATCGTCGTCTGGCCGTCTTCGACGCAGGCGGTCAGGGTCGCGAGCGTGAGCGCGAGGCCGGCGGGCAGGGCGGCGCGCAGCAGATGGTGCATCGGGCCTCCGTATGCAGAGTGCCCCGAGCATCGGCGGGCGGCGGCTGCCGATCAAGGCGGCCCGACAGATCAGGCAAGCTGAAGCGGGCCCGACGGATCAGTCGAGCGGGGCCTCGGCCACCGCCGTGATGCTCATCTTCATCACGTGCTTGTAGACGATGAGGTCGACGGTCTGCTCGTAGTCGGCGAAGACGACGAGGTCGTCCTCGGGCTTGCCGACCCCCTCGAACTCGAACTCCACCTCGTCGGGCAGAAACGCCGAGCCGTCGTCCACCCGCTGGTAGATCAGCTGCTCGATCTCGGCCTCCGTGGCGTCGGTCCGGCGGGCGTCGAGCGCCTCGTCGGACATGATGCTCTTGAGCTGCAGGAAGTTGACGTAGACCAGCGAATACTTGATGCCGACGAACAGCAGCACGCCGATCAGCGCGACCGTGGCGATACGCTTCGGTGTCATGATGGCTCCCCCCGGGTGTCTCCAGAGGGGATTACAGCAAGCCGCGGATACAAAATCCAGAAGCGCGGACCGGCCCGACCGCCGTCAGCCGCCTTCGAGCTCTTCGCGCAGCATCTCGAGCTCGAGCCAGCGCTCTTCGGCGACCTCGAGCTCGCTGCGCGCGTCGTCGAGCCGGGCGGTCTGCCGGTCGAAGGCCCGCCGGTCGCGCTGATACAGATCGGGGTCGGCGAGGGCCGCCTCGAGGCGCTCGATCTCGCCGCTGAGCGTCTCCATCGCCGCCGGCAGGCTGTCGTATTGCCGCTGCTCGGCATAGCTCAGCTTCGTCTTGGCCCGCTTGCGTCGCCCCGAGCGCCCCTCGTCCGGCGGATCGGTGTCCATGGAGCCGAGCTCGCCCATGACCGGCGCGCGCACCTCCATCGTCGGGCGCTGCGCGAGGTAGTCGCTGTAGCCGCCGGCGTACTCGGTCCAGCGGCCGGGCCCCTCATGCACCAGGGTGCTGGTGACCAGCCGATCGAGGAAGTCGCGGTCGTGGCTGACGATGAGCAGCGTGCCCCCGTAGTCGCCGAGCACTTCTTCGAGCAGGTCGAGGGTCTCGAGGTCGAGGTCGTTGGTGGGCTCGTCGAGGATGAGCAGGTTGCCCGGCGCCTTGAGCTCGCGGGCGAGCAGCAGCCGGGCCCGCTCACCGCCGCTGAGGCTCTTCACCGGCCGCCGCGCGTCGCCCCCCTGGAAGAGGAAGTCCTGCAGGTAGCCGGCGACGTGCCGCGGCTGATCGTGCACCATCACCGTATCGGTGCCGGCGACGCAGAGCACGTCGCGCAGGGTCGCGTCGGGATCGAGGGTCGCCCGGTGCTGATCGAAGAAGACCGGCGTGAGCCGGGTGCCGTGGCGCACGCTGCCGCCGTCGGGCTCGAGATCGCCGGTCAGCAGCCGCAGCAGCGTCGTCTTGCCCGCGCCGTTGGCCCCGACGATGCCCACCCGATCGCCGCGCATGATCGTCATGTCGAGCTGGCTGACGATGGGCCGGTCGCCGAAGGCTTTGCTCAGCCCGGTGGCCTCGATGACGATCTTGCCCGAGCTCTCGCCGGTATCGGCGGTCAGCCGGGCGGCGCCGGATCGCTTGCGCTGCTCGGCCCGCTCGGCGCGCAGGGCGTGCAGCCGGCGCAGGCGACCCTGATTGCGGGTGCGGCGGGCGCTGATGCCCTCCCGCGACCAGCGGGTCTCCTCGGCGATGAGGCGGTCGAGCTTGTGGCGCGCCGCGGCCTCTTCTTCGAGCAGCTTCGCCGACCACTCCTCGAAGTGGGCGAAGCCCTTCTCGGTGCGGTGCAACTCCCCCCGCTCGAGCCAGAGCGTGGTCTTGCTCAGCCGCTGCAGGAAGCGGCGGTCGTGGCTGACGACGACCAGCCCCGCGCGGTGCCCGGCCAGCGCCTCTTCGAGCCACTCGATGGTGGTCACGTCGAGGTGGTTGGTGGGCTCGTCGAGCAGCACGACGTCGGGGTCGCAGACCCACATCCGGGCCAGCGCGGCCCGGCGCAGCTCGCCGCCGCTCAGCGTATGCACCGCCCGGTCGCCGGGCAGGCCGACGTCGGACAGCGCGACCTCGACCCGCCAGGGCTCGTGGGCCAGCTCGGGCGGCAGCGCGGCGAGCACCGCGTCCCGCGCGAGGCGGAAGCCGCTCAAGTCGGGCTCTTGCGGCAGGTAGACCACCCGGGCTTTGGGGGAGACGATGCGCTGGCCGCCGTCGAGGGCCACCTGACCGGCCAGGACCCGCAGCAAGGTCGACTTGCCCGAGCCGTTGCGGCCCACCAGGGCGATGCGATCGCCGGCGGAGACGTGCAGGTCGACGTCAGAGAAGAGCGGCGGCCCGCCAAAGCCCAGGCGGGCGCCGCGCAGCGAAATCAGCGGAGGCATGTGGGCCCACCCTGTTCGATACAGAGACCGATACCTACTCCGTGGGCTGCGTGATGTGAAGCGCCCCGGATGTTCACCGGGTGAGATACGGGCGGTGGGCGGCGGTCGCGGGGCGCGTCAGAAGCGCACGCCGGCGATGAAGCCGGGCCACATGTCGACGTGCAGCGTCCAGTCGGGGGTCAGCTGCACCATCGGCTCGAAGCCCGGGTCGAACCTGCGCGGGCCGGCGGCGACGTTCCAGCTGACCCCGCCGAAGACGCCCAGGTGCTCGTAGAACTGCGCCCCGAGCAGCGCCCTCAAGCTGGCGATGCCCTGCGGGTCTTGCAGGGTCTGGTCGGTGACCGCGCCGGTGACGAGCAGGTCGATGTCCATCGACCACAGCTCGCCGACGATCTCGGCGCCGAAGCCCACCGTGGCGGTGTAGCGATCGTCGGCGGGCTGATAGCCCCCGGCGATCAGGGTGTGGAACCCGCCGCCGCCCAGTCGGCCGCCGACGTTCATCAAGGTCAGCTCGGTGGCGTAGAGCTCGACGTGGCGCCGGCCGTTGCGGATCCAGGGGATCAGCGCGATCGAGAGGCCGTCGACCTCGTCGGCGACGTTGATCAGGCCCAGCTGCACCCCGTCGACCTCGCCGGCGACGTTGATCAGGCCCAGCTGAACCCCGTCGACCTCGTCGGCGACGCTGACCACCGCCGACTGCTGCCAGCCGCGCACGTCGTCGGCGACCGCGGTCACGCCGGCGAGCTGCACGCCGCGCACTTTGCCGGTGGTGCCGACGACGCCGCTGAGCTGGACCCCGTCGACCGATCCGCCAGCGACGTTGACCACGCCCGCGAGCTGAACCCCGTCCACGTTGCCGCCGACCGCGTTGACGACGCCCGCGAGCTGCACCCCGCCCACGTCTTCGTCGATGAAGTTGGCCACCGCGCCCAGCTCGACCGAGCCCACGCTGCGGCTGCGGCCGGCGATGACGTTGAGCGAGACCTCGCGGTGCTTGCCGCCGCCGTCGCTGGCGACGCCCGGCACCAGCGAGACGCCCACCGCCCGGCGATCGGCGCCGGCGGGCGGATCCTCGTCGACCAGCGCGGCGACCACCCGCTCGAAGCGCGAGGGCCGGGCGTCGGCGTCCGGGCCGCCGCGGGCGACGGTCTCTTCCAGGGCGCTGACGGTGAGCCCCTGGCCGTCGACCCGGGTGGTCTGACCGTCGAGCAGCGCGACCGCGCCGGTCAGGCTGCGACCGTCGGTGGTCTCGAGGCGCATGCGATAGCTGCCCGGGGCCAGGCCCAGCTTGACCGGCTGGCCGGCGGGCTTCTGCAGCTCGGCGATGAGCCGGTTGTCGGCGTCGCGCACGAAGACCCGGCCGGCCAGATCATCGGTCAGCAAGAGCCCGGCGCCGGTCTGGCGCAGATCGGTGAGCACGACGTCGCCGCTGCCCACGAGCTGCATGTCGTAGCTGGCGTGCTGCGCGCCGAGCCGGGTGCCTTCGGTGCGGGCGAGCGTCTCGCGGAAGGCGAACTGGTACGCCTCGTTGAGGGTGACCACGCCGTCGGTGGAGACATCGGCGGCGCCGCGCAGGCCGGTGAGCAGCGCGTGGGAGAAGAACGACGCCTGCAGCCGATCGGACTCCTGAGCCGCCTCATCGGCGGAGGCCGAGGCCAGGTAGGCGTGCCCGGTCACCCGCGACGACTGATCGACGAGAAAGGGCGGCTTGCGGGTGCCGCCCTTCGAGCGGATGAGCGCGCCCGAGGCGCAGGCGTCGACGATGGCGATGCGCACGTCGGCCGGCACCGCCGAGATGTGCTGCCGCAGCTCGGCGTAGCCCAGGCGCTCGCCGCCGAGCAGCAGGCCCTTCTCGTCGGCGTGGCCCGAGTAGAAGACCACGAGCTCGGTGCGGCCCGGCGCGTCGCCCAGGCGCCGATGCAGCTCGGCGAAGGCCGCGTCGACCCCGCTGCGATCGGGGTCGAGCACCAGCAGCATCTGCTCGGGCGGGATGCCGCCGTAGGTGCCCATCACCTGAGCGAAGTTCTCCGCGTCGACGGTGGCGTAGCGCAGGCGGACCCGGTCGGCCCCGCCGTCGTTGGCGCCGACCACCAGCGCGAAGCGGCTGACGGGGGCCTCGCCGGCGGCGGCGGCGGCGTACGACGGGGTACCCAGGAGCCCAAAGAGGGCCAGCGCGATCAACGGGCGCATCATGGCTGCTCCTTGCGAACCAGGACCGAGTCCTGCTGCCAGCGCTCGGGCAGCTCCAGCGGGCCGTCGCCGGCCGCGATCAGCGCGTCTCTCACCTGCGCGGCGTCGATGGGCGCGGCGGCGGTGACCAGCACGAAGCGCTCGTAGCGCGGGGCGTCGTCCAGGGCGAAGGCGTGGTCCAGCGCGTGACGCCCGGCCTCGATGGGATCGGGGCGGGCCGCCGTCGGGAAGTGCGTCGTCACCGCGCCGCGGCCGTCGACGCTCATGATCACCGCGTGGCGGTCGGCGGTCAGCACCAGCGCCAGCTGCAGCAGGTCGCCCGGGCGGGCCGGCGCGCCGTCTTCGAGCAGCTCTTCGCCGTCGGCGGCGCGGCGGAAGACCAGCAGCCGATCGTCGCCCTTGGCCCGGGTGATCTCCGTCGGCGCCTCCTGCGACGCCTGGATCGGCGCCTGGGCCACGGTGGTCTCGGGCGCCGGGCGCAGCGCGAAGAGCGCCGCGGCGGCGGCCATCGCCAGGGCCGGCACCAGGAGCCAGGACATCGAGCGGGCGCGACCCTGGCGGCGGCGGTCGACCTCGGCGGCCACCACCCGCGGGGGCAAGTCATCAAGCAGCCGCGCGTCGTCGGTCCGCATCGCCTCCAGCCGGGCTTCGTCGGCGGGGCTCATCCGATCGCGCAGCCGGGCGGCGGCCACCGGATCGAGCTCGTCGAGGCGCAGCCGCTCGAGCAGAAAGTCGGGGATGGGCGCGCTCATGCGGCCTCCAGCTCACCGAGGGTGCTGCGCATGCGGCGCAGCCGTTTACGCACGCCCGAGACCGACATGCCGACCGCTTCGGCGGTCTCGGCGAGGGTCAGCCCGTCGTGCAGATGAAGTGTCGCGATGACCCGCGAGTCGACCGGCTCGCTGCCGAAGAGGGTGCGCAGGGCGCCGCGGGCCAGCGAGCGGGCCTCGGGGTCGTCGGCGGCGGCGATGCGTTCGAGCAGCAGCGCGTCGCGGTGCTCGGGCTTGCGCCGTCGGCTGCGCATCCGGTTGAGGCAGACCCAGGTCGCCGTCCGGTACAGCAGGCTCGAGGGCGCGTCGTCGGTGAGCCGCTGCCGGCGGCGCAGGATCTCGACGAAGGTATCGTGCATCGCGTCCACCGCTTCGGTCTCGTCGCCCAGCATCGACCGGCAGCGGCGGCGCACCATGCCCCCGTACCGTCGATAGAGCTGTTCCACGTCGATCGCCACCGCTGCTCCCGGGAGACTCGCCGGAGGGCTCCGGCGGGGGTGATAGCACGCTCAGCGTCCCCGGATCGTGCCCGATCCCGAGATGTGACGCCCCAGGCTCTCGGGGGTGCAGTCGAAGCGGATGTCGCCCGAGCCGCTGACCGACGCGTCGAGCCGATCGAACGCGCAGACCTCGATCCGGCCCGACCCCTCGACGGTGACGTCGGCGTCGCGGGCGAGCAGATCGAAGGCGCGCACCGCGCCCGAGCCGTCGACCCAGGCCTCGAGATGCGCCGTCTGGCCGTTGACCGTGACCTGCCCCGAGCCGTGCACGACGGCGTCGTAGCGCTCGGCGGCGACCCCGTCGACGATGACGTTGGCCGATCCCGTGACCTCGACCCGCATCGTGGGCGGGCCCTGCACGACCACCTCGAGCGGCAGCGAGGGGATGAGCCAGCCGTCGGTCTCGACGGTCAGCGTCGAGCCGCGGGTGCTGGTGACGACATCGCCGATGAGGTTGTCGTCGCCGCGCACCGTGGCCACCGACGGGCAGTCGTCGCAGGTCTCGATCCACACCTGGTCGAAGTCACCGCTGACGGCGACGCGGTCGAAGGCCGAGACGTGGCGGGTCTGCTCGCCGAGATAGCCCGATCCGTCTTCGATGTGGCAGCCGCCGAGCAGGCCGGCGACGGCGACGAGCAAGGCGGGCAGGGCGTGGCTGCGGATGTTCATCGATTGTCCCTCCGTGTGGGTCTCTGGAGGGTCAAAAACCGCGAGCGACCGGATGTGTCACCGGGCGGCGCGTTTTTTCCGGATCGGCGCCGTCGATCCGCCCGGCGGCCCGGTCACTTCAGCCGCGCGAAGCGGCGCTCGACGCGGGCGAGGTGCCGCTCACGCTTCGCCTGCGAGCAGGTGTCGACGCCGTGCAGGCTCAGGACGTCGAGTGTCTCGGCGGTCACCTCGCGGCTGTCGCGCAGCTCGATTCGATACTTTCACAGCAGCGGCGACGCCAGCCGGGCGACGCCATCGCGCAGGCGGCCGGGCAGGCTCAGGGCGTCGAGCGTCTCGGCGGTCACCTCGCGGCTGTCGCGCAGCTCGGTTCGATACTTTCGCTCGAGCGTGCGGGCGAAGTCCGATCCGATCACCAGCGCCCCCAATTCGAAGTTGAGCCGGAAGCTGCGGATGTCGACGTTGGCCGAGCCGACGATGCCCCACGCGCTGTCGACCACCATGCGCTTGGCGTGCAGCATCGACGGCAGATACTCGAAGACCCGCACCCCGGCGCGGATCAGCTCGGGGTAGTACGAGCGCGCGGCGGCGCCGACGATGCGCACGTCGTTGCGCGCCGGCACCAGCAGCCGCACGTCGACCCCGCGCAGCGCCGCCGAGACGAGCGCGCGCACCGTGGCGGTATCGGGCACGAAGTAGGGGCTGGCGATCCAGACCCGCTCGCGGGCGGCGGCGATGCCGGTGAAGTAGACCATGCCGTGGGCGTTGTGCACCTGATCGGGTCCGCTGGGCACGATGGCGGTCACGCAGTCGCCGTCGGGCTCGGGCTCGGCGATGCCCGGCAGCTGCTCGTCGGCGGCGAAGAGCCAGTCTTCGATGAAGATCTCCGCCAGATCGGCCACCGCCGGACCTTCGATGGCCAGGTGGCTGTCGTGGAAGTGCCGCCCGCCGCGCCGCAGCCCGCGGCCGGAGTATTCGTCGCCGACGTTCATACCGCCGGTGAAGCCGATGACGTCGTCGACGATGACCAGCTTGCGGTGGTTGCGCAGATGGGTCGACCAGCGCCGCCGGAGCGGGTTGACCGGCAGGAAGACCGCCGCGTGACCGCCGGCTTCAGCCAGCGCCTCGAGCCGCGTGGGGTCGATGCGCAGCGAGCCCACCGCGTCGTAGAGCAGCCGCACCTCGACCCCCGCCTGCGCCCGCTCGATGAGCAGGTCGAGGAAGCGCCGCCCCGTCGCGTCGTTCTTGATGATGTAGTACTCGGCCCAGACCCGGGTGGTGGCGCCGCGCACCGCCTCTTCGATCGTCTGGAAGGCGTCCTTGCTGCTCGTCAGCAGCCGCACCCGGTTGCCCACCGTCGGCGGCAGGCCGGTCAGGCGGCAGGCCAATGTCAGGACGTGCCCCGTCGCGCCGTGATCGATCTGCTCGCCGAGGGCCTCGACGGTGCGCCGACCGGCGAAGAGGCCGCGGGCGGTCGGCCGCTGGCGGCGCGCGGCCCGGCGGATGCTCGGCGAGGCGCCGAGCAGATAGATCAGCGCACCGACGACGGGGAAGCTGATGATCGCCAGCAGCCACGCCAGGGTCGACGAGACCCCGCTCTTGCGCAGGATCGCCCGCCCGCTGGCGTAGATCTGCAGCGCCACCGTCGACACCGCCGCGATCGTCGTCCACTCGGTCACCGCACCTCCCGGGCGTGGGCCGCGCCGCGCGCGCGCTCCATCGAAGAGATGCACCGCGACGGTATTCGGCGACAGCCGGCGCCATCTTCTTCGATCTGCGACCCGCCGACAGCCCGTTCGCCGGCGGCCGCGCGGGACATGTCACCGGCGCGACACATGGGCTTTACTCGGGGTCGATCCCGGCATAGGTTGGCCGCGGAGGGACTTGCAGGGGAGCAACCATGCCCGATCTCGCGAAAACCGCCGACGGTGAACCCGACGCGCCGTCCCACGACCTGATCTACGGCATCGACGACGAGCCGCCGGTCGCCGAGGGTCTGGCGCTGGGGCTGCAGCACTACCTGACGATGTTCGGCTCGACGGTGGCGATCCCGCTGATACTGTCGGAGCCGCTCGGCATCAAGGGCGATGCCGAGAAGCTCGGCTGGCTCATCGGCACCATGTTCTTCGTCTCGGGCATCACGACCCTGTTGCAGACGACCCTCGGCAACCGGCTGCCCATCGTGCAGGGCGGTACGTTCTCGTTCCTCACGCCCGTCTTCGCGATCTGCGGCATGGCGTCGCTGAAGTCGGCCGGCTTCGAAGTGCGGATGCAGACGATCCAGGGGGCGATCATCGCCGGCGCCGTCTTCGAGATCTTCATCGGCTACAGCGGGCTCGTCGGGCGCCTGCGCCGCTTCATCGGGCCGATCACCATCGCGCCGACCATCGCGCTCATCGGCCTCTCGCTCTTCCCGTTCGGCGCGCCCGGGGCCGGTAAACACTGGGGCATCGGCGGGCTGACGATACTGCTGATCATCCTGTTCTCGCAGGTCTTGCGCCGCAAACACCGCGCCTTCGAACTCTTCCCGGTGCTGCTCGGCATCATCGGCGCCTGGGGCGTCGCCGCGCTGCTCAGCGTCACCGGCGTCTTCGAGCCGGGGCACCCGGCCTACACCAGCCTCGAGAAGTTCCACGACGCGCCCTGGATTCGTGTGCCCTATCCGCTGCAATGGGGCATGCCGCAGTTCGAGGTGGCCGCGATCATCGGCATGCTCGCCGGCTACGCGGCGTCGATGGTCGAGTCCATCGGCGACTACTATGCCTGCGCGCGCATGTCGGGGGCGCCGATCCCCGACGGCAAGACCATCAACAAGGGCATCGGCATGGAGGGCGTCGGCTGCCTCATCGCCGGCATCTTCGGCACGGGCAACGGCACGACGAGCTACAGCGAGAACATCGGCGCGATCGGCCTCACCCGGGTCGGCAGCCGGCGGGTGGTGCAATACGGCGCGGTCCTGATGATCCTGCTCGGCGCGGTGGCCAAGTTCGGGGCGCTGTTCACGACGATCCCCGAGCCGATCGTCGGCGGCATGTACTGCGCGCTCTTCGGCGTCATCGCGGCTGTGGGCCTGTCGAACCTGCAGTTCGTCGACCTCAACTCGCCGCGCAACCTGTTCATCCTGGGCTTCGCGTTCTTCATGGGCCTGAGCCTGCCGGCCTATATCTCGGCGACGCCTGTCGCGCTCGGCCCGCTGCTCGACGGCTGGTTCGGTCTGTCGATCGGCGACTCGCTGCAGTGGCTCGACAACATCGTCAATACCCTCGCCGGCACGAGCATGGCGGTGGGCGCGCTGATCGCGGTGGTGCTCGACAACGTCATCCCCGGCACCGACGCCGAGCGCGGCCTCACCGAGTGGCAGAAGGCCGGATGACGACCGACGAAGTGCCCGTGTCGTAGAGATCGGCGCGAATCTCCGTATCCACTGTGGTCTATGTGAGTTCATCGGTTGACCCGAGCGCGACCGGTGCTCGATGCTGATGGTCTGCAGTGGAGTCAAAAATGTCACGCTTGCTCGCCCGCTTCGCCTTCGCGCTGATGCTCGCCGGGCCCGCATGGGCCCTCGCCCAGGACCCGGTCGTCGGCAGCCACCCGTTCAGCACCGGCGCCGAGTGCGACCCGGCTCTCGGCGAGCTCAGCGTCTCGCTCGACGTCATGGGCGGCTTCGGCAGCGCGTCCAACGGCAGCGACGCGTCGTTCGATCCAGTCGATGCGCCCGACCGCGGCGCGCGGGGCACGGTCTTCGAGAGCATGCCGTTCTTCTGTCGCACCGTCGCCGGCGCGAGCAGCGGGCGCTGGCTGGCGACCGCGTTCGGTGATCCCGGCGTGCAGGCGCTGGGCGAGGTCAACCGCATGGTCTCGACCTACGCGGTCGACGGGGTGCAGGTGGACATGGTCGCCGACCTCGACTGCACCACGCTGACCCAGTGCTATACCTTCACCAACGATACCGGCGCGCCCATCGACGAGACGGCGTTGATCCAGTACGTGGACGGCGATCTGTTCTTCGAGGGCGACTTCAACAACGACTTCGCCGCCACCTCGGCCGGTATCCGGCGGGTGGTCTACGAGTTCGACGAGGGCGACAACGCCCAGGAGCCGACCTCGCAGCTGGCGCTCTTCGGCACCGACCCGGTCGATACCTACGTCACCGGCTGGGAGGTGTCGGAGTACATCTCGAGCCGCAACCGCATCGAGGTGACGGCGGATGGCTGCGACCCGCTGCTCAACCGCATCACCAACAACGCGCTGGCCGATACCGACGCCGACGGCGACCTGGTCACCGACGCGGGCTACGACGTGACCCTGGGGCTGCGCCTCGACGCCGGCCCGCTGCAGCCGGGCGAGATGAGCCCGCCGCTCTGCTTCAGCATGCGCTGGGGCTATGCGCTCGCGTGCTCCGACGAAGACGAAGACGGGGTCTGCGTGCCCGAAGACAACTGCCCCGACGTGCCCAACCCCGATCAGACCGACAGCGACGGCGACGGCGAGGGCGACGCCTGCGAGTGCGAGCCGGGCCCCGAGGTCTGCGACGGGGTCGACAACGACTGCGACCGGCAGATCGACGAGGGCGGACCCGGCGCGGGTGAAGACTGCGAGACCGGCATCGGCGGCGCGTGCGGGGCCGGGCGCACCGCCTGCGTCGACGGCGCGGTGGTCTGCGAGCCGATCGCCGAGCCGATCGCCGACCTGTGCAACGGCGTCGACGACGACTGCGACGGCGCGATCGACGAGGGCAACCCGGGCGGCGGCGACGCCTGCGCCACCGGACGCCCCGGGGTCTGCGCGGCGGGCACCTTCACCTGCCAGGGCGGCGCGCTGCGCTGCGTGAGCGACACCCCGGCCTCGCCCGAGGTGTGCAACGGCGTCGACGACGACTGCGACGGCGCCGTCGACGACGGCGATCCGGGCGGCGGGGCCGACTGCGCGACCGGTGAGCCCGGGGCGTGCAGCGTCGGCGCGACGACCTGTCGCGACGGCGCGCTGGCCTGCGTGGCAGCCCGGGCGCCGCAGGCCGAGGCGTGCAACGGGCTCGACGACGACTGCGACGGTTCGACCGACGAGGGCGACCCCGGCGGCGGCGCCTGCAATACCGGCCAGCCCGGCCCCTGCGCCGTCGGCCGCTCGGTCTGCGTGGGCGGCGCGCTCGAGTGCACCCCGCAGCAGGGGGCCAGCCCCGAGCAGTGCAATGGGATCGACGACGACTGCGACGGTACGACCGACGAGGGCAACCCGGGCGGCGGCGCCGGCTGCGCGACCGGAGCCGACGGCGTCTGCGGCGCGGGCACGACGGTCTGCCGCGGCGGCGCGCTGGCCTGCGACGGCATCCGCGGGCCCGGCCCCGAGGTCTGCGACGGGCTGGACGACGACTGCGACGGCTCGACCGACGAAGGCAACCCCGGCGGTGGACAAGGCTGCGACTCGGGCGCCGACGGGGTCTGTGGCCCGGGCACGACGATCTGCCGCGCCGGCGCGGTGGCCTGCGAGAGCAATACCCAGCCCGGCGCCGAGGTCTGCAACGGGCTGGACGACGACTGCGACGGCGCGATCGACGAGGGCGCGCCGGGCGCGGGCCAGGGCTGCGACACCGGCGCCGACGGGATCTGCGGGCCGGGCACGACGGTCTGCCGCGACGGCGCCGTGGCGTGCGCGGGCAACGCCGAGCCCGACGCCGAGGCTTGCAACGGGCTGGACGACGACTGCGACGGCGAAGTGGACGAGGGCGAGCCGGGGGCCGGCGAGGCGTGCGAGACGGGCGATCCCGGCGCCTGCGCCATCGGCCGGACCGCCTGTCGCGAAGGGGCCATCGTCTGCCAGGCGGGCCCCGCCGGCCCGGAGGAACTGTGCAACGGGCTGGACGATGACTGCGACGGCCGCGCCGACGAGGGCGACCCCGGCGGCGGCGCGGCGTGTGAATCGGGCGAGCAGGGCATCTGCGCCGCGGGGCAGACCGCCTGCCGCGGCGGCGCGCTGGCCTGCGATCCGATCGAGGCCCCGGGCGACGAGGCGTGCAACGGGCTGGACGACGACTGCGACGGCGCGGCCGACGAGGGCGAGCCGGGGGCCGGCGCCGCCTGCGAGACGGGGGAGCCGGGGCAGTGCGCCGCGGGGACCACGGTCTGCAGCGATGGCGCGCCGGGCTGCCGGCCGAACGCGCGCCCGGTGCCCGAGGCGTGCAACGGGCTGGACGACGACTGCGACGGCGAGACCGACGAGGGTGAACCGGGGGCGGGTGAGGCCTGCGAGACCGGCGAGCCGGGGGTCTGCGGCGCCGGTACGACGCGCTGCAGCGGCGGCGAGATCGCCTGCGCGCCGGTGGCCGAGCCGGGCGACGAGCGATGCAACGGGCTGGACGACGACTGCGACGGCGCGGTGGACGAAGGTGAGCCCGGCGCCGGGGCCGCCTGCGACTCGGGCGAACCGGGGGCCTGCGCCGCGGGCACGACCGCCTGCCGCGCCGGTGCGCTGAGCTGCGATCCGATCGCCGCGCCGGGCGACGAGACCTGCGATGGCGTGGACGAAGACTGCGACGGCGCCGTCGACGAGGGCGAGCCGGGCGCGGGCGAGGCCTGCGAGACCGGCGAGCCGGGGGTCTGTGGCGCCGGCACGACCGTCTGTCGCGACGGCGGCCTCGCCTGCGCGCCGGCGGCCGAGCCGGGCGACGAGCAGTGCAACGGGCTGGACGACGACTGCGACGGCGAGGTGGACGAAGGCGAGCCGGGGGCCGGCGCGGCCTGCGAGACCGGCGCGGCGGGCGCCTGCGCGGCGGGCGCCACCGTCTGCCGCGACGGCGGGCTCGAATGCGACGCCATCGCCGCGCCGGGCGACGAGCAGTGCAACGGCGTCGACGACGACTGCGACGGCGACGTGGACGAGCAGGATCCGGGGGCCGGCGAAGCCTGCGCCACCGGGCGGCCCGGGGTCTGCGCCGACGGCACGACCGCCTGCCGCATGGGCGCGATCGCCTGCGACGCCGACGTGGCCGCCGACGTCGAGCAGTGCAACGGGCTGGACGACGACTGCGACGGCGAGACCGACGAAGACCAGCCGGGCGCCGGCGAGGGCTGCGACAGCGGCGAGGCGGGGGCGTGCGCCCGCGGCCGCACGGCCTGCGTCGACGGGGCGCTCGCCTGCGATCCGCTCGCCGAGCCGGGCGACGAGACCTGTGACGGCGTCGACGAGGACTGCGACGGCTACGTCGACGAGGGCGACCCCGGCGGCGGGGCCGAGTGCGAGACCGGCGAGCCCGGCATCTGCGGCGCGGGCGCGACCGCCTGCCGTGACGGCGCGCTGGCGTGTGATCCGCTCGGCCAGCCCACCGACGAGGTCTGCGACGCGCTGGACAACGACTGCGACGGCACGGTCGACGAAGGCACCGAGGGCGGCGACCCGTGCGAGACGGGCGAGCCCGGCGTCTGCGGACCGGGCACCACCGCCTGTGTCGGCGACGCGCTCGTCTGCCTGCCCGACATCGAGGCCGACGACGAGCTGTGTGATGGCCTCGACAACGACTGCGACGGCGCGGTCGACGAAGACCCCGTGGGCCTCGGCGACGCCTGCGCCACCGGCTTCCCCGGCATCTGCGCGCCGGGCCATACCGTCTGCGTCGCCGGCGCCATCGCGTGCGCCCCCGACGCCGAGCCGGTCGACGAGGCGTGCAACGGCCTCGACGAGAACTGCAACGGCGTCATCGACGAAGATCTGCGCAACGCCTGCGGCCTCTGCGGGCCGCCGCTCGCCGAGCTCTGCGACGGGCTCGACCAGGACTGCGACGGCGAGGTCGACGAGATGGCGGTGTGCAAGCAGGGCGTCTGCCGCTTCGGCCGCTGCGTCGACCCCTGCCAGCAGAACGAATGCGCCGAGGCCGGCCTGCTGTGCATCGACGGGCTGTGCATCGACCCCTGCGAGCGGCTCGACTGCCCCGCCGGCCAGGTCTGCGACGGCCAGCAATGCGTCGACCCGTGCGCCGACCTGCAGTGCGCCGAGAGCGAGCGCTGCGTGCAGGGCATGTGCGAGGCCGACGACTGCCGCGACTTCGGCTGCCCCGACGGCCAGCGCTGCGTCGGGTCGACGTGCGAGCCCGATCCCTGCGCCGCCGTCGACTGCCCGCAAGGCGCGTTCTGCCGCGAAGGGGCCTGCGTCGACAGCTGCGCGGCGGTCAGCTGCGCGCTCGACGCGCGCTGCATCGACGGGGTCTGCGTGCCCGACGACTGCGCCGACGTGGGCTGCGACGACGGCCAGATCTGCGTCGAGGGGGCCTGCGTCGACGACCCGTGCGCCGGGGCCGACCCGTGTCCGCCGGGCACCGTCTGCGAAGACGGCCTGTGCGTGGGCGACCCCTGCGAGAACGTGCGCTGCCCGCCGGGTCAGCTGTGCATCGTCACCGCCGGCAGCGCCCAGTGCGTCTGGCCGGAGGGCGATCCGCAGCCGCCGATGCGGGCCGACCGCGGCGTCGATCCGCCGGTGGAGGCCGACATGGGCGTCGACCCCGACAGCGGCGGCGTCGACCCCGGCTTCGACCTCGGCGGCATCCCCGACAACCCCGAAGCGGGCGTCGACGGCGGCGGCGCGGTCGACGACGGCGGGACGAGCGGCTGCACCTGCGACGTGCGGGGCGGCGGCCCCGGCCCGTGGACGCTCCTGCTGCTCACGCTCGGCCTCGCCGCGCCGATCCGCAGGCGGTGCGCCCGCCGTTGATCCGGCGCCGGCCGACGGGCATGCTCGGCGCCATGAACCTGCACCCCGATCCATGCCGCCCGGGCTCGCGCGATCCCATCGATGACAAAAATGCGATCGCCTATGCCTTCGCGATGCCATCCGCTGTGCGTTTTCGTTCAATGATGCCCGACTCGCGGCCCGGTGGCCGGCGATGAGCTGGCAGCGCGACGGCAGCCTCGACTGGCGGCGGACCGAGAACGACGAGGCGATCCACCTCGAGTTTCGCGATCGGACCCGGGCGTGGCTCGGCGGCGGCGCCGGCGGCGCGCTCGTGCTGATCCTGGGCTGGGCGCTGCTGGCGCGGATCCGCGGCGGTGAAGCCGAGACCCCCTCGTTGATGATGCACGGCGTGCTGACGGTCATCCTCGCCGCCTTCGCCCTCTCGGCGGCCATCAGCCGCACCCGCTTCGGCATCGAGGGCGGCTGGCTGACCGTTCAGGGGCGCCCGGCGATGCCCCTGGCGGCGGTCTCGGGCATCGAGACCGTTCAGCGGGGCGCCTACGCCGGCCTGGCCGTACGCCGCAGCGACGGCGTGCTCGAAGCGCTGGCGCCGGTCTTCTTGAGCAAGGCCAAAGCCGAGCGCGTCGGCGAGCGCCTCACGGCGGCCTTCGTCGCCGCGCGGGTCGCCGGGTTGATCCCGTCGTCCGTCGACGGCGGTTGATCGCACCGGCCGTCCTCGGCGACAACCGGCGGCGCGACCACGCGGAGGTGAGCATGCGACGGGCGGCGATCTGGCTGGTATGGGTCCTGATGAGCGCGGCGTGCACCCCGCCCGGTGGCGGGGGCGGCGGCGTCGACGATGCCGCGGTGGGCCAGCCGCGGTCGGACGGCGGGCTCGCCGGCCCGGACGACGGGCCCGCGGATGCCGAGCCAGCGTCCGATGCCGAGCCGGCCGACGCAGAGCCGGCGCTCGACGCAGGGCCGGCCGACGCAGGGCCGGCCGACGCAGAGCCGGCCGATGCGGAGCCGGCGCGGGATGCGGAGCCGGCACGGGATGCACAGCCGGCGCCCGACGCCCGGCTGGAGGCCGACGCGCAGCCGGAGCCGGAGCCGGAGCCCGACCCGGAGCCCGACCCGCCCGCCGAAGGCTGCGGTGTCGTGGTGCCCCAGCCCGACGTCGAGCCCGAGGTCGGCGGCCGCTGGTGGCGCGTGGATGATTTTCCGTCGGACAACGTCGGCCCGCGCGGCGTCACGATCATGCTGCCGCCGGGCTACGGCGCGCGGCCCGACGCCCGCTACCCGGTGATGTATCTGCACGACGGCCAGAACCTCTTCGATCGCCGGGCGGCGGCGTTCGGCGTCGAGTGGCAGGTCGACGAGGCGGTCGACGGGCTCCTCGGCGCGGGCGCCATCGAGCCGATCATCGTCGTCGGCATCGACAATACGCCGGACCGCATCGCCGACTACACGCCCAGCGCGGTGGCGGCGTTCGCGGGCAGCGGCCGCGCCGCGGACTACGGCCGATTCGTGGTCGACGAGCTCAAGCCGTGGATCGACGCCCGCCTGCGCACCCGCTGCGACGCGGCCTCGACCGGCATCGGCGGCTCGTCCCTGGGCGGGCTGGTCTCGCTCGACATCATGCGGCGCCACCCGGGGGTCTTCGGCCGCGTGGCCGCGCTGTCGCCCAGCCTGTGGTGGAACGACCGCGAGGCGCTCGATTGGGCCGGCGCGCTCGCCGACGGGTTCGACGGCGATACCCGGCTTTACCTTGACGGCGGTAACGGGGAAGGGGACGACCCCGACGGCGACGGCCTGCGCTCGGTCGCGGCCGACGTCGAGGCGCTCTTCGGCGCCCTCGAACAGGCCACCGGCGCGTTCCCGACCGGCCTCGGCATGCGGGTGGTGCCCGGCGCGCCGCACAACGAAGGCGCCTGGGCCCGCCGGCTGCCGGCGGTGCTCGCCTGGCTGTGGGGGCCGGCGGTGGACGACGGGCCCACCGGGCTGGCCGGGGCGCCGCTGCGCGCGCCGCTGGCCCCGGGCATCGTATCGCCGGTGCGGGTCGACGCCATCTGGGACGGCGGCCCTCGGCTGACCGCGCCGCCCGCCGCGGTCGAGCTGGTCAACGAGACGCCGCAGATCGTCGAGCTCGACGGCGATGCGGTCACCGCCCTGCGCCCTGGAGAGGCCCGCCTGCGCGCGCGCCACGCCGGGCGCGAGGTGGCGATCGAGTTCTCGGTGATCGCCGACGGGCAGACGCTCATCGCGGTGTCGGTGCCGCCCGCGACGCCGGCCGGCGCGACGGTCTTCGTCGCCGGCAGCGATCCGGCCCTGGGCGTCTGGGATCCGGCCGGGTTCGCATTGGCAGAGGACGGCGACGGCGTCTGGCGCGGCCTGCTGCCCGTCGAGGCCGGCGCCGTCTTCGAGTTCAAGATCACCCGCGGCAGCTGGGACACCGTCGAGAAGGGCCCCGACGGCGAGGAGATCCCCAACCGGATCGGCGTCGCCGACGGCGTGCCCATCGAGGTCGACGTGGCGCGCTGGGTCGACGTCGCGCCCTGATCCCGAGCATCGAGCGCCAGACCGCCCCCGGTGACTCTCCTGTTTCCGGTATCCTCGCCGGGATGGCCCGCCCCCGCCCCACGCCGCGCCTGCTGGTCCTGCTCGTCTTGCTGCTCGGCAGCGTGGTCCTGTTGATCCGCCCCGTCTCCGAGCCGGTGACCCGGGTCGCGCTCTGGTCGCTCGACGCCCAGCCCACCGACGCGGCGCGCTGTACGGCCCCGCTCGGCGGCGTCGCCCGCTGGCAGATCGAGGTCATCGGCGACTTCCCCTGGTTGGTCCAGGCCCTCGAACGCGCGTTGGGCGAGACGTGCCGCGTCGACTGCGGCGCGTCGGTCAGCGCGCGGGTCGCGCCGGTCTGGATCGACGAGCCCCACTTCTTCAGCGGCTTCGGCCGCATGGACATCCCGGTGGTGCTCGACCGCCACGTCGGCCCCTGCCGCGACGCGTTCGAACTGACCCTCGACGTGCGCATCGACGAAGGCACCCGCGGCTCGTCCAAGCTGGCGCAGCTGCACGTCGGCAAGATGCTCGGCGGCTTCTTCCGCAACCTGCACGACGCGTCGAGGCCCTGGCCGCAGCGTCGATGAGCCGCGCGGGCGCCCGCGGCCGTTGACGACGCGGCCCCGGTCGTTCAACGTGCCCGCCTGGAGGCGCCCATGAACAGCCCGTCCGAACTGATGACCACCCGCGTCGACCTGCCCGGCCTGATGCGGGTGCTGGGGCACAACCTGTATTCGACCCCCAGCGTCGCGCTGCGCGAGCTGGTGCAGAACGCCCACGACTCGATCCAGCGACGGCGGATCGAGGCCGGCGACGTCGACGCGCCGGCGATCATCGTGCGCCCCGATCCGGTCGCCGGCACCCTGGCCATCGAAGACACCGGCGCCGGGCTGACCCGCGACGAGGTCGTGCGCTATCTGGCCACCGTGGGCTCGGGCTATACCGGCCGCCTGCGCCGCGAGGGCCGCGGCGACGGCCTCATCGGCCAGTTCGGCCTGGGCTTCCTCTCGGCCTTCTTCGTCAGCACCCGGGTCGAGGTGCACACCACCAGCTACCAGACCCCCGACGAGGGCTGGCGCTTCGTGAGCACCGGCGGCGAGCGCTATACGCTGGCGGCGGCCGAGGCGCGCCCCATCGGCAGTCGGGTCCTGCTGCACCTCTCCGACGGGTTCCGCCCGCTGGCCGACCCGGAAGTCTGCACGTCGCTGCTGCGGCGCTATTGCTGCCTGCTGCGCGAGCCGATCCACGTCGGCGCGGTGGGCGACGACCCGGTCAACCGGCCGCCGCCGCCGTGGCGGCTCGACGACGACCTGCCCGACGTGCGCCGCACCCGGCTGGCCCTCGACTTCGCCCGGCGCTTCGAACGGCGCTTCGATCCGATCTGCACTCTGCCGGTCGAGCCCACCGACGACGCGCCGGTGCGCGGGCTCTTGTGGGTCCAGGACGGGGCGACCTTCGGCACCAGCGACAACCGCAACGTCTCGGTCTTCGTGCGCGGCATGCTCGTCAGCGACGACGCCCGCGAGCTGCTGCCCGCCTGGGCCGGCTTCTGCGGCGGGGTGATCGAGTCCGACGCGCTGGTGCCCACCGCCAGCCGCGAAGACCTGCAGAAAGACGCCACCTACGACGCCATCGCCGCCCGGCTGCGCACCTGCCTCGTCGAGCACCTCGCCGCGCTGCCGCGCACCGCGCCCGCCGCGTGGAGGCGCATCCTCACCCGGCACAACGAGGCCCTGATCGGCGCCGCGCTGGCCGACAGCCGCATGTTCGACCTGCTCGCCGACCAGCTCAAGCTGCCCACCAGCGAAGGCGAGCTGACCGTGCCGGTCATCGCCCGGCGCAGCAAAGGGCGGCTGCACGTCTCCCTCGGCGAAGGCAGCGGCTATGAAGAAGTGCTCTTCCGGGCGATGCAGGTGCCGGTGGTCAGCGGCGTGCGCTACGGCGCGCTGCCGTTCTGCCAGCGCCACGCCGAGCGCGGCGGGCTGACGGTGGTCCGCCTCGGCACCCGCACCGGCGACGCGGCGATGTTCGCGCCCGCCGAGATCGAGCCCGAGGCGCGCGCCCGGCTCGAAGCGCTGCTCGGTCGCGACGACCAGCAGGTGGTGCCGACCCGCTTCGTGCCCGCGGAGCTGCCGGTGGTGCTCGTGCCCGATCGCGAGGCCGCGCTGAAGCGGCGCATCGAGCAGGACGAGGCCGACAAGCGCATCAGCTCGGCGATCCTCGGCCTCGCGCGCATGTACACCCAGCGCATCGACGGCGCGACGATCAGCCGGCTCTACGTCAACCTCGACAGCCCGATCATCCGCCGCCTCGTCGAGCGGGACGGGCCCAGCGAGCGGGCCGCCGCCACCGTGGTGCGGGCGCTCGCCGATCTGATGACCGACCGCCGGGAGGGCCTGATCGACGTCGACACCGGCGCGGCGTTCCGCGGGCTGAGCGCGGCGCTCGTGGCGCTGATGGGACCCGAGGAGGCCGCATGAGCCGCCGTCTGCTGGCCGTATGGGTCTTGGCTCTCGGTGCGCTCCTCGCGCTCGCCGCCTGCGACGATACCGGGCCCGACGCCGGCGATCTGGCGGTGGTCGACGCGGCGCCGATCGAGCCCGATCAGGCCGCCGCCGGCTGCAGCCGCGACATCGACTGCCTCGCCGCCGAGTATTGCGACCGCGCGCTGCCCGCCGAAGAGGCCGACGCCGAGCCGCCCCTCGGCATGTGTCAGCCCGGGTGCCGGGTCGAGCCCGACAGCTGCCCGGTGGGCCGCATGTGTGACCCCGACAGCCGGGCGTGCGTGACCGACTGCACCTGCGAGCCGGGCGCCGTCATCGGCTGCGAGGGCGAGCGCCTGCGGATCTGCCCCGACAGCTGCCTCGGCGGCCGCGCCGAGGACTGCCCCGGCGGGCAGATCTGTCGTGGCGGAGCCTGCGAGGACCGCCCGGCGCCGATGCCCGACATGGCCCCGCCGCCGATGCCCGACATGGCCCCGCCGCCGACCGACATGGCGCCGCCGCCGCCCGATATGGCGCCGCCGCCGCCCGACATGGCCCCGCCCGCAGCCACCGACGCAGGCATGTAATGGCTCAGCCCGGCGGTCGGGCGCGGGCCAGCAGCTGCTCGATGCGCGCCTGCAGCTCGGTATGGGTGAACGGCTTGAGCAGCAGCTCGAGCGCGTCGGGTTTGATGCCCCGCCGTTGGAAGACGTCGTCGGTGAAGCCCGAGATGTAGAGCACGGGCACGCCGGGCCGCAGCGCGCGGATGGCGTCGACCACGTCGGGCCCGGTGCAGCCCCGCAGGATCACGTCGCTCACCACCAGGTCGATGCCGTGCGCCCGCGCCGCCTGCACCGCCTCGACGGCGTCGGCCGCTTCGAGCACCCGATAGCCCAGCCGCCACAGCATGCGCGCCACCGACCGTCGGACGAGGCGCTCATCGTCGACGAGCAGCACCGTCTCGGCGTTGGCCACGCCGGCGGCGGCGTCATCCGTCGGCGCCGCCGCCGGGGTCTGGGCCACGGGCATCCACAGGTGAAAGACGGTGCCCCGATCCGGGATCGACTCGAACGAGATGTGCCCGTCCACCTCGTCGATGATCTCGCTCACCACCGTCAGCCCGAGGCCCGTGCCCACGTCGATCGACTTGCTGGTGACGAAGGGCTCGAAGATGCGCGCCTGCAGCGCCGGATCGAGACCTGCGCCGGTATCGCGCACGCTCAGCGTCGCCCCCTGCCGCTGCCCGTGACGCGCCGGCCGGGTCCCCAGGGTCAGCCGGCCGCCGTTGGACATCGCATCCCGCGCGTTCAGCGCCAGGTTGAGTACCGCCTGCTGCAGCCGCACCGGATCGATGGCCACCTGCGGGCACGGCGTGCAGTCGAGCACCACCTCGATGTCATCGGGCATCAACCGCACGAGCATGCCGTGCAGATCGGCCAGGACGTGCTCGATGCGCAGGGCCCTCCGCACCCCCGACTCGCGCCGACTGAACCGCAGCAGCTGGCGGGTCAGCCCGCGGGCCTGGCCGCCAGCCTCCATGATCAGCTCGGCGAGCCCGTGCAGGGCGTTGTCCTCGGGCAACGTCTCGAGCATCTCCTCGGCCGAGCCGAGGATGACCATCAGCAGGTTGTTGAAGTCGTGCGCCACGCCGCCGGCCAGCCGGCCGAGGGTCTCGAGGCGCAGCGCGCGCTGATACTCCCGCTGCATCGTATCGACCCGCTGCTTGCTCGCGGTGATATCGCGGGAGATGCCCAGGAGACCCCGCACGCGCCCGTCGGCGTCGCGCCAGGGCATCTTGGTCGTGCTGACCCAGCGCTCCCCCGTCTCGAGCTCGCCGCCTTCGATGCGGTCGATGATCGACTCGCCGCGCAGCACGCTCTCGTCGTCGGGCACCGTCGTCGCGGCGATCTCCGGCGGGAAGAGATCCTCGTCGCGCCGACCCAGGATCTCGTCCAGCGGTCGGTCGAACATCGCGGCGAAAGGCAGGCTCGCCCGCACGAAGCGCCGCTCGGTGTCTTTGAAATAGACGAAGTCCGGAATGGTCGACAGCAGCGCTGCGAGCAGATCATCGCTCGATGTCGCTGCGGTCGCTCGGAGCGCCGCGCGCAGCGCCTCCACCTCGCGCCGCAGCGCGTCGATCTGCTCGGTCTCGGTACTCAGATCGACCCTCCCAGGTCGAACGCCGACGGTCGCGAGATCCGCCGGGCGGTTGACGACCCCGGCACGAGCCGCTTCGTGACGGGGCCGTCTCAGACTAACAGAATCCGGCCCGCTTGAACGCAAGACGGTGTGCGGTGAGATCATGTGTCGTGTCATGTCGGATAACCGCGTACACGATGACACCCGCCCGATAACCCCGCCGTGAACACCCGCCGGATACAGCCGCCGTGAAAAAAGACGGATAACCTCGCATTTTTGGTTAAAGCCCGCGGCGACCCCGCCGATGAATGGGGTGAACGCCGACGGGAAACAGCCCCACGGACGGGGTCCCCGGAGACGGCGAAAGAGATCAACGGACCGCAGGATGCGATCCGAGAACCCGTAAAGGCATGGACGCCGCCCTCGCAGTGATTCGGATGGGATCGCTCGAGGTGTATCCACGGAGGATGCAATGGGACTCTACGTCAATACCAACGTCGCCTCGATCAACGCTCGCCGGAACCTGCTGCACTCGCAGAGCCGGCTGGCGAAGAACTTCGCCCGCCTCTCGAGCGGGCTGCGCATCAACACCGCCGGCGACGACGCCGCGGGCCTCGCCATCAGCGAGCGGTTCACCAGCCAGATCAGGGGCTTGGGCCAGGCGGTGCGCAACGCCAACGACGCCATCTCGTTGGCGCAGGTGGCCGAGGGCGCGCTCAGCGAGTCCACCAACATCCTCCAGCGCATGCGTGAGATCGCCATCCAGTCGGCCAACGACATCAACTCGGCCGCCGACCGCGAGGCGCTCAACGACGAGATCATCCAGCTTCAGGACGAGCTCGACCGCATCGGCAACAACACCACGTTCAATGGCACCAAGCTGCTCGATGGCAGCTTCGTCGATGCCTTCTTCCACGTGGGTGCCTTCGCCCGGCAGACGGTGCGGGTCCGCATCCGCGACGCCCGGGCCATCGCCATCGGGCGCCAGGCGACCCAGACCGGCGCGGTGGTCACCACCGACGCGCTCGCCGGCGACAGCCTGCTCATCAACGGCATCACCGTACGGGCCACCGTGCTCGACGACGACACCCTGTCGACGTCGTTCCCGGCGGGGTCGGCCATCGCCAAGGCGTCGGCCATCAACGACACCACCGAGTACCACGGCGTGACCGCCAAGGCCCTGCCGACGGTCTATACGTCGCCCGACCCCATCGCGGGCGGCACGCTGGACAACGTCAACAACATCACGATCAACGGCCAGACGATCACCGGCATCAACGTGGCGGGCAACGACGCCACCGACGTGCTCGTGCGGGCCATCAACGAGGTCTTCCCGCGCACCGGCGTCACCGCGGCGCTCGACGAGCGGGGCCACCTGCAGCTCACCGCCGAAGACGGTCGCAACATCGAAGTGACCACCAACGGGGCGGGGGCCGCGATCACCGGGGTCGACGCCGCGGCGGTGCAGACCGCACAAGTGAACCTCTACAGCGAAGAGCAATACGTGCTCTCGGGAGCCAACGAAGACTTCATCGGCTTCATCGACAACGAGCTCGTCGGGGTCAACGCCGCCGAAGCCATCACCACGGTCAACGTGCTCACCCGGTTCGACTCCAACGAGGCGCTCTTGCGCATCGACCGGGCGCTGGCCCAGATCACCCGCGACCGCGCCGAGCTCGGCGCCGTCACCAACCGGATGCAGTCGACGCTGGCCAACCTGACGACCATCATCGAAGCCAGCAGCGCCTCGCGCAGCCGCATTCGCGACGCCGACTTCGCCGACGAGACCAGCGATCTCAGCCGGAACCAGATCATCCAGCAGGCGGGGGTGTCGATCCTCTCGCAGGCCAACTCGCAGCCCCAGCAGGTGCTCAGCCTGCTGCAGGGCGGCTGATCGGTCGCCCGGCTCGCCCGGGCACCCGACAGCGAGTCAGCTGGAGCCACAGTGATCGGCCGGATGGCATGGATGCCATCCGTGGATCCCATCGGATCCGCGCATCAAGGAGGATGCCATGAACCCGCAGACCACGGCCGGGGGAGATCCCCGGGCCGAACAGGACCGCTACGCCCGCTTCGAGGCCGACCTCGAGAGCCGCGGGCGCGCCCGCAAGACCATCGACAGCTATCGCAGCGACCACACCGGCTTCGTCGAGTGGTATGCGACCAGCCGCAGCACCGCCTTCGACCTGCCGGCCTTGACCGCCGACGACGTCGAAGCCTTCCGCGAGCAGTTGGTGGCCGATGGCATGCGTCCATCGACCGTCAACCGCAAGCTGGTGTTCCTCAAGCGCTACGTCACCTGGGGACACATGCAGGGAGACGTCGATCCGGGCCTGGTCGCGGCGGTGCGGACCGTCAAGCCGGTGCCTCAGGCGCCTCGTCAGCCACGGGGTCTGAGCGACATCGAGCTGCGGCGCTTCCTGCGCGAGGTCGAGCGGCGCGCCGGCACGCGGGATCAAGCCATCGTCTACACCCTGCTCGAGACCGGCATGCGTGTCAGCGAGCTCGTCGCCCTCGAGGTGGAGCAGCTGACGGTCAACGGCCGGCGGGCCATGGTGCTCGTCGAGGACGAGCGCGGCTATGGTGGGCGCACCCGGCGCCTGGGCCTGGGTCCCGACGCGCGCCGCGCGCTGCGGGCCTATCTCGCCGAGCGCGGGTCGATGCCCGGGGCGTTGTTTCAGGGTGAGCGCGGGCCGCTGACGGCCAACGCCATCCAGCGGATCATGCGCAAGTACTGCGCCTTTGCCAAGGTGAAGGCATCGCCCGGCACGCTGCGGCATACCTTCGCCCGGCATTTTCTCGCCGACGACGGCGATCTGGTCGAGCTGGCCGATCTGCTGGGGCACGAGAGCCTGGAGACCACCCGGCTGTACCTGCAGCAGCGCGGGGGCGGTGCGCCCGATCCCGACGACGGCCCGATGCGGCCGCGGGCGGTGGTCGGCGGGAGCTGATGGCCTGCTGTATGCGATCTGCGCCGATGGGATGTCGGCGGCATGGGACCGGCACGGATGACGCCGCGCGGCGGCGTGATGGAGTGAGCGCGAGCGATGTGTAACCACGCACCCGCATTGGATCTGGGAGACGCCCCGCGTGGCCGGCTGACGGCCGGCCCGCGGCGGTGGGACCCGGATGGTGTGTGCGGGGGCGGGGTTGGCGATGGCCAAGGGGGGCGCGGCGGCGGGTGCCAGGCCCGAGGGGGCGGTGGCGACTGCGGATGCGATGCCGGGAGTTGGCGCAGCGATAGCGGATGTCATGCCCGAAGTGGGCAATGCGAGCGCGTAAGCCATGCCCAGTGGTGGCAAGAACAGTGCGTGAGCCATGCCGAATGGGGGCGAGGCGCGCGAGTGGTTTGTGCCCAGGGAGGGGACGGCGAGCGCGTGGGTCATGCCCAGTGGTTGCAAGATCGGTGCGTGAGCCGTGCCGAATGGGGGCGAGACGCGCGAGTGGGTGATGCCCAAGGAGGGCGCGGCGAGCGCGTGGGTCATGCCCAGTGGTTGCAAGATCGGTGCGTGAGCCGTGCCGAATGGGGGCGAGACGCGCGAGTGGGTGATGCCCAAGGAGGGCGCGGCGAGCGAGTGGGTGATGCCCAAGGAGGGCGCGGCGAGCGAGTGGGTGATGCCCAAGGAGGGCGCGGCGATCCAGCTCTCGGTGGCTCGGAACGCGCCAACAGTGTCTTGTTGCCGTGCTCGTCTCCGGTCCTTCGGACCCGGCCTACGCCCCGTCGGGTCGAGGGCTTGGCCGCCCCGCTGCGCCGGGGCGGGATCTCCGCTCGATGCTCGGGTTCGCCTGCGGCTCACCACTGCGCTCTCGCTTCGACCCGTGCGGGCCAGCCCGCATGCCTGCGCTGCGCTCGGCGGCTCGCTGACGCTCGCGTGCTCGCGCTGGATGGGCCGTGGTCTCGCGCTGCGCGCTCGACAGACTTCGGCGCTCGCTCGAGGTGGGTACCAGTAAGGGGAGTGACGGGGGCGCTCGCGTCTCGCGCTGCGCGCTCGACTGCCTTCGGCTCAGGAGATGGGTGGTTGATGGGGGAGGGGTGGCATATCAAGCCGCGCCACGAATCGAGAAGACCCGATCGGCCCGAGGAGCTGCCAACGGACAGGTGGGTGCGACCATGGTGATCACGACCGACGCCCGCTCGGGATCCGCGCCACCCGCGCTCGATCCCGTGTGGCCAGCGCGAGCGCAGCGATGCGTGCCCGTGTCAATCGAGCCAGTCGAGCGCGCAGCGCGAGACGCGAGCGCTCTCGCCGGGTCATCGCCTGAACTCGCACGTCGCGTGTGCCCGGGCCGACGACCTCGATCCGAGTGCGCGAGCACGCGAGCGCCAGCGAGCCGCCGAGCGCAGCGCAGGCATGCGGGCTGGCCCGCACGGGTCGGAGGGAGAGCGCAGCGGTGAGCCGCAGGCGAACCCGAGCATCGAGCGGAGATCCCGCCCCGGCGCAGCGGGGCGGCCAAGCCCTCGACCCGACGGGGCGTAGGCCGGGTCCGAAGGACCGGAGACGAGCACGGCAACGCAACACTGTTGACGCGTTCCGAGCCACCGAGAGCTGGATCGCCGTGCCCACCTTGGGCACAGCCCAAGCTCCCGCCGTGCCCACGCGCAGCGTTGCCCGGACGACCGCCTGGCCCACGCCAACAATCAGGAGCGACCCGGTGAACCCTCACCCCGCTCCTCATAGACCGCCGACGCACGGCGCGCGCGTACCAGAGATCGGACCGCTCCGATCACCCGCCGCCCCGCGTGGCACGACAGGACACCGGCGATTGGCACCGATCCGATCCCCAGCCGCGACAGCGGTCCAAAAACCCAGGCGATCGGCACCGATCCGATCCCCAGCCGCGACAGCGGCCCGAAGACCCAGGCGATCGGCACCGATCCGATCCCCAGCCGCGACAGCGGTCCAAAAACCCAGGCGATCGGCCCACGCCGCTCGCAGCCGCGACAGCGGTCCAAGAACCCAGGCGATCGGCCCCGATCCGATCCCATGCCGCCATCCGCGGCCCGAAACAGACACCCGCGATCGGCCCACGCCGCTCGCAGCCGCCACCCGCGGCCCGAAACAGACACCCGCGATCGACCCCGTCGATCGCCCACCGGCCGCCCCGGCGGCCCTGGCACAGGAGGCGCCCATGGACGGGCGAACCGAACGCCCCGATCGCTTCGGCGCATCGGTGAGTGTGGTCTCGGCCCTTGGCCGCAGCGTGAGCACGCTGCTCGCCGAGATGGAGCACGAGCTGCGGCTCATGGCCGCCGATGTCATGCAGCCCGCAGGCATCTGGCGCGACCACCGATCCGCGGTCGACCGCACCCGGCGCCCGGGCTTCCGGCCGCGCTGATACATCCGAAAGACGCCTCGCCGATTGGCGCGGCGTGAACGAACCCGGCGGTATGGCATCACGGGAGCGATGCCGTGCCTCCATGAGAGAACCGGGGCTCTGCCCCATGGACCAGACGGGTATCCGACGCTGTGTCGGATGCCATCACTCGAACTGCGCGCGGTGCCATTCGATCGCATATGCCATGCGACGGTGCGCCGTGAGTCACATGACTCGACACGGGAGCGTCGAGTCGATCATTGCCGGCAAGCCGGCAGGTGGAACGCGCCATAGGGATGCGGCGCGTCGCCGTCAAGGAGGACGATCATGGGCCTGTTCATCAATACGAACATCTCGGCGGTCAACGCCCAGCGCAACCTGCTGCACTCGACCAACAAGCTGTCGAAGAGCTTTCAGCGGCTCTCCAGCGGTCTCCGGGTCAATACCGCCGCCGACGACGCGGCCGGTCTGGCGATCTCGGAGCGGTTCAACAGCCAGGTGCGCGGCCTGAACCAGAGCATTCGCAACGCCAACGACGCCGTCAGCCTGGTGCAGACCGCCGAGGGTGCCTTGCAGGAGTCGACCAACATCCTGCAGCGGATCCGCGAGCT
Source organism: bacterium (assembly GCA_030427205.1). Taxonomy (GTDB): domain Bacteria; phylum Myxococcota_A; class Bradymonadia; order UBA7976; family UBA1532; genus JACKDM01. The sequence continues at coordinate 62,934 of JAUHXC010000024.1, read as the reverse complement.
GTCGGTGCAGGCGGCATCCGACGTCAACACCGAGGCCGACCGCACCGCGATCCAGGACGAGGTGGGCCAGCTCGTCAGCGAGCTGCAGCGCATCGGTGATACGACCACGTTCAACCAGCAGAAGCTGCTGGATGGCACCTTCACCGACAAGTTCTTCCACATCGGCATGAACTTCCAGGAGACCCTGCGGGTCCGGGTGCGCGACGCGCGCTCGGAGCGTATCGGTCGCTGGGCGGTGGCCACCAGCGAGCAGGTCACCGACCAGGCGCTCGCCGCGGGCGGCCTGCTGATCAACGGCGTCACGGTGCGGGCGACCCAGGACCTGGACGATACGCTGTCGACGACCCAGAACTCGGCCTCGGCCATCGCCAAGGCCTCGGCGATCAACGACTCGACGCAGTTCCACGGGGTCGAGGCGCTCGTCAACGAGAATACCCGGGCCGGCGCCGCCGATGTGGCCGGCGGCACGCTCGACCAGATCAACTACGTGCAGATCAACGGCCGCATCGTGACCGGCTTCACGGTCCGCGCCGACGACGCGAACGAGGCGCTGGTTCAGGCGATCAACGCCGAGTTCGACTTCACCGGGGTCATCGCGACCCGCGACGCGAACAACCAGATCCAGCTGTCGGCCGCCGACGGGCGCAACATCGAGATCGTCACCGCGGGCAACGGCGCGAACATCACCGGCCTGGCCGATTCGGTGACCCGGTCGACGGTGACGCTCAACTCGGAGAACCAGTACATCCTCGACGGGGCGCAGGAGGCCGACATCGGCTTCGTGGCCGACGCCCTGGTGGGGGTCAGCAACGTGCAGTCGGTGGAGACCATCGACGTCAGCACGCGCCTGGGCGCCAACCTTTCGTTGCTCATCACCGACCGGGCCATCGGTCAGATCGCCGCCGACCGGGCCGAGCTCGGCGCGGTGCAGAACCGGCTGTCGAGCACGATCAGCAACCTGTCGGCGGTCGTCGAGAACGCCACCGCCGCCCGCAGCCGCATCCTCGACGCGGACTTCGCCGCCGAGTCGGCGACCCTGGCCCGCAACCAGATCCTCAGCCAGGCGGCGACGACCATCCTGGCGCAGGCCAACCAGGTGCCGCAGCAGGCGCTGTCGCTGCTGCAGTAATCACGACATGGCGAAGACCGCCGGCGCTGAGTCGCCGGCAAGCGAAGAGGAGGCGATATGACGACTCTCTCGAACCGATTCGCCACCATCGAGGAGAACCGCCGCTTCGAGCGGTTCCTCGACTGGCTGGCCCGGCGGGGGCGGCGCGCGTCGACCGTGCGCTCGTACACCTCGGACTGGCAGGCGCTGACCATCTGGTACCGCCGCTCGAAGAACGCGCGGTTCACCGCCGAGGCGCTCGACGCCGACCTGCTCGGCGACTGGCGGTCGGCGGTGCGCGACAAGGGCCGCAGCCCGTCGACGGTGCTCCGGCGCATGGCCTTCGCCCGTACCTACTGCGCCTGGCTGGCGCAGCAGGGGGTGATGGAGGACGCGACCAACGCCGACCTGCGCGAGGAGGTGCGGCTCGTCCGGGCCGCCCGCGGGCCGCGGATCCTCGAGCCCGAGGAGGTGCACCGGCTGCTCGAACAGGTCGACAGCCGCGGGTGCCTGCGCGACCAGGCCATCGTCTACGTGCTGCTCGACAGCGGCGTGCGGGTGAGCGATCTGGTCAAGCTGCACATCGGCGATGTGGACTTCGGCCGCGGTGAGCTGGTGGTGCGTCAACCGCACGAGCGGCGGGTGCCGCTGCCCACCCGGTCGGCGCGCAAGCTGGCCTGGAGTCTGGGCGAGCGGGGTCTGCTCGAGCTGCCCGAGAGCGGGGAGATCGTGCTGCCGGCGTCCGGCGGTTGGCCGCCCAAGCACCTCGTCGAGCCGCCGCATCCGGAGGCGTTGCCCCGGTTGAGCGAGACGCCGACGTCGCCGATGCCCTTCGGGGTGCGCGGCTCGCCGGAGACCTGGCCGCTGTTCGTCGGTGAGCGGGGGCGGTTGAGCGTCAACGGGGTGCAGCGGGTGGTGCGTAAGCACGCCGCCTTCGCCCGGGTCGAGGCGACGCCACAGGTCCTGCGCCATACCTTCGCGTTCGGGTTCTATACCCGCACCCGCGATCTGGTGGCGCTGGCCGAGGTGCTCGGCAACGCGTCGGTCGAGAGCGGCCGGGTGTATGCCCAGCTCGCCGAGCGGCTGGCGGAGGAGGGCACGACGCTGCACGCGACCGGCTGACGCGCCCGAGTTGACCCGCCGCGGTGTCCGATGCACCCTGTTCGCGCGCACGAGCACGACGCGCGTGCTCAGGGGGGTTTCGCCCGGTGTATTCGGTCTTCCTCGCCGAGGATGATGGCGACCACATCATGCTGCTGGAGCGGGCCCTGGCTCGCTACCCGCTGCCGGTGCAGCTGACCGTCGCCCGCGATGGTCAGCGGGCCCTCGAGCTGCTGCTGGCTCGGGGCACGCCGCCGGACATGATCCTGCTCGACATCAACATGCCCCGGCGGACCGGGTTCGAGGTCCTGACGACGGTGCGCGCCGATCCGCGGTTCGCGCGGGTGCCCATCGTCATGCTGACCACGAGCACCCGGGCGGAGGATCGCCGCGCGAGCCTCGAGAAGGGCGCCGACGCGTTCGTGACCAAGCCGACGAGCTTCAAGGCGTTCACCGACGCGCTGTACGCGGTGCTCGATACCCACCTGCGCCCCAAGGCCCGCTGAGCGTGGCCCCAGGAGCGGGCGGTCAGAGCGCGCTGAGGCGATAGCCGAGCGTCAGCCGCACGATGGTGAACCACTCGCCGTCGATGCGCACCTCGCTCAGCAGGGGGTCGGCTTCGAGTTCGCTCTCGGTGGGGTCGCGATAGCGATAGGCCAGCCAGTCGTAGAAGGGGCTGATCGAGCCCTCGAGATAGAGCAGGCTGTGGCGATCGGTGCGCCATTGCACGCCGACGATGAAGGTGGGCCCCGCGCCGGCCTGGTTGATGCCTTCGAGCTCGAGGTCGAAGAGGATCGACAGCAAGCCGACGCCCGCGTACGCCGAGAATGACTCGGTCTCGTAGTAATGCGCGAGGATGCGCGGCTCGGTGAGCAGGTCGAAGGCGAAGACCGGGCGGTCGATCTCCGGCTCGAAGGTCTGGCCCAGGCCCAGGTCGAGGTCGACGCCCAACTCGATGAGGCTCGCGGTGCGATAGCCGATGCCGAAGCCGATGTTGGCCCGGGCGGTGTCTTCGAGCGTGCTCAGGTCGGTGGTCAGATAGCTGCGCACCGCCCCCATATAGGCCCCGATGTGGGTGCCCACGGTGAACCCCGGTGAGCGCGGATCGTGCTTCGATACGCGCCGCTCCCGGCCGGGGTCCGCCTCCCGCGGGGTATCGAGGATGGGGTCGAACGCGTTGGGGTCGACCGCCGGCTGCGCGGGCGGAGGCTGTGCTGGCGGAGGCTGTGCTGGTCGAGCCGGCTGCGCGGGCTGAGGCTGCGCGGGCTGAGGCTGCGCGAGGGCCTGACCGCCGAGCGTGCCCGCGAGGATCGCAGCGATGGAGGTGAGCAGACGCACGATCAGACGATGACTCCGGGGCTCGGTGAGTTGCCTCGTCCGCGAAGAGATGTGCCCGATCGGCCCATGACGATCACATCTCTTCCAGCGGGGTGATGCCCACCAGGCCGAGCGCGCCGCCCAGCATCCTTCGGGTCGCCCGCACCAGGGCGGCCCGGGCGGCCATGGCGCCCGGCTCGGCGCCGAGCACCCGGTTGTCGCTGCTGTTGTAGAAGGTGGCGAACGCCGTCGCCAGCCCGTACGTCGCCTTGGTGAGCAGGCTCGGCTTGAGCTCCCGCGCCGCAGCCTCCACCTCGCCGGGGAACGCCAGCATCGCGTCGAGCACCGCCCGGGGCTGCTCCCCCTCGAGGACCGAGAAGTCGGCCTCGATGCCCCGGTCGGCGTCCTCCAGCTTGCGCAGGATGCTGGTCGCCCGGGCATAGGCGTAGAGGCAATAGGCGGCGGTCTCGCCCTTCATGTCGATCGACTTCTTGGGATCGAACGTGAAGGTGGTCTGCGGCGCGTAGTTGAGCAGGTAGAACTTCAGCCCGCCGATGCCGATGGTCTCGGCGCGCCGGGCGAGCTCTTCGGCGTCGAGGTCGGGCCAGCGCTCCCGACCGGCCTCGGCGGCCTCGGCGTGCAGCCCGTCCATGAGATCGTCGGCGTCGACCACCGTGCCCTCGCGGCTCTTCATCTTGCCTTCGGGCAGCTCGACCATGCCGTAGCTGAGGTGGTGCAAGGTATCCTTCAGCTCGGGCCGCAGCGTCTCGAGGATGCCGAAGAGCACCCGGAAGTGGTGGTCCTGCTCGTTGCCCACCACGTAGATCATGCGGTCGAAGCCATGCTCGTCGTGGCGGGCGACGGCGGTGCCCAGATCCTGGGTGGTGTAGACGCTGGTGCCATCCGACCGCAGCACCGCCTTCTCGCCCTCGAGGCCGATGCGGCTCAGGTCGAAGACCATCGCGCCGTTCGACGCGGGGTAGAAGACGCCCTTGGCCTGGCCCTCGTCGACCAGATCCTTGCCCAGGATGTAGGTGTTCGACTCCTTGTAGATCTGGTCGAACGCCACGCCCATGCGGGCGTAGGTCGCCGCGAAGCCCGCTTCGCACCAGCCGTTCATCGTGGTCCACAGCGCCCGCACGTCGGCGTCGCCGCTCTCCCACGCCTGCAGCATCTCGCGGGTCTCGCGGCCCAGCGCGCTGTCTGTGCTGTTGAAGTAGGCGTCCTTGTCTTCGATGGCTCCGCCCGCTGCGAGATAAGCAGCGTGCTCGGCGCGGAACGCCTTGTCGAAGCGCACGTAGAAGTCGCCGACGAGGTGATCGCCCTTCTTGCCGGCCTTCTCGGGGGTGATGCCTTCGCCGAAGTGGCGGTAGGCCACCATCGACTTGCAGATGTGGATGCCGCGGTCGTTGATCAGGTTGACCCGGATCACCTTCGCGCCGGTGGTCGCCAGCAGCGTCGCCACGGTCGAGCCGAGGATGTTGTTGCGGCAGTGCCCCAGGTGCTGCGGCTTGTTCGTATTCGGCGAGCTGTACTCGACGATGATCGTCTGGCCGGCCCGCGCCTGCGAACGGCCGAGCGCGCCGTCGTCGGTCAGCGCCCAGTCGAGGGTGCGCCGGGCGACCTCGGCGCCGTCGAGCGTGAGGTTCAAGAAGCCGGCGACCGGATCGGCCTTCACCACCAGCGGGTGCTGCCGGGCGACCTCGGCCAGATCGCTCGCGATGGCCTGCGGCGCCTTGCGAAACGTGCGGGCGTAGCGGTGGCAGGCCATGGCCAGATCACCGCTGCCGGCCCGCGTGGGCCGGGCGAGCGCGGCCTGGGGCTCGGCCCCGTTCTCGGTGAGCCAGGCGTCGAGCGGGGCCTGGATATCGCGCACGATCTCGGCGAACAGGTCGGTGGCCATCGTCTCCCTCGGGGTCGATCGAGGGCCGCATTCTGCGTTTCCCGACGGTCTGGCGCAACCGCGCTTCGGCGGGCGTCACAGGCGCCGCGCGCCGACCACCAGCGTCAGCTGACCGCCGGCGCCTCGTCGAGGCCCGCGCACAACGCGGTCAGGACCTCGCCGGCGGTGCCGCGGATGCAGATGTCGTAGGCCTTCGAGACCGGCGTCTCGTCGGGGTTGATCTCGACGAGCGTGGCCCCGTTCTGCTGGGCGAGCAGCGGCATCTGCGCCGCCGGATAGACCACCGCCGAGGTGCCGATCGAGACCAGCAGGTCGCAGCGGGTGATGGCGTCGATGGCCTTCGTGACCACCTCGCTCTTCAGGCTGTCGCCGAACCAGACGATGTCCGGGCGCCACCACTTGCCGTCGGGTCGCTGCGCGTCGAAAGGCACCGCGCGGCTGAAGCGCCGCTCGCTGCCGCAGCGCACCCACCACAGGCTGCCGTGCAGCTCGTAGACCCGCTCGCTGCCGGCGAGCTGGTGCAGGCCGTCGATGTTCTGGGTGACCACCGTCACGTGGGGCAGGGTCGCCTCGGCCTGGGCGATCAGCCGATGGCCCGCGTTGGGCTCGCAGGCGCCGACGAGTCCGCGGCGGTAGTTGTGGAACTCCCACACCGCCTCGGGATCGCGGTCGAAGGCGGCCTGACAGGCGTAGCGCTGCGGCTCGTATTCCTTCCAGATGCCGCCTTTGCCGCGATAGGTCGGCACGCCGCTCTCCGCCGACATGCCGGCGCCGGTGAAGAAGACGATGCGCTCGAAGTTGCGCAGATCGGGCAGTCGGGGGTCGCGGGCCATGGGTGCCTCCCGGCGGGCTGGCGGTCGGCCCGCATGATGCCACATCCGCCGCGGGGCTCGGTGAGACGCTGATGTCACGGCCCTGTGCGGGGTGTGCTGGGGACGTCCAACCCCACCGTCTACGGTACGCGGGCCGCGCGGCGGTGGCACGGCCTTCGCACTGGGTGCGGGTCCACACCGCGGAGGACACCATGCCCATCGAGCCCATCATCGCCCGCCCGACAGCGCTCACGAGCCTCGGTCTGCTCTTCGGTCTCTGCGTCGGCCTGTGCGGCTGCGCCTCGCCGGTGGCCGAGCCGCCCGATGACCCCGGATCGCCGGCGGCGCCCGCCGAAGAGCCCGATCTGCCGCCGGCGCCCATCGATGGCTGGACGGTCTACGTGCACGGCCCCAACGGCATCGAGGAGCGCGATGTCGCGCCGCTGCCCGGCCGCGAAGACAGCGACGGCGACGGCCTGACCGACCGTGAAGAGTACCAGCTGCGCCTCGACCCGACCCGCGCCGATACCGACGGCGACGACCTGGACGACCGCTTCGAGGTGCGCGAGCTGGGCAGCCGGGCCGATCACATCGACTCCGACGGCGACGCCGCCGGCAACCCGCGCTTGTGGGACGGCGCCGAGTTCCGCGAGGGCAGCTCGCCGGCGCTGGCCGATACGGACGGCGACGGCTTCGACGATCGCTTCGAGCTGATCGAGCTCGGCACCCGGCCCCATGTGGCCGACCTGCCGCGCTTCGACCTGCGGCTCGAGAGCGTGCCCGAAATCGGGCTCAATACCGTGCTGGCCACCGGCGAGACCCATACCATCGGCGTCGACGAGAGCATCACCCGCTCGATCTCGATGACCCAGGGCGAGAGCCACGCGGTGCAGGAGTCGATCGCGCTGGCGGTGGGCGTCGGCATCAACGCCGGCTTCAGCGGCAGCTTCAGCTTCGGGGTCAGCGCCAGCACCGAGATGACGACGACCTCGTCGGTGACCCTGACCCTCGACCGCAGCTACACCGAGGCCGCCGCGGCCGCCATCAGCCGGGCGCGCCAGCGGGCCGAGAGCCGCGAGCTGACCATCGAGGGGGGCTATGTCTCCTTCCCGGTGACCCTGGCCAATACCGGGCCGGTGGCGTTCACCGTGCGCAACGCCTCGATGACGCTGATGCACCGCGACCCGCGCAACCCGTGGGCCCGGCGGGCGCTGGCCCACGTCGAGAGCGACGATCGGCGCACGGTCTTCCCCCCGCGTACGCTGGCGCCGGGCGACGCCCATCGCAACGTCTACTTCCGCAAGGACAACCTCGGCTGGGACGACGCGGTGGCGCTCATCGCCGACCCCCGCGGGCTGGAGGTCGAGGTCTCGGGCTACGAGCTCGTCGACGCCGAGGGCCGGGCCTTCGCCCACGACGGCACGCTGCGCCGGACCCGCACCGCCACGGTGGTGGTCGATCACGGGCCCGGCTGGGACGCGGGGCCGGCGCAGACCCGGGATGTCATCGCGACGAACCTGCGGCTCGACCCGAATACGGGCCGCCCGGCCGGCGTGGACATCGAGACGGCCCTCGCTGACTGGCTCGGCCACGGCTTCGAGGTCCGCGAGGCCAACGGGGTGCGCATCCTGGCGGCGGTGGACGGCCATCGGGCCGATGGCTCGATGCAGGGCGATGGCATCAGCCGCTGGAACGTCGTGCGGGTGCGCGATGGCATGGCCGAGACGGTGCAGGATGACTTCGATGCCATCCGGCTGATGCCAGGGGACGCGCTCTATCTGGTCTACGACGAAGACCGCGACGGCGACGGGCTCGGCATTCGCACCGAGCTGCGGCTGGGCACCGACGATACGCGCGTCGATACCGACGGCGACGGCCTCGCCGACGGCGACGAGGTCCTGCACGGCTGGTCGGCAGACGACCCGCTGCCGCGGCATGCCATCAGTGATCCGACCCGCGCCGATACCGACGGCGACGGCCTCGACGACGGCGCCGAGCGGCAGGCGGGCACCGACGCGTTCTCGGCGGATACCGACGGCGACGGGCTGAGCGACGCGGTCGATCGGGCGCCGCTGCAGGTCGACCGCTTCGCCCTCGAAGACCTCGACGCCCGGCCCATCGAAGAGGGTGCCCGCCTGGAGCTGAGCTGGGCGCCGGTGGAGAACCCGGGCATCGACGCGATCCACATCATCCGCGAGCCGGCCGACGCGCTTGGCCGCTTCGCCGAGGTGCCCGAAGATACGCTGGCCTACGACCCGGTCGATCTCGCCGAGCGCTTGGGCGGCGAGCTGGTCGGCACGCTCGACGTCGGCGCGACCGGGCTGGTCGATGCGCCGCCCGAAGGCAACAGCGTCTGGCGCTATCTGGCGTTCGTCGACTACGCCGACGTGGGTCTGCTGCCGGCCGGGACATGGCTGATCGAGCACGAGCGGGTCCGCCGCTACGACCGCGTGCGGGTCGTGCTCGAGCGCTTGAACCACGTGGGCAGCGATGACTGCAGCGTCTACTGGCAGATGGCGGTCGCCGCCGCCGACAGCGCGCTGCGCGACTCGGCGGGCATCGGCCCGGGCAGCGCGGTGCGTATGGACGGGGCCGACGTGACGCTCGGCAGCTTCGGCTCCGATGCGGTCGAGGGCGAAGCCATCGTCGCCCGCGACGCCGAGGGCTTCGACCTGACCCTCGAGCTGTGGAGCACCGATGTATTCGGCAGCCGCGACCGCATGGGATCGCAGACGGTGCGCCACGACGTGGATCAAGCGGAGGCCGGCGGACCGTTCGTCCTGAGCTATGACCAGCTCGACGACCCGGGCGAATGCCGGGTGGACATGGTCTACCGCCTCGAAGTCATCGAGCGCGGCCTCGTCGACCCGGGTCCCGCCGGGCTGTAGGCGGCCCCGATGCCATCAGGCTATGCTATCCGGATATGCCATCCTGGCCGGCCGGAGAGCCACTGAATCACTGGGCAGGTGTCTCCCCGCGCTCACGCATCTCGCGCATGCGCATCGGCATGCTGTCCACCAGCGCGAACCAGGGCTTCAGGTCGTCCAGGCGGCTCACCCGGGCCTTCTCGCCGCCGTCTTTGCCCACCAGGATCGCCGCGAACGTCTGCCCGCGCACCGCGAAGCGATCGCGCAGCGGGTGCTGGTCGGTGATGATCACCCTCGCGACCATGTCGCGCCGCTCGACCTGCGCCGCGGCGTCCCACAGCGCCGCTCGTGCCTGCTCCAGTCGTGGATCGTCGGCGGATGGCGCGATGAGCACGATCGGCCGCGCCTTCCAGCGCAGCGCGTCGAGGCTCTTCTCCACGGCAGACGGGGCCGGCGCGGCGGCGGCCAGGGTCGGCGCGCTGAGGAGCAGCGCGGCCAGCATCATCGGAGCGGTCGGGTTCATCGGGCCTCCTCGGTGCGCGATTAGGAGTACGGAGGCCGCTCGGGGCTACGCGCCGGGATCAAAATCCTGCGCGGCACCTTCGACCCCGCGCCGCGGCTGGCCGGCGGGGCGCCGCGTGATCGGTCGGCCTTGCCGTACGCGCTCGCGCAGCTCGCCGAAGTCGATCTCTTCGATCTCGAGCGCGCGCTGAGCCGTGCCGTCGTCTTCGGTCCAGCGCTCCTCGTGTACGACGAGCAGGCCGCGGTCGAGCACATCCAGCAGTTCGACGTCGTGCACGCCGACGAAGTCCACCGGCTCAGCGGCCTCCAGGCGCCACTTGCTGCCCACGGCGACCGGCGTGATGAGCCGTCCGCCCACCTCGAAGTGGTGGTTCTCGGGGTAGAACAGCCCGCAGCGCACGTCGCCGCCGATACGCGCCGAGCAGTCGTTATAGTCGCCGATCAGCGGACCGTCGACGGTGAGGTCGCCGAGCACATCGAGCCAGCCGGCGGTGATGACGCGACCCGCGGTCATCGAGCCCAGGACGAGCAGCATTATCGGCGGGTGGTCGGTATCGAAATAGCCCCCGCGGATGATCAGGTCGCCGGTGACGATCAGCAGCCCGAGTCGGTGGTCGTCGAAGGTGTCGAGGTCGGCGTCGAGGTGCAGATGGCCTTCGGCGACGCGCACGTCGACCTCGAGCACGTCCAGCCGGGGGATCATGCGCTCGATGGCGGTGCGCAGATACTCCCGCGGGTGCTGGGCGGCGTAGCGGGCGATGACTTCGCGGGTGAGGCCGCCGTGCTTCCACGAGGGCACGGATTCGAGGGTGTCGTAGATGCGCATGCTTCGGACTATGGGCGTCGTCGAGTGGCGAGTCCAGCGAGCTGCTCGCACTCGCGGTCGGAGGCTCGAGCAGATCCGCCCCTCGACATCTTCCGGCGGGGCGACTAGGCTGCCGCCGGACCGCCTTGGAGGCCGAGTGGCGCTTTCGCGAAGTCAGCAGATGTCCCGGATTCGCAGCAAGAACACACGGCCTGAGTTGCTTCTCCGTTCCGCTCTGTGGGCACGGGGTTTGCGGTACCGCCTTCACCAATCCACGTCACACGGACGTCCGGATATCGTTTTTCGGCGACAGCGAGTGGCTGTGTTCGTCGACGGCTGTTTCTGGCATGGGTGCCCAAAGCACTATGTACGCCCGAGAAGCCGTTGTGAATTCTGGGCCGAGAAGCTGAGAGCCAACGTTGATCGTGATCGGCGCCAGACGTTGGGCTTCGAACGAGATGGATGGGCTGTCATCCGCGTCCTGGAACACCGGGTCTTCGAAGAGATCGATACTGTGCTCGAGGGCGTTGCGGCTGCGCTCGGAGGACGGCGCGAACACGGGGCCGTAGACTGGCGCGTTGTCAGAGTCGATATCCTCGACCAGGCCAGCGATACCGAGCGGCGCCATCTGGAAGCATTGCGTGACGCAGCCATGCGTCGCGTGTGGGACGGCCCGCGAATCACCGCCAAATGGCGCCGTCCGTCCGGACCGAAGCGAGCACTCGCATCTGAGGGGTCGTCGTGAACAAGGAGAGTCAGAGTACTGTGTTGGACAAGAAGTTGAGTCGCCTGCGGACAGGGGCGAAGCTCCGTGCACTGGATCTGTTTGCAGGTTGCGGTGGCTTCTCGCTCGGCTTTCAGCGTGCCGGGTGCGAGATCATCGCGGGCTTGGAGTTGGACCCGTTCGCCGCGATGTCTCACGCAGTCAATTTTCATGGTCGCCTGCGTGAATCGGACCCTGAGCGCTTCGAACTCCACGCTTCTCCACGGGACATCACCCAGACAGACCCGCTCGAGTTCATTCGGAGTCTGGGTTACCGGCAGCCAGAAGAGGCCGTAGATGTCCTCGTGGGTGGGCCACCTTGTCCCACCTTTGCCCGTGTCGGACGGGCAAAGCTCCGGGAAATCCATGACCATCCGGAAGCCTTCAAGCAAGACCCCCGAAGTCAGCTCTATCTGCCATATCTCCGTTTCGTCGAGAAGCTGCGGCCGCTCATGCTGGTCATGGAGAATGTGCCCGACATCATGAACTACGGTGGCCACAACCTCGCGGAGGAGATCTGTGAGGTCTTGGAGGACGACGGGTATCGGACCGCATACTCGCTGCTGAATGCGGCGAACTATGGCGTCCCCGAGATGCGCGAGCGCTTCATCCTCATCGGTATTCATCGTGTTGTCGGAGCTGATCCTCGGCAGGCCTTCCCGAGGGTGACCCATCATGTGCGTTTTCCTCCCGGGTACCAGGGGGCCAGGGACGTAGCCCTGAAGACGTTGCGTCAGTCTGAGCAGCTCGCGTTCGAGCAGACGGCTCCTGTTTCACGTTTCGTTGAGACACCACCCCAGGACCACCTCGATCCAGAGCAGGATGGACCGGTGACCGCGGAGGAAGCACTCCGAGATCTGCCAGTTGAGACGAGGCACCTGCGCGGACAACTCAAGAAAGGGCGCCGGGATCTCTCGGATGCGTCGTCGACCCCTTATCCGAACGGCGCATCCAAGGTCGCCTCAGTGTATGTGAGGCGACACATGTGGGGCTGGCCGGGGTTTGAGTCCGGCCCGGGGACTGATCGGATTCGAGCACATGTGATACGCTCATTGAGCAATCGCGACTATCGCCTGTTTGCAGCCATGGAGCCAGGGTGGCAGTATCCCGAGGCCTACAAGCTCGCTGCACACTTCTTCGCTGAACACGTCGCGGCACTGCATGAGAGAAGTATACGTGTTCCAGATGAATTGCCCACAGGGCGAGCCATCGAAGACGCCTGTCGGGCGATCGCCGACGCGTTGCTCGAAAGCTTCGAGCCCACATGGGAGGCGCAGCTCGCGGGTGCGGTCAGAGCATGGGATGGGCTTCGTGATCTGGTTGAAAGGCATATTCGCCACAAGCGGGACTACAAGACGATTCTCGAACAACTCCGTGATGTGTCGCGACACCCCGAAGGCAGCGTTGTCGCTCTCGACTTGATGGAGGACTGGCTGCGGATCGGCCGCGCTCTGCGCGGCCTGCTCGAAGCGAACAGCGGCGATAGCTCTCTGGCAGTGGATTTCAAGGGTCTCCTCGCCTGTTGGCGATTGCGGGAGTCCTACGAACGTGGCTTCTCGGCACTTGCCATCGAGCAGGTCGGCATTGTTCCACTGGACCTGGCCAGAGGTAGCCGCTTCGCTGAACTCAAGAACAGGGTGCGGTTTCATCAGAAGGAGTGGGAGAGTTCCTCCATGAAACCGCTGGAGTTGCGCTGTCAGCGTGTGGCCTGGTGCATCATGCGATTCGTCCAACGGGCTGGAGAATGCCTGAACCTGAAGCACCAGTTCGTGCCGCCCTACGACCCTGGGAAGTTCCCCAACAAGTGGCGGAAGATGGAGCCGGATTGGCCAGCACGAACGCTCATGGCACACCTCGGCAAGGATAGCTATTCACATATCCACTATGACTCGAAGCAGGCGCGAACCATCAGTGTCCGAGAGGCCGCGCGGCTTCAGTCATTTCCCGATGGGTTCCGGTTCGCCGGTTCCATGAATCCGGGTTTCCGCCAGATCGGCAACGCGGTACCACCCCTGTTTGCCTTCGCGATGGCCGATCGACTCCTCGGCGTGGCTCGGCACGCAAGCTTGGATGAACGCGCGGACACGAGTGCCGTGGTGCCGCCATTCGAAGTGCCATTGGATTCATCCAAGCGGATCGTGTGAACGATGGCTGAACACCCAGGCAGGTTCGGTGCTGTCATTGTCGGGCGCTCCGCTGATGACTCACGAAAGGATGAAGAGCTATGAAGATCGCTCTCAAGAAGCTCACGCAGTCAGACTTGTCGTTTTTTCGACCGCATTTCGATCCCGCGGGGTCGAAGCAGAAGGCGATCAACTTGAACGCGGCGGTCTTCGTGTCCGAGTTCTATCCTGGTCTGCGTGACAGTCGCGAGAAGGTGAAGGTGTCACTGGTCGTATTCGGACCAGGAACAAGGCCGCCATTCACCCTGACCCGGAAGGTCGTTCGGTCGACCGGAGCGAAGAACTGGCGCTTGAACGGTGAGCTGATCGACAACCCGCTCGACGAGCCGGCTCGTTTCGACATGTTGGGCCCTGACGATCTGGCGGTGTTCGGTTTCGAGGGCGAGGAGCAGCCTGATACATTGCGTCTCCTGCTTGTCTCGAAGGCTCTCGAGCCCGCTCTGCACGCCTCCCTCTCGAAGCATGTTCGGCTTGCAGGCCGCGCGACTATGAGTTCGATGAGCTTGCAGGAGATACATCTCGTCGTCGCAGAGACCCGTCAACTCTACGCAGGCTCCCACCCCTTGGGCATGTTTCTCACCGACGAGTCCCTGCTTGATGCCATCCTGGGCGATCAGACCGACGGGCATCGGCGCGATACGGAGGGACTAGGATATCGCATCGAGCCAGACGAACTTCAGGCGCAGTTGGAGACAGCCCGACGTACGGGGGAGTTGGGTGAGGAGATCTTCTATCGTCTGCTCATGCAGATGGGGATCGACTCGCGGGCGACATGGGTCTCGCGGCAGTACGCGCGCGCCTCGTTCGATTTCACGATCGAGAAGGCCCCGTGGAGTTCGGCTGCGCACAGCTACGTCGATGTGAAGTCGTCACGTAGCGAAGCATCGCAACACTTCTTCGTCAGCCTTGCCGAGCTTCGCTGGGCTGCCGAGCATGACTATCAGATCGCCCGCGTCACCGGTGTGGAGCAGGATGAAGCCAAAGTCGTCATCATGACCGGGTTGACGCAGGTCGCTACGTCGGTCTTGGAGGCCTTGAAGACCCTCCCTGAGGGGCTTGAGCCACAGACCTTCCGTGTGGCCACATCACTTCTATCCGAGTTGGAGACATATCGAGTATCGCAAATGGATACAGACGACGAATAGGTCATCAGTCTTTCCGCGGCGTCAACAGCGCTTGGATCTCGGCTTCGACCCGCTGGCCCATGGCATCGACATCTTCACCCAGCGCGTCGAGCGCCACAGGCGGGCCCACCCGAAACCGAACGCTGGCCGGGACGATTGGCAGAAAGATCAGCGGGCTGCCCAGCCAGACGCAGGTGAGCGCGATCCGCAGGGGCAACCACAGATCGGACAGCATCAGCCCCAGTGCGCCCAGCAGCCCGAGCAGGCTGACCGACCAGCGCTTCTCGCCGAAGAGCAGGCGCGGCAGCAGCAGCGCGTAGGCCAGCCAGCGGGCGCGGAAGAGGATCGGCGCGGTGTAGTGGCTGCCGCGGATCGCCATCGGCACGATCGGTACGCCTGCCTCGCGGGCGATGCGCACGTAGCCCCGCCGGCCGCCGAAGTCGACCCGATTGGCCTGCCAGATCGGCCGCTGGGTCTCGTAGCCGCCGCCGGGAAAGACCAAGATCGGCACGCCTTGCGACAGCGCGTCCGCGGCGGCGGCGTAGGTCGAGGGGATGGTGCCCAGCTGACGGTGGATCGCCGAGAGCGGCCATATCCGGAAGCCCTCCGGGTGAGCGAGGGCGGTCAGCGGGCGCTCGGGGCCGACGCGGTCGAGGTAGAGCCAGACGAAGCTCAGGATCTCGGCGATGCCCAGCCCGGCCGAGTGATTCGCCACGAGCAGGAAAGGCCGGTCGGTGGGCAGATGCTCGAGCCCCGTGATCTGCGGCCGGAAGAGCAGGCGCACGATGGGTCCGATCAAGCGATGAACGATGCGGACGGCGGTGGCGGTGGGTCGACCGACGCCGACGATCGGGTTGGCCCGGACGGCGTCCCAGTCGGCGCGGCTCATCGGCGGTGCAGTTCGCGCGCGGGCAGGGGGCTCAGCCGTGCACCGCGTCGAGCCGCAGGCAGGCGGCGGCGCGGCCCGGATCGTCGCCGATCTGCACCAGCTCGGGCAGGGTCTCGGCGCACTCGGGCGCGGCGTAGTCGCAGCGGTTGCGGAACCGGCAGCCGCTGGGGAACTGCGTCGCGCTGGGCACCATGCCGCGGATGGTCGCGAGGCGGTCCTGGTGCTCGGCGTCGATGTCGGGCAGCGACTTGAACAGCCCCAGGGTGTACGGATGGCGCGGGTCGTCGAAGAGCGTATGCACGTCGGCGGTCTCGACGACGCGGCCGGCGTACATGACACAGACCCGATGGCTCATCTCGGCGACGACGCCCAGGTCGTGGGTGATCAGGATGATCGCCATGCCCAGCTCTTCCTGCAGGCCGCGCAGGAGGTCGAGGATCTGGGCCTGGATGGTCACGTCGAGCGCGGTGGTCGGCTCGTCGGCGATGAGCAGCTTGGGGTTGCAGGCCAAGGCCATGGCGATCATGACCCGCTGCTTCATGCCGCCCGACATCTGGTGCGGATAGTCGTCGACCCGCTTGGCCGGGTCGGGGATGCCCACCCGCTCGAGCAGCTTGATGGCCTCCAGGCGGGCCTCGCGCTTGCTCATGCCTTTGTGCTGGCGCAATGACTCGCCGATCTGGGCCCCGACCTTGAAGATCGGGTTGAGGCTCGTCATGGGCTCCTGGAAGATCATCGCGATGTCATCGCCGCGCAGCTTGCGCATCTCGCGCTCGGGCAGCTCGAGCAGGTCGCGGCCGTCGAACTCGATCTGCCCGCCGGGGTGGAAGCCCGGCGGCATGGGCACCAACCGCATCACCGAGAGGCTGGTGACCGACTTGCCGCAGCCGCTCTCGCCGACGATGCCCAGGGTCTCGCCGGGGCGCACCGCGAAGCTGATGTCGTCGACGGCGCGGGCGATGCCGTTGGACGTCTTGAAGTGGGTCTGCAGGTTGCGGACTTCGAGGATAGGGGCCGGCTGTGCGGCTTTGCCTTCTGCCATCTCGGGATCCTACTGCAGGCTGCGGGGGTCGGCGGCGTCGCGCAGGCCGTCACCGAGGAAGTTGAACGCCATCACCGCGATGAAGATGAAGTAGCCCGGGGTGACCACCCAGCGGTAGTCGGTGAGGTAGGCCACGTTCTGGGCTTCGCGCAGCATCAGGCCCCACGAGGCCTCGGGCTCCTGGATGCCGACCCCGAGGAAGCTCAGGGCCACCTCGCCGAGGATGTAGTACGGGATGTAGAGCGTCGCGGTGACGATGACGAAGCTGAGGGTATTGGGCAGGATGTGGCGCACGATGATGTGCAGCCGGCTGAGACCCATGGCCTCCGCGGCCACCACGTAGTCGTTCTCCTTGATCGCCAGCACCATGCCGCGAATCACGCGGCTGTTGGCCGCCCAGCCGACGAACGCCAGCACGACTATCATGATGAAATATGATTGGGTGCTGTCGAGGTCCTGCCCGAACGCTTGGCGCACCGTCAATATGAGGTACAGCCCGGGGATCGCCAGGATCACTTCGACCATGCGCATCAGCACGAAGTCGGTGCGCCCGCCGAAGTAGCCGGCGATGCCACCGATGAGCATACCCAGCGACATGCTGATGAGGATGCCGACGATGCCCACCGACAGGCTGATGCGGCTGCCGTAGAGGATGCGGGTGAAGACGTCGCGCCCGAAGCGATCGCTGCCGAAGAGGAAGATCGGCGTCTTGCCGTCGGCGGCCCCGAAGAGGTGGGTCTCGAACTCCATACCCAGCAGCTCGTAGGGGTCGCCCTTCACGAAGAAGTCGATCTCGACGACCTCTTTTCGTGAGTCCTCGTACTCGGGGATGTTCGGGCTGAGGCGCTCGAGGCGGTAGACGTGCGGGCCGCGGAAGTTGCCCTCGTCGTCCCAGAACTGGATGTCGTCGAACTGCGGCGGGTGCCAGTTATCGTCGCGGAACTGGTTCTGATAGCTGTACGGCGACAGGAAGCCGGCGAAGATCGCGCCGAAGTAGAGGATCACCAGCACGCCCATGCCGAACATGGCCGGGCGGTTGCGGCGCAGCTTGCCCCACAGGATCTCCCACGGCGAGCGCCCACCGGAGGCGTTGGCCAGCTCTTCCGCCGTCGGCGCGTCGTCGACGGGGGTCTCGGCGTCCTTGTTGAGATCGACCATCGCCCTACTCCAGCCGGATTCGGGGGTCGACGAAGGCCAGCAGCAGGTCGGCGATGGTATTGCCGGCCACCAGCATCAACGTCGCCACCAGCACCGCGGCCATGACCAGCGGTTCGTCCTGGGCGAAGACCGCGTCGACGGTCAGCCGGGCCAATCCGGGCCAGGCGAAGACCACTTCGACGAGGAACGAGCCGGTCAACAGCGCCGCGAGGCTGTAGCCGAAGAGCGTGATCAACGGGTTCACCGCGTTGCCGAAGGCGTGCTTGTAGATGACTTGCCGTTTGCTGAGCCCCTTGGCCCGGGCGGTGCGCACGAAGTCCTTGCTGAGCGTCTCGACCATCTCGGCCCGCATCTGCCGCATGTATCCGGCCATGCTGGTGGTGCCGATGACGATCGCCGGCAGCACTAGGTGGTGGGCCACGTCGACCACCTGCTCCCAGGGGGTGAAGTCGTCCCAGTAGATCTGGTCGCGCATGCCGCCGACGGGGAACCACTCGGTCACCGCGGCGAACATGACCATCAGCAGGGCGAAGAATACCCGCGGGATGGACAGGCCGACGA
The DNA here is from genome assembly GCA_030427205.1 of bacterium. Classification (GTDB taxonomy): domain Bacteria; phylum Myxococcota_A; class Bradymonadia; order UBA7976; family UBA1532; genus JACKDM01. Next base: position 44,779 of record JAUHXC010000024.1, on the reverse strand, counting down.
AGGAGATGAAGCTGGCGCCCTTGTCGAGCCACTTGCCCTGGTTGACGCCGGCCATCACGCCCAGCGGCAGGGCCAGGCCCCAGGCGATGATCAGCGCCGAGCCTGTCAACAGCAGCGTATTCGACAGCCGCTCGGCGATGAGGTCGAACACCGGCAGGTCGAAGCGGAAGGAGTCACCGAAGTCGAGCTGGATCGCGTTGATCAGCCACGCCCAGTAGCGGCCGAAGAGGCCGCCTTCGAGGCCGTACTTGGCGCGCAGCGCCGACAGGTACTCCTCGGTGACCTGCGGGTCCTCCGCCAGCCGGGTGAAGTAGTCGCCCGGCGCGGCGTAGAGCAGGCAATAGGTCAGGAATGTGACCGCCAGGAGCAGCGGCGGGATGGCCAGCAGTCGGCGGGCGATGAACGTCCACATCGATCGAGGCTCAGCGCTTCTTGGGGGTCTTGAAGAACAGCGTCTCGATGTTCCAGTAGGTCTTCGGCCGCAGCGGCGCCGGCTTGAGGTTGCCGATGTTGTTCCGCGCGGCGACCGCGTCGGCCCCGACCACCAGCATGATCTGCGGCAGCTTGTCGGCGAAGATCTGGTAGATCTCGTCGCTGTACTTGCGGCGCTCGGCGTGCTCGAAGGCGCCGGTATTGAGCTTGACCAACTCGTCCATCCGGGCTTCCCAGTCGGTCACCGGCTTCTTCTGCTCGGGGTACCACGCGTGGCTGCGGCCGCTGGACAGCAGGATGTTCTTCGACTGCGCCGGGTCGGGCGGGATGCCGGTGCCCCAGCCGAGCAGCACCGCTTCGAAGTTGCGGGTATCGCGCAGCGAGGTGACGAGGTCGTTGAACGGCACCGGGCGGATGTTGGCGGTGATGCCCAGCTTCTTGAGGTCGTCCTTGATGACGTTGAGCATCGCGATGCGGGTCGAGTTCTCCGAGTTGGTGATGATCGTGAACTCGACGCGATTGCCGGCGGCGTCGTGCAGCGCGCCGTCCTTCTCCGCGAAGCCGGCCTCGGCGAGCAGCTTGCGCGAAGCCTCGAGGTCGTAGGGGTACTTGGTGACCTTGCCCTCGGGGTACCACTTCTTGTTGGCCGGGCTGGTGAAGGCCCACAGCGGCTCGCCGCGGCCGCTGAGCACGGTGCGCACGATGCCGTCGCGGTCGATGGCGTGGCTGACCGCCTTGCGGAAGGCCACGTTGCGGAACCAGCCCTGCTTCATCGGCTCGACGTACGGGTTGCCCTCTTTGTCGTTGCGATCGTCGAGGTTGAACATGAGGTAGTTGGTGTTGAACGCCGGGCCGAGGTCGTGCACCGCGTAGCCGTCGGCGTCGGCCTTCTTCTTGAGCGCCTCGTAATCCTCGGGCCGCACGTCGAGCACGTCGGTCTCGCCCTGGCGGAATTTGAGCATCGAGGTGTTGAAGTCGGGCACGATCACGAAGATCACCCGGTCGAGGTAGGGCAGCCGGTTGCCGTCGCGGTCGACCTTCCAGTAGTGCGGGTTGCGCTTGAGCACGATGCGCTCTTCGGTCTTGAAGTCGGCGACGACGAACGGCCCCGAGCTGACGATGTCCTTGGGCGGGGTCTGCAGGCTCAGCGCCTTGTTGAACTCGCCCGCCTCGAAGGCCTTCTGCCACTTCGCCTTGGGGATCGCGTAGATGCTGCCCACCGCCCCGTGGAACAGCACGTTCTTCTCGAAGAGCTTGAAGGTGAAGGTGCGGTCGTCGACCTTCTCGAAGATCGGGTAGCGCGGCTTGCCGTCTTCGGTGTCGCCCTGGCGGAAGAGGCTCTTGAGCGAGTTGGGCACGCCCTCGTCGATGACGACCTTGTAGCTGAACTCGAAGTCGTCGGTGGTCATCGGGCTGCCGTCGGACCAGCGCAGCCCCTCGCGCAGGGTGAAGGTGTAGCTGAGGCCGTCATCGCTGCGCACGTACTTCTCGCACAGCCCCGGCTCTTCCTCCTGCTTGGCGTTGTTGTAGTGCCAGCAGCTCTGGAAGACCGGCCCGAAGAGGATCTCGGTGGTCGACGACTCGTTGGCGATGAGCGGGTTGAAGCCCTTGGGGTTGCCGGTGGTGCCGATCACGAAGGTGCCGCCGTACTTGCCGACGTCGATGTCGTCGTGCACGTAGGCCCCCTTGGGGGCGTCGCCCTCGAACGCGGGCTTGGGGGTGCCGATGCCGGTCGTCGCGGCCTTGCCGGCGGTGCCGGTCTTCTCGCCGCCGTCCTTCGAGCCGGAGCAACCGACCATCGTCCCCAGCCCGGCGACCAGCGTCGCCGAGAGCATCCACCTGAAACCGCTGCGCATGTCGACTCCAACCCTCTATGTGCTCGGGAGTTGCACGAACGCGACACGCTAACCCGGTCCGGCCCCGAACGCAACGCCACGCCCGGCCGGGTCACCGCGCGCCGCGCGGCGCAGCAGGGCGTCGATTCGCGGTTTCGCCGGTGGATCGGTTGCGATATAGATGGGCGCCGAAATCGCGACGGGAAGACGTCACTTGGCCCAGTCTGCGCAGATCGTCGAACTGTTTCCGCCCGGCGCGCCCGACGGCGCCGAGGCCGACGGTACGCCCCGTCGGCGCGCCCCGGCCACCGCTCGCCGCTCGCCCCCGTCGAGCCGTCCGGCCCGTTTTCCGGCGGGCGCCATCGGCCTGCAGGGGCCGCTGACCGCCGCGGTCGAGCCCTTCGCCGACGATGACGACGAATCGCCCGTCGCGCCCGACCCCGCGTCGGTGCTCGCCGGCTTGATCGACCTGCGCGGCGGCGTCGCCCTCGCCGAGCGGCTCGCGAGCATCGACGACCCGCTGCCCGACGTACCGCCGGGCGATCCGGCGGCCGTGCGCGCGACGCTGCACGCCGGGCTGGCCGACATCGAAGCCCGCATGGACGAGGCCTTCACCCACGCCTTCCGGCCGCGCTATCGGCTGCCGAGCCTCTCGCGGGCGTGGCTGATCATCGAGCGGGCCGGCCTGCCCGACGCGGCGCGGCCCGGACCGCGGGCGCGCAAGCTGCCCCGCGAGCTGCGTGTCGCCAACCGCCACCTCTGGGCCCCGTTCGCCGAGTTCCTCGATACCCACCTCAAGCGGGCCCGCTTCGCGCTGCGCGACCTGCGCGCCGAGCTCGAGGCGCCGCTCTGCGGGCTGGGCGAGAGCGCGGCGCGGCTGGTGCGGCTCGACGCGGCGCTGGCCGAGGCGACCCACGGCGCGGCGGAGAAGCTCTATCGCCGGCTGTCGCACACCACCGAGCAGGCCTTCGCCGCGCGCATGCTCGAAGAGTTCCGCGGCTGGCCCGAGCCGGTGACCGTCGAGCACTTCGCGCCGGGCTGGTGCGCCGAGGGCTGGCTCGGCGACCTGCTGGCCGACGCGCAGGGGCTGGCCCGGGCGGTGGTGCATCACGAGCGCGCCCGGCTCGAAGCGCTGGTGGAGTCCGCCTGCGCGCTCGCCGCGCCCCGCTGACCCGGCCGCAGCGCTTGCGTTTGTCGCGGTCGGCCCGTCAGATGAACCCATGAAAGACACCGCGCCCTGCCGGATCGCGCTCACCGGCGGACCGGGCGGCGGCAAGACCACCGCCGCCGACCTGTTCCGCCGCGAGATCGGCGACGACGTCGTCATCGTGCCCGAGTCGGCCACCACGTTGTTCATGGGCGGCTTCCCCCGCACCGAGGATCCCGCCGCCCGGCGCGCCGTACAGACGGCGATCTTCCACGTGCAGCGCAACCTCGAAGAGGTGCAGCTCGCCCTCTACCCCGAGCGGATCTTGATCTGCGATCGGGGCACGGTCGACGGCGCGGCCTACTGGCCGGGCGGCGAGGACGACTTCTTCGCCACCCAGGGCACGACCCACGCCGCCGAGCTGGCGCGCTACGACGCGGCGCTCTTCTTCGAGAGCGCGGCGCTCGGCGACATGTCCATCGAGGGCGGCAACCCGACGCGCATCGAGAGCAACCGTCAGGCGCGGGCGCTCGACGCGCGCTTGCGGGCGCTGTGGTCGCCGCATCCGCGCTTCGTCGTGGTGCCGCACAGCACCTCGTTCTTCAAGAAGATCACCTTCGGTCTGGCCGCGCTCGAAGGGCTGGTCGGCGAGTGGCGGCGGAGTCGGGCGGCCGCCGAGGCAGACGCCGCGATCGATTGAGCGGGCTCAACCCGGGCCCGGCGCGCTGCCGCGGCGGCGCTCCAACTCGGCGCGGGTCTCGGCGGCGGTCTCTTCGGTGATGGGATAGCTCCACACCGCCCAGATCGCCAACGCCGACGTCGCCACCGGCACGAACGCATCGCAGATGCGCATCCACAGGATCGTCGAGGCGGTCTGCGCGCCCTCCAGCTCGACATCGAATCCGGTCGCTTCGAGCAACAGCCCGCCGCCGGCCAGCGCCGCGGCCATGCCCAGCTTGACCACCCACCAGAAGATCGAGCCGAACATGCCCTCGCGCCGCTGATGGGTCTCGAGCTCGTCGACGTCGACCACGTCGGCGATCATCGATCCCATCAACGTGAACAGCCCGCCGAGGCCGAAGGCCATCAACGGCGCGGGCAGCAAGAGCAGCCAGGGCACCTCGGGGTCGTAGCAGAGCCACTTGAGCCCGTAGCCGACCATCGACACGCCGATCGCGACGAAGAACGCCTTGCGCTTGCCGATGCGCGTCGCCATCCAGGTGACCAGCGCGATGACGAGGAAGGTCGAGACCGCGCCGATGGTGCCCGAGTAGCCGGCCCACTCGGCGCCCAGCGCCTGATCGCCGCCGCAGACGTAGTAGATGATGACGTAGTACTGAAACGAGCTGATCAGGATGAAGCCGTTGAAGACCAGGAAGGTCGCCGCGCCCAGCTTGAGGAAGGGCTTCGACGAGAGCGTGATCTTCAGCCCCTGACCGAAGTCGCGCAGCGTATCGCCCAGGCTGCGGTCGGGGGCCGTATCTTCGAGCGTCGGCGCGACGGGAGATTCGGGCGGGGTGAAGCGCTCGCGCAGGAAGATCGCCGGCAGCACGCCGAGCGCGATGACGGTCACCCCGACGACGACCGCCAGCCAGAACGCGCCCTCCACCTGATCGTCGAACCACGCGGTGTTCGACATGAACCACAAAAACCACGGCGAGACGACGTAGGCCAGCTGGCCGATGAAGTTCTGCACGCCCATCAGCCGGGTGCGCTCGTGGAAGTCCGGCGTCAGCTCGTAGCCCAGCGCGACCCACGGCGTCGCGAAGACGGTATAGGCCAGATAGAAGAGGATCGAGCCGACGACGAACCACCAGAAGTAGAAGGTCTCGCTCTGGCCGGTCGGCAGGGCCCACAGGGCGATGTAGATCAGGCCCGCCGCGATGGCGCCGCCGAAGATGTACGGCCGCCGCCGCCCCCAACGGGAGCGGGTATTGTCCGAGATGTAACCCATCAACGGATCGGTCAGCGCGTCGGTCAGCCGCGGCAGCGCGCCGAGCAGGCCGACGAGCGCCGGGTTCATGCCCAGGCCCAGGTTGAGCACGATGAGCATGCCGCCGATGGCCGCGGCCAGCGTATTGTTGACGAAGGCGCCGACCCCGTAGATCAGCATGCGCGGGAAGCCCACCCGATCTTCGGGCCTGGTGGACGGCCCCGTGTCGCTCACGGCGCGTCCCCGGCCATCGCCGCCTTCGGCTTGCGCTGCACGTCGAACAGGCCCCAGTGCTTCTCCACCTCGAGCGGGCTGTCGCTGCCCTTCCACGGCTCGTCGAACGCCTCGCAGTAGAAATACGGCTGCTCGCGGGCGGCGGCCCAGGCCTTGAACTCGGCGTGAAAGCGGGCCTGCTCGGCCTCACCCGCCGGCGCCTTGATGTGCTGGACCTCGTCGCCATTGGGGTCGAGCGTCGTCGCCCAGCCCGTCTCGCCGAGCACGATCGGCAGCGTCGGGTGCAGCGCGCGGATGGCATCGACCGTGCGTTCGGTCCATGGCACCGCGTCGTCGAGCGTACGGCCGTTCCACATGGCATAGGCATGCAGCAGGATGAAGTCGACGGCTTCCGCCACCGGCGCCGCCTCGGGTTTGTTCCAGAAGTTGTAGTCATCGGCGGTGGTCACCGGCTGCTGCACCGCGGCCCGCACCGTGCGCAGGTGCCCGAGGAGGACGTCCCGCGGCGTGCGATGCCCCGACCAGAAGACCTGGGTCTCATTGCCGACGCTGACCGCCGACACCACATCGGGATAGGCCCGCGCCAGCGCGATCGCCTGCTCGACCTCGGCCTGATTCGCCGCCGCGTCGTCCGGCGCGATCCAGGCCCCGAGCACGACCGTCAACGGCAGCTTTGCCTCGCGGATGATACGCAGGATGTCCGCCGTCGGCCCGCGGCTGCTGTAGACCCGCAGCATGCCCCAGTGGCGGGCGATGATGCGCAGATCCTGCTCGATCTGAGCCGCCGTCGGATCGGGCCCGCCCGGGCGCTGACCTTCACGGAAGGGACCATAGGCGATGCCATGGATCACACCGCTCGCGGCCGGCTGGAAGACACGCTGCGCGTCGGGCTGCGCGTCAGGCGCAGCGTCGGGCCGCGGGGCGGGGGAGGGGGCCGCGCCGCATGCAACCGCGAGCAGCGCCACCGCCAGGGAGAGCATGAGTCGAGAGAGAACCATCGGCAGACTCCGTGGGTCGTCGGGCGGTGTCGGGCATCGTGCACGGGCGGCTACAGGTCGGTGAAGAAGACCCCGTCGACCAGAATGCTGTGCCCGCTCTCGCCGGCGCCGCCGACGAAGATCAGCGGCGCGCTCACCTGACTCAGGTCGACGCCGGCGGCGGCATAGTCCGACAGCGGGATCTGAAGCCGATGCCATTCGCCGTCCGTGGCGAAGCCATAGTCCTCCGCGTCGACCGTGCCCTGATTCTCGCCGGGCCCGTTCATGGCGAGCTGCAGGCCCGCGTAGCTGAGATCGGATGACTTGAGGCTGATCTCGAGGGTGGCATAGCCCGTCACGTCGCGGGCCACGTCCCAGTGGATGCCGCCGCCCCACCACGGCCCGCCGCGGTGGATCAAGCGATCGCTCTGGCTGCCTTCGACCCGATCACCGCCCTCGACCGTGGCGGCGAAGGTGTCTTCGTACACATAGAAGTGCGCGCTGACGTTGTCGACCACGACGGTCTCGACCGCCGGCCCCTCGTAGAACGCGCCGATGCTCAGCCGACGCTCGCCGTCCTCGATGTCGGCGTCGATGGGCGGCGGCGCGGCGTCGAGGCGCAGGCTCTCCTGGCTGGCATAGTCATCGGGCCCGCTGTCGAGCCGGCAGCCGCTCGTCGACAGCGCGACGGTCGCGAGAAGCGCGACGAGCGAGCCGGAGGCAGTCATCGAACGCAGCACCGATGGTATGGCAGTCATCGCACGCAGGGCAGTCATCGCATCCATCACGACGCCTCCTCTTCATCGGCGGGCGGCGGCACGTCGGCGGTCTTGACCGCGACCGATCCGCCTTCGGGGGTCGCCACCAGCTGCCAGCCGCCGCGCGGCGCGCCGCCGAGCTCGACGATGCCGCGGTAGCTCGGCGTCGCGAGGCCATAGGCGATGTCGCCGCTCGCGTCGAAGGTGACCGACTCGGGGAACTCGTCGAGCACGGCCTGATAGCCGGCGATGGCCAGCTGCCGCACCGCGTCGAGATCGTCGGCTGCGGCGCGGCGCGCGTCGAAGATGCGGTGCATGTTGAGCGCCGCGTAGAACTGATGCTCGCCCACCGCCTGATAGGCCAGCAGCGTCGACCAGCTGTAGAAGGCGGCCACCGGATCGCCCGAGGCTTCGATGTCCCAGCGCACCTCGCCGAACGGCGCCTGATCGACGAACGGGTTGTTCGGATCGGACAGGACCCGATCGGACGGGTGCACGCCCACGGTGTCGTCGAACGGGGCGAATGTCATGCCGGTGACGCGTTCGCCATAGACATAGGGCGGGCCGTCGGCGCAGCCCGACAGGGCCGTGAGCCCGAGCAGGGCGACGGATCCCAGAGCGATACGCAGGGTTCGCTGAAGAGTCATGATGCGCCTCACAGGTTGGTCCAGATATAGCTGCCGACCTCCCACTCGAAGCCGCGGGCGTCGGGGTCGTCGGGGTGGGCCACGAACTCGGCCGAGTACTGGTCGAGCGTGCGGGCGCGGCCGCGCAGGCCGATGCGGATCCGCGCCTCGTCGAGCCCGGTGACGCCGATGACGTAGCTCAGGTCGGCGAGCCCCTGGAAGGGGTAGGTCAGGTTGAAGTCACGGTGGAAGTCATACGGCCCCCAGTCATCGAAGGCCGCGCGCAGCTCGATGCGCATGGGTGCCATCAGCGCCATGACATCGCCGCCGAAGCGATCGATCGAGCGGGCGCTGTCGCCGTTGGCCTGGGCGTGACCGGCGAAGACATGCCCCACCAGCCGCAGCCGCGCGGTGGGGTTGGCCACCCAGCGCAGGGTCACGTCCCACAGGTCCTCCGCGGGCGGGGCGCCGGCGAAGGCGAAGAAGACGCCCTGATCGTTCACCCCGAAGGTGGCATCCCGGCTGGTCGGCTGGTGGCGGTAGACGATGTCGAGGCTGGCGGCGAAGTTCGCGTCTTCGCGCAGGTCGTTGTCCCACTCCCAGAACCAGGTGCCGGGGGTCGGATCGTAGACGAACAGCAGCTCGAGCCCCAGCGTCTCGCGGTTGCCCAACACCGCGAAGGGGTCATCGAGCTGATTGCGCGCGGCCAGCGCCGGGTAGTAGATGCCGGTGTCCTGGCTGAAGTAGGGCGACTCGGGGTCCATCGGGCCGATCAGCGGCTTCTGGTAGAGCGCGTGCGGCGCGATCTGGAAGCTGCCCAGGTTGACCGCGAAGCCGGCCAGGCCGCCGACGTGGTTGCCCTGGCCGCTCTCGTCGAGCGACCACCCGGTGAACCGCTTGCGCAGGTCGGCCCCCGCGTCGGCCACCAGCCCCTTGGCCACCCCGTGCACATAGCCCATGTAGCGCCCCGATTGCAGGGTCACCCGGGCCTTGGCGCCCAGGGTATCGACCCACGCGATCTCGTCGTCGTAGACCGCCTTGCCGGTGTCGCGATAGCCGCGGCCGTCGATCTCTTCGGCCCAGCGGAAGCCCTCGCCGACCCGGTCGGAGCCGGCCATCAACGCGCCCACGTCGACCCGCAGGCCGCCGGTCTCGAAGCCCAAGCTCAGCGCCGTCTTGCGGGTCTGCCGCTGCGGCACGACGAGGCTGCTCTCGGTGGTCGCCGCCTGACCCAGGTCTTCGCGGTGCACCAGGGCGAACTCGAAGCCGCCCATCGCGCGGTGATACTTGGCGATGAAGCCCGGGTTGGCGCCCCAGTACAGCTCGGGGCCGAAGGCCAGCTTGAGCCCTTCGAGCCCCTTCTTGCCGGTCACTTCGGCGCCCAGCGGCGCCTGGCCGTTGTAGATGTCCAGGTTCGGGCCGTAGTTGGCCTCGGGGTACAGCCCGAAGAAGTCGCCCTCGTCGCCCCAGTGATAGTGACCGGTGCGATAGAAGCCTTCGAGCCGGAACCACGGCTGGTCGATCTCCAGCTCGGCCTGATAGAGCGCGATCCGCTCCAGGCCGCTGAGGTCGACCTCACCGCCGTCGGTGGCCTGCCCGCGCAGATCGCGGCCGCGGTTCTCGTAGAAGATGTCATGCAGCCGGTTCTGGGCCACGTTGCCGACGACGTTGAGCGAGACCCGGCTCTTGACCCCGGCCATGGGCTCGGCGGTCACGTCGAAGTAGGCGCTCTCGGTGTGATCGGCGATGACATCCCCCGGCCGCTCGGTGCGCGCGTCGCCCGCCGAGAACGACTGCTCGAGGCGCAGCTCGAGCCGGGTCACCCGCACCTTGGCGTTCTCCAGCGAGCGGGCGGCGGCCTTGTCGGCGCGGTAGGCCGCCTCGTAGGTGACCGGATCGAGGTCGCCGAAGTGTTCCCGAATCGTCTGCAGCGTGGTCGACGCGGCGTAGGGATCGAGCGCGAACGCTTCGCGCAGCAGATAGTACGCGGTGCGCGGCCGCACCGTGTGGATGCCGCGATCGTCGGGGAAGTCCTTCGCCGCGATGCCGAACCACTCTTCGTTCATGTTGTTCTGCCCCTCGACGTGGTCGTGGGGGTAGGCGCCCGTCGCCCAGGAGGCCGTATCGTCCTGCACGTCGAGCCGCACCGACTGCCCGTGCTTCCACCAGCCGTCGCTCCACTGGAAGATCAGGCCGCCGATCGCGGTGCCCGAGCGCCCCTTGCCGTGGCTGTGCTCGTAGATCTCCTGCCACTGGTCGCGCAGATACATCGCCTGGGGGTTGGGCGCCTCGCGGCCGCGCTTGGCGTCGTAGGCGTCGGCCCCGAACTCGCTGTAGAGAAACGGCTTGTCCAGCTCGACGTCGACCCGGTCGAACAGATCCCGCGAGCTGGAGCCGCGGTAGACGTTCGATCCCATGATGTCGATGTCATCGTCGTATTTGGCGATGAGATCCATATAGCCCAGGTCGCCATTGGCCAAGGCGATGGGCCACGTCGGATCCTTCTGCTTGATGCGCGTCGCCACCTCGCCGAAGAGGCTGTAGAGCGGCTCGGCCTTGGCGTTGTCGGCCGCGCCTGCGGGCAGGTTCTCCGCCTCGAACGAGGTCCACGTCAGCCCGTAGTTGTTCTCGTTGCCGAGCAGGTACATCAGCACCCCGCGGGTGCCGCGGTAGGTCTCGACCATGCGATCGATGTCTTCGGCGATGGCTTTGCGGGTATCGGGGTCGGCGTAGTCGGTATTGCCGATCCAGGTGCCATTGACCAGGAAGCCATAGCGACCCACGGTGTGATTGACGACCGTGAAGATGCCATAGTTCTCGTAGATCCAGGTGACCCAGCGGGGCGGGATGTCCGGGTACTGGCGGATGGCGTTGACCCCCATCGCCTCGAGCAGGGCCATCTCGCCGCGCAGCGCCTCTTCGATGACATCGTCGGGCTGATGCCACAAGACCCAGGCATAGTTCTTGCCGATGGGGATGTAGTCCCAGTTCATGCCGAAGACCATCAACGGCTCGCCGTCGACCATCAGCCGCCAGCCGCCCTCGTCCTTGACGGTCTTCACCTCGTGCGGGCCGGCGGGCTCGGCGGCCAACGCCGGCGTCGCGCTCAGAGCCAGAAGGGCGGCGATGGCGCGCAGCCATCCATGGGAGTGCCTGCGCATCATACGCCTCCTCGTCGAATCACGTCCCGGTACCACAGCGCGCTGTCTTTGGGCGTGCGCTTCTGGGTCTCGTAGTCGACCCAGACCAGCCCGAAGCGCTTCTCGTAGCCGAAGGCCCACTCGAAGTTGTCCATCAGCGACCACGCGAAGTAGCCGGCGAGCGGCACGCCGGCCGAGATGGCCCGATGGCACGCCTGCAGATGCCGCTCGAGATAGCTCCGCCGGCGCTCGTCGGGCACCCGCCCGCTCGCGTCCGGCGCCGTATCATAGGCCGCGCCGTTCTCGGTGATGTAGATCGCCGGGTGGTCGTAGTCCCGATGCACCCGCTCGAGCAGCTGCCGCAGGCCGTCGGCGTAGACCTCCCACTGCATGTCGGTGAGCTCGTCCCGCGGCCGCACCGTGATCGGCGCGTTCTCTTCTTCGGGCACCTTGTCGCTGCGCACGATGCCCCGCGAATAGTAGTTGATGCCCAGGAAGTCGGTCTGGGCGGCCATCGCGTGCAGGTCGCCCGGCCGGTTGAACGACCAGTCGTCGATGTACCCCTCGGCGCGGTAGCGCTCGAGCATGTCTTTCGGGTAGCCACGCCCCGCGATGGGATCGAGATACCAGCGGTTGAACCAGCCATCGAACCGCGCGGTGGCTTCGGCGTCGGCCGCCGAGGGCGAGGCCGGTTCGGCGGGCACCAGGTTGAGCGTGATGCCCACCTGCGCGCCGGGCGCGGCGGCGCGGATGATCGGCACCGCCCAGCCATGGCTCAACAGCAGGTGATGGCTCGACTCGAGGTGGGCCTGCGAGCTCTTCAGCCCGGGCGCATGCTCGCCGTTGAGGTGGCCCAGCACCGAGGCGCACCACGGCTCGTTGTGGGTGATCCAATGCTCCACCCGGTCGCCGAGGCGGGTGGCCACGATGTGCGCGTATTCGGCGAAGGCGTGGGCCGTCGAGCGCGCCTGCCAGCCGCCCTCGTCCTGCAGCGCCTGGGGCAGATCCCAATGGTAGAGGGTGACCCACGGCGTGATGCCGGCGGCCAGCAGCCGATCGACGAGCCGGTCGTAGAAGTCGAGCCCCCGCGGCTCGACCGCGCCGCGGCCCTTCGGCAGTACCCGCGGCCAGGCGATCGAGAAGCGGTAGGCCTGCAGGCCCAGCTCGGCCATCAGCGCGACGTCGTCGGCCGCCCGATGGTAGTGATCGCAGGCCACCGCGCCGTCGGTCCCGTCGGCGATGGTGCCTTCGCGGGCGCAGAAGGTATCCCAGATCGAGGGGCCGCGGCCGTCCACATCGGCGGCGCCTTCGATCTGATATGACGACGTCGCCGCGCCCCAGACGAAGCGCTCGGGGAAGGGTGACTTCACTGATGAGTCCTGGCTCGAATCACGCATGTCATCGCTCCGCAGTGCGCTTCGGGGCGCGGCTCAGGGCATGTCTTCGGCGGCCGCGTAGACCCGCACGTAGTCGACGTGCATCTGTTGGGGGAAGACCGTAGTGGCATCCGGCGGGCCGACGAAGGTGCCGCCGACCGCCAGGTTGAGGATGATGAAGAACGGGTGGTCGTAGACCCAACGGGCGCCCGGCGGCAGGTCGTCGGGGGTCACGCTGTGAAAGAGCGTCTCGTCGACGAACCAGTCGATGCGATCGGGGTGCCATTCGACCGCGTAGACGTGGAAGCCATCGGACAGCGGCGTCGCCGAGAAGTGCGCCCCGTGGATCGACTCGCCGGCCGAATAGCCCGGCCCGTGGATCGCGCCGGTGGATTGCCGGGTCTGCTGGCCGCGGAACTCCATGATGTCGATCTCGCCACACTCGGGCCAGCCGACGGTGCCGAAGTCGGCGCCGAGCAGCCAGAAAGCGGGCCACATGCCGGGCCCCTCCGGCTGGCGCAGGCGCGCTTCGAATCGCCCGTAGGCCCGGGCGAACGTGCCGTCGGTCTTGATGCGGGCCGAGGTGTAGTCCCGCCCGCCGAAGGGCTCGCGGCGGGCGGTGATCACCAGGTGACCGGCGCCGTCGTGGGCCGCGTTCGCGACGCGGTCGGTATCGAACTCCAGTTGCGCGTTGCCCCAGCCGTGGCCGCCGATGTCGTGCACCCACTTCGTCGGATCGGGCGGGGTATCGGCGGCGCCGTCGAACTCGTCACTCCAGACCAGCTGCCAATCTTCCCGCTCGGGCGACGTATCGACATCGGGCTCGGCGGCGGCGTCCGGTTCGGCGTCGCCGCCGGTGACCGTGGGCTCGCGCGGCGGCTCGGCCTCGCCCACGCAGCCGGTGGCGCCGAGCAGCGAGAGGCCGAGCAGGGAGCAGCCGAGCGCCGAGATGCCCGCCGGCAGGGCGCGGGCAGGCCTCACGGCGACACCTCCACCGGGAAGCGCGTCGGATCCATCAGCGCGGCCTGCATGACCCGGGTCGCGGCGCCGAGCGCGACGTCCTGCTCGCCGAGGCGGCTGGCGATGATCCGGCTGTGGGCCACCGCGGTCCACATGCTGCGCGATTGCACCCGGGCGCGCAGCGGCAACAACAGCGCATCGCCGACGGTGGCCAGCTCGCCGCCCAGGACGACGGTGCGCGGGTTGATGAGGTTGATGAGACCCGCGACGGCCAGCCCGAGGAAACCGGCGGCCCGTTCGATGAGCGCCCGGGCGGCCGGATCACCCTGCTGCACCGCCGCGATCAGTCGGCGCACGTCGAGGGCGGGGTCGTCGAGCAGGCTGTGCGGCTCGCCGCTGCCGGCGGCGCGGGCGGCCGCGAGCAGCGCCGGCGTGCCGATGAAGGTCGACAGGCAGCCCTGAAGGCCGCAGACACATTGCGGCCCCTGCGGATCGATGACCAGGTGGCCGATCTCGCCGGCGGTGCCGTTGTGCCCGCGGAAGATGTGCCCGTCGATGACGAAGCCCGCGCCGATGCCGGTGCCGAGCTTGATGAACGCCAGATCGCCGCCGTCGCGCCCCGCGCCCCACCAGCTCTCGGCGAGCGCGCCCAGGTTGGCGTCGTTGTCGATCAACAGCGGCGGAGAGCCGGACAGCGCCAGATCCCGCTCGAGGTCGATGTCGCGCCAGGCGGGCATGAAGAACGGCGGCAGCCGCCCGGGCGCCGTCGGATCGACCGGGCTGGGGACGGCCACGCCGACCCCCAACAGCCGGCCAGCCTGCATCCGGCCAGTCCGCATCCCGGTATCCGCACGGGCCGCGTCCACCAGCTGCCGCATGACCTGCAGGGCGCCGTGCGGATCCTCGCGGGTCGAGCGATCGGTCCGCTGCCACGCGCGGACCCGGCCCCGCATGTCGGTGACCACGACGCTGATGTGCGTCGCGCCCATGTCGATGCCGACGACCGAGAAGGCCTCGTCGACGAAGCGCAGCATGCGTGGACGGCGCCCGCCGCGGGACGAGCCGCGGCCGGTCTCTTCGACCAGCCCGCTGTCGATGAGCGGCTCGACGAGGGCCGAGACCGCCGAGCGGCTGAGGCCCGTATGCCGGGCCAGGTCGGCGCGCGAGGTGGGGCCGTCACGCCAGATCGAGCGCAAGAGCATGCTGCGATTGCGGCTGCGCATGCTGTTCGCGTCGAGCCGCCCGGGTTCACGGCGACGGGGCAACAGCCCGGCGCGGGAGACGGTCAGCGCCTGATCGGGAGGGTTTGTAGTCATCGTGAACAAAGTAGAGCGGCTGTTCTGTACTATTGTCAAAAGGAAATTTCGATCGCGTATCGGGTTTGATCTCTCTTTGTCGATCTGGTTTGTTGTTTAGTAGAACAAATGGCTGTCGCACGGGAGAGCCTCATGAAAAGCCCGACTCCTCCGCCCCGCGCGCTGCGCGGCGCCTCCTGGCTCTGGTTGAGCGCGGCGTTGGTCGCATGTGGTCAGCCCGGCGGCGGCGACGCGCCCTGCCCCGAGGGCACGGTGCGCGCCGGTGCAGACGAATGCGTCGACCCGGGCGCGCTCGACGCGGGCCCCGACTTGGGTGAGGACGGCGACGACGGCGGGATGATCGCCGACGCCGAGACCGACGCCGGCGCGAGCGGCGACCTGCCGTTCGTCGTCGACAGCGTCTTCGCGGCTTCGGGCTTCATGGGCGACGGCGAGGCCGGCGGCATCGAGGCCACCGAGGTCTGCCCGATGCGCGGCGGCGAAGGCCGCGGCCTGTGCCATCGCTTCGTACACACTCAAGGCGAGGCGGGCTGGGCGGGCGTCTGGTGGCAGAGCCCCGGCGGAAACTGGGGCGAGATGCCGGGCCACCCGGTGCCGGCGGGCGCCACCCGACTCCAGTTCGCCGCGTGGGGGGCCGCCGGCGGCGAGACCATCACCTTCGCGGTGGGCTACGGGCCGGCGGACGGCTTCGGCGTCGAGCAGACCGTGGCGCTGACCGACAGCCCGACGATCTACACCATCGACCTCGCCGGCGTGCCCTATGCCGACATCGCCGGCGGCTTCTCGTGGGTCAATCAGGGCGAGGGCGGCGGGGTCGAGTTCTTCGTCGACGACATCGTCTTCGCCGCCGATCCGGCCGACGCGGTCGATCCGTGCACCGTGCGCTGCGCGATGGTCCGCGGGCTGGGCGAGTGCGCGGGCGTGCCGGGCCATGGCGCCTGCAAGCAGCGCTGCGCCGAGCGGCGGGCCGGGGCGTGCAGCGCCGAGGCCGATACCTGGCTGGGGTGCGTCGGCGACGGCGGCTGGGCCTGCGAGGCCGACATGCCCGTCTCGGCCAACGGCTGCGCGGTCGAGCGGCAGGCGCTGCTCGACTGTGAAGGCGCCGGGGGGCCGGCGACGCTGCCCTTCTACATCGACGATCACTTCTTCATGACCGGCTACATGGGCGGCGGCGAGATCGAGGTCGGCGACTGCCCGATGGGCATGGACGGCGGCACCTGTCGGCGCATCACCTGGACGCCGGGCGGCGAGCCGTGGATCGGCTTCTTCTTCCAGCATCCGGCCGAGAACTGGGGCGACCTGCCCGGGCTGGCCGTGGCGCCGGGCGCGACCCACGTGCGCTTCCGCGCCTGGGGCGAGGCCGGCGGCGAGCGGGCCAACTTCGCGGTCGGCATCAGCGACGTCGATGGCTTCAGCAACGAGTCGGGCTACATGGCCCTGGGCACCGAGCCGATGGATCTGTGGTTGCCGGTGCCCGGCGACGTCGAGGAGCTGACCGGCGGCTTCGCGTGGTTCCTCGAGAACCCGGCCGGCGCAGAGACGGTGACGTTCTACCTCGACGACGTGCAGTGGCGGGACGACGCCGTGCCCGGCGCGGTCGAGGGCGGCGGCTGCACCGACCCCGAAGCCGACAACCACGACCCCGAGGCGGCCGAAGACGATGGCTCGTGCGTCTACCCGGTCGCCTTCCAGGTCGACATGAGCTGCCACGACCAGCCCTTCGGCGAGGTGCTGATCAGCGGGCCTTTCTGCGAGTGGTGCGCCGAAGGTTTTCCGCTCGCCGACGACGACGGAGACGGCGTCTGGACGGCGACCTATGCCTTCCCGGTCGGGCCGCTCGAATACAAGTACATCCTCGATGGCTTCGCGGCTCAGGAAGACCTGATCGACGACGTCGCCGCGGGCGGGCAGTGTGCGCCGATCACCGACGGCGTCGGCTTCGCCAACCGCCAGATCATCATCGAGGGCCCGCGCACCCAGAGCGATACCTACGGCCAGTGCACCGCCTGCGGCGAGGAGCCGGTCGATCCGCCCGACCGCGATCGGCCGTTCGAGGCGGTGACGTTCGACGATCCGGAGGTCGAGTACGGGCTGCGGGGCTTCGGCGGGGCCGAAGACTCCTCGGTGGTGGTCGATCCGACGAATCCGGACAACATGGTCGGGCGGGTGCTGAAGTCGGGGGCGGCCGAGCTGTGGGCCGGTACGACGCTGTGGACCGGTCCGAATGAGACGGTGGGTATCATCCCCATCGACGCGGACAATACGCGGATGACTGTCCGAGTCTGGTCGCCGGTGGCTGGGATCCAGGTGCGGCTGAAGATCGAAGACTCGGCCGACGCGGCCATCAGCGTCGAGACCGAGGCGACGGTGACGGCCGAAGGCATGTGGGAAGAGCTGACGTTCGACTTCGCGAATCAGGCGCCGGGCACGGCGGCGCTGAACGTGGATGCCATCTACGACCGGGCGTCGATCTTCTTCGACTTCGGCGTGCCGGGGGCTGAGGCCGGCGAGCGGGTCTACTTCTTCGACGACGTGGCTTTCGGCGGCGAGGGCGGGCCGATCGATCCGCCGGATCCGGACCCGATCTTCGAGACAGTGACGTTCGACGATCCAGATATCGAATATGGACTGCGGGGCTTCGGCGGGGCCGAAGACGCCTCGGTGGTGGTCGATCCCACGAATCCGGACAACATGGTCGGGCGGGTGCTGAAGTCGGGGGCGGCGGAGCTGTGGGCCGGCACGACGCTGTGGACCGGTCCGAATGAGACGGTGGGTGTCATCCCCATCGACGCGGACAATACGCGGATGACCGTGCGGGTTTGGTCGCCGGTGGCTGGGATCCAGGTGCGGCTGAAGATCGAAGACTCGACCGACGCGGCCATCAGCGTCGAGACCGAGGCGACGGTGACGGCCGAAGGCATGTGGGAAGAGCTGACGTTCGACTTCGCGAATCAGGCGCCGGGCACAGCGGCGCTGAACGTGGATGCCATCTACGACCGGGCGTCGATCTTCTTCGACTTCGGCGTGCCGGGGGCCGAGGCCGGCGAGCGGGTCTACTTCTTCGACGACGTGGCTTTCGGCGGCGAGGGCGGGCCGGTGGATCCGCCGGAGCCGGCCGCCGACTTCCCGATCACGTTCGACGACCCGACGGTGGACTATGCGCTGATCGGCTTCGGCGGGGCCGAGGAGGCCACGATAGAGGTCGATCCGGCCGGCGGCATGAACCGCGTCGCGCGGGTGGTCAAGTCCGCCGCCGCCGAGCTGTGGGCCGGGACCACCATCGCCACCGGGCTCCAGCAGTCGGTGCCGGTCATCGGGCTCGATCCCGCCGCGCCGCGCATGACGGTGCGGGTCTGGTCGCCGGTGGCCGACATCCCGGTGCGGCTGAAGATCGAAGACGCCGGCGATCCGACGGTGAGCGTCGAGACCGAGGCGCGCGCGACCGTCGTCGATGGCTGGGAGCTGCTCACCTTCGACTTCTCGGTCGAGGCGCCGGGCACCGCGCCCTTCAACCCCGACGCGGTCTACGACAAGGTCTCGATCTTCTTCGACTTCGGGGTGCCCGGGGTCGAGGCGGGCGAGCGGGTCTACGTCTTCGACGACGTCGACGTGCCCTGACGACGGCTGCCCCGGCGACCCCTCGGCAAAACCGCGACTCGACTTGCCCATCTGGCGCATCGTACGGGTATCACAGCAGCCGAACAGTGAACCTGACCGTGCTCGCTGGCCCGATTCGGCGATGGCGGCGTTGCTCGACTTGTCGTTGCCCCCAGCAGCGCCTGCGTCTCGCGCCTTGAC
This sequence comes from bacterium, assembly GCA_030427205.1. Taxonomy (GTDB): domain Bacteria; phylum Myxococcota_A; class Bradymonadia; order UBA7976; family UBA1532; genus JACKDM01. The sequence goes on along the minus strand of JAUHXC010000024.1, from coordinate 26,247 downwards.
CTCGCCGAATCGGTCCGCGCGATCCCTGGTCAGTTTCAATGCTCGGCCGCCGCAAGGACACCGACGCCGAGGTGCACGTGAAGCGAATCAAGACGTCTCTGCTGCTCGCTGGCGCGCTCGCGCTGTGCGGTTCGCTGGGCTGCCACGAGGACGGTGAGCGGCCGCCCGCTGTCGCGGTCGATGCCGGTCTGCCCGCCGAGTACGTCATCGGCTTGCTGATGAACGTCGGCGCGGGCGGTGACCTGGGTGAGATCGAGTTCACCGTCCAGAAGATCAACGAACTCGGCGGCGTGTTGGGCCAGGTGCCGCTCGCGGTGCGCTACGTCGATCTCAACGGACGCCCGCTCGACGAGGTCGTCGCCGAGGCGCGCGCGCTCTTTGCCGACCCCGAGGTCATCGCGGTCATCGGGCCCGAGACGACGACGCAGATGATGGCGGTCGCGCCGCTGGCCATCGAAGCCCGCAAGCCGCTCATCGCCTACAAGCCGACCTCGTCGGACATCCTGCGGGCGTTCGCCGGCTCGCCCTATATCTGGCGCACCAAACCCAGCGACATCTTCCAGATCGAGTGGATCGTGCGCCACGCCCGCGCCGAGGGCGTGCGGTCGCTGGGGCTGGTCACCAGCGTCGAGAAGGGGGCAAGGTCGGCGTTCGACTGGTTCGGCTTCAAGACCCGCGCCGAAGGGTTCGCCGACGGCGACGTGCACATCGAGGTCTACGGGCCCGATCGCACCTGCACCGAGGCGACCGAGGCGATCCTCGCCACCGCGCCCGAGCGGCTGGTCGTCGCCGCGACCGAGCGGGACGACCTCACCTGCATCGTCGACGTCCTGCACCGGGCCCGCACGCCCGACGGGGCCCTGCCGACGCAGGTGATCGTCGCCGACCTCGGCCCCAACGTCAGCGGCGACCTCGACGTGCTCGGCGAGAGGGCCGTCGGCCTCGAAGGCTGGATCTCGACGCACCTGCCCGAGACCGGCCTCGAAGAAGAGTTCGGCGCGTTTCGCGAGAGCGGCCCGCCGGTGCCCGAGCACGCGCTGGGGCCGCCGTCGGACACCGTCGCCGGCCACGACGCCATCATCTTGATCGTGCACGGGCTCGAGGTCTCGGGCGGCGAGGGCGGCAAAGCGCTCGCCGAAGGCATCCAGACGGCCGTCACCGGCAGCGGCGTCGCCCACGGGGCCCACGCCGACGGCCTGCAGCGGACCATGGAAGCGCTGCGCGCCGGCGAGCCGGTCGACATCGTCGGCGCCGGCGGCGCGCTCTCGTTCGACCCGGACGCGGGCATCGATCTGCTCGCCGGCACCCTGGGCTACTGGCGCTACGACGACCCGGGCAGCGGGTTCCAGGTGCTCGAATACGTGCGGATCGGCGCCGACGGCGAGCCGCCGCCGAACATCCTCGACGGGCCGGGCGCGGAGAGCTTCGTCGCCCCCGGCGGCCCGACCGAGCTCGCCTTCGAGCCCGCCGAGCCGCTGCCCCGCGCGACCAAGGCGCTGATCGTGACCGCGTCGGCCGGCTGGGACAACTACCGCCATCAGGCGGACGCGCTCGCCCGCTATCAGCTGCTCAAGGCCCGCGGGCTGACCGACGACGACATCATCATGATCGGCGCCGACGACATCGCCGACCACCCGGACAACGCCTTGCCCGGGCAGGTGCGCAACGTGCCCGGCGGGCCGGATGTCTACGCGGGCGTGGTCTACGACTACGGCATCGAGGTCACCCCGCGGCAGCTCGCCGACATCATCGCCGGTCGGGTCACCGACGCGGCGCCGACCGTGCTCGAGCTCGACGCGCGCACCAACCTCTACGTCTACCTCGCCGGCCACGGCGGCCTGATCGGCGTCGTCTTCGGCGCCGAGAACGTCGAGCAGGGGCTGACCGGCAGCGGGCTCTCGATCTACGAGCCGGCCATGCTGCGCGACAGCCTCTGCGCCCTGCGCGCCGCCGACGGCGTGCGGCGGGTGCTCGTCGAGGTCGAGTCGTGCCATGCCGGCGTCTTCGGCGACGCCGGCTTCTTCGGCATCGAGTCGGGCTGCGGCGCCGAGCCGCTCTCCGGCGTTGCCATGCTCACCGCCGCCAGCACCCGGGAGAACTCGCTGGGCCATGGCTACGACTACGACCTCGCGCAGTGGGTGGGCGACGAGTTCTCGCGGCGCGTCCTCGATCGCATCGAGCGCGGCGACGACCCGACGCTGCTCGACCTGTACCGCGACACCTACCTGCAGACCGCCGGATCCCACGCCCAGCTCTACAACGCCGCGGTCTTCGGCGACATCGGAGCCATTCGGCCGGTGAGCGCGTTCCTCAGCGCGCCCGACGCGACGCCATGACCCGAATCTGCCTGCTGCGTGCGTAACCGTCTCGGGCGCGCCGCGTACCGCGTGCCGGAGAGACCATCTGGCGAGAGGAGGGCCCCATGGCCACCGTTGAAATCACCAAGGACAACTTCGAGTCGGTGATCGCGCAGAACGACATCGTCCTGCTCGACTTCTGGGCCGCCTGGTGCGGCCCGTGCCGGACGTTCGGCCCCATCTTCGAGAAGGTCAGCGACAGCAACGACGACGTCGTCTTCGGCAAGATCGACACCGAAGCCGAGCGCGAACTGGGCGCGATGTTCCAGGTGCGCTCGATCCCGATGGTGATGGCTTTCCGCGAGGGCATCCCGGTCTTCCGACAGCCCGGGCTCCTGCCGCAGCCGACTCTGGAGACCCTCGTCGAGCAGATCCGCGGCCTCGACATGGCCGAGGTCAAGGCGCACTACGAAGAGCAGCTCGCCAAGGCCCGCGCCGCTCAGGACGCCTGAACGCCGCCGGGATGCGCTGCGTCTGCTCACGATGGCGGGCGAGTTGCCGGAGTCCGATTCCACCTCGTTTCGGGTGGTGTCGGATGGCTCAGAGCCCCCAGACCCCGCAGCGCGCGAGGTAATCGCTGAGCGGATCGGCGCTCGCCGATCGCTCGGGGCTCCCATGCTTGGGCGCCTGATCGCGCCGGCGACCGGGGGCGCCGACGAGCGGCGAGTCGACGCCGCTTCGAGGGGCGGTGTCATCGGAGACAGGGCTGCTCATGATTTTCCCGGGGTATCGGCCAGCCGGAACGAGCGCATGCCGTGGTGCCTGGCGGCGGGGGCGAAGGTCGTTGGCGGATCGGTTCGATCGTGGCGCGTGGAGCCGTAGCGGGGGAAGACGCCGACCAGGAGTCGATACGCGCCGGCGTCGAGTCGATCGAGCGCCGTGGCCGGTACGGTGAATCGGAACGGTCGCGACTCTCGAGCAGCGAGGTTGGGGTGATTCTCCGGGTGACCGGGGTCGACCAGCGGCGCCTCGAGCAGCTCGACGACCTGCGCTGGTGTATCGGTGCCGATGAGTCGAGGTATCGGGAGGGCTTCGATACCGCCGCGCTCTTCGACGCTCCTCGCGTGGGTCTCGGCGACAGCGACCACGCGTATCCGCGCCGGGTTCGGCGTCCTTGCATGGCCATCGTTTCGAACCTCGACGGTCAACTCGACGTCGTCGCCTCGGCGCACCTCCGCTTCGCTGCCTGTCGCTGTGTCGATCCAGATACCATCCTCGGGGATCACCAGGATGACCGGGGGCTCGGCGCGCCAACTCAGGGCCATGCTCACCGCGGCCATCGCATCGACGCGGCGGTAGCGATCGACCGGGTCGGAGGTCCGCATCGCGGCGTTGACGGGTACGCTCGCCTCCCGAAGGATCTGCCGGACCTCCCAGCTGGTGAGGTGCTCGTTGGCGGTGAGCACGAGCGCGCCCACGCCCGCGCAGATCGCCGCCGCCGCCGACGTCGCGCCGAAGCTGCGGTCGATGCCCGGCGCGGCCCGCAGGATCTCGACGGCATCGTCCTGCTCCAGCCAGCGGAGGTGCGGGGGACGATCGAAGATGAACTGGTGCTCGTCCTTGTGATGGAGGCGGGTGATGATCGACGAGAACCGGCTCTTGCTTCGAAGGAGCACATGATTCCCGACGGGCGTCCACGTAACCGCTCGGCCACCCCCAGCGGCCTGGCGAGGGCATAGTCGTGGCAGTCTCCGCTGGCGTGAATCACCACGCCACTGCTGGAGGCGACGATGCCGATCACTGACGACCCGACCCTGTGCGACGACCTGCTGGGCGCCCTGCGCACCGCCAACCGCGCCAGCGACCACAGCCTGGGCCACCGCGCCCGGGCGGTCGTGCGCGACCTGATCCACGACCTGGCGCTGCGCAGCCGACTGCGGCTCGCCATCGACACGGCCATCGCGGCGGGCGACCCGCTCGAAGCGCACCGACTGCGGCGCATCGGCGGGCATCGTTTGGGACGAGGATGGGCCGGACGAATAGCTGGCCGGATCGTGTCGGGAGGGCTGTCGGGCGGGGCCCAGCGTGGGCCCCTGTGTACGGTCTGTGTACACTGCGTGTACGCGGGCTCAGGGGTGAAAAGGCAAAAACCCTACTTTTTCCGGCTCTTATACGCCCGAGTCTTGTACTTTTTGGTTTAGCCGCGCTGCGGTCGGCTCGGATGGCTGCGAAAGGCCCGTCGGCTGAGGGGCAGACCCCAAGCGGGCTGCGGGGGAGGGCCAATTCCCCGCTTTGCCCGGCGATGCCCCAAGGTGCCCCAGAAATCACGTCGGCTCGGGCCCCATACGGGCCCCACGATCTCGAGGCTCGCGGCCTTCGTCCGTCTGAGCGCTTGCAGCTCCTCCGGTCGGAGGCACCTTGTCAGCCGGTGGGAGCAAGTCGAGCCCCTGACCGGTAGGCTCACGATCCCTGCGACGTCATCCGAAGCGCCGAGATGTAGTTGGGGACCGGCCGCCGGTCGCGGTTCTCGATGGCGACGTTGCGCAGTCTTGCCAATCGGTCGGCCTGGGCCACGGCCTCGGCGCCGAAGGGGAACCCGGGCTGTCGCGTATGACGAGCCCGAGTGACCTCGTCGAGGAAGCCGAAGCCGTGGTCGAGGTGGATGGCCAGATGGCCTCCATCAGCCCAATACAGACCCAGCACACGATGATGCCCCAGCTCAGGGTGATCGAACTCGATGCGGCAGCGCGCCGGGTCGGATACCAGCCCGCCGAACAAGGCCGCCAGCACGCACATCCCGCTGAGTCTGGGCCCGCGGCCAATCGTGCTTCAACGCGTGCGGGCGTCGATCGTTGCGGGCCGCCGACGTATGCACCTCGACGCGCGTCGTCTCGGCGAGCCCGCCCGAGAACCGGCGCAAGGCTTCGAAGACCCGAAACAGGCAGGCTGCGACGAGCGGTGAGCAGACGTAGCGGTCGTGATAGGTGATGGCCTCGACCGGCGCCGAGGCGTCCAGGCGCTCTGCCAGGTCACGGCTCGCGTATCGGGCCGACGTCCAGAACTGTGCGCCCACCGAGCCGATGACGCCATTCAGCTGCCCCGTGATCTCGAAGGTACGCCAGGCGCCGGGGGCAACGCGGTCGAGCAGTGTCTGCCCGATCGACCGGGCCGCGAGCGCCGACCACCCGTCGAGGCGACCGCTCACGACCCGCGCGTCCGCGCCCGACCCCCAACTGTCATTGGCGGCGATCGCCTGCGCGTCGGGCGTCGCCCACGCCCGGACGCCATCGGGCAACTCGACCTCGGCCAGTCGATGCAGGCCGTGTATCTCCTCGATGTGGCTTGCGACCAACTCCACATCCAGCGCAGCCGCCAGACGGGCGAGGCTCTGAGCGGACGGCCAGTCGAGCGCGTCGACCGCAGCATCGGGTACGACGAGCTCGAGCCGAAGGCCCCGATCGCGCAGCTCGGCGATCACCGACCACATCGGCCACGTAGCGGGGGACCAGTTGTCGACCACGCCGTGTACGAAGAACCGCCCACGCCCGGCATCGGCCCGCCGCAGAGCGTCCCGCAGCGCGAACGTCAGCGAGCGCCACTCGAACTCGGTCTTCGGACCAAAGACACGCAGAGACGGCGGCAGCGCCGTCGCGTCGATCAGGTCCGTCGTCAGGAAGCCCGATGCGGCCTGCCGGTCGAGGAAGCCCGCGACCCGATCGGTGTCATAGGCCAGCAGGCACCCGTGGCACGAGCGATCACATCTGCGCGGGCACTCGAGATGTTTCCGAGCCCGCCGCAGCAGATCGGTGAGCATGCCCGGCGCTTGCCCGACATAGCCCGCACCACCGTCCGCCAGGTCGTACAGGATCACCGCGTAGGTGCGCGCGCCGTCCTCCTCCACCCGTCGCACGGCCCAGCCTATCTCGCGATCCTCGACGCCGAGCTTGCCCGCGAGGGCCAGCCGCAGCGCGACGGCGACCGAGATCGCGGTGCCTGGATCGGTCATGCCGCGACCCAGTCGAGGGTTGCGCAGAACCAGTTCGAACACATCCGTGCGCAGCTCGACACCGAGCCGCAAGTTACGCCGGATGCCGCCGTTCTCCGCTGTGCCGGTGCAGACGTTCCCGCCGTCGCCGCCGCCGCGAAGGCGCAGGTGCGCCTGCATGACCTTGGGTACATCGGCGATCTCGTCCTCTCGGCTGTCGAGTTCCAGCGCGGCCGGCCCGACCTCGGGCGCCGCCCGCCCGCAGTGCAGACACAGGGCGTAGCCATGGAACTGGCCGGTGCTGTAGGTGAACACCCGCCCTTCCGGATCGACGCGGAAGCGCCCCACCCCCTCGCCGGGCAGGTTGCGCCACGCCGCGCCATCGGCGCTGATCCACGGCTTGGGCGAGGGGATGTAGGGCGAGCGGCCCATGGCGTTGTCCGGCTGCTGCCGGATGTCGACCGCGAAGCCTGCCGGCTCGAGCACCGGAAACTGCTCCAGCTCTCCGTGCCCACACGCCAAGCATGCCTCGGGCACGGTGCGCTCGACACGAAACGCGGAGCACTGCTTGCATCGCCAGGCCCGCCGCAGATTCTGAGGCTCTCGAACCTCCCCGTCGGTCGCCGGGATCTGCCAGTTGAGCGTCACCCCATCCGAGCGATAGACGACCCCGCCCAGCACGACCCGGGCCCCTGGCGCATACTCGCGCAGGGCGGTCGGCAGATCCCGTGAAGGGTAGCCTCGGGCCAGGGCATAGCCCTCGTCGCGGGGCTCGTCGCCCCGCTGCTTGAAGCGCGCCATGACCTCCTTGCGCTTCTTCAACGCCTCGGCGGTCGTCGTGACGAACGGCGCGATGTGCAGCGGGAAGCCGTACGCGGGCAGATAGCCTTCGCTGGCCAGGAACTTGAGCAGATACTCCTTCTCGAGCCGCTTCAGCTGGTGGGTCAACGCTTTCTGCTGAAGCGAGATCTTGACCTTGCTCGCGTCGAGCTCGTCGGCCCGCCCGCCTACGCCATTGACCTCCGCCAGCAGGGCGTCGCGCTCCAGGTGCCAGGCCTCGGCGATGCGCTCCAGGTGCGCGGCCGATCGCTCCAGGAGGTCACGCAGGGTGGCCGACTCCAGCGCCGTCGACGCCACGAGCCGGCCGATCGCGTCCGCTATATCCGTCCGCTTGTTCACTGTGCTGCGCAGCCCATCCACCATGCGGGTGGCGTGGTCGCTGCTCCGTCCGAGGAACCACCGACAGTTCAGACGGTGGGCGTCGCCCTCGCCGTTCTCGGTCAGGTAGTGACCCAGCAGCAGCGCGTTGACGTGGCGCTGCACGATCCGCTCGCTGTCCAGCGACACTTTCGGCACGTGGATCGGTGTCGTCCACGCCCAATCCGGCGCGGTGAACACCGCCTCGCCATGGGCCGACGATTGGCAGACGGTCAGCACCGCAGCCTGCTCGCCGCCGCGGCCCGCCCGCCCCGCGCGCTGCAGGTAGTTGGCCGGACCCGGCGGGGCGTTGTTCATGGCGACCGCGGTCAGCCCGCCGATGTCGACGCCCATCTCCATCGTCGTCGAGCAGCTCAGGATGTTGATCCGGCCCGCTTTGAAGGCGTCCTCCAACATGCCCAGCCGCTCGTGATTCTGCTGGGCCGAGTGCTCGCCGGTGGCGAAGAAGCGCGGGGGCGCGGCGATGCGATCGCTGAACTCGGTCCAGACGCCCTGCTGCCGCGCGGCCACCACGCGGGGGTCCGTCTCCAGCCAGCGGGCGACCGCTGCCGCCGTGCTCGCGCGCCCCGAGTCCGGGTCGACGCCGCCCACGTACCGCGGGCGGGGCAGCTCCACGGTCTCGCAGGGCACGTTCGCCTCGTCCAGATCGGACTGGAACGGCGAGACAGGTCTCCCCGCCGGGTCGCAGAGCACCGTGTCGAGCACCCGCCCGGTCACCGGGCAACGCCAGCCCTTCTCGACGATGTCGAACGCCACGACATCCTCGAAGGCCATCACGAAGTCGCCGTCGCGGGGCTTGAGCAGCCCCAGATCACGGTCGATCGCGGCCGTCCAGGCCTCACGCATGATGCGATCGGCCAGATCGCGCGCGTCGGCGTCGTCGGCGTCGAGCCCCAGCGCCCGGAAGAGGTAGCGCACGACGCGCGGCGCCCGGCGCGGGCTGGGGCCCACCGTCGGCCAGCGGAACTGCCGCTCGGCCAGCTCCTGGTCGGGGTGAACGACCTGCATCGGCCGGATGGGGCTGCCCATCCACCGCAGCAGATCCCGATCGATGTCGAGGGCGGTGCGGTTGCGGATGGCATAGTCGAGGCACAGCCGCAGGAAGATCCGCCAGTCATCGAGGGACCGGCCGGTCTCCTTCCACGCCGCCGGCCGGGTGACGACCCGGCTCGAGGCGGGATACGTCAGCCGCACCAACCCCAGCGTCTCCAGCGAGTTGGCGCGCCGCGGCCGGCGGATGAACTCGCGCAGCAGCATCATCCGCGCGATCTGCCCCGTGCCATGATCGGCCGGCGCGTAGGCCCCGCGCATCTGCAGTTGGACCCACCTCGCCTCCGGCCGCCGCTCGAGCGCAGCCCTCAGCTTCGAGAACGGCGTCTCGGCCCCGCTCGCCGCCGCGATGATCGCGTCCCGCTCTTGTCGAGCCTCGGCCAGCATGGCCTCGAGGCTCGCGCGCATGGCGTTCGGCGCGCTCTGCAGCAGCGTCTCGAACTGAGCGATGCGCGCGTCGACGGGCCCCAGCTTCGCCGGATCCGGTGAGCCCACCCCCGACCACAGCATGTGATAGACGAAGCTGCGCAGGAACATCCGCTCGGCTTCGAGTTGGGTACGCGCGGCGAAGCGGGCGGTGCCCTGGCGGCTGTCGCTGAAGGTGATCAACCGTCGACCGCCGAGTGGTTTGTCGCGTGGCTTCTCGTCGTGCGGTGGCACCTGCTCCAGCAGCGCGGGGATCGACGCGCCGAGGAAGAACGATCGCCCCAGGCGCGCCGAGCGGAAGAGCGGGCGATTGCTCTGCTCCACCTCGCCGCAGCCGGCGCACTTGAAGCGCCCATCGCCCACGTGATCGGCCAGGGCCACCGTGCGCGCGCCGGGGGCCTCGGCGTCACCGAGGGCACCGTTGGCGGCCGAGAACAACCGCCCGGCGCCGGTCCGTGCGTTGGGCACGCCGTCGTAGATGAATCGATGCCGCGCATTGCCGCCGTCGGCGTCACCCTCGACGTCGTCGCCCACCTCGGCCTCGGCCGAGCTGCCGCCGAGCCAGGGCTCGCGCCTCAGCTCGGGCCCGCCGCCGTCGCTCTCGTGCTCCGTGCCGAAGAGATAGGCCGCGCCGCACCCGCTGCACGACAGCAACTCGTAGACCTGTGCGTCGCAGTGCCGGCACCGCTCGCGGCGCTCGAAGTAGACCGCGCCGAAGTGCCACTCTGCCGTCTCGAGCGGCGTATCGCGGCGGCCCGTACAGGCGATGTTCGCGCAGGCCCAGAGGCCCGGCTGGATGCGTTCGAAGAAGTGCCCGCGCAGCGGCAGCAGCGGCGGCGACCGGTCATCGGCCCGCGCCCTCGCGGCCAGATCGAGCAGCGCCAGCGTCCGCTCGGTCGCGCCATCGGCATCCGGATACAGCCGCTTCGCCAGGTCCTCCAAACGCTGGGGCCGACCCCCGTTGGCGAAGCCGAGGCGAAGGTCCTGCACGGGCTTCATCGCGCCCAGAAGCTCGAAGAGCTCCGCCGACGAGAAGCCGCCCAGCTCACCCATTGGATCGGCCGGCAGCGGATCGGCCTGACCCGCGAGCGCAGCCGGCAGCGGCGGCATGTCGCGGTGCCCGTCCACGTGCACCACCTGCTCGATGCCGACCCCGGCCAGATCGGCGATGTACTGCCGCAGCGCCGTGCTCGAGTCCTTGTCGCCGATGGTCGCCGACGTCGCCACGAAGCGCACCTGCCCCGCCTCGACCCCGAAGGCCTGCATCACCCGTCGCAGCAGCAGCGCGATCTCGGCCGCCGCCGAGCCGACGTACGTATGGGCCTCGTCGAGCACGATCCAGCGCAGCTTGCCCCGCGACTTCTCGATGATCGGCGCGTCCACCGCCCGCACGAGCATGAACTCGAGCATCGTGGCATTGGTGACCAGGATCGGCGGCGGGTTGGACCGCAGCAGCCGGCGCGACAGCACCTGCTCGGGCTGCTTTTCCTGCTCGGGCGCCTTGACCTGCTCGGGCGTGGTGCCGTTGAACAGCGCGAAGCGCACGCCCCCCTCGAACCTGGCGGTCCACGCCTTGAGCCGCTCGCGCTGGCTGTTGATGAGCGCGTTGAGCGGATACAGGAAGAGCGCGCGCACCCCTTCGAGCTGGCTGCCGACCGGCCGATCGGCGAGCTGCCCCACCAGATCGTTGAGAATCGGCACCATGAAGCACTCGGTCTTGCCGCTCGCGGTGCCGGTGCTGACGATGACCGACTTCGGTTCATCGGCCGTCAGCGTCTTCCAGGCCTCGAACTGGTGCGCGTAGGGCTTCCAGTCGCGCCCGAATCGCTGGCCTTTCATGGCCGCGGGCGGTTGGTCCATGGCCTCGACCAGCCTCGGCTGCATGAAGGGCAGCGACTCCAGCGTCTCGCCGTGGGTCCGCCACGGGAACAGCGCCTCGAAGACCGGCGGCGCGAGCAGGCTGTCGGCGTCGCCCGGTGGCTGCGAGAGGCGGTCGCGCAGGTGCTCGCCCAGCGCCCGGTTGGCCGGGTTGATCTGGCTGACCATCGCCCGCGCGGCGCGGTCGGCGAGCTGCCGGGTCAGGGTCGAGAAGAGGCCGTCGGTCATGCGAGGAACTCCGAATCCCGGCGGGCGCGATCGGCGAGGGCCAGGGCGAGGGTGAAGACGTACGCGTCGTCGAACCAGCGATCGTCGAAGGCGCGCAGAATTCGCAGGGCGAAGACGTGATCGGGCCGCAAGCGGTGGCCCCAGGCGGCGGCGATCGCGGCGATGACCGGCGCGTCGAGCACCGGCTGGCGGTACCCGCGGCCGAGGTGGTCGAGCCGCAGGGCAGGGAAGACCTCCGCGGGCGCCGCCAAGGCCCCGATCATCGCCTCGAGCACGCTCTGGTCGAGCGGGGGCCAATAGGCGTCGCGGCTGTCGTCGATGGCTTGCGTGCGCAGCAGCTCCTGCAGCGCGGCGTCGCGGGCCCTACGTAGAGGGATACCGCCGGCCAGCGCCGCCATCTGGATCACCGGCTCGGCGGGCGGGGGGACGGGCACACCGCCCGTATGCAGCGCCTCGAGCATCACCCGCATCGATCGCCGCCGCGTGCCCAGGCTCTCCCCGAAGACCCGCAGCGGGCGCGCAATGAGCTCGGCGAGCAGGTCGGGGCTCAACGCCGACGCCAGCGCCTCGCCCTGCGCTTCGAGGTGGCGCTGCTCGCTGCGGGCCGCCTCGAGCCAGACATCCACCGGGACGAGGCTCCAGATGAACGGCAGCCGCTCCATGCCCTCCCAGAACTCGTGGAAGGCGCCGTGATCGCCCATCTTGATGGCCGCCAGCGCCATCGCCCCCGGATGATCGATGAGCCCGCGCACGACGTCGAAGGTCGTCGCCGGCAGCGCGCCGACCTCGGCTAGCATGCCGCGCAGCTCGTCCCATTTCGGCGAGCCCGGATCGGCGGAGAGCTCGACCAGCAAGCTGTACATCGCCGCCTGGCGTTGGTTCCGCGGTGCGCGAATCAATGCGGCCAGCGAGGCGTGTACGTCTTCGCTCGACTCGGGCGCGCCGCCCAGGGTCACCAGCAGCGGGCGGGTCACGGCCAGATCGCCCCGCCAGCCGACCGCCAGCCAGGGCCCGGGCTCGAAGTCGCCCTCGTCGACCACCCAGCCCGCGTCGGGATCGCCCTCGACCACCGTGAGGGCCTCGCCGGGGGACCACAGCGGGCGCAGGTCGACCCGCTCGGGCGGGACGAGGCGATCGCCCGGCGCCCGGTGGCAGGTCAAGAGCCGACGGCCGGCGACCGACGGATCCACCGTCGGCGCCAGCGTCTGGGCGTAGCGCCGCACGTGCAGGCGCGGCTCGTCGGGCCGCATCACGTCGCCCGATGCCCGGATGGCCAACTGCACCACGCAGTCCAGATCGATGGTGCGCGCCTGCAGCACCTCCACCATCTCGCGGATCGCGTCGAGGCCCAGGGCGAAAACCCGCGCCGATACGGGGCGCAGCGCCATCAGGTAGGTCCAGCGGGTGCCGTCGATGCGGGCCCAGACCCCGAAGTCCTGCCCGGCCAGCACCGCGTTGACCCGCGCATGGATGGTCGGCAGCTGATCGAGCCGGCGGGCGGCTCCGCGGGCTAGCGGCGCGCCGTCGCGCCCCACGAAGCCCACGAACGGCACGGGAAAAGGCAGGCGCAGCCGCAGATCGCTGGCGTAGGGCGGCCCCAGCCTCAGCGTCGCGGCGAGGCGCTCGGGGCGGTCGTCGCCGCTCCACTCGACAGCCGCCTCGACCCCCGACCCCGTCGCTCGGCACGTGGCCGCAAACCCATCACCGGGCACGACACCCAGCTGCGCGCCCGGCACCCCCGCCAGGACCACCCGGCCCTCGCGGGCGGCGGGTCCCGGCAGCACGTCCACCGTCAGGGCCTCGGGCGCGATCTGCAGGCGGCGCATGAAGCGCACCTCGCCGCCGTCGACCCAGCGCAGCCGCACTGCGCCGGCGGGCCGCGCGGTGACCGGCGTCCAGACCCGCCCACCCGCCGACATCTCGAGCCAGCGGCGCGCGATCTCCCGGGCCGGTGCCCCGACCGGCCGATGGATCACCGCCGGCGGACCCCGCCAGACCGGCGCGCCGCCCGGGCCCAGCCCCAGCGCAGACCCCCGCAGGTCGAAGACCTCGCGCTGCTCCTCGGCCGCCCGCGTCCGCACCACGAACTGCGCGCCCGCCTCGCCGATGGCCCAGCGGCCCGATATACGCAGCAGCGGCCGTCCGGCGACCTCGCCGAGCCTCTCCCACGTGCCGTCCTGCGCGGCGCCGTCCGCCTCGGCCGGCGCGCTCGCCTGCGGCGCCTCGGCGGCCACCAGGACCGAGGCTGCGCGGGTGCGCAGCGAGCCCGTGCCCAGCAGGCCGCGCTCGCCGCCGTCGGCGAAGACCCACGGCTCGTCGGGCATCGCGCCCCCGCCCGACGGTGTGCCCCGGGCGACGACGTTGGGCCCCACATGCACCTGCAGCTCGAGCGACCCGGCCTCCCCGCGGATCGACCGCTCGAAGACGTCGAAGCGGTAGCGCTGCCCGTCGAAGCTCAGCCGCGCCTCGCCCATGGCGTGGCGCTCGCCGTGCACGTCCACCAGCGCGAAGCGTACGAACGGCCCCAGCATCGCCGCCGTGAAGCGCGGGTCGATCTCCCGGATGACCTCCGCCAGCGCGTCGCCGCTCAGCGTGCGCGGCAGCGCCAGCGTGCGGCTCAGCCGCCATCCGTGGGTGGTGTAGTCCAGCGCCGCCTGAACGCTGATCGTGGCGCCGGGCGTCGACTCGCCGCGGGGCTGACCCAGCAGCAGATCGAGCAGCGCGCCGCTCTGCTCGTCGTCCACCACCAACGGCAGCGCGTCGGTCCAGTCGGGCCGATGCTGCTCGAGCCACGCCCGCGGGCCGTCGATGCCGTCCGGTATGGTCCGCCGCAGCTCGACGAGCCGATCGACCAGCGACGCCACGAGGGTGTAGACGACGTCGTTGCGCAGCGTGCGCGGCAGCCGCCCGGCGTGGAACCGGGCCAGCTCGCCAGTCGGCGACGTCGAGCCGAAGGCCTCGCGGTCGTTGAGCAGCCGCGACGCGTAGGCGCCCAGCGCGGTGCGTCGGGTGCGCACCAGCTCGAGCGGGAGCCCGCCTTCACACGCCAGGCTGACCAGGAACTGCCGAGACTCACCCAGCCGCAGGACCGACCGCCCCCACCACGCCAGCCCGCGGGCGACGATCGGATAGAGCCAGCGCGGCGCGGGCTCGACCCCCAGGCGATCGGTGATCGTGCGCCACGTCCACGGGCCGTCGGCGTGGTGCCGGCAGAAGACCTCGGCGCCGTAGAGGCAGAAGGCCGCTTCTTCGAGCCGGCCGACGCCGCCCGCGCGCCCGATGCGGCCACGCAGGCTGGCGTCCAACGCCGCCAGCTCGTCGTCGGTCACCCGGTAGGTGTAGAGGGGAGGGTCCGTGGCCCGCGCCCGATCGCGGATGCGGTGCAACAGCGCCTTCAGATCGGTGCCCTGCTTCGTATCTAACGCCATGCCTTGCCCGATGCTCCTGTCGCCTGCCTTTAGAGTGATCCTGATGGGCTGTATGACGCGAGAGCGTAGGCCAGGGGAGTGGCCCGGACAAGGGCGATGATGCCCCTATGCGGGCGCCGTCAAGCGCATTGATCGATGTCTGCCCCAGCCGCCATCATGGGCCCGCGTCCACGGCAAGGCCCGATATGTTCAACCCCAGCGACCTCATTGGCCGGGCCATCGGCGGACAGTACCGTATCGAGGCCCTGATCGGCCGGGGCAGCTTCGGCGCCGTCTATCGCGCGCTCGACGAGCAGCTGGATCGACAGGTTGCGATCAAGGTTATCGCCCATGCGGCTGCCGATCTGGTCGCGGATCGCTTTCGCCGAGAGGCGCAACTGCAGGCGCGCTTGCGCCACCGTGCGATCGTGCGCCTTCTGCACTTCGGCGAAGACGACGGCCTGTTCTACATGGTGCAGGAGTACGTCGAAGGCCAGACCCTGGCGAACGTCGTCCGGCGACAGGGCCCTCTCACGCCCGAGCGCGCGTGCAACCTCTTCGGTGTATTGCTCGAGGCCCTCGGTGAAGCGCACGACGAGGGTGTCGTGCATCGCGACCTCAAGCCGGCGAACATCATGGTCGTCAATGGCAGGCGGGGCGAAGAGCCTCGGCTGCTCGACTTCGGCATCGCCAAGATCTTCGAAGAGTCCGATGCGATCGAAGCGCTGACAGCCAGCGGCATGGTCATAGGCACCCCCGCCTGGATGGCACCCGAGCAAGCGACGCGCCAGGCCATCACGCCCGCCACCGACATCTACTCGACCGGGTGCGTCCTCTTCTATGCGTTGACCGGGCAGAAGGTCTTCGCGGGCACGCCGGTTCAGGTGATCCTCGATCACGTCAAGACCCCTCCGCCGCGTCTGCCCGACCATGTGCCCGAGGCGCTTGCCCAGGTGGTCTATCGCGCCCTCGCGAAGGCGCCCGCCGATCGCTTCCCGTCGGCCTTGGCCATGGCGGACGCCTTGGCACCTGGCGCGTCGATCACCAGGCAGTCGCCTGCGCTCGTCGACACCGACCCGACCCTCGTCACACCCGAGCCTCATGCCGATGAGACCCCGCTCGGTATCTCCAACATCAGCGCGCACCTCGATGCCGAGCCGCAGCGTGCCGGCATTGCCCGGTGGATCGGTGGGATCGTCGCGTTGGCAGTCGTGGGGGCGCTCGCGATGTGGGTGTCGCAGGGGGCCGAGGCGCCGGCCGAGCATCGACCGACTGCGGCGGCATCGGCCGCGCTGTCGGCGGGTGAGCGACCCGACGCGCGCCCGTCCCCACGTCGCGAGCACGTCGACGCGGGGCGGGTCGTGGCCTCCGTCGACAGCGCCCGGATCGCGGCCATCGACGCATCGCCGCCCGTGCAGCCTGACCACCAACCAGAGCGAGCGCTGGAGGCCCGGCGGCCGGCGAGCCGCCGAGCCACGCTCCCTGCATCTGAGAGGCCTCGCCCCGCCAAGAACGAGAGCAAGACCTTGGACGAGACCCTCGGCCGCGAGCTCTCAGCGTGCCGTTGTGGTCCCGCGCGGGCGACCGTGCGAAGGCTGCGGTCGCTGGGCGTCGACCGGGAGCAGAAGTGGTCCCTGGCCTGCGCTCGGGCGGTCTCCGGTCAACCGAGCAGCACCTGCGCCGAGCGGCTCGTCGCCCGACTCGAGCGGGCGATGGCCGAGTGCCCGTGCCACGACGACGCGACCCGCGCCGTCGTCGAGCGGCTGGACGCCGAGTTCGGCGTCGATCGCCTCGGCGAGTGGAAAGCGCGCTGCGTCACGCCGCTGCCCGGCAGTTGCCTCGGTCCATAGCGCGTGACAGAGTTGCCCATGCTCTTCCGCCTCACGCCTCGGACCATGACCCGCCAGCGCGCACCCATCGCCGTGCTCGTGAGTGCCCTGACGAGTGCAGGTCTCGCCCAGGCCGCGCCGGATTGCTTTGCGGCCGCCGATGCCATGGCCGAGAGACAATGGAGTCAGGCAGAGCGCACCCTGCGCGATCTGATCGACGAGCCGGCGTGCGGCGAGCACAGGATCAGCCTGCGGTTCTCGCTCGCGTACGTGCGCGAGCAGCAGATGGCCATCGACCCCGAGGCGGCCTGCGAGGCGTGGGCGCTCTACCGCATGCTGAGCGCCGAAGGCGGTGAGCCGAAGATCGCCGAGGCGTCGCGTCTGGGCGTCGTGCGTACGGCGGCTGAGTGCCGGACCGCCGAACCCGCGCCTGCATCCGATTCAGTGGCCGTCGACACGGACTCTACGGGGCCGATCCTCGCCGGGACGAGCGCTGCTGTCCTCGTCGCGGGCGGCCTCCTCCTCTGGTTGGCAACCGGAGCGGACGCCGAGCGGGAGAGCGCGGAGGCCGCCATGCGCGCACGCCACGCCGCGGGGGATGCCGACGGCGTCGCGCGGGCCGAGAGAGACTTCGTCGACGCCGCCGACCGGACCAACGTGTTCGGGCTGGCTGGCTACGGCGCGCTGACCGTCGGGGTGCTGCTCGGCGTCGGCGCCGCGTGGGCCTTCGCCGACGGCGGTGCGCCGTCGGTATCCGTTCACCCCGGCGGTATCGCCGTGATCGGCGTCTTCTGACGGCTACCGCGCGTCGATCGTGCGGACGAGGCGGAGGCCCGAGTCCCAGTAGCGCGCGCTCGCCTGGGTGACGAAGCGCTTCGCCGAGCGGCAGTCGCCGGGGAACTTCAGGAAGGATCCGCCGCGCATCACGTGGGAGCCCCCGATCCCCCGCGCGACCCGGTCCACGACGAGGCTCTCTTCATAGAGGACGTGGTCATCATGCACCCACTCCCAGACGTTGCCGTGCATGTCGTACAGGCCCCACGGGTTCGGCAGGCGGTCGGCCTGTACCCGATCGGTCCGGTGCCAGCCATTACACCAGCCCATGTCCGGTAGATCGGGCTCGTCATCGCCGAACGCGAAGGCGGTGGTGCTCCCCGCGCGCGCGGCGTACTCCCACTCGGCCTCCGTGGGCAGCCGGTAGCCGCGACAGCTCACGTCGATGGGGTCGAAGGCGTCTTCGTCGCAGGTGAAGGTGTCCGGGCACTCCCCAGCGCAGACCATGCCGCGCTCGTTCCCTCGATCGGCGGCGCACTCGGCGTCCGCGTCACAGCCGGTGCCGGGTCGTCCGGCACACGCGGCGAGCAGGCCCACGTCGTAGCAGGGCGGCAACCCCTCCGCGCGGGACCGCTCGTTGGCGTACCAAGCGGCGTCGAACCAGCTGATACGCTCGACCGGGCACTGGCCCGGCTCATCGGCGTCGCAGGCTCGACCGTCGCCGGGGTTGAAGTAGGCGGGGGCAGGCAAAGTGCCGAACCGCGTCCAGCCCGCCTGGGTGACCTCGGTGCGCTGCATGAGGAAAGGCCGGGTCAGCCGTACCTGCATCTGGGGGCCTTCCCAGTCTTCTCGCCCCGGCTCGCCGGGTGGCGAACCCATCGTGAACTCGCCAGCCGGGATACAGGCCCAGCCGGCGGGGATGACCGTCGACGCCGGGCAACCGTTACAGGGCGGCACCTGCGCGCCCCCTTCGGCCGGGCCACACACCACCGCATCGCAGCCCTCGTCGCTCTGGCCGTCGCCGTCGTCGTCGATATGGTCGCAGCCCGGGTCGCAGTCGGTGACGGCTTCGTCGACGAGGCCGTCGCAGTCATTGTCCGCGCCGTCGCAGGCTTCGAGCATCGGCGAGCAGGCGTCCGCTGACTGCGCGTCAGCCGTTGGGTCGAGACGAGGGCGGGCGTCTTCCGCAGGGTGCGCATCTCCCGGAACGCTATCTGCCGTGTCCGCGCCCTGGTCGGTCAGCGCTGGGCCCAGATCGGGCGGCACGGCGAAGAGGTCGACACATCCCGAGGCGGCCGTGAGCAGCAGCAGAGTCAGGCTGATGCGTACGCTTCGGTGGCATGCCGAGCGGCTGGAGTCGCAGTCACCCATCGCTCAGTCCGGGCAGGTCGGGTTGCGGCTCGGGCGGGGGCTTGGGCGTGCGGGGTTGGCGGGCGCGGCGTTTCTTCTTGGGCGCGGCCGCTTCGCGCTCGGCGTGGATGCGCTCGAGGAGGATGGATGCGGGCTCGTCGTTGGTGTCTTGGGGCACGAACTCGCCGCGGAAGGCCTTGGCCAGGCTTGGCTGGTCGAGGCGGGCCAGATGGAAGTCGAGTTCGTCTCGCTCGCGGCCCAATACTTCCAGTCTCTCCAAGGTGGCAGTCAGCCTGTCCCAGACCAGGGCTTGCTCTTCTTCCGGTGCGACAGGGATGGGCTCGACCATGGCGTCGATCAGCGGCCGCGGCGTGAAATACTGCCCCGCGCCGCTCTTCTTCTCGTTGGCGTTCTTCTCGAGTAGCCCCTCGTACAGGTCGCCCTCTTCCCGGGCCGAGAACCAGTCGAGCGCGTCGATGCTGTCCACCAACTCGGCCAGGTTGCGCGGCTGGCGCAGCGCGGTATTGGCGTTGGCGTAGATCGCCTCGACCCGCCCGCCGGCCTCGCTGCCGAGGTGGATGAGCAGCAGCCGGTAGTAGTCGAGCTGCGCCTTGCCGTCCTTGGCCTTCAGATCGGCCCAGCGCCAGCCCTCGGGGATCTGGCCCTCGGCGTCGGTCTCTTCCGCCATCTTGAGAAACAGCAGAAAGGTCAGCTCGGCGACGTACTGGTGATAGGTGATCCCGTCGTCGCGCAGCACGTGGCACAGGCTCCATAGCTTCTGCACGATGTCGTGGGTGGTCGCGGCCATGCGGGTGCTCCGTGATCTGTCGAGGGGGCGGAGTCTGCCATATCGGCCACAGGGCGTCACGGAGGTGCCGAGGACCGTTGTGCACGAAACGACCATGCCGTATACAGGTCGGGGCCGCGTCGAGGACGGCCATGGACTCACCCGTCGGGTTTGACGGGTGACCACGGGAGGGCGAGCAGTGACAGACGCACCCATCGGGACCGAGTTGCTCGCAGCGCTGAGGGCCGGGCAGCGTTTCAAGCATCTGCTGCAGAATCTCGACCTCGATCAGATCGAGCGGTTGCTCAAGAGGGCACGTCGGCCAGTGCGCGCCAATGCCTCCAACCGCGAGCGCCTCCTGCGACAGAAGGCATGGCAGCTTCTCCCACGCATGGCCAAGGATGGCCCGGCGACCGATGTCCTCCTCCAGTGGGTCGCCCCTCGCATGCACTTCCTCCAACAATTCCTGCTGGAGCCCGACAACACCCTGACGTGGAAGCACGGGTTGCTCGCTCGCGTCGCCTTCGGCGTCGGTGTCTCACGGCTGCCGAGCCTGATGGCGTCCCGCATCGACGATCTCATCTCCGATCGAGTCCCCGCGCTGGGTGATGGCGAACAGAGGGGAGTCTGTCAGGTTCTGCGGTCACTCGAAATGGAGCGGCGGCTGGAGTTCTTTCTGCGACGCGTTGAGTCGGCGGTGGCCGGCGCCCCGGGCGACACCCTGATTCATTCGGCCGATGGCGAGCGCAGCGCTCTCGAGGCGCTGACGGCCGGGCTCCGTACCGCGGACTGGCTGAGTGGTCTGGTCGACGCCTGGGAGCCCGACTTGACCGAGCTGTCGCGGCTGGCCGGTCACCTCGATGTCCCCTTTCCCCTGTCGTCTGCCCGGGAGCAGCTCGCTGCGGTGGTCGATGTCTCCAGCCATGACGCGCTTCGCCGCGCGCTGGTCGACATGCGAGAGCCACTGGTCGCAGCCTTCGACCGGACGCAGGGTTTGCAACGCGTGCGGCGCCTTGTCGAGCGGCTCGCCGCGCGAGCAGGCGAACTCGACGGTGAACGGTTGCGGGCCGAGTTGACGCGGTTCGAGGCGTCGGACAGCGTCGAGGCAGGGGGCGCAGGGGCGTTGCTGTCCGCGCTCGTCGACCTGCAGACGGGCCGCAGGACGTTCGATGATGTCGCGCCGATTCTTGGCTCTCAGTTGACCTACAACCTCGTCGATGACCTGCGGCGGAACGGCCTGCCTGCCGCGGTGGACGGTCCTGCCGAGTCCGCTGGCGTCGCTGAGTCGGCCGTCGAGCCGTCGGAGGGTGAGCGCCCGCCCGAGGGTGAGCCGACCGCCGCGCACGCTGGGGTCGGTGCCGATGGCGAGGCGTCGCGATCCACGGGGCCCGCGCTGACCCTCCCGGTCGAGGATGTCGACGCGGTGCACGGCAGCGAGGCAAGCCCGGCAGGGGAGGGAGACGGGTCGCGGGGCGACGAGGTCGGCACGATACCCGAAAAGCCCGCAGCCGAAGGCGCTTCCCCCGATGGAAGCGGGCCCTTGTTCGACGAGGAGGGGGAGGCCCAGGTCGATGCGGACCTGCCCGAAGTCGATGCGGAGCAGCCCGAGGTCGATGCGGAGCAGCCCGAGGTCGATGCGGACCAGCCCGAGGTCGATGCGGACCCGCCCGAGGTCGATGCGGACCAGCCCGAGGTCGATGCGGGCCAGCCCGAGATCGATGCGGGCCAGCCCGAGGTCGTGGCGCCGCCCAACCGAGGCCCGATCTCCGCCGTACCCGAAACCGAGCCTACGCCCGATGCCGACGGCGTGGCGAACGCCGTATCGATCGAGGCACTCGAGCCAGACGAAGAGCCTGAAGGCGCGCTCGGTTCGACCGACCCGGCGGTGGACGCTGCCGCTGTGTCGACGGTCCCGGTTGCTGACGCTGTGTCTCAGCCGACGCCTGAGCCTTCCGTCTCCCCTCACGTCGAGCCGGATCCGCCGGTGGAGGGAATCGACCCGGTCGTCGTGCCGCATCGAGAGGTATCGGCGGACGTCGACGGACAGCTGTGCGACTCACCGGGCAGTACCAGCGAGACCTCGGCGGATGCGGGACATGCCGCCGGTTCGGTTGATGGGCCCGAGGGGTCCGACGGGGATGGGGGGTCCGCGCAGCTGTTCGTGATTTCGGGCCATCTGTCCAGCGCCCAGCTCGCCGAGGCCCTGCTGGCAGCACCGACGGCGCGGCGTCTGCAGGACTTGCAGCTGTTGATCCATCGGTTGTTGTTGGAAGAGCGCCTCGACGAGGCATATTGGCTCGCCCGCGCATCCCAGGCCCCTGAATCTCTATCCTTCCAACTCGTCGACGCGCTTCATCTGGGGGTGAACCTTCAACCCGGCTTCCGCGCAGCCGAGGCCCGTTTGCTCGAGTTGTTCAGCGAAGCTCTGCCCAACCAGGGCGAGCTGGACCGGGCGTCGGCGCTCGTCCTGAGCGCAGCCCTGATTCGTCCGGCGCTCATGGCGTCGGCGACGACTGAGCCGACGTTTCTGCTCGAGCAGCTGCCGCACAGCCTGAACTTTCTCCCGGCAATGCATCGCTTCGTCGAGGCGCTGACGGACTTCTCGAAGCGTCGGCAGACCATGAGCCCCGCCCTGTTCGCTGGCCTGCGCTCGCGGGTCGAGTGGGAGGAACGCAAGGCGCGCCTGGAGAAGGAGACCGAGTGCTGGCTCGAGGAGAGCCCCAATCGGAAGGTCAAATACGATGCTGCGACCCGGGTATGGAATACGTGGGTCCGGCCGACCGGCGGAGGCGGCGACCTGCGCCGACTGGTCAGCGAGACGCAATCCGGTGACTTCGACGCCGAGGCGCTACGGGATCGGGTGCGCGACTGGGCGGGCGATACGTCGTTCACGCGCCGACTCGATCAGGCGGATCGCGCGATCAACCGCCGTGCACGGCGTCAGCCGATCAAGTATGGCGCGCGCGATGCCCTCAAGCGGTTGGTCGACAGCGCCTTGGAACTCGTTGAGGAATGGATTGAACTCCACGAGTCGGGGCCCATCTCCGCGACCGGGGGCGACGAGATCGGCCAGGAGACGCTTGCACGATTGGAGGACCCCGCTGCGGAGCTTGCAGAACGGCTGGTCGAGCTGACGGCCGACAGCCATCCCCTTGCTCTGCGAGCCGGCGCTCACTGGTCGCGAATCGTCATGCTCGAGGTCGCCGAGAGCTTTGCGTCCGGCTCGATGAGGCAGAGCGTCGACGACCCGCGCCATGCCCGGCGCGCGTGGCTGCATTGGGTCCCCGGGATCGGCAGCGAAGCGTCCTTCGAGGCCCTCGGGCCGGGTGAGCAGCGCACGGCCGCGCTCCTGCGTTTCATCGCCCGTCCGCTTGCCCCGGTCGAAGCCCTGCACGCGCACCTCGACAACGGGCACATTCAGGCGGCCCGCGCGCTTCTGCGTCTGGTCGAACAGGGCGGCGAGCCCCGCGGCGATTTGTCTGATGCGATCCAGAGCAAGCAGCGATGGTGGCTCGAACATGCCCATGAGACGTTGGTGACATGCCTCGACGAGATCGAAGGCTACCACCTCAAGGGCGGCTTGAGCCTCACCCAACGCGAGGACTTCAATGCCGAGGTCGAGTTCCTCCTGCGGAAGCTCGAAGGGCGCGATGAAGGTCCCAGAGAGTTGCTCGACGAACTGAGCGCCGTGCGTCGACGCATCGAAGAGAGCGTCGCGGAGCATCGCCACCAGACAGAAGCACAGCGGATCCGGCTGCTCGAGCTGCTCGAGGCGGAAGGCCGTGAGATGCCGCCCGACGCCCAGGTGCTGCTCGATCAGGCCTTCGCCGAAGACGACCTGAGCGTCGCCATCGACTTGATTGCCCGGTGCAGAAAGGGTCGGTCGCTCCAGCCGTTATCCTATCGTCCGAGCCAGTCGCACCTCGAGGCCTTCATCTCGGCGTTTCCTGCGATTCACGCTCTCGCCCTCGACCCGAGGCAGGCTCAGCAGCGCCTCCTCGGCGCACACGTCGAAAGTGAGTCAGGCCCCTTCGAGAGTGTGTCACCGGCCCTGCGAGAGCAGGCGAAGAGCGCGCTCGCGTCCTGGCTGCGCTTGGCAGATGTACGGCGGATCAAGCGCCCCCGGGACCGCTTGTTCGGCGATCTGGGCGTCGTCTTGCGCTGGCTCGGGTATCACGAGGCCGACTCCGGCGAGCCGAAGGTCACCGAGCGCCAGCCGGGCTCGCCGGCATGGCTGCATCTGGAAGTCGAGGCTCGCCTGGTCTCGCCCTTGCCTCGCTTCGGTTCTCGTGCCGGTGGGCTGCACGATGTCCTCATCGTCTGGGGCCAGGCCAGCGCCGAGCAGATCGCTCAACGCATCGCCGAGGCGCGCACCCTCGACCGTGAGCGGGCGATCGCCTTGATCGTGATGCGGGCCCTCGAGGTGCTCGAACGGCGGGAGCTGATTCACGCGGTGCGGCGAAAGCGGTTCTGCCCGCTGGTCATCGACGCCTGCCTCTTCACATGGCTTTGCGGGCACGACGCGGAGGCGCGGCGGGAGGCACTCTTCGCCGTGGGGCTCGCAGGGGGATATGAGAATCCGTATACGCCGACGGTCGCCGGCGGTGTGCCCCCCGAGATCTTCGTGGGTCGACAGCAGGACATCGAGCGCCTCTGGGATCGTTCGGGTACATGCATCGTCTACGGTGGCCGACAGCTTGGTAAGTCGGCCCTGCTCCGTCAGGTCATTCGTCTGTATGACCGCCCCGAGGCCGAGCAGTTCGTGTTCTACGAAGGCACCAAGAACGATGCCCAAGTCTGGGAAGTCGTGCGGCGCCTGCTCGTGCGGGGAAAGCTGCTCAACAAGCGCACGACCAACCCCCACAGCATCAAGGACGCCATCCGCGAGCAACTCGAAGAGAACCCACGACGTCGGATTCTGTTGTTGCTCGACGAGTGCGATGACCTGCTCGATGCCGACATGCGCAACAACTTCGAGGGCGTAGCCTTGCTACGTGATCTGATGACCGCGACCGATCGACGGTTCAAGGTCGTCTTCGCAGGGTTGCACAATGTGCAGCGCTTTCAGCGTATTCCCAATCAGCCCCTCGCTCACTTCGGGGAACCACTATGTGTCGGCCCGCTCGAGCCGCGCGCCGCGCTGGAATTGGTCGAGCGGCCGCTGAGCGTGCTCGGCTATCGCTTCGAGGCGCCGACTCTGTCTCAGCGGATCCTGGCGCACACCAACTGCCACCCCAGCTTGCTGCAGCTGTTCTGCTTCAGCTTGGTCAACGAGCTGACTCGCGGACGTCGCCCTGTCGCAGGGACACCGCCAATCCTGATCCGCGAGCGCGACATCACCGCTGTCTATCGCAGTGTAGATCTCGGCCGAAAGATGCGACTGCGCTTCGACTGGACCCTGAACCTGGACGAGCGCTATCGGGCCATCGGGTATGCGTTTGCGTTTCAGGAACTCAACAACGCGTTCACGGGCGAGCAGCGGGATGGTTTCTCGGCGGCCGCCGCTCTGGCTGATGTCAGCCATTGGTGGCCGTCGGGTTTTGCTCAGACCGATCAAGACGAACTCGAAGGCCTGCTCGACGAGATGGTCGGGCTCGGGGTGCTCGTCAAGCACGGACACCGGTACCGTCTGAGAAGCCCGAATATCTTGCGTCTGCTCGGCGGCCCGGAGGATATCGCCGGAGAGTTGGACCGTTTTCAGCGTATCGAGCCTCGACGCGAGCCCGACCGTCACGTGATCCATCGGGTCCTGCATGGCACGAGCCGGGGGGTTGAGACGTCGCCGCTGACGCTGGCTCAGGAGAATCGCCTCCTGGAGCGGGCCCATGGTGTAGACCTCGTCATTGGCAGCGAGGCGACGCGGTTGGCGGGTGTCCGGAACGCGTTGCAGTATCTGTACGGGCAGCGTGCGACGGATGAGGCGCTCGCCCGCCCGGTGATCCGATTGCATGGGTCCGACGCCGATACCCTGCTCGAACAGGTGAAGGATCACTATCGCCGTCAGGCGGGCGTCACGGGCCTTTCGCTGTTCATCGAGGCTTCGGCCGCACTCTCCTCCGAGAGCGAAGACGGCTTGGAGCGCATTGTGGATTGGATCGAAAAGCTACGCACGACCGAGCGCTTTGTGCGTGTGGTCGTATGCATCGGTCCGAGCGAACTGTTTGCGCTCCATTCGGCCGGACGGCTCGAGGCATTGGAGCAGCGGGCCGTCGTTTCGACCTATCGTCTTCGCCGCTGGCGCGCGCCAGGGCTGGAGCGCTACTACAACGACGCCGGCATCAATCCACCGGTTCGTATCGACGAGTTGATGGAGCGGACGGGCGGCTGGCCATGCATCGTCGAGTCTCTGGCACAGTTCGCCGAGAAGGAGCCGGTTGTCGACAACTGGCCAGATCCACCATTGGCTCGTCTGGCCGGTATCGATGCCATCCACCATGGCCGTGAACTGCTCCTCCTATTGAGTGAGCTGAGTGAGGCGTCTGATCCGATGTCCGTGGAGATGCTCGACCTCATGGCCGAAGATATCGAGTCGACCGAGGTTCGGGCCTTCGCACTCTGCGCGCTGGACCTGAGCATCGTCGACGGTACGATCGAAGAGCTGGTGGCCGAGCGACTCTTGGGCATCAGCACCGACAGGCAATGATCTGGCATCTTCCTGGACCCCAGCGCTTTGTCGAAGAGATCGGTCGTGCAATCGAGGCCAACCAGCACGTCGTCGTCGCGCTGCCGTCGACCGTCACTGCGCAGGACGTCTGCCTTCGGGTCGCGGAATGGCTTCGGCGGTTCAAGTACGGCATCCTGACTCGTGTCGATGTCGATACCTCTCAGACTCCGGAAGCCAACCTGGGCTTGGCTCTGGGCACGACCCGATACCGCACTTTGGAGAAACTGCTTGGGTGCAGATCCCGATTTCCGAGTCATGACCCACATCACGCAGCGTCCTGGACTGGCTTGGCTGTGTGAGCCCGCGCCCGCTCGGGTTTCGCTCTCAGCTTGAACCCGTCGGCCTCGAACAGCG
>JAUHXC010000023.1 GCA_030427205.1 bacterium | reverse complement strand
CGCCCGGGCCTCGCCCCGCTCTTCTTGATCCGCCGCTTCGATCGGCTCGATGCCGGCGACTACGCCGTGCGCTTTCCCGACGTCGACTGCGGGGACAACCAGGGCACGATCGACGTCGAGTTCCGCACCCTCGACGCGTGCCGGCCGCTCGCCTGCGCGGCCGACGCCGACTGCCTCTTCGATGACGAGGTCTGCCTCGAGGGCGCCTGCGTGCCCGCCGACTGCGGCAACGGCCGACGGGACGCCGGCGAACAGTGCGACGATGGCAACCGCGCCGCGGGCGATGGCTGTGACGGGCACTGTCAGGTCGAGGAGGGCTTCGAGTGCTTCGCCGGGCCCGACGAGAGCGTGGTCACCCTCGATGGCCTCGGCGACTGCAACGTCTGGCGCGACGTCGAGCTGGCCCCCTGGGATGGCGGATACGGCGCGGCCTACGCGGGCGGCGCGGTGCGCTTCGGGCTGCCGTCGCGCTACACTGGCCGCTTCGCGGTGCGCACCACGGCCGGGCGGGTGGCGAGCGTGATCGACGTGGGCCTCGACGCCGACGGCGCGCTCATCGAGGCGGACGGTCCAGAGGCGGCCGAGGCCCTGTTCGCGGACACCTTCGTCGCGCTGCCCGACGGCGCGCAGGCGGTGCTGTATCCCGACACCGAGTGCGAGGACAACGAGGGCACGGTCGACATCGCGTTCCGCAGCCTCGACCTGTGTCGGCCGGCGGTCTGCGCGGTCGACGCCGACTGCGTCTTCGCCGACGAGGTCTGCGTCGAGGGCGCGTGCGGCGCGATCATCTGTGGCAACGGCCGGCGTGACGCGGGCGAGAGCTGCGACGACGGCAACGCCGACGACGGCGACGGCTGCAGCGCCGAGTGCCAGGTCGAGGACGGCTTCGAATGCTTCGACGGCCCCGGTGACACGGCCGTCACGGTCGACGGCGCCGACTGCGAGGACTACGCGCCGGTGGACGTGCCCGAGTGGGCGGGCGGCTACGGCGTCGCCTACATCGGCGGCGTGGTGCAGTTCGCGGGCAACGGGCAGCGCTATACCGGCAGCTACGCCGTGCGCACGACGGATGTCGTGGCCGAAGAGTGGTACCTGTGGGTGGGCTTCGACCCCGACGAGGGCTTCGACGAGTCCCACGACCCGGGCCGCGCCTCGCGGCTGCTGGCCAACCGATTCGATCGGCTGCCGGATGGCGACTACGCCGTGCGCTTCCCCGACGGCAACTGCGCCGACAACCGGGGCACCATCGATCTCGAGCTCCGCACCCTCGACCTGTGCCAGCCGATCGGCTGCGAGGTCGACGCGGACTGCCCCGGCATCGGCGAGTTCTGCATCGACAGCGTCTGCGGCCTGCGCGGCCCGTTCTGCGGCGACGGCGACGTCGACCCGGGCGAAGAGTGCGACGACGGCGACAGCGAGGCGGGCGACGGCTGCTCGGCGATCTGCGTGGTCGAGCCCGGCGGGTCCTGCGTGGACTTCACGTTCAGCTTCGGCGTGACCGACTCGGTGCCCTTCGACGACGCGCCCGCGCCGCGGTGGACGGTCTCGGACGACGGCCGGTCCATCACGCAGGCGGTCAACTCCGCCCCCGCCCACTACGCCAGCGACCTGCCGATCAGCGCCGACTACGTCACCCGCCTCGAGATCCGGGTCGAGGACCCCGAGGCCGACGACGACGTCCTCGGCTGGACCATCGGCGGCGGCGCGACCGCGCTCAGCGACCCCGCGGCGCCGTACCTGCTGTTCAGCTGGAAGCAGGAGGAGCAGGATCACCCGGTGGCCGGCTTCGCCCCGCGCGGCTTGCGGGTCGCTCGGGTCGATGGACCGGTGAGCATCCAGGACCTGTGGCAGGTGGACGGCGAGCACATCACCGAGCTCGCCCTCGGCGCCACCCAGGGTGACCTCGGCTGGATCGACGACCAGACCTACACCATCGACATCATCGGGGACGGCGACCGCATGCGGGTGTACGTCGACGGCGTGCTCGAGTTCGACCTCGCCGACGTGCCCCTGGGCGACGGCCACCTCGGCACCTACACCACCAGCCAGCCGGGCTTCTCGGCGCGGCTGATCTCGCCGGAGAGCATCCAGATCTGCAGCGGCCTCGAGCCTGTCTGCGGCGATGGCACCATCGACCCGGGTGAGGGCTGCGACGACGGCAACGCCGACGACGGGGACGGCTGCTCGTCGGCGTGCCTCGTCGAGCCGGACTACGAATGCGACGACTTCAGCTTCGCCTTCGGCGCCGACGACAGCGTCGTCACCCGGGAGCACGAGGCCCCCGTCTGGCAGGCCTCGCCCGACGGGCGCACGCTCACCCAACTCACCAACTCCTGGCCCGCCCACCGGGCCACCAACCTGCCCATCAGCACCGAATACGTCGTGGCCTTCGACATGACCGTCACCTCGCCCGAGGACGACGACATCATCGGCTGGTCGGTCGGCGGCGGCGCGGCCGCGCTCAGCGGTACCGAGCAGCCCTACCTGCTGTTCAGCTGGCTGCAGGACAACGTGAGGCACCCCGATACCGGCGAGCGGATCACCGGCCTGCGGGTGTACCTCGTCGACGGGGTGACCAACCCCGGGCGCCTGCTCTACGGCGGCCCCAACGTGACCCTGCTCGCCGAGGCGGCCACCCTCGGCGATACGCCCTGGCGCAACCTGCAGACCTACCGGGTCGAGGTCTTCGGCGATAGCGACCGCCTCGAGGTCTTCGTCGACGGCGTGCGCGAGTTCGACCTCGTCGACGCGCCGATCGGCACCGGCAACCTGGGCTACTACGTGCGCAGCCAGCTCGGCTACCAGGTCGAGCTGATCGCGCCGGCCGATCTGCAGGCGTGCGCGGTGCCCGAGCCGTTCTGCGGTGACGGCGAGGTCGGCGACGACGAGCAATGCGACGACGGCGACGCCGAAGACGGCGACGGCTGCGCGGCGGATTGCACGATCGAGCCGGGCTTCGCCTGCGCCGACTTCACCTTCGCGTTCGGCGCGACCGATACCATCCCCGCCGAGGACCTGCCGGCGCCCGAGTGGCAGGCCTCCGCCGACGGCCGCGCGATCGCCGAGCTGCGCAACGCCGCCCCGAGCCACTACGCCAGCGACCTGCCCATCAGCCCCGACTACGTCACCCGCTTCGAGGTATCGGTCGACAGCGCCAACGACAACGACATCGTCGGCTGGACCCTCGGCGGCGGGCCGACCGCGCTCAGCGGGCCGACCGGGCCCTACCTGCTCTTCAGCTGGAAGCAGGACACCCAGGACGCGCCCGGCTTCGGGCTCTCGGAGGCCGGGCTGCGCGCGGCCGTGGTGAGCGCGCAGACGGACTATGTCGACCTGTGGCAGCTCGGCGGCGACAGCGTCGAGCAGGTCGCGCTCGCCGAGACCATCGGCGAGACCGGCTGGGCCGACCGGCAGGTCTACACGATCGAGATCATCGGCGACGAGGACCGCCTGCAGGTCTTCGTCGACGGCGCCCGCGAGTTCGACCTCTACGACGTGCCGCTCGGCGACCGCCGGCTGGGCCTCTACACCTACAGCCAGGAGGCCTTCCGCGCGGCGCTGATCGAGCCGGTGAGCCTGGAGGTCTGCACCTCGACCGAGGACTGCGCCAACGGCGAGGACGACAACGGCGACGGCGCGATCGACTGCGACGACCCGGGCTGCGTGGCCGATCGGGCGTGCGTGGCGCTGGCCGAGGTCTGCGACAGCGGCTTCGACGAGGACGGGGACGGCGCCATCGGCTGTGACGACCCCGACTGCGCCGACGACCCGGCCTGCGCGGTGGCCGGCGTCGAGCTCTGCGAGGGCGGGCTCGACGACGACGGCGACGGGGCGATCGACTGCGACGACCCCGACTGCGCCGACGACCCCGCCTGCGGGGGCGAGCCGTGCGTCGACCGCTTCGGGGGCATCAGCCCGGAGCTGGCGACGCCGGTCGAGCCGGGGGCGTACCGCGACGTCGAGCGGTGCCCCGGTGACTTCGACGACTACTTCACGGTCGAGGTCTGCACGGGCGGGCGACTGCGCGTGACCATGTCCTATGAGCCCCACGATGGTGCCTCAGGAATCACCGTGTCGCGCTTGATCGCCGACGGTCAGGCGGAACCGCTGATCCGCTCGAACAGCACCACCGCTGGCGCGAGTATCGCGTATGCCAACCAGGGCGGGGCTTTTCGGGCGCTGGTGCAGATGAGCACTCGGGCGAGTACCTACAGCGCCGACGTCGTGGTCGATCGATGCCGTCAGGACCCCGAGGTCTGCGACAGCGACGTCGACGACGACGGCGACGGGCTGATCGACTGCGCCGACCCTGACTGCGCTGCGGTGCGTGACTGCGTCTGTGCCGCGCCCGACCCCTTCGAGGACGACGCCATCGTACCGACCCTGCTCGTGCCCGGCGACCGGGTGACCTACATGCCCATGTGCCCCCCGGACAGGCGCGACCGATGGAGCGTCTACGGGTGCGGTGAGGTCGAGTTGGTGGGTGAACAGGATCACTACATCTGGGTCGACGGCCAGAGCGAGGCTTTTCAGGGCCGTGTGCCTGTGCGTCTCGGGGCGGTCGAGGAAGTGAGCTTCCTCCAGGGCCCGGCACTCTTCGACATGCTGGCGTACGTGCCCGAAGGCTGCGAGCCGGGCGAGGTCCCCGCGGCGCTCGCGCCCGAGGGCGAGAGCCTGCGCATCGCCGGGGTCATCGACGCCGACGACCCGCTGGTCGAGGCCCGCTGCCCCGACCCCGCCGAGGTGCGCTACCAGACCCTGCGCGTCACCAACGACGGCCCGGAGGCGCGGGTCGTCGACTTCACCGCGCACTTCCGCGACGCCCCCGGCAGCCTGGCGATCTTCGACGAGCCCTTCGACGGCCCGATCCTGCTCGACGAGTGCCACCCCGACCCCGCGTTCGGCTATCGCGGCATCCTGATGCCGCCCGGCACCACCCACTCGGTCGTGGTCTTCAACACGGCCGCCGGCGTCGAGTCGAACCAGTTCGTGCTGCGCGTCGCCGAGCCGGGGCCGCCCGTCGAGCTGTGCCACAACGGCGCCGACGACGACGGTGACGGCGCCATCGACTGCGCCGACGACGACTGCGCCGACGAAGAGCGCTGCGCGGTGGGCGGCGTCGAGATCTGCAACAGCGGCTTCGACGACAACGGCGACGGCAACGTCGACTGCGGCGACCGCCAATGCCTCGACGACCCGCTGTGCGTCGAGCCGGCGGTCTGCCCGGGCGACGATCGCTATGGGCCCTTCGTCTTCGGTGAGCCGACCCTGCTCGGCGCGGGGCGCTTCGACGGCCTGATCACATGCGAAGAACACGACCTCTTCGCGACGCGCCTCTGCGCCGACGGGCAGCTCATCGTCACGGCGACGGGCGATGGACCGCTGAATCTCGCCGTCGGGTCGTGGGACCCGAACGTCCTGCCGGGCGTCAACGACCGGGTCGAAGCCGGCGGCACCGCCCGGGTCGAGCTTCACAATGACGACCTCGTGCAGCGCGTCGTGCGGATCTTCGTCAGCGATCCAACCGCCCAGCCGGGGCTGGCCTTCGACCTCGACGTGCGCATCGACGGCTGCGAGCCGCTGTCCCGGTTCGAGGTCTGCGACAACCGGATCGACGACGACGGCGACGGGGCGGTGGACTGCGATGACCCCGCGTGCGCTGCGGCCGCGGCGTGCATCCCCGAGGTCTGCGACAGCGGGTTCGACGACGACGGCGACAACTGGATCGGGTGTAATGACCCCGAGTGCTGGCGCAGCCCGGCCTGCACCTTCGAAGACCAGGTCTTCTTCAGCGTCGCGTCCGGCGACCCGGGCTCGCTGGCGCTCTCACCCACCGCGCTCTACACCTTCGACGCGGCGGGCGAGCCGGCGCTCCTGGCCACGATCGAGTCACCGGGCGGCGCACCCGACGGCATCAGCGCGCTCGCCCACGACGGGCAGGACCTATGGGGTTTCATGCGGACCGCGCTGCCCGACGGGCGGATCGCCGCCGCGCTCGGCCCCATCGACCTCGAAAGCGAGGCGCTCGTCGTCGCCGGTGAGCTGGCCGCGCGGGAGATCGTCGGGGCCGCCTTCAACGGCCGCGGCGAGCTGTGGATGCTCGATCGGGTGAACCAGGAGCTGATCGTCGCCGACGGCGTGGTGATCGACGAGGCCCGCTCGATCCCGGCGCCGGCGTTCATCGCCGAGGGCGACATCGCCTTCCCCGACGGCGACGACACCCGCTTCGTGCTCACCATCAGCGAGGGGGGGCCCCCGCTCATGTTCCGGGGGGACACCGCCACCGGCGCCATCGAGCCGATCTACGACGAGCCCATCTGGCAGCTCGTCGGCAACGGGCTGGCCTATGGCCGGCACCCGCAGCGATGCGCCCCGGGGCTCTACGGCGTCGACCTCGAGCGGGGCGCGATCAGCCTGCTCGACCTGGCGACCCACGGCGCGCTGGACCTGCCGCTCGATTGGCCGCTGCCGCCGCTCGATGACTCCCCCTGGGTCGACGCGGCCAGCGGACCGCAGGTGCAGCTCGGTCGCATCGTGCCCGGGTGCGAAGGCATCTTCGAGTTCTGCTCCGACCAGTTCGAAGACGGCGACCGGGACGGCCTGAGCCGATGCGACGACCCCGACTGCGTCGCCAGCGACCCGATCTGCGTCGAGTAGCACCGCCCACGGCATGCCGCGCTGCGGGCGAGCCTCTCTCGGCAGCGCCCGCCGCCTCACGGCGGACGCTGACCTCACGCAGCAAGGCAGGGGCGGCCGCGCGCCCGACACCCAGAAAAACAGAAATCCGACCCGCCGGCCTTTCGATCGACGCCCCTCGCCGCTCTCTCGTCGCGCACACGTTTTCTGGTCGCGTGGGCCCTCGCCCGTCGAGCACCGCCGCGACCGCGCAGAGAGGGGGAGAGAGACTTGATCGGCGACACCGTCCTTCGAAGCCGAACGCGGCTCGCGCTTCTGGCCACATTCATCACCAGCATCGGCGTGGCGTCGGCCCAGCCCTTCGGCGGGCCGGGCGACTTCATCACGTTCACCGGCGACGCGGAGGCTGACTTCCCGGTCGACGGGCCCGACGCCTTCCCCATCTCGATCCTGGGCTTCGACTCGATCGAGCGCGACGTCGACCCGCCGCTCGGCGCCGAGGTGCGGTTCCCGTGGCTCGACGCGGACTGGCGCAGCGGCATCGACATCAAGGACATCCGCATCGTCGTCTCACCGGAGAAGACCTGCCGGTTGAGCGTGCCCTCCAGGTAGAGCCCGAAGGCCAGGCTGAAGCGGTTGAAGTCGACGAAGCGGTGGAACGCGACGCCCAGCCCGCCCTCGGTGTGCGTGCGCGGGGTGCGCCCGTCGATGCCGTCGGTGGCGACCCGGCTGAAGCGGCCGCGGGTCTCGAAGGTGAACCAGGGCAGGTCGAGGCCGTAGACCAGGCTCAGCTGGGCGGTGGGGCCCTCGCCGGCGATGATCTCGCCCCGGCCGCCGCCGAGCAGCATCAGGGCGTTCGAGGTGCGCAGGGTCGAGCCGCGGGCGCGCACCAGCCGCCCGTAGCGCACCGCCCGGAAGGGTTGATCGGCGAGGCTCACCCGGCCGGCGGCGGGCACGGCGACCCGATACTCGCGGTACTCCCGCCGGCCGCGGGCCTGCACCCGGTAGGTCTGCGCCGGCAGCACCATGCGCGCGCCGGGCTTCTCGGGGGCCACCTCGGCCACCAGCGCGCCGTCGTCCCGGTCACGGCTGATGAGGTAGACCCCCGGCCCGGAGAGCTGCAGCTCGCCGTGGCGGCGGTCGGGCGAGAGCCGGGTCAGCACCAGCCCGCCGCGGCCTTTGATCTGCATGTCGAAGGTGGGGTGCTGCAGGGCGATGGTGGTGCCCGACGAGCGCACGGTCTGGGCGTAGGCGTAGGCGTAGGCTTCGTCGAGGGTCACCCGGGCGTCCTGGTCGCGGTCGGCGGCGCCGAGCAGCCCGTTGACCAGGTGGTGCGAGAAGAACGAGGCCTGCAGCTCGTCGCTCTCCTGGCTCTCTTCGCCCGCCGCGCTCGAGGTGAGCACCGCCATGCCCTCGGCGGCCTCCCGCGGCTCGTAGGTGATGCGGAACGCCGGCGCGCGGCGGGTGCCCTTGACCCGCGAGATCGCGCCCGAGCGGCAGGCGTCGACGATCAGCAGGCGCACCGCCGCGGGCGCCTGCTCGACGAGCGCGCGCAGCTCGTCGTGGGGCAGGTGGGTGCCGCCGAGGTGCAGCGCGTCGGCGTCGGCGTGGCCGCTGTAGAAGACCACCAGCCCCACCTGTTCGCGGGCGCGCTCGGCCCGGGCGAGCCGCCCGGAGACGTCGCGCAGGGCGGCGCGCACCGCGTCGGCGTCGGCCCCGTCGAGCCGGATCACCCGCTGCCGGGCGACGCCGCCGAGGCGGGTCAGCGCGTCGACGAACAGCTCGGCGTCGCGCTCGGCGTAGCGCAGCGGCATCTCGTAGGGGTCGCCCTCGTTGTGGGCGATGGCCACCACCCAGGTCTCGTCGGGCAGCGCCTGCGCCGGGCGCCACGTCACGAGCAGCGCCAGCGAGAAGAGCAGGGGTACGAGCGGGCGCATCGATCTCCACCGTCGTCGGTCGCAGAGGTCAACCCACGAGGCCGGCAAATCGGGCGTCGATGGGGCATATCGCGACACGTCGCGCTGACGCCCCGCCGGCTCGGGTGTTATCCTGCGCCGACATGCGTCGCTCGAAGCAGATCGAGGAGTCCATGCCCGGAACACGCTGCGGATCACGCCGCGAAGACCCGCGTCGGCCCGCGCGCGCTGGCCTCGGGGCGGCCGCGCTGGCGGCCCTGGCCCTCGTCGCCTGCGACGACACCGCGGTCGACGAAGACTTCCAGGGCGCGCTCATCGCCAGTATCTCCATCGACGTGGCCAACGCCGGCAGCGGGCGCACGCTCGACGCGCCGCTCGATCCGCCCGAGTGGCTGCGGGTGGCGATCTTCTGGCACGCCGGCGGGCTGCAGGGGCGCATGGGCGATCTGATCGAGCACCCCTCGACCGGCGTCGAGCCCGGCGAGCGGCGCACCGTGCTCACCCTGCGCGAGCCGCCGCCGAGCGCGGCGCTGGTGGACGGCGCCTGGGCCATCGCCCGGCCGCTGGCGTAGATCGACGCCGACGGCGACGACCTCAAGGGCCCCGACGAGCCGATCCTCAGCTCGCTCAAGCGCGACGTGCTGCTCTTCGCCCTGCGCGACCTCGACGCGGCGACCTCACCCACCGGCGCGCCGCTCGCCGCCGGCTTTCATCGGCAGGGGCTGCCGGTGGTCTGTGATCCGGCCACGCTGCCGCCGAGCACCGCCGGCGACTGCGGCGTGCCGTTCGACCGGGTCTGCGAGGCCGAGGAGACCGACTGCGGCCCGGGCAGCTGCTTCACGACCATGCCCGGCGCGCCGAACCCGGTGCTCGCCTGCAGCCTGCTGCTCGAAGACGTCGACGACTGCCACCCGACCGAGGCGGGGTTCCGCGCGGTCTGGGACGGCGACCCCGACGTGCTCAGCGGGCAGTATGTCGAGCGCTGCGCGGTCGACGCCGACTGCAGCGCCGGCGGTCGGATCTGCAACCCGCTCAACCGGGCCTGCTACGCGCCCGACCCGCTGCGGATCCTGGTGCCGGGCAACCATCGGTTGACCCCGATCTGCGTCGAAGACGACAGCCCCGAAGCGCGCGACTTGACGGCCCCGGCCGGCCGTCGACCCCCGCCGGACGGCATGATGCGATGAGGCCGCGCAGCGCCCTGACCCGGCCCGCTCGCAATTTCTCCGCCCGAATCGTCGCGCTCACGGGTTGGTGGGGGTGTACGACGGCGAGGTGGCATGGACCGGGGCGGCACAGCCGAGCGCGAGGCATGGAGGCCACATGGGGCTGACCGGCGAACAGATCGCCCGTCTCTTCCGGACCTTCGGCCCGCTCATCTTCCAGCGGGCCCTGCGCCTGCTGGGGCACCGGGAGGACGCCGAGGAGGCGACCCAGGAGGTGTTCGTGCGGGTGCTGCGGGCGGCGGACGACTACGACGACCGCGAGAAGATGCACCACTGGGTCTATCGCATCACGACCCGCTACTGCCTCAACCAGATCCGCGACCGCAAGCGGCGCAGCGCGCTCATGCAGCAGCATGGCCCGCGCGCCGCGTCGCTGGTCACCCGCCGCTCGCCGTCGGCGATGATGACGTTGCGCGCGCTGCTGGCGATGGCGCCGGAAGACCAGGCGCAGGCGGCGGTGCACGTGCTGCTCGATGGCATGAGCCGCAGCGACGCCGCCGAAGAGATGGGCATCAGCCGGCGCAAGGTGGGTCGCCTGCTCGACGACTTCCGCGCCTTCGCGGACCGCCACGCGGGCACGGCCGAGGAGAGGGCGTCATGAGCGGTTTTGATTGGGCGGCGCTCGAAGAGCGGGGGCCGGACTGCCCCGCGGAGTTCGACCTCGAGCGGCTGCATCTGGGCCTGGGCGAGCCGGCGCAGCGGTCTGCGCTGCAGGCCCACGTCGACGGCTGTGAAGACTGCGCGGCCCATATGGCCCGCCTCGGCGCCGGCTTCGACATCGCCCCCGAGGTCGACGAGCGGGCGCTGCTGGCCGGCGTGCGCCGGCGCATGGACGAGGCCCCGCGCCGCGCGCCGTGGTGGCGCTGGCTGCTGTTGCCGGCGCTGGCCGCCGCCGGGTTCGCCGTGTGGTCGCTGCGCCCGGCGCCGCCGGTCGAGACGGTGCCCGATGGGCCGCGGTTCAAAGGCGGCCTCGCGATGACCGTGCACCGGCAGGTGGGCCTACGCAGCGAGCAGATGGTCAGCGGCGACC
Source organism: bacterium (assembly GCA_030427205.1). Lineage (GTDB taxonomy): Bacteria > Myxococcota_A > Bradymonadia > UBA7976 > UBA1532 > JACKDM01. The sequence goes on along the minus strand of JAUHXC010000023.1, from coordinate 151,251 downwards.
GCTTCGCGCCGGGCGATCGGCTGCGGCTGGTGATCGACCTGCCGCTGCCGGGGCGGGTGGCGGTCTGGGGGCTCGAGGCCGGCGGCGCGGTCTACCGGGCGTGGCCTTTCGAGTCGCCCTGGGTCGAGCTGCCCGCCGGCCGCAAGCAGGCGCTGCCCGAGGCGCTCGAGCTCGACGACGCGCTCGGCCGCGAGGTGCTGGGGCTCGTCTTCTGCCCCGGCGACCGCGCCGAGCCGACCTGCGAAGCGGCCGACGGGCTGGTCTGCGCCGCGGGCTGCGAGGTGGTCCGGTTCGAGCTGGACAAGCGCTGAGCCCGACGCCGGGCGGCGGGGGCCGCTAGAGCGCGACCGAATATGGGAAGCGGAAGTGCAGCAGCAGGTAGGCTTGGCCGATGTGCCAGATCGAGTCGTCCAGCTCGCCCAGGGCGAAGACCTCGCCGCCCAGCTCTTGCGGCGGATAGAAGATCGACTGCCAGCCCACGCTGACCAGGAAGCTCTTCGACAGCGGGATCTCGAAGTCGGCGGCCAGATCGAGCCCCGGCCGCAGGAAGTGGGTCGTGCCCAGGCCGGCGTCTTCGCCGTCGATGTAGATGTACGACAGGTCGAGCCCGACGCCCACCGCCAGCCGCGGCTTGCGCAGCAGCGGCAGGTTGAAGGCGAACGGCCGGAAGTTGATGCCGTACAGGCCCACGTTCTCGGTCTTGGGCGAGATGAACAGCGTATCGGGGATGAAGATGCTCGGGCTGATGCGGGCCTCCTGCACCTTGCTCGCCAGCCCGCGATACTTCTTGGGGATGCGCCCACGGTTGGCCTTGATCGTCGCCTGGTCGATGATCGCCTTGACGCTCAGCTTGAGCCCGTAATGCGGCGCCTGATCGTCCTGGATCGGCCCGGTGATCCAGTGAAACGCGGGCCCCACGGCCACGTCGACGGGGATCGTCGTCTTCTTGCTGCGCTTGCGGGCCTTCTTGGCGCTCTTCTTGGCGCGCTTGGCGCTCTTCTTGGCGCGCTTGGCGCTCTTCTTGGTGCGCTTCCGGGTCTGGTCGTCGTCCTCGGCGGTCGCCTGCCCGCTCGCGGTGCTCGACGGCGGCCCGGCGAGCGCCGCGCCCGGCAGGCTCAGCGCCAACCCCAGCGCCAACCCCAGCGCCAACCCGAAGACTGCCAGCACACCCACTCCCGGCCCGAAACGCGGCATGTGATCCTCCCCCGTCGCGTAGTGCCCTCATCATGGCAGAAGCCGCGCGGCGGCGCAGCGATCAGCCCGCGAGAAGCAGCGGCGTGAGTCGATCTTCGACCAGCGCGGCGAGCACGATGAGCGCCGCCGCGCCGACGAGCAGCAGCGCCACGGCCCGAAAGACCGGGCGCCGACGGGTATCGCCGGCCCGATAGCGCGACAACGCCCGGCTGGCGAAGACCGCCGACATCGCGCCGAGCACGTAGGCCACCAGCTCGATGAGCAGATACGGCGCCACCGCCGCCGCCGTGGCGAAGACCGTCGACAGCGGCACGAGCTGACCCGGATCGACCCCGGCGAAGGCCAGGCCGTCGATCGAGGCGACCCAGATGGCGGCGTTCCAGCCGATCGCCAGCAGGACCGCCGGCGTGCCCGCGACGAAGCCGGCCACCCACAGCAGGATCAGCAGCAGGGCTTCGACGAACAGCCGGGCGGAGCCGACATTCACTGGTCGCCGGTCGGGGGAGGGGCCGTCGCTCATCTATCTACGCAGACTCATCTCTGCAGGCTCATCTCTGCCCCACCGTCGGGCGGCGGTCGAGAAATCGCCCGCCGCCGGTCCCTGCGCCGCGAATGGCGCACGGCGCACTTTTGATTTCCCATTTCTCGCCGCTGACGGGTCCACCCGGGTGACGCCATCCAGGAGGACGCCATGACCACCGCCATCGACTACATCCGCGACGAGATCGACACCGACGACTTCGCCGACGCCCTGGCCGCCATCGGCCCGCTCGGCCTGCGCCAGCGGGCCACGCTGCGCGCCGCCGTCGCCGGCGTACGCCTCGCGCGCATGCGCTACCTGAACCACGACAAGGCGGCCTTCGTACGGCGCCTCGTGCCGCCGCTGCCCCGCGAGGCGCGCATCCAGACCCGCCCGGGGCCGACGGTCGACGCCGCCACCCGAGCCGCGTTCGAGCAGACCGGCGTCGCCGGGCCGTTCCCGCTGCTCGACGGCGATCAGGCGGCCGGCCTGCTCGAGCACTGCCGCGGCGTGCTGCGCGACCCCGACAACCCGCTGCTCGAGATCATCCGTCGGCGGCTGCCGCGCCGCGCCGCGCAGATGCTGCGCGACGAGGACGTGCTGCTCGGGGTCAACCGCTTCATGCTCGACGCGCGGCTGCGCGGCGTGCTCGGCGGCCGCCGGCTGATGTCCATCATGGGGTCGCTGATGAGCAGCGGCAGCGTCGCCTGCTGGCGCTCGCAGTTCTTCCGCCAGCGCGACGGTGAGCGCACGGCGCTGCACCAGAACATCGACTTCCTGCACGGCTTGACCCAGAAGACCACCGTGCACCTGCGCCCGGGCCGGGTCTTCCGCCCCAACAGCATCCTCAACGCCTGGATCTCGCTCACCGCGGCCGACGTCGGTACCGGCTGCCTGCGGGTGCTGGCGGGTACCTTCGACGACACCCGGTTCTACGACCTGGGCTGGTGCTTCAACCGGCGGCCGCTCGACCTGCTCGCTGCGCTGTCGTTCCTGCCCGATGCGGTCGTCGGCGACCTGCTGACCCTGCTGCTGTACTCCGCAGGGGCCCATCGGGGCGTGACCCGGGTGCTCTTCAAGCTCGCCGACTTCTTCTACGACGACCTGCTCGCCCGGGAGGCGGCCTTCATCGACTTCGTCAGCCGGCCCGGCGAGGGGTGGATCTTCACGTCGTTCAACATGCACGGATCCCACGCGTTCACCGGCGAGGGCGAGCGGTTCACGCTCGTCGGCCGCTACGCCGACCTCGATACGCTGCGCATCGAGACCGACCGCTACGAGCTCGGCCTCGACGAGACGGTGCGCCTCGACCCCGACGACCTCGGCTGGCAGCCGCTGCTGCACGCCGCCTGAAGCCGCGGGCCCGACCGATGATCTGTCCGGGCGCTGTCCGGCGGACGTCCGCCGGACAGTGCCCGGACACCGGTCCGCCGGCGGGCTTCCGACACCGAGCGCCCGAAACCCGCACGGGGCCGTGACCGCCGGCCGGCACCGGCGCGGGACGACCCTGGCGCGGCTCTTGACCTGGACGGCTGGCGAACTGCGCCGGATATCGACATGAACCACATCCACTCACCGCTGCGCTGGCGTCGTGAAACCCGCAAGCGCCTGACCCTCGCCGACCGCCTCTGCCTGCTCGCGCTGGCCGCCGCGCAGCGGGTCCGCGGCGTGCGGATCGACCGGGTCGAGAGCCCCGCCGACGTCCGCGACGCGGCGCAGGTGCTCGACGCCGTCTTCGGTCCGCGGCCCGCGCCGCCGCCGGAGCTGGCCCACATCGAGGCCCGCTACGCCGCGATGGCCGTCACCTTCATCGCCCGGGTCCGCGGCCGCCCGGTGGGCACGCTGACGCTGTACGTGCCGCAGACGTCGAGCCGCACCGTCGAGTCGGTGGCCGTCGACCTGCCCGACGGCCTGCGGCCCGTCGACGTGATCGACATCGGCCGCCTGGCCATCCTGCCCGCCCATCGCGGCGGCGCGCGGCTGGTCCTGCTCGGCCTGCTGGCCGCCGCCGACGCCTTCTCGCGGCGTATCGCGCGCACGTGGTGGATCGGCGTCAGCCGCCCGCCGCTGGTCGCTGCCTTCCGCCGGCTCAACCCCACGACCCGCCCGCTGCCGCTGGCGGCGGTCGACGCCCGCGCCCCGGAGGTCATGCGCTACTGGGCGCACTATCGCGGCGCCGATCCGGCCGCCCGCGAGCCCTTCATCATCTCGACGGGCGGTACGCGGCCGTCGCGGGTCGTCACTCGCCACGCGGCCGTCGCGCTGCGCGGGCTGCTGCGGCGCCGGCGGCGGTGATCCGCCGCGCCGCCGACGCGGCGTTCTGCCGCGGGCGGGGCTCGAACCGGCGGTCACTTGAGCTATGCTCGGGCGCCCCGGCCGCCGACGCGGGCCGGCACGGCGCGTGCGTTCGGGCATCCCGCCCGCCGCGCACCTGCCATGGAGAACCGATGACCGACCTCTTCGCCGCCCGCACCCAGATGGCCATGTCGCTGGGTTTTCACATCCTCTTCGCCGTCGCCGGCATGGCGATGCCGCTCTTGATGGTCATCGCCGAGGTCATGGCCCGCCGCACGGGCGACGCGGCGTGGGTCGATCTGGCCCGCAAGTGGGCCAAGGGCACCGCCATCTTGTTCGCGGTCGGCGCCGTCTCGGGCACGGTGCTCAGCTTCGAGTTGGGCCTCTTGTGGCCGACCTTCATGGAGCACGCCGGCCCGATCATCGGCCTGCCCTTCAGCCTCGAGGGCTTCGCCTTCTTCATCGAGGCGATCTTCCTCGGCCTGTACCTCTACGGGCGCGACAAGCTCTCGCCGGGCCTGCACCTCTTCAGCGGGGTGATGGTGGCCATCGCGGGGCTGGCGAGCGGCGTCTTCGTCGTCGCGGTCAACGCCTGGATGAACACCCCCACCGGCTTCACCCTCGTCGATGGGGTCATCACCGACATCGACCCCTTCGCGCCCTTCTCGGCGGCGGCCTTCCCCACCCAGGCCAGCCATATGGCGCTGGCGGCCTATGCCAGCGTGGCGGCGGCGGTGCTCGGCATCCACGCGCTGGGTCTGCTCCGGCGGCCCGACTCCGACTTTCACCGCAAGGCGGCGGGGGTCGCCTTCGCGGTGCTGGCGGTGAGCCTGCCGCTGCAGATCGTCACCGGCGACCTCAGCGCCAAGCACATCGCCGAACATCAGCCGGCCAAGCTCGCCGCCGCCGAGGCGCTCTTCGAGACGCAGACCCGCGCCCCGCTGGCCATCGGCGGCTGGCCCGACGTCGAGGCCCGCGAGCTGAAGTGGGCCATCGAGATCCCCGGCGCCTTGAGCTTCCTGTCGTTCGCCGACTTCGACGCCGAGGTGAAGGGGCTCGACCAGGTGCCGCGGGACGAGTGGCCGCCGGTCGTGGTGACCCACATCAGCTTCCAGATCATGGTCGCCTGCGGCTTCGCGATGCTGGGGCTGGTGGGCCTGGGGCTGTTTCTGCGCTGGCGGCGCGGGCGCGGCGCGTGGCTCGACTCGCGACTGTTTCTCAAGGCGGCCATCGCCTGCTCGCCGCTGGGCCTGATCGCGGTGGAGGCCGGCTGGTTCGTCACCGAGGTCGGCCGCCAACCATGGGTCGTGCGCGGGGTGCTCAAGACGTCGGAGGCCGTCACCCCGATGCCCGATCTGCACGTGCCGCTGGTGATGTTCACCCTGCTCTACGTGGTGCTCGGTATCGTCGTCGTCGTGCTGCTGCGGGCGCTGTTCCGCGACGCGACGCCGCTGGCCGGCGATGAACAGACAACGGAGGGCGCCCGATGACCGTCGAGCTGGTCTACGGCCTGATGGGCATCGCGCTGGGGGCGTACCTGCTCACGGGCGGCGCCGACTTCGGCGGCGGCGTCTGGGATCTCTTCGCCCGCGGGCCCACCGCCGAGCAGCAGCGCAAGGCCATCGCCCACGCCATCGCGCCCATCTGGGAGGCGAACCACATCTGGGTCATCTTCGTGGTGGTGCTGATGTTCACCGTCTTCCCGGTGGCCTTCGCCGCGGTGGGCATCGCGCTGCACATCCCGTTGACCGCGGCCTTGATCGGCATCGTCCTGCGCGGCTCGGCCTTCGTCTTTCGGGCCTATGGCCTCGATACGCCCACCTGGCGCTCGGGCTGGGGGCGCATCTTCGCGGTGAGCAGCCTGCTGACCCCGGCGTTCCTGGGCGCCGCGCTCGCCGGGCTGGCGACGGGCGACATCCGCTGGGACGGCGCGATCACCAGCGGCTACTTCGCCGGCTGGACCACCGCCTTCGCCGGGCTGACCGGGCTGATGACCGTCGCCCTGTGCGCGCTGCTGGCGGCGGCCTATCTGAGCGTCGAGACCGACGGTGAGATCCGGGCGGTCTTCCGGGCGCGGGCCCTGCTGGCCCAGATCCTCGTCGGCGTCTTCGGGCTGGCGGCGCTGGCGGCGGCCTACGGCGACGCGCCGGGCTTCTTCGCCGACATCACCGCCGGCCTGGGTCCGCTGGTGCTGGGCCTGACGATGCTGGCCGGCGCGGCGACGCTGGGGCTCTTGTGGACGAAGCGCTTCCGGTCGGCGCGTATCGCCGCGGCGGTGCAGGGGCTGGGCGCGGTGGCCGGCTTCGGCTGGGCGATGGACGGCATGCTGGTGCGGCCCGACCTGACCCTCGACCTGGGCGGCGCCCGCGAGGCGACGCTCGACGCGCTGGGGCCGGCCTTGATCGCCGGCGGCATCGTGCTCGCGCCGGCGATGTGGCTGCTCTATCGGGTGTTCAAGCGCGACGGGGTCAACCGGTGAGGCGATGGGCTCGCTGGTCCTTGGGGCTGCTGCTCGCCGCCTGCAGCGGGCCGCCGCCGCTGCCGCCGGTCGAGCCGGCGCCGACCATCGCCGCGGTTGGCGATCCGGCGGTCGGCGCGCGCCTCTTCGCCGACCGCGCCTTCTCGCGCAGCGGGTTCGCCTGCGCCGACTGTCACCCGGGGCCCGCGACCGGCCTGCGACCCGCGCCCGATCTGAGCCGCTGGGCGGCGGGCGAGGGGCGCTGGGCCGGCCAGCCGCGGGACCCTGCCGAGACCCTGGCCGCCTGCGTCGAGCGCTTCGGGGCCCGCTCGGCGCCGAGCCCCGCCGAGGCCGGACACCTGCGGGCCGCGATCGGCGCGATGCAGCCGGCGCCGGCCGCGCAGCCGGCTCAGCTCGCACAGCCCGACGACGCCGAGGCGCTGTATCGGGCGGCCTGCCTGCACTGCCACGAGGCCGGCCCGGCGGGCCCGGTGACCGGCCGCCGCTGGCTCTCGGGCGCCGTCCGGGCTGCGCTGCGGGCCCCGCGGGGGCTCGATCGGCTCATGCCGCGCTTCGACCCCTCGCGGCTGCCCGATCGGGCCGTAGACGGGCTCGTGGCGTGGCTGGTGGGCATCGCCGCCGAATCTGATACCCTCTCGCCGTGAGCGAGACCCCCGATTCGATGACCTGTTCGCTGTGCGGCGCCTCGGTGGCCGCGGCGGCGTATTTCTGCAGCGCCTGCGGCGACCTGATCCGCACCCCGCCCGAAGACGCGCCCGTGGCCGGCCCGTGGCGGGCGATCCTGCGGGCCCACGGCGAGGCGCGGGACACCGTCTTCGGCGCGCCGGCCGTGGTCCTGCCCGACGACGGCGAGGGCGACGGCGATACCGCGCCTGCGCCGCGGGCGGCGCCCGCCGACGAGGACGACCTGCCCGATCTGTTCGAGGGCGACCTCGACCCGCCCGAGGGCTTCCGCGAGACGGGCTGGTTCCTCGACGGCGAAGACCCCGACGCGCTGTCGGCCATCGAGAACCGCGACGTGCCCGCCGAAGACCTGGCCGAGCGCTATCGCCCGGAGAACGTGGTGGTCTCCGCCGAGGCCCGCCGGCGGCTCTCGCTGACCGCCGACCCCGAGGAGGACGAGGCATGAAGCGCTTGCTGCTCGCCGTCGCCGTGCTGCTGCTCGCCAGCGGCTGCCGCGACTCGCCCGACGAGGTGCTCGTCGAGGCCAGCGAGGCCGCGGCCCGCGGCGATCTGCCCGAGATGCGCGCGCTGTTCAGCATCTCGACGACCCAGCGGCTGGAGCACGCGTGGCGCGCCGAGGGGCTGCGCGAGGGCGCCGGCTGGCAGACGCTGGCCAGCCGGCTGCACTTCGGCAAGAAGCCGCTCGAGGTCGACCCGGCGGCCAAGGGCGCGGTGGTGATCCACGGCGACTACGCCAAGGTCGTCGCCCAGGCGGGGGTCGACAAGCGGGACTACTACCTGCGCAAGGAGGACGGCGTCTGGCGCATCGAGCTGGGCGCCGGCGCGCGCTTCCGCAAGGCGCAGGCCGAGGCCGAGGCGGCGGCCGGCAAGGCCAAAGAGGGCGAAGACGAGTAAGGGGGTCGGCCGGACGGCCCCGTCAGCCGTGCGGGTGCACGTTGAACCCGCCGTCGCGCACGAAGCTGTAGAGCGACAGCCGACCGGCGGCGGCCAGCTCGTGGGCCAGCGTGCTCGCCGCGCCCACCGCGACCACCGCGCCGACGCGGGCCATCAGCGCCTTCTGCACGATCTCGAAGCCCGCCCGGCTGCTGACCACCAGCGCGAGGCCGTCGAGCGGGTAGCGGTCGGCGCGCAGGCGGGCGCCGATGACTTTGTCCACCGCGTTGTGCCGGCCGACGTCTTCGGCGATGGCCAGCAGCTCGCCGTCGGTCGTGAAGAGGCCGGCGCCGTGCAGTCCGCCCGTGGCGGCGAAGCGGCGCTGGCGGGCGCGCAGCTTCGGGGGCAGCGTCGGCACCAGGGCCTCGGCGAGCCCGACGGTCTGTTCGAGCGGCGGCGCGTCGAGCATCACCCGGTCGATGCTGGCCTTGCCGCACAGCCCGCAGCTCGAGGCGGCGTAGAGGTCGCGGCGGGCGCGCTCGAAGCGCTCGGCGGCGGCGCGCACCCCGGCGGCGAGGCGCACCATGACCACGTTCTGCCGGGCGGGGCGGCGCGGGTCGGCGCAGTGGGCCATGCCCGCGAGGTCGTCGGGGCCGTCGATGACGCCCTCGGTGGCCAGAAAGCCGGCGACCAGGTCCAGGTCTTCGGCGGGGTCGGCGCCGGGGGTGCGCATCAGCACCGCCAGCGGGCGGTCGTCGACCCGGATCTCCAGAGGCTCTTCGACCACCAGCCGATCCGTCGTGCGCTGGCCGTCGCGGGTGAGCGTGACCCGGCGCACGCCGTCTTCGGGCTGCGGGCTCATGGCGCCCCGTCGGGCGGCAGCGCGCCGGGCCAATCGGACGCGGCGGGGCGCGGGGCGGCGCGGGCGGCGGCGAGGCGGCGGTCGATGTCGGCCATGCGCTTCTCGATCCACGCCTCGCGCTTGCCGGGGTGATGGCGGGCGTAGAGCGCGTACTCGGCGCGGGCCCGCTCGAGCTCGCCGGTCTTCTCGAAGAGCCGCCCCAGGTCGAGGTGGGCCCGCAGCACCGGCGGCCGGCCGACGAGCGCCTCGTGGAAGTGGTGCCGCGCGCGGGTCGGCGCCTGATCGAGCATCGCCCGGCCGAGCGCGTAGTGGGCCGGGCCGTAGTCGCCGCGAATGCTCAAGACCTTCTGCAGGTCGGCGACGCCGTCGGCGGGGCGGCCGTCGTCGAGGGCGAGCAGCCCGCGCTGGTAGAGCGCCTTGTGGTGCCGGCGGTCGATCTCGAGGGCCCGGGCCAGCGCGCGCTTCGCGGTGGGGAAGTCTTTGCGCTCGAAGGCGCAGACCCCGAGCGTGTAGTGGGCCCGCGCGTCCCGCGGCCAGCGGTCGGCGACCTTCTCGAAGCAGCGCTGGGCGATGTCGAGCCGGTCGCGCTCGCGCTCGACGACGCCGAGGTTGAAGAGGATGCGCGGCTCGTCGGGGGCCCGGCGCAAGGCGTGGCGGTACTCGCGGGCGGCGGCGCCGAGGTGGCCGTCATGGCGCAGCGCGTAGCCCAGCGCGAAGCGGAAGGTGGGCTCGTCGGGCTCGAGCGCGGCGGCGTGGGCGAAGCGCACCCGGGCCTGCTTGCGCAGCTCGCGGGCCTGCGCCGCCCGCCCGGCGTGAAAGTGCAGCCAGGGGTCGTCGGGGTGGCGGGCGAGCTGGCGGTGGCAGTAGAGGATGGCCCGCTCCGGCTCGCCGCCTTCGACCAGCGCGCGCGCCCGGCGGCGGGCGATGGCCGGGCGGCCGTCGAACAGCGGCTCGACCACCGCCAGGGCGGCGCTCACGAATCGGGCTGTGACGGGCTTCACGGTTGCGGGCGATCTCCGGGGGCGGGCAGGCCCGGCTCAGGGCATCAGCTCGATGGGCACCGGCTCGGCCTCCGGCTCGGGCTGTGGCGGCGGCGGGGGCGGGGGCTCGGCGGGTATGCCCGCGCCGACGTTGGGCGCGGGTTGCTCCCGCGGCGGCGGGTCACGCGGCTGCGGCTTGCGGCGCGCGATGGGGCGCTCGGTCCGCGGCGCGGCCTTCTCGACCTCTTTCTTCTCGAGGGTGACCTCGATCTGCCCCTCGCCCGGCGCCTCGGGGTCGAGCTCGAGCGTCTGCGGCTCATAGCCCTTCTTGCTGATGCGCAGCGTGGTCTTGCTGTCGAGGCGGATCCGCACCGCGCTGCCGTCGAGGGCCCGCCCGGCCAGCTCGATCGGCCGGGCCATGTCGCCCTCGACCCGCTCGAAGACCAGATCGCCCGGCGTGGTCTTGATCGAGAACTCGAACGAGACCGGCTCGGGCGCGGCGGCGTCGACGATGGGCTCGGGCGGCGGCGGCTCGGGCGGCTCGACCTGCGTCGTCATTCCCGCCTTCTCGGCGCCGTTGTCGGGCGGCGGCGTCGGCGGGTCGCCGCGCATGCCGAAGACGACGAAGAGCACCGCGGTGACCGCGACGGCGGCGAGCACGATGGGCACCACCGGCGCCTTGCGCTCCTCCCGCGGCGGCGGGCCGTCGAGCACCACGTCAGCCACGTCGGTGATGCGCAGCGGCGGCGCTTCGGCGGGCACGCCGAGGCCGAAGGCGGCCGGGTCGGGCAGCCGGTCGGCGAGCGTCGCGAACGGGGCGCCGGCCCGCAGCTCGGCGAGGGCTTCGATCTGGTCGAGCAGCGCGTCGACGCTGGCCTGTCGCTCTTCGCGGTCCTTCGACAGCGCCTGGAAGACCACCGCCTCGACCGCCGGGTGCAGGTCGAGGTCGGGCTGGCGGTGGGCGAAGGGCGCGGGCTGCTCGTTGACGTGCGCGATGAGGATCGACAGCGGGTTGTCGCTGACGAACGGCGGCTCGCCGAGCAGCATCTCGTAGAGGATCACGCCGAGGCTGTAGATGTCGCTGCGGGCGTCGATCTGCGTCGAGCGGGTCTGCTCGGGCGACATGTACTTCGGCGTGCCGAACATGGTGCCGGCCTGGGTCAGCGTGCGCTCGTGGCCGTCGCCCTCCTTGAGCTTGGCCACGCCGAAGTCGAGCACCTTGACGAAGTCGTCCTCCCCCTCGACGTCGGTGAGGAAGACGTTGTCCGGCTTGAGGTCGCGGTGGATGACCCCCGCCTTGTGGGCCTCGGAGAGCGACTTGCAGACCTGGCGCATGATGGCCAGCGCCCGGTCGACGGGCATCGGCCCCTCGTCGAGCACCCGCGAGAGGTCGACCCCGCGCAGGTACTCCATCGCGATGAAGAGGACGCCGTCGTCGGTCTGGCCGAAGTCGTAGACCGAGATGGTATTGGGGTGCTGCAGCCGGCTGGCGGCGAGCGCTTCTTTGTGGAAGCGCTTGATGACCGTCTCGTTCTCGGCGAACTCCCGCAGCAGCACCTTGAGGGCGACGGTGCGCTGCACCGAGGGCTGCCACGCCTCGAAGACCGCGCCCATGCCGCCGCGACCGATCATGCCTTTGATCTCGTAACGCCCGTCGACCACCTTGCCGACCATGGTGTCGATCGAGCGCTTGGGCGCCTCGGGCTCGGCCCAGCGGCCGAAGTCCTCGCCGCGCATGATCGCGTGCTCGTCGTCGGGCGGCGGCGGCTCGCTGCCGAAGTCGACCATCGGCGGCGGCGCGACGGGGGGCGGCGGCTCGGAGGGGAACTCGATCATCGGCTCGGCGAGCTCGCCGTGCAGCGCGCTCAGCCCCGAGACGCGGGGCGCCTTCTCGGGGGCGAGAGGCGGCTTGTGCTGGCTGTCGTCGCTCATCGGTCCTCGGGGCAGGGGGCTCAGGCTAACAGATCTCGTCGCGTTTGCCTCGCCCACGGCCGATACCGGGAGAAGATCGATTCGCGTCGAAAAATTCCATATCGCGCCGGCCGGCGCTTGCCATGGCGTGCCCCGCCACGCAATATCCGCGGCCATGAAAGACAACGCCTCCTACTACGACGACTTCGCCGACTGGTACGAGAACGAGCGGCACCACGGCTACCACGCGATGCTCGACCGGCTGCAGGTGGGCATCGCCAGGCCGCTGTGCGCCGATCGCGACGTGCTCGAGGTGGGCTGCGGCACCGGCATGATCCTCAAGGAGATCGCGCCGCTCGCCCGCCGGGCGGTGGGGCTCGACATCAGCCCGGGCATGCTCGAGAAGGCCCGCGCCCGCGGGCTGGAGGTGGTCGAAGGCAGCGCCACCGCGCTGCCCTTCGACGACGGCAGCTTCGATACGGTCTACTCGTTCAAGGTGCTGGCCCATGTGCAGGACATCCACGCGGCGATGCGCGAGGTGGCCCGGGTGCTGCGGCCCGGCGGCCGAGCGGCGCTCGAGTTCTACAATACGCGCTCGCTGCGCTACGTGATCAAGCGGCTCAAGAAGCCGCACGCCATCAGCGCGACGACCACCGACGATCAGGTCTATACCCGCTACGACAACATCCGCGACGTCGAGGGCTACCTGCCGCCGGAGCTGCGCATCGACGGCGTGCGCGGGGTGCGGGTCTTCACCCCGTTCGCCCAGGCGCACAAGGTGCCGGTGCTCGGGCCGGCGCTGGCCTACGCCGAGGCGATCGCCCGCGACGCGCCGGTGACCCGCCACCTCGGCGGCTTCATGGTGGTGATGGTCTCCCGCAGCTGACGCGGCGCCCGGCGACTGCGGCCGCGGCGACTGCCGCGCGCATTTCGCTGCGACGCCCTCCGCCGGAGCCCTCGTATGGCGCCGCTCGAACGCCTGCCCCGCCACCCGCTGTTCGCCGTCGCCTGCGGTCTGCTGGTCGTCCTGCCGACGATCGGCGCCGGCTGGTTCATGGACGACGTGCTCGTCCGGGCGAAGCTGCTCGGCATCGACAGCCCGTGGACGCCCGCGCCGTGGTGGGATCTCTACACCTTCGCCCGCCCCGACCTGAACCCGACCCTGCTCGCGGCGGGGCACCACCCGTGGTGGGCCGCCCCCGAGCTGAAGATGACCTTCTTCCGCCCGCTGGCCGCGGCGACCCACTGGCTCGACTATCGGCTCTGGCCCCACAGCGCGGCGCTGCAGCACCTGCACAGCGTGCTGTGGTACGGCCTGACGGTGGCGGTGGTCGGGCGGCTGCTGGCCCGGCTGCACGGACCGCGCACGCTGGCCACCGCGGTGGGCGCCCTGGCGTTCGCGGTCGCCACGCCGCACGCGCTGACCGTCGGCTGGCTGGCCGGGCGCAATACGCTCATCGCCTTCGTGATCGGCGGCCTGGCGCTGGCGGCCCATCTGCGGGCCCGGGGCGGCGACCGGCGGTTCGCGCCGGCGGGGCTGGTGATCGTCGGCCTCTTCGCCAGCGAGGCGACCCTGGGCATCATCGGCTACATCTTCGCCTGGCAGGTCTGCGTCGAGCAGGGGCCTTGGCGTCGGCGGCTGGCGGCGCTGGCGCCCTATGCCGTGGTGGTCATCGTCTGGCGGGTGCTCTACGTGCAGGCCGGCTTCGGCGCGATGCACGGCGGCATCTACCACGACCCGGCGACCGACCTGCCCGACTTCATCGCCGCCGTCGCGTCCCATCTGCCGGCGCTGTTCGGCGCCCGCTGGCTGCCGATCCCCGTCGACCTGTGGGCCTTCGGCACCCCGGCCCTGCACGCCGCCTTCATCGGTCTCGGGCTGGCGGTCGCCGCGCTCTTCGCGCTGATCTTCGGTCGCCTGCTGCGGACCGAACCGCTGGCGCGCTTCTGGGCCCTGGGGCTGGTGCTGGCGCTGCTGCCGTTCACCGCGACGATGCCCATGGACCGGCTGGTGCTCTTCGCCGGCCCGGGCTTCGCCGGGCTGGTGGGTCTGCTGGCCGCGGCGCAGCTGGAGCGGCCCGCCCGTCGGCGCGGGCGCACCGCGCTGCTGGTGCTGTGTCTGCCCGTCGCGGCGCTCTTCGGGCTGGCCCGCGCGGCGACGCTGGGCCCGGCGTCGGCGGCCAATACCGGCGGGCTGGCCCAGGCCCCGCGGGACGCGGCCGTGCCGCAGCAGACCTTCGTCTACGTCGCCGGCACGTTTCACCGGACCCACTACACGACGCTCATGCGGCGCATCGCCGGCGAGCCCGCCCCGCGGCGCAGCGTCGTGCTGACCTCGATGTTCGACGGCGCCGCCGTCACCCGCCTCGACGACGATACGCTCGTCGTCGAGCCCGACCGTGGCTATATGGCCATCGACCTCGACCGGATCCACCGCCGCCCCGCCGAGCCCTTTACCGTCGGCGATCGTATCGAATTGCCTGACGTCGCGGTCGAGGTGCTGGCGGTCACCGCCGACGGCCGCCCCGCCCGCGCGGCGTTCCACTTCCGCGTACCGCTGGCCGACCCCGGCCTGCGCTGGCTGGTGGTGGCGCCGGTCGAAGGCGGCCCGCTGGGCGCGCTCGAGACCCGGGCGTTCGAACCGCCGGCGGTCGGCGAGACGCTGCGGCTGCGTTCGGTGCTCTGACAGCCTGCCGAGCCATGGAGCGACACCCCGCAGGCGCGCTACCCAGGAGTAACATGCTCGCGAGGCAGCGCGACGGGCGATGGTATGCATGTCATGCATGCTGGGACGCGTCCGGCGGTTTTGTGACAGCCCGCGCGCGGGCTCGCCGCTGATTTTTTCCGAAAGTGCGGTCGCCCGTGGGGTCCGGGAGAGCCCTGCTTGCAATCGTGGTACAATTTTCCTACTGTATCACCCGAGTCGGGCTTGTATCCGATGTTATCTTATTCAGGCTGAACCAAAACACCATTGATCACCGCCGATACCGGTGAGTGACATACGTGCGCCATGGGTGACCCAGTCGCCCTTCGGACGCATGCCAGGGCCATGACATGACTCAGTCGAGCTTTGCTCTCAACAGGCACATACCTCTCATCACCGCGGTGCTCGCCGCCGCGTTCTTCGCATCCCCCGCCGGCGCTCAGATCGGCGATCTCTGCGTATTGTCGGGCGGCGACCGGGACGGCGACGGCATCTGCGACCCGGACGATGTCTGCCCGGATGACATCGATCCCTTGCAGGCCGATACGGACGGCGACGGCGTCGGCGACGCTTGTGAAGACCCCGCCGAGCTGCGGGCCGCGCTGGCAGCGGCCATCCAAGCGTGCATCGCGCTGGGCGCGGGCGACGCAGACCTCGACGGTGTCTGCGACGACGTCGACCCGGTGCATGACGACGACGCAGAGCGCCGCGAGCTGCTCGGGGCCGACCTGGTGCTGTGCTTCGAGGCCGAGCTGGGCGACGCCGACCTCGACGGCGTCTGCGACGAGCCCGACGGCGGCGAGCCGGGCGACGGAGACGATCGGGCGCTGCTGGCCGCGGCGATCCAGCTCTGCATCGAGCTGCGGATCGGCGACGCCGATCTGGATGGCATCTGCGACGACGCCGATCCGATCCACGACGACGACGCCGAGCGCCGCGAGCTGCTCGGCGCCGCGCTCGTGCTGTGCTTCGAACTGCAGATCGGCGATGGCGATCTGGACGGCATCTGCGACGACGTCGACCCGGACGCCGGCGGCGTGGACCCGATCGACCCGCCCGAGTATCGCGACCTCGACGACGACGGCATCGACAACCGCCACGAGGTGGCCCTCGGCACCGATCCGTACGTGGACGATACGGACGGCGACGGCTGGCTCGACGGGGCCGAGCTGGACGTCGGCCGTGATCCGACGTCGCCGGACGCGCCAGCCGGCGCCGAGGCCGCCGATGAACAGGGCGCGGGCGAGCACGGCGCGGGCGAGCACGGCGCCGCGGACGGCGAGGCGCTGCCGGTCGACTTCGAGCCGATCGCCGGATGCCGGGCTCAGCCGGGCGGCGCGCCCGCGGGCGGGCTCTGGGGGTCGCTGCTGCTGGCGCTCGCGGTCTTCGGCCGCCGTCGAGGCTGAGCCGACAGCGTCGGGCGCCGCGTTCGCCGGGTCATTGCGACGCCCGTTGGCGCTCTCGCTCAGACGCCGAGCGCGCGGGCGCGGCGACACCGGGCCGACACCGCGGCGTGACCTTGAGTCGACCGGGGCCGTCGGACATACTCGCCGCCCGTGCGCACGCGACCCTCCCACCGATCCGATCGCCCGTCGCCGGCAGGTCGCCGTTGATGCGCCTCGCCACAGCGGCCGTCGTCGGCTGTCTGCTCGCCGGGCTCGTCGAGGCGATGGGCATCGGCGGCGTAGCGGCCGTCGCCGCCGTCGGGCTATGGGGGCTGGCGACGCCGGCGGTCTTCGCGGCGTTGGTGGCGCTCGAGCTGGCGTGGCGCAGCCCGCCGCTGGTCGCCGCGCGCGACCCGCAGCGGCGCTCGGCCGCGCTCGCGGTGGCGCTGCTGGCGGGCGGCGCGGTGCTCGCCGTGCGCCTGATGACCGGGTCGGCGGCCGCCTTCGCGGTCGACGCGGTGCGCGACCCGGCGCTCATCGCCCCGCTCACCGCCGCGATGGGCGCCGCCGTCGCGCTCGCCGGGCTGGCGCTGGGCACGGTGCTCTTCGGCCCGCTGCGCCGGCTGCTCGACCGGCTGGCGCACCCGCTGACGACCGCGCTGGCGCTGCTCGGCGGCCTCGCGCTGGCCGCGCTGGCCCTGCTGCCGCCGATCTTCGCCGTGGCCAAGGACGTGCCCGCCCGACCGCGGCTGCTGCTGCTCGCGCTGGGCATCGCGCTGCTGGCCGCCCGGCTGTTGCCGCGCCGCCGCGTGGTCTTCGCCGGCGTGCTGGTGACGGGCCTGGGTCTGACGCTGGTCGCCGCCTGGATGGTCCGCGAGCGCCCCGCCGTCGAGGCCGCGCTGGTCGACGCCTACGGGATCAGCGGTCCGCTGGCGGGCCTGATCGTGCCGCCCGACGAGGCGACCCTCGAGCCGGACGACGCGCCGATGGCCGAGGCGATCGACGAGACCGCCGCCGACGCGGGCCATACGCCGGCCGCCGACCACGTCGACGAGGGCCCGCCGGTGGCGCGCGGCCCGCTGCCCGCCGCGCTGCAGCGGCGGTGGAACATCCTGGTCATCACCATCGACACCGTGCGCGCCGACCACCTGTCGCTGCACGGCTACCCCCGCGCGACCTCGCCGCATCTCGACGCGCTCGGCGCGCGCTCGGCGGTCTTCGAGCGGGCGTATACCCCGGTCAACGCCACCCGCTGGTTCCCGCAGAGCATGTTCACCGGGCGCATGATCGGCGATGTCGATCTGGCCCACGCCGGCGATTACGTCTGGCTGCAGCCGAACAACGGTCAGATCTTCGAGCGGCTGCGCGCGGCCGGCTGGCACACCGAGGCCCACAACGCCGACCAGCTGCGCCGCGGCATGTGGTTCGGGCTCGACGCCGGCTTCGACCGCTACGTGGGCTACCCCTCGCTGGGCCTCAAGGACGTCTCGTCGGCGGCGCTGGTCGACGGCTTCGAGGAGGCCCTCGACGGCGCGCCCTCCGCGCGCCCGTGGGCGATGTGGGTGCACCTGCTCGAGCCCCACGAGCCGTATCGCGAGCAGCCCGGCTTCGACTTCGGCGACGCGCCCGTCGATCGCTACGACGGCGAGATCGCCGCCGCCGACGCGCTGGTGGGCCGCATGATCGAGGCCCTCGAATCGCGGCGGCTGACCGACTCGACCATCGTCGTCGTGACCTCCGACCACGGCGAGGAGTTCGGCGAGCACGGGCGCAAGTACCACGGCAAGCAGCTCTACGAAGAGAGCGTGCGGGTGCCGCTGGTGATCCACGTGCCGGGGCTGGCGCCGCGGCGGCTGCAGGCGCCGGTGAGCGTGATCGACGTCGCCCCGACCATCGCCCACCTCACGGGCCTGCCGCCCGGCCGCAGCCCGGGGCTCGACGGCCACCACACCCGCAGCCTGGCGCCGGTGATGAACGGCGCGCCCGAAGACATGGCGCGGGCGGTCTTCGTCGACTGCATCCGCGGGGTCGACCGCTTCGGCGCCCGCAAGATGGCCATGATCCGCGGTACCGAGAAGCTGATCGCCGACATGAACGGCGTCGAGGGCCGCGGCGCCCGCTATTACGACCTGGCCACGGACCCCGCCGAGAAGGACAACCTGCGCTACAGCGCGCCGGCGCGCTACGCCGAGGCCGCGGCCCTGTTCACCGCCGAGCTGAAGCGTCGGCGGCGCAACCACCGGGCCCGCCTGCTCGCCCGCCACGTCTCGACCTTCGCCCCCGCGCTGCCCGGCGAGCCGCAGCCCATCCGCGAGGGCCTGACCCTGCTCGGAGCGCACCTCGAAGCGGCGCCGTGGATCGATCGGCGCATGCCGCTGCTGCGCACATACTTCCGCGTCGACGGGCCGCAGCCCGACCTCGTGCTGCGCCACGACTACCTCGACGAGTCGGGGCGCCAGCTCAAGCGCAAGCAGTATCGGCCGCTGCTCGGGCTCTACCGCAGCCGCGACTGGCAGCCGGGTCAGGTCGTCGAAGACCTGCGCATGGTGCGTTTTCGGCCGACGCCGGTGCGCTATACCCAGGTCATGCTGACGGTGCTCGAGAGAGACCGGGTCGTCTTCGGCCCGCACCGGCTGGCCAAGGCGGTGCCCGACGTGCGCACCGGCCCGGCGGTCGAGCCCGCAGGCCCGCACGACGGCCGCGCGGCCGCCGAGCCCCCCGCAGATACGCCCCCCGCGCCCGCAGGCGCCGCCCGGGGGCCCGAATGACGACGACGGCCGCCCGACAGCGGGTCGGGGTCGCGCTGGCCGCAGCGGGGCTCGCAGGCCTGTTTGCGGGCATTGTGGAGGGCGCGCGCGTGGCGGCGCACAGCCCCGACGTGGGCGCGGGCGCGCTGAACCTGCTGCTGTGCTGGGGCCTGTGGTGGGCGGCCGCGACGGTGGTCGGGCTGCCGTGGATCGTCGGCGCGGCCGGCCCGCCGCTGCGGCCGAAGCCCGCGCTGCTGGTCGCCGGGGCGCTGTGCGCCGGGCTGGGCGGCCTGCTGGCGGTGGGCTTCGGTCTGCCGGCCGTGACGCAGGTGGCCCCCGGCTTGCGCCCGCTGATGACCGTCGCGGTGACCGGGCTGTGCCTCGGGCTCGCGCTGGGGCTGCTGCCGGCGGTCACCGCGGCGATCCAGGCGATCGGCGCTCGGGTGCCGCCGCTGCCCCGCGGGCTCCTGCCGGCGGGCTTCATCGGCGTCGTGCTCGCGGCGGCGGGGGTGGTGGCGTCGATCGAGCCGCGCTGGGCGCCGGTGCCGCTGCTCGGGCTGGGCCTGCTGGTGCTCGGCTGGCGTCCGCTGCGGCGCCTCGGCGCGCTGGCCGCGCTGCTCGGTCCGCTGGCGCTGCTGGTGGGGCTCGTCGGCGGCGCGGGCGCGCCGGCCTCGGCGATCCGCGGGCCGGCGCCGTTCGGTCTGGCCCTGGGCACGGTGATCGCGCCGCTGGAGGCCTGGTCGGACGACGACGGCGACGGCTTCGGCGATCGCTTCGGCGGGGCCGACTGCGATGACGACGACCCGGCGATCAACCCCGCCGCCTACGAGGAGCCGGGCAACGGGGTCGACGAGAACTGCCGCGGCGGAGACGTGCGCCCGGCGCTCAAGCGCCCGCGGCTGCCGCGCACCCGCCAGCCGGTCTACGCCGCGCGCAAGACCATCGAGCGCCCGTTCATCGTGCTGCTGGTGCTCGACAGCGTGCGCGCCGACCACTTCGGCGAGGCCGACGACCTGATGCCCAACCTGACGGCGGTGCAGAAGCAGGGCACCACCTTCACCCGGGCCTACAGCCCGGCGTCGTCGACCCGGCTGGCGATCCCGGCGCTGCTGGCCGGGGTCTGGGTGGGGCATACCGCCTACGGCGAGCGCATGGGGCACTACTATCTCGGGCCGGATACGCCGCTGCTCGCCGAGGCCCTCGGCAGCCGCGACTACCGCAACGCCGCGGTGCTGCCGCCGTTCATCGCCGGCCGGCTGCACGGCCTCGAGCGGGGCTTCACCCACTACGTCAACTTCGGCCGCAAGGGCCGGGTGCGCGCGGCGAAGGGCCGCACCGAGCCGCTGGCGGTCGAGGACGCGCTCGATCTGCTGGCCGACGACCACCCCTATCCGCTGTTCCTCTACGTGCACGTCGACGGCGGCCACAAGCCGTACAGCCGCACCGGCGCGAAGCGAAAGGGCAAGACCGCCTACGAGCGCTACCGCGGCGAGCTCGAGCGCATGGACCGCGACCTCGCGCCGCTGCTCGACCGGCTGGCGATCATCGGCAAAGACCGCCCGGTGCTGCTGGCGATCACCGCCGATCACGGCGAGGCGTTCGGCGAGCACGGCTGGCACGCCCACGGCAACAACCTGCACGACGAGGTGGTCAAGGTGCCGCTGGTGCTGCACGGGCCCGGCCGGGTGCCCGCCGGACAGCGCATCGACGTGCCGGTCGACCTGCTCGATCTGGGGGTGACCCTGGCCAAAGCCGGCGGGGTCAAGCTCGAGCGCGCCCGCGGCCACAGCCTGTGGGGGCTGATCGACGGCATGCGGCCCAAAGCGCCGCGGCCGCTCTTCTTCGGGGCGCGGGTGCTCTACCCGCCCTCGCCGGTGCTGGGCGCGGTGCAGCGCTGGCCGCTGAAGCTCATCCGGCGCATGGACACCGGCGAAGAGGAGCTCTACGACCTCGAGGCCGACCCGGGCGAGACCCGCAACCTGGCCGAGAGCCGCCCGAGAGACGCCGCGGCGCTGCGCGGGCTCTTGTTCACCTGGGCCGACGAGGGCAACGGCCCGGCGGGGCGGCGCATGGACGAGCCGGAGAAGAAGCGGCGGCCGCCGAAGCCGAAGACGCCGAAGCCGAAGGCCCAGAAGCCCGCGCCCCAGCAGCCCGCGCCCCAAAAGCCCCAGCCGCCGCCCGCCGAATAGCGCGGCTCAGGGCAGGACCAGCGTCATCCGGTGGATCGACGTCTCGCCGTTCTGGCCGTCCATCCAGACCCGATCGGGGTCGTCGAGCGGCGAGGTGTAGTCGTAGAGCAGGTACTGGTGCGCGTCGAGCTGCACCACGCTGGCGAAGCAGGTATCGCCGGCGGAGGGCAGGTCGAGCACATGGCTCACCGTCAAGGTCTCGCGGTCGACGGTCCACAGCGCGCAGCGCTTGGGCTGGACCCAATAGTCGGCCAGATAGCGCAGCCGCCGGCCCACCAGCGAGCCCTCGCCGCCCAGGTCGAAGCGCCCGTCCTCGGTGACGTTGCGCCGGCCGACGAGGTAGATCGTCTCGCCGTGGCGGAAGACGAGCGGCGAGTCGTACTTGCGCGGGTCGTCATTGCAGGTCCAGTCGCCGAGCGCGCCGGCCTCGGCCCGGCAGATGCGGCTGCCGAAGCGGATCTCGCCGGTGACCTCGTCCCCCGCCTCGTTGCGCCCGACCGCGACGACGCCGCCGTCGGACGTGAAGGCCAAGCCGGTCTCGGAGATGCCGCCGCGCAGCACCACGCCGCCGTCGTCGGTATTGACCGCCGGCAGCCAGTTGACGCCGTCGGTCGACTTGAACCACGCCACCGCCAGCGCGCTCTCGTCGCTGCTGTAGATGTCTTCGCCGCCGGTGTAGCCGATGAGCCACGCCTCGGCGCCGCGGCGCTCGATGCGCCACGGGATGAAGCCCGCGGGGAAGGCGTCGAGCGGCTCGGACCAGTCGCCGGGCCCGGTGTAGGTCACCAGCACCGCGCCGCCCGGTTCGAAGTCGATGCTGCTCTCGCCGAGGCGGGCGTAGAAGAGGAACAGCGTGCCGTCGAGCGACAGGAACCGCGGCTCGCGCAGGTCGCGGCCCTCGTGGAAGACGCCTTCGAAGCGCCACTCGACGTGGTCGGTGGTGCTGACGACGTACAGCCGGGTCTCGGGGCTGGCGAAGTGGCTCGGCGCGGTGCGGAAGACGAAGAACAGCCGCCCGTCGTGCAGCGCGATGTCGAGGTTGTTGTGGGCGGCCTGCGAGACCACGCCCGCGGGCATCGCCGCCGACGGCACGACCACCTCGGCCGTCGAGACCTGCGGCGCGCTGGCGGTGCACGGCGGCGCCGGGCAGGCGCAGGCGTTCAGGTCGTCGCACAGGGTTTCGAAGGGCGGGTCGTCGCAGCCGGCGAGCAGGGCGATGGTCGAGAGCGCGAGCAGGATCGGCAGAGCGTGCTTCATGCCGCGGAGGATAACCACCGACCCGGTCGCTGTCAGGCGTCGGCGCAGATTGTCACCGAACGCGCAGCGGGCCCTTGCGGGCGCAACGCAGGGCCGGTACCCAGAGCCATGCGCGCCGACGACCTGCGACCGACCCTCGAAGCCATCGACCAGCGGCCCTCCCCGGGCCGCGACCGCCCGCGGCGCGCCCGATGAGGGCCGCGATCTACCGCCGCTTCGGCGGGCCGGAGGTCTTGCAGGTCGTCGACGACGCCCCGCGACCGACGCCGCGGGCCGGATGCGCCCGGGTGCGGGTGCGCGCGGCGGCGCTCAACCCCAAGGACGTGCTACTGCGCCGGGGCAAGCTCAAGCTGGTCTCGGGGCGCTGGTTCGGCGAGCGCTGGCCGCGCATCCCGGGGGTCGACTTCGCCGGCGAGCTGATCGAGGCGGCGGGTGGATTCGACGCCGGGCAGCGGGTCTACGGCATGATCCAGGGCTGGTCGGAGGGCGCCTGCGCCGCCGAGGCGGTGGTGCCGTTGGGTGAGCTGGCCGCGATGCCGCCCTCGCTGTCGTTCACCGAGGCGGCGGCGATCCCGCTGGCGGCGCTCACCTCGCTGCAGGCCTTGCGCGACCTGCTCGCCGTGCGCCGGGGCATGCGGGTCTGCATCAACGGGGCCTCGGGCGGCGTGGGCAGCTACGCGGTTCAGCTCGCCGCGGCGATGGGCGCCGAGGTCATCGCGGTGTGCAGCGGGCGCAACGTCCAGCGCATGCGCGATCTGGGCGCCCACGCGGTCGTCGACTATACCGCGGACGACCCGCTCGCCCCGCAGAGCCCCTACGACGCGTTCTACGACGTGTTCGGCAATCGCCCGTGGTCCGAGGCCCGCAGAGCGATCCGGCCTCCAGAGCGGCGCCGGGCGGCCCCTGGGGCATCGCAGGCGGTCTACGTCACCACGGTGCCCGACGGCCGGGCGCTGCTCGGCGAGCTGCGCGGGCGCCTGCCGGGGCCGCTCGCCGGCCCGGCGCGGCTGGTGATCGTGCGCAGCAACCGCGACGACCTCGACGATCTGACCGCGCGCGTCGAGGCGGGCATGCTGCGCCCGGTGATCGACCGGGTCCTGCCCCTGGCCGACATCGCCGAGGCCCACCGCTACCTCGAGACGAAGCGGGCCCGGGGCAAGGTGGTCATCGAGATCGGCTGAGGCCGCTCACTCGGTCCGCAGCGTCAGCCGCACCGGCCCCGCGCCGGCGGCGTCGAAGCTGTCGAGCGCCAGGTACAGCGTCGCCCCGCCGGCGATGGAGACCTCGAGCCGGGCGGCGGCGGTCGGGTCGGGCGCGGCGGGGTCGTCTTCGTTGCACGCCCGCTCGCTGATGCGCACCGCGCAGTCGCTGCGCACCGACAGCGCCGGGTCGACGCCCGGGGCGAGCGCCTCGGCGGTGGCCACCAGGGTCAGCGCCGGTCCGGGGGGCGCGGTGATCGCGAAGATCCGGTCGGGGCCATCGCCGCCGGGGCAGTCGAGCGGGCGGATCGAGTCGGCGCGACCGGCGGTGGTGGTCTCGATGACCGTGGGCATCGGCCCGAGCAGCAGCGGCTCGGGCGCCAGGCAGCCGGTATCGTCGCTGGCGGCGGTCTCCCGGCGCAGCGTCAGGCCGTAGTCGAGCGCGTCGGCGCCCGCGGCGCGGGCGATCTCGATGGCGTGCGGGCCGTCTTCGAGCACATCCCAGCCGATGCGCCCGGCGCGGTCGACGGGCACGGTGCCCAGCACGGTCCGCGGCGCGCCGGCGTCGTCGGGCCCCAGGAAGCGCACGTCGAGCTCGACGCCGTCCCCCGGGCTGATGTCGGCCACCAGCCGCTCGCCGACCCGGGCGTGGGCCGGATAGTGATCGCTGTCTTCGCCCGCGCCGTCGGGCGCCTCGGGGCACAGCCGCAGCGGCGGCAGCTCGAGGTCGACGTCGGGCCGGAGGGCGGGCGGGTCGCCGGCGAACGCGGCCGGCGCGCGGGCGGCGAGGCGCTCGGCGGTGATGGCGCGGTGATCGGGGTCGAGCGGATCGGGCACGCACGCCCGCGGACGCAAACGATCGACGGTGGCGGTCAGCCGCCACGCCCCGCCGTCGACGCCGTCGGCCCCGCGCAGCTCGATGAAATAGGGGGCGCCGGCGCAGTCGGCGTCGCTGACGCAGGGCAGCGCGGTGTCGACGCCCAGGTGGCGGCAGACCCCGCCGCCGATAGGGCAGTTCATCGGCTGGGCCTCGTAGTCGATCCGCCCGCCGGCGCCGGCGAGCAGGCTGGCCCGCAGCGCGGCGCCGGGCAAGCCGGGCGCGTCGGGGCCCCACAGGCGCAGCTGCACCCCGTCGCCGGCCGGATCGGGCACGGCGAGGTCGAGGGTGAGCGCGTCGCGGGCGTCGAGCCAGACGGGCACGTAGTCGATATCCGCCGGGCAGACGACGCCCTCGACGGCGTCGGCGGCGACCGCGCCGGCGTCGGTGAGCACCTCGACCCCGTGCATCGGCGTATCGGCCACCGTCGGCTCGGTCGGGTCGGCGCACGGGTCGCCCTGCAGCTCGATGCGCAGGCGGTACTCGGCTCGATCGGCGAGCCCGGCGGCCCGCACCCGAGCGATGACCGGCCCCGCCGGCGCGTCGACCGCGGCGATGATCGCGTCGAGCGGGTCGAGGGGCTGGCCGGCGGCGAGCAGTCGCCCTGCGTCGTCGACGAGGTCGAGCGCGAACTCGATGCCCGGCTGCGGGCGGCGGTCGAGGCGTACCTCGACCCGTCGGCCGGCGGCGTCGACGCGCAGGTGGTCGACCGGTGAGCCGGCGCACAGGCTGCGGCGCACCTCGGCGATCGGGCTGCGCGGGCTCACCGCCAGCGGCGCGGCAGCGGGCGGGGTGTCGTTGGGCTCGTCGGCGTCGTCGCGGCAGTAGGGGGCGCAGCCGCCGTCGGGCTGGCAGCGATCGTCGGCGCCGGCGCAGGCCCCGTCGGGCGGCCGGCAGCCGATGCGGCAGCGGCCGGTATCGCAGACGCAGCGGGCGTCGCCGCAGACCGGATCGGCCGCGCAGTCGCGGTCGTCGCCGCAGCCGAACGTCGCCGGGCGGCACAGGCCGCCGAGCACCCGGTCGTCATCGTCGCGCAGGGCGTCCTCGACGCAGCCCATGTAGGGGCCGCAGTCGACGTCGGCGGCGCACAGCCCCGAGCAGCGCCCGCCGTCGCAACGGTCCGAGGCGCAGTCGGCGTCCGCCGCGCACGGCTGGCCCACCGTGGCGAAGCCGGCCCCGGCGGCGCAGTAGCGCTCGATGGCGCCGGTGGTGGCCAGGACCCGCGGGGTGCAGGTCTCGCCGGTGGGGCAGTCGATGTCGGCGTCGCACCGGCCGCCGCTGCCCTGCGCCGGCGGTATGGGCAGGCAGAAACCATGGTCCAGCGTGGCGAACTGGCGCACCGGCGGCAGCACCGCGCGCTCGACGCAGATCGTGCCCGCGGCGCATTGTCGGGCGCCGTCGCACGGCGGCAGGCAGCGGGAGACGCCCTCGAGGTCGGGCACGCAGCCGTTGCCGTGGGCGCAGTCCCAGGGCGCGGCGCAGCGGGCGCCGAGCGGCGCGCCGCCCGGGTCGAGGGTCTGGCAGCGCCCGGCGGCGGCGACCGGCCCGCCGGCGACACCGGCCCCGTCGATCCAGACCCCGCACAGCTCGGCGTCGGGGCAGTCGTCGTCGCTGCCGCAGCGCAGGCCCGATCCGTCGACCGGCACGCAGACCGCCGCCGAGGCGCCGCCGGGGGTCGTCGCCCCCTCGACGTCGCGGGCGACCCCACGGCAGACCAGCCCCAACAAGCAGTCGCCGTCGGCCGCGCACAGCGCCGAGCAGGTGCCGCCGCGAGCGGTGGCGGCGACGCACAGCGCGTCGGTGCAGTCGTCGTCGCCGGCGCACGGGTCGCCGATCTGCCCGCCGCCGGCGCCGGGCACGCCACAGCGCTCGGCGAGCGCGGCGCCGGCGGGCGGCGCGCCGGTGGGCATCGGGCGACAGGCGAGGTTGGCGAAGCAGTCGGAGTCGGCGAGGCAGGGGCCGCCGCCGTAGGGCACGCTGGCCCCGTCGGGTCGGGCCACGCCGTCGAGCACGAAGCAGGCGCTGAGCGCGTCGGGGCCGGGGGTCTGGTCGTGGTCGACGTCGGCCACCAGCAGCCGGTCGAGCTGCACCGGGGTCACCGCCCGCATGATCGCGCAGCCGGGCGGCGCTGCGGCCCCGAGGGCGACGCAGCGGGCCGCCGCCTCGTCGTAGTCGAGCTGGGTGTCGAAGCGATCGACGAGGCCCACCAACCGCAGGCCGTCGAAGCTCAGCCCGCCGCCCTCGGCGCGGATGCGGCCGGCGATCCGCGGGCGCTGCAGCACGATGCCGCTCGCGGTCTCGAAGGCCGGGTCGCGGTCGTAGAACAGCGGCGAGAGCAGGCGCACGCTGCCCGGCGCGCCACCGTTGATGCGCTCGCCGTCCCGGTTCACCCCGCGGATCGCGTGCCGCCCCCGGCCCTCGGGGGTCAGGCTGCGCAGCAGCGGCGCCGGGCCGGCGGGGTGACCTTCGACCAGCTCGACCCGCACCGGATCGACGGCCGGATCGGCGGCGTCGGGCACCCGCACCAGCAGGACCCGCCGCTCGGCGGCGAAGTCCGCCGCGAGGGCCGGCCCGAAGGCGTCGGCGAGCGCGGCGAACGCGTTGCCCGGGGCGCCGGGGTCGGGCGCGCCGTCGCCGTCCAGGTCGCGGCAGGCGGGGTCGTCGGCGGCGGCGAAGCGCAGGGTGGCCACTGCGGTGGGCGGGCCCAGGCAGGGCGCCCGGTTGTCGACCCGGCCGTCGCAGTCGTCGTCGACGCCGTCGCACGCCTCGGGGGCCGGCGCGCCCGGCGCGAGGCTGCAGCCCACCGCCTCGTCGACGCAGACCTGCACGCCCTCCCGGCGGCAGGCGCCCACGCCGACCGCGCAGGCGTCGCCCAGGCCGGCGAAGCCCTCGTCGGTCTGCCCGTCGCAGTCGTCGTCGACGCTGTTGCAGATCTCGTCGGCGGGCAGCACCGGCGGCGCGTCGCACTCGACCCCGCCGTCGGCGCCGCAGATCAGCGTGCCGGGGGCCGGGCATTGCCCGCTGCGGTCGAGGCAGCCCAGGCCCACCGGGAAGCCCTCGTCAGTCTGCCCGTCGCAGTCGTCGTCCCGGTCGTTGCACGCCTCGTCGAGCGGTTCGCCCGCGACGGCGTCGCAGGCCGGCGCGCCGTCGCGGCAGGCGATGACGCCCTCGGCGCTGCAGTCCCCCACCCCGACGGCGCACGGGGCGCCCAGGCCGAAGCCTTCGTCCACATCACCGTCGCAGTCGTCGTCGGCACCGTTGCACGTCTCGGGCTCGCCGTCTTCGACCTCGGCGTCGCACACCACCCCGTCGCCCGCCGCGCTGCACGCCCGCACGCCGTCGCCGGCGCAGCGCCCGGCGCCGATGGTGCACGGGGCGCCGAGGTCGAAGCCCTCGTCCACCGCGCCGCTGCAGTCGTCGTCGAGGCCGTTGCAGCGCTCGGGCGCCGGCTCGAAGCGCGAGCGGCAGATCAGCGCGCCGCCGACGCACGCGGTATCACCGAAGCGGCACAGGCCGGGCAGCGCGGTCGCGCAGTCGACCCCCACGCCGGCGGCGTCTTCGTCGGTCTCGCCGTCGCAGTCGTCGTCGAGGCCGTTGCACGCCTCGGGCGCCGCCAGCGTCGGCTCGCAGTCGAGCGCGCCGGCGATGCAGACCCGCACGCCCGCGGCGCAGGTACCGACCGCGCCGTCGATCGCGCAGGGCCGGCCCACCTGGGGCGGCTCCTCGTCGACCTGGCCGTCGCAGTCGTTGTCGACGCCGTCGCACCGGTCGACCGCCGGCCGCTGCTCGGCCTCGCAGATCGACGCGCCGTCGACGCAGGCGATACGCCCGGCGGCGCAGATGCCCGGCCGGCCCGTCTCGCAGGCCGCGCCCGTCTCGGCGTCTTCGTCGATGGTCTCGTCGCAGTCGGTATCGACCCCGTCGCAGGTATCGGCCCGGCCCGGCGCCCGCGCGCCGTCGTCGGGCGCGCAGTCGCCGGGCGGCAGCGGGCAGCCGTCGTCTTCGACATAGCCGTCGGCGTCCCGATCGACGCAGCCCGGGGGCAGCCCGCGGTCGGGCTCGACGGCGCCGTCGGGTGCGCCGTCGGGCTCGGCGTCCACGGCGCCATCGGGCTCGGCGTCGGGCCCGTCATCGGGCAGCGGCGTCGCCCCGTCGAGGGCGTCTTCGGGCTCGGCATCGGGCAGGAGCGGGTCGAACGGCGGCGGCTCTCCGGATGGCGGGCAGCCGGTGGAGAAGGCCAACGACAAGACGCACAGCGCGCGCAGAACCTGTGCTCGCACAGCCTGTGCTCGCAGGCATGTCCGGCGGATCCGATGACCGGGCATCGACGCTCCTCGCAGCGGTTGAGGTGCCCAGACTACACCGGGGCCCGGGTCGGTGGGTTACCGGCTCAGAAACGCCCGCTGAGCCCGACGACGGCGCCGCCCTCGGTGGGCGCGACGGCGGGCGCCGGCGCCTCGTCGACGAGCACCAGCGTCAGGCCGCCGAGCACCAGCGCGGCGCCGACGCCGTAGCCGGCGTAGCCGATGGTCGAGAACGTCTCGCGCTGGTCGACGAGGTCGTCGTAGCGCGCCCGATCGGGCCGGGTCGCGGCGAGGGCCAGCTCGTCGTCGGCGTCCTGGGCGGCGAGCGAGAAGCCGATACCCGCGCCGAGCGCGACGAGCCCCAGGCCGGCGGTCAACCAGCCCACCGTGGCCCAGGGCATGTCGTCGGGGTCGGACTGTCCGCCGATCCCCGGGTCTCCGCTGGTCAGGCGCATGCGCTCGGCCTCGCGGGCTTTGCGGGCCGCTTTGGCGACCCGGCGGGCCTCTGCGGCGAGGGCCCTCTGCTCGGCCTCGCGGGCCTCGCGTTCGGCGTCGGCCTGGGCTTGCCGGCGGGCCTCTTCCTTGGCCGCCTTCTCTTCGGCGGCCTGCGCCTCGAGCGCCTTCAGCCGCACCTGCAGCTTGATCAGCGCCCCCTGGGCCTTGGTGTACTCCACCGACGTCGGGAAGCGGTCGATGACGCTCTGGTAGGCCGTCGCCGCCGCCTGGAGGTCGTCCTGGCGGTCGTGGGCCCGACCGAGCAGATAGGGATACTTCGCCACGCACGGGTCGAGGGCGGTCGCGGTCATGAACAGGGCCTCGGCGGCCTCGAAGTTCCCGTCCTTGGCCAGCCGGATGCCCTCGCGGGCGTTGATCTCGGCGGTGACCGGGTCGCGGGCGACGCAGGCCTCGGCGGGGGCCTGGGCCAGCGCGGGGCTCAGCGGCGCGCCGGCCACGGCCAACGCCAGCAGCGGGGAGACGTACCGCGCCATCAGAAGTCGTCCTCCAGGACCGCCTGCTCGGCGAGCTGGCCGATGCGCTGGCGGGCGTCGGCGGCCTTGGCGCCGGCGAGGCCCTGGCCCAGCGCCTGGGTCAACAGCCGCTGGGCGGTGGCGAACGCACCGCGCCGCATGGCGTCGATACCGCGGGCGTAGGTCGCCTCGGCGACGCTGTTGCCCGCAGGCGTCGGCGCCGGCGGCGGAGCAGGCGCCGGCCTCACGGCGGGCGCGGGCGGCTCGGGCGGCTTGGGTTTCGGCTCGGGCGGCGCGGGCCTGGGCGTCTCGACGGGCGCGGGCTCGGGCGGCTCGACGGGCTCAGGCTTGGGTTTCGGCGCGGGCGGCGCGGGCCTCGTGCGCCCGGCGGGCGCGGGCTTCGGCGCGGGCTTCGGCGCGGGCTTCTCGGCGGGCTCGGGCGTCTGTGCGGGCTCGGGCGTCTGTGCGGGCTCGGGCGTCTCGGCGGGCTGCGGCGGCGCCGTCGGCCGGGCTTTGGGCGTCGCGACGGCCTCGGGTTTCTCGGCGGGCGTCGGGGGCTCGGCGGCTTCGGGGGGCTCGGCGGCCTTCGGCGTCGGCTGCGCAGGCATCGTCGGGGGCGCCGCCCGCGCGGTCAGCGCCGGCGCGTCGGGCGCGGCCGGCTCGACCGGGCGCTCGGTATTCGACGCCGCGGTCGGCGTCTCCGGCGTGGGCTCGACCGCCTCGCCGCCGTCGGTGAGCCGCAGCGCCAGCAGCACCAGCATCAGCACCAGCACCGCGGTCGTCAGCGGCCACAGCGATCGGCCGGGCTGCGGCGGCGGCTCTTCGATCTCGGGGGCCGCGACGGCCGGCGGCGCGGTCGACGGGCGCTGCCCGGGGATCGGCGCGATGTCTTCGTCGGTCGGCGGACCGGCCGGCGGCAGCGTTCGGCGGATCGGCGCCGCGCGGCCCGTGCCGTCGGAGGCCGGCTCGGAGTCGGCGGGCGCGTCGTCGATCTCGGCCGGGGCCGGCGGCGCCGAGAGCGGCGGCCCCGAGGCCTCGGCGGGCGGGATCGAGTCGAAGTCGACCAGCGGCGGCAGGGACGCCGGCTCCGGATCGACCGAGCCCGAGATCCCGCCCAGCGACGTTCGATCGCCGAGGCGCGCCCCGGGCAGCGAGCGGCGGTCGCGGAGCCGGCGGTCGGCGCCGCTGACGTCGATCGAGCCGAACGGCGGCGGGATCGCGGGGCCGCCGCCCACCGCGGCGGGCGGCAGCAGCAGGCTGCGCGCCGAGCGCTCCGGCGGCGGGTCGGGCGTCGGCTCGGCCACGCTCTCGACGACCAGCGTATCGTCGTCGCCGGCCAACGGCGGCGGGATCTCCGCCGAGCGCCCGGCGGGCGCCATGGGGTCGGCCGACAGGTCGGGGTCGAAGACGTCGATCGACGCCGCCGGGTCGAAGATGTCGATGACCCCGGCGTTGGCCGGGCTCGGCGGCGGCGGCGCGTCGAACGAGCCCGATCCGCTGCCCGAGCCGTCGTCGAAGGGGTCGACGCCGGAGGATATCCCGACCGAGGAGCCGCCCGGCCGCAGCGAGCCCGGGCCGACGCTCACCGGCAGCGGCCGGCCGGAGCCCCGCCCGTCGAAGGCGGCGGCGATCTCGTCGAGCACCTCCAGCGCTTCGGGGGCCGACGCGTAGCGGTCTTCGCGCTCGATGGCGGTGCAGATCTCGATGAACTCGGTCAGCGCCCGCGGCACCGGCTCGCCGCGCGCGGTCCACTGCACCCGCGGGCGCGGGCCGCGGCAGTGGGCGGCGGCCATCTGCACCAGCTCCATCTTGGGGATGGGCGGCTCGCCGAGCAGCATCTCGGCGAGCATGACGCCGAAGGCGTAGATGTCGGTGGCCGGCGTCGTGCGCGCCGCGCGCCACTGCTCGGGGGCCATGTACTTGGGCGTGCCGAGCACCCCGCCGGCGCCCACGCTCATCGTCTGCCCGCCCGAGCCCTGCAGCGAGGCGATGCCGAAGTCGAAGAGCCGGGCGAAGTACGGCCGCCCCTTGGTCTCGTCGATGAGCACGTTGCCCGGCTTGAGGTCGCGGTGCACCACGCCGATGCGGTGGGCGGCGCTGAGCCCGCGCAGAATGTTCACCCCGGTCAGCACCGCGCCTTCGAGGCCGGGGCAGCCGTCCGCGCGCAGCACCGCCTTGAGCGTGGGGCCGATCACCAGCTCCATGGCGATCCACAGCGCGTGGTCGTCGGCCAGCTCGGTCAGCCGGGTCTCGCCGAAGTCGAAGATGGTCACCACGTTGGGGTCGAGCAGCGCCGCGGCGGTGCGCGCCTCGCGGCGGAAGCGCTCGATGACCGCCGGGTCGTTGACCGCGTCGGTGGTCAGGAGCTTGAGCGCGACGTCGCGGCCGACGCTGGTCTGGCGGGCCTTGTAGACCGCGCCGAAGCCGCCCGAGCCGAGGAAGCCGTTGATGACGTAGGTCTCGGAGATGGTGACGCCGAGCAGGTGGCGCTTCGAGCGCGGGGTGCGCTCGACCTCGATCGCCGGCACGCCCCTGATCTCGAGGCCGTGGTCGTTGGGGCAGACGGGCGCCGCGGCGCTCAGCGCGCGGCTGCACAGCGGGCAGATGAGGCCGTCTTCGCTCACCGTTCTCCGTGGTATCCCCGGCCGGGGCTTCGATTCGACCCGGACGCCGTCACCCGGGCTCGCACAGGATACACTCAAACCGCGATCGGGTGCGCCTTGTGAGCTATGGGGGCTGCACGGCGCACTCAGCGGGTGACGAAGAGCACCACCAGCGCCGACGCCAGGCCCAGGACCACCGCCAGCAGGCCCAGCAGCAGCAGGTTGTGCCGCCGCCGCCGCGGCATCGGCGGCAGCTGGCCCTGGATCGTCGCCGGCGCGCCGCGTCGGGCCCCGCCACCGGCTCTACGCACGTCGACCGACAAAGCGTCCATCGTCTGGGTCTGCACCAGCACCTGCGGGTCGCGGGGCGGCGGGCTCGGCGCGGGCGGGCTCGGCGCGGGCGGGCTCGGCGCAGGCGGGCCGGGGACCGGCGGCGCAGGCGGGCCGGGGATCGGCGGCGGAGGCGGCGCGCTGTCGAAGGCCATCGCCCGGGTCCGGCGCGGCGGGTCGGAGACCAGCGCGTCGCGGCGCACCTCGAGGGTCGAGTCCTCCTCGTCGGGCGGCGCGGTCACCACCCGGTTGCGCTTCGTCTCTTCGTCGGTCTCGTCGCCCTCGGGGCCCATGTCGATGACCAGCGAGGGCTCGGTGAGCTCCTCGGGACCCAGCCCGGCCGCCTCGTCGAGGTGCTCGCGGGTCTGGCGCGAGGGGCGGCGGATGGCGCGCGGGCCGTGATCGTCGGGCACCATCGCCGTCGCCAGATCGCCCAGCTCGGCCAGCGTCGCGCTCTCGCCGGTCTCGCGCATGTGCGCCGCCAGCGCGTCGGCCACCGCGCGCATCGTCGGCGGCCGCGCGCTCGGGTCGGGCTCGAGGCAGCCGCGCACCAGCCGATCGAGCGCCGCGGGGAACCGCGGGTCGCGATGGCGCGGCGGGCGATAGCTGCCCCGCACCACCCGCATGAGCTGGCGGGCGTCCATCGAGTCGCCGTACGGGTTGCGGCCCAGACACAGCTCGTAGAGCAGCACGCCCAGCGCGAAGATGTCGGCCCGGTGGTCGAGCGGCGCCCGGCGGTCGATCTGCTCCGGCGCGATGTAGCCCCGGGTGCCGCGCACGATGTGCCCCCGGGTCTGGTGCAGGCGGCTGGCGGCCTTGGCGATGCCGAAGTCGATCAGCTTGACCCCGCCGGAGTAGGCCACCATCACGTTCGACGGGTTGAGGTCGCGGTGCACGATGCCCAGCGGCTGCCCGTCGGGGCCCATCCGCCCGTGCACGTAGTCCAGCGCCTCGGCCACCGCCAGCCCGATGGCCAGCGCCGCCGGCCGCGGCAGCCCGGCCCGCCCCTGATCGGCCGCCGCGCCGAGCAGGTCGCGCACCGTCGGGCCGCGGATGTACTCCATCACCAGGTAGCAGTTCTCGCCCTCGAGCCCCACGTCGTAGACCTGCGCGATGTAGGGGTGGGCCAGCGCCGCCATCAGGCGGGCCTCGTCGAGGAACATATTGCGAAAATCGCGATCGTCGACGAACTGCGGCAGCACCCGCTTGACGACCACGTCGCGGCGCACGTCGGCCGGGGCCCGATGCTCGGCGAGATAGACCTCGGCCATGCCACCGACGGCCAGCTCGCGCTGCAGGTGATAGGGCCCGAGGCGCTTCATGCAGGCATCATGCAGGCGCACCCGCGCACGGGCAAGGAACCCCCGCCTCGGTTCAGGTCGGCTGCCCGTCCGGCTCGGCCGCCGGCAGGATGATCGTGAAGACGCACCCCGTCTCCGGCGGCGGCCGGTTCTCCATGTGCACCGACCCCTGGTGGGCGCTCACCGCCCGCTGCACGATGGCCAGCCCCAGCCCGAAGCCGGCCGCGCCGTCGGCCCCCACGCTGAACGCCTCGTAGATCTGCTCGGCGGTCTCGGGGTCGATGCCTTTGCCCTCGTCGGCGACGTGCAGGCTCGCCGCGTCGTCGACGTGCTCCCACCAGACCCGCACCGTGGTGCCGCCGGGGGTGTGCTTGATCGCGTTGTGCATGATGTTGATCGCCGCCGCCCGCATCAGGCTCTCGTCGACCTCGAGCCACACCGTCGGCGAGGGCTCGACGATCAGGTCGACGGTCTTGCCCAGCGCGTCGAGCCGCACCTCTTCGACCGCGCCATCGACCAGCGTCTGCATCGTGCACAGGCGCCGCGCATCGTCGAGGCCATCCACCCGGGCCTGCATCTCGGCGAGCGACTCTTCGAGCCGGTCGACCATGCTGCCGAGCGCGCGATCGATCATGCGCACCGTCTCGTTCTCGGGCAGATCACCGCGCCGCTCGAGCAGGCTCCACGCCATGCGGATGACCGCCATCGGGTTGCGCAGGTCGTGGGCCAGAAACGCGAAGCGCTCGGCGTCCCGCCGCCGCCGCTCGCGGGCCTCGTGCTCGGCGTAGGCGTGGGCCGACGCCGCCGCCCCCGCCAGGACCCGCTGCGAGAGGTCCATCGCCTGCTCGGCGGACAGCGCCTGACCCTGCTCTTCGATCAGCCGGTGCACCACCTGCAAGAACAGCCCGTACTCGGCGATCAGCCCCTGAAGCCCCACGGCGATGCCCTGGCGGTGCTCCCCGTGGGAGCGGGCGATGCGCGAGTCCCAGGGCACCTCGTCGTCGGACAGCGACAGCGCCACCTGCTCGATGAACAGCGCCATCGCGTCGACGACGAGCTGCTGCGGCAGATCGCGCAGGATCGGGTTCTCCCGCCGGATCACCTTCACCCAGCGGGCGACGAGCTGATCGGTGTGGCGGACCAGGAATGCTTCGAGGCTGTCGTCGGTCATGCTCCCCCGCTTCGGGTACGCCGAACACATCGGCGCGCCCTCATGGGAGTGTGTGGCGATACGCCCCGTTTCATGCCGTCGACGGTCTATTGCGTTCAGCGCCCCGCGAAGTCGTCCGTGGTCAGCGGTCGGCACCACGTGCCCGCCTCGTCGAACGCCCAGACATCACCCGAGGCCTCCCGCTCCGCGGGCGTGGTGAAGCGGGTATCGACCCGCCGGATGCGGATCGCGCGCGGCGGCGCGTCGGGGAAGGGGTCGTGGGCCAGCAGCGCCTTCACCGCCGGCGACCCCTCGAGCAGCCGCCGCACGAAGGCCACCGACCAGTTGCCCCGGCAGCGCGGGGTCAGCGCGGCGAACCACATCTGCCAGTCGAGCCGCGGCATGTGCAGGCCGGCGAAGCGCAGCGGCGCGTCGGGGGTATCGGGCTTGTAGACGAAGCGATAGGCCCGCCAGCGCTGCCCGTCGTCGGTGCCTTCGACGATCAGCTCGTAGCGGGTGGTGGTCATGCGGGCGAAGAGCCCGTAGCCGTTGATCGAGTGCAGCTGACGCACCGGATCGAGCGCCGCGCGGGCCCACTTCGAGCTGTCGTAGGCCAGCCGCTGCACCACGCTCAGCTCGGCGTCGCCCCGCTCCCAGGCGCGCAGCGTGCCCCCGCCGAGCCGCAGCCCGAGCTGCGCCGCCGACAGCGGCACGATCACCACCGCCGCCGCGAGCGTCACCCGGCGCAGCCAGCGCGGCGCCGCCGGGCCCGCCTCGCTCGACGGCGGCGCGACGTTGTTGGCCCACCCGCGGGCCCTGGCCCACGCCAGCGGGCGGCCCACCAGCCGGCTCAGGTCGCCGTCGTGCAGCAGGGTCAGCACCAGCGCGAAGGTCAGCAGGTGGAAGAAGCCGTAGTTGCCCGTGCCGGCGATCGTCAGCAAGAGCCCGGTGAAGACCAGCGCCGCCGGCCAGCGGGAGCGATGACGGTCGCGCCAGCCCAGCGCCACCGTCAAGAGGCCGCCGCACAGCACGTGCACCGCGCCCAGATCGCCCACGCCCCAGGCCATGATCAGCACGATCCCGACGCCCCACGCGAAGAGCCGCCAGCCCCGCGGCGCGAACAGCACCAGCCACGGGGCGAACAGCTCGGCGAAGTGATTGCCCAGCACGCTGAAGCTGCGGGTCCAATCGGGCAGGTTGTGGGCGAACCATGCCAGCGGATGCGGGATGGGCTGGGTCCAGTAGTGATAGTCCAGCGCGGTCAGATCCTGCCAGGTCGGGTCGCCGCTCGTCAGCTTGACCGCCCCCGACATCAGCATGAGCTTGAACAGCACCAGCCGCATCAGCCAGACGCCGGCCGCCGGCGGCTCCGCCTCGCCGGTCGACGGGCGCGGACGCCAGCCGCGCGGGGCGTAGAACAGGCCGACGAAGCTGACCTCGAGCAGCAGGATGTCCCACTGATACGACAGGAAGGGCGAGCCCAGCGGCAGCAGCGACAGGTAGAGCGCCCAGGCGACGAACAGGGCCAGCCGCGGCACGACGCCGGCCACCAGGAGCCCGCCGCACAGCGCGCCGAGCACACAGAAGGCGGTCATCACCCCGTCCGACGCGCCGGTGATCCAGGCCAGGCTCGGCAGGTTGGCCCACGGGCTCTCCCCGCGGCCGGTGAAGTATTGCCCGGCCCGCTCGAGGAAGTCGGCGGCGGGCATGATGCCCTCGGCGCCCACCAGCCCCTCGAGCTGCACCCCGAACGAGGCGAAGGCGGCGATGTGGGTCAGCCCGAGCACCGCCAGCGCCAGCCGGCGGGCGCGGCGGCGGCCTTCGAATGCCGGCGGGCCGCCCGGCCGCTGGCCGGGGGAGGTGTCGGGGGGCGAGCGCTCTTCGGCGGGCTTCGACATGAGCCGATTGTGACCCAGCCCCCGCCCGGGGGCCACCGCCGCGGCGCCGCCGGGCGCACGAAAAAACAAAAAAAGAGCGCAGCAGAAAAAACGGCCCGGCCGCGCCCGGTACATCCCCCCGAACGACGCAGACACCCAGAAAAACGGCGCCACCGAGCGCCTCGAACCACCGGAGAGACACCATGAACCGCATCATCCGCACCGTCGTCGCCGCCGCCGCCCTCGCCGCCCCGACCGTCGGCGCCGCGCAGTTCCAGATGCCCGGCGACATCGTCGTGACCCCGCCCGACGGCTTCGACCTGCGCTGCGCCGAGGCCGACCTCGCCCCGACCGTCGTCGACATCCGCGACTACGGCTACGGCGGCTGGCGCTGGGTCGTCGTCGAGGTCACCAACGACGGCCGCACCGACTTCGCCACCGAGCCCGGGCGGGCCGGCGTGCTGCTGTCGGTCGGCGACTACAGCGCGCACACCTACGGCGACATCACGGACGTGCCCGTCGGCGCGTCGGTCACCACCGGCGGCTGGATCCCGCTGCCGTCCTACGCCGGCCCCGACGGCGAGCCCGAGTTCGGCGAGTGCCGCGCCGCGGCGACCATCAGCGCCCGCATGGCGTACGACCCCGACCTGGGCCTCGGCGGAGACCCCTCGGCGACCGACTGCGACCACCGCAACAACGTCGACCGGGCGACGGTGCCCTACCTGCAGCAGTGCCCCTGGTAGCAGCAGTGCCCCTGGTAGACGCCAGCCCGCGAGCGACGCGCCGGCGATACCTTTCGGGTGTCGCCGGCGTCATTTCGAAGGGTGACAACACCCGCGCGGCCTGATACCCAGGGCCGAAACGATCGACGGAGCGCGTTTCGTGGCCGAGGTCTACCGCTCATCCAAGACCTATCACGGGTTCCCCTGCGCCCATCGGCGCTGGCGCCACGGCGGCCACTGCGCCCTCGTGCACGGGTACAGCCGCGGCTTCCGCATCTGGTTCGAGAGCAGCGCGCGGACCGAGAACGGGTTCGTCGTCGACTTCGGCCAGCTCAAGGCGGTCAAGGCCTGGCTGACCGAGCACTTCGATCACACCCTGCTGCTCGACGCCGACGACCCGCTGATGGAGCACTTCCGGGCGCTCGAACGCCAGGGGGCGTGCCGGGTGGTGACCTACGCCGACGTGGGCATGGAGGGCACCGCCCGCTTCGTCTACGACTGGCTCGACCCGTGGATTCGCCAGAAGACCGGCGGGCGCGCGTGGGTCGTCTCGGTCGAGGTGTACGAGAATGACAAGAACAGCGCGATCTACATCGCCGACAGCCGGCGCTAGGCGCGCCCTCTGAGACCGCAGACCGAAGGAGACCAGACGTCATATGGCAACGGGAGCGCTCGTCATATTCTCCGGCGGACAAGACAGCACCACCTGCCTGTACTGGGCCATGAGCCGCTTCGAGCGCGTGCGCGCGCTGAGCTTCGACTACGGCCAGCGCCATGACATCGAGCTGGAGTGCGCCGGCGAGATCGCCCGCCGGGCGGGCATCGAGCACGACGTGGTCGACGTGGGCGCCATCTTCGCCGGCTCGAGCCCGCTGACCAACGCCGCCGTCGACGTGGGCGCCTACGCCTCGGCCGAGGCGCTGCCGAGCGGGCTCGAGCCGACGTTCGTGCCCGGGCGCAACATCCTCTTCCTCACCATCGCGGCAAATCGGGCCTACGTGAGCGGCTGCGACACCCTCGTGATCGGCGTCGCGCAAGAAGACTTCGAGGGCTACCCCGACTGCCGCCCGGCGTTTCTCGACAGCATGCAGACCGCCCTCGGCCTGGGCCTCGACCGCGACATTCGAATCGAGGCGCCGCTGCTGCACATCGACAAGCGGCAGACCGTGCTGATGGCCCGCGACCTGCCCGGCTGCATGCCGGCTCTGGCGTGGTCCCATACCTGCTACAACGGCCAGTTTCCGCCGTGCGGCACATGCCATGCCTGCCTGCTGCGCAGCCGCGGCTTCGCGCAGGCCGGCCTCGACGACCCGCTCATCGAGCGCGCGCGCGCGGCGAGCACCCCATGACTCTGGCGGCCGCGGTCTGGCGCCGCCCCTCACCACGAAGAGATCCGCCGTGTTTGGTCAAAACCCCGTTCGCCGCCAGCAGTTCAGCGAAGACGGCAGCCTGTGGGTTCAGGAGGTCTTCTACACCCTGCAGGGCGAGGGGCCTTTCAGCGGCCAGCCGGCGGTCTTCGTGCGGCTCGCGGGCTGCAACCTGCGCTGCTTCTGGTGCGATACCGAGTTCGAGTCCTCCGACTGGACGCCCTCGCTCGAAGCGCTGCTCGACCGCGTCGATACGCACCTGACGCCGACCTGCGATCTGGTGGTGCTGACCGGCGGCGAGCCGCTGCGCCAGGACATCCGACCCCTCGTGGGCGCCCTGCTCGGTCGGGGCCTGCGGGTGCAGATCGAGACCGCCGGCACGCTGTGGCTCGACCTGCCCGACGACCCCCGGCTGACCATCGTCTGCAGCCCCAAGACCGGCCGGCTCAACGTCGAGCTGGCGCCGCGCATCGACGCCTACAAGTACGTCATCGCCGCGAACGAGGTCGCCGACGACGACGGCCTGCCCACCCGCTCGACCCAGGCGCGGGGCAAAGCCACCCGCATCGCGCGACCGCCCGCGGGCGCGAAGGTCTACGTGATGCCCCGGGACGATCAGGACCCGCGGGCCAACCGCGAGAATACGCTCGCCACGGCGGCGGTCGCGCTGCGCTTCGGCTATACGATGACCGTGCAGCTGCACAAGCTCGCCGACCTGCGATGACGCCGGACGTGCGCACCCTGACCGACGTCGAGGCCATCGTCCTGCACTCCGGCGGCATGGACTCGAGCCTCTGCCTGGCGCACGCCGTCGAGCGCCACGGGGCCGCGCGGGTCCTCTCCCTGGGCTTCGACTATGGCCAGCGCCACGGCGACGAGCTGGCGCGGGCCGAGCGCATCGCCGCCCACTTCGGCGTGCGGCGCCATGTCATCGCGCTGCAGTTCTACGCCGCGCTGACCCGCAACGCGCTGATGGACGCCGGCATGGCGATCGAGCAGCGGCCGGGCGAGGCGCCGAACACCCTCGTCACCGGCCGCAACGGGCTGATGATGCGGCTCGGCGCCATCCTGGCCGAGCAGATCGGCGCGCGCATTCTCTACGTCGGCGTGATCGGCGTCGAGGCCGCCAACTCGGGCTATCGCGACTGCACCCGGCGCTATGTCGATCTGATGCAGGACATCCTGCGGCTCGACCTCGGCGACGCGGCCTTCGAGATCCGCACCCCGCTGGTGCACATGACCAAGGCCGAGACCATGGCGTTCGGCCTCGCGCTCGGCTGCCTGCCGTTCCTGCTCGAAGCGACGGTGACCTGCTACGAGGGCGTCCCGCTCGAAGGCTGCCGCCGCTGCCCGGCCTGCGCGCTGCGCAACGAAGGCCTGGCTGTCTTCCTCGCCGAGCACCCCGACTTCGTCGCGCCGTTCGATCCCATCGGCTAGGAGGCGAGCATGGGATGCTGACATCGTCGACGCCGGATGGCATGATGCCATCATGCCAGCGGCGACCCATGCGAAGCGTTCGTCTGCGATCCTCCTCGCTCTGCTCCTGGGGTGCGACCCGGCGCCACCCATCACCGCGCCCGAGCCGCCGCCGCCCGACCTCGGGCCGCTCGCCGATCCGCTCGATGTCGGGCCGCCCCTGCCGTTCGACGCGTGCGTCGCCGCGCAGCGCGACGACGCCGGCCCCAACGGCCGGGTCGTCGTGGGTGTCATCGACACCTGGCCGCCGCGGGTCGCCGCGGCCTGCAACAACGCCGCCGATGACGACGGAGACGGCCTGATCGACTGGCCCGAAGACCCGGGTTGCTTCATCGCCGGCGACCGGGACGAGGCCGACGACCCGTCCCCGACCGCCTGCAGCAACGGGCTCGATGACGACGGCGACGGCCTGACCGACTGGCCCGACGATCCCGAGTGTCCGTCTCGCGGCGGCCGGACCGAGGCGCTCGCCTGCGCGGCGGGCCCCGTCGTCCCGCTGGATGGCGACAGCGGCGTGATCGTCCTGCCGGTCGGCGGCGAGCGCAGCGGCACCCGTCACCCGGGCTGCAGCGCGCCCGAGGGATCGGCGGCGGTGCTGGCGTTCGAGCGGGCGCGCCCGAGCAGCCTGCGCTTGCTGGTCGTACAGGACTACAGCGACGATCTCGCGGGTCCACCGCTGGACTCGACCCGGCTGGCGGTCAGCACCGACTGCGACGACCCGGCGGCGACCCTGGCGTGCAGCGAGGGGCCCGCGCTGGTCGTGCCGCAGCTGCCCGCCGGCCCCGTCCGGGTGTTCGTGCATGGACCGGACGTTCACCCCGCCGTCGACGACCTGGGGCCGATGGCGCCGCCCCGGCGCATCGAGTGGCGCTTCGACGCGCCGTTCGTCGCCGCCTGCGCCGACGGCCGGGACAACGACGAAGACGGCGCGGTCGACGCCGCCGATCCGGGCTGCCGCGACGCCGACGACGACGTCGAGCACGACCCGCCGACGCCGCCGCAGTGCGCCGATCGGGTGGACGGCGACGGCGACGGCGCGCTCGACTGGCCCGACGACCCCGACTGCGCGGCGGCGGGCGCCATCGCCGAGAGCGCGTGCCCCGACGACGGCATCCCGCTGCTCGGCATCGGCGATACCCTCGGCTTGTTCGATCTGCCCGAGCTGCCCGATTCGGCGTGCGCCGATACGCCCGTCCGGGTCTTGCGGGTGGCCTCGGCGCCGGGGCGGCGGCCCGGCGTACGCCTCGTCAGCCCCAACGGCTTCGAAGTCACCGCTGATCTCGGTGTCGCGCCCGGATGCGACGCCCGCGGCGCGCTGGTCTGCCTGGAGCGGAGCGGGCGCCGCCCGCACGCCGACGCCCCGGGGATCGAGACCTGGCACGTCACCCCCAGCCGCTTCGGCCAGGCCGTCGAGAGGCCCGAGACCCTGCGGGTCGAGGTCTTCGACGCCATGGTCGACGTGGGTCGATACGCCGACGACAGCGCGTGCGGCAACGGGCTCGACGACGACGGCGACGGCCTCGCCGACGCGGCCGATCCCGACTGTGCGTCGCGGGCCGATGTCGGGGAGGCGCCGCTGTGGCACGGCGCGCCGCCCGCGTGCGACAACGGCGTCGACGACGACGGCGACGGCGCGACCGACTGGCCGGCCGATGTCGACTGCCTCACCCGCGGCGATCCGTACGAGGCGCCCGTGGACTGCGTCGGCGGGCCCATCGCCGATGTGGTCGACGCCTCGGGGGGGTGGATCGGCGTGCCGGCCGACCCGGGCGACGAGGCCCGGGGCAGCTGCCAGCCCGAGGGGCGCGAGACGGTCGAGATCGCGGTGCCGCTGCACCTGTCACGGTCGGCCTGGGTCCGGGTCTGGGGCGCCGAGGTCGAGGCGGTCCATCTGCGCACCGACTGTGCCGACCCCGCCTCGGAGGTGCTGTGCGCGCACGCGCCCGACGTCCTGCGCAACGAGATGCGGCTCTCGGCGGGCGAGCGGTGGTTGTTCATCGAGCTGGCCCGGGTCGACTCGAGCGTCCGGGTCGATCTCGAGCCGCGGGCCGAGTGCAGCGATGGCCTCGACAACGACGGCGACGGCCGGGCGGATCTGGCGGACGAGGGCTGCGCCGATCCGCTCGATCCCGAGGAAGGCGACGGCGCCGGCGAGTGCGGCAACGGCCTCGACGACGACGGCGACGGCCGGATCGACTGGCCGGCCGATCCGCAGTGCACCGGCTTCGGCGCGCGGGCGGAAGCCGGCTGCGGCGGGCGCCCCTTCGTGCACGCCCTCGCCGAGCTGGAGCTGTTCGACGGCGTCGAGATCCCGCGTTCGGCGCCCTTGCCGCTGCTGCTGCCCAATCAGTTCGACCCGGGCCCGACCGCGCAGACCGCCTTCGAATTGGCGCTCGTCGCCGGCGATCGGATCGTGCGGGCCACCCGCATCCTCGGCGGCAACCGGCCGATCGTCGCGCGCACCTGCGCCGGAGGCGACGCCGTCGACCTGACGCAGCTCGGCGAGTCGGCCTGGGTCGCGCCGGAGAGCGGCCGCTATTGGGTCATCGTCGAGTGGCGCTCGGCGTTCGAGTCGTCGCTGCCGTTCATCGTCGAGCGGCGTCGGGCCCGGTGCAGCGACGGCCTCGACAACGATGGCGACGGGCTCGTCGATCGGGCCGATCCCGGCTGCGCCCACGACGGCGACACCGGCGAGGCGGACGGGCCGACGGCGCCCGCCTGCGGCGACGGACTCGACGGCGATGGAGACGGCTCGACCGACTGGCCGGCCGACCGCCAGTGTCAGGCTCGCGGCGACGACGCGGAGGGCCTGGTCTGCGGCGCCTCGGCCCGAGGAGCGCTGGCCGGCAGCGGGCGTATCGCGCTGGGGCCCGACGCCGTCGAGCAGCCACGCCTGACCAGCCGCTGCAGGTATGCCCCGGCGTGGGATACGACGTCGTGGGCCCGGGTCGTGCAACTCGTGGTCGACACCCCGTCCCGGCTCGAGCTCGCCACCGAGCACAGCACGTTCTCGCCGGTGCTGTCGCTGCGCTGCGACTGCCACGTGCCGGGCGCGACCAGCGAGATCCAGTGCGCCCGCGGTCATTGGCCGCTCGACGAAGCCCGGCTCACCGTGGCCGACCTGCCCGCGGGCACCTACGCCATCGTGGTGGACGGCTGGCAGACCGCCTCTGATCGCACCGTCGTCTCGGTCGAGTTGACGCCGTTGTGAGCCCGCGATGACGGGCCCCGGGATCTCATCGAGCTGATGGCCTCCGGGCGTCGGCTTCAGGGCGCCGGCTTCAGGGCGCCGGCTGCAACTCTTCG
The DNA here is from genome assembly GCA_030427205.1 of bacterium. GTDB lineage: Bacteria > Myxococcota_A > Bradymonadia > UBA7976 > UBA1532 > JACKDM01. The sequence continues at coordinate 107,691 of JAUHXC010000023.1, read as the reverse complement.
AGGGCCTTGCTCCCTGGCGCTTGACCCGGTCGTTCGGGTCGTTCGGCGCATGGTTCAGCTCACCCGGAGCCGCAGCGCTCGTCGGTGGCGATCGTGGCGATACAGGCCGGGATGATGTCGGCGGGCGGCGGCAGCGTGGCCGTGGGCGGCCCGGGGGCGCCGCTGCAGGGCAAGGCGGCGAAGGCAGGGGCGATGCGGGATCGGGTCACCGGCGGTCTCCTATGGCCGCGGAGGGGCATGACTGTAGCCGGTCACAGGCGGTGGGCCCGTCGCGGCGGTGATTCGGTGGCCGGGGTTGGCAGAGCCCGGCCGAAGCTGGCAGGCGTCGGCCGGGCTGTGGCGGCATGCGCGGCCGATGCGGCCGGTTCGCGTATATCGCCGGCACGGTCGGCCGACTGTCTACCGCATCTATGATCATAGACCTACGGTCCAGGTGCTCGGGGGGCGCGGACGGGGCGGAAGCCGATGTCGTGGTCCCGGTTGACGGGGCGCCTCAGCCAGCGATCCGCCGCCCGGGCGTTGCGCGCCCTCTCGACGAACGAGCCGCCACGAAACACCCGGACCACGCCGTCGGCGGGGCCGGCGGGGTCGGCCTGGGGGGCGCCGTCGCGGCTCGGCGGATAAATGGCGTAGCGGTCCCAGGTCCACTCCCAGACGTTGCCCAGCATGTCGTACAGGCCCCAGGCGTTGGGCCGCTTGCCCTTCACCGGGTGGGTCGACGCGCGCGCGTGGTCGTATTGCTTCTCCGGCCAGGCCGACGAGTTGAACGCCCGCCGGTGGTCCGAGCCGCTGTTGCCGCCATACCAGGCCATGCCGTCAAGCACCGGGGCATCGTGCCCCCCGCGGAGGTCCAGGTCACCCGCATAGGTCGCGGTCGCTGTGCCGGCCCGCGCCGCGAACTCCCACTCCGCTTCGGTCGGCAGCCGGTAGCCGTCGGCCTCACGCCTCCAGGTCACCGCCGCGCCCTCAATGGCGTACGCCGGCTGCAACCCTTCGGCCGCCGACAGCGCGTTGCAGTAGCGCACCGCGTCGAGCCAGCTCACCTGCTCCACCGGGCGCGCGCCGTCGGCCGGCGCGCCCTGAAACCACGCCGGGTTCTCGCCCATCAGCGCCGTGTACTGCGCCTGGGTCACCTCGGTCTCGGCCATCAGGAAGCCCCGGGTCAGCGTCACCCGGTGCGCCCGTTCGTCGGAATCCCGCCCCACCTCATCCTCTGGGCTGCCCATGGTGAACTCGCCCGGCGCGATCGACACCAGCGCTGGCCTGAACCGCGTCGCCTCCGCGGCGTCGGGCGGCGCCGGCCGCGCCCCCTCGGCTTCACGCAGCGCCTTGGCCCGCTCGACCTCGCCGACCGCGTCGAGCGCCTCCGCCCCGTCGCCCGCCACCGCGCGCCGGCTCTCCGGGCCCACCAGCGGCAGCGCGGCCTCGGCGAGCGCCGCGGCGGCCCGCTCCGCGCCGGCGGCGGTCGCCACGGCCCCCATCGCGTCGACGAGCGCGCCCTGTCCACGCGCGTCCAGGCCACTGCCCGCGTCGAGCGCCGCCTGCCGGGCCGCGTCCGCGCGCCGCTCGGCCTCGGCGAGATCGCCCGCTGCCTGGGCCAGCCGCGCCTGATACTGCCCGATCGCCGCCTCCTGCGCCCGGGGCAGCGGCGCCACGCGGCGCAGCGCATCCAGCTTCGCCATGGCCGCGGCGTGCTCGCCCCGGGCGGCCAGCGCGCGCGCCTCACCGACGATCCGCTGCGGCGTCCGGGCCCGATGGCGCAGGGCGAGCAGGTAGCGCGCGAGCACCCCCTGCGCCCGATGCGGCTCGTTGTCGGCGAGGTGCTGCTTCGCGGCGTCGAGCAGCCCGTCGGCGTCCCCCTCGGCGGCGCTCTCCACCGGCGTGAGCGCGCCGAGCGAGGGGGTGCCGTGCCCATCCGAGAGGAAGCCGCCGAACTCGGGCTGCTGCCGCCGCGCCTTGTCATCGGCGAGGCTGCGCCGGGCGACCTCGGTCTGCAGGTAGATCGCCAGCTCGACGAAGAGCAGGTTGCCGTCGGGGAAGAGGTCGGCCTCTCCGCTCAGGCCGGCGAGCAGCGTCTCGGCGAAGCGCCCGCGGCGGCCCTGCGCGGCGTCGCCGTCGTCGGCGGGCTCTTCGAGGGCCGCGGCGGTGATGACCTTGCGGCTCTTGCGGGTCGCCGACGGGTGCTTCAGCGCGGTGTAGCGCACGCGCTCGAGCTGCAAGGCGCCGAGGGCCATGCCGCTGTCGCAGGTGTCGAGCAGCAGCAGCACGTGGCGCACGCTCAGCCCGTTCAGGCGGCGCAGCAGCCACTCGATGTCGAGCGCGTCGTCCCACGGCCTGTCGTGCGGGAGCACGGCGCCGCAGACGCCGTGGCGGACGCCCTCTTCGTCGGCGCCGCAGGCCCGGCTCTGGCCGTGCAGCGCCACGTAGACCACCAGCAGCGCGTCGTCCGGGAGCTGGTCGAGGGGCCCGCCGCGCTTCGTGAGCGCTTTGATGCCGGCCGCGGTCGCCTGCGCGTCGTGCCGGCTCAGCGACTCGCCGTCGGCCCGGGTGGCGAAGGCGAGCCGGCTCTCGAACGCCGCGGCGAGGGCCTTGGCGTCGCCGACGGCGCCTTTCAGCGGGCGCGCGCCGCTCTCGGGGCTGTAGCGGTCGACCGCGATCGAGGCGAAGTAGCGCTGCGCGGCGGGCGCGGGCGCGCGGGATGCCCCGTCGGCGGGGGTCGCCGCCGCGGGCAGGAGCAGCGCGAGCGCGATGATGGCGCCGATGACGCTGGTGACGCCGGCTCTCCCCAACCGTGGCCTCCCGTGTAATGGCCGGACCATAGCAGCCGCGCCCCACGCGGCATATGCTCGGCCCATGACACCGCTATTTCAACTCGCGCTCTCGATCGGGCTCTGCCTCGCGTCGGCCGCCGTCGCCGCGCCGCCGGTGTATCAGCTGCGCGCGGCGCAGGACCTCGTCGGCATCGGCGCCGGCGGCCCGCTCGACGTGCGGGTCGAGGCCCAGGCGGCGGCGGGCGCCGAGGCGCTGGAGCGCGCGGCCCTGACCGACTGGGCGCTGGTGATCGCGCCGTGCACCGCGCTCGACGACGGCAGCGCGCGGATCGTGCCCCAGGCGGCCCACGGCGGGCGCTTCCGGCTGACCGTGCCGGCAGCGCGGTCGGCGCACGATCCGCATATGTGCGTCGCGCGCTGGGCGGGCGAGGCCATCGCCGACGATCCGCTGCGCCTGCGCTTCTGCGTGGGTGATCTGACGCTGCGCGAGTGCCATCCGGGCTGGTGGGACGCCCACTGCCGCGGCGTCCCGGCCGCCGAGTGCGACGCGCGGGCCATCGCCGCCGGGGTCAAGGCGGGCGGCGACATCTCCGGGTTGATCTACGTCGAGCGGGGCGGGCGCCGGAAGAAGGTGTCCTGGACGAGCGGATCGGGCTGCCCGGTGCAGTCGAAGCCGTGGGGCGTGGTCTTCACCCGCAAGGGCCGGCTGATGGCGCTCGATATCGCGGGGATGGAGGCGGCGGCCGTCCTCGATCCGCCCGCGGGCGTCGTCTATCGCAGCCCCTGGCCCGACGGCGCGGGGGGCCTGCTGCTCGTCGCCGACTCATCCACCGGCCGGCGATTGCTGCGGGCGCCGGCCGCGTGCGCCGGGCCGGCGGGCTGCGCGCTCGAGCCGATCCGCGGGCTGCCCGGCGCCGTCGGCCGCATCGTGGGGCGCGCCGACGGCGCGGTGCTGATGACCCATCGCCTCAGCACCCACGCGGTGCGGGTGCCGCTCGATCCGCAGCGACCCGCGGCGCAGCTGGCGATCGCCGCGCCGCCCGCGGCCTGCGCGGTCGAGGTCGACGGCGCGCGGGTGACCAACGACGGCGCGCCGCCCGCCGGGTGGTAGGCGATCGCGGCCTGACGATCGAGGATGCACGCGTCGGTCGCTTCGAAGGCGCGGAGGCTCGCCCGGCATGGGGTCGAGGGATGCGCCGACCTCGGCGGCACGGGTGAGGTCGGCCGGGCCGGGCTTGGACCACTTCTCGGGCCACTCGATGGCTGACAGGTCGATGGGCGTCGCGGGCGCTCCGCCTGAGTACCGGCGCTCGAACGCCTGTGACCGAGACGGCGATCATCGAGCCGATCGAGGTGCCGGGCACATGGCGCGGACCATGGCGCGGCCCGCCCGCGACAGTCGACAGACCTGCGCGGCCCGACCGCGAGACGGCTGAGACAGTCGACAGACCTGCGCGGCCCGACCGCGAGCCGGCTGAGGCAGCCGACAGACCTGCGCGGCCCGACCGCGAGCCGGCCGAGGCAGCCGACAGACCTGCGCGGCCCGACCGCGGGCCTCGCAGACCCGTGCATCACGCGCGATCGACCCCTCCTGACCCCCACGCGCCGGCTCACGCGCCCCGACGGCGGGCCCGACGCGGCAGATGCGCACGTTTCATCGGCCCACTCGCGCGCCGAACACGGCTGATGCACAGGCGGGCGCGGCCCGATCGCGGGCCGACCACGGCTGACGCACGGACGCCATCGGCCCGACGGCGGGCCGACGCTTCGACCCCACGGTCGTAGACGGCCCGGTGGCGGGCCGACGCCCGCGGTCTACGGCCCGCGGCGCCCGACGGCGGGCCGCCACGCCCGATGCCCTCGCCGCGCGGCTGCCCGGTGAGCCCGGCGCGCTTGTCGCGCGGCGCGTACGCCCGGGCAGCGAGCCGGGCAGGCCCGTCGTCCAGCCGCCGCGGTGTCGCGGCCGGTGCGATTGCGCCATGCGGGCTCCCGGAGTCGATCGAGGTGCCGGGCAGGTGGCGCGGGCACATGGCGCGGCCCGCGCCATGTGCCCGCGCATCCGCTTCGGGGGTGAAGTCGCGTGCTGTCCGAGCGGGTGCCGCGACCTGCCGGCCCGCGCTGACCCGGATCTGATACCCTGGATCGGCGACGATCGCTTCGGGAGGACCCATGACGCAGCCAGCGACGGCGCGACCACGCCCTCGGCGTTCCTCTCTCGGCGGACTCGTTGCGGCTTTGGCTTGCCTGGTCGCCCTCCCCTCGTCCGCGCGCGCCGCTTGCCCCGACGCTGGCCCATGTCCCGCGGCGTCATCCAACGCCCCGACGAGCCCGGACCCCGAGCCGGGTACGCCGTGGTCGGCCGCCATCGGGCCGACGGATTCGGGCGAAGGCGACCCGACCGCACGGGCAACTCGGCGCTGGGCCCGGCTGGTCGACACCTGCCGGTCCGATACCCCGTGCCGCTGCGCCGGCCTGCACCTGCTCGGCGACCCGTACTGCGCGGCCGGGGTCGCCGCCGCGTGCCCCCCGCTGACCCTGCCGCTGCGGCGCGCCGAGGCCTATCTGCAATGCGACCCCGCGACGCCGGCGGCGGTCGAGGTGACCCGGGCGGTCTGCGCCGAGCGGCGGGCGGCGGGCGCCGAGGGCGAGGTCGCCGAGCGGCTGACCGCCGCCTGCCCGCTGAGCCACGACCCGGTGGGCTGGAGCCGCAACGAATATCGGGCGCAGGCATGGCAGGCGGAGTGCGCGCTGGCCGAGGCGACCCCGGCCCGGCCGACGTCGCCCTTCCAAGCCGAGCTCGAGCGGCGCGCGGAGTTCGAGCGGCGGCGGCGGGCTGCCCGGGGGCGCCTGCCGAACGCGGACGAGATCGCCCGGATCGCCCGCGCGGCCGACGACGCCCGGTCCGCCTGCGTGGCGGCGTACAGCAGCACGAGGGCGCTGGTCGACGCTTGCCGGCCGCTCGTGCCGGGGCCCGAATACTGGCGTCGGCGGGTAGAGCAGGACGCGCAGTGCCGGTCGGGGCGCGAGCGGGCGTGCGTGCGGCTGGAGCTCGACCCGAGCCCGGTCGAGCTCGACGCCGCGCTCGCCGGCTGCGAGTCGGCCCGTGGCCCGGCCCGCGAGGGCGCCTGCGTCCGGCTGCGCGAGATCATCGGCATGCGCCCGGATCCGCTGGCCTCGCCGCCGCTCCGATCGCCCCCGACCGGCTGCGTGGTCCCCAGCGAGGCCGGAGACGGGCTGTGGCTGGCGGACATGGTGGGGCGCTCTGCCTCCGCGCTGAGGTCGACGATATCTTCATCCGGCTGGCCCATCAGCCGGGAGCCAAAGCCCTGGCATGGCCTGTATCCCGTCGATGTGGGGCGGGCGATGGTCTTGACGACCGAACCCCGCATCCGGGGCACGGTCGCGATGGTTCAGATCCCGATGGGCTGGCGCGGCACATGGCCCTACGGGCTGCCCCCCTCGCCGACGCGGGCGGACATCGAGCGCGCCCTGGGCCCCGACTTCACGGTCGTTCTGGACGGACGGGTGTCGGTCTGGCGCCTCCACTGGGTGGTCGTCCAGGCCATGTGGAGCGGGCCCGACGCGCGGTCCCTCCAGGCGCTCACCGTGGTCAACCCCCATGTATACGAGGGGCTGCGCTGACCCGGGCGCCGGGCGACGGGCCCGAACCGCGCCCGTCGCCCGGGGCGCCTGCTCGATGGTCTCCTCGACGCGCCGCGCCCCGTCATGAGGCCTCGACGGCCGCGCCCGGCGCGCGCCATCGGGGCAACTCACGCTGGCGCCGGCCCCGGTGGGGGAGGAGGACATGATCTTCGAAGACGGCGTGGTGGACCACATGCTCGAGTAGCCAGAGCGCCAAACCACGGTGTGTCCGGAACACATGTCGCACAGGCTCGACGAGGCCTTCGATCGAGGAACGGCTCGTGGGTCACGGCGAGGACGTGTCGCTCGTGTCGAGCCCGAGCCGGCTCGCGGCCACACATGTGACCGGCGAACCATGCCCCATGGGGTCCGCGGTGACCCACGTGGCCGGCGGACCATGCCCCATCCCCCTCGACAGACGTCGGTGACGCGCCGACCCATGGGGCATACCTCGCCGAACACCCGGATGGCGCGCGGGTCGATGCCCGAAGGGTGCCGCAGCCACGTACGTGGTCTGCGGAGCATGTCCAGAGGGGGCCTCGGTCACGTATGTGGTCTGCGGCGCATGGCCCATGCGCGCCGGGTCACGACAGCCCCTGCGCGACGCGACAGCTCGGCGCCGCGGCGCACGACGGGGCCGACATGATCGATGCCCGACGCGCCTCCAGCCCTGCGCGAAGCGGCGCCGGTCGCTGATCGCGCGGGTCGTGACGCCCGAGACCGCCCTTGCTGCCCCTTTCGACCTCTGAGTAGAATAAGGACCGAACGACGCCGGAGGCTTACCCATGGCCCGCACCGACAAGCGCCTGCTCGCCCGTGTATCGCTCGCCCGGCCCACCATCGCGCTGGCCGTCGCCGCGCTCGGGGCGTGGATCGGCGGCGGCGCGCTCGTCTTCGCCGGGCATTGGCTGGCGGGCATGGCGCTGGCCAGCGTGGCGGCCTATGTCGCGTTCACCCCGATGCACGACGCCGCGCACCGGGCCGTGGGCGACGCGAAGTGGCTCAACGCGCTGATCGGGCGGCTGATGTCGCTGCCGCTGCAGGCGCCGTTCGTCGCGTTCCGCCAGCTGCACCTCGAGCATCACAAGCACACCAACGACCCGGCCAAGGACCCCGATCACTACAGCGGCCGCGGCCCGCGCTGGCAGCTGCCGCTGCGCTGGCTGACGCAGGATCTGCACTATTACGGCCGCTATCTGCGCAGCGACCGGCCGCGGGCCGAGCAGGTCGAGACCTGGGGCATGGTGGCGGCGTTCGCCGTCTTTCAGCTGGGCCTCGTCGTCGCCGGCTATTGGGAGTACGCGCTCTTCGGCGTGCTGCTGCCCGCCCGCCTGGCCCTGACGGCGCTGGCTTTCGCCTTCGACTATCTGCCCCACCGGCCGCATGTGATCACCGGCCGCGAGGATCGCTTCAAAGCAACGTCCGTGCGGCCGACGCCGTGGCTGACGCCGGTGCTGCTCAGCCAGAACTTCCACTTGATCCACCACCTGTATCCGGCGGTGCCGTTCTATCGCTATCCGGCGGTCTGGCGCGCCCGCGAGGCCGAGCTGCGGGCCAAGGGGGCGACGGTCATCGAGTCGGGCCGGCCGGCGATCGCCGGGGGCCACGCCGGGCCGCGCGCGACGTAGCCGGTTGACCCCGATCTGGCTCGGCGGGTCAGGGCTGTCGGGGCGCTGCGCGCGCCTCGAGAACGCGTGCGCCGGCAACCGCCGCGCGTGTGGGGTCGCTCGCGATCTGTGCCCGCCGGACGCGCAGCAGGGTGTAGAGCAGGGCCCGCAGCGGGGCGCATCAGGTCGATAGCGGGCGCGACGCGTCGCTCGCCGAGGCCGGCGAGAGCTGCCCCGCGGCGCCGGACAATGCCAGCTCGCCGCCGCCTTCGACCGAGAGCGCCAGGCCGCCGCCGGCGGGCAGGCCGGCGGTGCGGGCCTGAAGCGTATTCAGCTCGCGGCGGGCGGCGCGCCGCAGCGGTCGGATCTCGAGCCATGCGCCTACGCGGACCAGATCGCTCGCGTCGCCGTCGATGCCCAGCCGGATGAGCATCAGCTCGACCGCCGAGGCGGCATCTGCGTCGTCGCGTACGGCCGCGCGGAGGTCTGGCCGGGCGAGCAGCGTTCGCGCGGCGCGCAGCGCGCAGGCGACGTCGTGGTTCAACGCCCGGGTCGCGGCGGCGGCGGCCACGGCGGGCGTGGGGTGCTCGACCAGCCGCAGCCACTGCGCGGCGGTGAGCCGGCTCGCGTCGAGCGCGACGAGCGCGGGGCCGAGGGCCGGGGTCTCCAGCCAACGCTCGATCGGCGGCGCCGGGCGGCGCAAGCGCGCGCGCAACAGCTCGAGCAGCAGGGCGGGCGCGGCGTCGAGCTGTTGGGCGATGAGGGCGTCGAGCGGGCCCGCGTCGTCGCCGTACAGCGCGACCGCGGCGCGCGCGCCGAATGCGCCCTGCGACGTCATGTGCTCGAGCAGCGCGTCGAGCCAGGGGGCGTCACCCAGCGCCTCGAGGGCCCGCAGCGCCCGGCCCGGCGAGCCCTGCTCGGCGAGCGCCATGGCGCCGAGCCACGCGGCCCGCGGGTCGCTGCGGCCCTGCAGCCAGCGCCAGACCGCGATCCACTCGGTGAGTTGCGCGTCCTTCGGTCGCCGCGGGTCGTGGCCGACGCGCGGCAGGTCGACCCGCAGGCCGTCATCGAGCGCGAGGCCGTCGGCGAGGCGGCAGCGGTAGAGCGTCGCGGCCATGTGTTGGTCTTCGGGGTCGCGGGGGTCGAACGGCCGGGCGTCGGGGCCGGGCCGGACGCCGATGACCAGGCCGGTCGACGCTTCGAATCGGGGGTCGTCGAACGTGCGGGCGGTCGGCATCACGTCGATGTCGGGGGCCCGGGCGCGCAGGGCGTCGGCGATCGGGTGGGGGCCGTCGCGCCAGCCGGCCCACGCCGTGTACAGCCCGCCGATCAGGAAGAGCGCCAGGAGCACGATCCCGGGCAGCGGGCCGGGCAGCGCGACGAGCAAGGAGATCGCGAGCCAGCTGCCGACGAAGAAGGCCACGATGAGGGCGAGCATGCCGAAGCGGGCAGCGATCCGCCCGCCGCGCGCGCGTGATGCCTCGTCTGCCGCGCTCCGGGGCGCGCCGACGGGGCGCGGGGGCAGCTGCCCGATGGGGTCGAGGCTCTCGGCGGGGTCGACGAGGTCGGCGACGGCGGGCACCCGAGGCGTCTGGCTGTGGTTCGTGGGCATGGGGCCTCCCGCGCGATGTACGCCCGCGACGCGGGCGCCGCGGGCCGGTTCACCTCTGCTCTGCACCGTTCGGCGGCGGTCGTTTTTGCCCGCTCAGGCCGCGGCGCTCGCCCGATGGGGGTCGGCGCGCGCGATGAGCGCCTCGCGGTCGATGTCGGGGCCGAGCGTGCCGAAGTTCAGGTGCCCGGCGCCCAGCCGCGCGGCGACGAAGGCCTCGCCGACCACGCTCTTCTCGCCGCGCAGCAGGATCGACGCCTGCAGCGCCAGCGCGAGGCGCTCGACGACCCGCCGGGCGCGCAGCTCGAGGGTCTGCACGTCGTCGAGCGCGCCGAGCGTCGTATCGACCCAGGTATCGTAGCGGCGGTCGATGCCGCGGGCGGCGTTCAGCTCGGCGGTCAGCGCGGGCAGGGTCGCCGGCTCGCGCGCCATCGCCCGCAGCACGTCGAGGCAGATGACGTTGCCCGAGCCCTCCCAGATCGAGTTGAGCGGCGCCTCGCGGTACAGCCGGGCCATCGGGTGCTCTTCGACGTAGCCGTTGCCGCCGTGGCACTCCATCGCCTCGTAGACCGCCGCCGGGGTGCGCTTGCAGACCCAGTACTTGCCGATGGCGGTGCCGATGCGGGCCAGCGCGGCGGCCTCTTCGTCGGCGCGGCCGTCTTCGTAGGCCCGGGCCATGCGCATCGCCAGGGCCAGCGCCGCCTCGCTCTCCAGCGCCAGGTCGGCGAGCACGTTCTGCATCAGCGGGTGCTCGATGAGCCGCTTCTTGAACGCCGAGCGGTGCTGCGCGTGGTGCACCGCCTGGGCCACGCCGTGGCGGATGAGCGCGGCGCTGCCGTTGATGCAGTCGAGGCGGGTGTGGGCCACCATGTCGATGATGGTGCGCACCCCGCGGCCCGGCTCGCCGACCCGCTGCGCCCAGGCGCCGTGGTACTCGATCTCGCTCGACGCGTTGCTGCGGTTGCCGACCTTGTCCTTGAGCCGCTGCACGTTCATCGGGTTGGGCGTGCCGTCGGGCTGCCAGCGGGGCACGAGGAAGCAGCTCAGGCCGGCGTCGTCGTAGGCCAGGGTCAGAAACAGGTCGCACATCGGCGCCGAGCAGAACCACTTGTGGCCGCTGAGCCGGAAGCCCTCGCCGTCGGCGGTCGCCCGGGTGGTATTGGCCCGCACGTCGGATCCGCCCTGCTTCTCGGTCATCGCCATGCCCACCGTCAGCGCGGCCTTCTCGGTGTGCGGCACGTTGCGCCCGTCGTAGGCGGCGGCGGTGATCTTGGGTTCGAAGGCGGCGGCGAGGTCGGGGCTGTGGCGCAGCGCGGGCACGGCGGCGAAGGTCATCGTCACCGGGCAGCCGTGGCCCGCTTCGACCTGGGCCATCAGGTGGTTCTTGGCCACCCGGGCCACCAGCGCGCCGGGGCGGGCGTCGGTCCACGGGCCGCCGGCCAGCCCCGCTTCGAGGCTGGTCTTCATCAAGGCGTGGTAGCTGGGGTGGAACTCCACCGCGTTGATGCGCCGCCCGCCGCGGTCGAAGATGCGCACGACCGGCGGGTGCTCGTTGGCCAGGCGCCCGTGCTCGATCAGCGCGGCGCTGCCCGTCCGCCGCCCGAACGCGGCGACCGCGTCGCGAAAGCCGCCGCCGCCCTCGCGCTCGAGCGCGTCGCGCAGCGCGTCGTCGCCGCCGAAGGCGTCGTAGTCCCAGAGCGGCGGCACGGTATTGAATACGTCGTGGGTCTTCATGGGCGGGCTCTCTCGCGGCGGGGTGAGGCGGCGGGGGCTGGTCGTCGGCCGATGGTCAGCTCGCCGGCCTGGCGTCGGGGTAGATGTGGTAGGTGCCGGTGATGCTGGCCTCGCCGATGACGTGGGGCATGATCGCGTCGCGCAGGTCGGCGCCGCGGAAGATGCCCTTGGTCGGCGCCTTGGGCACGTTCAGCGCGTAGACGGTGAAGGTGTAGTGGTGCAGCCGCTCGTCGTTCCACGGCGGGCAGGGGCCGTCGTAGCCGAAGTAGTCGCCCTTCATGTCGGCGTCGCCGGCGAACCAGCCGGTGTAGTCGTTGAGCCCGTGGCGCATGCCGCCCTTGGCCTCGGGGCCGTCCTTGCCGCGGGCGACGATGCCTTTGGAGAACTCGCCCTCGGCGATGGCGCTGCGGCCGGGGTCGATGTCGACGAGCAGCCAGTGGAAGAAGTCGACCCGCGGCAGCGCGATGGAGACGGTCTTGCCGTCCTGGTTGACGTCGTCGCCCACGCTGGGCACGTCGGGGTCGTGGCAGATGATCGCCAGCGACTGCGTGCCGTCGGGCAGGTCGCCCCAGGCGAGGTGCGGGTTCATGTTCTCGCACAGGGCCACGTTGTTCTCGGGGTCGTACTTGCCGAACGCGCAGCGGCTGGGGATCGGGCCGCCGTCTTTGAAGCTGTCGCTTCGGAGCTTCATGGGTCCTCCTTCTCGGGGGCGTGGGGTGTATGGCTCAGAGTCGCCGGTCAGCCGATCGGTCGCTCGGCGGCGCTGTCTTCTGCGTCTTCGGCGGGGGCGTCGGACGTGGTCGGCGTGGCTTGGGCGATGCGCTCGAGGGTGTCGCCGTCGAGCGTATCGCGCCACTTGCCGACGATGCCCGGCGAGCCGGCGTAGTCGTGCTTCTCGTCCCAGATGAGCTGCCAGATGGCCTTGTGGTCGAGGTCGGGCAGGCCGAAGTGCTGCAGCAGGCCGCGCCAGATCTCGACGTCGCGGCGGTGCGGGCCGGCGAAGCCGTCGTTCATGTCGTAGGTCAGGGTGAACATCGCCAGGGTCAGCCCCATGAGGTGCACGTCGACGCGGTCGGGGCCGGCGCCGGTGCTCCAGGTGCTCGCCCGCCAACGCTCGCGGTAGGTGCCGTCGATGGCGGCCTCGCCGTCGGCGTCGTCGGCGAGGGCGATGTGCCCGTTGAAGGCGTAGAGCGCCACCGCCCGCAGGGCCTCTTCGGTCATGTGCGCGTAGCGGTGGTTGACCTCGAGGGCCCAGGCCGGCTCGCCGTCGAGCTCGACGTCGACCACCCGCACGATGGGCGCGCTGCCGCCGAAGTCGGCGTAGCCCCCGCCGACGATGCGGCCGAGGGCGTTGTACTTCTTGGTCAGCGGGTTGTAGAGCACGGCCGTATTGCACACGTTGGCCGCCACGTGCACGTCGGTGCCGTCGAGGGCCTCGGCGGCGCGGCCCGGGTCGCGGGGCACGAACTCGCGGGCGGTGTCGTCGGCCACGTCGAAGGCGTCGAAGTTCACCAGCCGGTCGAGCGCGTCGGCCTGCCCGTCGCGGTCGCTGTCGAGCACTGACGCGGCCAGCCCGGTGTCGATGGGCGTGACGTAGTTCATGCCGCCGGGCAGCGCGTGCAGCCGCCGCCAGTACGGCGGGATGGCGTTGCGCTTGATGTTCTCGCGGATCGCCTTCCAGTCGTGGCCCTCGGCGACGCCGTCGAGCACCTCCATCAGCGCGTTGAAGTTCTCCGACTCGATCATGCGCCGCTGCCCGTCGGGGCCCTCGGCGGTGCGGAAGTACGACGAGTTGAAGCTGGTCATGATCTGGGCGCCCGGGTAGCGCGCCCGCACCCTGAACAGCGCGTCCTTGCCGGCGCACAGGCCGTAGAAGACCAGCTTGGCGCCGGCCATGTCCGGGGCCCGGCGCAGCGAGCGGCGCATGTTGCGCCCGATGTCGGAGTGGCCGTCGTAGCCGACGACGTGCACCGTCGGGTCGTCCATCGTCGCGAAGACGTCGGACGCGTACTCCTTGAGCCGCAGCCGCACGGTGAGGCTGCCGATCTCGCGGCGGAACCAGACCGGGCCGGGGGCGTCGGTCGACGCCTTGGCGTCCTCGGGCGCGAAGCCGGCCCGCCCGAGCAGCTCGACGGTGCCGCGGAAGAAGCCCTCCGACCCGCGGCCCGCCGACCAGTGCACCACCAGCGTGCGGTCGGCGGTCGCCTCGCCGCCTTCGCCGTCGTCCGGGCCACCGAACCACTCGGCGTAGGGCGGCGCGGTGGGCACCCGCCGGGCGTAGAGCGCGTCGACCGCCGCCTGCCCGATCTCGGTGAGCGTGCCCCGGATGCGGTGCAGCGCGTAGGTGAACGCCTCGCCCAGCGCCGGGTGCTCCTCGGCGCGGGCGAACGCGATGGCGTGCTCTTCGGCCTCCTGCGCCGCCTCGGCGAGCGGGCCGCTGTTGGGCAGGCACTCGACGAGGTGCACCAGGCAGGTGTGCGCGCTCGAGCGCAGCTGCAGCGCCTGGCGTGGTTCGAGGCCGGGCTGCGGGTCGGCGCCCAGGCGCAGGGCGGCGTGCAGCTGGGATTGAAGCTCTTCGGCCTGCCCCGGCCGGTCGGTCGCGAAGAGGCGGCCGTCCGCCGGCAGGTCGTCGATCAGGCCCGCCGCCCGGTAGAGCACGTGGCCCAGCGCCTCGGCGTCGCCGCTGTCGGGGGCCGCGGCCGGGTCGGTCGACAGCGGGCCGTGGCCCAGCCAGTAGACCCCCGCGCCGAGGGCTCTTGCGGGCGCCTGCCCCTCGGGCTCGACGCCGCCGTCCCCCGACGTCTCGCGCCCGGCGAGTCGACGCAGCGCCGCCTTGCCGTCGGCGGTGAGCAGGCCGGCGTAGTAGTCGAGCAGGGCGTCGAGGGTCTGCGCCTCGCGCTGCGAGATGCGGCCGTCGGCGCGGGCGAGCGTCTCGAGCGCGGCCACGTCGGCGGCCGACAGCTCGCCGTCGGACCCCAGCCGCCGGGCGGCCTCGCGCAGGGTCGCGTTCTCCAGCCGATCGAAGATGCGCAGCCGCTCTGCGCCGTCGGCGGTGAGCCGGTCGGGCTCGTCCCACAACAGCGCCCGCAGCCGCCGGCGCTCGGCGCCGCTCAGCCGGCCGTCGTCGGCGTAGGCCGCCGCGATGAGACCGTCGACGGTGGCGGCGTCCAGCGGGCCGTCTCCGCGCAGGAGGGCCTCGGCTTCACGGGGGTCGAGCGGCTGCGGATCGAGCGGCTGCTGGTCGAGCGGCTGCGAGTCGGACATGTCTGCTCCGGCGGGTCGATTCGGGCGGATTCGAGACACGAGCTTGAGCCCGACCCCCCCGCTGTCGTCAAGAGCTTGCCCACAAACCATGGTCGAGCACAGTGCCGGGCCGGACGGCGAGTTCAAGGAACGAAGGCGCAGGCATACTCGGAGTATTCCGAGCCTGAGGGACGCTGAAATTCGCCGTTCGGGGCGGTGCTGGGCGAAGCGCCAGAGTTTGTGGGCAAGCTCATAGCGCGGGCTGACGCCCGCAACCCAAGGGGGGCGTGGACCTGCGCGAGAGATACAGCACCGCGCTGGCTTGACAACGGTCTGGGCAATGCTGAGGACGGGCGCGACGGCGGCCTGGGCAACGCTGAGGGCGGGCAAGGCGATCCAGCTCTCGGTGGCTCGGAACGCGCCAACAGTGTCTCCTTGCCGTGCTCGTCTCCGGCCCTTCGGGCCCGGCCTACGCCCCGTCGGGTCGAGGGCTTGGCCGCCCGGCTGCGCCGGGGCGGGATCTCCGCGCCTCTTCGCACTCGCTGCGCTCGGCGGCTCGCTGGCGCTCGCGTGTTCGTGCATCCGGGTTGACGCGCTGGGTCCAATCCCGGCCATGGGTAGGCGCCGGGCGTGGCACGGGCATGGGCACTCACGTCTCGCGCTGCGCGCTCGACTGGCTTCGGCATGCGCCGCCGAGATTCGCGCGCGGCGCGAGCAAAGCCAGAAGTAGTAGATCAAGGGGCATCGCCCGCTTCCAGTGAACGCAGGCGCCGGCAGAGCGCGTCGCTGCCCTGGTCGCAGCCGACGCGCAGCAGCTCGAGCGCGCCGGGTCGATCCGGCGGGATGCCGTCACCGATCCAGCGCATCAGCGCGCCGGCGTTGCACGCGTCGGCCGATCCGGCCCGGCAGCCGACGCGATAGACCTCGGCGGCGGCCGCCGGGTCTCGCGGTCCGCCGCGGCCGAGGCGCAGCAGCTCGCCGTGGGCGAAGCACGCCCGCCCCACCCCGCGGATGCAGGCGAGGCCGAGCGGCCCGCGGGCGGCGGCGGGGTCGTCGGCCAGCAGCAGCTCGCCCAGGCCATCGCAGCTCGGGCCGTCCCCGCCAGCGCAGCCGCGCTCGAAGGCGGCCTCGGCCAGCGCCGCGTCCTGCGGTACGCCCGTGCCCAGGAGCAGCGCCGCGCCGATCTCGCCGCACGAGGGCGCGAAGCCCAGCGCGCAGCCGCGGTCGAAGCCGCCCACCGCCCGTCCGGCGTCCCGCGGCATCTGATCGAGCCCGTCGACGAAGACCACGCCCAGGTTGTGGCACGCCTCGCCGATGCCGCTCTCGCAGGCCCGCTCGTAGAACGCCACCAGCGTCGCGCAGCTGCGCGGCCGGTGCTCGCGGCAGGCCTGCTCCCAATAGCCCAGCGAGCGCCCGGGGTGGGCGTTGAGCGCGGGGCGCACGAGCAGGAAGAGGCCGATCCACAGCCCGACGTGCACGCCGTTGGCCGCCGCCCCGCGCAGCGGCCACGGGATGGACGGCAGCTTCGCCATCAGCCGGTCGATGGGCCGGGCGAGCAGGTTGAGGATGGGCACCGGCAGCAGCTTGTCGAGGAAGGTGACGTGCAGCCCCGGGTCGCCGCCGCTCGGCGGGTGGCTGATCTCGCCGAGCAGCAGGTAGAAGCCGCAGACGAGCACCCCGTACAGCGCGCCGAAGATCAGCTTGCCGCCGCCCGAGCGGGGCGAGGTGACCGGATCGGTGATCAGCAGGTTCATGCCGAGGAACACCGCGATGGTGATCGCGGTGTCGAGGAAGATCGAGACCCCGACGACGCCCTCGTAGAGCTGGCCGATGGCGAGCATCGACAGCGCGGCGCCCATGGTGGTCAGGGTCACCCGGAAGAGCACCATCACCACCAGCCCGACGGCGAAGATCCACTCGTAGCAGTATTCGGGCTGGCCCAGGGTGAGCGAGATGCGGTGGCCCCAGGTGAGGTGGGCCACCTCGAAGACGATCATGACCAGCGCGGCGAGGGCCAGCCCGAAGGCCGAGGGGTTGAAGACGTGCACGATCTGCCCGCCGCGGCGCCAGCGGAAGAGCTCCCGCGAGGCGTAGGTCAGCGCGATCATGCCGAACTGCGCGGCGAAGTAGGGGTCGTGCCACCACAAGAAGAGGTTGGTGCTGCCGACCACCGGCCACGGGCCGAAGCCGAGGCGGAAGCGGCCGTAGCGCCGCCACGACGTCAAGAGCTCGCAGAGGTAGGCGAAGGCGACCTGGGCCAGCATCAACGGCACCTGGGCCGCCACTTGCTCCCAGTGCCAGCCCCAGTAGGCGAAGACCGCCGAGTGCATCAGCAGCTGCACCCAATGCGGCGTGCGCACCCGCGGCTCGACCTCGAGCCGGCGCCCCGCCCGCCGGTCGCGCCGGTGCAGGGCGAGGACCCCCAGCAGGGCGAGCAGGCCCCAGCCGAGCACCGCGCCCCACAGGCCGGGGGTCGCCCGCACCCGCGGCAGGGCCAGGAAGGCGAACTGCGCGACGAGCAGCCCGGCGACGACCGCGGTGGTCGCCCGCGGGCTCAGCGGCGGGGCCGTCTCGGGCGGCGTATGGGTCACTGATCGACGGCGTCGGCGGCGCAGGCGAACGGGCCGAAGCGGGCGAAGGCGCTCGGCTCGCGCCGCCGGCCGTCGAACCACACCGCGGCGAAGACGTCGCCCAGCGCCAGATCGACCGGGCCCGAGCGCGCCGGGCCGTACGACACCCGGATCGGCGGCTCGGCGTCCCAGATGGCGCGGGTCTCGTACATCCGGGTGAACCAGACGCTGCTGCGCAGGCTGTCGGGGTCGTCCAGCTCGACCCAGGCGAGGCCGACCGTGGCGGCGTCCACCGCGAGGCGCGGGCTGACCGCCGCGAGCGGCCCGCCGGCGACGGTGGCGGCGGCGGTCAGCGGCTCGAGCTCGCGGTCGTAGGGGCGGAAGCGCACCTGATCGACGCCGGCCAGCTCGCTCCAGGCGACGAAGACCTGCTGACCGCGCCCGGCCACCGTGGGCCCGGTGATGCGGTCGCCGGCGGCGACGGCCACCGGCGCCCGCCATACGCCGCCGGCGCCGTCCATGCGGGCGAGCTGCAGCGTGCGCATGCGGGCCGCCGCCGGGCCCTCGGTATAGGCGACGAAGTAGCGCTCGCCCGCCGCGCCCAGCGCGATGTCATGGGCCGGCAGCTGCCGCCCGCCGAGCGGCACCGAGCCGAGGACCGGCGGCTCGTCGCCGAAGAGCAGGTCGCCGAAGAAGGGGCCGCCTTCGGTGATCCAGGCCGCGCCGATGCCGTCGGGCGCGGCGGCGACGTCCAGCGCGTCGATGGCGGCGGTGGTCTGCAAGAGCTCCACCGGGCCGTCGATGTCGCCGAAGCCGTCTTCCCGGGGGAAGGCGATCAGCGCCTGGATGCTGAAGCGCTCGGTGCCCGCCCGCCCGGTGCGGTTGCCCCAGAGGACCACGAAGCCGGCGTCACCGCCGTTGGCGAAGTCGGCGACGGTGTAGGCGGTCACCGCCTCGTCTTCGACGCTGAACTGTTCGAGGGCGCCGCCGCGGCGATCCCACAGGTCGAGCACCAGGCGGTCGGTGGGCTGCAAGACCCCCTCTTCGAGGCGCTCGCCGGCCACCCGGCGCACGGTCAGCACATGGGCGCCCAGGGCGGCGACGGCCGGCCGCTCGGCCCGCTGCATCGCGCCGGCTTCGAACTCGTCGCTGCTGAAGAGCAGGCGCTCGTCGGGCTGCCCGTCGCAGTCGTCGTCGACGCCGTTGCACGCCTCGACCCGGGCGGCGACGCGCTCGGCGTCGCAGACCAGATCGCCGGCGTCGGTGCACAGCTCGACGCCGGCGGATTCGCACGCGCCGACGCCAGCGATGCACGGCGCGCCGCCGGTGCCTTCGTCGACCACGCCGTCGCCGTCGTCGTCGGCGCCGTCGCAGGCCTCGCCGACCGGCAGGGCGTCGGGCGGGCCGCCGTCGCCGAGCGCGCGATCGGCCGGGTCGGCGTCGCTGGGCGCGGCGTCGGTGGGCGCGGCGTCGGGGCCGCGATCGACGTCGCTGTCGGGGCCGTGGTCGACGTCGCTGTCGGGGCCGCGATCGACGTCACTGTCGAGGCCGCGGTCGGGCCCGGCGTCTACGGCCGGGCAACCCGACGCGCCCGGCGGCAGCTCGGCGCAGGCCGGTGAGTCGGGGTCGCCCAGGCAGCCGGCCAGCGCCAGCGCCGTCAGCACGCTCAGAATCCGAACCATCGCGCTCTCCCTCCGCTCGCGTCCCCCGACCCGAAACTGTATCAGGGTCGGCGCAGATCGCCCATCGCAGGGATGCCGGCGTGGTTCAGTAGACGAAGGGGACGATCCGCTTCCAGCCGGCGGGCAGGGTCTCGAAGCGCGCGCGATACCAGCGCAGGGTATTGTCGGCCCGGCCGCCCAGATAGAAGGTCATCGTGATGGCGATGACGACGGCGCCGGCGTGGTGGAAGACCAGCGCCAGCCCGAACCAGCCGATGATCTCGCCCAGGTAGTGCGGGCAGGCGACGTAGGCGAAGAGCCCGCCGCGGGGCAGGACGTAGCCCGTCTCGCCGGGGCGGCGCAGGCGGGCGAGCAGGAGGTGGTGCCCGATGTTGGTGGCCGATCCGGCGATCCACAGCGCGAGCCCGGCGATCCACGCCGGCGCGAAGTCGGGCGAGGCGAGCAGCGCCGGGTCGACCTCGGCGGCGCCGATCCAGGCGAGCAGCGCCGAGACCGAGGCGTAGAGGCTGCTGATCAGCAGCGCGCTGCCCAGGTGGGTCACGCCCGAGTAGCGGTGCACGAAGAGCACCTCCAGGCAGCGGCGCACGAAGTGCAGCGCGACCGTGCCCAGGGTGACGCCGTGCCATACGGTCCACGGGCCGTCGAGCGCGATGTGGCACAGCAGGCCGGCGACCGCGGCGGGGGCGTAGATGATCAGCATGCCGATGCGCGAGGGCACCGCGAAGCGCCGGGTGCGATCGGCGAACTTCGAGTAGCCGAACGCCAGCCGCCCGCCGCGCTCGGTCCAGAAGAAGATCGGGGCGCAGATCAGAAACGCGGCCAGGATGAGCTGCGTCGGGCGGCCGTCGAGCGGCGGCATGTAGAGCATCGCGCCTCCTGGGGCCAGTCTCAGCTCAGCAGCAGCGGCGCCGCCCGCTCGACGAGCAGCTTGCTGTAGGCCCCGCCGCGCAGGGTGTCCGGGTCGCCGACGACCACCAGATGCTCCCGGGCGCGGGACACCGCCACGTTGAGCAGGTTGACCCGCCGGTTGAGGAAGCCCAGCGAGCGCCCGCGGGTCACCACCGTCGAGAAGATCACCACCCGCCGCTCGCCGCCCTGAAAGCGGTGCACGGTGCCCAGGGCGATGCCGGTGTCGCCGAACAGGTCGGGCTCGTCGAAGCTGCCGCCGACGTTGTCCACCGGGATCCGCTGCCGGCGCACGGCGTCACGCAGCGCCTCGAGCTGACCCACATAGGGGGTGATCACCGCCACGTCCCCCCAGGGCACCGCCTGCCGCTGCAGGCCGCGCAGGATGCGCAGCACGACGTCGAGCTCGGCCGGGTTGTGCCAGCTGCCGCGCACCCGCTGCTGCGCGCCGTGCACCGGGCTGAGCAGCACCGGACCGGGCAGCGGCGGCGGCCCGGGCCGGTCGGGGGCCGGGGTGCGCACCGACAGCCCATAGCCGCACAGCGCGTCCGACAGGGCGATGATCGGCGCCTGACAGCGAAAATGGGCCCGCAGCGTCGGCCGATCGCCCACCGCGCGGTCGGCGAGGGCCTGCGCCGAGCTGCCGCTGCCTTCCATGATGCGATAGGGGCCGAGGCGCGCCTTGTCGAGGCGGATGCCGGCGGCGACGCGGATGCGGCCCTCGTCCTCCGGCCGCAGCTGGATCACCGGCTCGAGCTGGTGCACGTCGCCGATGAGCAGCGCCTGCTCGGCCCGCACGAGCCCCGAGACGGCGTAGGCCGGGTGGCACTGGCCGGCCTCGTCGAGCACCAGCTTGAGACCGGTGATCGGCTGCACCGGCAGCACGTTGCCCAGCGAGAGCAGCGTCGAGCCCCACACCGGGAACAGCTTCATCAGCCAGTCGACGGTGCCCGGCTCGTCGTCGGCCAGCCGGCGCAGCGTGCGCCGCTCGGAGACCGCCTCCATCGCCGTCTGCAGCGCCGCCTGCAGCGGGTCGGCGTGCACCGCGGCCCACGCCGCGCGGGCGGTCAGCGCCGCTTCGAAGAGCGCGTAATGGGTCGCGCCGTCGGCGCCGGCGGGCGGCGGCCCTTCGGCCGGGATCAACGCCCGCTCGTCGCGCAGGGTCGTCAGCGCGTCGCGGCACTCCTGGGCCAGCAGCCGGTCGTCGAGGGTCTTCTTCAGCGCCTCGATGGCGTCGCGGGCCTCTTCGATGGCGTCCTGCCAGGCGTCGAAGTGCTCGTCCTCGTCGGCCCCTTCGGCCACCGTCGGCGGCAAGTCCAGCGTCAGCTCGAGCGGCTCGTCCAGCTCGGCGAGGGCCTTGTCGACGCGCTTGACCACCCGCTTGCGCGTCTGCTGCCAGATGGTCATCACCCGGGCCAGCAGGTCGGGGCCGCGGCGGTCGATGGCCTTGGTGATGCGGTCGAGGTTGGCGCCGAGGGCCCGCAGGCGCTTGTCGATCTCGTCGCGCAGCGGCGCCGACGGCGGACGGGCCTCCGGATCTCCGGTGCGGGCCAGCGCCGCCTCCCGCGCGGCGATGCGGCTGTCGAGGCGCTGGCGGCGCTCGGCGTGACGCCGGGCCGCCTGCCGCGGCGCGTCGGCGTCGTCCACCGCCTTCAGCGCCGCGCGGAAGTCGGCCAGCGCCTCTTTCAGCCGGGCCTTGCGGGTCGACTCGGGCTCGAAGCCCTGGCCCATCACCCAGGTATTGGCGGCGGCGAAGGTCTCGAGGCTCACGGTGCCCAGCACCTGCAGGTTGCCCACCCGCAGCCCCAGCGGCGGGCCGATCGGATTCAGCGCCAGCGGCTCGAGCACGTGGTCGACCGCCCGGTTGTTGGTGCTGGCCACCAGCAGCAGGTCGCGGGGCATCGCGCCGCCCTCGGCCACCTCGACCATGCGCTCGACCAGCGCCGCGGCGCCCAGGTTGAGCAGCAACTCGGTCTTGCCGGTGCCCGGCGGGCCCTGCGCCGCCGTCAGCGGCGTGCCCAGGAAGCGCTCGGCCACCATGCGCTGGTCGTCGGTCAGCGCCCGCGGCGCCCGCAGCCCACGCATCGGCGCCTGACCCGCCGCCGGCGCCCGCCCCGAGAGATAAGCCCACAGCGGGCTCTTCTGGCCCCACGGCGGCGAGCCCACCCGGCGCTCGAGCAGGTAGCTCAGCTCCCGCTGCAGGTGGCGGGTGGCGAAGATCTGGTCGCCGTCGTGCACCAGCCCCACCGGATAGACCGCCGGCCCTTTACTCGGCGGCAGCCGATCGCGCATCGCCGCCACCGCCCGGGCGAACTGCGCGTCGGGGTCGTCGATATGCGCCGGTGGCACCTCGCCCAGCTTCGGCGCCCAGCCGTCGCGGGCTTCGAGCAGGTCGCAGACGGTGGCGATGACCTGGGCCGGGCTCGGCGACTCGGCGCCGTCCAGCGTCGCTTCGAGGTCGGCCACCTCTTCGTCGGTGATGCCCAGCGTGCGCACCAGGAGCTGGGTATCGAACGAGAACGGCAGCAGGCCCTCCTCGTCGACGACGCCTTCGAGCCGCAGCTGGGTCGGCGGCGGCGGCAGCTTGCCCGAGCGACGCACCTTCCACGACGGCGGTTCGAAGCGCTTGCCGTCGGCCCGGAACCAGCTCGCCGAGGCGCGCATGCGGAACAGCCCGGCCAGCTCTTCGGTGCGCGGGAAGTAGACCGTCGGCCAGCCGACGACCACCGCCGAGGCGTCGCCGTCCCAGCCGGGGAAAGGCGAGCGCTCGCGGATATAGGCCAAGCGCAGCCAGCGGGCGAAGAAGGCCGTGCGCTCGGCATCGAGGTCGAGCAGCAGCGAGGGCTCGGATCGGGTCAGAAAGCCGGCGCCGTCGGCGTTCGTCCGCGGCCCGACGCCCACCTTGAAGTAGGGCTGCCCGCCGCGCGGCTCGGCCAGATCGACCTTGGGCCGACCGCGCAGGCGATGGGCCCGCGGGCGTGAGGTGAGGGCTTCTTCGAAGCGCAGCGCCGCCAGCCAGTAGCGCAGGACTTCGCTGACTTCGGGGCCACGCAGGGGGCTGTCGTCGACCGGCTCGCTCATCGGGGGGCACCTGACATCACTCGGGCGAGCGGGTCAACCCGCCCGTGCCGTCACGGCTCGCCGTCGCCCGCTGCGTCCCGTCGAGCCGCGCCTTCTCGGGTCGCCTCGTCTCGGATCGGCTCGGCGGCGTAGTAGCGCGCCATCAGCGCGGTGGCCCAATCCGGCTGCCGGGTCTCGCCCAGCGGGCCGAACTCATGCATCCACGGCTTGATGTCGACCACCGGCGTGCCGTCGATCGCGTCGAGGTCGAGCACGTGCAGCCGGCGCCCCTCGACCTTCACCAGCCGGCAGCGAGAGACGCCCAGCCGGTTGGGCCGCGACTTGCCCCGCTGGGCGAAGATGCCCACCTTCGGCCAGTCGGCGCGGTTGCGCGGGTGGCGGGCGCCGCGCACGATCTTGTGGTCGGGCACCCGGTCGAAGACGAAGACCACCTCCAGGTGGGAGAACGCCCCCAGCCCGGCGAAGGCCTCGGCGTCGAAGGCCGGGTCGAGCTCGATGATCGCCGGCGCGTCCTTCCAGTGGTCGTCCTGCGGTCGGCTGCGGCCGCCGCGGATCCAGGCGACGGGCTCGATGGAGAACGGGGGCCGCAGGCTCATCGGCGGGCCGCCTTCGCCGCCGATCGGGCCGCGGCTTTCGCCCGGGCGTTCGCGGCGGCGCGCTCGACCCGCCAGCGCACGATGCGCTCGACGAGCGCGAGCGGCAGCGGGCGGTCGTGGGGCAGGCGGATGGCGCCCTTGGACGTCGGCCAGTCGGCGAGCGCGTCGGCGAACGCCTCGATCGCGTCGGGGCCCGGGTAGAGCCCGACGTGCTTCGCGGCGGCGCCGATGTGCACCAGGTTCTCGCCGGCGTGCCACGTCGGCATGCCATAGCGCATGCGGTGGGTGGCCGCGGGCGCGGCGGCGTCGATCACGGCCCGCAGCTCGGCGAGGCGGCTGCGGGCGGGCTCGTCGGCGGCGGCGATGTAGCGCTCGATCTCGGCGGTGTTGCTCATGGCTCCTCGTACTCGATCCCGCGGCGGCGGAGAAGGGGCTCGGGCGGAGACGGCTCAGGCGGAGGCGCGCTCGCTCCGCGCCTCGAACGCGCGCACGGTGATCGAGATGCGCCGGCCCTGGTAGCGGGCGAAGTGCGGCACCTCGTGGGTCCAGGCGCGGTTGGTGGTCCAGGGGATGATCAGCACCGCGCCGTCGGGCACCGGCACGTCGACGTGGCCCGGCAGGCGATAGGGCCGCATGCGCATCAGCCGCCCCTCGCCCAGCGAGATCGTGACGATGTCGCTGCCCGCGACCCGGTCGATGTCGCTGTCGCGGTGGCGGCCGATGTAGTGCCGCTCGGCGGCGTCGTACCAGTTGAGCAGCAGGCTGTTGTGCCGCGCGTCGAGCCGCGCGCGGGCCCACTCGAGGTACGGCGCGAGCGGCGCCGGCACCGGCAGCGCCCGGCTGGTCTGCCCGCTGAAGCGATAGTCCATGCCGTAGGCCTGCTGCCAGCGGGGCAGCTTCACCGCCCGCCCGTGCAGGTGGATCGTCTGCCGCCCCGCCGGGTGCAGGGCCCACAGCTCTTCGAAGCGCTGCGTATCGGCCCTGAGCGTCGGCGGCAGCGCGCCGGTCCAGACGCAGTGGGCTGCGCCGAGCGGCACCCGGGTCAGTCCGTCGTAATCACCCATGACCCGGGGGTATCACGGGCGAATGTACTGAACAAGTGTTCTATGTGATATGGGCGGCGATCAGCCTTCCATCAGGGCGCGCAGCATCCAGGCGGTCTTCTCGTGGGTCTGCATGCGCTGCACGAGCAGGTCGACCGTCGCCTCGTCGGCGGCCTTCTCCGCGGCCGACAGCGCGTTGCGCGCGGTGCGGGCCACCGCCTCGTGCCCGCTCTTGAGCTGGTTGACCATGTCCATCGCCGCCGGTACGCCGTTCTCCTCTTCGATGGAGGCCAGCTCGGCGAACTGGCTGTAGCTGGCCGGCGCGGGGTGACCCAGCACCAGGATGCGCTCGGCGACCATGTCGACCGCCGGCAGCAGCTCGTTGTACTGCTCCTCGAACATCAGGTGCAGCGTGCGGAACATCGGGCCTTTGACGTTCCAGTGGAAGTTGAGGGTCTTGAGCATGAGGGTGTAGCTGTCGGCCAGCACCCGGCTCAGGCCGGCGACGATCTCGGCGCGGGCGTCCTCGGAGATTCCGATATCGGGCTTCATGACATTCTCCATCTGCGGCGCGAGCCGCTCGCGTTCCCCGGCGGTATGATGCTGCGCGCGGGCCGACGGTCGCCGGCCGGACGCGGCGCAGAGTCAGGAGATGCGGGTGCCCGGCGGCAGGTCGCCCGGCACGGTCATCAGCTGCACGTCGCTGCCTTCGCCGGCGGCGAGCAGCATGCCTTGACTCATCACCCCCCGCAGCTTGCGCGGCGCGAGGTTGGCGACGAGGGCCACGGTGCGGCCGACGAGGTCTTCGGGGGCGTAGGCTGCGGCGATGCCGGCGCAGACCGTGCGCGGCTCGGGGTCGCCGGCGTCGACGGTCAGCTTGAGCAGGCGGTCGGCGTTGGGGTGCTGCTCGGCGGCGACGATCTTCGCCACCCGCAGCTCGACCTTGACGAAGTCGCCGAACTCGATGAAGCCGTCGTCGGCTTTCTCCTTCGCGGCGGGCTTGGCGGCCGGCGTCTGCGCCTTCTTCTTCTGGGGCGCGGCCTGCGCCTTATTGGCCTTCGGCTTGTCCATGCGCGGGAAGAGCGCCTTGCCCTTCTTCACCCGGGTGCCGCTCGCCAGCCCGCCCCAGCGGGCGGTGGCCTCGTAGGTGCGCTCGGCGGCGTCGACCCCGAGCCAGTCGAGCAGGGTCGCCGCCTTGCCCGGGATGAACGGCAGGGTCAGGATGCCGATGATGCGCAGGGCCTCGCAGAGGTTGTAGAGCACCTCGTCGAGCCGGGCGTCGTCGCCGTTCTTCGCCAGCGTCCAGGCCTCGGTCTCGTGGGCGTAACGATTGGCCGCCGAGACCAGGCTCCAGATCGACGCGAGGGCCTGGTTGAAGCCGATGGTCTCCATCGCCTTTTCGGCGCCGGCGCGGGCCTGGGCCGCCGCGGCGAGCAGGGTCGGGTCGAGCACCTGATCGGCGGTGCCCCGCGCGGGCACGACGCCCTTGCGATAGCGGAACAGCATACCCAGCGAGCGGTTGGCCAGGTTGCCGTAGTCATTGGCCAGATCGCCGTTGAGCCGGTTGCGCAGCGCCGTCTCGCTGAACGCGCCGTCGGTGCCGAAGGTGATCTCGCGCAGCAGGAAGTAGCGGAACGCGTCGGCCCCGTAGCGCTCGGCCATGTCGAAGGGGTCGACCACGTTGCCGGCGGTCTTGCTCATCTTGGCGTCTTCGTTGGTCCACCAGCCGTGGGCGAAGACCTGGCTCGGCAGCGGCAGCCCGGCGCTCATCAAGAACGCCGGCCAGTAGACCGCGTGGAAGCGCAGGATGTCCTTGCCGATGAGGTGCACCGCGCGCCGCTCGCCGTCGTCGGCGCTCTGGGGCCAGTAGCGGCCGAAGCGCTCGCCGTCGGGCGCGCCGAGCGCGCTGATGTAGTTGGTCAGCGCGTCGAGCCAGACGTAGGCCACGTGCCCCTCGGCGTCGGGGATGGCCACCCCCCAGTCGAAGTTGCTGCGGCTGATGGAGATGTCGTTGAGGCCCTGCTCGATGAAGCGCCGGATCTCGTTGTAGCGGCTCTGCGGCTGCACGAACTCGGGGTGCGCGTCGAGGTGGGCGAGCAGCGCGGGGCCGTACTTCGACAGCCGGAAGAAGTAGCTCGGCTCCTCGACCCACTCGACGGTGTGCCCCGAGGGGGCCTTGCCGTCGACCAGCTCGTCCTCGGTGAAGTAGGCCTCGTCGCCGACGCTGTACCAGCCCTCGTAGACCGACTCGTAGATGTCGCCGGCGGCCTTCATGCGGCGCCACATCTCCTGCACCACCGCCGTGTGCCGCGGCTCGGTGGTGCGGATGAAGTCGTCGTAGCGCACGCCGAGCCGGTCGCACATGTCGCGGAACGGCTTGGAGAAGCGATCGGCGTGCTGCTGCGGGGTGACCCCCGCCTCGCGGGCCGCCTGGGCGATCTTGAGGCCATGCTCGTCGGTGCCCGACAGCATGAAGGTGTCGGCCCCGAGCAGGGCGTGCCAGCGCGCGAGGCTGTCGACCGCCAGCGTGGTGTAGGCGTGGCCGATGTGCGGCGCGGCGTTGACGTAGTAGATGGGCGTGGTGACGTAGACGGTGCGCGACATGGCGGCGCTCCCGGGGGCGGTTCAGTTCTCGGGGCCCTTATCACGGCCGCCGCTCTGCTGGCCACCCCGCCGTCGCCGCCGACGCCGGCTCTGGCCGCCCTGCTTCTGGCCGCTCTGCGTCTGGCCGCCCTGCTGGCCCTGCTTCTGGCCGCCCTGCTTCTGGCCGCTCTGCCTCTGCCCGCCCTGCTTCTGGCCGCCCTGCTGGCCGCCGCCCTGCTGGCCCGACGGCCCGCCCTGGCCCGAGCCCTTGCCCCGGCGTCGCCGTCGGCGCCGGCTCTGACCGCTCGACTTGCCCTCGCCCTGGCCGTCCTGCTGGCCGCTCTTGCGCCGGCTCTGCTGACTCTGCTTCGAGCGCCCGCCACCGGAGCGCCCGCCGCCGGAGCGCCCGCCGCGGCGGCCCGAGCGTCGGCCGCGCCCGTCGCCCTCGTCGCCCTCGCCGTCCCGCGGATCGTCGCCGCGGGCGCCGGCCACCCTGCTCCTGCGGCGGGCGTGGGCCGCGTCGGCGGCCTCGGCGGCGGCCTTCTCGGCGGCGGCCTTCTCGGCGGCGGCCTGCTCGGCGGCGGCCCGCGACTCGACGAGCGCCTCGGCGATACGCGCCGCCCGGGCCTGCGCCGCGTCGGCCAGCCGCTGCTCGGTGGGGGTCAGGCGACCCTCGGGCAGCAGCATCGCGTCGATCAGCTCGTCGAAAAGCACCTCGTCATCGCTCATCGGCTGCCCTCCACCGCGCCGGCGAGGCGCAGAACCAGGCTCTCCATCGACAGCCGGGCGTTCGCGTTTCGGTCGAAGATGGCCGCCTCGGTGGCGTTGAGCAGCGTCAGCCGCTCGAGCACCGCCGGCCCGGACAGCGCCGGCGCCCGGCTGCGCAGCCGCTCGGCCAGATCGCGGTGCACCAGCGCGTCGTCGCCGAAGCCTTCGTGCACCAGCAGCAGGTCGCGATACCACGTGCGCAGCAGGTGGAAGACCAGCGGCAGCCCCGCCCGGCGGTCGGGCCGGGCGAGCCCCTCGGCGTAGTCGAGCAGCTGCGGCACCCGCCGCGGGCCGTCGGGGTCGTCGATGCGGCTGATGATCGCCTCGCGCTGCTCGAGCAGCGCGCTGCCGCGCAGCGTCAAACCTTTGCCGATCGAGCCCTCGGCCAGCCCGGCGAGCAGGTGCGCCGCCTCGGGCTCCAGCTCGGCCAGCTCGGTCAGCTTGCGGGCCACCAGCGCCCGGTCGAGCGGCCGGAAGCGCACCCGCTGGCAGCGGGAGATCACCGTCGGCAGCAGCCGGTGCGACTCGGCGCTGATCAGCGCGAAGTGGGTGTCGGGGCCCGGCTCTTCGAGGGTCTTGAGCAGCGCGTTGGCGGTGGCCGGGTTCATCTTCTCCGGCTCGAAGATCAAGACCACCCGCCGCCCGCCTTCGAAGCTCTTGAAGCCCAGGCTGCGCTGCAGCTCGCGCACCTGATCGATCTTGATCTGGCGCTCGCGCTCGTCGGTCTTGCCCTTCTTGCGCCGCTCGACGATGTGCAGGTCGGGGTGCTGGCGCTGGGCGCTGCGGCGGCACGACCCGCAGGCCCCGCAGGCGTCGCCGTCGTCCTGCGGGCGCTGGCACAACAGCGCCTCGGCGAGCCCCTGGGCGGCCAGCCCCTTGCCGACGCCCTCGGGCCCGGCGAAGAGGTAGGCGTGGTGCAGCCGCTGGCCGACGAGCGCCCGGCGCAGCGCCTCCAGCGCGCGGTCCTGGCCTTCGACGTCTCTCAGCGGCACGGCAGCCTCCGGTGGCCCGGAGGCGCGGTCTGGCGGGTCAGAACCGGTACTCCAGGCTCACGTTGAACGCCCCGGTCGTCGACTCGTAGCGGCCGGCGGCGTCGGGGTTGCGCTCGATGCGCTCGAGCCCGACGGCGCTGACGTCGGTCTGGGTGACCGCGTCACCGCCGCCCACCGCCGCCCCGTCGGCCACCCGCCCCCGGGGGGCGATGGTCCGGGGGAAGTTGAGCACCTGGGTATACATCAACGTGAGCCCGAGCGCATCGTCCAGCAGCCCGATGCGGGTGCCGATGGTCGCGGTGATCTTGTCGGCGTCGTACAGCCCCGGCTCGAGGGTGTGGTCGGGCACGGCGTTCTCGTCGAAGCCGAGGCCGAAGATGGTCTCGAGGTCTTCGCTGGGCCAGTACGAGCCGCCGAGCCGCACCCCGACGGTGTCTTCCCAGTAGCGGGGCAAGAGCGCCACCACCGCCGTCGAGCCGTCACACTTCTGGTCGGCGTCGACGTCGATGACGCATTGGGTATCGAGCACGCTCCAGTTCTGCAGCGTCGTCTCGAACCGGATCTCGCTCTGGGGCGACGGCCGCCAGCGCAGCCCGAAGCGCCAGACGTCGGGGTATTCGTGAAACAGCTTGACGGTCGAGGCCTGGGGCTTGGCGAGGGCCTGGACGATGAGCGCCGAGCCGTCGAGCTCGCTCTGCCCGAAGTTGGGCTGGCTCTGGTACGACAGCCCGATCCACAGCCGATCGGGCTGCGGCTCCCACATCACGCCCAGGCCCAGGGCCGGCTCCCAGCCCGCGGCGTCCACCAGCGCGCGGCCCTCTTGCAGGTTGCCGTTGATGTCGACCATGTGGTCGTGGCCCGACGCGTTCCGCGCGCGGGTGGTGTGCACGATGCTGTAGGTCAGGTTGAGCCCGAAACCCAGCGACAGCCGCAGGTCGGGGATGCGATAGGCCCCCGCGGCGGTGATGTAGCTGGTGCGCACGCTGCCGGCGATGGCCCACCAGCGCTGCGGGCCGTCGACCACCCCCGGGTGGCCCTCCACCGGCTCGACCTGATCCCATGTGGCGCCGCCGCCGAAGGGCACGTAGAAGCCGATGCCCAGCGCCAACCCGTCGATGCCCAGGTTGCTCACCGCGCCGATGAACGGGGCGGCGGCCACCGCCGAGAGCCGCCCCTCGCCGCTGTTGGCGTAGACCAGCTCGACCGGGGTGCCCGCGGCGCGCTCACCGGCGCCGAGCGGGTTGTCGATCGCCGCCGGATCGCGGTCGTAGACCATGCTGCGCCAGGCGAGCGTGCCGTCGAGGTACAGCGAGGTGCCGTCGACCAGGGTCAGCGCGCCGGGGTTGTAGTACAGGGCGGTGGGGTTGTCGGCGGTGACGTGGCCGTGCTCGGCGCCGAAGCGGGCGACGAGGAAGCCACCGGCCAGCGCCGGCTGGGCGGTCACCGCGCAGGCGGCGAGCGCGACCGCAATGGTCGAAACGCGGGACACGTTCCCCCGACCCCCCGGGCGAGATTGACATGGCATGACCCGGCGCATCAGACTCGAAACCGGCACAGGTCACACACTCCAGCACCAAGAAGGCCGGTATCATGCTCTCATCCGAACTGTCAAAATGGTGGCTCCTCCGGGCAGCCTGCGCTGCCATGACGTTGACGCTTTTCGGTTGCCCCGATCCCGACGGGGCGACCGACGCGTTCATCGACAGTCGACCACCACAACCCGACATGGCCGTGCCCACAGCGGCCTGCACCGGCCCCGGCGACCGCTCGGGCGATTGGCTGACGGGCGTCGCCATCGTGCTCGACGCCAGCCGGCCGCTGGTCTTCCTGGCCACGGTGACCACCCCCGCCGACGGCTCGACGATCGACATCGCGCTGCAGCCGCTCGACGCGGCCACCCGCCAGCCCGTGGGCGAGGTCTGGCGGGCCGCCGAGCCGGCTCAGGTCGACGGCGAGGGCCGCTTCGTGCAGGTCTTCGGGACCCACAGCGCGCCCGGTGAGGTCAACGCGATCACCGGCTCGGCCATCGAGGTCGACTTCGAATTGCGCGGGCAGGTGCGCACCGCCGGCGGGCTGTGCGGCGAGCTGGTCGGCGACCTGATCCAGCCCACGGCCTTCGACCTCAGCGGCAGCACCTGGGCGATGGCCCCGGCCCCCGCCGATCTGGGCGCCGCGCCGCTGGTCACCGCCTGCCCCGCCTGCGAGAACGACGCGCCGCTCGGCGATCCCGGCTGCACCGGCGACGACGACGCCGAGACCCGCTGCGCCAAGGCCTGCGCCTGGGTCGGCGCCTGCGCCGAGACCGAGGCCCACTGCCCGCTGCTCAGCGACGGCGAGGGCGCGGCCGCGCGGCAGGTCTGCGAGCAGGTCTGCGCCCAGAGCCCCAACCTGGGCACCCTGATCTGCGGCCACGACACGTGCGGGCCGTCGGTCCAGACCATCAGCGGCACGAGCCAGCCGTTCACCGATCTGTGCGTCGGCAACGGCGGCGAGGGCGAGGGCGAGGGCGAAGGCGAGGGTGAGGGCGAGGGCGAGGGCGAGGGCGAGGGTGAAGGCGAAGGCGAGGGCGAAGGCGAAGGCGAGGGCGAGGGCGAGGGCGAGGGCGAGGGCGAAGGCGAGGGTGAAGGCGAAGGCGAGGGCGAGCGCCCGCCCGCGCCGGTAGGCGGCCCGATGTGCCCCGACAGCGGTGACGAAGCCCGCTGCATGGCCACCTGCGCCTGGCTCGCCGAGTGCGCGATCTCGCGCGACTTCTGCCCCAACCTCGGCCCGCCCGAGCGGCCCCGGGTCGAGGGCAACTGCCTCGATCGCTGCGCCGAGAACGGGCTGCTGGCCACCGTCGTCTGCGGGCATCAGAGCTGCGACCAGACGATCGCCGGCACCACCGCCGCCAGCCCCGACTTCGCCGCCGACTGCGAGGGCATGTGATCCGCCGCGCCGCGCCGCTCGCGGCGTCGGCGCTGGCTCTGCTCACCTCGGCGGCCGCCGGCGATACCCTCGCGCCCTCCGTGGGCGGCTACTACGCCCTGGCCCCCGATACCACCGGCGGCTGGGGGCTCGAAGCCAGCCTCAACTGGCTGCAGCGGGGCCCGACCCTGCTGCCCGGGCTGGGCGTGCTCTACCAATACGAGGCCGACGGCGCCCGCCAGCTGGGCGGGGTGCAGGTCTTCGAGCCGGGCTACGGGCTCGAGCTGGGCCTCGCCCATCGCCGCGACGCCGGCTTCGGGCTGCACCTGGCGCCTTTTGCGTCGGTCGCCGTCCTGCACGTCGCGCCGCGGATCTCGCTGCCGCTGCAGGAGAGCGCCGCGATCGAGTACGGGCTGCTCTTCGCGGTGAAGCTGCCCGCGCCCATCGCGCTGTGAGGCCGCTGCCATGAGTCCGCCGCGCGCCCGGTGGGCGCTGACCCTGCTGCTGGCGGCGTGCGGCGGCGCGGACGAGCCGCCGGCCGCCGTCGACGGCGCGCCGCTCGACGCCGCTGTCGACGGCGCGATACCCGACCGGGACCTGCCCGACAGCGCCCCGCCCGACCGGTCCCCACCCGACGCCGACCCGCCCGACGCCCGGCCCATCCCCGGGCTGCCGCGGGCCGAAGGGCCGCCGCCGGCGCAGTTCGACTGCACCGCCGACTTCGTCGACCCCGGCCGCCGCTCGCCGGTGCCGCTCGACTGTGTCATCGACCCCGACTGCGACGCGCCGCTGGTCGTCGGCCACCGCGGCGTCGGCGGGCAGCTGGGCACCGTGGCCCCCGAGAACAGCCGGGCCGCCATCCGCGCCGCGCTGCTGCTCGGCCTCGACGGGGTCGAGCTCGACGTGCGCCACACCGCCGACGACCGACTCGTGGTGCTGCACGACAGCACCGTCGACCGCACCGCGTTCGGCAGCGGCCCCGCCGACGGCTTCACCCAGGCCGAGCTGGCGGCGATGCCCCTGCGGCCGTTCACCCGCGACGACATCCCCGGCGACTTCGGCTGCGAGACCATCCCCACCCTCGAAGAGGCCTTCGCGCTCACCCGCGGGCGGCTCTTCATCGACCTCGACACCAAGACCAGCCGGGTCGACCTCGTCGTCGAGGCCATCCGCGAGGCGGGGCTGATCGACGAGGTCTTCGTCTCGGTCAGCGGCGTCGACAAGGCGGTGCGCGCCCGGGCGATCGACCCCGCCATCCGGGTGCAGATCCGCCCCGACACCCCCGAAGAGTACGCCGCGGCCATGGCCCGCTTCCCCGAGCGCCCGCCGGAGATCGTCGAGATCCCCGGCGACCGCGTCGCCGAGATGGCCCCGCCGATCCGCGCCGCGGGGCAGGCGGTCTTCACCAACGTCTTCGGCGACGACGCCGTCGCGCTGCTGCGCGGGCGGCTCGCGGTCTACCTCGAACGCTACGCCGAGGGGGCGCACGTGCTGCAGAGCGAGTACCCCTCGCTGGTGATCGACGCGCTCGACCGCCGCCCGCCCTGAGCGTCATGCGACATGGCTGACCATGGGTGAGTGTTATCCGGCTGATGACACCCCCCTGCCCCGCCTTGCTGTCACTGCATTTGGATGTCACCCCGAAGCGTGTGCATCATACGGGTATGCGTGCTGGCCGACCGGTGCGTCATCGATTTTCGGAGTGGGGGCCATGCCCCGGGGGACGCCGCTGTCGGGGAGCACGTCGCGCGTGAGCGTCGGCGGACGGCTGTGGCCGCTGGCCGGCCTGCCCGTGCTCGCGATGCTGCTGGCCACGCTGCTCGCGCCGCGGGCCGCCGACGCGCTGCCCGACGATCGCTGCGTGGTCCGGCTGGCGGGCAGCGTCGCGCCGGTGAAGACCGACGGCACCTTCGCGCTGGGCGGCGCGGCGTACGACGCCGAGCGCCCGGCGCCGGTCCGGGTGCTGTGCGACTCGCCCGCCGGCCTGCTGATCGGCGCCTCGCAGCTGCTGCGCGCGATCGCCGACGACGCGCGGCTCACCCTGCCGTCCGACGGCCCGCTGGTCGACCTGCGCATCGTCAGCGCCGACGATCTGACGACCCTCGACGACCCCGATCAGACGCTGGCGTTGACTCTGCTCGGCCGCACCGCCGACGGCCGCTGGGCGGCGATCGAGCCCGCCGCCGGCTGGCGCAGCTCGACGCCGTGCGCCGCGGTGGACGCCGGCGCCGTGCGCGCCCGCTGCCCGGGTATCGCGCTGATCGAAGCCCGCCACGAGGGCCTGACGGCGGCCATCCGGCTCACCCTGGCGCTCGAAGACGACCGCGACGGCGACGGCCTGCCCGATGTCTGGGAGGCCGCGCAGGGCCTCGACCCGGACGATCCCACCGACGGGCTGACCGACCTCGACCGGGACGGCCTCGACGCCGCCGCCGAGTACGCCGCCGGCACGTCGGCGACGGTCGCCGATACCGACGGCGACGGGCTGCTCGACGGCGCCGAGATCGCCGCCGGCACCGACCCCCGTGAGGCGGACACCGACGGCGACGGGCTGCTCGACGGCGACGAGGCGACGCTGGGGCTCGACGGCGCCGTCGCCGACATCGACGGGGACGGCCTCGCCGACGGCGTCGATCGCGACCCGCACGCGGTCGAGAGCAACGCCCGGATCATCGGCCGGGTGCTCGGCCCCGACGGCGCCGCGCTGGCCGGGGCCCGGGTCGAGCTGGCCGGGGCTCGGGTCGCGCTGGCCGCCGAGAGCGCGCCGGACGGCGCCTTCGCCCTGACCGTGCCCGGCGACGCCGCCGGCCGCATAGAGGTGCGCCGCAAATGGCAGGGCGCCTGGCTCGCCGGCCGCTCGGACCCGGTCGCCGCCGCGCCGGGGCTCGACGTCGACGCCGGTCTCATCGCCCTCGTCGCCGCCGACGCCGCCGTCATCGGCACGGTCTACGCCGACGGCGGCGGGGTGCCCGACGCCCGGGTGACGGTGATCGGCGTCGCCGAGCGCTGGTCGACCGTCACCGACGCCGCCGGCGCATATGCCATCGGCCCCGTCTTCGCCGGCGCGCTCACCGTCGAGGCCCGCGACCCGTACACGGGCCGCCGCGGGCGGGCCACCGGGGTGGTCGACGGCGGCCCGATCGACGTCTACCTGCAGCCGCTGGGCAGCGTCGGCGGCCGGGTGTTCAACGCCGACGGCAGCCCGGCGGGCGTGGGCCTGAGCGTCGCGCTCGACGGCCCGATCGACGCGCAGGCGACCACCGACGCCGCCGGCCGCTTCCGGGTCGGGCCGCTGCCCGCCGGGGACTACGTGATCGAGGTCAGCGGCGGCGACGCCCGCGGATCGGGCGCGGTGACCGTCGTCGCCGACGCCACCGCCGCCATCGAGATCAGGCTCAGCGGCCGCGGGCGGGTCTCGGGGCTCGTCGAGCGGATCGACGGCGCCCTGGTCGGCGGCGCCGACGTGCAGGTCTTCGGCGCCGGCCCCTACGGCGGGCGCTTCACCGCGCGCACCGACCCCCGCGGCGCCTTCCTCGTCGACGGGGTCTTCGTCGGCCCGGTCGAGGTCACCGCCGTCGCCGGCGGGCAGGCCGCCTCGGCCGTCGGCGAGATCCGGTTCACCGGCGACGAGGCCCGGGTGGTGCTGACCCTGGGCGCCGCCGGCGCGGTCGGCGGCGTCGTGCGCGACCCGGACGGCGCCGCGATCGCCGCCGATGTGAGCGCCGCGCCCGGCGGACGCCGCGTCGCCGCCGGCGCCGACGGGCTCTACCGCCTCGACGGCCTCGTCCCGGGCATCTACACGCTCACCGCCACCGCCGCCGACGGCCGCCGCGGCAGCGCCACCGTCGAGGTGCTCGCCGACGCGGTCGCCGCCGCCGACATCGACCTGATCGGCCGTGGCGACCTGGCGGTGCTCGTCTTCGACGCCGCGGGCCGGGCGGTGATCGGCGCGGTGGTCGAGGGCGGCGGGCGGGCGGCGGTGACCGACGCCGAGGGCCTCGCCCGGCTGCGCGACCTCGACGCCGGGCCGACCCCGTTGAGCGTGACCGACCCGCGCACTGGCCGCCGCGGCGCGGGGCAGGCCCGGGTCGTGGCCGGCGACGCGCGCGCGGTGGCGCTGACCCTGGAAGCCGGCGGTACGATCCGCGGCCGGGTCGTCGCCGGCGGCGCGCCCGTGGCGGGCTATACCGTGCGCCTCGGCGGCCCGCCCGAGCGGCGGGCGCTGGCCGACCCCGACTTCGCCTTCGCCGATACCCCGCTGGCCGGCGGACCCTACGCCCTCGACGCGCTGGACGGCGCCGGCCGGGTGCGCGCGCGGGTCGACGGCCTTGTCTTCCCCGACGGCGCGCTCGACGGCGCGGTGATCGAGGTCGACCTCGAGCTGGCCGGCCTCGGCGCCCTGAGCGGCACCGTGCGCCGCGACGGCGCGCCCGCCGCCCGCGCCGGATTGACCCTGACCGACGCGCTGGGCGCCGTGCACCGGGCCACCGCCGACGACGGCGGTCGCTATCGCTTCGAATCGCTGCCCGCCGGCCCGGCCGCGCTCGTCGCCCGCGCCGACGGCGCGCTGGCGGAAGCCTCGGCCTCGATCGTCGCCGACGCAGAGGCGCGGCTCGACCTCGACCTCGTCGCCGACGCGCTGCCCGTGGGCGAGGCGATCGCCGCCCGGCTCTACGACGCCAACGGCTTCGAGTGGAACATCGCCGGCGACGGCAGCCTCGGCGCGCCTTTCGCCGCCGCGCGGCTGGCGCTGACCGCCGCCGACGAGACCCGCGCCTTCGCCGCCGCGCAGGGCCGCCTCGAACAGGGTGGCCGCGAGGCGGTCTTCACCGGCGCGGGTCCCGCCGGGCTCAGCGTCGAGCGGCGGGTGCTCGTGCCCGCCGACGGCTACGCGGTGCGCCATATCGAGCGCGTCGCCAACCCCACCGACGCCGCGATCGACGTCACGCTGTCGCTGCGCGCGACCCTGCCCGCGTCGGCCGCGCTGGTGGTCGACGCCGACGGGGACGGCGCGATCGGTGACGAGCCGTGGGCCGTCTTCGACGATGCGACCGACGCCGACCCCTTCCTCACCGCGAACCTGCCGGCCCTGATCGTCGTCGGCGCGGTGCACACCCTCGACGGGGCCACCCTGAGCCGCGATCGATCGGTGCGGATCGAGCCCGGCGCAGCGGTCTACGTGGTGCACTTCACCGCCCGCCAGCTCGACCGGATCTCCGCCGTCATCGCCGCCGGCCGCCTGCTCGCCGTACCGCCCGAGCTGCGGATCGGCCTCGACGGGCTCGACGCGCCGCTGCTCGACGGGCCACTGCTCGGCCCCGCCGGCCCGCTCGACCTCGACGCGCCGCTCGACCTCGAGCCGCTGCCCGCGCTCGACGGCGTCGTCACCGGCCGGGTGTTCGAAGGTGACGGCGCCACGCCGGTGCCCGGGGCCTCCGTCGAGTGGCGCAGCCTGCACCCGCTCTTCGGCCGCACCCGCGCCCGCGTCACCGACGGGGCCTACACCGTCGTCGGCGCGGCCACCGGCGCCGCCGACGCCGTCATCGTGCCGCGCCACGCCTTCGAAGCCCGGGCGACCCACCCGACCAGCGGCGCCGAGACCGCCCTGCGCGTCGGCGACTTCCCCGCCGAGGCCGCGCCCGCAGACCCGGCGCAGCACGACCTGCGCTTCGCCGGCCTGGGCCTCGTCGCCGGCACCGTCACCGCCTTCGACGGCCGCCCGGCGAGCGGCACCGTGCACATCGGCGACCTCAGCGCGGCCATCGTCGACGGCCGCTTCGCCCTCGGCGGGCTGGCCCCCGGCGGCGCGCGGGTCGAGGCGCGCAGCGGCGGCCTGACGACCGCGGCCGAGGTCGACGTGCCGGCGGACGGCCGCGCCGAGGTCGCGCTGGTCTTCGGCCCGGTGGGCGGCCTCGACCTGACGGTGACCGACGGCGCCGGCCAGCCCGCCGATCAGGTCGCCGCCCGCGTGCTCGACGCCGACGGCCGGGTCACGCTCAGCGAGGTCATCGACGGCCGCGCCCGCTTCGACGACCTGCCGCCGGGCCCCTATCGCGCCGAAGCCCTCGAACCGCTGACCGGCATCTGGACCGGGATCGACGTCGACGTCGTCGGCGGGGCGCGCGCCGCCGCCGCGGTGCAGCTCATCGGCGTCGGCGCGGTGCGCGTCACCGTCACCGTCGACGCCGCGCCCACCGCCGACGTCACGATCCAGATCCGCCGCGGCGCGGACGGCCCCTTCCTCGTCGCCGGGCGCACCGCCGCCGACGGCGCCCTGCGTATCCCCGGCGTGCCGCTGGGCCCCTTCGCCGTGCGCGCGGTCGACCCGGCCGGCTTCGTCGCCGCCGCCGACGGCGTGATGCCGGCCCACGGCGTCACCGTCGACCTGCCCGTCGCGCTGCCCCCCGATACCCCGCCGACGGTCGACTTCGTCGCGCCCGCCGCCGACGCCGAGGTCCTCGAAGGCAGCCGCCTCGCGATCACGGTCGAGGCCGCCGACGACCGCGCCGTCGAGCGGGTCGAGCTCTTCGCCGACGGCGTCTCGCTGGGTCTCGATCGCAGCGCCCCCTACGCCTTCACCTACGCCGTACCGCTCGGCGACGGCCCGACGCCGATCGCCCTGCGCGCCGTGGCCACCGACGGCCGCGGTCAAAGCAACGCCGCCGAGCGGACCATCACCCGGATCGACGACCGCGACCCGCCCACCGTGAACCTGCTGGCCCCCGCCGCCGAGGCCGAGTTCATCGAGGGCGCGCCGCTGACCATCACCGCCGAGGCCGAAGACGCGGTGCGGGTCACGCTGCTGATCGGCGGAGAGCCCGTCGCCGCCTTCGACGGCCCGCCCTACAGCGTCACCGTCGACGCGCCGGCCCCCGGCGAGACCACCGTGCGCGCGGAAGCGATCGACGGCGCGGGCAACCCCGCCAGCGACGCGCGCCCGATCAGGATCGTGGCCGACCGCCCGCCGACCATCGCCGTCACCGAGGCCCCCGCCGACCCCAGCGTCGAGCTCTCCCCGGTGCGCATCGTCGTCGAGGCCGCCGACGACCGCGGCGACCCGCGGGTCGAGCTGCGCATCGGCGGCGAGGTCGTCGACAGCCTCGACGGGCCGCCCTACGTCTTCGAACGCCTCTCCCCCGCCGCCGCCGACGGCCCCGCCCGCTGGGTGGTGCGCGCCGTCGACGTGCGCGGCCAGACCGCCGAAGCCCTCGTCGACTTCGCGGTGCTGCCCGAGGCGCCGCCCACCGTCGAGCTGACCGCGCCCGAGGCCGGATTCGAAGCCTTCGAGGGGGCCACCTTCGTCGTCAGCGCCGACGCCGACGACGACCGCGGGATCGCCGCGGTGCGCTTCGCCCTCGACGGCGAGATCCAAGCCGTCGACGACCGCCCGCCGTATCAGGCCACCCTGCGCATGCCCGCCGGCGGCGACGGCGAGGCCGTCGAGCTCAGCGCCACCGCCGTCGACCTCGGCGGCAATACCGTCAGCGATACCCGCGCGCTCGTGCGCCTCGGCGACGACACCCCGCCCACCGGCCGCATCGTGCGCCCCACCGCCGGGCAATCGCTGGCCATCGGCGCCAGCGACGTGGTCTTCGTGATCGACCGCAGCGACGACACCGTGCGCAACGCCGAGATCGACTTCGACGGCGACCTGCTCTCCGAGAGCCGGCTCTTCGCCCAGGTCGCGGTCGTGCGCGCCATCCTCGAAGGCTTCGACCCCGCGGTGACCCGGGTCGGCGTCGTCGACTACGCCGACCGCCCCGTGCGCCGGGTCGAGCTGACCGACGACTACGCCGCGGTGAACGCCGGGCTCGACGCGATCCTCGCCGACGAGGCGGTGGGCCAGGACCTGCTCGACGCCGGCTTCGAAGAGGCCCGCGACATGCTCGTCGGCCCCTTCGCCACCCGGGCGGCCACCCCGGCGGTCTTCCTCGTCGCCGGCGGCGTGCAGCCCTACCCCGAGCCGCAGATCGCGCGGTTCCTCGACGACGGCGCGGTGCTCAACGCCGTGCGCGTCGGCCCCTTCTTCGAAGGCAGCGACCAGAACTTCCAGCAGATGGCCGGCTTCGGCGGCAGCTTCGCGGTGGTCGACGACGTCGGCGACCTGGCCACCCTGGGGCGCAACATCGCCTTCGGCAGCGACGCGCTCGTCGTCAGCGTCGAGGCCGATGACGACGTCGCCGTGCGCCGCGTCGACGTCGAGCTCGACGCCGAATACGGCCTCTTCACCGCCGCCGCGACCGACGAGAGCGCACCCTACAACCTGCCCTTCGCCCTGCCCGCGCTCGACCGCCAGCTGCTCGTCGAGCTCAGCGCCGAGGTCGAGGACTACGCCGGCAACCGCGGCGTGGTGCCCGGGATCCAGGTCTTCGTCGACCCCGCCGATACCACCCCGCGGCTGCGCGGCGTCTCGGCCTTCGAAGGCTCGCCGGGGGACGAGGTCATCATCGTCGGCCGCTTCTTCGACCCGATCGCCGCCCGCAACCGGGTGACCTTCGCCGGCGTCGCGGCCGAGATCATCACCGCCAGCAAAGTCGAGCTGCGGGTCGTGGTGCCCGACGGCGCGGTGACCGGCGACCTGATCGTCGAGACCGCCGGCCAGCAGACCTTCCCCATCGAGTTCCGGGTCGACGCCGACGGCGACGGCCTCGGCGACGGCCGCGAGGCCGAGCTGGGCACCGACCCGCGCGACCCCGACACCGACGACGACGGCCTGACCGACGGCGAAGAGGTCGAGCTGTACGGCACCGACCCGCTCAACCCCGACACCGACGGCGACGGCCTGACCGACGGCTACGAGGTCGCCAACGGCTACGACCCCGTCGGCCGCGCCGAGGGCCTCGAAGACCCCGACGGCGACGGGCTCAAGACCGTCGTCGAAGCCGCGCTGGGCACCGACCCCAACCGGGCCGATACCGACGGCGACGGGCTCGGCGACGGCGAAGAGGTGCGGGTCCACGGCACCGACCCGCTCGACCCCGACCCCGACGGCGGCGGGGCCAACGACCGCGACGAGATCACCGACGGCACCGACCCCTTCGACCCCGCCGACGACCAGGTGCGCGTGCCGCTGCCGCAGCTGCTCGAAGACGGCGTCGGCTTCCAGTGGGACCTGGCCCGCGACGGCCGCATCGCCGCCGGCACCGACGACGCCTGGCAGGGCGGGCTGCGCTTGACGGTCGACGGCGAGGCCTTCCCCGCGGTCGACCGGGCCCGCGACCGCCCCGGCTCGCTGGTGCTCGGCCCCGCCACGCTGGCCGGCCTGCGGGTCGAGCGGCGGGTGCGCATCGCCGAGGCCGGCTTCGCCCGCTACCTCGAGGTGCTCGACAACCCGACCCTCGACCCGATCACCGCGCGGGTGCGCATCGAGAGCGTGCACGGCGCGGGCGCCGCGACCCGGCGGGTGGCCGACAGCGCCGCGCCCGCGGGCCTGCGCCCCGACGACGACTGGTTCTTGCTCGACGACGACGTCGACGGCGACGGCGCGCTGGCCCTGGGCCACGCCTACAGCGGCCCGCGCGCCGCGGTCGAGCCCGACGCGCCCACCCTGGACGGCGCGGCCTACGGCTTCGGCTGGACGGTCACCGTGCCGCCCGGCGAGCAGGTGGCGCTGCTGCACTTCGCCATCCAGCGGGTCGACCGCCTCGACGGCACCGACTCCCTCGAGCGCCTGCGCCGGCTCGAAGGCGACGCGCTGACCGGCCTGACCCCCGCCGAGCAGGCGGCCGTCGTCGACTTCGTGGCCTACCTCGACACCGACTTCGACGGCCTGCCCGACGCCGACGAGGTCGCGCTGGGCACCGACCCCGAAGACCCGGACACCGACGCCGACGGCCTGCGCGACGGCTACGAGGTGCGCGCCGGCCTCGACCCCTTCGCCGAGGACGACCTCTTCGGCGACCCCGACGGCGACGGCCTCTTCCACTTCGAAGAAGACCGCGAGCTGACCGACCCCTTCGCGCCCGATACCGACCAGGACGGCCTGCTCGACGGCGACGAGGTCATCCGCTACGGCAGCTCGCCCCTGTGGCCCGACACCGACTTCGACGGCCTCGGCGACCGCCTCGAAGTCTTCGACCTCGAGACCGACCCCACCCGGGCCGATACCGACGGCGACGGCCGCGACGACGGCGACGAGTTCGACCCGCCGGCCACCGACCCGCGGGTGGCCGATACCGACGAAGACAGCATGCCCGACGGCTACGAGATCGCGTTCGGCTTCGACCCCACCGACCCCGCCGACGGCGCGCTCGACGCCGACGGCGACGGCCTGGACAACGCCGGCGAGTTCGCCGCGGGCAGCGACCCCCGGGTGGGCGATACCGACGGCGACGGCCTGCCCGACGGCCTCGAAGGCGACCTGGGCACCAGCCCGCTGCTGGTCGACAGCGACCAGGGCGGGCGCAGCGACAGCGACGAGCTGTGGTGGGACGGCACCGACCCGACCAACGTCAACAGCGAGCTGCGCTTCCAGGCGCCGACCCACACCCTCGACGACGGCGACGGCTTCCCGTGGGACGTCGACGCCTCGGGCGAGATCGACCGCGGCCGCGGGCGGGCGTGGGACGACGGGCTGCGGCTCTTCGTCGACGACCGCGGCTTCCCGCCGGTCGAGCAGCTCGTCGAGCTGCAGAACGGCCGCGAGCTGCGCCTGGGCCCGTGGCTCTTCGACGACGACCGCTTCGGCCTGCGCGTCTGGCGCCGGGTCTACGTGCCGCCCGACGCCCCGTGGGCCCGCTTCATCGAG
This sequence comes from bacterium, assembly GCA_030427205.1. Classification (GTDB taxonomy): domain Bacteria; phylum Myxococcota_A; class Bradymonadia; order UBA7976; family UBA1532; genus JACKDM01. The sequence continues at coordinate 65,213 of JAUHXC010000023.1, read as the reverse complement.
ATCGTCGAGAACCCCACCGACGCCGCCCGCGAGGTCGAGCTGCGCATCCAGAGCGACCTGGGCCTGCCGCGGGCCTTCGAGGCCACCAGCGACGGCGACCTGGCCCTGGGCCTCGGCGACCGCTGGATCGTGACCGGCGACGGCGACGACGAGGGCGCCCCGGCGGTGCTGCACCTCTTCGCCGACCGCGACGGCCCCCTGCGGACCCACCGGGTGCTCGCCGCCGACGACCGCGTGGCGGTGCGCTTCCCGGTGCGCGTCGCGCCCGGCGAGGCGGTCTGGATCGTGCACTACGCCGCCCAGGCCGATACGACCGCGCGGGCGGTCTTCGTCGCGGGGCGCATCGACCGGCTCAACGGCCGCGCGCTGCAAGGCATCGCCGCCGCCGACCTCGACCGCATCGCCAACATCCGCCCGCGGGTCGACGCCGACGGCGACGGGCTCGACGACGACATCGAGGCCATCGAGGCCACCGGCCGGCTCTCGGCGGACAGCGACAGCGACGGCATGGACGACCGCTACGAGGTCGAGCGCCGCGACCGCGACCTCGACCCGCGCCGCGGCGCCGACGCCGCCGAGGACCCCGACGGCGACGGCCTCGACAACCTCGCGGAGTACGGCTTCGGCAGCGCGCACGACCTCGCCGATACCGACGGCGACGGCCTGGACGACGCCGCCGAGCTGGCCGCGGGCACCGATCCGAACGACCCGGACACCGACGGCGACGGCCTCGCCGACGGGGCCGAGGTGGCCAGTGATCCGACGCTGTTCGATACGGACGGCGGCGGCACCGACGACGGCGTGGAGGCGGTGGACGGCACCGATCCGAACGATCCGGCGGACGATCTGGCGCCGCCGTGCCCCGGCGAGGTGTTCGGCGAGGGCGACGGAGAGGGCGACGGCGCGGTCTGCCTCGCCGCGCTGAGCCGAGCCTGCGTGACCCCCTCGGCGACGGCGTGGTGTGAAGAGCGCGGGCACCGCCTGATGACCCGCGGCGAGTTCGAGGCGCTGGTCGACGCCGGCTGGCAGCGGCCCGACGCGCGCTATCAGGCGGTGGCGGTCGCGGAGGTCGAGGATTGCCCCGAAGACGGCGGCATCGGCAGCGTGCGGGTGCCCGGCTTCGGGGACTTGACGTTGTTCACCTGCGGCGACTTCGCCCGCAGCTGCAACCGCGCGGTGGCGTGCACGGCGGCGGGTCTGGGCGGCCGCGCGGTCTGCTCGCCGCCCAACGCCGAGCGGGCCGCGGTGGTGTTCACCAATACGGGGGACGTGCCGCTGAGCCTGTACCGCCTGGACGCCGCCTGCGCGGCCTTCGCCGAGGGCGAGCTGGCCGCGGGCGCGTCGCTGGCGCTGGACGGGTTCGTCGATCAGCAGTGGCAGCTGCGTGATCCGGCCGACGAGGTGATCGAAACGGTCACGCTGCGGCCCGGGAAGCACTATCTGGTGCCCGATGTGCAGCGGCCGAGGCTCGTGGGCTGCGGCACGCGCGATCGGGCGCTGGACAGCCTCCTGGGGGCTCAGGATCGCTTCGAGCGGGTGGAGGATTCGTGCGCGCCGGGGGCCGACGTGCAGGCGATGTTCGTGGGGCGCGGGGCGGCCTTCGACGGCCCGGCGCTGCGGGCCTGGGTCGAGGACGGCGGGGTGGTGATCACTGAGGCGGGCAGCAGCGGGCCGGTGTATGCGGCGGTCGTGGGTCGGTCGGCGCCGCTGGGGGTGACGGTGGGTGAGTGCGCCGATCGAGTGGATCCGGCGGTGCAGTTCGTGGAGAGCGCGGTGTTCGAAGGGGTGGCGCCGAACGGCGGGGCGACGGGCTGCGGGCGGGATTTGTTTGCCGTGCCGGGGTTGGTGGCGCTGGGCGGCTGGCGGGATGATCAGGTGTCGTTGGGGTATGTGGATGTCGGGGCCGGGCGGCTGTGGCTGGTGGAGGCCGATTGGCAGGACGCGGAGACGCGGGGGGCGGCGTTCGAGGCGTCGCGGGTGATCTTGCGGCGGTTGGTGGAGCGGCGACGATGAGGGTCGATCGGGGGTCGCCGCGGGTCGTGGGCCGGGTCGATTCGGCAACCACGCGGGTCACGCGCAGGGTGGGCTTGGCCGCCACGAAGGCAACGCCCAGAGTCGGCTTGGCAGATGTGTGGGCAATGTCCAGGTTCGGCCTCGCAACCACGCTGGTATTGCCCAGGGTCGGCTTGGTGACCACGCGGGCAACGCTGAGGGTGGGCATGGCGAGTGAGTGGGCAACGCTGAGGGTGGGCACGGCAGGTGTGTGGGCAACGCTGAGGGTGGGCTTGTCGACCACGCGGGCAACGCTGAGGGTGGGCTTGTCGACCACGCGGGCAACGCTGAGGGTGGGCACGGCAGATGTGTGGGCAACGCTGAGGGTGGGCACGGCGATCCAGCTCTCGGCGGCTCGGAACGCGCCAACAGTGTCTCGTTGCCGTGCTCGTCTCCGGCACCCTCGCTGCGCTCGGGCGGGATCTCCGGTCGATGCTCGCGCTCGCTGCGCTCGCGACTGCGCTCTCCCTCCGACCCGTGCGGGCCAGCCCGCATGCCTGCGCTGCGCTCGGCGGCTCGGCTTCGCCTCGCGTGTTCGCGCATCTAGGGTGATCGTCTGGGTGCAATCGCCGCTTGAGGTAAGCGCCGCGGAGGGCAGAGGCTTGGGGCGCTCACGTCTCGCGCTGCGCGCTCGACTGCCGTTGGCCCTGGGGGTCAGAGGGTCGACGGTGGATGAGTCCCGAGGACGCGCAGCGGCTCTCGGTGTGCGGCTATCCTCGCGCAGGTGTACGCGGAGCACCCTGGCCGTCGAGCCCGTTTCGGGCAGGTGTGCCCGGATCTCCCTGGCCGTCGAGCCCGTTTCGGGCAGGTGTGCCCCGATCGGGCTCGACGTCGAGGGGTCCCATGAGGACATGTCCTCATGCAGGGGCTGGCCAGCGAGCCCGTTTCGGGCAGGTGTGCCTCGTTCGGGCTCGACGTCCAGCCGTTTTCGGGCAGGTGTGCCTCGATCAGGCTCGATGACGAGGGGTCCCATGAGGACATGTCCTCATGCGGGGGCTGGCCAACGAGCCCGTTTCGGGCAGGTGTGCCGCGAATCGGCTGGATGGCGAGGGGTCGTATGAGGAGATCTCCTCATATGGGGTCTCGACCGCGAGGGTCGAACGGGCAGGTGTGCCCGGAAGCGGCTGGACGGCGAGGGTCGAACGGGCAGGTGTGCCCGGAAGCGGCCGGACGGCGAGGGTCGAACGGGCAGGTGTGCGCGGATCCCGTTGGCGACCGTGGTGTCGAGCTCCACTGTCGCCCGGCACATATCGCACCGCCCACCCCCTCAGCCGAAGGCAGTCGAGCGCGCAGCGCGAGACGTGAGGAGCGCAGCGACGAACACGCGAGCGAGAGCGAGCCGCCGCGCGCAGCGCGGGTCTCCGGGCTGGCCCGGACGGGTCGGAGGGAGAGCGCAGCGGTGAGCCGCAGGCGAACCCGAGCATCGACCGGAGATCCCGCCCGAGCGCAGCGAGGCGGCCAAGCCCTCGACCTGACGGGGCGTAGGCCGGGCCCGAAGGGCCCAAGCGAGCACGGCAAACGTAAACAACCATCCACGATCCGAACCGCCCGAAACGATCGCCTCGGCTCCGGGAATCGCCCAGACGGTCGTCGGATGTTCGGGTCGATCAACGACCGCTTGCGCAACGCCCAGGGTGGGCCCGGCGAAAGTGTGGGCAATGCCCAGGGTGGGCACGGCGATCCAGCTCTCGGCGGCTCGGAACGCGCCAACAGTGTTGCGTTGCCGTGCTCGTCTCCGGCACCCCGGCTGCGCCGGGGCGGGATCTCCGGTCGATGCTCGGGCTCGCTACGCTCGCCGCTGCGCTCTCCCTCCGACCCGTGCGGGCCAGCCCGCATGCCTGCGCTGCGCTCGGCGGCTCGGCTTCGCCTCGCGTGTTCGCGCATCTGGGGTGATCGTCTGGGTGCAATCGCCGCCTTGGACAGGCGCCGCATAGGGCAGAGGCGTCAGGCGCTCACGTCTCGCGCCGCGCGCTCGACTGGCACAGGCCTTGGCGGTGGGGCGTGCGACGGTGGATGGGCTCGCACGGGCCGCCGCCTGGGCGGGGTGCTCGCTCTGCTGATGATGGTGGTCCTGACCGGGTGTCCGGAGCCGCTGTACGATGCCGATCTGGGTCTGGCCGACGCCGGCGACGACGTCGGAACCGACGCCGATGTCGGGCCGGACGTGGGACCGGACGCCAGCGCCGACGTCGGGCCGGACATGGGCGTGGACGGCGCCATCGACCGCGGACCCGACGCCGCGGTCGATCAAGGCCCGGACGGCGCCGTCGACCGCGGACCCGATGCCACCGCCGATCAGGGCCCCGACGCCGCCCTGGATCTCGGCCCCGACGCCGCCCTGGATCTCGGCCCCGACCTCGCCCTCGACCCCGACGCCGCCCCGCCCGCGACCTGCCCCGAGCGCCCTTGCGCCGACGACCTCACCTGCATCCGCGGGGCCTGCGTCGACGGCGACTGCCTCGCCGCCGACGACTGCGCCGCCGACCAGGTCTGCGTCGCCCGCCGCTGCGTGCCCGGCGACTGCGCCGCCGACCGCGACTGCCCCGACGGCGCCCTCTGCCTCTTCAACACCTGCACCGCCGGCTGCCGCGTCGACGGCGACTGCCCGCCCGACGCCGACCGCTGCGTCGACCTGCGCTGCGTCGCCTGCGTCGCCGACGCCGAGTGCCCCGACGGCCGCTGCGTCGACGGCGCCTGCGCCCCGGGCTGCGCGGCCGACCCCGACTGCGGTCCGGGCCGCCTCTGTATCGACGGCGCCTGCCTCGCCGGCCAGTGCCGCGGCGATGATGACTGCGGGGCGCGCGCCCGCTGTATCGACCGCCTGTGCGTGCTCGACGACTGCGCGCTCGACGCCGACTGCCCCGCGGGCCAGGCCTGCACTGACGGCCGCTGCGCGCCGTGCGGCGAGGCCTGCCCCGCCTGCGCGCTGGACGCCGACTGCCCCGACGGCCGCTGCGTCGCCGGGGCCTGCGTCGAGTGCGCGCTGGACGCCGACTGCCCCGACGGCCGCTGCCTCGACGGGGTCTGCGCGCCGGTGCAGTGCGCCGCCGACGGCGACTGCCCGCCGGGCCGGCTGTGCCTCGACGGGATCTGCGCCGAGGCCGCCTGCCGGATCGACGGCGACTGCGCCCCGCTCGGCGCCGGGCTGCGCTGCGTGGCCGGGGCCTGCGTGAGCTGCGTGGCCGATGACGACTGCGATCCGGGCGAGGTCTGCGCCGAGGGGCGCTGCCTGCCCGACGGCTGCGTCGACGATGCCGGCTGCCCCGACGGCGCGCTGTGCATCGACGGCGGCTGCCTGCCCGGCGACTGCCGGCTCGACGGCGAGTGCGCGGCGGGCGAGCTGTGCCTCGATCGGCGCTGCACCGTGGCGGAGTGCCGCGACGACGGCGACTGCCCCGGCGGCATCTGCCGCGACGATCGCTGCGTTCTCGGCGACTGCGCCGTCGACGGCGACTGCGACGCGGGCGCCCTGTGCCTCGATCAGCGCTGCGTCGCGGGCGGCTGCCGGGTGGACGACGACTGCCCCGGCCTGTGCCTCGACGGCCTCTGCGGCGAGGGCGAGTGCCGGCTCGACGCCGAGTGCGGCGCGGGGCAGACCTGCCTCGACTTCGAATGCATCGCGGGCGACTGCATCGGCGACGGCGACTGCGAGGGCGGCGCGCTGTGCATCGGCAACCGCTGCGACCCCGAGGGCTGCCGGGCCGACCGCGACTGCGATCCGGGCCGGCTGTGCCTCGATGAGCGCTGCGCGGTCGCCGACTGCCGCGGAGACCTGGACTGCGGGCCCGACCAGCGCTGCCTCGACCGGCGCTGCGTGCTCGGCGAGTGCGCCGAAGACGGCGACTGCGACGACGGCGCGTTGTGCCTGAGCGGGCGCTGCACGCCCGACGCCTGCCGGGCGGCCGACGACTGCGCGCCGGGGCAGGGCTGCGTGCGCGCCCGCTGCGTCGACGGCGACTGCCTGGACGACGGCGACTGCGATGGCGCGTCGCTGTGTATCGATCAGACGTGCACCGCGGGCGAGTGCCGCGCCGACCTCGACTGCGGGGCGTTCGCGCTGTGTATCGACCTGGGCTGCGTGCCCGGCGACTGCCGCGTCGACGACGACTGCGCGCCGGGCGCCTTGTGCCTCGATCGGGTCTGCACGCCGGCCGAGTGCCGCGGGGACGGCGACTGCCCGCCGGGGCAGCGCTGCGACACCATCTTCTGCGTCGACGATCCGGCGCTGGCGAGCTGCGCGGCGATCGGGCCGCTGGGCGCCTCGGCCGAGCTGGGGGCCTTCGCGCTGCAGGCGGGCAGCTGCGGCGGCGGCGGGGCGGAGCAGGTGTTCGCGGTGGTTCAGGGGGCGGCGCCGCGGTGTCTGGCGGTGCTCGACGCGCCGGGGCCGGTGAGCCTGTACGCGCGGGCGGTCTGCGCCGATCCCGACAGCGAGGCGGCGTGCGTCGGTCCGCTGGCGTCGGCGGCGGGCTTGACGCTCGACGGCGAGCCGGGCGCCGAGTGGGCGGTCTTCGTCGACGGCGCGCCGGGCACGGTGGGCGTGGTGAGCCTGGGCTTGGCCGAGGGCCCCTGCCCCGTCGCCTGCGCGCTGGACGGCGACTGCGAGGGCGGTGAGCTGTGCCTCGATCGGGTCTGCCGGCCGGCGCCGACCTGCGCCGCCGACGCGACGTGCCCCGCGGGCCGGCTGTGCATCCGCGGCCGCTGCGCCCCGCCGGAGTGCGCGGCCGACGGCGACTGCCCGGCGGTGACCTTGTGCGAGGACCGCCGCTGCGTGGACGGCGACTGCCGGGCGGACGGCGACTGCGCCGCGGGCATCTGCGTCGACCGCTTCTGCGTCGACGGCTGCCGCGCGGACGGCGACTGCCCCGACGGCATCTGCCTGGACGATACGTGCCGGGTGGGCGGCTGCCGCGAAGACGCCGGCTGCGCTGCGGGCATCTGCGTGGGGCTTTTGTGCGTGGCCGACGGCTGCCGCGATGACGACGGCTGCGCGCAGGGCGCGCTGTGCCTGGACTATACCTGCGCGGCGGCCGACTGCCGGGTGGACGACGACTGCCCCGACCCCGCGATCTGCGTCGACAATACCTGCGGCGCGCGGCTGTGCGACGACGGCGACCCGTGCCCGCAGGGCGAGAGCTGCGTCGACTTCCGCTGTGCGGCGACGATCCCCCGGGTGGGCACCTGCGCAGAGCCGGTGGCGCTGCCGGTGGGGCCGGCGATCCCCGGTGATCTGAACTTCGCCCGCCCCGACCACAGCGGCAGCTGCGGCGGCGAGGGGCCCGACTCGGCGTTTGCGTTCGCCCCGGCGCGGGCGGGCACCTACTGCCTGTATGTCGAGCAGGCGGTGTTTGATCCGGTCCTGCACGTGCGCGGCGCCTGCGCGGCGCCGGCGAGCGAGGTGGCGTGCAACGACGCGGCGCCGTTCGCCGGCGGCGACCGGCCGGCGCTCGAGGTCGAGGTGGCCGAGGGCGAGGCGCTGGCGGTGCTGGTCGACGGCGCGACCCGCTTCGACTTCGGTGAGTTCACGGTGCGGGCGGTGGCCGGCCCCTGCGGCGGGCCGGAGCCGTGTGACGCCGACGGCGACTGCGCGTACGCCGGCGAGGTCTGCGTCGAGGGGGTCTGCGGCACGGTCGAGTGCCGGCGCGACGTGGAGTGCGGCGACGGCGCGATGTGCGTCGACTTCGCCTGCGGCGCGCCCGAGTGCATCGAGTCGGCGGATTGCCCGGCGGACGCCTTCGGGCCGGGGGCCTGCGTCGACTTCACCTGCCAGCGGCGGGCGACGGTGGGCACCTGCGACGACCCGCTGCCGGTGCTGCCCGATGCCCCGGTGCTGGGCACCACCGAGGGCGCGCCGTCGGCGCTGACGGCGACCTGCGCCGGGCGGGCGGGCAGCGCGGAGCAGGTGCACCTCTTCGTGCCCGAGCGGGACGGGCCGCACTGCGCGTCGACCGCCGGCTCGCTGTTCGACAGCGCGGTGCACGTGCGCGCGGTCTGCGACGACGGGGCGAGCGAGCTGGGCTGCGACGACGACGCGCTGGGGCAGAACGCCGAGCTGACCTTCGCCGCGGTGGCCGGTGAGCCGGTGGCGGTGATCGTCGACGGCTACGGGGCCGACAGCGCGGGCGGCTATCGGCTGACGGTCACCCGCGGGGCGTGCGGCGCCGCACCGGTGTGCGCGGTGGACGCCGACTGCCTGCCCGGCGAGGGCTGCATCGACGGCGGCTGCCAGCCCGATCCGTGCGCGGTGGCGCCGGTCATCGGCGTGGGCGCGATCGTCGAGGGCGATACCCGCGACGCGGCGTCGCGGCTGGCGCCGGCCTGCGGGGTCGATCCGTCGGGGCGCGAGCGGCTGTTCCGGCTGACCCCCGACTTCGACGGGCCGCTGTGCCTCGACACCGCCGGCAGCGCGATCGATACGGTGCTGGCGGTGCGCACGGTCTGCGCCGATCGGGGCACGGAGCTGGCCTGCGTCGACGACGACGGGCCGCGGGCCGACCGGCGGGCGCGGCTGACGCTGCCGGCCGAGGCGGGGGTCGAGTATACGATCGCGGTGGACGGCTCGGGCGGCGACGAGGGGCGGTTCACGCTGTCGGTCAACCCGGGGGCCTGCCCCGAGGCGGTGGGCTGCCTGCTCGACGCCGACTGCCCGCAGGGGGCCTGCGTGGACAAGGTCTGCGCCAACGATCCCGAGCCGGCGTGCGCCGCGGCGCGGCCGATCGCGCTGGGCGAGACGGTCGAGGGCGATACGACCGGCGGTCCGGTGGTGGCGACGGCCCGCTGCGGCGCGGCGGCGACGGGGCCCGAGCGGGTCTTCGCCTTCGAGGCGCTGGAGGACGGGCCGGTCTGCGCCCGGGTGGCGGCGGACTTCGACAGCGTGCTGCACGCCCGGCTGGGCGGCTGCGGCGGGCACCGCGAGGTGGGCTGCAACGACGACGCGCCGGGCGGGCTGGCCTCGGCCCTGACCCTGGATGCGCGGGCGGGCGAGGCGTGGTTCGTGGTGGTCGACGGCTATGGCTTCGACCGCGGGCCGTTCACCTTGAGCCTCGAGCCGGGGCGCTGCGCGCCGTGTGCGGATGATCCGGCGTGCATCGCCGAGGCGCCGGGTTCATGCGCGGCGCCGACGCCGATCGCGGTGGGCGGCATGGCGCGGGCACGGGTGGATGCGGCGGCGGTGCAGCCGGGGTGCGCGGCGGCGGGGCCGGCGGCGGTGTTTGCGCTGACGGCCGAGAGCGACGGGCCGCTGTGCCTGAGCAGCGCCGGCTCGGCCATCGACACCGCGGTGAGCGTGCGCGCGGCGGATTGTGGGGCCGAGCAGGCGTGCAACGACGACGCGCCGCGCCTGGCCGACGAGGCGGGCGCGGCGGCGCTGTCGCTCAATACGCGGGCGGGGGTCGAGTATCGGGTGCTGGTCTCGGGCGTCGGCGGGGCCCGCGGCGCGGTGCAGCTGAGCGTCGAGCCGGGCAAGTGCCGGCCGCCGGCGGTCAGCGGCGTGCGCCAGGGCGTGCGCGCGGAGGAGGTCGACGCCCTGGGCCTGACCCCGTGCTACGTGGGCCATTACGCCGAGCGGGTCGACCTCGACGCGGTGCTCTTCGCCTGCGATCGCCCGGTGCTGATGCTGGGCTGCCGGCCGGTGGGCGAGTCGACGTTGACCCTGGCGGCGATGGGCGAGCGGGCGGCGGTGCTGGCGCCGATCGAGGGCGCGCCGACGGTGCACAACGGGGTGGCGTGGTACTTCGAGCCCGACGGCGGCTGGGGGTTCGCGCCGGCGGAGGCGGCGGTGGAGCTGGATCCGTGCGACGAGGCGGAGGCGGACGGCGCGCGGCGGCTGTGCTGGCATACGCTGGATGGCGCGCTGTCGAGCGGCTATCGCTGCGGCGATGTGTTTCTCAACGGCTCCGATCGCTGGGAGCGGGTGATCCTGCAGCGCACGGAGGGGCTCTGATGGCGCGGTCGATGCGCGTGCTGTGCACGCTGGCGCTGCTGGCGGCGTGGGGCTGCGACGACAACCCGACGCCCGACGCGGGGGTCGACGGGGCGCTGGAGGCCGAGATGGGGCCCGACGCCGCGCCGGTCGATGGCGGCCCGGACGGCGCCTTGGATGCGCTCACCGACGCCGCGCTCGACCGGGGGATCGATCCGGACGGCGAGGCGGACGCGGGCGACGCGCGGCCGGATGCGCTGCCGGATATGTTGCCGGACGCGCTGCCGGACGCGCTGCCTGATGTTCTGGCGGATACGCTGCCGGACGCACTGCCCGATGTTCTGGCGGATACGCTGCCCGACGCTGTCATCGACCCCGACGTCGGCGAAGACGCCGCCATCGCACCCGACGTCGGCCCGCCGCCCGAGCTCGATCTGGGGCTGCCCCCCGCCCCGCTGCTGGTGGTCTTCGAATCCCCGGCAAACGGCCGCCGCTTCGCCGCCGGCCCGATCGCGGTCGCCGGCCGGGTCGGGCTGCCGATCGACGGGCTGACCGTGGCCGGCGAGGCGGTCGAACCGGACGGCGCGGGGCGCTTCGCGGCGGACGTGGCGCTGGTCGAGGGCGAGAACGTGATCGTGGCCCGGGCGACCCGGGACGACGCGGCCGCGGAGGCGCGTATCACGGTGGTCCTGGACACCGTCGGGCCGGCGGTGACCGTCGATGATCCGGCGGACGGCGCGCTGATCGCCGCCGATCGGGTGGCGGTGCAGGGCGAAGCGGGCGACGCGGCGCGGGTGACGGTCAACGGCGCGCCGGCGGTCGTGGCCGACGGGCGCTACGCGGTGACGGTGGCCCTCGATCCGGGGCCCAACCGCCTCGAAGCGGTGGCGCTGGACGACCTGGGCAACGTGGGGCGCGCGGCGGTCGAGGTCGTGCGCGACAGCGTGGCGCCGGTCGTGCGCATCGACGCGCCGGCCGACGGCGCGGTGCTGGCCGCCGAGGCGGTCGAAGTGCGCGGCGCGGTCGACGACGCGGCGGCGACGGCGACGCTGAACGGCGATCCGCTGCCGCTGGACGGCGGGGCCTTCGCCGCCGACGCGCCGCTGGTCGAGGGGCCCAATCGGCTGACGGTGGTCGCGCTGGACGCCGCGGGCAATCGCGGCGCGGCGACGGTGGTGATCACCCGCGATACGACCGCGCCGCTTCTGGTCGTCGATCAGCCGCTGGACGGCGCGCTGCTGGCGGCCGAGACGGCGCGCTTCTCGGGCTCGGTGGACGACCGGGCGGCGGCGCTGACGGTGGCCGGGGATGCGGCGCCGATCTCGCCGGCGGGCCTGTGGGCGGTGGATGTGCCGCTGGTCGAGGGCGAGAACGCGGTCGCGGTGGCGGCGGTCGATGCGGTCGGCAATCGGCGGGCGCTGACGGTGCGGGTGGTGCGCGATACGACCCCGCCGGATCTGACGATCGACGCGCCCGCCGAAGACGCGGTGATCGCCGCCGAGGCCGTCGAGCTGCGCGGCGCGGCCGAGCCGGGCGCGGCGCTGACCGTGGGCGGCGAGCCGGTCGCCGTGGGGGCCGACGGGGCGTGGTCGGTCGAGCTGCCGGTGGTCCGCGGGGTCAACGCGGCGGTCGCGGTGGCCACCGACGCCGCCGGCAATCAGCGGCGGGTGGAGCGCCGCTTCGTGGGCGATCGGGACGGCCCCGGCTTGCAGGTGACCGCGCCGGCGCCGGCGACGCTGACCCGCGCGCCGACCATCGACGTCGAGGGCACGGTGCTCGATCCCGAGGCCAGCGTCCGGGTCAACGGCGCGCCGGCGGCGGTGGTGGACGGGCGCTTCTCGGCGGGCGTGGCGCTGGTCGAGGGGGCCAATACGATCACGGTGGTGGCGACCGATCCGGCGGGCAACGCCGACCGGGTCGAGGTGCCGGTCACCCGCGACTCGACGCCGCCGGCGCTGACGGTGGATACGCCGCTCGACGGGGCGGTGGTGCGCGCGCCGGCGGTGGTGATCCGGGGCGCGGTCGAGCCGGGCGCGCTGCTGACGCTGAGCCTCGGCGGCGCGCCGCTGGCGCCCGCGGTGGACGGCGGCGGCTTCTCGGCGGGGGCCGAGCTGGCGCCGGGGGCCAACCTGATCGTGGCCGAGGCCGAGGACGCGGCGGGCAATCGCCGGCGGGTCGAGGTGCGGGTGGCGCTGGACGATCAGCCGCCGGGCCTGTGGATCGACAGCCCGAGCGACGGCGCGGTGGTCGGCGAGGGCACGGTGCGGGTGGTGGGCCGAGCGAGCGCGGCGCAGGGCGACGGGGCCCGGATCGAGGTCGGCGGGGTGCTCGCGGACGTCGTCGACGGGCGCTTCGCGGTGGACGTGCCGCTGGCGCCGGGTCCGAACTTGATCGCGGCGGTGGCGGCGCGGCGGGCGACGGCGATCACCGTCGTGCGCGACGTCGAGGCGCCCTGGTTCACCGTCGTCGGCGACGCCGCCGACGGGCTGCACGATCGCTCGCAGGTCGACGTGCTCGGCCGGGTGGTCGACCGGGCGGCGGACGGCCCGGTGCAGGTGTGGGTCGACGGCCGGCCGGCGGCGGTCGTCGCCGATGGCTTCGCCGCCCGGGACGTGGCGCTGCAGATCGGGGCCAATACGCTGGCCGTCGTGGTCGAGGACGCGGTGGGCAACCGGCGCAGCGCCGAGATCGACGTGCGCCGGGTCGAGCGGCGCGGGCAGTCGTTGCTGCGGGTCGGCGGGCTGCATCAGCGGGGCATCGTCGGCGCGCCGCTGCCGGCGCCGCTGGTGGTGCTGGCGCGCGACGTCTACGGGGAGCCGCTCGTCGGAGCCGAGCTGACCTTCGAGGTGATCGGCGGCGACGGGCGCCTGGACGCTTTTCCGGCGCAGGGGCGGGCGGTGAACGCGATCACCGACGCGGCCGGCCTGGCCCGGGTCGGCTTCACGCTGGGCGGCCGCGCGGGCCACGGCGCGCATCGGGTGCGGGTCCGCGGGTCGGACGGCGGCCCGGCGCTGGGGCAGGTGACCTTCGCCCCCGCGGCGCTGCCCGGTCCGGCGACGTCGGTCGTAATCTCGGCGGGGCAGCGGCAGGCGGTGACCGCCGGCGACGATCTGCGCTTCACGCTGCGGGTGACCGACGCCTTCGGCAACCCGGTCAGCGATACGCCGGTGGCGATCAGCGCGGTCGAGGGGGTCGACTTCGACGGGGCGCAGCTCAGCGGGCCGGACGGCCGGGTGCGGCTGGTGGTGCCGACGGTGGTGCCCGGTCCGGTGACCCTGCGGGCGACGGTGGGCGACGCGCAGACCCCGCTGCTGGCCACCGCCGAGGCGGCGGCGGACGGGGCGACGCGGGTCGTCGGGCGGCTGATCGACGAGAGCGATGCGCCGCTGGCCGGGCTGACGGTCTTCGCGGCGCTGGCCGAGGGCCCGGCGCTGGCCACCACCAGCGACGGCGCGGGCCGCTTCGCGTTGGACGTACCGCCGGGCGCGGTGATGATCGGGGTCGAGGCGCCCGGCCGCTTCGCCGAGATGCGCTCCGTGCTCGCCCGGCCGGGCGTCGACGCCGACATCGGCCCGTGGACCCTGCCGGCGGTGCCGGCGGTGACCGAGGCGCCGGCGCGCATCGCGACGCTGGCCGGAGCAAGCCTCGACGGCGCCGAGGGCTGGGGCGTGGTCCGCGCGTCGGACGTGCCGCCGCCGGACGGCGCCGTGCCCGCGCTGACCACGGCGGTGCTCGGCGAGCCGGCGGGCGCGCTGTGCCTGCCGGCGCTGGGGGTCGAGGCGGGCGCGGTGCGCGACATCGTGGCGCGGGTCGACGGCCGCTGGGGCCGCCTGGGCACCGCCACCGCGGTCGATGATCCCGCGCTGGGCCTGCGGCTGTGCACCGACGACGGCATGGGACCGGCCCGCGCCGGCATCTACGGCGTCGCCACGCTGCCCCCGGCGCCGAGCTGCCCGGCGAGCTGCGACGACGGCGACCCGTGCACCGCCGGCCGCTGCGTCGATGGGCGCTGCGTGCAGGCGCCGCTGGACGCGGTCGACTGCGGCGATGGCTGCCGCACCGCCCGCTGCGTGGCCGGGGTCTGCGTCGTCGAAGAGGCCGCGCCCGACGGCACCCGCTGCGACGACGGGGACGCGTGCACCACCGATACGGTCTGCGTGGAGGGCGTCTGCTCCGGGGCGGCGGTCGAGTGTCCGGCCGACGGCTGCACCATCGGGGCCTGTGATCCGGCGGTCGGCTGCGTGCAGACGCCGCGGCCCGACGGCGCCCGCTGCGCCGACGACCCGTGCGGCGCGTGCCGCGGCGGGGCCTGCGTCGCTGGCGGCGTCGCCTGCCCGGCGGTGGATGATCCGTGCCTGGCGGCGGCGTGCGACCCGGAGACCGGGGCCTGCGCGGCGGTGCCCGTGGCCGACGATACCCCCTGCGGCGACGCGGCGTGCGGGTTCTCGTTCTGCCGCGACGGCGTCTGCACGACCGACGACGCTCCGCCGGCCGCCTGCGACGACGGCGACGCGTGCACCACCGACGATGCCTGCGTGGCCGGCCGCTGCGTCGGGCAGGGGCCGCCGGTCGCCGCCTTCGCGCCCGACGGCGCGCTGTTCGAACGGCCGCTGACCGCCGTCCTCGATCGGGTCGAGCTGCTGCTGGCGCGGCATCCGCCGTTCGTCGCGGCCTTTGGCGAGGCCTTGCGCTTCGACGTGGCCGGCGAGCGGCGCGACTGCTGCGGCGGCGGCGCGCGTACGGCGGGCGGCGCGGTCGAGGCGCGGGCCGGCTGGCGGCGCGTCGCCCGGCTGAACGGCGCGCTCGACGGCCTCGCCCGCGAGGTCGAGCTGGCCGGGCCGGGGGCGCGGGTGACGGTGGCGCTGACGGTCGAGGCGGCCCTCGATCTGACCCTGGCCGGCGCGGTCGAGGTGTCGACGAGCGCGTGCGACGCGACGACGTGCAGCGCCGTCGACGCCGGGTTGGCGGCCACCGGCGGCCTGGGCGCGGCGGCCCGGGTCGTCGCCTGCGTCGCCGAGACCCCCGGCGCGTGTGATGGCTTGAGCGTCTCCGCCGGCGCGCTGCAGCCGGCCATCAGCGGCCAGTGTCGCCTGCGCCTGGGGCCGTGCGCCGGCGACGCGCCGCCGCCGTGCACGGTGACGATCGGGCCGCTGCCGGTGGCGGTGACGCTCGTCGGGCCGGCCGGCCGCACGGTGACGCCCGTCTCGCTCTACCGGCCGTGACCGCGCGTCTGCGGCACACCCGTGAACCGCGGTCACGGTCGCCGCGCTCGATCGTGAACCCCGGTGGACACCGCCGCCCGCGGACGCCCGGGTGACGGCGCGCGGGCGCATGGCACGGCCGATGCATTGTTTCGGCCGCGTCACCCGCATCCGGAGCCGCGCCATGAAGCTGCACAGCCTGCTGCTCGCCCTCTTCGCCCTGGCCACCCCCGCCGCGGCGCACGCCGACTGGGACTTCGGCGAGACCCTCTGGCTCGAGGGCGCCTCGGGCCTCGGCGGCTTCACCGGCATCGAGAACGACACCGTCAGCCTCACCGTGCGCAGCACCATCGGCTTCCGGGTCGACGACGACTACGGCGTCGAGCTGAGCTTCGACGGCGCCTTCGACCCGCTCGCCGGGCTGGCGGCGGGCGGCGGATCGGTGCTGTTCACCTGGTTCCCCGAGACCGACGCGGTGCGGCTGCGCGCCGGCCCGCGGCTGCGCCACTTCTCCATCGATCCGGCGTTCTGGGAGGCGGACTGGTTCTGCTGGGACGACTGCCACGGCTACACCGGCGGCGAGGCGACCGACCTGGGCATCGAGATCGGCGCGCTGAGCCAGTGGAACCTGGGGCCGTTCTTCTTCTCGATCGAGTGGTTCGGGCTCTACCAGCCGCTCATCGCGCTCGACACCGCCTATGTGCACCACCGCGGCGACGGCACCGAGTGGCGCTCGAAGGCCGACTGGCACGGCGTCGAGCTGCCCGCCGAGGTGCGCTTCCTGACCATAGGCGGCGGGCTGACCTTCTGACGGCCGTTCGTGCCGTGGGCAGCGCCGATCAGCGGCGCAGCAGGCCGAACGCGACGCGGCGGTCCTTCGAACTCATCGCCAGCCCGATCCACAGCATCGCCAGCGGCTCGGTCAGCCGGGCCTTGGCCAGCCCGCCGATGCGGGTGGCCTCGAAGCCCAGCCCATCGGCCAGCCCCACCGCCACCGCGCAGGCCGCCTCGTCGTCGCCGGCCACCGGCATGAACGCGCGATTCGGCCCGTAGTCGGGCGCGCTCATATTGTCGGCGCCGATGGTATTGAACACCTTGACCACCCGGGCGCCGGTCGCCCAGCGGGCCACCTGCTCGCCGCCCGAGTCGGTATGCCCGGCGGTCAGGGCGAACCCGGGGCCGATGGGGTTGGTGGCGTCGAGCAGCGGCTTGCCGCCCAGGTCGCCGAGCGCGGTGACCGCCGACTCGGTGCCGGCCCAGGGGGTGGCCAGGACGACCACTTCGCCCGCCGCGCCGGCGTCGGCGACGGTCGCCACCCGGGCGCTGGGTACGGGCGGCTCGGCGTATTTCTCGGCCTTGGGGTCGCGCACCCCGTAGATCAGCCCGTGCCCCAGCCGGGCGAAGCCCTGCCCGAGCGCCCGGCCGACGTTGCCGGCGCCGATGATCGCGATCTGCATGTACCCCTCCGTGAGTGGCCGGCCTCAGCGGCCCAGCGCTTCGACCAGCAGCCGGGCGGCGGCGGCCCCCGAGTTCTGCTGCTGGCCGGTGATCAGGTGGCCGTCGCGCACCGCGAACGGGCGGAAGGCCTGCTCGACGATGAAATGCGTTCCGGGCAGGTCGCGGGCCTCCGACTCGATCCAGAACGGCTGCAGGCGCTGCCCGACGAAACTGTCGGCGAACTGCTCCTCGCTGTTGGCGAAGCCGGTCCAGCTCTTGCCCTTCACCAGCAGTTCGCCGTCGGACAGCCGCGCCTCGAGCAGCAGGCAGGTGGCGTGGCAGACCAGCCCCGTCGGGCGGCCGGCCTCGTAGAACGCCGCCACCAGCGTCTGCAGCGCGGTATTGCCGCGGAAGGTGAACATCGGCGACTGCCCGCCCACCAGGAAGATGGCGTCGTAATCCGCCGGCTCGACGCCGTCGAGACTCTGGGTGTCTTCGAGCAGCGCCGCGTGGGCCTTGGAGTGCTTGAAGCCCAGGCTGACGAAGTCGTGGGCCGAGTAGCCGCTCTGGTCTTCGGGGTCGCTATAGCCGTCGGCCACCAGCCGCCCGCCTTCGGGGCTGCGGATCTCGACCGTGTAGCCGGCCTCGGCGAACACCTGATACGGGTGGGTCAGCTCGGCCCACCAGAAGCCGACCGGCCAGCCGGTGACCGTCGAGGTCGACGGGTTGGCCGCCACCATCAAGATGCGCTTGCCTGCGTTCTGCCTCTCGCCGTGCGCCATGTCATCCTCCGCGGTTGGGGTTGCGTTCGAGGATGGGCATCGACTCGGCTTGCGACAACCGAACACGATCGAAAGACACGTTGCACCCTGTGCAAGTACGCGCTCAGCGATTGCGCCGCGGCCCGCCGGTGGGGTCGTCGCGGTCGAGCCGATTGCGGGCCTGCGGATGGGTGCGGCCGTCCAGCTCGGCGCTGGCGGCGGCGAACTGCTCGCGCAGCCAGCGGTGGCCCGCGTCGCCGTCGAACCGCGGGTGCCAGACGAGGCTGAGGGCGAACGGCGCGAGGTCGAGCGGCGGCTCGAGGATGCGCAGCCCGTGCGTCGGCGCGGCGATGCGGGCGATGCGCTCGGAGACGGTGAGCACCGCGTCGCTCGCGGCGACCATCGCCAGGGCCACCTGAAAATAGGGCACCGCCCGCGAGACCCGCCGCTCGAGGCCCGCCTCGGCCAGCAGCCGGTCGACATAGCCGCCGGGGCGACCGCGGGGCGCGATCTGCATGTGTTCGAGGGCGACGTAGCGCTGCAGGTCGAGCCGATCGCCGACGGGGTGCCCGGCGCGCACGACGCAGACGAGTCGATCGGTGATCACCGGCCGCGTGCGCAGCTCGGGCGGCAGGTCGCGATAGATGCCCACGGCGAGGTCGGTCTCGCCCCGCCGCAGCCGCTCGCCGTCGTCGACCGCGTTGGGCAGATAGCGCAGGTCGACCTGCGGGGCCTGATCGCGCACCCGCCGCTCGAATACGGGCCCGAAGACCACCAGCACGTAGTCGGTGACGCTGAGCGCGAAGGCCCGGGTGAGCCGGGCCGGGTCGAACGCCGCCGGCTCGACGAAGACCCGCTCGGTGGCGGCCACCGCCTCGCGCACCCGCGGGGCGAGCGCCTCGGCGCGCGGGGTGAGCACCATGCCCCGCCCGGCGCGCACGAGCAGCGGGTCGTCGAGCCGCGCGCGCAGCCGGGCGAGGGCGTGGCTGACCGCGGGCACCGACAGGCCGAGGCGGTCGGCGGCCCGGGTCACGCTGCTGGTCTGCAGCAGCGCGTCGAGGGTGGCCAGCGAGGCCAGATCAGCCGGTGTGGGTCGCATCGATTCCCTCCCCGTGCCGAACGGGAGATGATGGTCGGGACATCGTAGGCCGGAGCCGTCGCCATGCACAGCGCGCAGCCCTCTCTCAACCACCTCGCGGCCCTGCCGTCGGATACGGCGCGCATCGACGCCGGCTTGCTGCAGCCCAAGGTGCTCGATCGCCTCGCGCGCAACCTGCCGGGGCTCGCCGAGCTGACGGCGATGATCGACGACCCCGCGGCGCTCGACGGCCCGCCGCTGCCCACCGTGCGTCGGCTGCGGCTGCTCAACGCCGACGGCCTCGCCGATCTCTGGCCGCGGCTGCGCGCGGCGTTCCCCGGCTTGCGGTCGCTGCACCTCGTCGACCCGACGCGCCTCTCGGCCGCCGACCTGAAGCCGCTGGCCGAGCACGGACTGCGCGGCCTCGGCCTCTTCGACCCGCCGGCCGACGCCGCCGCCGCGCTCGACGGCTGGCCCGGCCCCGACCGGGTGAGCCTGCGCGTCGCCGATCCCGCCCCGTGGCTCGGGCGGCTCGATGCGCAGCGGGTGAGCTGGCTGGCGGTGCACGCCGCGGGCCCGGTGGCGGGTCTGGTCGTCGATCGCTTCGGCGGGCCGGTGCTGCGCCACCTCGATCTGCGGGGCGCCACCGACGTCGACGGGCGCCTGGCCGCGCTGACCGGCCTGGAGGCGCTGAGCGTCGCCAGCCCGGCGCCGCTGACCGGGCTCAGCCGGCTCGAGGGGCTGCGACGGCTGGAGATCGACGGCGATCCGCACGCGCTCGAGCTGGCGCAACTGCGTCACCTCGAGCGGCTGGCGGTGCGCGGCAGCGGGCGCTTCGACGGCGGCGCGCTGACCCTGGTGGCGGGGCTGCCCCGGCTCGACTGGCTCGATGTCTCCGACTGCCCGGGTCTGGCGGGCAGCGATCTGATGGCGCTGCAGACCGGCCGCACCCCGCGGGCGCTGGCGCTGGCGCTGCGCAACGATACGATCGGCGGCGGGCTGGTGCACCTGCGCGGGCTGGGCATCCGCCGGCTCGATCTGCGCGGCTGCGCGCTCGACGCCGACGACTTCGCCGAGCTGGGCGCGATGACCGGCCTGGTGCGGCTCGACCTCGACCTGCTGGCCTGGGCCGTCGACCGCGAGGCTCGCCGCGCGCTGCTGGCGGCGCAGCCCGACGCCCTGGCGCACTATCGCTACTCGAGCCGACCGCTGCCCGACGGCGCCGTCGAAGAGACGGTCTGCGACGCCGAGCGGCCCTGGATCACCCGCACCCGGGTCGAGGGCGTCGAGCGCGACCGCTGATCCGCTCGGGGCGCGCAGCCGAGGCGATCAACCCCGGGGGCTGCCAGCGCACATGGCGCCGCCCGTCGTCGGCGGGATGTACACGTGGTGGTGCTGATCGGTGCCGGCCATGTTCAGCTCGAAGGCGCCGCGGTGGCTGCCGGCCCGAACCCGGATGATGTAGTCCCCCGGCCGGACCCGCTCGCTCCAGGCGTTGCCCGCTCCGCCACACGCGACCCACCCGTCGGGGCCGGCGGTGAGCACCTGACCTTCCGCCGCAGCGACCCGCATCTCGATGCCCGACTCGCAGTCGACGGACAGCCGCGGCAGGGCCTCGTGCTTTTCGCGCAGCTTCTCGATCTCGGCAAGCGCAGCGCGGGCCACGGCCGGGTGATCGAGCTGGTCGGTCAGCCGCGAGAAGCGCTGCCACGCCAGGTCGATGCGCCCGCTCCTGAGGTGGGTGAGGGCGATGTTGAACGCCAGCACCGCGCGCTCGGCCCGATGGGCCCGCTGCTGGATCAGCACCGCTTCGCGATAGAGGCTGAGCGCCTGCGCGAAGTGGCTCTGTTCGAGCGCCGCCGTCCCGCGGTCTTTTGTCGCCCGCCAGTCGATGGACGACTGCCAGTCGCCGCCCGCCGCGAGCGCGCCGCCCGACCACGCGGCGAGCGCCAGCAGCCCGGCGACGAGCGCCCGCGTCCGCAGCGCCATCGACCCGCGCCGGTATGCCGTCATGCCGTTCATCGTCGCCCCCTCAGAACGCGCCGGTCTTCGAACGAGGCTGCGTCCCACGGGTGTTCTTCGGCTTCCTGGGCGCCCTGCGCGCTGTGCGTGGCTTCGGCTTCGCCTTGGCCGGCCGCGCCGCGCGCGGCGTCCGGACGCTGACCACCTCCGGCGGCTCTGCGGTTGGCCGCGGCGCGCTGCCCGTCGTGACGGCGATCGGCTCGGCGGCCGGCGTGCCGGCGACGGCCCGGAACGCACGAATGCCCACCGCAGCGGCCGGCATGACCGGCGCGTTCGCCGCCGCGGGCAGCGCGTTCGTCACCGTGACCGCCGTCGATGACCAGACCGCGACCCCGTCGGCGCCGCCCACCGCCCAGCTGATCGTCAAGCCGAGGGTCAACGCCACCGCGGCGGCGACGAGCGCCCGCCGCCACGGGATCGGGCCCCGCCCACGGGTCGGCCCGGCCACCGCGGGCCCACCCCCGAGATCAGCCGGCGGCCGCGGCTGCCGACGCGCAGGAGCGGCCCCGGGCATCGCAGCGCCGGCGGCGATCGCCGGCACGACCGGCGCCGACATCGCCGACATCGCCGATGGCGGAGCGGCCTCGGGCAGCGTGCCCGCCGCGCGGACCGGCGCGCCGGCCGGCTGCGGATCAAGGGCGGGCCCGGCGGCCTGGGGCACCGCCGGCATCGAGGGCACCGCCGGCATGGCAGGCATCGAAGGCGGGCCATCCGGGGCATCGCCGCCCGGACCCGCGCCGTGCGCCGACATCGGCCGGCGGAGCGGCGTCGGCGTCACCGGCGCAGCGACGCTCGCGCTCGACTCGAGCGCCGAGGGCACGCCCACCGGCATGCGCGCGGTCGAGCTGGCGTGGCCCCCGCCCTGCCGCGCGCCCGCCGACGGCGAGGCCGTCGGCGGCGACGGCAGCGGCATCACGCTGCGCCGGGGCGCGTTCTGCATGAGGTCACGCCCCGAGCCGATGGGCGCGCTCATCGTCGCCCGCGCCGCGGAGACCGCCGCCACCGCCCGCAGCAGCTCGGGATCGGTCACCTCCAGCGTATCGTCTTCGAGCGCCCCGGGTTCCGCCCTGCTACGCATGCGCGACGTCGAGCGCGGCGGCCCCTCGGCCGGCTGACCGATGGCAGCGCCGAGCGCGGCGTACATCAACCGCGCGGTGCCATAGCGCCGCTCGGGCGACTTGGCCATCGCCCGGCGCATCGTCGACTCGACCGCCACCGGCACCTGCAACCCGTCGTCGAGGTCGGGGATCGGCGCCCCGCGATGCTTCTGGGCCACCTGGTGCCCGCTGCCCTGGAACGGCGCGTGCCCGCTGAGCAGGTGGAACAGCACCACACCCGCCGCGTAGATGTCGGCCCGGGCGTCGACCTGCGAGTCGTCGAACTGCTCGGGCGCCATGTAGAACGGCGTGCCGACCGTCCAGCCCCGCCGGGTGATCAACGGCAGCATCGCGTTCTCCTCGTCGATGCGCCGGGCGATGCCCAGGTCGAGCAGGCGCACCGTCGTCGGCTCGTCCGGGCCGTCGCCGATGGCCTGCACCATGATGTTGTTGGGCTTGAGATCGCGGTGGATCACCCCGCGCGCGTGCAGGTGATCGAGCACGTCGAGCACCGCCATGACCACCCGCGCCGCCTTCGCCGCCGGCAGCCGGCGCCGCTCGGCGATCAGGCGCTCGAGGTTGACCCCGTCGACATACTCGAGGGCGAGGTACTGCACGTCGCCGTCGTGGCGCATGCCGCGCAGCCCGACGATGCCCGGATGCCCCAGCAGCCGGTGCAGCATCTCGCCCTCGCGGCGAAACCGCGCCCGCACCTCGGCCCCGCGCTGGTCGTGCTTGAGCTGCTTGATGGCCACCAGCGCCGCCTCGCCGACGGGCGCCTGCCGATCGAACGCCAGAAAGACCTCGGCGAAGGCGCCCTCGTCCAGCGGGTCGATGAGCACGTACCGCTCGTCGAGCGGCGGGCGGCCACGCAGCGCAGGCGAGACCAGCGGCTGCCCGTGGGTGGGACAACACGTGCCCGGCAACTCCAGCGCCTCGAAGTCACAGACCCGGCACATCCTGCGACGTCGCTCGTCCGATCGGCGTATCCTCACCAGAGACTCCCGTTCATGGTATACTGTCAAACCCGGTGGCCGCTTGCGCCGCCCGGAGACCCGCGCTAAGGTCCACCTTACGCGGCCTGCCGCCAGATTCCAACGGGTCGTCGCCGACGTGACGAAGAAGGATGCTGCCATGATGGGCACCGGCGCCCAGCCTTCCGGGAGATGTATTCCACATATGGCACAGGCAACGGGCCGACGGCTGCGCGTCTGGCTCTCATGTGTCATGTTCTGTATTCCGTTCATGGTTCAAGCGAACCCCGAAGCCCGGGGCACCGACCCGGCCGTCGAGCGGGTGGCCCGGGTGTTCGCGCTCATCGCCGACGCCAAGCGCCTCGAGTCGGCCGGCGAAGACGAGCGCGCCCGGGCGGTGCGCGAGCAGATCTTGACCCGCGTGCTCGAGATCTGGGCCGTCGATCGCGATCGGGTGGCGTTGCTGTGGGCGGCCCGCACGCTCCAGAACCGCCTGGACCGCCCGACCGCGGCCCTGCAGGCGGCCCTGCGCTTCCTCACCGAGACCTACCGCCGCGATACCCGCCTCGACGATGACGATCAGACCCGCCTCGCCGACGCCGTCGCGGTGGTCGGCGCCTCCCTCGCGGCCCAGAGCCGCGCCGAGGCCGACCCCGAGGCGGCCACCCGCTGCATCGGCCTGCGCCCCGCCGGCCTGGGCGAGATGATCGTGCCGGGGGTCGACGGGGACGACCGGGTGTATCTGTACCGCGACGGGCCCGAGGGGCAGGTGTACGTGGCCGAGTGCGAGCCGGCCGACGTGCTCGGCCCGGTGGTCGAGGAGGGCGGTGGCGGCGGCACGGCGCTGTGGGTGACAGGCCTGGGCATCGCGGCTCTCGGTGGAGCCGCGTTCGGCTTCGCCGAGTGGCAGGATTGGAGAGCCACGGACCTGGGGCCCGCTGACGGCAGCGAAGGGATATTCGGCGACGCAACGGATCACCTCGACCGCGCGCAGGACGCCAGGGTCGCTGGCGGGGCAGCCCTCGCTGTTGGCGGCATGCTGGTCCTGGTGGGTGCTGTCTGGCAAGCATCCGCAGGCCCGAAGCCTGCTCAGGTACGTCCGATGGTCTCTCCGGTGGGATCCAAGGCGGGTCTCGAGGTGAAGTTTTGAGACTCAGGCACATCCACATCATCGGCTTCAGCCTGCTTTTGCTCTCGTCGGGGGGCTGCCTGACTCCGGTCGACGCCGACAAGTGCCGAGAAGACGGATGGTGCAAGCCGGGCTACATCTGCTCGGAGCAACCATGGCATGGAGAGAGGTATTGCATCCAGAGTGGCGAGGTCGTCCCGGTCGATGCCGTTGCGCCGGATAGGCCTCGGCTCGACGGCGGGCCATCCGATGCGGACGGTCTGAAGGCGCCCCTTGATGCGGCGCCGGATCGATCCGTAGATGCTCACGTTGGAGCAGAGTTCGGCGCCGGGCCGATCGACATGGGCTTCGTCATCGATGCTCCCGATGCATGCGTCGTGAGGCCAGAAGCCTGCAACAACATAGACGACGACTGCGATGATGCCACAGACGAAGAGCTTGTCCGACCCTGCCAGGATGAGTTCCCGTATCGAGACGTCCTCGGCCCCGATTGTGCTACGGCCCAGGCTTGTGTTGACGGCAATTGGACGGCATGCACATTCATGCTGGACCGGTCCGTTCCCGACGAGGCGGGCGAGGCATGTAACGGAAAGGACGATGACTGCGATGGCACGGTCGACGAAGATGCGACCGTGGAGTGCTACGAGGGGCCAGACGGTGAGATGCTCGGCGGGCAGCAACGCATCGGGCAATGCATGCCCGGCTCGCTCGCATGCAGTTCCTTTTCTCTCGCAGAAGCGCCGGGCGAGGCAGTCGTCCCCCCGAACCAGTCTTGCCTGGGCGCAATAGGGCCAGCGGACGCCGAGGCGTGCAATGATGGCATCCCCGACGCCAACTGTAATGATGTCGTGGACGATCGCTGTACGTGCAGCCACGCGGAACTTATCGATGACTTCGTACTGGGTGAGAACCTGTGGCGTGAAGTGGATACTCACGAATCATTCGATGCCTTGGGTGCGTCGTGCCACGATCTGGATCCAGCCGAGGAGGTTCACGGTCAGGTCCGTGAAGCCCGTGGTGAGGATGAGGCGGAGGTCTGGCCGGAGAAAGTATTCTACTTCGTCCCGCCTCTAGGCGGCATCTATGACTTCATACTCGCCGATGGGCATGATGTCTGGGATGGGGACAACCACCCGTTGGTGGATGTGAGTGAACCGCGACGCGACCCGGTCCTGTCACTTCGAACAGACTGCATGAAGAGCGCTCCCAACTCAGAGTTCGCCTGCTCCGACGATGCACGCATTGAAGGATTGTCTACAACCAATAGCGCAGTCTCTGTCTGCCTGGGTCCCAATCAGGTGGACAATGGCATCTACATCATTGCCCAGGGATACGAGCCGGGTTACTCCCAGACCCCGATGTACCTCACATTCTGGTGGAGAGGACCATGCCAGTGATGGCTACGGACTCTATTGGGTGACTGGCAAGACATGTACGTCGAGAGCATCTACAGTTCCGAGCGAATGGCGCGCGAGGCTTGTTCCGAAATGGTGAAGCGGCGATATCCGTCCCAGTGGCCAATGCTCCTGAGGATCTGCTTGAGCGGAGTGTCGGTGGCATGTGCGACGGCGATCATGACGACCTCGACCCTCGCCGCGCCGACCCGCGTGGCGGTCGTGGTCGAGCCCGCGTCGCGCGACATGTCGACCGAAGACAAAGCCCGGGTCGCCCGCACGCTGCGGGTCCTGGTCACGGCGGCGGCCACCGTCGGTGAATCCGACGGCCCGCAGTTCGCGTTCGTCACCCGCGACGCGCCCGCGGCGGGCTCGGGCGACCTGCGCGACGCGTGGCAGGCGGTGGACGACTGGGTCGGCGCGCGCGCCCGCGAATTCTCGGGGGCCGCTGCGTTGCGGCGGGCGGTGGACTGGCTCGAAGGCGGCGAGACGCCGCGCCTGATCTACGTCGGGCAGGGCGGCGGCGACGAGCTCGGCGGCGACGTGGAGCGCGCGCTGACCGGCGGCCGGGTGATGCACCTCGTGGTCGGCGACGCCGGGTCCGGCGGCATGTCGACGGCGTGCGCGCGGCTGAAGAAGACCTGCGATACGCGCCGGCTGGGCCATGATCCGCTGGACGCCGCCGCGGCCACGGTGAGCCACCTGTGGAGCGATCGGCGGGTCTTCGGGCTCGGCCCGGTCGATCAGTTCGAGGTGCCCGACGCGGCGGTGCGGGTCGGCGTGGTCACGGTGGGCGACGGGGCGGATGTGCGGCCGCCGCAGAAGGCGCGCTCCAAGGGCTCGCTGCTCGGGCCATACGCCGCCGTGGACGGCGCGATCGACGCGCGGGTCTGGGATGACAACGTATCGGGGCTGTGGTCGATCGAGGGCGCGGCGGGCCTGGCGGTGGTGCTGCTGCCCGAGATCACGCTGGCCGGGTGCCGGGTCTCGCAGCCGCAGCCGATGTTGACGCTGAGCGCGTGGCCATCCCTGCGCGCGTCGACCCGGCGACAGCTCACGCTGCGCCCGCTGTCGGGGGCGCGCCTGCCCGACGTACCGGCCGGCGAGAACGAGACGTTCGACTTCAGCGCGTGGCAGGGCAGCGTGCCCGAGCGGGTGCAGGTGGTGCCGACGCTGCCCGGCGCCGACGACGCGCGGCACGTGGTCGGGCCGCCGGTGGTCTGCACCTTCGAGCCCGAGCTGGCGGTCCGGCCCGACATCACCCTGGACGGGCGGGGAGACGACGTGCGGGTGCGAGTCGGCTTCGTCGATCTGCGCTCGGGCGATACGGTCGACGCCGAGCGCGTGCTCGACGCCGCTGGCGACGATGGGCTGCGGCTCGAGTTGGACGGCCGGCCCGCGGCGCCCTTGCAGCTGGTCGACGGGGCGGCGACGGCCACGGTGAGCGGGCTGTCGACCGATGAGCCGCATGCGCTGGTGGTGCCCGGGGTGCGGTCGTTGGGCCTGCTGGTCGAGCGGGCGAGCCATCGCCTCGAGGCCGACGTGCGCCCCGGCGGTCTGGGGGTCTGGGGGTCTGGCACGCTGGCGGCGCTGGTGGCCTTCGTCTTCGTGGCCTTCGGCGACCGGCTGTGGGGCCTGCTGGCCCGCGAGGCGGCGCGGCGCCGACCGCCGGTGTGCGGGCGGGTGACGGCTAAGGTCGACGGGGTCGCGCTGGCCGACGTCGAGCTCGACGACCGCACGCATTTTCCGCTGCTGCTCGCCGGGATTCGACCGATCCCGCTCGACGGCGAGCGCCTGCTGCTGCGGCTCGAGGTCCGCTGGGATCTGTGGACGCCGCGGGTGGTCGCCCTCGTGCTCGACGGCCAGCGGCGGCGAGAGGTGCAAGGGCGGCTGAGCGACGGCGTCGCGATCGCCGCCGATGGGCTGGAGGTCACCTTCCGTGCGCACGGGTGACGTGACCGCATGCGTCGGGCGCCGCTGGCGGGCCGAACGCACGATCGGTGCAGGCCATACCGCGGCGGTGTGGTTGCTGGTCCCCGAGGACGGGTCGTCGAGCGAGCGGCTGGTGGCCAAGTGCATCCGCCCGCCGCGGCCCGGGTCGGTGGGGCGGGGCATGTCGTCGACGGACTTCGTCGCCGAGACGCGCACGCTGCACCGCCTGCTGGCGGCCGAGGGGCCGGTGCCCCGTGAGCGCTCCCGCTTCCCGTGGGTGTACGCGTGCGATCCCGAGAAGCGGCACTTCGTGATGGAGTTCGTGCCGGGGGTCGCGCTGCGCGACATCGTCGGGGTGCGGCTGCTGACGATCGAGCAGATCCTGGCGATGACGATCCAGCTCGCCGAGGGGCTGGCGGCGACGGTGCGGGCGGGGCTGCGCAATACCGACCTCAAGCTCGACGCGGTGTTGTGGGACGCCGAGGCCGAGCGGCTGGTGATCCTCGACTGGAATGTCTGCCGCGAGCGGCGCCCCGCAGACGACGCGGGCTGGCTGGGGCCCGAGCTGGCCTTCGCCGCGGCGGTGCTCGACGGCGTCTTGCTGCACGCCTCGCAGGGGGTGTCCGATCAGCTGCCCGATTGGAGCCGCCCGTTCGACCGGGCGCCCGCTCGCTGGGGGTCGTACCTGAGGGTCTTCCAGCGGGTGCTGACCGAGCTGGCCGAGCAGCCCACGGCCCGCACGCTCGACGCGCTTCGGACCCGTCTGGTCGCGATCGCCGACGCCCTGGCCCGTCAGCCGGAGGCCTTGTTGAGCGCCGTCAAGCAGCAGGTGGGCCGGGCCCGGGCGGCGCCCCATGCGCACCGGGCCGACCTGACCGAGGCGGCGGCGTTCGCCGAGTTGGCGGTGGCCGCGCGGCGCCACGCGGTGGCCATGCGCGCGCGGCTCCTGATGAGCGAGGCGCTCGAGCTGCTGGGGCCCACCGCCGCATCGCTCGAGACCCTTCGGGCCACGGCCATGGGCGCCGGCGACGACGCCCTCGTCGCGCCGGGCGAGGGCGTCGTCCTGCACCGCCTGCGCCGCTTCGCGCGGGTGCGGACGGCGGCGCTGGGCATCGGCCGTCCGCTCACCGAAGCGCTCGAGGCGTACGAAGACCAGCAGTGGCGGGTCGCGGCCGACCGCTTGAGCGCGCTGCGCGAGCGCTTCGCCCGCAGCACCGAGCTCTCTGCCGATCTACAGGCCCTGCTCGACGAGTCCCGCGGTCTGGCCGCCTGCCTCGAGGGCCTGCGGGCCTTGGACGAGGCCGATCGCTCGGGCCTGGCGGCCCCGACGGCCGATACGTCGCTGCACGCGCTCACCGAGCTGGCGCGCAGGCGCACCCTGATTCTGCGCGGCGCCGCCGATCTGGAGCGCGGCCTCGCGCTGATTCGGGCCGTGCCGTGGTCCTCGGCGCTCATGGTGATGCTGGCCCAGCTGCCGCACGTCCTGGGGCTCGCCCGCGAGGCTCTGGGTCCGACGCCGGCCGGCCCAGAGCGCGCGCGCCCCGCCGGCTCCTCACGGCAGGTCGCGGTGCCCGCGATCGAGTCCGGTGAGCGCGCGGCCGCCGGACGAGCCGAGATCGCGGCGGCGTCAGGCGCGGCGGCTTCAGGAGCGGCAGCGGCGTCAAGAGCGGCATCGGCGTCAGGCGCGGCGGCTTCAGGAGCGGCAGCGGCGTCAAGAGCGGCATCGGCGTCAGGAGCGGCAGTGGCTCGCCGGCCGCGCCCGGACCGCTCGGAGGACAGCTCTGCGCCGCCCGATTCGCGGGACCTTCGAGCCGCGAGGGCCACACCTCCGGTCGGCGGCGCTGATCAGGCTCGACGAGACGTGCGCCGCCCGCGGCCCTTGCCCGGTGCGGCGGCATCCGTCCCGACAGCGGACGATCGCTTGACGCTGGTGGACGTGCGCGCCTTCCACCCGCCGTCCCCGTCGGCAGGCGCTGTGGTCACCGATGATCTGGCGGCCGACTTCGAACTCGATCTGCAGACCGAGATCTCTCCTTCGCCGGGCATGGCGGAGGCGAACGCCGCCCCCACCCCCATGCCTGCATCGGATACGCGGGTATCGCCGATACCGGACGCGCTCTCCGAGGAGGACCCGGTGGCCGCCCGCCCGAAGGATCGAGCCCTGCTGTGGGTCCTCCTGGCCGCGGTGATCATCGGCGTCGGCGGGATCTGGTGGATGACCGGGCCCGATGGGGCCTCTGCGCCCCCGCCCCGCGCTCCGATCGCGACCGTGGCGCCGAGCCCGGCCGACCGCGGGGTCGTACGTGACGCGCGGGTGGCGCTCGATCTCGCGCACGCGGTCGTCGACGCCGGTCCGACCGATGTCGCGGCCGACGCCGCGTCACCGGCCGCCGTCGGGCCCGATGCCCAGGCGCCGCAGCACGCGCGCGCGAAGCCGCCGAACCGCAAGCCGGCGTCCAAGAGGCGCGTCAAGAGACCTGCGCGCCCGGCGAGCCCGCCCCCCACACCGGCCATCGGCGTGCAGGACGAAGATCGCCCCGATGCGCCGCTCGCGGCCCCCTCGCCGCCGCCGCCGGGCTCGCCCGACGGCGGCCGCGGCGTTGATGCGCCGTCGGCCCAGGCCGAGGACCGACCGGGCGGCGGACCGCCTGCCACGGGACAACGGCCCACGGGCGCATCGGGCCAGCCCGGGGCCGGCGGCGATGCCGCCCTCGACCGGCTGGTGCCGCCGGGCGCACGGGATGGCACGCAGCGGCGCCTCCCCAGGCGCAGCGATGCACCGGCCGATGCCGGGGCGACCGCTCCGCCGCAGAAGCCTGCGAGTGGGCCGGCGCGGGCGTCCGATACGAGCCCCGATCGAGACGACGAGTTCTGAACAGGTCGAGCAGGCGCCATGAAGCACGACACGGCGATGGACAGGATGGGTGACGGCGGGGGCGACCTCACGTCGAACGCAGCGCGGGCAGTGGCCGCGATCGAGCGGCGGGATCCGGCAGATCGAACAGGGGCGACGCAGTGAGCGATGCAGTGATGAGCGTGTGTGAGACGTGCGGCCGTTCCCGGTCGAATACGGGCCCCTGCCGATGGTGCGCCTCGGTATCCGACGGGGCGACGC
The DNA here is from genome assembly GCA_030427205.1 of bacterium. Taxonomy (GTDB): domain Bacteria; phylum Myxococcota_A; class Bradymonadia; order UBA7976; family UBA1532; genus JACKDM01. The sequence goes on along the minus strand of JAUHXC010000023.1, from coordinate 35,103 downwards.
ATGCCCCGCTCGACGGGCTGCGCGGTCGCGCGCCGCGCCCGGCGAGGTCCGGCATACCCCGGGCCCGGGGGGCCGGCGTGAGCCCCAGGGGTGCACCCCCGGACAGCTCGCCGGCCGACAGCCATCGAGGGAGCGACGCTTCGAGCCGAGGTCTGGCGACCGGACGGGGTGTCGGGGTCGACGCCGCGCCCGACGCCGTCGCGCCTCGGAGCGGCGGTGCGGGGGCGGGTGACACGGGTGAAAGCGGGTCGTTCGCGGCTGGCGGCGGCCCGCCGTCGAGCCAGCGGCAGCCCGACGACGCGCCGACCGACTCGAACGAGACCGGACGGCGATACACCTTGCGCGGTGGCAGCTTCGGCATGGCGTCGGGCTTCGGGCAACTGCGGCGGATCGAGACCGGCGCCCCCGCCATGGCCGGCGAGAACCCACGGATCAACCCGCGGCCGGCGGTGGATGCGGGGCGGCTGACAACCGCGTCGATCCCCACATCGCCTGCGCCGGACGATGGGCTGTCTTCGGCGGGCGACGCCTCACACCGTGGGCGGTCGGGCGACCTCCAGACAGTGGTCGCGGCGCTCACCGCGGTGGAAGATCGCCTGGGCCCGGACTGGCTGACGCTGCTCGAAGCCGACGCGCTGGTGCAGCTTCAGATCCGGATCGTGCGCGCGCGGGAGCGGCGGGACGACGCGCTGCTGCAGCGGGCGGGGGACGCGATCACCGGGTTGCAGCGGGTCCGGCTGCATGCCGAGCTCGATCGCTTCGAGCAGGCGCTGATCTCCGGTGATCTCGAAGCCGCGCGCGCGATCCTCGCCGGCGCGCGGCGCCTCGTCGATCGCGCCGAGCCGCTCGACGATGCGTCGCTGCGGCTCTCCGACGCGCTCGCCCGCCACGCCGACGAGGCCGAGGGGCGGGCCATCCTGCAGCGGGCGCGCGAGATGTCGGCGCCGCAGCAGCCTCCTCGTCGCCTCAAGCAAGCGCTGCGGGTCTTCGACGATCTGCTGCGCCGCCTGGGCGACGGCGCGTTCGCCGATCTCGGCCGCGAGTTCGAGACGATCCGCGAGGAGCGCGACGCGGTACAGGGCGCGATCCGCGCGGCGGAAGACCGCCAGTCCAGCCTGGCGACCGTCGTGGCCATGGGCGAGATTGACGATCTCGTCGAGGTGCTCGATGTATATCGCCGCGACCTGGAGGTCGGTCGACTCGACGAGGCGCATGTGCGCGATCAGGTCGAGCGCATCGAAGACGACGTGCGCCACCGCCTGACCGCCAAGCTCGAAGAGCACCTCGAGGACTCGGCGGAGATCGCCCGCAATCCGCGAGACGCGCACATCGCGCTGGAGCGCCTGCGCGAGCATCGAGACAAGTGGCGCTTCTTGTCGGCCCGCATGCGCCGGATGGTCGAGGCGCGCGATACGCACCTCGCGGCGCTCGTCGAGCGGCGCGACGCGGTCCTGGCACGCTGCGAGGAGGCCGCCCGCACGATCGCCCAGGATCCGGCCGGCGCTCTGCTGCGCCTGGAGTCCGAGGTCGAGCTCAACCCCGACCTGCAGATCGACGCCGGGCGCCATACCAGCCGCGCGGTCGAACGCTTGCTGCACCTGCACACCCACACGGTCGAGCGGCTCGAAGCCCAGCTCGAAGACATGCACCTGCCCGAGCGGGAGTTGCCCGGCATCGTCGAGCGGGCGACGGCGGTCTCCGAGGCCTTGACCCCGGTCTCGGCCAGCGAGCCGGCCCTGGCCGCGTTGGCGACGCGCGCCGTGGAGCTGATCCGCCGGGCGCAGCAGGCGGCGATTCGCATCGAGCAGTGTGACGCGCAGCTCACCCGTATCCAGGCGCTGGCCGATCGCGGTCATCGCGATCGAGCCCGCGAGCGACTCGCGACGGTGGCGGCCGACTGCCCTCCTCAGCGCAAGAGCCGGGTGGCCGACCTCAAGGACGATCTCGAGCTCGCGGTGCTGGACGACGAGATCGAGATGCGCCTGTCGCGGCTGATCATGGATGACGCCACGGCAGCCGTCGAATGGGCCGAGCGGCACCCGGGCCACCCGGCCTGCCGGTCCTACCTGGAGCAGCGGCACTTCACCCACGATGTGGAGGCGGTGCTGGCCCGGGAGGCGGCGGGGCAATACACCGACGCGCTGGTGGCGGCGATGGAACTGCGCGGGCGGGTCAGCGACAGTCGACAGGCCTATGTGGAGTCGATCGTACGCCGGCTGCAGGCGGTGGAGACCGATGGCGCCGACGTGCGCCAGCGGCTGGAGAACGCCCGCGAGGCCGAGCTGAGCGGTCGCCTGGGGCAGGTGGCCGAGCTGTTCGATGTCGAGCTGGCCATTCCGGTCGACCTGCGGGACGAGTGGAGCCGGCTGGCGACCCGAGCCCGCATGGCGCGGGGGGACGCGCTGACCGAGCAGGTCACCGACGCGGTCTCTGCCGCGCGCGAGGCCCGCCAGCGGTTGAACGCGCCGGGCATGCAGGTCGATGACCCGCTGTCCGAAGGCGCAGCCCCCGAGGTGCAGCCCGACCAGCAGGCGCAGGCTCGGAGGGCGCTCGAAACTGCGCTGGTGGCTTTGGAAGACGCCCGTCCGGCGGCCCAGGCGCTGCGCGCCGACGAGAGCCTGCACGGCGCGTCGGCGATGGCCAGCGTGCGCAACTTCGACCTGGAGTTCGTGCTTTGCGGCGCCGAGCTGGCGCTGGCCCGGCGGGACTTCGAAGGCGCGCGCCGCGTCCTGGCCGAGGGGGTCAACCACCCCGGTGCCGATGTGCTCGCCGACCGCATCGCCCGCGCCGAGTTCGGCTGGCGGCTGGTCTCGGCGCTGGGCAGCGGCGGGCTGGATACGGCCCGGGCGCTGATCGAGAGCCACCGCGAGCCGCTGGGAGAGGAGGCGCAGCGCGCGCGGCGTCTGCTCGAGGAGTTCGGCGGCATCCGCCCGTCGGGGCCCGGCAAAGCCACGGCGGCCGAGGCCCTCGAACGCCATCGGGCGAACCTGCTGCGCCTGCGCCGGATCGTCTCGCGCTTCTCCCGGATGGCGCCGCACCTGGCCCGGCTGCAGCAGCGGGAGATACAAGCCCTCGTCGCCGCCCTCCAGCGTCGCTTCGCCGAGATCAAGGCCGAGCCCATGCGCGGCGGCGCGCTGGCCCGCTACCGTCTGCTGCACGACATCCTCATCGACGATGGGCTGCACATCGACGAGGTCATCGAGCTTCAGGGCGAGGTGGCCCTCGACCTCAAGCGCGAAGGCGACGATCTCGTCTCGTGGTTGCTCGAGGCGAACAGCCTGCGCCGCCCGAGCGGCCGGGACGTCGAAGAGCTACAGTCTCGCCTGGAGCTGTTGGGGGAGCTGCATTACGGCGGCGCGCCGGGGCAGCGATTCCTCGATGCGCGCACGCGCTTGCAGCAAGTGCGGACCGACGTCGACGCGGTCGAGGGCGCCCGGCGCAACCGCGACGCGCTGATGACCCAGGCGATGAACGACTTCGACCGGGGCCCGCTCGCCGAGGCGGCTCGGATCGAGGCGGAGACCGACGGGCTCGATGCCCGCGCCCGGCCGGCCCTGATCCGCTGGGATCAGGGCGACCGGCTGGCCGAGCGGCTGCGGGCATGGCTCGAGCAGGGAGCGCTCACCGAGGCCCGCGAGACAGCCCTGGCGCTCGAGCAAGTGAACTCGCCGGTGCATACCGCGCGCCTCTCCCTGCCCGATCCGCGCGATCCGTCCCGCCGGCTGCCGCCGGGTATCGACGCAGTGCTCGAAGCCCTCGACGCGGCGGAAGCCGAGCGCAAGACGCGGCATCGCGCGCTGGTGCGGGAGGTCGAGCGTCTTCAAGGCCGCGCCGCACGTTGGTGGGTCGAGCTGCGCATCGCCGTCGCGCGCCTGCCCCGCGCCGAGTCGCGCAGCTTCGGGGCTGCGGTCGGCCGGCTGGTGGCACGCGCGCAGCCCGAACTGACCTCGATTCGCGCCGACCTGGCCTGCCTCGAGCCGGGCAACAGCGCCGAGCGAGAGCAGGTGCAGGCGCTCGGCGCGTCTTTGCCGCTCGACGGCGGCGACGCGCTCGACGCCGCGGTGCGGGATCAGTCAGCGGCCTACCGCAACGACCGGGCGTTCCTGCTGGCCGTCAGCCAGCAGCCGCTCAACGAGCTGGCCCAGGTCGAAGGCGAGCTGGCGCGCATCGTCGCGACGTGGCAGGGCGTGCCCGAGCTGGAGCCGCTCGTCAGGGCCTTCAGCTGGCTCGAGCCGTCACCCCACCCGGTCACCCGGCCCGAGCTGACGTGACGCGGGCTGCGCGTCGGCTACGGCCAACGCAGCGCCGCTTTTACGGGCCGGGCTCACCCGCGCCGCCGAGCAGGAAGCCGGGATACTCGTGAAACTCGAACGGCGCGACGGTCAGGGGGGTCTCCCGCATGCCGTCGGGCAGGAGCGGCGCCGGTCGCAAGACCGTGCCGCTGCGAATGGGCACCGCCGCGCCCAACTGGCGCAGGTGCTCGACGTGATCCCGACCCTCGGCCCAGGTGCCGCCTTCGAGGCGCACGATCTCACCCATGACCGCCCGGCGATGCTCGTCGAAGCGGCTCTCGACCCAGACCCGCAGAGCCATCTGCGGGTCGCGCTGCAGCTGAGCGAAGGTGGCGTCGCCGATGAAGCTCAACCCGTCGAGCGAACGCACCGCGTGAGCCACGACCTCGCCGGCCCACGAGATGAAGTGCAGCATGCAGGCCGGCCGCTGCACGGGCAGCCAGGTCCACGCGGTGCCCAGGCTGCACCCGCACGGAATCAGCGGCTCTCGCGCGTGCCCGGCCGGACTCACCGCCACCAGGACCCGCTGACCCACGGGATCGATGATGGGGTCGAAGGCACCCAGGCCAAAGCGGGTCGCGGCATAATAGTCGACCGCGCCGCGCAGTTCCGGTCGCTGCTCGAACGGCGCCGGGTGCAGCCATGACGCGTCGAGGCCCGCCCGCGCCCATTCGGCGGACAGCGCGGAGACCACCACCGCCGGCGCGTGGACCACCACGAGCGGCTCGTCGCCGCCGGCCGGATCGGCCGGCAAACGGGGCAGGCCGGAGAGGGTCGTCTGCATCGAGCGGGTCTGTGCCAGGGGGCTGCGCGGGGGCGGCGTCGCCGTCGGCCCGCGCGGCGCGTCGTCGGTGGACGCCAGCATCGGGCGCAGACCCTCGACCAGCTCGGCGACAGCCGGGCGCAAGGCGTCCACCACCGCGCCGCGCTCCACGGTGGACACCGAGCCCGCAGACAGGGCGCTGCCATGGGCCGAGCCGAGGTGGCGCAGAAGCCGACGCTGCTCGGGCGCCTCGCCGATACGCACCGTCTCCGCGGCCGCCAGCGCGCTCAGCGCGAAGCGCGCGAGGCAGCCCAGCAGCAAGCGCTCGGCGGGCGGCAACTCGACCCCGGGGGCGACGCGCTGCGTCTGCTCGACCGGCAGGCGCGTCGTCTCCGACAGCCCGGCTGCGCCCACGGCGGTCGGCGCCGCACCGCGCATGAGCGCCAGCCGGCGGTCGCGCAGCTGATTCGTATGCAGCTGTCGCCGACTCGCGTCGAAGAGCCACAGGCGCTCATCGCTGATGCGATCCTCACGGGCCCGGCGCGCCGCGCCATCTCGCGCCCGCGACCACGCCTGGTGCAGCATGCCTTCGAGCGCACCGTACGCGCGGTCCAGACCCTGGTTCAGACCACGGGTCAGCCCCCGCTCGAGGTGCACCTCCAGTCGGCGTCCGCCCGGGCCGGCGGTCTGCCAGCGAACGCGGTGCTCGGTCACGGTCGTCTGGTGCGGCTCGAGCATCACGCACACGACCCGCCGACGGCCTCGGGAAGATCCACTCGACAGGGGCCCCCGCAGGGCGTCGAGCACCAGCGCCGCGCTCGTATCGAGCTCGAGGAACAACTCGGCGCCCGGCGCGGCCGCCGCCAGCAGCCGCTGCATGCTCTCCAGATGCACCTCGGTCGCCCTTGGGGGCAGCACCAGGGCGATCTGATCCGGGTGACCCGAGCGCATGCTGGTGATCGCCCGCAGGTGGCTGTCGAGCGCGCGCGCGAGGGCCTGGCCGGTCGTCAGCGGACCGCGATCGGTGCTCGGCCGCCCCACCGCGGTACGGGCCGGGCGACCCGGGTCGAGCGCTCGCCCGTCGCTCGACGTCAGCGCCTGCCACCAATCCACACCCAGCGGCCGGCGCTTCCAATCGTCGAGCGCCCAATCGACCGCCGCCAGCCCCACCCGGATCCGCCCGTCCGGCTCGATGGCGAAGGCGTCGTCGGCCAGTCGCAGCCCCGTCAACAGCGGCCTCGACTCGTCCAGACGCCGGGCGGCCACCGCGCCGGCGTGAACCGACAGGACCAACGGCACGTTCCATGGTCGTCCGGACGCGCGCGCCAGCGGTCGAGGGCTGGCGATGCCCGCTGGGGGTCGGGCGGGATCACCCGTCGAGCGCACGCCGCGGGCCGAATCTGGCGAACGAGCGGCGTCGAGCGAAGGCCCCCGCGCGGCCACGTCGGCGAGCGGATCCGGCCCCGCGCGGTCCGCGCGCTCGGCGGTTGGCCCCTCGGACGGCATCTCGACGGCGGGCTCGTCCCCGCCCGCCAGCCGGCCCGAGGCCGTCACGACCGCCAGCAGCGTGCGATAGCGCACATCGACGCGAAACGGGGCGCCGGGCGGCGCGTCGGCGAACGCGTCCACCGCGAGCCACTCGTGGTCCGGCGGCGCGTCGAGCCGGCGCCGCACATGAGCCAGCAGGCGCCGGGTCTGCTCGCCGATGGTCAGCGTCGCCGTGGCGCCCTCGATGGTCGGTGCGATCGGCGCGAAGCGCAGCGCGACGCCGGCCGCTTCGCCGGTGACCGTCCACCCCTGCGACCCGTCCGCGTCCGACACCGGCGCCTCGCCGCTCGGCTCCTCGCTGCTCGGCTCCTCGCCTTCGAGCGTCAAGCCACGAAACTGCACGTCCACGTCGAGGTCGGGACCCAGATCGACCGAGATGACCGGAATCGCCCGCTCCTCGAGCGTATGCTCGGCCCCCACGTACAGCCGGATCTCGGCCTGCTCCCGCTCGAGGGGCAGGATGGTCGCCTCGCCGGGCTCGACGAGCGGCAGCGGATCGCGCGCGCCGACGAAGGCCGCGCTGGTCGCCAGCAGGCCCGCCGCCAACGGACGTCGGCCCGCGTTGTGCACCAGCAACCGGCTCGGGCGCGCCGCCCCGCTCGCCAGCAGGTGCCGCGTGCCCAGCTCGCCGCCAGGCAGCGCGATCCGATGGCGCCCGACCACGAGCTCGGCGCGCAGGCCCAGCGAATGGCGGCGCAGCCGACCGGTGCGGTGGTCGAACATGCCCCAGGCCTGATTCGGCGGTCGCGGGCCGACGATCTCGGACCACGGGGTATCGCCGGCGAGCAGCCGATGCCCGCACACATCGCAATAGGTCAGCCAGCCCAGATCGAGCACCGGCACCCGCGTCGTCACGCCGCAGGTCGAGCACGCCGTGCGCACGACGGGCGTCGTCAGCCCCAGGGGCATGCGGTGCTCGATCAGCGCATCGACGTAGCGCCGCATCGCCGGGCCCCCTCGATGGGCCACCCGGGCCAGACGTCGTTCGACGAGCGGCAGCGCCTGCTCGCGATAGGCCGCGTCCGAAGGCAGGACCAGGGTCTCGCTCACGCCGATCTCCAGTTCCGGTACGCGGCCGGATGATCACCTGCGTTCGTCGTCTGCGGCTCATCGCTGTCGACCCGACCGCCGGCCGCAGAAGACAGGTGGCTTGCCCCGACCGCATACGCCCACACATGGGATACTGACATGAACCTAGCAGTATACGCGGCGCCCCGTGACCCGCCAAAGGTAATCCAAGCGAGCCCTATATCCAATGACACAGAAATGATTTCGGCGCCACCGGTCGGGCGACTCGCGGTTGACCCGGCGTCCGCTTCCAGCGAAGATGCTGACATGAATGAGCCGGCCGAAGACCCGGGCACAACCACCGACGAGCGGCTGCTGCAGATGCTCGCCGAGATGGAGCTGCTGCGCCGCAAGACCGATCTGATCGACGCCCGCCTCGCCCGCTGGGAGAGCCGGCTCGACGACGCCTGCGCCGTGGTCGACGGGCTGCTCGGCCGGGTCGACGAGAGCCGCGATCCAGAGGCCCGGCTGCGGGCGCTCGAGGCGCGGGTCGAGCGCCTCTCCCGGCGGCGCAGCCCGGCGGCGGCGCCGGTCGAGCCGACGCCCGCCTCGCGGCCGAGCCCCAGCCCGCCGAGCGCGCCGCCGGTCGCGCCGTCGGTGGCGATCGTGCGCGCCCGGTGGACGATCGAGGGCGAGCCGATCGGGGCCCCGGTGGACGTCGGCACCACCGTCGAGCTCATCGCCGACGTGGACGGCATCGCGCCCGACCAGCCGGTGCCGCTCGAGATCCACCCGCTCGACTCGGCGACGGCGCTCGCCCGGCTCGACGCGATCAGCGACGGCGATCGGGCGCGGGTGAAGTGGACGGTGCCCGCGGCGTGCGCCGATCGCGGCTGGTGCTTCACCGCGTCCTTCGAGCGCGCGTCGTCGACGTCGCGGCCGATGTACGTCGCCTGATGGGGCGCGCCTTCGTCCGGCACGCGGGCTATCTGGTGCAGCCCGTGCCCGATTGCACGCCGACGGGCATCGTCGGCGTGCACCTCGTCGTCGCCCGCAGCTGGCGCATCGAGCCCGACGGCCCGTGCCGCGCGCTCGATCTGCAGCCGCCGCTGGCGCTGGCCGACGCCCACGCCGACCCCGACGACCCGCTGGGCAGCCCGCTGCTGCGCGCGGCCGACATCGGCCCGCCGAAAGCCGCCGTCGACGTCGTGCTCAGCGGGCATTGCCATCCGCCGGGCGGCGCGGCCGAGGCGTGCGAGGTCGCGCTGACGGTGGGCCCGCTCGAGAAGCGGGTGCTCGTGATCGGCGACCGCACCGCCTGGATGCCGCACGACGGCCAGCGGGCCGAGATCAGCCGCCCGCGGCCGTTCGACGCGATGCCGCTCTGCTGGTCGCGGGCCTATGGCGGCGGCTGTGACTATGGCGGGCATCGCATCCACCACCCGTACAACCCGGTCGGCACCGGCTTCTGGCTGGGCAACGCGCCCGACGAGCCGCCGCGCCCGGCGACGCTGGCGATGCCCAACCTCGAAGACCCGCGGCGCCCGATTCAGGTGGACGAGCTGCGGGTCGATCCCGGCGCGCTCGACGCGGCCCGGCGCCCGGTGGGCCTCGGCCCGATCCCGCTCCATTGGATGCCGCGGGCGCAGCGCGGCGGGCTCGACCCGCGGGTGGCCGAGTGGATGCAGGCCACGACCGGCGCGCGGCCGACGCTGCGCGAGGCCGACCCGCGGGTCTACAACGCCGCGCCCGATGACCAGCAGATCGAGCAGCTCGATGGGACAGCGCCGGTGCGCATCCGCCATGTGCGCCCCGACGTCGACGAGCTGCGCTTTCGCCTGCCGGGGGTCGAGCCGGACATCCGCTGGGGCTGCAACCGCCAGCCGCCGAGCGCGGTGCCGCTGCGGTTGGCCACGGTCGCCATCGACACCGACCGCCTGCGCCTGTCGCTCAGCTGGCGCGGCACGGTGCCCTTCACCGACGGACCGCGACTGGCCGACGACATCGAGCGGATGCGCATCGTGGCCGACGGCGAGCCGATCCTGCCGGCGTCGCTCGTCGACAGCGGCTTCCCGCTCAGGCTGCTGAGCGACTGACGGCGCTCACCCCCAGCCGCCCAGCCGAGCGACCGTCGACGCCGCGTCGAGCAGCGGCGCCGGCACGCCGAGCCGCTCGGCGGCTTCCCGGGCGACCCCGACGACGGTCGGCAACCCCAGCGCCGGCGGACCGCTGGCCGGCGGGCTGCCGGGGCCTTCACCGGGCGGCAGCGGGAACGGCCAGTCGCTGGGGTTGCTGCCCGGCACGAGCGGCATCTCGACCGGGCCGTCGGGCGCCAGCTGCGGCGGCTGCACCACCGGCGGCGCGACGGGCGCGGCGGAGGGCGGGCTGGGCAGCGTCGACCCGGGCAGCGACGCGGCGGGACCCGACGACGCGGCCCCTCCCCCGCCCTCGGGATCGGCGCAGCTCAGGCCCAGCAGGTCGGCGAAGCGCGTCGGGTCGTGGCGGGCGTGGGCATAGCGCAGAAAACCGCCGGCGATGCCCAGCGGATCGGGGCTCAAGTAGGCGCCCCACGTCGGTCGGTACCAGCGAAAGCGGTTGAGGTGCAGCCCGCTGTGCGGGTCGCGCCACATACCGGGCAGGGTCGGCTGCAGACCCGGCACGGGCGCCGGCGCGACCTCGCCGTCGATCGCCGCGCCCCAGGCGTCCACCGGGCCGGCCCACCAGGTCTGCCCGTCGCCGCCGAACGCGCCGATGACCGCGCCGCGCCCGTCGAGCAGCCAGACCCACAGCCGCCCGTCGACCCAGGTGGCCCACGGCTGGCCGTCGCCCATGGCGAGCGGCAGGTGCAGCGCCGGTGACGCCGGCTGCGCGTCAGTCGGCGCCTCGAAGCCCAGCAGCCGATCGCCCCACCACTGCAAGCGGGCGGTTCGCAGCGGCCGACCCGGCGGTCGCAGCCGCTGCTCCACCGGCCGCCCGAACGCGTCGTAGAGCCACTCGATGCCCAACTGCCCGGGCCCGTCGACCCGGCGCAGCCGCCCGGCGGCGTCCCACTCGAGGCGATGGCTGGGCCCCGTCGCCGGCCCGCCGAACGCCCGCACCCGGCCGAGCCCGTCGTAGTCGACCGGGCCCTGGGCGTCTTCGAGCAGCCGCTGGCCCGGCCCGTAGCGCCCGCCGGGCAGCGCCCGGTTGCCGACCGCGTCGTAATCGCCCGCGAGCCGACCGTGCGCGTCGCGCTCGAAGCGGCGCCGCCAGCGCTCGTGACCGCCCGCCAGCAGCCGATCGGCCACCAGCCGGCCATCCGCGTCCCGTTCGAGGCGATAGCCGGCGATCGTCTCGCCGTCGGGCCGGCGCAGCGTCCAGCCGGCCTCGTCCCGATCGAGCGTCAGCCCATGCGGCGTGGTCCAGCGGCTGCGCGCGCCGCGCCAGTCGACCCGATACGGCCCGTCGGGGGCCTCGACCTGGCTCGGCCGACCCTGCCCGTCGCGCTCGATACTCAGCCCGACCCCGTCGAGGGTGATGCGCTCGAGGCCGCGCGGCCCATAGCGCGCCTGCACCCCGCCGAGCGGCCCGGTCTCGTGCACCAGCCGGCCGGTCGTGTCCCGGCGCAGCCCGGTCTCGAAGCGGGCGTCGACCCCCGCGGTGCCGCCGATGGGCCGGCCGCAGGCGTCCCGCGCGATCAGCCACCCGCCGCCGCTCGCCAGCCGCACCGCCGACGGGCGGCCCATGGCGTCCGGCTCGATCTGCATCAGCCAGCCGGCGGGCCCGTGCACCGCGCGCAGCCGGCCCGCCCGGTCGTAGGCGAAGCGCCGGCCGCTGCCGTCCTCGACCGCGGCCACGGTCAGCCGATGCAACGCGTCCCGCTGATAGCTGTGGCGCACGCCGCCGCCGTGCCACTGCGCCCGGTCGTCGATGCCGCGCGCGCTCTCGGCCTTCAGGCCCGTCGGCCCGGTCCATCCCAGCGCGCGGCCCAAGGCGTCGCGCCGGTGCTGCCAGCGCTGGCCGTCGCCGTCGGCGAAGCCGCGCAGGCCACCGTCTTCGCCGCGCTGCCAGCGCAGCGTGCGCCCGGCGCGATCGCGCTCGATCAAACACCCGCGGGTATCGAAGCTCAGCGTGGTCGCGCCGTGGCCCGAGTGTTCGACGGCGGTCGGCCGGCCGCGCGAGTCGACCGTCCAGTCGATCGCCTCGGCGCCCACCGCCATGCCACACAGCCAGCCGGCGGCGTCGTAGCGCGCGTCGATCAGCTGCCCGCCGAGCTCTTCGGAGACCGCGCGCCCCTGCCCGTCGAGTCGGCGCAGCCACTCCCGGCCGTCGGCCAAGCGCACCCGACGCACCGCGCCCTGCCCGTCGCGGGTGATGCGCACCGTCGCGCCGCACGGATCGACCGCCTCGACGAGGCCATGGTGGTCATAGCGCCAGGTGCGCGTCGCGCCGGCCGCGTCGACCGCCTCGACGACGCGCCCGCGCTCGTCCCAGGCCCACGAGAAGACGCGGTCGAGCGGCTCGGTGCGGCCGACGATGCGCCCGACGTCGTCGCGCTCGATCAACGTCGCGCTGCCGTCGGCCGCGGTGAAGCCGACGACCCGATGGGCTTCGTCCCAGCGATACAGCGTCGTATGGCCCGCGCCGTCGGTGACCCGGGTGCAGCCCGCCGCCGGCAGGTACTCGAAGAAATACGCGTAGCGCCGGTCCTGGCCGGCGGTGGCGCTCACCCGGCCGGCGTCGTCGTAGTCGAAGCGCCAGCGGTAGCCGTCGCTGTCCTCCTCGACCATTCGATCGTGGGTGTCGTAGCGATAGCGTCGCCGCCCGAGCGCCGCCGTCGCCGACGCCAGCCGGCCCCGCGGGTCGAAGGCATAGGTCGCCAGGGTCTCCGTCGGGCCGCGCCCGCGCAGACCGAGGGCGCGCACGACGACCGCCTCGCCCTCGCGCGCCATGCGCACCACGTGCCCCGCGCGATCGGTCAGCGTCGGCCAGCCGTCGTCCGACCAGACGATCGTGACGCGATCGCCGCGGTGATCGGCGAGCGCCACCAGCCGGGCGTGGCCCCCGCGATGGATCACGAACCGGCGGGTCAGCCCGTCGACGTCGGTGAGGGTGAACGTCTCGGCGTCCGGCCGGGCGTAGAGCAGCCGCTCGGCGGGCAGCGCCACCGAATCGCCCGGCGCGATCGGCGGCAGCCGCACCGCCCGCAGGTCGACGGCGTGCAGCACCCAGAAGAAGCGCGCCTGCCCGTCCAGTTCATCGCCGCCGCGCGCGTCGTCGACGAAGTGCCGGGTCAGCGACTCCTCGACCGCCAGCCGCCAGCCGATGCCCAGCCGCCCGCCGTGGGCCGGCGCCGCGGCCAGCGCGTTGTAACCCCGGACCCACGGCCAATGCACCGGCCCGGGCCACTCGAAGTCGACCACCCGGTCGTACAGCGCGCCGCTGCCCACATCCACCGGGTGCCCGACGCCGGTCGCCTCGAGGAACCCGGGGAACGGCGCGACCGCGTTGGTCTCGTTCTCGAGCACGATGTCCGACCCCGGCTTCACCGGGTTGACCTGCCGCTGCGCCCGATGCCCCAGCGGCGCCCCGCCGGCGTAGGCCTTGCCCGCATAATCCGCCGCCCACTGCGCCGCGTCGGCCATCGCGCTCGCCGAGATGCCCGCCACCACGTTGCCGCCGCCCATGATCATCGCGTTGGGCGGCGGCACGATGTCGCTGCACGAGTGCGCGTGCATCATCGTCGTCACCCCCAGCGGGCGATCGGTCGCCTGCACCCCCTGGCACGCGATGTTGATCTGCCCCGCCGCCACCGGAAACGGCGAGACGCCCGACAGCTTGCCGGTGAAGGCGCCCACCGCGCCGAAGAGCGGCGGCTGCCGCAGGTGCCAGCGCTCCGCCGTCGGCGCGTCCTCGCCCTCCACCGTCACCACGCTCTTGGTCGACTCGCCGCTCTGCACCGTATCGGTCGCCGACGTCGCCGCCTGCACCGCCGCGCTCAGCGGCCCCTTGAACGTCGCGTTGAAGGCCCCTACGAGCGACGAGCGATAGTTCACCGGCTTGGGCAGCCACGGCGGCGGCGGCATCGGCGGAATATGGGCCCCGATCGCCGTCGCGCCCGCCGGTGCCGCCGGCATGCCGGCCACCTTCACCGACGAGACGCAGTCCTTCACGATGGGGTTGGCCACCATATACGGAAACAGCGGGATCGGCCCCGCCGGGATCGGCGGCGCCGGCCCGGTGGTGTGATTGCAGTTGCCCATCAGCGTATCGCCCTGCTTGCTCACCGGAAACGCCGGCCCCGCGCCGCCGTTGAGCGAGACCATGCCGCCCTCGAAGGCGATGCTGCTCGCGTCGCCGAGGCCCTGCCCGTCCTTCTTGTCGGCGCCGTAGGTGACCGCGCCGCCCTTGCCCTTCACCTGCCCACCGATGAGGGTCAGGTTCTTGCCGCTGCCCATCCGCACGCTGCCGCGGGCCTCGATGCGCAGGGTCTCGCCGGCCCACTTCAGCGGCCCCGACGGCTGGGCGTCGTGGGACGTGCGGAACTGACCCACGGTGTAGGTCGCGTCGACGAAGGTGCGCTTCACCTCGCCCTCGAGCACCATGTCGAGCTTGGGCTTCACCGTCGCGGTCGTCTCGCCGACGCGCACCGACGTCTGGCCGGTCGTGCTCACCAGCTTCTTGGCCGTCGTGGTCATCTGCGGCGTCGACAGGCTGAAGCGCTCGACCGCCTTGGTATCGACGTCCTGCTCGACGATCGTCACCGTGCGCGACCCGCTCACCGTCTCGCTGTGGGTATTCTTCACCTGCACATCACAGCGCTCGGTGGTGTGCACGTTGAGATCCTGACACTCGAGCCGGATGGTGCCCTTCGGCGCCCGCAGGTGGATGAAGCCGGTATCGGCCCGCACCGTGACCCACTCTTCGGGCACGTCGATGCGGGTGTGCAGCCGCTGGGTGCCGTCGTGCACCTCGATCCAGCCGCCGCCCTCGTTGTCGTTGAAGATCAGCTGATGCCCCGAGCGGGTCTGCAACCACTTGTGATCATTGGCCCCGTCGGCGTTGCCCGGCCCCGGGATGGCGTCCTTGCCGTTCCACAGGCAGCCCACCACGAACGGCTGGTTCATCGAGCCTTGCTCGAACATCACCAGCACTTCGTCGCCGATCTCGGGCCGGATGAAGTTGCCCCGGCTGTCCCCCGCCTGACTCGCCCGGATGCGGGCCCAGAAGCTCACCACCTCGTCGTGCATGCCCGGGAACCACACCCGGATCCGCCCCATCTGCTCGGGATCGTTGAGATCGGAGACCAGGCCGATGGCCGCCCCGTGCACGAACCCGGCTGTCGTACGTGGCTTCATGACTCATCCTCGTCGCCGGGCGCGCCGTCGGGCCCGAACAGCTCATCCGCCGGAATCGGCGCCTCGATCGGCACCGCCCAGCGGCGCAGCACCCCGTCCACCTCGAGCAGCCGGGGCATGACCGTGCTCGGCCGGCAGTCGTCGGGCATGGGCAGGGTGCCGCGCCAGATCAGATCGAGCCGCCCCGCGTCGGGCTCGACGAGCACCGTATCGAGCACCACGTGCACCGCCGCGCGGCCGAAGCCGGCGTTCCAATACACCCGGGGGAAGGCGTGGGGCAGCTCGAGCGTGAGCGTCGGCACCCCGCGCCGCATATGGGTCAACACCAGCGCCGCCCCGCCCGCCGGGTGCGGCCGCTGCAGAGGCGCCGGGGCGCGGTTCGCGGCGCGGCCGACATCCCGCCGCCACGGGGGATCGAGCGGCGCGCCCGCGGGCTCGCCGTCCGCCGCCCAGTGGGCGCCGCGCCAGCCGAAGCCCATCGGCGGCGGCGGCGTATCGTCCGCCGGGCGCAGGACGTCGTCGGGCCCGGGCCAGCCGCTCTCGGGCAGCAGGTTGGGCAGCGGACCATAGCGCGCGGGCGCCGCCGGCTGGAGCAGCCCCTGCACCGTGGCCAACGTCTCGGCGTCGGCCCGCGCGCGCCACGCCTCGGGGATGCCGGCCGCCGCCCGCTCGACCCAGAAGCCGCGCCCCACCGGGTTCTGATCGAGCGTCGGCCGCCCCGGGTCGAAGTGATCGCAGCCGCCCCAGGACCGGCTCCAGTCGAGCGGCATCGCCGCGAACGGTCGCGGCGACCCGAATCGCGCCCGCCGCGCGCCCGGCGGCAGCCACGCGATGCGATCACCCACCACCCGCACCCGATGCTCGACCCCGTCGAGGGCCACCGCGCAGATGCACTCGGTCGTCGGGCGCGGGGGATGGCAATGTCCCATCACCACCACATCACACCGCGGCCGGGGCGGCACGAGCTCGCAGGCCGCCGTCGGCGCCGCGTCGCCCTCGTCGGGCCCACGATCGGCCAGGACCAGCGGGCGGGCCGGCGCCGCACGCAGCGCGCCGTCGTCGCCGAAGCGATAGCTGCGCTTGACCACCATGTGATAGGCGGCCACCCGGCCCTCGGCGTCGCCCTCGGGCAGCACCTGCACCGCCACCGGCTCGGGGCGCGGCGCAGCGACGCCCGGCGCGGGGGCCTGGACGACCTCCATCATGACCGGCTCACCGCCGAGTTCACGCTCGGGGCCACCGTCATACCCGCAGCCGCTCGGCCCGGCCGGCGGCCGTGACGTCGTCGAGGTGCAGCCGCTTGAAGTGATACGGGAAGCGGATCGCCATGGCATCGGCGAAGGCATCCGGCTCGAGCGCCGCGAACAGCTGATCCAGCAACGCCTCGAAGCGCGCCCGCGCCGCGTCGAGCGCGCCCGACAGCCCGCTGCGCCGCACGAACGCCCCGTGGATCACCCCCTCCTGGGTGCCCGGCACCATGTCCCGCACCAGCGTGCGCCACGTATCGAAGCTGCCTTCGACCGCGTCGGGCAGCGGCGCCGGATCCCACATCGGCGCCAGCGCCGCCTCGAAGGCGAAGGTCGTCTCGGCCACCGCGCCCTCGCGCGCCGTATCCTTGTCGCCCTTCACCCCGGGAAACACAGTCAACGCGCCGCCCGGCGTCCCACTCTCCAGATCACTCACCCGCTCGCGATGCAGGACGTGCTCTTCGGTGCCCGCCGACGGGTCGACCCAGAACGTGGCCTGGGCGGTGAGGCATGCCTTCAGCGGCTCGGTCTCGGCCTCGGGGTCGTACTGCGTATTGATCGCGGCGCCGTGCAGCGCCGCCAGCCCGGCGAGCTGGCCGAAGTCGGAGACCTTGTGATGGGTGAACAGCGTCGGCCAGCGGTGCACCAGCGTCTGGTCGGGCTCTGGCAACCCCGACAGCTCGCCGCGGGCCTTGTCGATGGCTGCGCTCAGCCGCTGCTTCGCCGGCCCGATGCGCGCCACCGCCTCGCCGGCCAGGATCTTCGAGAAGTCGGGCGACCCGCACAGCGAATAGAAGAGCTGCGCGGTGATCGCCTCGTCGAAGCAGGCCCCGCCGGCCACGAAGAACAGCGTCTCGGCGGTGCCCAGCGCGTCGACGTAGACATCCACCGGCACCGCCACCATGTCGAGGCACATGATGCCGATGCCGGCGCGCCCCAGCCGGGCCGCATCCGTCTGTTCCTGCCCGGCCGCCGCCGACGCCGGCCCCTCAGCCTGGCGCAGCTTGTAGCGGGCCCCGTGAATGGTCACCACATGGGTCGAGTTGACCCCCGTCGAGTCATCGACCCCGCGACCCATCTTCTGCGCCGAGGGCGGGCTCGGCGGTGGCATGAACGGCGCGCTCATCCGGGGTAGCGATCCTTGATGCTGATCTGCGCCTGCCCGCTCTCCTGGTGGCCGAAGCGCAGCATGCCTTTCTCATCGGTGGTCTCTTCGACCTTGGAGCCATCGGGCAGGGTCACCTCACACTTCACATAAGGCAATGGCATGCCCGAGGCGTCGGTGATCTGGAACTCGACCCAGTCGGGCTTGGGCCCCAGGCCATCCTGACTCTCGCCCGAGCGCGAGGGCGGCTTCTTGGCCGGCTTCAGGTCCAGGTTGCCCGAGACCTTGACCGTGCCGCCCTCGGTGGTGATGTCCTTGCCGCGATACGACAGCTCGCCCTTGGCGGTTGTCTTGTGCTCGTCGGCCTCCAGCTTGACGTTGCCCGACGCCTCGAGCGCCAGCGCCTGCGTCTCGATGTGCATCTCGTCGGTGCGCCAGACCCGCCGCTCGGCCCGCTCGTACACTTCGTCGGCGGTCACCGTCAGGTGGTTGATGGCGTCGGTGGTGGTGCCGGCGACCACCGTCTGATCGGAGTCCTGGCCGTTGACCGTCAGCTGCGCCTGCTCGCCGTCGAGCGCGAAGCTCTCGCTGGCCTTGATGTCGATCTTGGTGCAGTCGAGGGTCAGCGAAGACTGCGCCGTCCAGGTCTTGCTCTTGTCGCACAGCTCGGTGGCATATTGCTTGACCGTCACCGTGTGATCGCCGCCCACCGTCAGCGAGGCCGAGTCGGTCACGTCGAAGAACAGCTCACGCGACTCCAGGTTCAGCGTGCGCGAGGCCCGCACGATGATGTCTCCCGTGCGCGCGTTGAGCGTCAGCGTATTGGTCTGGCTGTCATAGCGCACGATGTTGTTGAGCGAGCAGTCGTTGAGCTGGATCGACTCCTGCCCCGGGGTGTCATCGAAGATCAGCCGATGCCCCGAGCGGGTCTCGATGACCTTGTGATGGTTCTCGCCGGCCGGATCGTTGGGTTCGGGCGGCTTGTCCACGCCGTTCCACGTGGCGCCGATGACCATCGGGTGGTTGATGTCGCCGTGCTCGAAGACGCAGACGACCTCGTCGCCCACCTCGGGCACGAAGAACATGCCCCGCGTCTGCCCGGCGTAGGGCTGCACGAGGCGGCACCAGTTGGATTCGACGCCATTGTTCATCCAGGGGAAGATCACCTTGACGCGCCCGCAGTTGATCGGGTCTGCGTTGGAGGTGACGACCGCCGGATAGATGCCATCGAGTGATTCAGCGCGGGACACGGGGGCTCTCTCGCATCGGTCGGCGGTGGCCGCCGCGCTCGACGACGGGCGCGACCCTCTGCATCTCGGCCGGCGTCCTGCTCATTGGCGCTGCCACGGCTGCTGCATCTCGGGGAATCGCACCTGACAGGAGCCGGGGATGACACCATCGATCCGGGCCTTGCCATTGCCATCCAGGCTGCCCGATTTCTTCGTGCCATCCGGCAGCGTGAGTTCGTACTTCTCGTCGGCCATCGGCTCGCCCTGATCGTCCACCAGCCGGATCTCGATCCAATCCTTCTTCCGCTCCTCCACCTGCCCCGGCTGCGTCGGGCCGCCCGGACCCAGGTCGATCTTGCTCGCCAGCATGGTCACCGCCGCGCCGCCCTCCACCTTGATATCGCCGCCCTGCACCTCGGTGGTCTTCTTCGCCGCGTAGGTGGCGTCCTTCGCATCGACCGTCTGCTTGCCGAAGTGCACATCCGCCACGCCGTCCACCACATGGGTGAACGTATCCTCCACCTTCACGGTGACCTTGCCCGCCTGGGTCTCTTCGGGCGCCGACAGGCGCTTGATGGTCGTCGACGTCAGATCGCGCTTATCGCCCGCCATGCGCAGGTTGCCGGTGACCTGATTGCCCATCTTCTCGAACGTCGTCGCGCTGCTCTGCGGCGCGATGGCGGCGTTCTTGGTCACGACCGCCAGCGTCTGCCCGATGGACAGCACGTCGGGCCCGGTCACCGTCTCGACGCGATCGGTGCAGTGATCGCTGCGGGTGGTGTCATGGCTCCACGTGCTGTCGCGCCGCACGTCGATCTCGAGGTTCACGCACTCGAACTTGATGTTCTCCTGCGGCGCCTCGAACGTGATGTCGCCCGGCGCCGCGGTGAGCGTGATCGTATCGCCGACCACGTCGATGACCAGATGGCGGCTGCCGGGGCCATCGGTCAGCGTGATGCGCTCGCCGTTGGGGTGATCCTCGAACGCCAGCTTGTGGCCGTTGCGCGTCTGCCAGATCTTGGTGTCGTCCTTGCCATCGGGGTTGCCCGGCGGCGGCGGCACGTCGGTGCCGTTGTAGATGCCACCCAGTATGTACGGGTGGTTGGTATCGCCGTTGTCGAACACCACGCAGACCTCGTCGCCGACCTCGGGCAGCCAGAACGTGCCCCGGCCGTCGCCGGCGTAGGGCTGGGCGATGCGGGCCCAGTTGCTCTCGACGTCGTCGTGCAGCCACGGGAAGCGCACCTTGATGCGGCCCCACGACTGCGGGTCGACGATGTTGGTCACGATGCCCACGACGGCGCCGCGGATCGGGTTGCGGTGGTCGGGTTTGCGCCGCTTGCGCAGCTGCTCGCGGGCGTCGGGGGAGTGGTCGAAGCGGATCACGGCGTCGGCCCCTCGCGGTCGTCCCGGCGCTCGATGCGGGCGATGGCCTGCTCGACGCGCGCGAGCCGGTCGTCGAGGTCGCGGCGGGGCGGCGGGCGCTCCCAGCGGGCGCGGTGCAGGCTCTCGTCGAAGCCGTCGACCCGGCCGGGCAGGCGGGCGAGCAGCCCCTCGATGCGAGTCAGATCCCGGTGGATGTCGCCCGCCGCGGCCAGGAATGCGCGGTGCTCGTCGTCGTTCATCACCTGCCTCCGATGGCAGGATAGGCCGACATTCCGGCTCGAACAAGGCAAAACCATGACAGGACACCATCCCCTTTGTGGCATCCAGTATACGGGCTCGCTGTGGCGGGCTATGCCTCGCCGGCCTCGATGGCGTCGATGACCGCCGCGATGGCCGGGCGGCGGTCGGGGCGGGCGGCGCGGTGGGCGGCGTACAGCGCGTCGAGGGCCGCTTCGCCCAGGCCGATCAGGCCGTCGCCGGCCGACTCGCGCAGCGCCCGATCGGCGGCGTGCAGGTGGGGCACGACCCGCTTCAGCGCGCCGATGTCTTCGCCGTAGCACACCACCCGCACCGCCCGCCGCATCACGGACGGGTGGCGGTCGACGAGCAGCCGGCGGGTCTCGATCAGGTAGCGCCCCCGAGCGGTGCAGCGCCGCAGCAAGCGGTGGGCGTGGGCCTGCACGCTGGTATCGCGGTGTTCGAGGGCCCCGGCGACGATGGCCGCCACGTCCACGCCGTCGGGGCGGGTCTCGACCAGCGCCGTCAACAGCGCCTTGGCGGCGGCCGGCGAGCGCGCCGGGCCCTCGAGGGCGGTGAGGGCGCGCTCGACCAGGGTCGGCGTCAACGTGGCGGGCAGCAGCCGCCGCGCCCGCTCGCCGAGGCACCACAGCGCGGCCAGCCGGGACAGCGCGGCGTCGGTCTGGCGCCAAGGCAGCAGCAGCGGGATCTGAACCGCGGGCGGCTGGCCGTCGAGCCCGTCGAGCAGCAGCCGCGCAGCCGCCTCGGGCTCGAGCTGGTCCCGCAGCAGCGCGACGAGCTCGGCCCGGGACTCGGCGCTGTCGACCAGCGCGCACAGCAGCCGCCAGCCGGTTCGGTCGAGAGCCTTCGGATCGCGCAGCAGCGCCGCCCGCAGCCCCGGGGCGTGCAGAGGGCCTTCGTCGACCGCGGCGGCGAACCAGCGCACGTAGAGCGGCCGGACCGCGGTCTCGGCGGCGGCGAAGGCGCGGATGATCACCCCGGGCGGGACCCGGGTCGGCGGCAGCGCCGGCAGCCAGCGCGCGGCCGTCTCGCCGCGCCAGTGCGGCGCCACATGAGGCCAGACCCGATCGAAGGCGCGGGCGCGCAGCCGCAGCGCGATCGGCGCGCCGGGGCCGTCGGGCGCGCGGGCCAGGCGGTCGACCAGGGCGGCGAGCACCGGTCGCTCGAGCGCGCCGCCGGCCCGATCGGCGAGCTGCAGCAGCCGCGTCTGTTCGAGCGGCGTCGCGCGGATCGCCGCGGCCCAGGCGCCGACCGGGCGCATGTCGCCGAGCCAGCCGCGCTCGAGGCAGGCGGCGATGGCCGCGGGCGCGCCGCGGCGGGCCAGCGCGCGCACGGCGTCGGGGTCATCCCGCCGGGCTCGCAGCCGTTCCAGGCCCTGCAACGTCGGATGGCGGGCCAGCGCGCGCGCCGCCGCGGGGCCCGGCGGCGGCGTCTTCAGGTCGAGCAGCGCGCCGAGCAGCGGATGGCCCGCCAGCGCGCGCAGCAGCGGGTCCCAGCGATCCCCCTCGGCGACGGCAGCCAGCGCCCGCAGCGTCGCCCGCGGACCCCAGAGGCGATGCTGTTCGTCGATCACCGCCCGCACGTCATCCCGCCCGTCCAGCGCCGCCGCGAGCGCGTCGACGGCCCGCCCCGCCGCGATCAGGGCCCGGCGGCGGGCGGCGGGTGACTCTCCGGGGTCGTCCAGCGGCAGCGCGGCCCGCGCCCGCACCCGCGCATCGGCGTGGGTCCGCCAGCGCGGCCGCTCGGCGTCGGTGGGCTGGGCGCCGAGCACAACCATGGCGCCGATGGCGCCGATGGCCCCGTCGTCGGCGACGGCGCGCAGGCTCTGCACCGCCCGGAAGCGGCGGCTCGCCGGCGCTCGGACCAGCAGCGCGACCAGCCGCGTCCGATCGGCCGCCGCAGCGTGGGGCAGGATCGCGCAGGCCCGATCGACGAGCAGCGCGTCGACCGGCCCCGCCCCCAGCGCGCCGAGCTGCGCCAGGACCGGCGCCGGATCCTCACCCGGGCGCCATGTCTTCAGCGCGACCCGCGCCCGCGCCGCGGCCGATCGGCGGCTGTCGTCGGCGGTGGGCGGCGGCGCGTCGACCGCGTCCGCCAGCCGCCGGCGCACGCTGTCGACGCTGCCTTCACTCGGCCCGACCCGATCGGCGAAGACCAGCCCGGCCAGCCGCGGCCCCCACGGCGCCTCGTCGATCCACGCGGCGAGCGTCGCCGCCGGCACCCGCCCGTCGAACGCCAGCGCCAGCCGCTCGACCCGCTGGCCGTCGCCCTCGGCCGCGGCCGAATCACAGGCCGCGCGCAGCAGCCCCACCGCGCTCGCGCCCGCCGCCGCGTCGAGCGCCCGGCTCAGGCTCTCGCGAAACCCCGGGTTGTCGTGCCGCCCCAGCCAGCGCAGCAGCGAAGGGATCGCCGCCGGGTGCGGCGCGCGGCGCAGGGCTTCGGCGGCGGTCTTCTTGAGGTTCATCACCGGCAGCGAGAGCGCCAGGACCAGGGCTGGGTGGCCGGCCGGATCGGCCCGCCGCCCCAGCGCGTCGAGCAGGGCCCGCGCCTCGCGATGGTCCGCCGGCAGGCCGCGGGAGACGAGCCAGGGCGTCGTCTGCTCGACGGCGGCGGCCAGCGCCGAGATCGCCCGGCAGCGCACCTCGACGTCGGGATGGCGCAGGTGCGGCCGGATGCTCGACGCCACGCCCCGATGGCGGTACTCGGCGAGGCGCCCGAACAGACCGGCGAGCACCCGCGGGCCGGGCTCGGCGTCGAGGGCCAGGCGAATGCCCTCGACCACCGCCGAGGCCTCCGGGCCGTCGGAGGCCGAGCGGCGCGCCGGGTGACGCCGGCCGACGGCGCCCAGCGCGGCGATGCACGCCTCGACCACCGCCTCGTCTTCATCGGCCAGGCCCTCGGCGAGCGCGGCCATGCACCGCGGCCCGCCGCCTCGGCCCAGCGCGGCGATGGCCGGCAGCCGCAGCGGATGACCCGGGGTCGTGGCCCAGCGGGTGAAGGCCGGCGGCGGGGCGGCGCAGGCGGCGATCACCGCGCCGTTCACCTCGCCCCGGGCGATGACGGAGGGCCAGTCGGGTGATGCCCCGCGGCGCAGCGCGTTGGCGTGGGCCAGCCGGGGCGCATTCGGCGGGGCGAGGTCGCAGTCGAGGTCGTGGGCCAGCGCCGTGCCGGCGAGCAGCCGGCGCAAAGCCGCGGCGCAAGACGGAGCGTCGGACCGGGCCGCCAGCGCCGGCCCGAGGCTGTCGGCGAGGGCGGCGTACGCGGGGTCAGCGGCGCAGGCGACGAGCGCAGCGTCGGAGACCGCCCGCGGCAGCGCCGCGACGATCGCGAGCACCCGGGCCGGGGCCTCGGCGAGCCGATCGAGCAGCGCCTCGACGGCCTGCTCGGCGTGCGGGTCGAGCACGGTGGCCACCGCGTCGGGCGCGACGGACGGCGACGCCAACGCCAGCTCGACCACCGGCGCGACGTGGCGCGGCTCGATCCGCGCGCCCTCGAACTGCCAGCGCCACGCGCGCAGCGTCCCCAGCACAGGCGGCCCGAAGCGCGGCGGGTCGGCCAGCGCGCGCTCGACCAGCGGGTGAACCGCCCGCGCCTCGGCCCCGCCCAGCGCGCTCAGGATCGCCCGGTGGGTCGCCGCGGGCCGGGCGTCTTCACCCAGCGCCCGCATCAACCGCTCGGTCTCGCCGCGGATCACCAACGCCCGCGCCGCGGCGTCGGCGCCCGGCCCGTCGAGGGCCGCCAGCAGTGACGCGACGGGCAGCGACGTGGCGGGCAGCGACGTGGCGGGCAGCGGCGCGGCCAGCGACCACGGCTCGGCCAACGCCTCGGCGGCGCGATCGCCATGGGGGCCGGGCAACGCGTCGACCAGCAACGGCACCAGCGCCGCGGCCGGCAGGCGCCCCGTGCGGCCCAGCAGACCCAGCCCCTCCACCGCGGCCCGCGCGGTCACCGGGTGACCCAGCGCGGCCTTCAGCGCGGGCAGCGGGTCGCGCAGCGCCGGCCAGCGGATGTGCTCCATGGCCTCGATCAGCAGGCCCGGTGGCAGGTCGGGCAGCAGACCCGACCGGGCGATGCGGGCGGCGGCCCACAAGGCGGCGACGGAGCCGGGCAGCGCGGCGTCGGCCGGCGGCGGCGCGTCGCGCGGGTCGAGCAGGTGCAGCTCGGCCAGCAAGGCGACGGTCTCGGGCGGCGCGTCGGCGGGGTCGGCGGGCAGCAGCGGGCCATCGGGCCGGCCGTCGGCGAGGCGGGCGCGCAGGGCGAGCAGGGCGGCGTGGCGGATCACCGGGTCGGGGTCGGCGATGAGCGCGGGCAGGGCATCCGCCGGCGGCGACCCGCGGTCGAGGCGGGCGAGGACGGCATCGCGGCGGCGCTCGATCGCGGGAGAGATGGGGCCGGAGGCGGAGGCGGAGGCGGAGGCGGACATCACGCCACCCTACCCCGGCTGTCGGCGTGGGTCATCGGCGGCGTTGTGATTGGTCCGTGCGGGCATCAGGCCGGGGCGGCCGAGCGCGCGGTGCCCGATGCAGCCTACAAGCAGACGACGGCGTACGACGCGTAGTCGTCGAGTACGTTGTGGCCGAAGCCTTCGCGGCTGATCTGCATGCACGGCGTGCCCCGTCGCAGGCAGTTATTGCCGCCATCGACCGCGAAGTAGAGCCCCTTCGACGCCCCGGGCACGTCGTCGTCGACGTGGAAGATCGTGCAGACCCGCGAAGTACCTTCCAGGGTCAAGCTCAGGATGCCATCGCCGGCCGCAGAGGATCGCAGGCAGATGGCACCGTCGTCGGTGCAGCAGGTGGCGTTGGCTTCGCACTCGTTGGTGTTCAGCGTCACCTCCGCCCCTCCCAGGGTCGGCGGGCGATAGTGAACGATGCTTCCCGTACGCCAGAAGGCGTACTTGGGCACCGAGAGCCGACCGGCCACGTCGACGTCGCGGTCGAACGTCACGGTGTCGGTGAAGCGCGTCGGTGTATCCACCTGAAGCCGGCCGGACGCCGGGAGCCGCCAGCTGCCGGCGACCCGGCGGGTGCCGTCGAGGGTCCACGAGACCAGCTCGCGCGGCGCGTCCTCGGGGTTGAGCACGTCGGTATCGACCAGGCGCAACGACCACTGCCCCTGCATCTCGAGCCCGGCGAAACGCTCGAGCGGCTCGACCGGCATGCGCTCGTCGGGCCAGCTGACCTGCAGATCGGGACCGCCGGGGCTGCCGCCCGGTCCGTCGTGCAGCAGGACCTCGTCCCCGGTCGGCGCGACGAGGTAGAGCTGCAGGTGCGAGACGTCGGGGTGCACGATGTCGACGGCGACCGACAGCGAGATGATCTCGCCGTCGGCGTCCACCTGCATCGGCACGACGATGCCCTCGGCCTGCGCCCGCGGGATGCCGACCAGCTCGTCGCTGTGGGGGTCGGGTTCGACGAAGACGTCCGTCAGGGGCGCGATGCCCGGCGGTCCGGCGGGGCCTGCCGGGCCTGCCGGGCCAGCCGGGCCTGCCGGGCCAGCCGGACCGGGGACCCCGTCGGCACCGTCGGCACCGGCCGGCCCGTCTGCGCCGGCCGGGCCTGCGGGGCCCCGCGGGCCTGCCGGACCCACGGCACCCGCCGGACCCGCCGGACCCACGGCACCCGCCGGACCTGCCGGACCCACGGCACCCGCCGGACCTGCCGGCCCCACGGCACCCGCCGGACCCACGGCACCGGCCGGACCGGCTTCACCGGCCGGGCCTGGAGGGCCTTCCGGGCCCACCGGACCCGGCGGGCCGGTCAGCGGCTCACCGCCCATGCGGATGCCCCGTGCGTCGATCAGCAGATCTCCGATCGAGATCCCGGCGGGGTGGATCATGCGACCGGAGACGTCGAGCGCCTCGGCCGCCACCAGAGCGAATGGCGCGCCGCCGAGCTGTATGCGCGGCAGCGCCTCGTCGTCATCGTCGACGGTCACGCCGAGGAACAGCCGACCAAACGTATCGCTATCGGCGGGCAGCGGCTCGACGCTGCCGAGCACGACACGGAAGCGACCGTCGACCACGGCGACGACCGGGTGGACCTCGTGCCACAGCGCCTCGTCGGCCTGCGGATCATCGTAGAGCGCGAAGCGCACGGGCAGCTCGGCTTCGACCGGCGCACCCGCCGCGTCGGCCAGCGCGCCTTCGTAGACCATCACCATCGGCCCGGCGTCGGCCAGGGCCGACAGGGGCAACGCACAGGCCAGCAGAACCCAGCTGAGGCGTGTCATCGCTCTCCCCCCTGATCGGGCGTGACCTGCACTCGACCGCTCAAGCGATAGCTGTCGGATGCGCTGGCATGCCAGGACACCCGCACCCGCCCCTCGTGACTCAGCTGAGGGCTCTGCATCGACTCGGCGCCGACCACGATCCCGGCCGGCGGCTCCTGGGTGGGTGTTGGCGCGCAGCCGGACAACGAGGCGGCGACGAGACCGAGGGTGCATGTGATCGATCTGGGCATGAGTTCTCCTCCCGGAGTGATTCGCGGTGATGTGATGAACGGGTACGCCAATGCTAGGAGGGCCACGCACCGCGGGCCATTGCAGCGACCTATCAACACGTGGCGCCAACAGACCGCGGGCCCGCGGATCGCACGCCCGCCCCGACCCTCCGGGCCGGTATCATCCGCCGCATGATCGAGGGGTTGTCGCCGGCCATGGGCCCGCCGCCGGCCCGCCGATATCCCGCGCGTGGCACGGGCATGGGCACTCACGTCTCGCGCTGCGTCGCTGCGCGACGGACCTGCGTCCCGTCAGGTCGAGGGCTTGGTCCCGACTGGCTTCGACATGCGCCGCCGAGATTCGCGCGCGGCGCGAGCAAAGCCAGAAGTAGTAGATCAGAACTTGCCCGAGTTGACCCACTCGGCCTTCGGCGGCACCGGCTCGGTATGGTCCCAGTGCTCGACGATGCGGCCGGCGTCGACCCGGAAGAGGTCGACCCGACACTGATCCTGCTCGCCGCGGCGCGCGCGGTTGAGGGTGGCGACGAAGTTGCCCTCGCCGACGAGCATGAAGCACGCCTGATACGACAGCGGCGCCTCTTTCGCGGTCAACTCAGCGAGGAAGCCGTCGAGGTCGCCGACGTCGGGGTCGTGCTCGACGTAGCGGGCGCGGTCGACGAAGTCGGCGACGCGGTCGAGTCGCCGCTCGATCAGGCAGGTCTGCACGAAGTCGGCGACGAGCGCCTTGTTGGCCGCGGTCGCGTCGCGGTCGACGATCTCGGTCGGGCCATCGATCTGGGTGTGGCCGGCCGGGTTGGGCGGGCGCGTCGGCGAGATGACGTCCCAATGCTCGACGATCCGGCCGTCGGCGTCGCTGTCGAAGACGTCGGCGGTCACCCAGCGGGCCGCGCCGTCGTTGAGGCTCTGCTCGACCTGCAGGAAGACGTGCGGGCCGTCCTGCAGGGCCCGCACGACGCGGATGTCGCGCTTCGGATTGCGCTGGACGAACGCTTCGAAGAAGGCGATGAAGCCCGCCTGCCCGTCTTCGACGCCGGTCGAGTGCTGGGTGTAGCGGTCGCCGGTGTACCGCGCCATGGCCTCGCGCGGCCGACCGTCGCGGATGCCGTCCATGTAGAGTCCGATCGCGTTCTCTCGAGCCGTCGCCATGTTGCGGCCTCCATCGCCTGTTCTCTCGGGGCCCTTCGGCCTCGGCCGTCTACGTTGCGGGGTCCGCCACGGCTTGTCATGCTCATAACCCTCAGCTGCAGTTGAGCAGCTCTCATGATCGGAGGCGCACCTGGCCGACGGACGCAATCGACTGGCCGGGGTCAACCTCAACCTCTTCGTCGTGCTCGGGGCCCTGCTCGAACACCGCAGCGCGACCCGCGCCGCCGCCGATCTCGGGGTGACCCCGTCGGCGGTGAGCCACGCGCTGCGTACGCTGCGCCTGATGTTGGACGACCCGTTGTTCGTGCGCACCGGGGCCGGGCTCGCGCCCACCGAGCGCGCCACCCGCCTCGAGGCCGAGCTGCGCGGGGCCCTGCTCGGCTTCGGCCGGGTCCTCGATCCGGTCCCGGCGTTCGAGCCGACGCGGTCGACCCGCCGCTTCACGGTGACCACCGCCGACGACGCCGGGGCGACGGTGTGGCCGGCGGTGGTGCGGCGCGTCGCCCGCGAGGCGCCGGGCGTCACCCTCGACATCCGCCACCGGCATGGCGACCCGCTCGTCGATCTGGCCGCGGGGCGGGTCGACCTCGTGATGCAGCTCGCCGGGCCGGTGCCCGCCTGGGCCGGCCGGGAGACCCTCTACCGAGACGACTTCGTCTGCGTCGTGCGCGCCGATCATCCCGCCGTCGGCGAACGGCTGACGCTCGACGACTTCCGCCGCCTGCCGCATGTGCGCATCTCGCCGGAGGGCTATGGCGCGAGCACCATCGATCCGGCCCTGGCCGACGACGGCATCGAGCGGCGGGTGGTGGTCTACACCTGGTCGTTTCTCATGGCGCCGGCGCTGGTCGTCGGCACCGACGCGATCCTCACGATGCCCGCGCGCATGGCGGCGGTGATGGCGCCGCGGTCGGGGCTGAAGCGCGTCGAGCCGCCGATGCCCCTGCCCGGCTTCGCCATCGACATGGTCTGGCATGGCAGCCGGGACGACGCGGCGGCCCGCTGGCTGCGCGAGACGTGCCGGGCCGCGGCGGACGCCGTCTACGCGCCGGGGTGAGGCGCGCGCGTCGGAGCGGGGCAGAAGACGCCGCGCTCGAGGTCGGGCACGTCGTTCACGGCGCCGTCGGGTCCCTCCACCTCGCGGAAGCCGGCGCTGACCATCGCGAACTGGACCCAGGCCGGGTGCAGCGCGGCGTCGACTGTGACAGACGTGGCGCGACCCCGGCCCTGGCGGGGTGACCTCGCCGCGAGAGGGCGCCCGACCCCGCCGACGATGGGGTCACCTCGGCGCTGTGCGGTGCCCGACCCCCGCTCTGACGAGGTGACCTCGCCGCGAGATGGTCTGCGTGCGGCTCGATCGGTTCGCCCGGGTCGAGCGCAGCCACCTCGACCTCCGCGCTCGGCGGCACGGACCGCGGATTACGCGACCCGACCCCGCTCCGGCGAGGTGCACCTCGGCGCGCGTCGGGCCATGGGCTCGGTTTTTCGAGGTCGTTCGAAGAAAAACGCCCGCCTCGACCCCGCTCGGCGGAGGTGATCGGTCGTCGAAGCGGGTCGGCCCGGCTGATTTTCGGAGATGCCCCGACGACGAGCGGACCCATCGACCCCGCGCGCGCGAGGTCGGTCGCCAGAGAAGACCCGCCACGACCCCGGACGTCGGCGATGATCCGCCGGAGAACGGGCGCCATCACCCCGCGGGCGCGAGGTCTGCGGGCCGCGCGTGAGGTCGATGACCCCGCGAGCGCGAGGTGCCCACGTCATCGCGGGGGTCGACCCGGCCGATGGGCGCCGAACGATCGCCGGCGCGCCAGTTCTGCGGCATGTGGTCGCGTATTCGATAAAAAGCAGTCGACCGATCGGTCTCTGGTGAGAGGTGCTCGGTCGACTCTGCCGTCTGCTGCTGCGGCACCATCGGTTTGGCGCCTTGCGGAGCGCCCTCCGGATTGCCGGCCCGCTTCGCGACCTCCGACTGTGGCAGCGACCTCTCTGCGGTGCATGCGGCCAGAGAACATACAGCGGCCATGCTCATCCAGCGCCCGGGAGCAGCCATCATCGGCGTCGGGGCGGCGGGTCGAACGACCAGCCGGGTGTGCCGTAGCGCTCGATGAGGCACTCGACGAACAGGCCCGCGCTGTTGCCGCCGCCAGCGATGCCCCCAATGTGGCCGAAGTGATACTCGACGGCACCGTCTGGCTGCGCTTCTGCGATGATGGTCGGCCGGGCAGCACGACCGTCGAGAATCCAAGTCCAGTGGGGACCGAGCCGCGCGGCATTGCCGACCATCAAGCTCCGGGTCGCGGGATGTGGGGCGCCGTAGGCTGCTTCGAGCATGCTGGCAGTGACCGTCTCCTGGCCTGCTCGTCGGCGGATGCCCCAGCCCATGTGGATCGCTCTCGGGCCGGATGCCGTACCCCCGAACTCGTCGGTCAG
Organism: bacterium; assembly: GCA_030427205.1. GTDB lineage: Bacteria > Myxococcota_A > Bradymonadia > UBA7976 > UBA1532 > JACKDM01. The sequence continues at coordinate 4,893 of JAUHXC010000023.1, read as the reverse complement.
TGCGCCCCCGGGCGTCCAATCGCTGCATGCCTCGATTGCACGATGATGCGGTCGACCGGCGCGCCAAGTCCCTGGCGGGTCCGAGGGATGGATGAATCCTTGCGTGGTCCGCATCGGTTTGCCGGTCTGCTTCACGACCTCCGGCGGCGGCAACACCGGCTTGTCGTCGGCCTTCGACGTGCAGGCGCACAAGGCGCCGAAGGTCATCGCGCTGATCGATCGCCAGAGCGGAGACATCACCGGCGTCGGGGCGGCGGGTCGAACGACCAGCCGGGCGTGCCGTAGCGCTCGATGAGGCACTCGACGAACAGGCCCGCGCTGTTGCCGCCGCCGGCGATCTTACCGATGTCGGCGAAGTGATACTCGACCGAGCCGTCGGGCTGGGCCTCGGCGATCACCGTCGGCTGTGCCGGCGGCGGCTGGTCTTTGAGCACCCAGGTCCAGTGAGGCCCCAATGGCGCAGCGCGGCCCACCATGAGCCTTCGTGTTCCCGGGTGAGGCGGGCCAAAGGCTTGTTCGAGCATGCTGGCCGTGACCGTCTCCTGGCCGAGCCGCCGCCGGACGCCCCAACTCATGTGGATCGACTTGGGGCCGGACGTCGTCTTGCCGTAGTCGTCGGTCAGCGGCCCACCGGGTTGCCAATCGCTACAGGGTTCGATCGCTCGATGGTGTGGTCGACCCGCACGCCAAGTCCCTGGCGGATCCGTGGGGTGGACGAAGCCATGTGTAGTCCGCATCGGTTTGCCGGTCTGCTGCACGATCTCCGGGGGCGGCAACACCGGCTTGTCGTCGGCCTTCGACGTGCAAGCGCACAAGGCGCCGAAGGCCATCGCGCTGATCGATCGCCAGAGCGGAGACATCACCGGCGTCGGGGCGGCGGGTCGAACGACCAGCCGGGTGTGCCATAGCGTTCGATGAGGCACTCCACGAAGAAGCCGGCGCTGTTGCCACCGCCGGCAATGCCTCCGATGTGTGCGAAGTGATACTCAACGGACCCGTCAGGCTGGACTTCGGCGATGATGGTCGGGCGGGCTTTGCGGCCGTCGAGAATCCACGTCCAATGGGGACCGAGCGGCGCAGCGAGGCCGACCATGAGCCGTCGGGTAGCGGGGTGCGGTGGGCCATACGCCCCTTCCAGCATGCTGGCGGTTACGGACTCCTGGCCCGCTCGTCGACGCACGCCCCAACTCATATGAATCGACGTGGACCCCGATGCGGTCCGTCCAAAGTCGTCGGTCAGAGCGGGCCCCGGCGTCCAATCGCTGCACGGCTCGATCAGCACGCCGTGCGGTCGACTCGCTCTCCAGGTCCCGGGTGGATCCTCCGGGTGGATGTACCCGTGGGTCGTCCGCATCGCTTTGCCCACCAACTGCACAGCCTCGGGCGGCGGCAACTCCGGTGTTGCATCATCCTTTGACGAACAGGCGCACAATATGCCGATCGCCATCGCGCTAATCGATCGCCAGATCATAGGCCTCGTCTCCGTCCAGATCGAACCCTGGAATCCCCTGCATCAATACCAGATCATCCAGTTGAACGAGCAACCACCAGCCCTGCTCCATGCGGCGCACCGGCCAGCCGATACGCCCGTCGGGCGCCTGCGGCTCCAGCTCGTTGTGCATCAGCGCGCGGCCGACGGCCGTGCCCCAGGGCCAGAAGCGCACCGCGGCAAGGACAGCGCTGTTCTGCCCGCCGAAGTCGATCAGCTCGCGGTTGATCCGGCGCGTCTCGGGGTTGTACCAGTCGGCGTCGACGTACATCCCGTCGGCGATCGGCGCCCAGTCGGCGACCTGGAAGCGACGCCAGTCGGCGTTGCGCCGCCAGGGGCCCCAGTCGCAGTGGCGCCACACCTGGGTCCAGCCGCCGGGGCTGAGACCGTGCCACTCCCGAGGTGGGGTCCGACAGCCGGCCATGAACTCGGGCGGCACGCTGCTCAGACCGCTGTCGACGACCCACTGGAACGCGGTGCCGGCGCCTTCCTGCCGGGCGAGCGCCATCGAGTGCAGAGGCTCTTCCAGCGCTTCCCGCAGTGCCGACGCGCAGTCGCCGCGCGGGTTGAAGCCCGGCGCGCAGCGGTAGATGCCCAGCGGCGGTTTGCCCCAGGGCCAGAAGCCAGGGTCGTGGAGCCGGGTCCATAGGTCTCGCCAGTTGCGATCGGGGAAGAACTCCTCGCGCAGTCGCACCGCAGCGAGCCACTTCAGGTCGGCCGCCTGCTCACGGATACGGCGGCGATAGCTATGGCTGAACCGGGCCGCGCGGGAGCGGCTGGCTTTGTATTCTTCGATGCGGGTCGGCATCGAGCGTGGATCGATCGGCCCACCAGGGAAGAGCCCACCATAGACTTCGTAGAAGCAGTCCGCGCGGCGATAGCGAGGCCGGCCATTCGCGAATGCCATGACTTCCAGCGGGGAGTCCATATTGCGCGATGGCCGGAAGTAGCGCACCTCGCGCTGCCCTTCCTGCAGGACCTCGCCCGTATCCGGATCGACGATATCCACGCAGCGCTCGCGCTTCATCACGTCCTCGAAGTGCCGCCCGATGCGGAAGCCCAGCCGCACGCGATCGCGGTCGCGCTCGCGATCGGGCACCAGCGGATCATACGGCGCCAGCCCGACCACCTCGTCGTCGGCCAGCGGCGCCCGCGCCGCCATCGCCACCGGCTCGCCGGGCGCAGGCGCGTCGAAGCTCGCGGCGGCCTCGGCGACGATCCGGGCCCAATCCCACTCCGCGCCGCCTTGGGTGACCACGTAGCCCGCCACCGCCTCGGCCGTTGCGGCCTGCGCCGCCGGCGGCAGCGGACCGGTCGCGATCGCCATCGGCCGCCCCGGCGGATCGCACGCGTCGCCGCCGGGGTACTCCGCGGCCCACGGGGTCAGCTCGTCGGCGTCGCTCTGGTCCGGGTTGTCGTCATCCGGGCAGTTGTCGCACGCGTCGCCGATGCCATCGCCGTCGCTGTCGAGCTGGTTGTCGGCCACCTCGGGGCAGCGGTCGCAGGCGTCGCCGAAGGGATCACCATCGCTGTTGCGCTGGTTCTGGTTCGCGACCCCGCGGCAGTTGTCGCAGGCGTCGCCCACGCCGTCCCCGTCGCCGTCGGACTGATTATTGGCCACACCGGGGCAGTTGTCGGCGCAGTCGGGGTGCCCGTCCCCGTCGCCGTCCTGGCTGGCGAGCGGGCTGCGCTCGCCGGGGCACCGGTCGCAGGCGTCGCCGAAGCCGTCGCCGTCGCCGTCGGATTGATCGGGGTTCGCCTGCCCGACGCAGTTGTCGCAGCTGTCGCCCGCGCCGTCCCGGTCGCCGTCGAAGCGCCACTGGTTCGCGCCGTGGCAGGCGGCGGCGAGCGCCCGGCCGAGGCGCAGCTGGCAGACGGTGGTCCGGCAGAAGACGCCGCGCTCGAGGTCGGGCACGTAGTTGACGCCGTCGGGCCCCTCGACCTCGCGGAAGCCGGCGCTGACCATCGCGAACCGGACCCACGCCGCGTGCAGCTCGGGGGCGCCGTCGCAGATGGGCCGCGGCAGGATGCGGCACGTCGAGACCGTCGCCGGGATGAACGGGTAGAAGCCCAGGTCGAGCAGCTCGGGCGCGGGCAGCCAGGTCCACTCGACGAGGCCCACGACCTGCGCGCAGTCGCCCCGCGGGCGGCAGCCGTCGACCGCGTCGACCACGGTCACGATCGGCTGGGCCGGGATCCACTGATCGACCTCGACGTCGAGCACCACGCCGTCGCCGACCGGGATCGACGGGCCGGGCGCGACGAACGGCGCCGGCAGCCAGAGGCCGTCGGGCAGCGGCGGCGGGGGGTAGGGGTCGAGCACCTGCGCGCTGACCTGCGCCGGCGACTCGAGCGGGTTGTAGCAGCCGAGGCCGGCGTCGGACTCCCTCAGCGCCGGCCCGCAGCCGGGCGCGCCGGCGTCGACGGTGAAGACGACGGGCAGCGCGTCGAGGAAGCAGCCCGAGAGGCCGAGCAACAGCCCGAGCGTGAGCACGACGCGCATCATCCCTTGCCCTCCCGGTCGAGTCGCCGCTGGAGAGACTAAGGGTCGACCGGCGCGAAGTGACCGCAGGGTGCCCGATTCGTATCGATTCGGGCGGCGGCCGCCGTCGAGGGGACCCCGCCGGGAACGGCGGTCGTCGGAACCTGTGGCGACGGGGCGGTCGCTGTCGGCGACAGTGCGCCAGACGCCGTCGACGGAACCCCCGCCGGGATCGAGGTGCGCCGAAATCCGTGGCGACGGGGCCTCTGCGGTCGGGCAGCGCACGCCAGCCGCCGGCGGCGGGACCCCGGCCCCGATCGACGTTCGCCGGCATCTGTGGCGACGGGGCCTCTGCGGTCGGGCAGCGCACGCCAGCCGCCGGCGGCGGGACCCCGGCCCCGATCGGCGTTCGCCGGTATCTATGGCGACGGGGCCTCTGCGGTCGGGCAGCGCACGCCAGCCGCCGTCGACGGGACCCCGGCCCCGATCGGCGTTCGCCGGCATCTGTGGCGACGGGGCCTCTGCGGTCGGGCAGCGCACGCCAGCCGCCGTCGACGGCACCCCCGCCGGGATCGGCGTTCGCCGGCATCTGTGGCGACGGGGCCTCTGCGGTCGGGCAGCGCACGCCAGCCGGCGCCGACGGGACCCCCGCCGGGATCTGCGCATGCTGCGGGCCCCGTCCGCGGGAGGTAGGGCGAAGTGCGAACCCGGCGAGGGCCCTGCCGGCGGCGGCTTTGATCAACCGGGTCGGCTCGCTGGTCCCGTCGGCACGGAGTCTGGCGAGCGCCATTCCAGGAGGGGGTCCCGTCGACGGCGGTGTTGATCAACCAAGCGGGCTCGCTGGTCCCGCCGGCGAGGTTCCGGCCGAGCGGCGTTCCCAGAGGGAGTCCCATCGACGGCGGTCTCGAGCAACCGAGCGGGC
>JAUHXC010000099.1 GCA_030427205.1 bacterium | reverse complement strand
GCCCGGTCGCGGTGCACGATGATCGACAGCGCGTCGACCACGTCGCCGTTGAGCCGCACGTCGAGCTTGATCAGGTTCGAGGCGCGATAGCCGGCGACCTCGTACTCGAAGCTGCCATAGCCGCGGGTGATGCTCTTGAGCCGATCGAAGAAGTCGAAGACGATCTCCGACAGCGGCAGCAGATACTTGACCTGCATGCGGCTCTGGCCGGCGTAGGTCAGTCCGGTCTGCTCGCCGCGGCGCTCTTCGCACAGGGCGATGACCGGCCCGGCGTACTCCGGCGGCACGTGGATCGTCGACTTGATGTAGGGCTCGCGGATCTCCGCGATCTCCGGTGTATCGGGCAGAAGCGACGGGTTGTCGACCTTGAGGGTGCCGCCGTCGGTGGTATCGACCTCGTAGACCACCGTCGGCGCGGTGGTGATGAGGTCCATGTCGAACTCGCGCTCGAGCCGCTCCTGCACGATCTCGAGGTGCAGGAGCCCCAGAAAACCACAGCGGAAGCCGAAGCCGAGCGCCGCCGAGGTCTCCGGCTCGAAGTTGAACGCCGCGTCGTTGAGCCGCAGCTTCTCGAGCGCGTCGCGCAGGTCGCCATAGTCGCTGCTGACCACCGGAAAGAGCCCGGAGAAGACCACCGGCGCGACCTCTTTGAAGCCCGAGAGCGGCTCGAGCTCGGCCGCCTTCTTCGCGTCGACGATGGTATCGCCGACCCGCGCGTGGCGGACCTCTTTGATGTTGGCGATGACGAAGCCGACGTCGCCCGACTGCAGCCGCTCGACCCGCGCCGCCTGGGGGGTGAAGACGCCCACCTCGAGCACATCGTAGGTCTGCTCGGTGGCCTTCATGTAGATCTTGCTGCCCGCCTCCATGATGCCGTCGACCACCCGGACGAGCATGATCACGCCGCGGTAGTTGTCGTACCACGAGTCGAAGATCAGGGCCCGCAGCGGCGCGTCGGTGTGATCCTCCGGCGGCGGGATGCGCTCGATGACCGCGTCGATGACCGACTCGACCCCCAGCCCCGTCTTGGCCGAGGTCAGCAGCGCGTCGCTGGCGTCGAGGCCGATGACGTCCTCGATCTCGGCCCGCACCCGATCGGCGTCGGCGGCGGGCAGGTCGATCTTGTTGAGCACCGGCACGATCTCGAGATCGTTGTCCAGCGCCAGGTAGACGTTGGCCAGGGTCTGGGCCTCGACCCCCTGCGACGCGTCGACGACGAGCAGCACGCCCTCGCAGGCGGCGAGGCTGCGCGAGACCTCGTAGGTGAAGTCGACGTGCCCCGGCGTATCGATGAGGTTGAGCTCGTAGAGTTCGCCGTCCTGCGCCTTCCATGACAGGCGGACCGCCTGGGCCTTGATGGTGATCCCGCGCTCGCGCTCGAGATCCATGGAGTCGAGGAATTGCGCGCGCTCCTCACGCGCAGAGACGCTGCCGGTGAGGCTGAGGATGCGATCGGCCAGGGTCGACTTGCCGTGGTCGATGTGCGCGATGATGGCGAAGTTGCGTACTCTACGGGGCATCGGTGCTGCCAGGGGTCGTGCGGCTGGCGACGCGGCGCCGGGCGGATCCCCGGCGCGGTCGTAATTTCGGCGCATCATAGGGACGGCGCCCCCCCGATGCAACCGCTGCCGGGGGTCGAAGGGCCGTCGACAGCGGTGCCCCGCCGCCCGCCGCGGCGCCCGGCGGTTGACTCCGCGGGCACGGCGATCGATGAATGACGCTGACGCCGCCACCGGAGATCGTGCACATGCCCCGCCCGCGCCTTCCGATCGTCGCCGCCCTCGCCGGGCTGCTCGGCGCCTGCGGCGGCGCCCCGAAGACCGCCGATCGGGCGCCGAGTCGCGACGGCGGGCAAGCCCACGACCTGGACGGCGACGGCGTGCCCGACGCCTGGACCTTCACCGCCCGCATCGGCGGGCGCACCGTCATCCGGCGCAAGGAGTTCGACCTGGACTTCGACGGCAAGGTGGACGTCTGGCGCTTCTTCGACGCGCAGGAAGCGATCGACCGCGACCGCATGGACATGGACCGCGACGGCAAGCCCGACGTCACCGCCTACTATTCGAAGGGCGTCGTGGTGCGCAAAGAGCTCGACCTCGAAGCCGACGAGCGGCCCGACGTCTTCAAATACTACGAAGAGGGCGTGCTGGTGCGCCTCGAAGGCGACAGCGACGGCGACGGGCGGGTCGATTACTGGGAATACTACAAGGACGGCCGCATGACCCGGGCCGGCTCGGACGAAGACGGCGACGGCCGGCCCGACCCCGACCGCTGGATCGAGGCCGAGGCGCCGAAGACCGGGCCCACCGACCCCGGCGAGTCGATCCCGGTCGACAAGCGGGTTCGCTGAACGGTTCGGCCGAAGGGTCCCCTGCCCTGCGCCGAATCAACCGGTGCTGGCCCGGCCACGTCAGAGGTCGGTGACGAAGCCGCCGTCGGGCTGACCGCTCTTGCGCTTGTAGCGCCGCTGGAAGGCGCGGGCGTCGGCCATGCTGCCGAAGCGACCCACCCGAATCCGGAAGAAACGCCCCTTGCCCGGGATGTCGGCGAGCACCACATGCGGCTGGAAGCCGGCGGCGCGCAGCTCGGCCATGAAAGCGTCGGCCTCGGCCTTGTCGCGGGCGGCCTTGACCTGAAGCGTATAGCGCGCGTCGCTCGCCGGCGCGGGCTTCGCAGGCTTCACCGGGGCAGCGACGGCCGGGGCAGCGACGGCCGGCGTCGGGTCGATCGGCTTCAGCGGCGGCGCAGCGTCGGGGTCGTCTTCGTCGATCGCGGCCGGAGCCGGCTCGTCCGGCGCCACCGCAGCCGTCGGCGCGACCTTGGCCACGGCGGCCGGCGCCGGCTTCTCCAACTTCTCGGGGCGCGGCTCGACGGGTCGCTCGGGGCGCTCGATCTTCTCCGGCTCGGGGGCGCGGGCGGCCACCGGGACCACGTCACCGCTCAGCCGCATGGTGCGCCGGCGGCTGACCTCACGGCCCGGGCGCGAGCCGAGCATCGACGGGAACTGGAAGGTGACCTCGCCGATGGCCGCGGTGCGCACCGGCACCTCGACGGTATCCCCCGCCTCGACGGCCTCGCTGGTGGCGGCGCCGAGCGCCAGGGTCGGCGCCGGGGCGACCGGCGCCCGGCTGCGGCCGAGCATGAAGCCCGCGGCGAAGAGCAGACCCGAGAACAGCATGGTGCCGATGGCGAGCAGGACCACCTGCCGCGGCTCGAGCCGCACTTCGATCTTGTCGCGCACCCGGTCGAGATCACGCATGTCAGCTGCCTCCGGTCAGCAAGGCTGGTCTGACTACACTATCCTACATGTAATCTGCACGCTAATTTTTGGCCGGCGCTTTTTCGCCGACGGGCGTCGCCGACGCGGCGGGCGGGCGCACGAACCAGCGCCGGACCACCGCTTCGGCGGGCTTGCCCCAGAAGGTGTACCACGTATTGCGGCCGTCGATCGGGCCCCAGCCGTTCCAGAAGAAGACGCCGGCGAGGGCCGGCACGTCGGCCCAGACCGAGGCGAACGCCTCGAAGCAGCGCCGCTGCTCCTCGTGGTCGATCTGGCGGTCGCCGGTGTAGTCCCACGGGCTGAAGGCCGCCCCGTCGGCGCTGGGGTAGCCCAGCTCGGTGAAGACGAGCGGCCGATCGACGGTGGCCTGCCAGGTCAACAGCTCGGTGCGGATGCGCAGCCAGTTCGCCTCGAGCTCGGCGGGGCTGGGGTCGCTGCCCGGCACGTGCTTCGGGGTGAGCCGGTAGTAGCCGGTGAGCCCGATGGCGTCGAGGCGATCCCAGAAGGTGACCTCGCGATAGTGGTCCCAATTGGCCGAGTAGATCAGCTGGCCGGGGAAGACCGCGCGGGTGCGGGCGATGACGCGGTGCCAGCGCGCGGTCTCGCCCTCGAGCGAGGCGAACTCGCTGCCGACGCTGAACGCCTCGACCTTCTCCTCGGCGGCCAGCCGGGCATAGTGCCCGATGAAGCGGTCGTAGCTGGCCCACCAGCGCTCGGGATCGGCCGGCTTCAGCGTGCCGCGCCACTGCCCCACCGCCCGCTGTTCGACCCATAGAATCGGGAAGAGCAGCACCCGCAGACCGCGCGCGCGGGCGTGGCGGATGACCGCCCGCAGCTCGGCGTCGGGCGTGGTCTCGGTCGGGTGCGGCCGGATCTCGCTGGCGAGCACGTCGGGCTGAGCCCACTGGGCCACGATCGAGACCGCCGGCGCGCCGACCGCGGCGATGCGATCGATCATCGCCCGGTAGCTCAGCTCGGGGCCGGGGCCTTCGTAGTACAGCGAGAGCGCGACGCCGTTGAGCGCGTGCGGCCCGAAGCGGGTCGGCGGCGGATGCTGCGCCGGCGCGGACGTGGGGCTCACCGCGGCAG
>JAUHXC010000022.1 GCA_030427205.1 bacterium | reverse complement strand
TTCGGCGTTTTGGTTCAAGCACTCCGAATAACCGAGGGGTACGGCCTCCTCTTCCATCTTGTCAGGGGCGCAAAGGCGCGAAACTACGCGGCTCGATCAGATGTAGATCGGGATATGCACCCATTATATTGTCCTCGCGTCGAAGTGATGTACCGTTGGGCGACGTGCAGTTCGCGACGATCGCACGGTCGCCCACCGAGGCGCCCGCGTACGATACGTCGCGCCACGGCTCACGGACTTCGCGACGACGGGTCCGCCCTCCGCACCGGGGCCACGACGGCGGGCTCGCGCCCTATCCCGAGCCGAAACCGCTTTGAATCCAGAAAGGTGCGCCGCCGATCGATACGCCGGGGGTCGCGAGGGCATGCGCCATGGTCCGCGGACCACCGACGTGGTTCGACAGGCCATCGGCCATGGTCCGCAGGTCACCCAGGTGTCCGTGCGGGGCATGCACCACGATCCGCAGGTCACCCATGTGCCCGTGCGGGGCATGCGCCATGGTCGCGCGGCCACGACAGCGGGTCGCGAGGCCATCGCGCATCGTTCGCCGACCGACCGGTATCAGCGGGAGAGAGGCACCCAACGATACTGCTCGCGGTCGAACCGGAACGAGCCGGTGCGCGCCACATGGGGCTCGGGCGAGCATCATATGCCCGGCACCAAAGCAGTGGGGCCGCGCTGGCATGTGCGGGAGCGCGCAGGGGTGTGCCCGGCGGCGCCCGGGTCGGCGTCAGAGTGTCAGCCCGCTGCGAGCACCCCATGCCGCCCGCAGCGCCGCCCTGGCCTCGGCCGACGCCGAGGTATCGATCACGACCAGCGCCTCGGCGTTGCCCAGCCACGGCGCACGAGTCAGGGCGGCGAGCCCGACCGCGCCGGCGGTCGTGTGGCCCAGATCGAGCGCCCGAGGCACACTCGACATGCCAGCGAGGTGCACCACGTCGGCCGTCGTCAGCATATTGCGTTGCAGATCCAGCGACTGGAGCCTCGGCGCGAAACGCTCCAGCCCGACGAGCGCCCCTGGCCCGAGTTGGTTGCTGCCGAGGCCCAGCGACTCGGCGCCTGCCCTCGACATCAGCGCTCGGGCCGCTGGCGCGTCGAGCCCGGTGTGGCCCAGCTCGAGCACCCGCAGGGCCGCCAGCCCCACCAGAGGTTCGACGATACGGCCGTCGAGTCGCGTCCCAATCAGCCTCAGGGTGTCGAGCTGAGTCATTCGGGTGGGATCGATGCGGGCGTAGGTCCCAGGATCGGCGCTGGTATTGGAGAGGTCGAGGGTGTGGAGTCCGGCGAACCGTGCGGCACTCAGCAGCCGGGTGATGCCCCGATCGCCCACGCCCTTCTCCGCGATGGTCAGGCGCTTGAGGTCGGTGGTCTTCGGCGATCGAATCAGGATGTCGATCGCCGCGCCGCTGAGCCGGTTGTCGGTGAAGTGCGCCTCGGTCAACGGCCCGACCTGTGGAGCTGCCAGGATGGCCTCGAGCTCCTCGTCTTCGAGCCGGGCGAGCCCGATGCGCAGGACGCCGCTCTTGAGCAGGCCCGCCTGTGATTCGAGCAACGTCTCCACTCGCTCACTCACCGCCGACTCGCTCCCCGGGGTTGAGCAGGGCCGGTCGCAGCCCACCGCGAGCATCAGGGTGACCAGCGTGAGCCAGCATATGCATCGTCTATCGCCCGAAGTGAGTATCGATCCGGTTCTGGTCGCCCAGGTCCACGTCGCTGCTGATCGCATCGTAGCCTTCCTCGAAGCCGCCGCCGCTCTCCGCCGCCCCGACCATCTCGACGAGTGCGTGCCCGTCGTGTCGGTCGGTCAGGAGGTCGGCGATCATCTCCTCCTCCCACTCGGCTGTCTCACCATGCCGGCAGCGTTGAAGCAATGTAAACGCCATGCTCTGGCTTGTGTATGGATAATACGAGGCCCGCAGCACCTCGCGAAGGCTGTCGAACTCGTCACCATCGGTCGCGTAGGCCAGATCCCACGCGTTGGCGCCGTCGATGACGGTCACGAGATCGCCGGCGGTGCGCGACGCCTCGATGACCTGCAGGATCGAGGCTTCGTCATCGTCGCCTGTCGACCCGGCGAGCATCGCCCGGATGAGGTTGACCCGCTCGCTCGTCCGGCGGGTCGCGAGGTCGCTCGCCTTCGACGTCTCGCGAGCGTCGTTGTCGTCGATGGCGTCTGCCGGGTCGCCCATCGTCGGACGCAGCGCTCGCTCCGAGAGCCGGTCGAGGCCCGCAGGCCGGGTGCTGCGGGTGACGTTGCCCATGAGCCGGCTGCCGGTGTCGGTGTAGGGGTCGTCGCCAGCGAGCCCTTCTTCGACGAGGCTCTCGGCCCGATCCCACGTGTCGGCGCGCTCCGTCGCCATGTTGGCCTCGAACCACAACGTCATGGCGAGATCCTGCAGCAGCTGCGGCATCTGATCGACGGGCAACCCGCTGCGCTCGGCGATCTCGGTGTTCATCTGGGCGGCGGCCTGTTCGAAGATCCCCGTCATGGAGTTGAAGTCGGGCTGAAAGTGCTCGATCGCCGCTTCACCCTGACCGGCGTAGTGGCTCTCGAACACCCACGCCTCGGCGCGGGGTAGATCGAATCGGATGTGGGCCAACATCGAAGCCACCAGCGACTGCACGGCGCCATAGACTTCGGCGGCGGCCGGGGCGGCGATCACCCCCGCGATCGCGCCGCTGACCCCCCCAACCTTGGCCCCGACGACGGCGCCCGGCACCGCGCCAACCCCGCCGGCGAATGAGCCCACCCCCCCGCCGATCGCAGCGCCGCTGGCGGCCCCGGCTGCGCCACCGCCGATGACCGCTCCACCCGCGGCGAGCACGTCGTCCCACGTCAGCCCTTGGGTCCGTTTGCATTCGTCGAAGGCCACCTGCCAATGATCCTCGACCGTGCCATGATTGTCGGCGATCTCCACATTGTCACTGTAGATCTTCTCGAAGTACCGCACGCACTGCAGGACGTAGCTGGGGTAGTAGAAGGTGCGTGCCGCGGCCTCGCGCAGTTCGCCTTCGGTGACGTATTGGTAAACCCGGGCAAACCAGTAGCGATTGTCAGTCACGTTTCCTTCGCGGTCGAGCCATGCGTCGGCCCGCGTGGTCTGCGTCGCCAAGCTGGTCTCGGCCGCCGCGCGTCGCTCCTGGTAGATCGTCTCGTCTTCGATGACGTCGGTCGACGGGGGGCAGAGCCGGTCCCTGACTGGTGGGTTGCCGATCAGGTTGCCGGTCTCCGGCCACGTGGCTTCGCCTCGACAGGTCTGCTCATCGGCGTCGCTATCGAGCGCGGCGGGCCCGGCGTCCGCGTCGTTCGGTCCAATCATCTGCACCGCCGCGCGCCCGCCCCCTCCGGCCATCTGATCGAGCAGGTCGACGGCGCTCTCACCCTGCACGACCCGGTCGGCGACGGCGTCCGCGTGGCGTTCGTAGGGGTCGCCCACCTGGCCGACGCCGCCCTTGAGGCTCACTTCGCCCCTCTGCTGCACGACGTGCGCCGCTTCGTGGGCGGTGGTGTGCAGGTCGGGGGACTGCCTGAAGGCGACGTCGTTGCCGGTGGCGTAGGCTTGCGCGCCCATCGCGGTGCTGGCCTCGGCGGCCTTGCCGCCGACATGGGCCTGAACCCCGCTGATGTCGTGGGGTCCGAACGAACGCTGGACGACCTCCAGATGGGGCAGCGCGCCGCCGCTGCCGGAGACGCCGTGCCTTGCTGCCGCGTGAACCGAGTGGGTGTCTTCTTCAGCGCTGCCGGCCCGCTGTACAGCAGCCGTGGCGCTGCGGATGTCATCGGCCTGCCCGACCCGGCTGCGGTGCGATGCCTGGGCCTGGACCAGCTCGTCCGAGTGAGTCGACGGCGCGCTCTCGACGACGGCCTGCATCGTGTCTCGTGCGCCGGTGAAGCTATGCTCGCCTGCCATCTAGGCCACCCTCGAACCCGAATGTATTGGGCCGAATATAGCGTATTCGAGGTCCCTGCAACTGCCGGAAAGGGTTACAGCAGCATTACTCTTGGGCAAGACGCGGTGCTGGCCCGCCTGCAGGTGATGTCTTCTGCGGTTCTCACTCGTTCATTGCCTGGCTGCAACATGTGCCCGGCACCCGGCCTGCTTCGCATGGCCTCCACCCGCTGCGGGTCTTCGTGGCCGACGCGCAGCCGCTCCGGCGACCACGAGCACGACGCGGACGCCTACCCCAGCCCCGAGGCGCCGGACGACAGCGCGCGCCGCCACGCGCCCCCGTGCTCGTGGGCGCGGATCGCAGCGTGGTCGCGCGCGACGTCGGCGCGGCTGGAGCCCACGAGGTCCACGACGCCGGGAGAGCTGTCGAGGTTGTGGGTCACCTCGATCGGCTCCCCCTCTTCGACGTGCAGCCTCACGCGCCGGGTGGTCGGCAGCCGACCCAGGAAGGCGCGCACGCCGTCCAGAGATGCACCGGCGAGACCGGCGCAGTCGGAGCGGAGCATGACCGTACGTCCGAAGAGAGAGCCGCCGCGCGGGCGCGGTTCGGCGCGAAACCCCTCGGGCTCGCAGATCGCGTCGACCAGCCGATCCACCTGTGAAGTGCCCAGGACGGCGCGGCACAGAGGAGGCTGAAGCCCGCCGATCAGGCGGGCCCCGATCTCTACGAAGACGGGCTCGCTGCGCCCATCCCAGAGGATCTCCACGTGCGCGGCGCCTTCCCGCACGCCGAAGGCTTCGAGGGCGCGCAGCCCGGCCCGAACCGCGGGCGAGACCCCGTCGAGCTCATCGCGGTGGAGCATGCGCATGAAGTCATAGACCGTACCGTGCTTGACGGTCTCGACGACCATGACCACCTCATGCACGCCGCCCACGCTCACCGTGCAGATCTCGAAGAGGCGCCCCTCGACGAAGCGCTGCACCAGCGCCAGGTCGCCGGGCTGTCCGTAGACATCGGGGACACCGAGGATACGCCCGCAGGCCTCCCGGATATCGGCCTCGGTCTCGCAGAAGGTGACGCCGCAGCAGCCGGCGCTGCGGAGCGGCTTCACCACCGCCGGGGCTTCATCGAGCACGTCCCGCCAGAAGGCGACCGCCTCCTGTACGGCGCGCACGGCGAGCGTTCTCGGCGCCGGCAGCCCCGCCCGCTCCATCACCCGCTTCATGAGCGCCTTGTCCCGTCGAGCGCCAGACAGCGCGGTGCCGTTCCCGGGGAGGCCGAGCCGCTCTGCGAGGCGATCGGCGAGCTCGACCCCCGGCTCGCTGCCGGGCACCACATGCAGCACACCCTGGTCTCGAGCCCACCGCAAGACGGCCTCGAGGTCGCCGGGGCTGTGGTCGAAGCCCGCGACGAACGTCCCGCTCGAGGCTTCCGTCCGATGCTCGATCGCCGCGACGTAGCGGCTCTCCGGGGTCGTCACGTGAGCGCATCGCCAGCCGCGTCGATGCAGCGCGTCGGCCAGCCATGCGCCGGCGCCGTATGCGTCCACGATCAACACCGCGCCACTCTGCATGCGCCGAGGCTACCACCGCCACGATGCCCCGGTCACCTGCAGCCCGCGGCGTCAGCGGCCCCCTGATACGAAGGCTCCGCCCAGCGACCGCTGGGACCGGTCCACCGCAACCGAGCACGACGGCGCGACCGGCCCTCAGTGATGGGGGGTGGTGTAGAGCCCGCCGCCCCAGACGAAGCCGTCCATGCCCTCGGGGGTCCGCGCGACCAGGCAGTTGTGGCCGTCGCCGAGGCCGATGGGGCACGTGCGGCGGGGGGTGACGTAGAGCCCGCCGTTCCAGACGAAGCCTTCGGTGCCCGGTGGGATGTAGGAGACGAAGCAGTTGTGGCCGTCGTAGTCGCCGACCGGGCAAACGCCGTTCGCCGGGCGGGTGGTGTAGAGGCCGATGCCCCAGACGAAGGACTCGGTGCCCGGCTGAGCCTCGAGCACGAGGCAGTTGATGCCGTCGGAGACACCGACGCTGCAGTACTCGTACGGCGTGATGTACAGGTCGTTCTGCCAGACGAACGGCTCCGTGCCCGCCGGCGCCTGGGCCACGAAGCAGTTGTGGCCGTCGTAGTCGCCGATGATGCAGCGGGCCTCGCCGCCGTAGACGCTGACCATGCCCTCCCGGTCGGACAGCGTCAGCGTGAAGTCGCCGGACGCCGCACCATGGCACCACGGGTAGTGCATGACCGACGCCGGATCGTAGGCGGTCAGCGGGCGGTGATCGTTCGGCTCGGGGGCGCAATGGTACGGCAGATCCGCCCGGCGGGCGTGCTCGTGGCGGAAGCCGAGCACATGACCCAGCTCGTGGCGCATGAAGCCGGTCATGGTGTAGGGCGGGGCGTGCCACGCCTGCTCGTCGACCAGGATGTTGCGGTATACGCGCGGCGTCGACGGCAGGAAGGCCCGGGCGTAGTACGGCTGGCCGCTGGTCGGCTGCACGTTGAAGACGACCCGATCGTTGCTCGGGTCGCAGTACGGGTCCTCCTCGGGCACATAGCGGAAGCTCACCCGCCCGCGGTGATCCCAGTCGGCGGTGGCCGCCCGCATGGCCTCGACCATGGCCCGATGCCGCTGGCCGAAGGCCCGGTGCACGCAGTACGTCAGCTCGACGAGGCCGGGGCCCCAGACGTCGTCGGCGCCGTTGACGGTGTGTACGCTCAGCGCGTGATGGACGGTCCCGATGTGCCCGTCGTGCTCGGCGCCCGAGGTGCCGAAGCGGGCGTCGTAGTAGGCCCGCAGCCCCTCGACCCCCACCAGCGGCACGTCGCCGTCGACGATGTAGAGCCCCGTCTCGGGCTCGACGTAGGCCGTGGCGGCGAACTCTTCGAATGTGGGTGATGGGTCGGTCGCCCACGGGCCGGCGTGGTCGCCCGACTCGGGGGCGCAGCCGATCAGCGATGCGAGCAGGAGCGCAGCGGCTATGGGGGCGCGAGTGCGGTGATGCACGGGGTCGTCTCCAATTCGTGTGGCTCTGTGAAGCTCTGGCCCTGTGACACCCGGCGCGCGCGCTGTGGCAGATCGCCCGTCGGATTTCCACGGCCCCGCCCGGACACCGCGCCGGAGCCGACTCGCCCGAGGGCGGTCGAATCGCCGATCGCCATCCTGTAGAGTACGCCCGCATCGTCCACCGACCCCGGAGCCCGCGTGCCGCCGCTGCGCGACCGACCGCCCCGAAAGCCCCTGCCCGTCGGCACCCTGCTCGCCGGCGCGCTGGTCTTCGCCACCGCCATCGGGCTGGTGGTGCTCGTCGACGAATCGTCCGACCTCACCCCGCCGCCCGACGGCGCGCAGCTGCACACCCGGGTCGATCCGGTGACCCCGCCGCCCGCGCCCGCGCCCGAGCGCCCCGAGCGCCCGCCGCTCGACGAGCTCGCCCCGCGCATGCCCGGCCCGCCGGTGCCCTGGGTCGAGCACGACGGCGTGCTCGAGAAGGGGCAGACCCTCGGCGCGGCGCTCGAGAACTACGGGGTCAGCGGCGGGCAGGTGCACCGCATCGTCGCCGCGCTGGATGGGATCTACGACTTCCGCAACGCCCGCCCCGGGGCCGCGTTCTCGGTGCGGCTCGACCGCAAGACGGGCCAGCTCGCCGGGTTTCAGTTCGAGCACGGGCCGCTGGACGTCTTCGAGGTGGTGCGCGGCGAGGACGACAGCTACACCGGGCAGCGGGTCGACGTGCCGGTCGAAGAGACCGAGGCCGAGGTGGGCGCCGAGATCCGCGCGTCGCTCTATCGGGCCATGCAGCGGGCCGGCGAGACCCCGGCGCTGGTGGCGCTGATCACCGACGTCTTCGCCTGGGACATCGACTTCTACAAGAACACCCACCCCGGCGACCGCTTCAAGGTCATCGTCGAGAAGATCAGCAAAGACGGCGAGTTCATCCGCTACGGGCGCATCCTCGCCGCCGAGTACGTCGGGCAGGTCGGCGAGTTCCGCACGTTCTGGTTCGTGCCCGAGGGGGCCGACGAGGCCGACGGGCACTACTACCTCGAAGACGGGCAGAGCGCCGAGAAGACCTTCCTGGCGACGCCGCTGAAGTTCTCGCGCATCTCGAGCGGCTTCGGCATGCGCAAGCACCCGGTGCTGGGCTACACCAAGAAGCACATGGGCGTCGATTACGCCGCGCCGACCGGCACGCCGGTCTGGGCGATGGCCGGGGGCACGGTCACCTGGGCCGCGTGGAAGGGCCCCAACGGCAAGCTGGTGCGCATCGACCACGGCAACGGTCTGCAGACCGCCTACGCCCACCTCAGCCGCATCCCCCGCGGCATCAAGAAGGGCGTGCGGGTGCGGCAGAAGCAGGTCATCGGCTATGTGGGCACCACCGGGCGCAGCACCGGCCCGCACCTGCACCTGGGCATGAAGCGCAACGGGCGTTACATCGACCCGTCGACGCTGAAGATCTCCCGCGGCAAGCCGGTGGCGGCGGCCCATCGGGCGGCGTTCGACGCCGTCGTCGAGCGGCGCACCGCGCGCCTCGCCGAGATCCGCATCGCGCCGGCCCCCGCGGTCGAGGACGACGACCCGTGACCGACTGGCGGGAACTGGCCGAATCCGACGCGCCTGCCGAAGAGGCCGCCCCGCGCGCGGGGCTGATGGCCGCGCTCGCCCGCCATCGCATGCTGCTGCTGATCGCCGGCGTGATCTGGTTCGGGCTGGTGCTGGGCGGCGGCATCGTCATCAGCAGCGTCGACGCGCGCTATGGCCTGCATGTCTTCGGCACCGGCGAGTGGGTCGCCGGCGAGCGGGCGGTCATCCGGGCGGCGCTGCGCGATCTGCGCTTCGGGCGCTATCAACCGATGGGGCCGATGACGGTGCAGCTCACCGACGCCGAGGGCAACCCGGCGCCCGAGCAGCGCCTGAGCGAGCCGGCGGGCGCCTTCATGCAGGGGCACCTCGTCGCCCCCGGGCGGCCGGGCACATGGCAGGTGCGCATCGACGCCGAGGGCCCCGACGGGCCGGTGACCGCGCGTTTTCCGATCACCGTCGTCGCCGAGCCGCCGCGCTTCGCGTGGCCCGATCCGCCGAAGGCCAAGCACCCGCCCAAGCCCGATACCGGGCCGCTGAAGCTCGACGTCAAACCCATCGATCACGTGCTGCCGGGCGGCCTGCCGGGCACGCTGGTGGTCCGGGCGGCCGACGCCGAGGGGCAGCCGCTGTCGACCGAGGTGCGCATCGAGACCACCCTCGGGCGCAGCGCCAAGGCGATCCCCGAGTCGATCGTCACCGACCGCTACGGGCTGGCCAGCATCGACGTGCGGCCGATGGAGCCGGTCTTCGACTTCACCCTGCGGGCCGGCACAGGACCGGCGGAGGCCATCCCATCCGATGCCATCCCATCCGATGCCATCCCATCCGATACCATCCCATCCGACACCATCCCATCCGATGTCATCCCAACCGATACCATCCCACCCGATACCATCCCATCCGATGCCATCCCGCCGCCGGTAGAAACGCCGGCCCGCGAGACCCGCACCGTCGCCTATCGCCGCGTGCATCACACCAACACCCAGTTCGCCCTGGCGGTGCCCGCGTGGATCGTAGCGCCCGAAGGCATCATCGAGGTGTATTTCCGGTCGCTGCACGAGCGGGCCGATGTCTTCATCGACGCATGGCACGGCGATCGCTGGCTCGAAGCCGATACCACCCGACTCGACGCGGGCGAAGGCAGCGTGAAGATCAAGCTGCCGCCGCTGCCCGACGATCCGACGCTGGTGTGGGTCCAGGTGCTGCAGAATACCTATCAGCCGGGCGACGCGCGGGCCGGGCGCTTCATCGTCGTCAGCCGCAAGACCCCTACCGAGCTGGTGCGCTGGGCCGCCGAGCAGCTGGCCGCGAAGGGCTATGACCCGGCCACGATGAAGGCCCACGCCGCCGCCGCCGATGGCAACCTGCGCCTCTTGCGCGACCTGCTCGGCCGCCTGCCCCGCCCCACCGCCGAGCCGCCGCTGCTCGTCGACTCGGGCATCGCCGCCAAGCAGACGGTCTCGGAGATGAAGTCGCTGTGGGAGAACCGCATGATCATGGCCCTCGTCGGCAGCGGGGTGGTCCTCTTCGTGATCATGGGGGTGCTGATCATCGGCAACCAGCGGCAGGTGCAGCGGGGCTGGATCGAGGCCGGCGGCGCCGAGGAGGGCGAGATGCTCGGCACCCGCAAGCGGCTGCTGCTCGACGCGGGCTATATGTTCCTCGTGCTGGCGCTGTTTCTGGTGGGCATGATCCAGCTGCTGCTGGCCATACGCTGGTAGCCGGGATGAGGCAGCCACGACAGCCGCGATGACTGTGCACACCGGATCGCTCCTGACGCCCGCCGAACGCCGCGCCATCCACCGTGCATGGTTCGACTGCGGACCGCCTCTGAGTGGATCCCGCGGACTGCTGCTCGCGGGCCTGCCGGGCTGGATCCAAGCTCGACTCAAGAGCCGTGACTCGATCGGCGAGCAGTTCTGGGACGATCTCACGCGCCTCGCGGAGATGCCGACCATCACCGACCACGGCGAGCCGCCGGTCGCTACCTTTCTGCACAACGCCGCCCGGCTCGTCAGCGATCGTCCGGAACGGAGCGTCTTCGAGGAGATGGCAGCGCACGCCGTCCAGCGGAGCGCGAGAGCACCATTGGCATCCATCTCACAGTTCGAGCCGCAGTCAACCGAACTGAGAAGACGGCTCATCGAAACCGTCGACGGATATCTGCAATCAGCCAGAGCTCAGGCCATTCTGGGTAAACTCTTCGATCGACCGGAGCTGACCTCTGCGATTGACGTCATCGAGGGCGGCCCACGGCAGGTTCTCCTCATCACTGGCGAGCCAGGGGCAGGCAAGACGAGCGTTGTGGCCCAGCTCATCGAACACTTCGTCCGCGAGGACTGGCCCGTCCTGGCGTTTCGGATGGATCGGCTGCGGCCCGAGCCCAGCGCCCGCGCGCTCGGCGAACAACTCGGACTCGACGCCTCACCCACCGACACTCTACTGCAAACCGCAGAGGGGGCGCCCTGCTTGCTCGCAGTAGACCAATTGGACGCCGTCAGTGAGATCTCGGGCCGAAATACGGACTTCCTCGAACGCGCTTCCGAAGTCGCCGCGGCCACAAGACTCTGGCCGAACCTGCGCGTCGTTCTGGGCTGCCGGACGTTCGATGCCGAGGGCGACCACCGCATCTATGGCCTGCTCGGTCCCCATGGGATCGCAGAGCGCCTGCACATCGGCAGACTCGAACCGGAACTCGTCTGCTCCGTCGTCGAGCGCGACGGAGCAGAGACCGCGCAGGCCAACCCGCGTTTGCTCGACCTGCTGAGCCTGCCATTCAATCTGCGCCTCTGGACAACCCTGCCCCGCAATGACAAGGGGCAACGCGTTGGTGACGCGGGCGAGCTCCTGGCGGCCCACTGGCGTAGAACGGCGCGCGCCCTACGAAGCCGGCT
The DNA here is from genome assembly GCA_030427205.1 of bacterium. Taxonomy (GTDB): domain Bacteria; phylum Myxococcota_A; class Bradymonadia; order UBA7976; family UBA1532; genus JACKDM01. The sequence continues at coordinate 153,716 of JAUHXC010000022.1, read as the reverse complement.
CGCTCAAGAGCGCTGGCAGGCACTCCTCGATTCGGCGCTCGACGAGATGGGCGCTCACCGCTCGATGTCCGTGCCGCGAACGCTGCTCGAAGACATCGATGACGAGGCGCTCGAAGCCTTGTTGGCGGTCGGCCTCCTGGCCTGCGACGGGGCGCACGAACAGCGCGTATTCTTCCCCCACGAAATCCTCTTCGACTATGCGTTCGCCCGACGCTTCGTGAGCCGTGGCCGAGATCTCACAACCTACCTGATCGCCGACGATCAACCGCTCTCGATACGAACCACTGTCCGACAAGTCCTCGAACACGAGCGTGAAGTACGCTTCGAGCGCTACCTCCAGACCCTCGGCCACCTGCTGCGCCATGCGCGCGTACGGTTCCATATCAAGCATATGGTTCTGGCCTGGCTTCGCCATGTACGCTCGCCAACGCTCCAGGAATGGCAACTGCTCCAGACGCTGACCACGGACGCCACCGATGGCCTCGAACGCGCCATTGACGGCGTACGGTATTCGGTCTCCTGGTTCGACCTCCTGGATGAGCGCGGGTGGATCGACGAAGCCCTCGCAAACGAGACAGATCGAGCCGATGATGCCGTAGGGTATCTGGGCTGGGCCTCACGGGTCAGACCGGAGCGAGTCGCCCGACGGGTACACACCTGGCTGAAGCGCGGGGCGCCTTGGTTCGACCGCGCTCTGCAAGTCATGCAGAAAGCCGAACTGCACGAGACCGAAACGTGGGTCGGCGTGTTGACGGTCGCCTGCGAGCGCAACTCGGCGGCAGTCGTGACGGGTCTGGCAAGCTACCGCTATCACTGCCTGCGACGAGTGCCAGAAGCATGGCCCGATAAGGCATGCCGCATCGCTGCGAGCGTCCTGTCGGACAGTCTCATCGAGTGGTGGAGCCAGGTTCGAGCCAGCGGCATCCGTGGAATGTGGCCGCATCCCGAACTCGCGACCGGCCTCGGGGATACCTGGTGGTGGTATGGCCTCGCGAGGCGGGCACCGCGGGCCTATGTCGAGTCGGTCCTGCCGATCGCGCTCGAAACAGTTCGGGTCAACGTCTCGGCGCGGCAAACCATCCGACCGGGCGATCTGACCTGGCGCTGGTGGCAGTTGCAGCCCCCTGCCCCCAGCGCGTTCACATACGATTGGGTCTTCGGTTGGCCGAGGAAGGCCGGCGGCCTTGAGTCCGATATGCTCCTGGGTTCACTCAGCGACGCTCTCGATCGATTGAGCACCCTCGATCCCGCTGCCTGGGAGGCTGCGCTCGACTTGCTCGTTCAACACATTCACCTTCACACCGGCGCCTTCCTCCTGCTCAAGGCGCTGACCCATGTGGGTCAGAATCAAGCCGATCGTGCCGTCCGACTCTTGCTCGACAGGCCCAATCTACTCGCGGTCCGCTACTCATCAGCGTCGTACTGGGTCGCTCGGGAGTTGATCGCGGCGACGGCGCCGTATTGCTCCGACGCGCTCTACAGGCAGCTCGAGTCGATGCTGCTGTCGTACTTCGGCCCGGATGACCGGGAGTTGCGCAGGTGGGATCGAGAGTATCGGCCACACACCCGGTCGTTCGGCCGCGCACAGTTGACTCTGCTCAACGGCCTGCCACCGCAGCGCCGCTCGGCGACCGTTCATCGTCGGCTGGGTGAGCTTGGTCGTCGATTCGGACGTTCGGATGCAGAGGGCCCGCCTGTCGATGAGACGATCCGTATCGATCCGATCGGCCCCCCGTTCGACGGCGCCTGGGACCGTATGACCGACGCCCACTGGCTCGCGGCCTTTCGAGTCCATACGCAAGACGAGGCTTGGCGAATCAACGCTGATCAGCATCGGGGCGGTGCCCTTGAACTGGCCAGACCGTTGAGAGAAAGAGCCGAAGCCGAGCCGACTCGCTTCGCGCGCCTTCTCATTCACCTGCCAGAGGATGTGAGCGCGACCTACCGCCGGGCGATTCTGAGCGGACTCGAACGCGCCGCGAGTGACGGGCGATTCCCTGATACGCGGACGCTGTGGGATCTGCTCCGCGCGCTCGACGACGACACCATCGAGCCATCGTCGATGGACCACTGGGGCCTCCTCCGCCACGGCGCGCACCTGGACGTGCCGGCCGACATCATCGACCGACTGCTCTCGCACGCCAAGGTCGGCTCGGGGGCGAGGGACACCCTGGAGGATGAACACGAAGACGACCTGTTTCCGACGATGACTCGACTGCAAGAGGATGAGATACGAACGGGCGCAGTCTGCGAGGTCCTTCGGGCGCTGCTCTTCGCTCGACCGCCGCGGTTGCATAGCCTGCGGAAGACGATCGAACGACTGGTTCGCGCGGACTCGGTCGCCGTCCGCACACAGGTCGCCGGTGTCCTGCTGCCTGTCCTCAACCTCGATCGCCAAGTCGCGATCGACCTGTTCTGTACGCTGACCGATAGCCCCGACCCCCGAGTGGCCACATGTCGCAGCAGCTACCGGTTCATCACCTACACCCGGCGGCAGCACTGGGACCGTCTCGAGCCGTTGATCGATCGCATGCTCGCCGCCGACTGCCCGCGAGCGCATCGCCAAGCCTCACGCCACATATCTGCATTGGCCCTGGGTGGGCACCGGTCGACCGAGCGCCTCGACCAGTTGTGGGCGGGTCCCCCCACGATGCGGGAGGAGGTCGTGGCCATCGCCGCGCGGAGCGTAGTCGAGAGTCCGTCTGACCTGCGAGCGCAACAGTTCCTCGTGGCGGGATTCGACGATCCATCGCCTCTGGTTGTGAAGGCAGCGGTCAGGTTTCTGGAGCACATCCGGAGGGCCGACGAGCCACCGTCGCTGATCCGGCTCGAAGCCGTGCTCGAAGCCTTCGTAAGGAGTCCGGCGTTCGAGACGGATCAAAGAGACCTGATCTGGGCGCTCGAAGAGAGCCCCGCGCGGCTGCCCGACATCACCCTCCTGGTCTACGAGCGCCTGCTGACATCGAGTTCGAGAACCTACTTCCAGACCAAGCTCCTGCATCGGCTCTACAGGGATACGTCGAGCGCCGACGTCAAGCGACGCTGCCTGGACATCATCGACCAACTGCTCGCCCGAGGAGGCGTCCCGCTCGACGAACTCCTCGAGGACCATAGCTGACCACACGCAGCCGACCATGAGTCACGCCATCCTTCGTCAACGGGCCCGCAGATCGGTCAACAAGGCGCGCATGAGCCCCGGCAGGCGCCGGTCGAGGCCGAAGTGCCCGTGCTGGTCGACCGCGACGCGATGGGCGATGCCGAGGGCATCGAGCCGCTCGGCGAAGCGGCGCACCGGCGGGTACAGGCCGAACTCGTCGTTCTCCGCCACCGAGAGATGCAATCGACCGTCGAGGGCCCGGAGCGCCGCTTGTCCGGCGGGCGTATCGAGCAGCGCCGACGGGCTGTGGGCGAGCCAGGCGTCGAGCACGTCCTGGCGGATGGCGCCGGTGTCGAGATCGGCGGGCATCGCGGCCCGATCCGGCGACCACGCGGCGGCGTAGCTGATCATCTGCCCCGGGCCGCCGACCGCGGTCTCGAGCCGCATCCAGGCCAGCCAGTCGGGGTGGATCGCGCCGTCGGCGGTCAAGAGCCAATGCCCCAGGTCGAGGCCATCGGGCGCGGAGGCGGCGACCGCCGTGAAGGCGCCGGGGCGCAGCAGCGCCACGGTGACCGCGTTGAAGCCGCCGGTGGACTGCCCGAAGAGCGCGTCGGCCGCCGGGTCGGCCCCCAGGCGGGCCTCGGCGGTGGCTTGCAGCTCGCCGGTGAGCCAGTCGAGCCATGTCTTCTCGCGGGCCTCGCTGGGATAGGTCGAGCCGGCCGCCGAGCGGCTGTCGACGCCGATGAAGAGGGCCGGGCCCACGTCGGCGGCGAGGCTGTCGGCCATCTCGACGAAGCCCGACCAGCCGAAGCGATTGGTATCGTCTCCGGCCAACCCCGAGAGCATGTAGACCGCCGGGTAGCGCCGCTGCGGATCGTGATCGGGCGGCAGCAGAGCGCAGGCGTGGTGGGCCGGGTCGGCGCCCGCGAGGTGCACGAAGCGCGGGCCGGCGCAGTGGGTGGGTCGGCTCGGCTGTTCGGAGGTGGCGGCGGGCGGCCCGGCGGTCGCGACGAGACCGCCGAAACCATGCAGCGGCAGGGTGCCATCGGCGCGCAGGGCGCCGACCAGCTCCCGGCCGCCGCGGCCGAGCAGGGCGCCCCAGAAGTTCTCGCCGAAGCCGGCGAAGGCCACCGGGGTCGATGGCGGGTCCGGCATGGCATCCGGACTGGCATCGGATATGGCATCCGGCCTGGCATCTCCCGCGACCACAGATGGCATCGGCACAAAGGCATGCTCGATGCCATCGATGACATAAGCGCAGACCAGTTCGCCGGCGCGCGGCTCGATCGCGAAGACCTGGGCGTGGCGGATGAAAGCGCGCACGGCTTCGAGCGGCACCCGGCCTTCGTCGGCGACGATGGCGGCGGTGTCCGGGGCGAGGCGGCTGAGCACGAGGCGGTCCCCTGCCCGCTCGGGCGCGTCGGCGGGCAGCCGGACCCGAATCGGCGCCCGCTCGCCGGCCAGCGCGTGCAGCGGGCGGCAGGCAGATGGCGCGGCGGAGTCGGCGGCCGCGGCAGAGTCGGCGGGCGCGGGCCGGCCGGCGCACGCGGCGAGCCACAGCGCCGCCGCGCACGTCGAGGCACGGGCGAGGGCGCGCGCGGTGGCGCAGAGAGCAACGGTCGCGGCGCGGCGCATGGGATCCTCCCGGTGTCGAGCCGGGGCAGGCTATGCCGCGGGTAGATCGGTTGTCGAGTCAGGTGTACGACTCGAGCGCGCCGCGCCGACGCACGTCGAGGGTCACGCAATGCAGCCCGCCGCTGAGGGTCCGGCAGTGGCGCAGCGGCACGCCGATGGTCTCGATGCCGTGCTTGTCGAGCAGCCGCCGCAGGGGCACCTGCGCCTCGTTGACCACCGCCAGCTGCGGGTTGACCATGAAGAAGTTCATACCCGACCAGATCGACGCCCGCGGGTAGGGCCAGGTGGTGCCGGTGTCGACCATCTCGGGGGTCCACAGGATGTCCCAGTTGCGGAAGACATCGGGCAGGGCGTCGGCCTTGATGCGCGCGGGGTTGAGCAGCACCTTGCCCGGCCCGAGCAGGGTCACGGTGGTGTCGATGTGCGTGCCCTCGTAGATGCCTTCGAGCAGGTGCACCCGGTAGTCCGATCCGAGGGTGCGCTGCAGCCACTCGCCGCCCAGGCGGTTGCCGCTGCACGAGACGAGGTAGAGGATGTCCCGCCCGGCGCGCACGACGTTGGCCGCGTCGAAGAGCGGCTCGTGGTTCGACAGCGCGGGGCCTCTGCCGGGCAGGTTCCAGGTGTCGTCGGCCAGGCGCGGCTTGGGGGCCGAGACCCAGCGCGCGCCGCGGCGGAAGTAGTCGAGCAGGATGTCTTTGTAGGCCAGCGGCTCGAAGAAGCGGCTGCGCAGAGGCATCGGGGTCTCGATGATCATGTCGCCGACGGGCAGCAGCACGTCCCGCGGGCAGTAGTTGAACTCGCCGTCGCTCCGCCAGTCGGGCGAGCCGAAGCTGCGCCCGTGATCGTTGGTCTCGGGGCGGCGCACGGTGACGCCGAGGCCTTCGAGCGCCGCGACGAGGTGCGCCAGGTCTTCGCGGGTCTCTTCGATCACCCGCGGTTCATAAGGTCCGCTGGGGATCTGGTCGGGCGTCGCGTGGTGCTCGTGGTACTCGACCGCGAAGAGATCGGGCCCGGGCGTGGGTACGCGGGCGAAGTCGGGCACGCCGACGATGATCTCTTCGAGCGGGTCCCACTCGTTGTGCACGTTGACGGGGCAGGCGGTGGTGAGCGGCATGACAGGGGCGTTCATCGGGTGGTCTCCGGGGAGCTGACAGGGGAAGCGGCGAGCTGTGGGCGGGGCCGACAGCGGATCCGCCGACCGACGATCTGGCGCAGGGCGGCGGCGACCAGATCACGCCAGCCGAGCGGGGTGATGGTGCACAGCAGGTGGCCCTGGGCGTAGTGCGGGTTCCAGCGCAGGTAGGCGTCGATCGCGGGGTCGCCGCGCAGGCTCTCCGAGCGGCGGATGTCTTCGATGCGCACCGGCAGCGCCGGGTCGGGGTAGCGGGCCACGAACGGGTGCTCGGTGGGGCGCAGCAGCCCGCGGGACTCGATCTCGGCCTCGAGCACCGCGGCGAGCGCGGGCGGGGTCGGCTTCTCGGGATCGGGATAGGTCGTCGCGAAGATGCGGTGCGCCAGCCGGTAGGAGACCGGCGACAGCATCTCGGCCACCAGATGCAGCGACCGCAGCGGGTGACGCAGGCGCTCGGCGAGGATGACGCGCAGGGCGAAGAGCCCGAAGGCCTCGCCGCCCTTGACGCCGGGGCGGCAGTAGACCCCGCCCTCGAAGACGCCGTGCGTGCGGCCATCGACGGTGAGTTCATGCACGCGCGCCGTGCCGAAGCCGATCAACGCCCCCTCGGCGTCGCGCAGCAGCGTCAGGTAGCCGCCCGCGCGGAAGATGATCTCGTCGCGCACGGTCTCGAGCGGCAGTTCGCCGTATGACGCCCGGAAGATGGGATATAGAGTGGCGGCCAGCGCGCGCCGGGCCGGCTCGTCGAACCGTGATACGGGCTGTGGTCGTTCGAAGCGCAGCCGGTGGCGCGCGCGGCGGGTGGGGCAGCGCGGCCGGGGCACGAGCGGCAGGGTCGACGGGTTGGACGCAGTCATGCTGACTCCAGACATGGCATATGCGATCGATGGCATCGCAGGCGATGGATGTGATGCGGTGCGCGGCGTGAGCCGTCGTCGGCCGCGCCGTGTACGCATATGAAGATAGCGATCCGTCGCGCTCGGGTTGAGGACAGTCGACGACGATGGTCGGACACTTCGCGCCAGGGCCGGTACCGGGCCCGAGAACGGGGTGTGCCCCGGCGGCGCGCCCGCGCTCGCAGATCGGGTCGACGACCGGCGCGACGATCGGCGGCCTTCGGCTATACTGCGCGCCATGATGCGACTCGACGTGCGACTCCGCCCCTGGGCCTTGCTGGCGTTCGCCGCGCTGGCCCTCTCGTGCAGCGACGCGGTGAACCCGTGCGCGACCGACGACGACTGCCGCGAGGGCTTCCGCTGCGATACGACGCTGTACGCCGGGGAGTGCGTGCAGTCGGTCTACGTCATCCGCTGCGGCGACCGGCTCTGCGCCTACGGCCGCGAGATGTGCATCGGCGGCGAGTGCCTGCCGTTGTCCGATATGGGCCTGGCCCGCGATATGTCGGTGCCCTTCGACAGCGGGCCCGATCTCGACATGTCGCTCGAGCCCGACAACGGCGGCTTCGGCGGCGCCGGCGGTCAGGGCGGCTTCGGCGGCGAGCCCGACCCGCCCGACATGGGCCCCGAGCCGCCGAGCGTGGTGATCACCGCGCCCTTCGACGGCAGCATCCTCTTCGACGGCTCGGTGGACGTCATCGGGCAGGTCTTCCGCCTCGCAGACGGCGGCAGCGCGCGGCTGCTCGTCGACGACGAAGAGCCGGGCATCCCGCTCATATTGGTGGACGGGCGGCGCTTCGAGACCACCGTGCAGCTCGATCCGGGGGTGCATACGCTCACGGTGGTCGCGGTGCAGGACGGCCTCGAAGATCGCGAGACGGTCACCGTGCGCATCGACGCCTTCGTCGAGATGATCGAGGGGCAGTTCGTGCAGGCCGGCAGCCCGTTCCGCTTCGCCGGCGTGGCGATGCCCGACCTGCTCGACGTGGCGGTATCCGACCCCGACGCGGTGGGGCCGCTGCTCGCGCAGGCGGCCGAGATGGGCGCGACGGTGGTGCGCACCCGGGCCTACGACGATCGGCCGTTCGCGCCGACGGTCATCCAGCAGGAGCCGGGTGTCTTGACCGAGGCCGGGCTCGACGCGCTCGATCTGATCGTCGAGCAGGCGGGCATCGCCGGGATCAAGCTGCTGCTGTCGCTCGGCGACGGCGGCACCACCTACGGCGGGCCGCCGCAGTACCTCAACTGGGCCGCCCTGCCCGGGGCCAACCCCGCCGACTGGCAGGCGTTCTTCGGCGTCGGCCTGCCCCGCGAGCAGTTCAAGGCCTACGTGCGCACGATCGTCAGCCGGCTCAACCGGCGCAGCGATCTGCCCTATCGCGATGATCCGAGCATCATGGGCTGGCTCATCCTCGACGACGTCGACGCCATCGGGGTCTACGACGACGGCACCGGTGAGGGCGTCTCGCAGTTCTACGCCGACGTACTGCCGGTCATCGTGGCCAACGCGCCGCGCCAGCTCATCGCCACCGGCGATACCGGCTATGACATCAACCCCCAGCCGTATGGCATGGCGGGGGTCACGCTGCAGGACATCGGCGCCGGCGCGCTGCTCGACGGCACGCATCAGCTGGGCTGGCAGCGCTATCTGCGCCTGCCGGCCATCGACTTCGCGACGATCACCGTCGATCCCATCGCGCTCGGCTTCGCCGGCGACGCCAACGCGCTGTCCAACGCCGGGGCCGCCTGGATCCGCGGGCACGGGGTCGTCGCCGCCGGCGAGGGGCGCCCGCTGGTGATCACCGCCCGGCTGCCGGCCGCCCTGCCCGTGCCCGACCGGCGGCAGATCGCGCAGGCGTGGTTCGACGAGGTGGCCTCGTTCGAGCTGGCGGGCTTCATGCTGGGCGACTTCGAGGCGCCGGGGCAGATGTCGGGCCGCGATACGGCGTGGAGCTGGGATCCGGCGCTGGGGATCGACGACCCGGCCAACGTCTTCGCCGATCTCATCCGGGCCTTCGACGCGGTGCTGAACCCGTAGGGGCCCGGCCCGTCGTGCGCTATGATGCGCGTGCCAGAATGCCGTCGGGGGAGATCGTGAGCGCAGGCGACAGCCTGGTCGGGCGGGTGCTCGACGACCGCTATCAGGTGATCGCCCGCGTCGGCCGCGGCGGCCACGGCACCGTCTACCGCGGCCTGCATCTGCAGCTCGAGCGCGAGGTGGCCATCAAGGTCATGGCCACGCCCGGCGAGGGCGTCGAGCGGCGTTTCCGCCGCGAGGCGAAGGCCCAGGCCCGCTTGCGGCATCCGGCGGTGGTCAAGCTGCTCGACTTCGGGCGGGACCACGACGGCAACCCCTACATGGTGCAGGAGTTCGTCGACGGCGAGGTGCTGACCGCGCACCTCAAGCGCGGGGTGCCGCCGCTCGACGAGACGGTCGACCTCATCGGCGACGTGCTCGACGCGCTGGCCGAGGCCCACGCCCTGGGGCTGGTGCACCGGGACGTCAAGCCGGCGAACATCATGGTGGCCCGCGGTCCGCGGCGGGTCGAGGCGCGGCTGCTCGACTTCGGCGTGGTCAAGCTGCTCGATCCCGACAGCCATACCCGGCTGACCCGCGCCGGCGTGCTGGTGGGCACGCCGGGCTATATGGCGCCCGAGCAGGTGGCGCTGACGCCGGTGAGCCCGGCGACCGACCTGTACAGCGTCGGCGTCGTGCTCTACCAGATGCTGGCGGGGCAGCGGCCGTATCGGGGCACGATCAAACAGGTCCTGCGGGCGCAGCTGCACGACGATCCGCCGCCGCTGCCGGCGACGGCCCACGCCGGCCTGGGCGCGGTCGCGCTGCGGGCGATGGCCCGTGAGCCGGCCGATCGCTTCCCCAGCGCCGAGGCCATGGCCGACGCGCTGCTCGTCGCCGCGCGCGGCGCATCGGCGCCGTTCCCGACCCGGCGGATGACGGGCCCGCTCGGCGCCGCGGGCCCACCCGCGTCGACGCCTACGCCGCCGCTCTCGCAGCCGCCGGTCCGGGGCGCAATGAGCGACCACCCGGCGCAGCCGCAGACCCCGCCGAGCCCGACCTTCACGCCGCCGTCGATGCCGCCCGCGCCGTCCTGGCCGAGCGACGCGGCGCCGAGCATCACCACCGCTGCGCGCCCGCGGCGGGCCTCGCTGGGGCTGGTGGCGCTGCTGGCGGTCGCCCTGGCGGTCGCGACGGCCGCGGTCACGCTCTGGGTCGCGCAAGACGAGGTCGACGGCGACGTGCTTCGGCTCTCGGCGGGCACGCAGCCGCAGGCGCCACCGCAGGTTCTGCGCCCGCCGCCCGCAGCGCCGGCCCGGGTGACGCCGATCGCGACGCCGCCGCCGACGATGCCGGTGGTGCAGGTGTCCTCCGCCGAGGACGCCGCGGTGCCGGAAGACGCGGCGCCCGATGCGGCGACCGAGCCGGAGGCCGAGAGCGGAGCCGATACCGCGGCCACGCGGCGGCCCGCCCGCAAACCCAGGCCGTCGCCGCCGAGCCGACGATCCGATCGGCGGGCCCAGCTCGCGCCCGAGCCCGAGCCCGCGCCCGCCGCGCCTGCGCCCGCTGCGCCCGACGCCGGCGCCCCCGAGCCACGGGTCATCATGGCGCGCCGGCTGGAGACGCAGATCGCCGACGCCTTCGAGACCTGCCGCTGCGACGACGCGTCGACCCTCGTCGAGCGCCTCGCGCGCCTCGATCCGGCCTCGGCCCGGCTGCGACGCAGCGCCCATCGTCGACGGTGCCGGCTGGCGCTGCCCGGCAACTGCGTCACCGGCGATCGGCCGTAGAGCGGGCTCGCCTGCGCTCGGCGTTTCGGTCCGAGGGCGACCCGAGTGTAGACTGCGGCGATGCACAGCCCCGCCCGGTCGATCTTCGCGCTGATCCCGCTCCTGTGGGCGCCGCCCGCTGCGGCGAGCGCATGCTTCGACGCGGGCATCGAAGCGCTCGACGCCGGCCGCTTCGCCGACGCCGCCAACGCGTTCGAGGCCGCCGCCCGCCGGGACGCCTGCCGGTCCGACGCGGTCGATCTGCGCTTCAACGCGGGCTTCGCGCTTCAACGCCTCGCCGAGCAGGGCCAGCCGGACGCCGCGTGCCGGGCGGTCGCGGCCTACCGCGAGGTGGTCGCGTCGACGCCCGACCCCGAGCTGGCCCGCACCGCGCGAACCCGCATGGCCGAGACGCAGCTCCTGTGCGCGCCCGAGCCGCCCGCGGGATCGGGCTGGATGCTGCGCAGCGCCATCGCCGCGGGCATCGCCGCGGCGGGCACCGGCGTCGTCTACGCGCTGGCCATGGGCGCCGACGCCGAGCGCGCCGACGCCAAGGCCGACTACGTCGCGCTGCGCCGCGCCAACCGACCCGAAGACGCCGAAGACGCCCGCCGCCGCTTCGAGGACGCCCGCAATACCACCGACGCGCTGGGGGTGACCGCCTACATCGGGCTGGCGCTGTCGCTGACCCTGGCCGGCCTGGCCATCGGCGGCTGGCTGCTCGAAGACGACGGGGCGACGGTCACGGTGGGCCCGGGCGGCGTCGGCTTCGGGGTGCGCTGGTGATGCGCCGGCTCGCGCTGATGGCCGCCGCGCTGCTCGCGAGCGGCTGCCCGACGTTGGGTGACAGTCTGCCGGTGGTCCCGCTCGGCGACGGCGGCGACATGACGAGCGGCCCCGACGCCGAGCCGCCGCCGATCCCCGATCGCGGCCGGCCCGACAGCCGCCGCGACATGCAGCCGCCGCCGGATCTGGCCCTGCCCGACCTGACCCTGCCCGACCTGGCGCTGCCCGACCACGGGGCGCCCGATGCCGAGCCCGTCGAGCCCCCATGCGAGCTGCCCGATCTGCCGTGCGTGGCGTGCACCGACGACGGGCAGCTGGTCGCGCCCGAAGACGACGACACCTGCCCCGAACTCGACTGCGACGTCTACACGCTCTACGAGTCGGAGTTCGACGGCGAGGCGGTGCGCTGCTTCGGCCACTACCGGTTCCCTTCGGGCGGTCGCTGCCTCGACGTCGGCCGGTGCTACGACGACGAGTACGACTACTGCGACGAGCCTTTCACCCTGCTCGAAGCCGAGGTCGCGCCCGGGCCCTGCGCCGCGCTGCTCGGCTGCGAAGACGAGATCCCGCCGGAGGTCGTGCGGGCCGACGTGGGCAGCCCGTGCAACGACATCGGCACCTGCACCGCGGACGGCGCCTGCACCGCCAACCCCGCGTGCGACGGCTTCGTGCTGCCGGGCAACTCGTTCTTCTGCGCCGCCCGCGACGGGCCCGGGCCGTATTGCGAGTTCTATCTCGAAGCGCCGATGGCCATCGACTGCGCCGGCTTCTGCGGTCAGCACGGCTGGCGCTGCGACGCGGCGTGGAACAGCATGGTCGGCATGTGCGCCCACGAGCCGGTGCAGGCGGGCTGCGGTCAGCCCTTCGACAGCTTCGTCTGCCGCTGCGCGCCCGACTGACCGCCGCGCTGGCGGGCGATACATCGACTTGACTCACTACTATCGCCACTCGTAGTTTATCCCGGTCATCTACGATCGCCGATCGTAGTTCGCCGAGGAGCACCGGATGAAAGGCATGCGCTTCCGCCCCGAAGAGAGTGGCCTGCGGGCCTCGCTCTTCGACCTCGAAGCCGAGATCATGGAGATCGTCTGGGGGCTCGACGCCGAAGACTTCGCCGTCGCCGACGTGCACCGCGCGCTCGAAGCCTTGCGGCCCATCGCGTACACGACCGTGATGACCACCACGTCGCGGCTGCACGACAAGGGGCTGCTCGACCGGCGCAAGGACGGCCGGCGCTATGTGTACCGGGCGCGCATGACCCGCGAAGGCTTCATCGAGCAGGCGACCCGCGACGTGCTCTCCAGCCTGCCGCCGGTCGGTCGGCGCACGGCGATGGCGCTGCTCGTCGAGCAGGTCGCCGAGGTCGACGACGGCGAGCTCGAGCGCCTCGAAGCCCTCATCCGAGCCCGTCGGGTCGCGCGCGCGGGGGACGGCGATGGCTGAGTTCGTCTTCCCCCTCAGCGCGCTGGCGCTCGTCCTGTGCGTCTTGACGCCGGCGCTCACCGCCGTGGCGCGTCAAGCGCTGGCCCGCCGCCGACAGACGACGGCCTGGGCCGACTTCGGCGACGGCACCACCTGGGCCTGGCTCGCCCTGCCCGCCGCCGCGCCGCTGCTCTGGCTGCTCTCGGCCGCGCTGCACCAGCTCGAGCCGGCGCACGCGCCCGCCGCGTGTCGCGTCGAGCACGTCGCCGACGCCTGCATCGACGTCATGCTGCTCGTCGGCGGCATCGCCGTGCTCGTCGCCTTCGCCCGGCGCCACGGCTTCGTCGGCGTCGGTCCGATCCGACGGATGACCGGCGGGCCGCTGGCGCGACGTCTCGCGGAGGTCGTCGCCGAGACACCCGGCCTGCGACGCTGGCCGATCTGGCTCGTCGACGAGGCCACGCTGCCGGCGGTGTTCACGTTCGGCGCGCTGCGACCGGTCGTCGCGGTGCGGGCCGACTTCGTCGAGAGCGCGCTGGCCGAGGACGACATCGAGCGGCTGCGGGCGGCGCTGCTGCACGAGGCGGCCCACGCGGCCGGGCGCGATGTCTTGCGCCAGGGGCTCTTGCGGGCGGCGCTGTGGCTCAACCCGGCGCGACGCTGGCTCGCCGCCGACGCCGACCGCTGGCGCGACGCCCGCGAGGCGGCCTGCGATCGGCAGGCCGTGGCCCTCGGCGCCGACCCGCTGGCGCTCGCGCAGAGCCTGGTGCAAGCGGTCGGCAAGCCACGGCCGGGTATGGCCACGTTGTGCGCGCACGACGGCGCGACGCTGCGCCTGCGCATCACGCTGCTGCTGGACGGGATCGGCCCCGCCCGCGGCGGCCGCGGCGGGCTGCTGGCGCTGGCGCTGCTGACGCTGGCGCTCGTCGCCCCGCACGTGGGCGGCGAAGGCCTGCTCGATCACTTCCACCACGCCGTCGAGACCTGGATCGGGCACGGCTGACCCATGCTGGCTGTCACGCTCCTCGCCGCGGCCCTGTGGGCGCCGCCGGCCGCGGCATCGGCCGAGTCGATCACCGTGGCGGCGCTGCACGCCCACGCCGCCGGGCACGCGCCGGCGCTCGCGTTGGCCGCGGTCGATGGCGCCCGGGCCGACGCCGAACGCCGCGCCGCGCAGCCCTGGGCCCCGGACGATCCCGAGGTCGAGCTGGGCGTCGGGTTGCGCCGGCGCGGCGCACACAGCGGCCTCGACTTCGAAGTGCGGCTGGCCCAACCGATCGACGTCTCGGGCGAGCGTGGCTTGCGGCGAGCGGCGGCCCGCGCCCTCGGCGAGCAGGCGACGGCGGCGCTGTCGGCGGCCCGCTGGCGCCTGCGCGCCGAGGTCGAGGCGGCGGCGGTCGAGTCATGGCTCGCCGCCGAGCGGCACGCATGGGCCAGCGAGGCGGCCGCGCTGGCCGATCGCCTGACCGAGACCGCGCGCCGACGGGTCGAGGCCGGCGCGGCGCCCGGCGCCGATCTCATCCTCGCCGAGGTCGAGCAGCGCAGCGCCCACGCCCTGCGCGTCGACGCCGAGCAGCGGGAGATCGCCATCCGCGGTCGCCTCGCGGTGCGCATCGGCTGGCCGGCGCCCGTCGTGCCCCCGATCACCCCCGCGCTGCCGCCGCTCGCCGAGCCCGCGCCGGCCGCGGCGCTGCTCGCGCGGCTCGAGGGGCACCCGGCTCTCGTGGCCTCAGACCGGCGCATCGCCGCCGTCCGATCCCGTCTGGCGGCCGCCGAGCGCGCCGGCTGGCCCGATCCGACAGTGGCCATCGGCTTCACCCGCGAGGCGGGGGGCGGACACGAGCCCGACGCCGACATCTGGTCGGCCGGCGTCGGCCTGCCCTTGCCCCTCTGGCGCGGCGCCGACGCCGAGATCGCCCGCGCGCGGGTCGACGTGCGCCACGCCGAGGCGGCCCGCGCGGCGCTCGCCGCAGATCTGAAGGCGGCGCTGCTCGATGCCCGGGCCGAGGTCGAGCGCAGCTTCACCCGCGCACGGCTGCTCGGCGAGGGCCTGGCGCCGCTGCAGGCCCACGACGAGCGGGTCGACGCCGCCTACGGGCGCGGCGAGATCGATCTGATGACGCGCCTCCAGATTCGGCGCGCCCGAACTGAGGCCGAGAACGCCGCGCTGGACGCCCGGGCCGAATACCATCGCGCGCGGGCGCGATTGACCCGGCGAGCGGGTCCGCCGACGGCGGATCGCACGGTCGAGGAGGCTGCACGATGAACCGACGCGGCGTAGGTCTCGAAGCGGGCCGCCTCGGCCGTTGGAGGCAGGTGGTCTGGGTGCTGGCCGCGCTCGGCTGGGGTTGCGCGCCGGCTGATTCGCCGAAACCGGCGCCCGAAGTGGCCCAGGCCAGCGCTGTGCCCACGCGCCCCGCGCAGGCGAATCCCGCCGACTGGTGCGCGCCGCACGCGGTGCCCGAGTCGATGTGCACCTTGTGCAATCCGCCGCTGTTGCCGCGCTTCATGGCCGCCGGCGACTACTGCCGCGAGCACAAGCTGCCCGAGTCGGTCTGCCCGACGTGCAACCCCCTGCCCCCGCCGACCCGCGCCACGACCACCGCCGCCCCGACGACCGCGCCCAAGCGGCCCGCCGAGGCCAGCGCCGCCGACTGGTGCCCGCCCCACGACGTGCCCGAGTCGATGTGCACGATCTGCAACCCGCACCTGCTGCCCGCGTTCAAGAAGGCGGGCGACTACTGCGAAGAGCACAAGCTGCCCGAGTCGGTCTGCCCGACGTGCAATCCCCTGCCCCCGCCGATGATCAACATCTACGCCGACGATCCCGGCGAGCATCACCCGGCTCACGACGCGCACCACGCGCCCGCCGAGCCGGCGCCGCCCGAAGCCGACCCCGAAGCCGGCCACGGACGCAGCGCCATCGCGCCGGGCACCCGGATCCGCTTCCGCGACCCGGGGATCGCCGCCGTGGCAGGCATCACGACCGTACCCGCCGTGCGCGGGGGCATCGCCGAGCGGATCGACGCCCCCGCCCGCCTGGATCATGACCGCAACCGCCTGGCCGACATCCGGGCGCCGGTCGCCGGCATCGTGCGCGCCGTCGAGGTCGATCTGGGGGCGAAGGTCGAGGCCGGCCAGCCGCTGTTCGTGCTCGAGAGCGCCCGCATCGGCGACCTGCAGGCGCGCCGACGGGCCACCCGGGCGCGGCTCGACGCCGCGCGGGCCGAGCTGCGCCGCCAGGAGACGCTCGCCGAGAGCGCCATCGCCAGCCGGAGTCAGGTGCGCGCCGCCCGCCGGGACGTCGAAGAGGCCCGCGCCGCGCTGAAGGCCATCGAGGGCGGGCTGCGCATCGGCGGCGCCGAGGGCGACGGGCGCTTCGTCGTGCGGGCGCCCATCGACGGCGTCGTCGTGCGCCGACCGGCGGTCCTGGGCACCTTCGCCGACCAGACCGTCTCGCTGGCGACCGTGGTCGACCCCCGCGAGAAGTGGGCCCTCGTCGACGTGCCCGAGGATCGCGCCGCCGCCATCGCGCCGGGCCAGACCGTCGAGTTGACCATCACCGGCCAGCCCGTGCCCGCGCGGGGTACCGTCGACTACGTCGCCGCCGAGATCGACCCCCGCACCCGGGCCATCACCGCCCGAGTCGTCGTGCCCGATCCCGAGGGCCACCTGCGGGCCGGCGCCTTCGCCCGCGCCTCGATCGCCGTGCAGCCGCCGGCCGACGCGCTCACCGTGCCCACCGCCGCCATCCAGCGCCTCGGCGACGCCGCGGTGCTCTTCGTGCGGCAGGCGCCGGGCATCTACACCCCGCACATCGTGAAGCTCGGCCGCAGCGACGGGCGGCGGGTGCAGATCGCCGGTGATGTGCCGCCCGACGCGCCGGTGGTCGTCAATGGCGCCTTCCTGCTGCGCACCGAGCTCACCCGCGACGCCATCGGCGCCGGCTGCTGCGAAGTGGAGGGCGCCGGCGAATGAGCTCCGCCGCGCCCGCCGATCCGCTCGCCCGCCTGATCGGCCTCTGCCTGCGCCATCGGGCCGCGGTGATCTGCGCCACGCTGGCGCTCGTCGCGCTGGGCCTCGACGCCCTGCGCCGGCTGCCGTTCGACGCCTACCCCGATACGACGCCGCCGCAGGTCCAGCTCAATACGGTGGCCCCGTCGCTGGCGCCGCTCGACATCGAGCGCCAGATCACCGCGCCGCTCGAGCAGGCGATCTCGGGGCTGCCCGGGCTGGTCGAGGTCCGCTCGATCAGCAAGTTCGGCTTCTCGCAGATCACCGCGCAATTCGAAGAAGACACCGACATCTACCTCGCCCGCCAGGTCGTCACCGAGCGGGTCGCGCCGGTGCACCTGCCCGACGGCGTCGAGCCGCCGACCCTGGGCCCGGTCAGCACCGGCCTCGGCGAGGTCTTCCAATACCTCGTCGAGAGCGAGACCTTGTCCACCGCCGAGCTGCGCACGCTGCACCACTGGGTCATCCGGCCGCAGATGCTGCAGACCCCCGGCGTCGCCGAGATCAACACCTGGGGCGGCTTCGAGAAGCAGCATCACGTCGTCTTCGACCCCGAGAAGCTGCTGGCCCACGACCTCACCCTCGACGACGTCGCCGAGGCCCTGCGGCGCAACAACCGCAACGCCGGCGGGGGCATCGTCGAGCAGGGCGGCGAGGGCCGCGTCGTGCAGGGCATCGGGCTGCTGCGCCCCGCAGACATCGGCCGGGTGGTCATCGCCGCCCGCGACGGGGTGCCGATCCGCGTCGAAGACGTCGCGCGGGTCGAAGAGGGCCACCAGATCCGCCGCGGCGCGGTGACCGCCGAGGGCCGCGGCGAGGCGGTGCTCGGGCTGGGCTTCATGCTCATGGGCCACAACAGCCACGCGCTGACCCGGGCCCTCGACGCGCGGCTGGCCCAGGTGCGCCAGACGCTGCCCGAGGGGGTCTCGGTCACCCCGGTCTACCGCCGCACCGATCTGGTCGACGCGGTGCTCGAGACCGTGCAGGAGAACCTCTTCGAAGGCGCGCTCTTCGTCGTCGCGGTGCTCTTCGCGCTGCTCGGCAGCCTGCGCGCGGGCCTGATCGTGGCCCTGGCCATCCCGCTGTCGATGCTCTTCGCCTTCGACGGCATGCTGCGCCTGGGCATCGCCGGCAGCCTGATGAGCCTCGGCGCCATCGACTTCGGGCTAGTGGTCGACAGCTCGGTGATCATGGTCGAGAACGCCGCCCGCCGGGTCGACGAAGACGAGACCGGCCGCCCGCTGATCGACATCGTGCGCGACGCCGCGGTCGAGGTGCGCAAGCCCACGCTCTTCGGCGAGCTGATCATCGCCATCGTCTACCTGCCGATCCTCACGCTCGAAGGCATCGAGGGCCAGCTCTTCCGCCCGATGGCGATGACCGTGCTGCTGGCCCTCGGCGGCTCGATGATCATCTCGCTGACCCTGATGCCGGTCCTGGCCAGCTTCGCCCTCACCCGCCGCCGCGGCCAACACCGCGAGCCGTGGCTCATCCGCCACCTGCAGCGCATCTACCGGGCGGCGCTCGATCGGGTCCTGCGGGCGCGGGTCGCGGTCATCGCCGTCGCGCTGCTGCTGCTGGGCAACGCCGCCTGGCTCGCGACGACGCTCGGCTCGGCCTTCGTGCCGCGGCTCATGGAGCAGGCGGTGGTGGTCAATACGGTGCGACTGGCGGGGGTCTCGCTGACCGAGTCGGTGCGCTACGGCACGCAGATCGAGAAGCGCCTGCTCGATCGCTACCCCGACGAGATCGCCCACATCTGGACCCGCACCGGCACCGCCGAGGTGGCCACCGATCCGATGGGCATCGAGGTCAGCGACGTCTTCATGACCCTGCACCCGCGCGACCGCTGGACCCGGGCCGAGACGCAAGACGGGCTGATGGCCGCAATCGCCGCCGACCTCGAGCAGATGCCCGGCATGCGGGCCATCCTGACCCAGCCCATCGAGCTGCGCATGAACGAGATCACCGCTGGCGTGCGGGCCGATCTGGGCATCAAGCTCTTCGGCGACGACTTCGAGGTGCTCGAGGTACTCGCCGCCGAGGCCGCGCGCATCGTCGAGGGCCTGCCGGGCGCCGCGGGCGTCACCGTCGATCAGCTGACCGGCCAGCCGGTGATGCAGGTGACCGTCGACCGCGACGCCATCGCCCGCCACGGCGTCGACGCCGACCGCGTCCTGACCCTGGTCGAAACCCTCGGCGTGCGCCCGGTCGGCGAGATCGTCGACGGCCAGCGCCGCTTCGACCTCGCGCTGCGCCTGGACGGTCGCTATCGAGCCGACCCGCGCCTCTTCGAGCAGCTGCTGGTGCCCACCCCCGACGGGCAGCGCATCCCGCTGCGCCAGCTCGCGCGCATCGAGCGGGTCGAAGCCCCGTCGACGGTCACCCGGGAGTGGGGACGCCGGCGCATCGCGGTGCAGGCCAACGTGCGCGGGCGCGACATCGGCTCGTTCGTCGCCGACGTGCAGGCCGCGCTCGCCGCCGAGCTGGTGCTGCCGCCGGGCTATGCCATCACTTACGGCGGCCAGTTCGAGCACCTCGAAGCCGCCCGCGACCGGCTGCTGGTCGTCGTACCGCTGGCGCTGTTGCTCGTCTTCGGCCTGCTCTACATCAGCTTCGGCGCCCTGCGCGACGCGGCGCTGGTCTTCAGCGGGGTGCCCTTCGCGGCCATCGGCGGCATCGCCGGCCTGGCGATCCGCGGCCTGCCCTTCTCGATCTCGGCCGCCGTGGGCTTCATCGCCCTGGCCGGCGTCGCGGTGCTGGGTCAGCTCGTGCTCGTCGCCCGCATTCGTCAGGTCATGGCGCGCGGCATCGACCGGACGCGCGCCATCCGCGACGCGGCGGCGACCCGGCTGCGGGCCGTGCTCACCACCGGGCTGGTCGCCGCGCTGGGCTTCGTGCCGATGGCGATCAACACCGGCATCGGCGCCGAGATCCAGCGGCCGCTGGCCACCGTGGTCATCGGCGGCATCCTGACCTCGCTGGTGGCCACGCTGGTGCTTCTGCCCGCGCTCTACGACCTGCTCGGCCCGAAGACGACCCCCGCGGACGCGCCGTGAAGCTCGTGCGGTTGCTGCTGCTGCTCGCGGCGGTTCAGCTCGCGCTGTGGCTCGGCTGGCGGACGCTGAACGCCGACGACCCGCCGCTCGGCGCCGTCGATCGCCCGCTGCCCGCGCTCACCGTCTTCGACGCCGCCGATCGCGCCGCGCCGCTGCCCGACGGCCCTCTCGTGCTGCACATCTGGGCCACATGGTGCCCGCCGTGCCGCGACGAGCTGCCCGATCTGCTGCGCTTCGCCGCCGCGTCGCCCGTGCCCGTGCTGGCCGTCGCCACCGACCCCGATTGGCGCGCGATCCGCGGCTTCGTCGGCGATCCGCTCTCCCCCGCCCTGCGCCGCGCAAGCGCGCGCGCCGTCGCCGATGGGCTCGACGTGCAGACATTGCCGGTGACGTTCGTGGTGCGTGACGGCCGATTGGTGGCGCGGATCGACGGCGCCCGCGACTGGTCCGATCCGGCGCTGCGCCGGGCGGTGCTCGCCGCCGCGCGGTGAATCTATTCGGCGGGCGCCTCGGCCGGCGCCGGCTCCTCCGCCTTGCGCCGCAGGGGCAGCGCCTCGTCTTCGGCGGCGATCATCAACAGCCCGCGGCTGTCGACCTGCAGCGTCATCCGCTCGATGACCGGATCGCCTTCGCCCTCGGGCGCCTCGGAGAGCTCGAGCTCGAGCGTGCCGCCGCGCTGGGTGACCACCCGCCACGTGCCGCCGACGGTCTTGCCGGCGGTGGTGATCGAGTAGCTGTGCGGCTCGAAGCGCACCGTCATCGACGCGAGCAGGTTGCGCGCCATCTCCAGCGCCAGCGTGCGCTGCTGCTCGGGCATCGCCTTGAAGTTCTCCTGCTCGGGCAGCCGCTCGACGTCCACCGTCCAGGCGCCGAGCATCTCGGCCTTGGGATCGGCCACCGGCCGCGCCGGCGGGGGCTTGGCGGCGGTCTCGACGCCGTCGGCCGGCGGCGCGCCGCGGTTGCGGCACCCGAAGAGCAGCGCGAGGCAGGCGGCGGCGATCAGGGCGTAGCGCATGACGGACTCCGGGCGATGCGATTCGGCCCACTGTCCCCCAGCGCCGGGCCCGGCACAAGGGGCCGCGGCGCTGGCGACCGGCGGCCGGCGGTGGCACCATCCGCCCGACGCGAACGGAGGCGCTGTGCAGCAGATGATTCGATGGTGGGCCCGGGCACTGCTGGGCGTGACCCTGCTCTGCCTGCCGCTGGCCGCCGCGGCCGAGGGGCCGACGATCACCCGCTTCGTGGCCTGCGCCGACGTCGCCGAGAAGGACTGCGTCGGCGAGGGGCAGCGCTTCGGGCTCGACGTGGGCACCCTCTGGGCCTACGCGGTCATCGAGAACCGCGGCGAGCCGCTGCCCGTCGAGATGGTCTGGCGCCGCGACGGCAAGGCGGTGTTCACCGCCGAGCTGAACGTGGGGCGCAGCCGACGCTGGCGCACATGGTCGCGCAAGCGGGTGCGCAAGGGCGACCTGGGCGGCTGGACGGTGGCGCTGCAGCGCGCGGATCGGCCCGCGCCGCCGCTGGCGGTCCTGTCGTTTGCGTTGGGCGGCGGGCCGATCCCCGCAGCGATGGTGCCAGAGCCCCCGTCGGAGGACGCGCCGCCCCCGCCGAGTCCGACGGTCGGAGCGCCCGCGCCGCCTCGACCCCCGCCCGTCGAGCCCCCGTCAGCCGTCGACGCGCCGTCGCCGCCGCCGGCGGATCCAGCGCCGCCCGCGCCGCCCGCGCCCGCGCCCGCGCCGCCCGCCAGGGTGCAGATCGAGCCACCGGACGCGCCCGTAGCACCGCCGCAGCCGCCACAGCCTTCGATCCCCGTCGAAACACCGCCGCCAGCGCCCCCAGCGGCCCCGCCAGCGCCCGAGCCGATACCGGCGACCCCTGCGCCGGCCCCCTCGACCCGAACGCCGCCCCCGATGGCCCCCGTGGCCTCTACGGCGCCCGCCGAAGGCACCGTCTGCCGGGCCTGGGCCAACATCCGTCGGGACGGCGCCGATGGGCCGATCTACCAGACGCTCGACGTGCGCATCGGCGCCCGCACCACCGCCGAGGTCGCCCCGGGCCTCGTCGTGGGCGCGCCGGAGACCCTCTGGGCGCTGGCCAGCGTGCCGCGCACCGTGCGCGAGCAGGGCCCGGGCGGCGTCGTCGATCGCGAGTGGGACATGCTGCTCGGGCGCGATCTGACCACCGGCGCCAAGCGGGTCTGGGCCGGCTTCCCGGCCACCATGGCGCCGCCGGAGAAGGGCGAGGCGTCGCGCTTCGAGCAGACGCATCGGCTGGTGGTGCGCTCGGTCCTCGGGACCTATGTCGGGTTGACCGCGACGCTGCGCCGGGTCGGCCCGCGCGGTGAGCGGATCCGCGCGCGGGCGCTGACGGTGGCCGCGCCGGGGCTGCCGCCGCCAAAGCGCGTGGCCGACGCGGCGCTGGCGGCGGCCTTCGCCGGTCTACCGGCCGCGCGCCGCCCCGATCCGGCCAACGTCGCGGTCGAGCGCTTCGCTTTCATGAACGTCGACGGGCGCGCCATGGCGCGGGCGTTCGCGCCGTGCTGCGGGCGCTCGAAGGGCGAGCCGGTCTCGGTGGACGTGCCGGTCGATCCGACGGCGCTGGCGGCGGGCGTCGACACCGCCTGGCGCTTCGTGGGCGGCGACGGCTGCGTGATTCACGGTCAGGGCGGGCGGGTTCAGGCCGGACGGGCCGGGGTCGAGGCGGCGCTGGGGCCGAAGGGCGCGGTGCTGCTGGGGGTGACGTGGGTCCCGGTCAATCATCCTCATCGGGCGGCGGCGCAGCAGCGGGCGGTGCAGACGCTTCGATGAACGGCTCGGCGGCGGGTCCCATCACCCGCTCGAGCATATCGAGCCCCGCCTGGATCAAGATCCGGGCGTTGTCGGGGCTGTCGACCCAGGCGGCGGCCACCGTGCGGGCGAGGCGCTCGTCGTCGGCCGGCAGCAGCAGGCTCGGCGCCACGTCCGTCGCCTCGCCGATGGCGATCAGCATCTCGAGGGTCGCCGATATCAGGCCGGTCTCGATGCGCGAGACGAGCGGCTGCTGGCAGCCGAGGCGGGTGGCGAGCTGCGACTGGCTGAGGCCGGCGTTCTTGCGGGCCCGGCGCACGTTCTCGCCGACGATGTGGTTGAGCGATTTCACCGCCCGACCTTAGCCACGTCGGGCGGTTGGCGCCAACTTCCCGCCCGGCCCGGCGCGGACTCATGGGCCGCAGCCCTTGCGTCGACGATCACAGCGGACTATACCGCCGGCGGTCGCGCCCGGGATCTGGCATGGGGCGTGCTAGCCGACTGGCCCCGAAGACCGAGCCCGACGCGAAACGGACGCGTGCCGGACAGCCCGACGCCGGAGATGGAGGAGCGACACTCCGCCTCCGGACCGCGCTGGAGCAGCGATGCTCCACCGGCCGCGCCGCGAAAGGACCCGACATGAGCGCTCAGCACATCGATCAGGCCGTCATCCTCGCCGCTGGCAAGGGCACCCGCATCCGCGGCGAGGCTCAGCCGCTGCCCAAGCCGCTGGTGCGGGTGGGCGGCTTGACCCTGCTCAAACGGGCGATGCTCACCGCGCGCAAGGCCGGCATCACCCGCTTCGTGGTGGTGGTCGGCTGCGACGGCGATCAGGTGCGCGCCGAGCTGAAGGGCGATGCCGACCTCGACGGGCTCGAGATCGTCTGGGCCGAGAACCCGGACTATCACCTCGGCAACGGGGTCAGCGTGCTCAAGGCCGCACCCTACGTCGAGGGCGAGTTCTTCCTGCTGATGGCCGACCACGTCGTCGACGCCTCGATCTACCGCACCCTGCAGGACGAGCCGGCCCGCGGCGGGCTGGTGCTCGCGGTCGATCGCAAGCTGGACACCATCTTCGACATGGACGACGCGACCAAGGTGGTCACCGACGTCCAGGAACGCATCGTGCGCATCGGCAAGCAGCTCGACGCGTTCGACGCGGTCGACACCGGCGTCTTCCGCTGCGATCCGGCGCTGTTCGACGAGCTGGAGCAGGTCTACGCCGATCGCGGGGACACCTCGTTGTCCGACGGCGTGCAGCGGCTGGCGGCGCGCAAGCTGGCCCGCACCGCCGACATCGGCGGGGCGTGGTGGCAGGACGTCGACACCCCCGATACCATCGGCCACGCCGAGAAGCTGCTCTTCGACTCGCTGACCAAGCCCACCGACGGCTTCGTCAGCCGGCATATCAACCGCCGCTTCAGCAAGGCGGTCACCCGGCGGGTGATGAACACCGGCATGGTGCCCAATCACATGACCGCCTTCGCGCTGCTGGTGGGGCTCGCCGCCGCGGCGGTGACGCTGCTCGCCGGCCCCGAGAGCCTGTGGCTGCTGGCGCTGGGCGGGGTGCTCTACCAGACCTCGTCGATGCTCGACGGCTGCGACGGCGAGATCGCGCGGCTCAAGTTCAAGCACAGCGACGTCGGGCAGTGGTTCGACACCGTCTCCGACGACATCATCAACCTGTGCTACCAGCTCGCGCTGGGCATCACGCTATATCGCCTCAGCGGCGACGCGATGTGGTGGCAGATCGGGCTGGCGACCTTCGTGCTCGGCTGGATGACCTGCATCAGCCTCTATCGCAAGCTGCTGGCCTCGGGTCAGGGCACGCACCTCGCCATCCAGTTCACCAACGCCGAAGACCAGAGCTGGTTCCAGCGGTTCTGCGCCCGCTTCGAGTTCCTCGCCAAGCGCGAGACCTACTCGCTGGTGCTGATGGTGCTGACCTTCCTCGGCCCCGCGGCGCTGAAGGTGGCGCTGGTGGCCAGCTTCATCACCGTCTGCATCGTCGCGGTGCAGTGGACCATCGTGCAGCTGCGCGAGCAGGACCGCCGCTCGGATCGCCCCGCCCGCTCCGCCGAGGGCTGACGCCGGTGAGGCCGCGCCGGGTCAGCTGCCCGGCCCGCAGTCGATGCACTTCAGCTCGATGGGATCGGCCATCTTGAGCTTCGCCGCGAGGTCCCGCAGGGCCGTGCGGATCCCCTCCTCGACCACCGGGTGATAGAACGGCATGCGCACCGCGTCGGCCACCGTCAGCCGGCTCTGGATCGCCCAGGCCAGCAGGTGGGCGGTGTGCTCGACCGCCGGGCCGAACAGCTCCGCCCCCAGCAAGAGCCCGCTCT
Source organism: bacterium (assembly GCA_030427205.1). Lineage (GTDB taxonomy): Bacteria > Myxococcota_A > Bradymonadia > UBA7976 > UBA1532 > JACKDM01. The sequence goes on along the minus strand of JAUHXC010000022.1, from coordinate 128,761 downwards.
TGCGGTCGCCGTAGATGCGCACCCGGCCCCGGTTGCGGCCCATGACCCGGGCCCGCCCCTGGTTCTCGTAGCTGACCTCGCCCACCTCGACGTCCTGCTCGGCGAGCTCGGCCCAGCTCTGGCCCACGATGGCGATCTGCGGGTCGGTGAAGACGACCGCCAGCGGCGTGCGGCGGGCGTGGCGGCGGGCGCTGTCGGCGCCCAAGCGGGCATAGCGGGCCGCGTTGTGCCCCGCGATGCGGCCTTCGTCGGAGGCCTCGTGCAAGAGCGGGCGGTCGTTGGTCACGTCGCCAGCGAGGAAGATACCGCTCTCGCCGATCTGCATCGTCAACGGATCAAACGCCGGCACCTTGCCCGACGCGACGTCGACGCCGGCGGCCGCCAGATCGAGGTTCAGGTTCGGCCGCCGGCCGGTGGCCGAGAGCACATGGGTGAAGACCTCGCTGGCCTGACCGCCCTTCGCCGACGAATCGCTCCACGTCAGCCGGATGCCGCCCTCGACCGCCTCGGCCTCGGTCACCGAGGTGTGCAGCCGGATGTCGAGCTCCTGGCCCATGTCGCGGCGGATGGTGGCTTTGATCTCGGGGTCGGTGCTGGGGCCGACCCGGTCGTCGATGCTGAAGAAGGTCGTCTTCGCGCCCAGGCGGGCGAGGGCCTGGCCGAGCTCCATGCCGATCACGCCGGTGCCGACGACCGCCAGCCGCGGCGGGATCGCGTTCAGCTCGAAGACGCTGGCGTTGTCGAGCAGCTGATCGGCCACCGGCCGCAGCGGCGGCGGGATCCACGGGCTCGAGCCGGTGGCGATGACGACCGCGCGGGCCTCGACCCGGGTGTGATCGTCGACCATCAGCGCGGTGGGGCCGACGAAGCGCGCGCGACCGCGGATGCGCTTGTCGTCGTCGATGGCCTCGGTGGCCTCGACGACGAAGCCGACGAAGCGATCCCGCTCGCGGCGCACCCGATCGAAGACGGCCGCGGCGTCGATGGTCGGCTCGCCGTACACGCCGAACTGCTCTGCCTCGCGCATGTGGTGGGCCGCGTCGGCGGCGGCGATGAGCAGCTTGGACGGCATGCAGCCGACCCGGGCGCAGGTGGTGCCGTAGGGGCCGTCTTCGATGAGGACGGCGTGCGCGCCGTGCTTCTCGGCGGTGCGGCGGGCGCCGAGGCCGGCGGATCCGGCGCCGATGACGGCGACGTCCACGGTGATGGTGCGGACCATGGTCTGGCTCCTGTCGAGGCTCTGCTCAGATGCTCGGGTAAGGGTACGACCATACATACACGCGACGGGGGGCATCCGTTACGCCGCGGGTCGGTTCAGAGCGGGCGGACCACGATGTCGACCGTGCCGCGGCCCGCGCCGCCGCCGAATCCGTCGAGGAAGAGGAAGTAGGTGCCCGCCTCGAGCCGGGCGACGTTGATCGCCGACGCCAGCCCGTTCGCGTCGTCGTTGCACGCGATCTCGGTGTTGGCGTCGTCACACACCGCGCGCAGGAAGATGAGGGTGTCGTAGTCGCGATCGATGATGGTCGCCGTGAGCGCCGACGGCTGGCGGATGGTGATGGCCACCACCGCCTGGGGCCCGCCGCCGCCGCAGCCGCCGCGGCCCACCGAGGGCTGGCCCGCGCTGACGTATTGCACCTGCCCGCCGTTGGGGCCCACCTCGATGACGTCGGGGTTGAACATGCACAGCGGGGTCTCGCCGGTATCGCCGGCCCCGGTGCAGCCGTCGTCGTCGGGCCAGTCGATGGCCCCGTCGCCGTCGTTGTCCTGGCCGTCGGCGCACTCGGGCACCTCGGGCGGATCGGCCTCGGAGTCGTCGAGCCCTTCGACGCAGCCCGGATCGGCCAGATCGAGCCGCCCGTCGCCGTCGTTGTCGATGAGGTCGTTGCACTCGCGGATGTTGCTGATGATCTCCACCTCGACGGTGAGCGGCACCGCGCCGAGGGCCGGATCCTGCTCGACGAGCACGTAGTAGATGCCGCGATCGGCGTTGGCCAGCGCGATCGGGCCCGCCTGCCCCTGCCCGCGGCAGGCGATCTCGCTGTCGGCGTCGAGGCAGTCGGTGCGCACGTACAGCGGCACCTGCACCTCGGCGTCGCCGAAGTAGGTGCGGATGGCCACGTCGGACGGGTCGTCGAGCGTGACGACGAGCACGCCCTCGGCGGTCCCGAAGCCACCGCAGGTGCCCTGGGCCAGACTCTGGGCGCCCTCGGCGGGCGCGTCGAGGTCGAAGCGGCCGCCCTCCTGGCCGATCGCGACGAACGGGATGGGCAGGTCACACAGCGGCTGCTCGCGGTCGAAGCCGGCGGTGAGGCACTCGTCGTCGGCCGGGTAGTCGAGCAGGCCGTCGCCGTCGTCGTCGAGGCCGTTGCTGCACACCGGGGGCTCCGCCGGATCGAGCTCGTCGGGGTCGTCGAACTCGGCGCAGCCCGGGTCGTCGCGGTCGGTCAGGCCATCCTCGTCGTTGTCGATGGCGTCGCGGCACTCGGGCGGATACTCGACCTCGACGGTCAGCCGGAAGTCGCCGATCACGTCCCGGCTGCCGGTGTCGACGATCACGAAGTAGACCCCCGGCTGGGGCCGCTCGAGCGTCACCGAGGTGCCCGGCGCGTCGTCGGTGCCGCGGTTGCAGCCGAGGTCGGGCTCATCGCAGCGGCGCCGCACGTAGAGCACCGTCGGCGCGGTGGTCTCGGGGTGATCGGTGGTGAAGGTCAGCCGCTCGACGAGGCGATCGAAGCGCCAGAGGAAGGCGATCTCGCCGCCGGCGCGGCCGCCGCAGGTGCCGACGGTCGTGGTCTCGAGGTCGGCGAGGGTGCCGTCGTAGACGCCGTCGGCGTCGATCGCCGCGTTGAGGTCGATGAGCTGCACGGCCCCGCAGGGGTTGCTCTCGTCGGGATCGGCGGCGCTGTCACAGCCGGGATCGGCCGGGAAGTCGATGGCGCCGTTGCCGTCGTCGTCTTCGCCGTTGCCGCAGGCCGGCACCACCGGCGGCTCGCTCTCGTCATCGTCGCCCCGCCCCTGGCAGCCGGGATCGTCGGGGAAGTCGATCCGGCCGTCGCCGTCGTCGTCCTCGCCGTTGGCGCAGGCCGGCACGTCGGCCCCGTCCCGCTCGTCGGGATCGCCGGCCCCGCTGCACCCGGGGTCGTTGGGGAAGTCCACCAGCCCGTCGCCGTCGTCGTCGACGCCGTTGCCGCAGTCGGCGTCATTGGCGCCGCCCCGCTCCCGCGGATCGTCGGCCGAGAGGCAGTCGCCGTCGGTCAGGTCGATGTCGCCGTCCCCGTCGTTGTCGACGCCGTCGCCGCACTCGGGCAGCACGATCGGGTCGACCTCGTCGTCGTCGTCGGGGCCTTCGCAGCCCGGATCGGCCGGGTGGTCGATCGCGCCGTCGCCGTCGTTGTCGACGCCGTCGGCGCACGCGGCGGGCGGGGCCATATCGACCTCGACGCCCTGATCGACGGCCCGCTCGGGGTCCATGTCCACCGGCTCGTCGGGGCCCGTATCGGGTCGCGGGCCCAGCGCGCCGACGTCGGTCTGCATGCCGACGTCGCGCACGACGGGCGCCGGGCCCTGCGGGCCGTCGGGCTCGGCCTGCTCGCAGCCGATCAGGCCGGCGAGCGCGACGAGACACAACACGAGCGATGGGACGAATGACTGCGAGTGATGACTGTGCATGGCGTCATGACGGGGCACGGACGGCGACACGTCAAGCACGGGCCCGGTTTCAGATGTCGGCATACGACACTCCTGACATACGACCTGCTCGACGATGCCCGAAACATCGGCTAGAAGAAGGTATGGACACCGCGACTGCTGACATCGAGACCCGAAAGCCGAAACTGCCGCCGTCCTGGCTCGACGTGCTGGCCGACGAGTTCCAGACCCCGCACATGCAGGGCTTGCGGGCGTTCCTCGTCGACGAGCAGCGCCAGCATCGGGTCTTTCCGCCCAACCGGGACATCTTCACCGCGTTCTGGAAGACGCCCTTCGACGCGGTGCGGGTGGTGATCCTCGGCCAGGATCCGTACCACGGCCCGAATCAGGCCCATGGCATGTGCTTCTCGGTGCGCCGCGGCGTGCCGCCGCCGCCGTCGCTGAAGAACATCTTCATCGAGATCAACGACGAGATCGGCATCCCCCGCCCGAGCCACGGCGAGCTGACCCACTGGGCCGAGCAGGGGGTGCTGCTGCTCAACGCCGTGCTGACGGTGCGCGCCCGGCAGGCCAACTCGCACCGCGGTCAAGGCTGGGAGCAGTTCACCGATCGGGTCATCGCCGAGCTCGACGCCCGGCGCGAGGGGCTGGTGTTCATCCTGTGGGGCAGCGCCGCCCGGCGAAAGGCGGCCCGGGTCGACCGCCAGAAGCATCTGGTGCTCGAGTCGCCGCACCCCTCGCCGCTGTCGGCCCATCGGGGCTTCTTCGGCTGCGGTCACTTCGCCCGGACCAACGCCCACCTCGAGGCCCGCGCCGAGGCGCCGATCGACTGGTCGGTGCCCGACTGACGGCCGCTCAGTCGAGCGGCGCGGTCTCGCCGCCCACGTCGAGCCCCCAGCAGCGTACGCGGCCGTCGAATCGGCGGGCGCAGGTATGGCTCTGCCCGCCCCAGATCGCGCTGAAGCGGCCCGCCGGCGGGTTCGTGCGGCCGTCGTCGGCCAGACCCCAGCACTCGATGGCATAGTCGGCGTCGATCGCGCAGCTGTGCAGGTCTCCGACGGCGACGGCCCGATAGCCGGCGCCGGCCGGGGGCCGCGACTGGCCCTGCTGCTCACCGCACAGCGCGCCGACGCACGGGTCGCGACCCGCCCCCCAGCAGTACAGGATGCCGCGGTCGTCGAGACCGCAGGTATGGAAGGCGCCCGCCGCGAGCTGGGCGAACGTCGGCCGCTGCGGCGCCAGACCCTGACCCAGGCAGCCCTGGCCGCAGGCCCCGTAACACTGCGCGTTGCCGGCCGCGTCGAGGGTGCAGGCATGGCGCCCGCCGACGGCGAGGTGCACCGCGCGGCGGCCGATGCCGAACTGCCCGGCGGATGCCACGTCGGCCGACCAGCAGTCGAGGGTGCCGGCGGGGTTGATGCCACAGCCGATGCGATCGCCGATGCCGATGGCCGTGTAGCGCCCCGCGGTGGCCGCCGCCAGCGTCGGGTCGGGCCCGGCGCAGGCGATCTCACCGTCCCGATCGCCGCCGAAGAGCACGCAGGCGTGGCGCCCGCCCGCGGCGATGGCGGCGATGTCCCCGGCGGGCGGGATCGGCGCGTCGTCCCGGCCATAGCACTCGGGCTGGCCGCTGGCCGGATCGATCAGGCAGGTGAAGCCATCGCCCAGGCCCAGCGCGCCATAGCCCGGCGCCTCGCAGCCCGGCTGCCCGTCGGCGTCGCGCACATCGGCCCGGCAGGCGAGCGCGCACGCGCCCTCGGCGCAGGCCAGCCCGACCTGGCCCTGCTCGGCCGGACACTGCGCCAGATCGGGCGTCTCGTCGATCGAGTCGTCACAGTCGTCGTCGCGCCCGTTGCACAGCTCGACGCCGCCCTGGGGGGCGTCCTCGTCGATGATGCCATCGCAGTCGTTGTCGACGCCGTCGCACGCTTCGGGGATCGGCGCGCCGGGGCTGGCATCACACACCGAGACGTCGGGAAACGCCGGGTCGCAGACGAACTCTCCGGGCATCTCGCAGGCCCCGAGGCCCACCGTGCAGGGGCCCGTTCGATCGCCGAGGCCCTCGTCGACGGTGCCGTCGCAGTCGTTGTCGACGCTGTCGCACGACTGCTCGACGCTGTGCTCGTAGCCCTCGACCTCCGCGACGTAGTCCGGCTCGGCCCACGCGCCGTCCACGCAGCTCTGCCGCAGGCCCGCGCAGGGCCCTTCGGTCAGCGCGGCCGCCGGCGCCTGAGCGGCGAGCCCCTCGTCGACGGTGCCGTCGCAGTCGTTGTCGATGCCGTCGCAGCCCTCGATCCCGCCTTCGTAGGCGGTCGCCTCGAACGGCAGGCAGTCGCTGCCGCCGTCGCAGAAGGGCCCGCGCCCGTCCTCGTCGAGATCGACGCACGCCGGATCGGCCCGCTCGGCGAGCGCGTCGAGGGCGTCGCGCAGCTCGCTGGGGCTGACGACGTCCAGGTATCCGCCCTGCTCGGCGACGGCCAGGCCCCCGGCGAAGCCCGCCGCGTCGAGCACGTCGTCGCGGGGCTCCCGCGGGGTATCGGGGCCGATGACCCGAATGATCCGGGTGCGGATGCCCCGCCCGCGCAGCGCGCGCACCCGGCGCACGAACCGCTCGGGCGCGTCGCAGGTCTCGTCGCCGGTGGTGATGAGCACCGCGAACTGCGCCTCGCTCGGCCGACCGAGCAGTTGGAAGACGCGCCCCATCACCGCGTAGAGCGGTCGGCCGAGGTCGGGGGGCGGCGGCAGGTCGAGGATGCGGTCGATCTCCGACGGCGAGTTGCGGCTGCTGGCCGCTTGCGGGCCGAGCAGGCACGGGCCCTCGGCGGGGAAGGTCTGGGCGCCGACCGCGATGGCCGGCTGCACGGCCTCGACCCAGCCGACGATCGCGTCGCGCCACTCGCTCCACAGGGCCATGTCGATGCCGCGGTCGACGAGCAGCGCGAACTCCGGTGATCGGTGGACGTTGTCGGCGGGCATGCAGGTCGTGCCCATGCAGGTGCGCCCCGGATCGCATTCGACGATGACCGGATCGTCGGCATCAGTACCGAATTCGGTGCAGTCATCCTGCGCGCGCCCGCCGCAGACGATGTAGCCGTCGACCTCGTCCGAGTCGGCGCAGCGGGTCTCGCCGAGGTCGCACGGGTCGGGGCACATCGGATCGGGCACGCAGGCCGGCTCGTCGCCGTCGCAGATCAAGCCCACGTCGCACTGGGGCTCGTCGGGGCGGCACGGCTGGCCGCGCTCGCCGGGCCCGGGCAGCGTGCAGGTGCTCTCGACGCAGCGCAGCGGGTCGTCGCAGGGCGGATCTTCGCCTCGACAGGGCTGGCCCTCGGTGCCGGGCACCCCTTCGTCGGGCACGCTCACGTCGCCGGTGTCGGGCATGTCACCGAGGTGGCCGTCGAAGGCGTCGGCGCCCCCGTCGAGCCGCGGAAGCATGTCGTCGTCGGGCTCACAGGCGGCCGACAGGCCGAGCAGCGTGATGCCGAGCGCAGCCCGGCGAAGCAGAAGTGCGCGGCCGGATGTCGGCCGGAGATGCGCGGTCGTCCGCATGGTGTCCCCTCCAAGAGCTGAAGCCGTCGGCGCCACGGAGCCCGAGCGCCATGTGCAAAACGCGACCACAATGACGCGCCGTGACGTTCGAGGCAAATCGGATTCGAAGTGGTGAGCGATCAGGGACGTGGCGGTCGTCGGGTCGGGCGGTGCGGCGCGCGTGCCGGCCGTCGGGACCGGCTCACGCGGCGTCGGCGGAGGGGTGGGCGGCGGACCGCGCGAACAGCCCGGTGACCTGCCCGCGGAACCAGGCGTGGCCCTGGTCGGCCGCGTTGCGCCGATGCCAGGCGATCTGCACCCGATGGGCGGGCACCGTCAGCGGCATGGGCAGCGTCTGCAGGTCGAACAACGGCGCGACGCTGTCGGCGAAACAGGCCGAGACCACCGCCACCGCGTCGGATCCGGCGACGGCGAAAGGGATCGCCGTCCGCTGGCTCACCGTCTGCAATCGACGGCGACGGGCGTCGACGTCGGCCAGCGCGCGGTCGAGGGCGCGGTCGGCCCGGCTGCGCGGCTCGCTGACGATCTGGGTCGCCCGGACGAAGGCGTCGAGATCGGGCGCGCGGTCGAGCCAGGGGTGCCCGCGCCGGCCGAGGCAGACGATCGGATCGACGACCAGCGTCTCGAGCTCGATGTCGTCGGGCAGGCCATCGAAGACGCCGATGGCCAGATCGAGGGCGCCGACGCGCAGCGCCGCGGTGGGATCGTCGCCGCCGGGGTGCCCGGTCAGGCGCACGTTGGGGGCCCGCCGGGCCACCGCTCCGCCCAGCCGACGCTCGACGAACGGGGCGCAGGCCGGCTCGACGGCGAAGCGGAACTCCCGCTCGAGCGCCGCCGGGCGCAGGCCGGGCTCCGGCGCGAAGATGCGCGCCATGTCACGCACGACTTCGTGCACCCGGGGGGCGAGCCGCTCGGCTTTGGGCGTGAGCACCATCTTGCGCCCCGCGCGGACGAGCAGCGGGTCTTCGAGCACCGCCCGCAGGCGGCCGAGCGCGTGGCTGGTGGCCGAGGGGCTGAGTCCGATGCGGCGAGCGGCCCGGTTGACGCTCTGCTCGCGCAGCAGGGCGTCGAGGGTGGTCAGCAAGTTGGTGTCGATCCCGGCGAGGTGCATCGATCAACCTCCGCGTCGGCGGCCGTTTGCGGGCTCCGCCAGGCGCCGACGTCGACTCAGCGGAGCAGCCGACCGAGCCGGGTCAGCACCGCTCGGGCGCCCGGCGTCTCACGGTCCGGCAAGTGTATGAAACCGCAATACGGGACGCGGTTGCACAAAGCATGAACAGACATGAACATAACATAATTGCACAGGTAGTCACCGGCGTCGTCGGAGGTGCCGACGTGCGGGCCGATCAGGTCGCTCCACGGCAGCGTGGTGGGCAACGTCTCCGGACCATCGACCACGATCTGCGGGCTGGCGGGCAGCGCGCCGGCGGCGTCGGCGCGCGGGCCCGCCCGGTTGCGGGCGATCCGCTCCACCTCCACCTGTTGGCGGTTCACGGCGACCCCGTACATCAACAGGGCCACCGGGGCGTGCGCCTCGACCGCTTCGACGAGCGCCGGCCAGGCGCTTCCCCATTCGACGGGCAGCACCCGCCCGATGACGGGGCGGCCGGCGACGCGCTCGCCGTCGACCGAGCGCGCGAAGCGGCCGGACGGGTTGTCGGCGACCCCGGGGAAAGGCCCGAATCCGGTGACGAGGATCGGCCCTGCGGCCACCGCTCTGCCCGGCGCATCTGTGTGTTCCCCTCCGGGGGATGTCACGCTCATGGGAGCCTCCGTGTCACGTCGATCGCCCCTGCCCTACCCGACGAGCCTGTGTCATCGCTGCGGCGGCTGCCGCGCGGTGGTCAGCGGCCGTGGCTCGACCTTCCTCTTGTGTACGGTGCGCCCCGAGAAATACCTGCCCCAGCCCATGGGCCGCTGCGCGGCGTTCCATCCGGCGTCGCTCGTGGTGGCCGAGGGCCCCGGCGGCCGGGTCGGCCTGCGCTGGTGGGGCGAGCCGCTCGGCGAGCCGCGGGCGGTCCGGGCCGACGGCCGAGGCGGGCTGCGGGGCGATCTGCCCGCCGGTCGCCCCGGCACATCGCCGGGCAACGGCCTGCGCGGCACCGAAGGCGGCGCGAGCTGGATCGCCGACGCGGGGCGCGGGGTCTGGCTCGGCTGGGTCTTGGAGGGCGTCGGGCTGTGGCACAGCTGGCCGGCGAACGCGCCGATCCGGCTCGTGCCGCTGCCCGCACCCGACGATCGCCGATAACGCGCTCACGGGCACAGCGGCGGCTCGCCCATCGGCCAGCGGGCGCCGTCGAACTCCGCGTCGATGCAGACCCCGGGCACGCCATCTTCGTCGGGGCACTCGGCGGGCATCGGCTGACCGCCGTTGAGGGCCACCATCAGGTTCTGCAGGTTCTGGAAGTTGCCGTTGCAGCCATCGCACGCCCCGTCGCTGTACTCGGGGTCGATGTCGCCGCACATCTCGGCGGGGCCGTTGAGACCGGGGCAGGTGCAGATCTCGGGCAGCGCCGGCTCGGGGATGCCCGCGTTCTGGGCGAAGCCCTCTTCGAGAGTCGAGCAGTCGGGCGAGATGCGGGCCTGAAGCTGGATGTTGGTCACCGGGATGGCGTGGCGCACATCGAGCCGCGGCGCGCAGTTGCGCGGGATCTCCGGCGTGCCGGCGTAGATGTTGATGCGCTGCGGCCGCTCCATGCGCACCCGGCACCGGTCGCAGGGGTCGCGCACGAAGTCGAGGTCGACGGCGGTCTCGGGCAGGCGGCAGATCTCGCCGGTGCCCAGCTCGCCGCGGGCGGCGTTCATCACCCGCAGCGAGATGTTGTCGCCGTCGAGGGCGGTGATCACGAAGATGACGTTGAGCTCGTAGCGCTCGATGTCCCGGGCCCAGAGGTTGCGCAGGGTCAGCACCAGCGGATGGCGCTCGTCCCCGCCGAGCGAGCTCGGCGCCAGCGTGGTGAAGCGATACCAGTCGCCGACTTGCAGGCAATCGCACGCGCTCTCGTCGGGCACACACGCGTCGGGCTCACCGGCGTCGCCGTCGGTGGGCCCGGTATCGGAGACCGGCGCCACATCGGGCTCCACCATCCGCGGTTCGGGCAATAGGTTGGGGCTCTCGTCGATGTCGAAGCTGCACCCTGCTGCCAGAGTCAGCGCGACGACGGCGAGGCAGAGGCGGACGGGTCGGCGGATCATCTTTTCCCTTCCCTGTGGCGTCATCCGGGCTACATTGGCCCGGCCGGTGCGCAGCTTCAAGCACGACGCGTATCCAAAGCGAGCATATCGAGGGAGATCGATGCGAGTGAATGCGAGGCCGACCCCTGCCCCCGTCCTGACAGGCTCCGGCACGATGACGCCCGTATGGGCAGCGAGCCTGCTGGCGGCGACGCTCCTGGCGCTGACGCCGGGTCTCGGTGGTGAGGCCCGCGCCTCGGGTCTGGAGATCCCCGAGCAGGGCGCGCGCGCCGTCGGCCGCGGCGGCGCGTTCTCGGCCAAGGCCGACGATCCGACGGCCGGCATCCACAACCCCGGCGCGCTGGTGAAGCTCGACGGGCTGCAGTTGATGTACAGCCACAACCTGGTCTGGCACTTCGCGACGTTCACCCGGGCGGAGAGCGTGCTGCCGCCGACCGACGTCTACGAGGGGCAGGATCCGTTCGCGCCCGTCGAGAACGAGACGCCGTTCTTCGGCCTGGGCGGTACGCTCGCCGCCGCCTACGGGGTCGGCGACTGGACCTTCGGCTTCTCGATCTACGGGCCCAACTCCACCGGCAAGGTGAGCTACCCGAGCACCGGCGGTCAGCGCTACATGCTCACCGAGATGGACTCGCTGATGCTGTTCTACGGGGCCTCGGTCGCCTGGGGCACCGAGGACTTCGGCATCGGCGCCACCTTCCAGGCCGCGTCGCTGCCGCGCATGCGCTACTCGCTGGTCACCGACGGGGTCACCGCGCCCATCGACGAAGAGGCCGCGGTCGAGAGCCTCAGCCCCTACTCCAGCTCATGGGACGTGGAAGCGACCCTGGCCCTGGACGCCGACCCGGTGCCCACCGGCATCATCGGCGCGTGGTGGCGCCCGCACGACGCGTTCGAGATCGCGCTGTCGGGCCGGGTGGTGCCGGTGGTCTTCCAAGGCGAAGGCGACATCGAGCTGGCCAATGTGCCCGGGCAGTCGCCGTTCACCGAGGCGCAGCTCGAGGTGCCGGGCAACAGCGCCAAGCTCGAGATCCCGCTGCCGATGACCGCCCGCCTCGGGCTGCGCTACGTGCACCGCGCGCCGCGGGTCGAGGCCAAGGTGGTCGAAGCCAGCGACCTCTCGCAGGCGGAGATCTTCGACATCGAGCTCGACGTCGTCTACGAGGCCTACTCGATCATCGAGTCCTTCGACGCCGACCTCGAGGGCAGCATCCTGCTCGCCGGCGGCGCGCCGGTGCAGGACGTCAGCATCAGCAAGCGCTGGCGCGATACCTTCAGCGTGCGCCTCGGCGGCACCTGGAACGCCCTGCCCGGCCTGCTCAAGCTCAGCCTCGGCGGCTACTTCGAGCAGGGGGCGAGCCACCCGTACTACACCCACCTCGACTTCCTGACCGTCGATCGGGTCGGCATCGGCGCCGGCCTCGAAGCCCCGATCTACACCGGCGACGATACGCGCATCGATCTGGTCGTGGCCTACGCCCACACCTTCCAGGAAGACCGCACCGTCGCCGAGCAGAACGGCAAGGTCGTGCAGCAGCGGCCCATCGCCCAGTGCCCCGACGACTGCGGCGGCTACACCGGCGTGGTCGCCAACGCGGGCACCTTCGAGTCGTCGTTCGACCTGCTGTCGATGGCCATCAGCGCCTCGTTCTGACCGCCGCCGGCCCATGAGCCCGCCCGCCGCGACGACCGACCCGCGCAAGGCCACCCTCTACGGGCTCGCCGCGGTGCTGATGTGGTCGACGGTCGCCACCGCCTTCAAGATCGCGCTGCGCTACTACAGCCCGACCCAGCTCTTGCTCGTCTCGGCGCTGGTCTCGACCGGGGTCCTGGCCGCGGCGGCCTGGCGGCGGGGCACGCTGCGCCAGCTGCCCGCCGCCTTCGCCGCGCGCCCCGGCCTCTATATCGGCCTGGGGCTGATCAACCCCTGCCTGTACTACCTGACGCTGTTCGAAGGCTACGACCGGCTGCTGGCCCAGCAGGCTCAGCCGCTCAACTACACCTGGGCGATCACGCTGACCCTGCTGTCGGTGCCGCTGCTCGGCCAGCGGGTGCACCGCAGCGACTGGGCGGCGATCGTGATCGGCTATCTCGGCGTGGTGGTGATCTCGACCCGCGGCGACGTCGGCGCGCTGGCCGGGGCCGACATGCTGGGCGTAGGCTTCGTGCTGGCCAGCACGATCCTCTGGGCGCTGTATTGGATCGGCAATACCCGCGACGACGCCGACCCCGTCGTCGGTCTGCTGCTGTGCTTCCTCTGCGGCCTGCCCCCGACCGCGCTGGCCTGCGGCCTGCTGTCGGACTTCGCCGTCTTCGATCCGCGCGGCCTGCTCGCGGCGGCCTACGTGGGCCTCTTCGAGATGGGGCTCGCCTTCGTCGCGTGGCTGATGGCGCTCAAGCTGACCGACGATACCGCGCGCATCGGCAACCTGATCTTCGTCGCGCCGTTCATCTCGCTGTTTCTGATCGCCCATGTGCTCGGCGAGCCGATCCACCCATCGGTCTTCGTCGGGCTGGCCCTCATTCTCGGCGCCCTGGTGATCCAGCAGCGCGGGCGGGCCCGGCGCGCGGCCCGCGAGGCCGGCTGACAGCGCTACTGGCCGACGGCCTCCGCGCACGACTTGCACACCATCGTCGTCGGCAGCGCCGCCAGCCGCGCGGGCGGGATCGGCTCGCTGCAGCGCACGCACCGGCCCCAGGCGGGATCACCCAGGCGCTCGAGGGCCAGCCGGATCTGCACGATGCGGGCGCGGGTGCGCCCATCGAGCGCCTCGAGCACGGTGTCGTTCTCGAACAGCTGAGCCCGGTCGGTCCAGTCGCCGGGCACATCCCGATCGGCGTTGTGCAGGTGAGCATCGATCGTGTCGTGTCGCGCCAGCAGCGTATCGAGCTCCGACTGGAGTCGCTGGCGCAGGTCCACAGGGGCGGGTCGCATGAGGCACCTCGGGGAGCGGCCCGTCGGCATGGCGGGCTCGGCGCGGTGCAAAGCACGATTCGATCCAAGGCCAGAAACGGCGCTCCACGGGACGTCTGCGCCCGGACAACCCGCTGGGCGTTACACGCGGGTGCGCTCGACGCCGGCGACCGTGGTCGGCTCGACACGCCACATCAGCGCAGGCCCATCGCCTTGAGCCGGGACGCCAAGGTCGTCGCCGGTACGCCCAGCAGCGCCGCCGCGCCGTCGGCGCCGTAGATCCGGCCGTCAGCCTTGGACAGAGCCCGCTCGAGGTTCTCGCGCACGAGGCGGTTCATCTCGTCGTCCGAATAGACCCGCTGAGCATCCACCGGCGGATCGGCCGCCGCCGGCCGCCGGCTGAGCGCGTCGAAGCGCAGCGGCCCGCCGCGCGCGGCGAGCACCGCCCGCTCGACCACGTTGCGCAGCTCGCGCACGTTGCCCGGCCAGCGGCACGACGCGAGCGCGTCGATGGCGTCCTGATCCAGCGTGGGCCGCGGCACGTTGAAGCGCTTCGCCGCCCGCTCGGCGAACGAGCGGGCCAGCGGCTCGATGTCGGCGATGCGCTCGCGCAGCGGGGCCACCTCGATGGGGAAGACGTCGAGCCGATAGAAGAGATCGCGCCGAAAGCGCCCGGCGTCCACCTCGACCCGCAGGTCGCGATTGGTCGCCGCGACGATGCGCGCGTCCACGGTGCGGGTGCGCTCCTCCCCCACCCGCTCGTACTGGCCTTCCTGCAAGACGCGCAGCAGCTTGCCCTGCAGCGCCAGCGGGATCTCGCCCACCTCGTCGAGAAAGAGCGTGCCGCCATCGGCCGCGGCGAAGCGCCCGAGGCGATCGCGGGTGGCGCCGGTGAACGCCCCGCGCACGTGGCCGAAGAACTCGCTCTCGAACAGCTCGGCGGGGATCGACGCGCAGTTGACCCGCACCAGCGGCTGCTCGGCGCGGTCGCTGCGGCGGTGGATCTCCCGGGCGACCAGCTCCTTGCCGACCCCCGACTCGCCGTGGATGAGCACCGTGGCGTCGGTGCCGGCGACCACGTCGATCCGCTCGATGACCCGGGCGAGCGCCTCGCTCTGGCCGATGAGGCCGCCCCAGCGGGCCACGTCGTCGACCTCGGTCTTGAGCAGCGCGTTCTCTTCTTCGAGGGCGCGCTTGAGCCGCTCGATCTCGGCGAAGGCCCGACCGGCGTCGAGCGCGGCGGCGATGTGATCGGCGACGACCTGCAGCGTATCGAGGGCCAGGGGGTCGAAGGGGCGCCACGTATACACCGCGAGGATACCCAGCGGCCCCTCGCGACCGAGCAGCGGCGCGAGCGCCATGCCGCGCAGGCGGGCGTCGATCATCCACTGCGGGTTGTCGATGCCCGCGGTGCGCTCGATGCGCGCCTGATGTGGCTTCCCGGCCGCCATGACCCGCTCGACGATGCCGCCGGCTTCGGCGAGGCCGTGCAGGCCGGCGGCGAGCGCCAGATCACCCGAGCCGCCGATGGCCCGGACCTCCGGCGGGCGCCCGAGCCAGATACAGGCCACGGTCACCTCGGGGGCCTGGGCCAGCCGGTCGACCACCTGCGTCGGCAGCGTCTCGGGATCACGGGTGCGGGCGAGTTCGAGCAGCATGCGCCGCAAGCGCTCGAGGGCCCCGGGCAAGTGGGCGTCGACGAACATGCCCGCACTCTATCACGACATCTCGTGGCGGCGACCACGGGATCTCGTGACCACAACGACATCTCGTGGCGGCTCGGTGAGCCGATCTGCGCGCGCGACGGGTCACATGCACCACCGGGCGTGGTCTGCGGCCGAATCCGGCCGCTGACGACGGGCTGGCACGGCCCGTGCTGAAGAGTATGGCAGACGATGGAGAGACCGATGGCCCGCATCGAACCACTGGAATCCACCGACCTCTGCCCGCAGGGACGCGCCCTCGTCGCAGAGTACGAGGCGGCCACCGGGCTGCGACCGAACGTCGTGCGCACCCTGGCTCACGCCCCGAGCGTACTGCGCCACCTGCTGGGCATGTTCGGCGGGCTGACCAGCGGCACGCTCGACCCGGCTCTGATGGAGCAGGTCGCGCTGGCGGTGGCCCAGGCCAACGGCTGCACCTACTGCCTGTCGGCCCATACCGCGCTGGGCGAGAAGACCGGGCTGTGCCCCGACCGCATCGACGACAGCCGCTGGGCGATGGATCCCGACCCGCGCCGCGAGGCGGTGCTGCGGTTCACCCGGGCACTGGTCGTACAGCGCGGTCAGATCGACGACGAGGCCGTCGAGGCGCTGCGCGCCGCGGGCTTCGACGACAAGGCGCTCGTCGAGCTCATCGCCTTCGTCTCGATGCATGTCTTCCTGAACTTGATGACCGAGGCGGCCCAGACCCCGGTGGATTTCCCCAAGGTCTGCCCCCAGGGCCCGTGCACCGAACGCCAAACCCCCGACGCCGGAGACAACCGATGACCGCCATGCCCGCCACCGCCCGGATCGCCGCCAGCCAGATCGCCACCCGCCAGGCCCCCGCCGTGGACCCCGAGCAGACGCGCTGGCAGGCGGTCACCGACGCCATGGGGCGCTACGTCGACGGCGACGCCGCCGCTTTCGAGCGGGTCTACGGCGAGCTGTCTCCGCTGCTGCTGGCCCGTCTGCGCCAGTGGACCGGCCCGCAGCGGGCCGAGGATCTGCTGCAGAAGACCTTCCTCAAGGTGCACCGCGCGCGCCATCGCTACCGCAGAGGCGCGCCGGTCGGGCCGTGGATCCTGTCCATCGCCCGCAACGTGGCCATCGACGACATGCGCCGTCGCGGCCGGGCCCGCGAGGATCTGACCCGCGAGGGCGCGCTGCCCGAGCCGGTCGGCGTCGAGCCGCCCGACGCCGAGCGCTTCGAGGTCATCGAAGCCGTGCGCGCCGCGGTGGACGGCCTGCCCGACTCGCAGCGCACCGTCGTCGCGCTGCACAAGCTCGAGGAGCGGCCCTTCCGCGAGGTGGCCGATACCCTCGGCATCAAGGAGGGCGCCGCCCGCATCCGCGCCCATCGGGCCTATGGCCGCCTGCGCAGCGCGCTGTCGGCGTTCCAGCCGGCGGCCTGAGCGGCCGCAGAGCCTTCTGACGACCGCGGCGCCACCGCGCCTCCGAGCCCCGCCGCCGCCCACCCAGGCACGGGCCGCTTGATTCGGCGGCCCGGCCGACTATCCTGCGCGTCCCGGTACTCACCGAAGGATGCGCCGTGACCGACCCTCGACCGTCCGATCAGCGGGCCCCACGCCCGGTCTTCACCCCCCGCTTCGGCGCCGGGCTCTTCGCCCGCGGCTTCCTGATGGGCGCCGCCGACGTGGTCCCCGGGGTCAGCGGCGGCACGATCGCCTTCATCACGGGCATCTACGAGTACTTCATCAACGCGCTGCGCTCGATCTCGCCGGCGTTCCTCGGGCCGTTGCTCAAGGGCCGCGTCGGCGAGTCGTGGACCGAGTTCAAGGCGATGCACTGGCCGGTGCTCATCCCGGTGCTGGCCGGCATCGCCGTCGCCATCGTCGCGCTGAGCAAGCTCATCACCGGGTTGATGGTCGACCACCCCGCGCCGACCTACGCGCTGTTCTTCGGTTTGATCCTCGCCTCGGCCTGGATCCCGCTGACCCGGGTCCGCACCCGCAACGTCGCCGGCTTCCTGATGCTCGCAGCCGCCGCGATCGGCGCGTGGACGGTGGTCGGCCTGCAGCCCGACGGCATCGCCCTCTCGGTGGCCCGCCACGACGACGGCGCCAGCGCGGTGCTCTATCCGGGCAAGCTGCGCCACCGCAACGACCTCGACGCGGTGATCCGCCAGCGGGACGCCGCGGCCCCCGCGGCCCTGGCGGTGGTCTTCGATGAGAAGGGCGTGCTCGACAAGACACCGGGCGAGAAGGTGCCGAACCTGAAGGTCTTCAACGACAAGGCCGCCCTGGTGGCGTGGGTCGAGCAGACCCCGCAGCTGGTGGTGCTCGAAGAGCAGCGGGCCCCGCTGTGGTGGATCTTCCTGTGCGGGGTCATCGCGATCTCGGCGATGGTGCTGCCGGGCCTGTCGGGCTCGTTCCTGCTGTTGTTTCTCGGCCAGTACCACGCGGTGTTCACCGCGCTGCACCAGACGGTGGGCCATGTGCTCGGCTTCCTCGGCCGCCCGATGGATCCGCTCAGCGGCCTGACGGCGCACGCCTGGACGGCCGACGTCTTCTTCTTCGCCACCTTCCTCGTCGGCATCGCCCTGGGCATGCTCGCCTTCAGCCGGGTCGTCGGCTGGCTGTTCGAACGGGCCCACGACCTGACGATGATGGCGCTGACCGGCCTGATGATCGGCGCGCTGCGCCTGCCGGGCGCGGTGGTGCTCGAAGAGACCGGCAGCGGTCGCGCGTCGTGGGCGGTGGTGATCGGCGTCGCCCTGGCCGCCGGGGTTGCGGTGATCGTGCTCGATCAGGTCGATCGCCGACGCAACTCGACCCCGTCGACCCCGTGAGCAGACGCGCCCCCGGGGCGCCGAACCCGAGCGCGGCGGTCGCGGCCCTGATCGTGCCGGCGCTGCTCGTATCGACGCTGCTCGTATCGACGCTGCTCGTATCGACGCTGCTCGCCGGCTGCGCGGCGGGCATGTACCCCGTCGGCGAGCGCCACGCCGAGACGCTGCGCGTGCCCACCGCCGACGGGGCGCAGATCGCGCTGCGTCACTTCCCCGCCGACCCGCGGACCGCACCGAGAACCCATCCAGTGATCCTGTGCCATGGGATCATGAGCAATACCTACACCTGGGATCTGGACGACGAGGTGAGCTTCGCCGCCTGGCTGCAGCGGCGGGGCTTCGCGGTCTACGCGCTCGATCTGCGCGGCGGCGGCGAGGCCCGGCGGTGGGGCGGCTACGGCGGCCGGGGGTACACCTGGTCGGTGGACGACTACGTCGAGCACGACGTGCCGGCGGCGATCGAGGCCGTCTCGGCGCGCCACGGCGGCCGCCCGGTGCATTGGGTGGGGCACAGCATGGGCGGCATCGTGATGTACGGCTGGCTGCCGCGCGGAGACCAGCGCCGGGTGCGCTCCCTCGTGGCGGTCGGCTCGCCGGCGGTGCTGCCGGTTCACGTCGGCTGGCTGCGCGAGAGCGGCGCGCTGCTGCCGCTCGCCGAGTTCTTCTTCGACGAGCTGCCCACCGGCACCCTGTCGTTGCTCGGCGCGCCCTGGGCCGACCAGAAGGCGGTGTGGCCGCTGCACATGCTGTGGAACCTCGACAACCTGCGCCCGGGCAGCGCCCGGCGCATGGCGGCCCACGGCACCGCGAACCTGCCGGCCCGGGTGGTGCGCCAGTTCTACGACTCGCTCGTCGCCGGGCGACTGCAATCCGCCGACGGGCGCCACGACTACACCGCGGCCATGGCCGACATCGAGGTGCCGACCCTGCTGCTCGGCGGCGTGCTCGATCACCTCGCGCCGCCGGCCTCGATGATGCGGGCGTGGCATGCGCTGGGCAGCGCGACCAAGCGGCTGGTCATCCTCAGCCGGGCCAATGGCGCCGACGCCGACTTTGGCCACGTCGATCTGACGCTGGGCGCGGCGGCGCCGCGGGATGTCTTTCCGCTGATCCACGACTGGCTGGTGGCCCGTGATTGACGCCGATGGGAGCCGACGCCCGCCGCAGATCGGGCGTCGCGCGGCGCTGCGCGCGCTGGGCAGCATCGCCGCAGGGGCCCTGGGCGGCCCGCTGGGCGGCTGCGGTGGGGGGCCGGTGCATCTGCCCGGCCTGACCGGCGATCGGCCCCCGCGGCGCATCTGGCGGCCCCAGAGGGCAAACGGGGCCACGGCGCTGCTGGTGCACGGGCTCGGCACCCGATCGGCGCTGTGGGATCTGCCGGGCTCCGGCGGACTCGCCCCGACGCTGGCGGCCGCCGGCTATACGGTGATCGCGCCCGAGCTCGATCCGGCCGGAGACTGGTCGGCGACGCTGACCCCGATCGCAGCGGCGGTGCGCGGCCCGCTCTTCGGCATCGGCCTCGACCTGGGCGGCACCGCGCTCTACCGCTGCCCGGCCCGTTTCACCGGGCGCATCGGCGTCGGCGCGCCGATCGCGAGCGGCGGCTTCTCGGCGGCGGTTCGGGGGGTGCTGACCGCCGACGGCGCGCCCACCTGGCGCAGCTTCGAACGGCATCGGGTCGGCGGGCGCCGCGTGATCCGGCTGCTGTTGACCCATGGCCTGCCCGCGAAGGTGCATCGGCCGTTGATCCGCGCCGGGCTGGCGCCCATGCCCGCAGCGCAGCGCCGCGCATGGCATACGCCCGGCGCCGGCTCGGCGGTGCCGCGGCTGCTGCCCGACCTGCCACCGCCCGGACCCGCGTGGGGCCCGACGCTGGTGGTGACGGCGCCCACCGACGGCCTCGCGCCGCCCTGGCAGTGTGATCCCCACGGCTTCGGCGCCGATTGGCCCGAGCTGCGGGTCCGCACGGCGAGCCGGGTCAACGGGGACGGGCGTGAGTTCAACCACCTCGACCTGGCGGTGCACCCCGACGCGCGGCGCCGCATCTGGCCGATGATGATCGATTGGATGAACGGCACGCTCGAAGCGCGCCGTGGCGGGTGATCGGGAGGCGCGGCCGCCCGAGCACAGGCGGCCGGGGCGAACCGCTCAGGCGTAGGCCCGCTCGCGGTGCTCCTGCTTCTCCTTGCATACGATGCACAGCTTGGTGACCGGGCGGGCCCGCAGCCGGCGGAAGCCGATCCAGGCGTCGCACTCTTCGCAGCGCCAGTAGTCGCCGTCTTCGAGGCGCTCGAGGGCCTCCTCGATCTTGCCGAGCAGGTGTGACTCACGGCCGCGCAGGCGGAACGACAACGACTGATTGTAGTCGGCGCTGGCGAGATCCATCTCGTCGGGCAGGTCGTCCTGATCGACGGTCATCTCTTCGGTGAGCGTACGCCGGGCGTTGCTCATGATGCGCTTGCGCTCGTTGAAGAGGATCTGCCGGAACTCCTTGGTGCGCGCCTGCAGCAGGTCGTCTGGCACCCCCTCGAAGTCCGGGTCTTCCCGCATGTCGCCGATTTGAGGCTCAGTGGCCATCGGAATCTCCTCGTCGGTCGTACGTGCCCCCGCACGAAGCGGTGAACGGGGCGGTATCTTAATGCGGATCGGCGGATGATGCCTGCTTTTTCGGCGGGTCGGCCGCGAAAAGCGTGACCATTCGTCACAGCGCGGCAGCAACCCGGCGCGCGCCCCGGCGAGCGGTCGTGTGGGGTGACGGGGGTCTGTCAGGGGGCATGGACCGGCGGGCGATGCCGCGCGGCGCGTGTGCAGAGGGAGAGAAGAGAAGACACCCAGGGGCAACCCGCCGGGCAGGCGGATCCGGGGCGGCTACGGTGTCCGCGCCCCTGGATGCGGTGGCGTCGGGTATGCCCCGACGGGCGGTCAGGACACCGCCACCTCGCTCACCGTAGTCTCGACATACTGCAAAGATCACCTCCTTCGTTCGGCGTATCCGCAGACGGCGGGGACCCGTCCCCACCGACCCGCCGTTCGGCCGCCGCACCGACCGGCGAGCGCGCCCCGATCCCTCGGGACTCGGGGACCGCGTCGACCCCCTGGCGATCAGACTGAACCGGGCGGCGGGTTCGAAGCAAGGGTCGACCTCCACCCCACCCGCTGCGGCCGTCACGCCCTGTCACGGCGAGAAACGGCGAGCGGGGTGCCGGCGGGCAGCGGGCGTGATAAACAGGAGTCGAACCGCCGTCCGTCACCCGAGTCACGATGCCCGTCGAGATCCACCTGACGATCGAGTCCACCGCCGGCGGCAGCTGGCGGCTGACCTGCCGTGCGCCGGGAGAGGAGCCGGCCCGCGCCCGGATGGAGACCACTCGGGTCCGTCGGCTGCGCAGCGAGCTGGAGGCGCTGGCCGCGGGCCACGACGATCCGCGGGAGGCGCTGGCGACGCTCTTCGAGGTCAACCCGGCGGTGGCCGGCGCGTTCGGCGCGGCGCGGGGCGCGGCGCGGACCCACGGCACGACCCTGATGCTCGTCGTCGAATCCGCCGTACCGGGCATCGCCGATCTGCCCTGGGAGGGCCTCGGCCGAAGCAGCCCCACCAGCCGCGAGACCATCGACGAGCTGTCGGTCTCGCGCCTGGGCGCCCGCGAGCGCGCCGCGCCGCGGATCAACGCCGGGCTGAGCACTCGTATCCGCCTGCTCGAACAGCACCCGGTGGCCGAGCAGCTGCTGCGGCGCATCGACTCCACGTGCATCCGCCACGGGCTCTCCCCCTCGGCGTCCCCCGCCGTGGGCGTGCCGCCCGATCATGGCCTCGTGCTGCACCTCGTCGCCCCGCCGGGTCGCTCGGGCGCGCTGTTCGACCTGCTCAGCGGCGCCGACGCGGCATCGATCGCGCCGCATGTGGCCCGAGCCGACCTGGTGGTCTACTGGCTGACCGGGCAGGAGCGGCGGGCGACCCACGCCGACCAGGTCACCGCCCGGCTGCTCGATCTGGGGGTGCGCGCGTGCCTCGTCCCGCGCCACCCGCTGCCCCTGCACGCGGCCGGCGCGTTCCTCGACGGCCTGTACGGGGCGCTCGCCGGCGGCCGCCCCCTGGCCGATGCGGTCGCCGCGGCGCGGCGGACCCTGCCGCAGAACGCCCGGGTGACCCAGGGCGGCGTGCTCACCGTCTCCAGCGTCGCCGCCGCCGCGTCGCCGGTCCTGCGCGGCGAGCGCTGGCCCGAGGGCTGGCCGATGCCGGGCCCCGACGCCGCGAAGATGATCGAGTCGGCCTACGTGCACGCCGAGCGCACCGGCTCGGGTTTCCTCGGCGTCGAGCACCTGGCCCTTGCCCTCGTCGAAGCCGCCCCGCGCAGCGAGCTGGTCCGCCTGCGTTATCAATTCGCCGCGCGCCGACGCATGCTCGAGAGCCGGCTCGGCGGCTGGTCGCCCCGCCAGACCGAGCCGCTGCTGCCCCGGCCGACGCCGCGCCTGCGCCGGGTCGGCCCCCGCCTGTCGGTGGGCTTCGACCCCGAAGATCTGTGGCTGCACCTGCTCGACAGCGCCGGGGCGACGGTGCGGGTGCTGCTCGACGAGCCGCGGCGGGCGCTCAAGGCGTCGGCGTCCCTGCCCGACCCGGAGCTGACCGAGGCCGGCCCCGATACGTGGCGCGAGGACGACGGCCCGGCGGTGGCCCTCGAGGTCCTCACCGGCCCCGAAGACGGTCGACTGCTGCTGCTGAAACCGGGCGACGCGCTGGGCCGGGCGAGCGGCAGCCGACGGGCGCAGCACCGGCTGTACGACGATACGGCGCTGACCGACGCCGCGCTGTCCCGCCGGCACATCGCCTGGCTCGGCGCCGGCCGGCTGCGACTCGACGCGGGCATCGTCTTCCCCCGTCAGGACGAAGGCGAGCTGCTGCTCATGGCCGGCCAGGTGCTCGGGCTGACCCGCTGCACGTGGCTGCACGGCCTGTCGGAGACCGCCCGCCGGATCCTGCTCGACGAAGACGGCCAGCCGGACACGCCCTACGAACCGATGCAGTCCCACGGCCCGGCGGCCAACCCGCTCGGCGAAGAGGCCTCCGATCCGCCAGCGGACGACCCGGTGTCCGATTGACATCGACCGGGTGGAGACCTAGTCTCCGCCGGTCATTCCCCGCCTTCGAGCTCGATGAGCCTGCTCCTGATCAGCATCGCCGCCCTGCTGGCCGGTCCCCTGATGGTCGGCGCGGTCGGCCCCGGACCGCGCGCGCGCGGCGTGCTCGACGGCTACGTCCTGGCCACGATCGGCGGTCTGGTGGCGGTGCACCTGGCGCCGATGGCGCTCGACGCCGCCGGCCCGTGGGCGCTGGTGGCGATGACGCTGGGCGTCGCGCTGCCGTGGCTCGTCGAGCGCCGGCTGCACGCGGCGCGCGAAGAGCAGGCCCACGCGGGCTCGGTGATGTTCGCGGTGGGCGGGCTCGCGCTGCACGCGCTGCTCGACGGCGCCGCGCTGGCCACGCCCGACGCGCACGGTCACGTACACGAGGCGCTGGCGCTGGCTGTCATCGTGCATCGGCTGCCGATGGGCTTGCTGGTGTGGTGGGCGATGAGCGACGTCGCCGGCCGGCGGGCGGTGATCGCGATGCTGGCGCTCATGGCGGGCGCCACGGTGGTCGGCTACTTCGCCAGCGAGCCGCTGCTGCGCCAGCTGCCGCCGCTCGGCGTGGCCCTGTTCATCGCGGCGGTGGCCGGGGCGTTGCTGCATGTGCTGGGGCACGCGCTCAGCGGGCTGCGCGGCGCTCATCGCGCGCGCGGACCGCTGCTGCTCGGGGCTTTGCTGGGGGTGCTGACCGTGGGCGCGCTCTCACTGCTGGAGAGCTGAGCAGGCGTCAGGGCGAATCGTCGTCTGCCTCGTCCTCGGCCGCCTCGTCTTCGGCCGCCTCGTCGTCCTCAGCGCCGTCGTCGACCGCCTCGTCTTCGGCGTCGTCGACCGCCGCGGGCGGCGCGACCGGTCGCCGGGCGGGCTCTCCGGTGAGCACCCGCCGCTCGTCGCCCGACTCCAGAACCGGCTCGACCGGCAGCCCCAACGCCTCGAGCTGACGCTCCAGCGGCAGATAGGTGCCGATGACCCGCCGGACCACCCGCCCGTTCTCCAGCCGGAACCAGCTCGGCACGGTCTCGAACTCGAGCGCGCGGGGCAGGCTGTCGCTCGGATCGATCCAGCTCGAGCCGCGCACCGCCCGGGCCATGCGCAGGCTGTCCGCCCGCTCGCCGGCGCCGACCACCACCTCGATGACCGGCCCGTCGTCGGCCCACACCGCCCGCAGATCGTCGAGCATCGCGGCGGTCTGCTGGCTGGCGGCATCCCATGGCGCCAGATAGATCAAGACGCAGTCGGGCACGTCGCCGCAGGGCAGCACATCGCTCGCCAGCACCGGCTCGAGGGCCTCGGCGGGCAGCGGCACGCCGCGGGCGTTGACCCCATAGGCCACCAGACCGGCGATCAGCAGCGCCGGCGCGAGCAGCCATACACCCCGCCTGCGCCGGGCCTCGCGGGCCGGCGCGCCGCCCATGATCACCATCGGCGCAGGCGGCAGCTGAAGCAGGTGGCTGTTCTGCCGCGGAGGGGGCAGCGGCCCGTCGCTCTCCTCTTCGGCGGGGGCGGCGACGTCGGGCTCATCGGGTCGCGGCGGCGCGTCGGCGAAGCGGGCGCCGCAGAACGGGCACACCGCCACCTGCGGCGGGACCTCTGCGCGACAGGAGGGGCAACTCTTCACCCGCCGATGCTCGCAACGGCCCTTGCGTATGTCAACGTATCTCAGCACACCGCGCACGGTATGGCCTGCTCTCGGCAGACCGCAGGCCGTCTCCGGGGGTCATCGGGTCGATGGGCTGGCCGGATGATGCTCCGGGGCGGTATGCTGCGCCATCGCGGCACACCCGGAATTTCCCGGAGATGGTGATGCAGCCGGTCTACATCCTCTACGGCACCGAGACCTACAACTCCGAAGACCTCGCCGAGCGCACCGGCGAGGCCATCGTCGAGAAGGGCATGTCAGCCGTCGTGCTCGACATGGAGGACTTCGATCACGGCCTGCTGCCGTCATTGCAAGTGCTGCTCATCATCACCAGCACCTTCGGCGCCGGCGAGCCGCCGTCCAACGCCGAGGAGTTCCACGAGTTCCTCATGGGCGGCGGCGCGCCGCCGCTGCCCCAGCTCAAGTTCGGCGTCTGCGGCCTCGGCGACACCGCCTACGAAGACTTCTGCGAGTGCGGCAAAGAGTTCGATCGGCGCCTCGAAGAGCTCGGCGCGACCCGGATCGTCGCCCGCCAGGACTGCGACACCGACTTCGAAGAGCCCTGGGAGCAATGGCTGGAGCAGACGCTCGGCGCGCTGTCGGGCCTCGATCTGTCGGCGGCGCCGGCTGCGCCCGCTCAGGCCGCGGCGCAGGCCCCCGTCGCCGCGGCCCAGGTCCCCGTCGCTGCGGCCCAGGCCCCCGTCGCTGCGGCCCAGGTCCCCGTCGCTGCGGCCCAGGCCCCGGTCGCTCAAGCCCCCGTCGCCCAGCCGGCGCCGAAGGCCAAGAAGCACAAGGTCGGCAGCAAGAAGAACCCCTTCTTCGCCACGGTCATCGAGAACTACAACCTCAACCACCCCACCTCGAAGAAAGAGACCCGGCACGTCTCGCTGTCCCTCGACGGCTCGGGCATCGACTACAAGGTCGGCGACTCGCTCGGCATCTTCCCGCGCAACTGCCCCGATCTGGTGCGGCGCATCCTGTCGGCGGTGGGCATCCCCCGCGATACGCCGGTGCAGCACGACGGCGAGTGGTTCACCATCCGCGACGTCTGCATCTACAAGCGCGACGTGATGCAGATCGATCGCAAGATGCTGGCGATGGCCGAGATGGCCCGCAACGCCAACCGCTTCGCACCGATCCTCGCCGACAAGAAGCTGCAGACGAAGTACATCGCCGACCACCAGCTCATCGACTTCGTGCAGGCCGTCGACCTGCGCCCCGAGCCCCAGGTCTTCGTCGACGCGCTGCGCACGCTGGCCCCGCGGCTGTATTCGATCGCGTCGAGCCCCAACGCCCACCCCAACGAGGTGCACCTCTGCGTCGATGTGCTGCGCTACGAGCTGTTCGGCTCGATGCGCAAAGGCGTCTCGTCGACCTTCCTCGGCGAGCGCGCCGGGCCGGGGGTCGAGATCGCCGTCTACCTGCACGAGACCAAGGACTTCGTGCTCTGCGACGATCACATCCCGATCATCTTGATCGGGCCGGGCACCGGCATCGCGCCGATGCGCGCGTTTCTCGAAGAGCGCGAGGCGCGCAACGCGCCCGGCCAGTCGTGGCTGTTCTTCGGCGCCCAGCACGAGGCGACCGACTTCCTCTATCGCGAGCAGCTCGAGAAGTACGTCGCGAGCGGCCGGCTCGCCCGGCTCGACACCGCGTTCTCCCGCGATCAGGAGCACAAGGTCTACGTGCAGAACCGCATGTACGAGGCCCGCGCCGCGATCTGGACCTGGCTCGAAGCCGGCGCCTGCATCTACATCTGCGGGGACGCCAGCCGCATGGCCAAGGACGTGCACGAGATGCTGTGCACCATCGTGCGCGAGTGCGGCGGCTACGACGAGACCGGCTCGGAGGGCTATATGCGCCAGCTCTCGAAGAGCGGGCGCTACCTCAAGGACGTCTACTGACGGCCCGCCCGCTGCCCGACGGGCGGCTCACCCCTCGGCGAACTCGGCGTCGTCGACGTTGTGCCCCTTGAGCTTCTCCCACAGGTTCTTGCGCGAGATGCCCAACAGCTCCGCCGCGCGGGTCTTCTTGCCGCCGGTCTGCTTCAACGCCCGGATGAGGTAGGCCCGCTCGAAGGTGCCGACCGCGTCGGCCAGCGGGGTGAAGCCCTCGGCCTCGGGCTCGAAGCCGCCCTCCGGCGGTGGCGCGATGTCATAGGGCAGGTGCTGCCGGCGGATCTCCCCGCCGCGGGCGAGCACCACCGCGTGCTGCACCGCGTGCTCGAGCTCGCGCACATTGCCCGGGAACCCGTAGTTGCAGAGCACGTCCCACGCCGCCGCCGACAGGGTGGGCGGCGTCTCGCCGGCGAAGCGATGCAGGAAGTGCTCGACGAGCAGCGCTAGGTCGCCGCGCCGCTCGCGCAAGGGCGGCACCCGCACATCGAGCACGTTGAGCCGATAGTAGAGGTCTTCGCGAAACGTGCCCCGGGCGACGCACTGCTTCAGATCGCGATGGGTCGCCGAGACGATGCGCACGTCGACCTTGATCGGGCTGTTGGTGCCCAGGGGCTCGAAGGTGCCCTCCTGCAGCACCCGCAGCAGCTTGGCCTGGGCCGGCAGCGGGATCTCGGCCACCTCGTCGAGGAAGAGCGTGCCCCCGTCGGCGGCCTTGAACCGGCCCTCGCGGCGCCGGACCGCGCCGGTGAAGGCGCCCCGCTCGTGGCCGAACAGCTCGGCCTCGATGAGGGTCTCGGGGAAAGCCGCGCAGTGCACCGCGACGAAGGCCCCGTGCCCCCTCTCGCCCTGCTCGTGCAGCTGGCGGGCGACGAGCTCCTTGCCCGTGCCGCTCTCGCCGAGGATCAACACCGGCGCGTCGGTCTCGGCGAACGTATTGATGCGCTCGAGCAGCCGCACCATCGACGGCGAGCGGCCGATGATCGGCTTGGCCCGATCCCGATCGGCCAGGGCCTCGCGCGCCGACGCCAGGGCCTGCTTCAGCGCGTGCCGATCGGCGAGTCGATTGAGCCGCACGAGCAGCTCGCCGGTATCGAACGGCTTGGTGAGATAGTCGCTCGCGCCCTGCTTGAGGGCATGCACCGCGTCCTCGACCGCGCCGTAGGCGGTGATGAGGATGACGTCGGTCTCGGGGGAGACCGCCTTGATCCGGCGGAACAACGTCAGGCCGTCCACGCCGGGCATGCGGATGTCGGTGATGACCACGTCGAAGCGCCGCTCGGCGATCGCCCGCGAGGCGGCCTCACCGTCGGCGGCCAGGGTCACGTCGTGACCGGCATCTTCGAGGGCATCACCCACCGAGAGGCGAATGGTCGGTTCGTCGTCGACGAGCAGGATGGCCAGCATCGGGTGGTGCTCCGTTTTGGCAATTTCCGTGAGAGGTCCGCCCTGCGTATGCATTTGCATACAGCGTGCCATATTTGTAACCCCTCTGGAGACACAAAGCACGGCACCATCTGGTAACACACCAAATTCCACCGCGTCTGCGCGGGTCGTCTCGGTAACACGACCGAGCCGGTCATACGCTGCGGATCGCCCACGATCGTCGCGAGGGTCGCGGCCCCCGGGCAACCGGCCGACGACCGGCTCGATGGCACGACGTTTGCTTCCGAGCGCCGCGCACCGCCCGCCCGCAGCCGCACCGGAGCCCGCGATGAACAGCCACAGCCTGCCCGTCATCCAGCCTGTCGTCCATGACGCGCACGGCGTGCCCGATGTGCCGCCGGGGCACGTCGACACCTACGATGTGCCCGGCCCGCGCTATACCAGCTACCCCACCGTGCCCGAGTGGAGCGACGGGTTCGGCCCGCGAGAGTATGTCCGGGCCCTCGAGCGGGCGAGCGGCAGCCGCGCGCCTTTGTCACTGTACGTGCACATCCCCTTCTGCTGGTCGATGTGCAGCTACTGCGGCTGCAACGTGATCGTGACGCGCAACCCGGCCCGGGCCGACGCCTACCTCGACCTGCTCGAGATCGAGATCGGGCGGGTGGCCCGGCACCTCGGCGACCGGCGCGACGTCGCGCAGCTGCACCTCGGGGGCGGCACGCCGACCTTCCTCGATCCGCGGCAGCTCGAGCGGTTGTTCGGCATCCTGCGCGCCCACTTCGTGCTGACCGACGACGCGGAGGCCACCGCCGAGATCAACCCGGCGGTCACCTCGCGGGCGCACCTCGAGGCCTTGCACCGCCTCGGCATCAACCGGCTGTCGTTCGGCGTGCAGGACTTCGACGGGCAGGTCCAGGAGAGCATCGGGCGCATCCAGACCTTCGAAGAGACCCGGACCATGCTCGACTTCGCCCGCGGGCTGGGCTATCGCAGCGTCAACTTCGACCTGATCTACGGCCTGCCGCACCAGACCCCGCGCAGCTGGGCCCGCACCCTCGACCGGGTCATCGAGCTGGCCCCCGATCGGCTGGCGATCTACGGGTTCGCCTACGTGCCCGGCTTCAAGCCGCACCAGCGCAAGCTGCCGGCGGACGCGATGCCCGGCGGCCCCGAGCGGCTCGACCTCTTCCGCCAGGCGTGGAAGGCCCTGAGCCACGCGGGCTATACCTCCATCGGCATGGACCACTTCGCCGCGCCCCACGACCCGCTCGCCCGCGCCGCCGCCGAGGGCACGCTGTGGCGCAACTTCCAAGGCTATACGGTGCAGAAGGCGTCGGAGACCGTGGCGTTCGGGGTCAGCGCCATCAGCGACGTCGGCGGCGTCTTCGCCCAGAGCCCGCGGCGCATGTCGGCCTATCGCGAGATGCTGCTGGCCGGGCGCCTGCCCATCGCCCGCGGCCTCGAGCTGACCGCCGAGGATCACACCCGCCGGCGGTTGATCACCCAGCTGATGTGCAACCTCTCGCTGGACCTGGGGCCCGGCGCCACCGAGACTTACGCCGACGAGTTCGACGCGCTGATGCCGCTGGCCACCGATGGCCTCGTCGATCTCGTCACCGCCGACGACGGCTCGATGCGGGTGCGGGTGACCTCGCTCGGCCGACTGTTTCTGCGTAACATCGCGATGCCGTTCGACGCCCGGCTGCGCAGTCGACCCGCCGACGGACGCGCGCGCTTCTCCCGTACGGTCTGACGCCCAGCATCGAGGTCGAGATGAGCACGGTCTTCGGAGACGACGGCAGCGGGCACATCACCGGGGCCGTCCTCAACCCGGATCGCCCGCCGGCCGACGTGGTCGATCTGGTGGCGCTGACCGTCGAGCTGACGCTGGACGGCGAGCTGTTGTGGGCCGATCGCACCGCGCGCAACCTGCTGGGCCAGGGCGGCCCCATCAGCCGCGGCGTCAACTGGTTCGAGCACTGCGTCGACCCCGAATACGTCGAGTCCAACCGGGCCCATCTGCGGCGGCTCGTCGAGGGCGACGGGCGCGCGCCGATCACCTTCGAGGCCCGCTGCCGAGCGGCGGACGGCGTGGTCTACGACTTCCACTGGCACGCGGTGCTCGCCCGGGACGCCGAGCGCGGCCGGATCATCCGCATGACCGGGGCTTTGACCTCGACCGACGACCCCAGCCCGACCCTCGCCGCCGCGCTCGAGCAGCTGCTCGACCTGCGCTACGCCCTCGACCGGGCGAGCATCGTCGCCGCCACCGACCGCAAGGGCGTGATCACCTACGCCAACGACACCTTCTGCGCGATCTCGGGCTACAGCCGCGACGAGCTGCTCGGGCGCACCCATCGCATCGTCAACGGCGGCTACCACCCGCGCAGCTTCTTCAAGAAGATGTGGGCCACCATCGGCCGGGGGCAGGTCTGGCGGGGCGACGTCTGCAATCGGGCCAAGGACGGCTCGGAGTATTGGGTCGCCACGACGATCGTGCCCTATCTCGACCGCAACGGGCGGCCGTATCGCTATCTGGCCATCCGCAACGACATCACCGGGCGCAAGCGGGCCGAGGCGGCCCTGGCCCGGGCGGTGGACGAGCTCGAGGCGGCCAATCAGCGCATCCTCGACGAGCAGTCGCGGCTGCTGCAGGCCGAGAAGCTCTCGTCGGTGGGGCTGCTCGCCGCGGGGGTGGCCCACGAGATCAACAACCCGCTCGCCGGCACGATGGCCTGCGTCAAGCAGCTGCGCGACGGCAAGGTCGCCGAGCATCGGCGCGCGACCTACTTCGACACGGTGCTCGACGGCCTCGACCGCATCGAACGCATCGTCTCGGCGCTGTTGAGCTATGCCCGCCCGGCCCGCACCGAGCGGGGCCCGGTCGACGTGGCCGAGCTGATCGACGGCTGCCTGCTGCTCATCCGCCCGGCCATGCACAAGGCCCGGGTGCGCGTCGACCACCGCCGCCCCGAGCCGCCGCGCTTCGCCCATGGCGATCGGCAGCAGCTCATGCAGGCGACGATGAACGTGCTGATCAACGCGGTGCACGCCAGCCCCGAAGGCGGCACGATCCGGGTCGACCACCCGATCGACGGCGCGCGGGTCGCGGTGCGGGTCAGCGACGAGGGGCCGGGCATCCCCCTCGCCGACGTCGATCGCGTCTGCGATCCCTTCTTCTCGACCAAGCCCGAAGGCACCGGCACCGGGCTGGGGCTCTCGGTGACCATGGGCATCGTGCAGGCGCACGGCGGTACGCTGCACATCGGGCGCGCCGCGCCCCACGGGGCCGTCGTCTCGCTGTGGCTGCCCACCTCTTGCGAGTCGCCGCCCACAATCGGATAGTGCGGTCCGCCAACGGGTCGGCTCGGCCGACCACTGCCCAGGAGCCGCCGTGATCCGCTTCGACAACGACCCCCACAGCCTCGCCGGCGCCCTCGCCGGGTATCACTTCATCGACGGTCAGCTCGTCCCGGCCAAGAGCGGCCGGACCTTCCCCGTGCTCAACCCGGCCACCGGCAAGAGTATCGGCGAGGCGGCCCTCGGCGAGGCGGCCGATGTCGAGGTCGCCGTGGCCTCGGCGAAGACGGCTCAGACGGCGTGGGCCGCGCTGCCCGCCCGCGAGCGGGGCAAGCTCGTCGCCGAGTGCGGGCGGGTGCTCGCCGAGCACGCCGAAGAGCTCGGGCGGCTGGTCGCCCTCGAGACGGGCAAGGCGCTGCGCACCGAGAGCCGGCCCGAGGGCAACGTGCTCGCCGATACCTTCGTCTACTACGGCGGGCTGGCCAGCGAGCTGAAGGGCGAGACCATCCCCTACAAGCCCGAGTGCCTCACGATGACGGTGCGCGAGCCGGTGGGCGTCATCGGCGCGATCATCCCGTGGAACGTGCCGATGTTCCTCATGGCCCTCAAGATCGCGCCGGCGCTGGTGGCCGGCAATACGGTGGTGGTCAAGTCCGCCGAAGAGGCGCCGTTCTGCTGCCTGCGGGTGGCGCAGATCATGGGGCAGATCCTGCCGCCGGGCACCTTCAACATCCTCAGCGGCTTCGGCCCCGAGTGCGGCGGCCCGCTCGCGGCGCACCCCGACGTGGCCAAGGTCACCTTCACCGGCTCGGTGGAGACCGGGCGCATCGTCTACCGGGCGGCGGCCGAGAAGCTGGTGCCGGTCACCCTCGAGCTCGGCGGCAAGAGCCCGATGGTCATCATGGCCGACGCCGACCTCGACCGGGCGGTGGACGGCGCGATCACCGGCATGCGCTTCACCCGTCAGGGGCAGAGCTGCACCGCCGCCAGCCGCATGCTGGTGCACAGCAGCCTGCACGACGCCTTCGTCGAGCGCCTCGTCGCCCGGGTGAACGAGATGGTGATGGGCGATCCGCTCGACGAGGCCACCGACATCGGCGCCATCGTCAGCCCGCAGCAGTTCGAGCGGGTGCAGTACTTCCTCGGGCTGGCCGAGAAGCACCCCGAGGCCACGCTGCACCGCTGCTCGAAGGTGCCCGACGACCCGGCGCTGGCCGACGGCCTGTTCGTGCAGCCGTGCATCATCACCGGCATCGCCAACGACCACGAGGTCGCCCGCGAAGAGATCTTCGGCCCGGTGACCTGCATCATCCCGTTCGACGATCCCGACGAGGGCCTCACCCTGGCCAACGACACCGACTACGGCCTCGCCGCGACGGTGTGGACCAACGACCTCAAGCTGGCCATGAAGGCGGTGCACACCCTCGAGGCGGGCTTCGTGCAGGTCAACCAGAACGTGGTCGTGCAGCCCACCCTGCCCTACGGCGGCTTCAAGACCAGCGGCCTGGGCAAGGAGGCCGACCTGCACGCGATGCTCGAGCACTTCACCCACCGCAAGACGATCATCGTCAACATGGGCTGAACGCTGGGCAAAGCACAGCTTAACCCACCGTAATCAAAGGGGTATACCTGCACCACCCCGCGGGTTTGCTCCAGCCTTTGCGGGGCCCCGTTGCCCCACCGGCGACGGCGCGCCGGCCGCTCGGCCATGGCACAGCGGTTGCTCTCCACCGCGGCGAACCCGCACCCGGAGAGCCGCCATGTCCCGCGCCCTGCACCCGCTCGCCCTGCTCCTGCTGCCCCTGCTGCTGACCGCGCCGGCATACGCCAGCTTCGGCGCCGATGGCCCGTCCATGGCCCAGCAGACCGCCGCCCGGGAGGCGGCGCGCATCGCGGGGGCCCACGCCGAGCGCCAGCGCGCCCGTGATACGCCGCCCCGCGCGCCCGACCCGAACGCCTCGATCTTCGAGAAGCAGCCCGTCGTCATCGAGGTTCAGGCCGGGATCGGCGCACCCACGGGGCTGCTCGGGATCGGGCTCGACGTCTCGCTCGCGCCGCACCTCGCGTGGCAGGTCGGCGCCGGCCTGGCCTTCGGCGGGCCGCGGATCGCCACCGGCATCCGCCCCCAGCTCGTCAGCGGCGATGGCGCGATCGGCCTCGGCCTCGGCGTCTCCACCGGCCGGGCGCAGCGCGGCGGCCTGCCGATGACCGAGAGCTCGGCGATCGCCCACGCCGTGTGGCTCGAGAGCGACCTGCAGTTCATCCGCCGCAGCGCCGGCTGGTCGGGGCGCTTCTCGATCGGCCTGAGCACCCGCCTCGGCCAAGGCCCATGCGTCGATCAGGACGGCGAGAGCTGCGGCGCGGCGCAGGCCATCGGGCGCGTGAGCCCGCAGATCGGGTTGGGGCTCGGCAAGGCGTTCTGACGGCCTTGTGACCGGGCGCCGGCTTGTCTAACGTCGACCGCGGACCGCGGGCGCTCGGGCGTCTCCGGCAGCGCACACCAGACGACCCGGCCGTCGACCGGGATGAGGCATCACACATGAGCCAGAAGACGCTGAAATGGCAGGAGTTGCGCGGCTTTCCGGTCAATGAGGCCGACGATTCGTCCCGGGCGCGGCTCTATCGGGCGGCGGTGCCCGGGGGCTGGCTCATCGGCTTCTCGGAGTATTGCGGCGACGGCGGCGTGGGCGGGGTGACCTTCATGCCCGACCCGCAGCACGCCTGGGACGGCGGCTCGGTCGACGTGGACTGACCCGCGCGCCGTCGGGCCAAGCCCCGATGCGCCGAATACGGACTTCGGGGCATGCTGTGGTCGACGCCTCGACGGAGACACCATGCCCCCACTCGCCGACCCCCAGCGCATCGCCGCGCTGCTGTATTGCAGCCTCTGCCTGTGCCTGACCCTCGGCTGCGACGACGATGGCTCGAACGCGACGCCGAGCGACGCCCCGCCGGATGCCATAGCCGATGCCATGGCAGACACCGCCATCTCAGAGCCG
This sequence comes from bacterium, assembly GCA_030427205.1. GTDB lineage: Bacteria > Myxococcota_A > Bradymonadia > UBA7976 > UBA1532 > JACKDM01. Next base: position 94,600 of record JAUHXC010000022.1, on the reverse strand, counting down.
GATGGCATGGATGGCACCCTCGATCCCATGCCCGACACCGGGCCCGATGCCAGCGATGCCATGGCCGGCGATACCATGCCAGCCGACGCCGACCTGCGCCCCGACGGCCCGCCGCCGGCCCGCTGCAGCGCGCCGCCGGCGGTCCCGCTGATGCCATCGGGTCCGCTGCCGCCGGTCGCCCGCATCCACCCGGGCATCGACGCGCTCGAAGCCGAGGCCTGGCAGACGCTGCGCGACGGGCTGATGGCGGCGCCGGGCGTGCACTTCGTGGCGACGTTCGACCATACGCTCGACGCCCATGTCATCGAAGGCGGCCCGCTCGACGCCCGGACCCGGCTGGTCGTGCGCCGGGTCGACGAGGCCGATCGCTCTCGCCTGGATGTCATCGAAGGCACCATCGAAGACATCTTCCCGTCGACCGACGCCGAACGCCACGGGGACTACGCCGGGCTGCTCGACGCCCTGGAGAACCCCGAAGGCGTCGTGATCGCCGATCGGGGCTACGCCGAGGACGATCCGCGCGTGGGATGGCTCTCGCTCGAGGCGCAGAGCTGGCCCGATCCGCTCGAGCGGCTGACCACGCTCTTCGACGCGGTCGACGCCCCCGACGCGATCGTGGGTCTCTGGCCCTGGTCCCAGGGCGGCACCGGCAGCCACGGCGGGCTGGGGCTCTTGCAATCCCAGGCGATCTTCATCGTCTCCGGCGCCGGCGCCCGCCGGGGCGTGGTGATCGACGCCGCCGCCCGCCTGGTCGACGCCGCGCCGACCGCGCTGGCCGCGCTGGGCATCCCGACCACCGGCGGCGTCGGCCCGGACGGCATCTACGCCGACGGCCTGTACCTCGCTCGACAGGACGGCGTCGTGCGCTGGGAGGCGCTCGATCCCGACCCCTGCGTGCGACCGAAGTACGTGGTGATGATCCTCTTCGACGGCTTGCAGGCGGCCGAGCTCAACCACCTCATGTTCGCCGACGATCCGCCGGTCGACGTGCCCGCCTTCCGCACGTTCGCCGCCGAGGGCACCGTCTTCCGCTACGGCGCCGTCGTCGGCTTCCCGTCCTATTCGGCGCCGGGCCACGCCACCGCGGGCACCGGCGTCTGGCCCGGACACCACGGGGTCGTGGGCAACAGCATCCTCGACCGGGCCGCGCAGGCGACGATCAACCCGTTCGCGGTGCTGACCGAGCTGCAGGCCTATTTCGCCGAACCGCAGCGGCTCTACGACCTCGTCGACCGCATGTTCACCGGCGACGCCGAGACGGTCTCGCAGGCGCTGCATCGGGCGCTGGACGGCGAGACCTTCACCGCGGTGCTCAACGAGCTGACCATCGGCGGCGCCGACTATACGCCGCTCGATCACTTCGGCATCGGCCGGCGCAAGGCCTCGGTGGGCGACAGCGAGCGGGTCGACGCGCTGGGCCAGCTGATGGTCGAGGCGCTGATCGGCGACCCGCGCCAGCCGGTGCCCGAGCTGTTGCAGCTGAGCATCCTGGCCACCGACGCCGCCGGCGAGAACGCCGGCCCGCACAGCGACCTGCTGCGGCAGACCGTGGCCACCATCGACCGCCGGCTGACGGTGATCCGCGAGGCCTACGCCCGCCGCGGCGTGCTCGACGAGACGCTGTTCATCCTGGTCAGCGACCACGGCATGGAGCTGACCGACCCCACGCGCAACGGCGCGCTCGGGGCCGCCGTGCGCGACACCGGTATTCGCACCCGCTACATGGCTCAGGGCAGCATCTGGCTGGCGACGATGGCCGTGGCCGCCGAGCCGACCGACGACGGCCTGCGGGTCACGGTCACCGCCCACGACAACGGCCGCCCGCTCGAAGGCGTCACGGTGCGCTGCACCGGCTGCGGCGGCCTGCTCGGCGAGGACGAGGGCATCACCGACGCCGAGGGCCGGGTCACGCTGGCGCTCGGCGTGCTCGCCGAGCCCGAGTCGGTGCGCGCGAGCCACCCCGAGTTCAACCCGCAGACCCTCGACCTGCGCTGAGCCCGGGCGCGCTCACTTCAAGATGCCCTTGTCCATCACGCAGCGCAGCCAGCCGGGGTACTCGTCCATCATCAGGTCGAACATCTCGTCGTCGCTGGGCCCGGCGGGGTCTTCGAGCAGGAAGAAGTCGGCGTTGTCCACCTCGCGGCCGGGCATGTCGTCGAGCTCTTCGAGGAACTCGAAGCCGCTGCCGAAGATGCGCCCGAAGAAGCCCTTCTTCTTGGGCTTCTTCCCGATGGCCATGAACTGCCAGAAGATCGGATCGCCGCTCGCCTCGCGCAGCTCGCGCACGGCCCGCTCGCGGTCGGCGGTGGCCCCGTCGGTGACGAACATCACGTAGACCGGCACGTCGCGCCGCTGCACCGTCGAGCGATAGGCGTCGCGGATCATGCCCATGGCCTTGCCATAGTAGGTACCACCCTCGAGCCGGTGGCGGGCGAGCATGTCGCGCACGAACGTCTTGTAGTCGCTCACCGTGACCGTGCCGTACTCGTGGGCGTCGGCCCCGAAGAGGAAGACGTCGATCTCGCCGTCGTCGTCGAAGCGATAACCCAGGGCCATCACCCGCCGCACCAGCGTATCGATCTTGCCCGACCGGTAGAGGCCGCCCATCGAGGCCGAGATGTCGAGGCACAGCGCCACCTTGGCCTGATCGCGGCTGATGGCCTTCTTCTCGAGCGAGAGCTGCACCTTCTTGACGAGGCTCACCAGCTCGGGCGCCTTCTTCTGCAGGCTGACGAGCTTCTTCTCGAGCCGGATCGCGCTCGCGTCGGGCGCGGGCGGCGCCGCCCCGCCGTCATCGTCGGCGATGTCGACCCCGAAGTGCGTCGCCAGCGGGCCGAGGCCGCCGGCGAACCCCTGGCCCACGGCCCGCACCTTCCACGTCCCGTTGCGGCGGTAGATGCGCGCGACGATGAGCGCGCTCTCGCTCATACCCGTCGTCGGCGCCTCGAAGGCCGCGACGCCGTCCACCTCGAAAGTCACCTTCTCGGCGCTCGCGAAGCGACAGGCCGCGCCCTCGCCGTGGATCGTCAGCGCGAACGCGATGGCCTGCACGTCGCTCGGCACCCGGTCGAGCTGCACGACGAACGAGGGCTCGTCGCCGACGGTGCCCAGCGAGACCGATCCATCGGCCGAGGCGGGCTGATTGTAGAAGATGAAGTCGGCGTCGCTGCGGACCCGGTCATCGGCGCCGAGCAGGAAAGCCGACGGGTCGACGTCGCTGTCGCCGATGCGCCGGGGCGACCAGCGCAGGCGGGCGGTGATGGCCGGGCCGCGATCGATGACGGTATTGGCGCCGCGGGTGAGGGTCTTCATGCTGCCGTCCGCTGATGATGAGTACCTTGCGAGGGGTAGCACGTCGCCCGAGCCCGGACCACCGCCGAGCGCCGAGAGCGGGTGAGCCCGAACCAAGGCCCGTGATAGCGTGCCGCCCATGCGAAGCATGGCGATCACGGCGATGACCCTGGCGGCGCTGAGCGTCGGCTGCGTGCCCCCCGGCGCGCTGTCGAGCGGCGACGGCGACGACAACGCAGACATCTTGCGCGTCGGCCCCGCCGATGCCGGAGACGGCGAGGCGGACACCGGGCGCGACGGTGGAGCGGGTGACGGCGGGGCCGACGTCGTCGACGAGGGCCTGCCCGAGCGCCCCGACGGGCTCGCGCCGCCGCCGCCCGACCCCGACGCGGGCATCGACCCACCGGAGCCCGAGCCCATGCCCGACCCCGAGCCGGCGGAGCCGGAGCCGCCGCCCGACCCCTGCGTCGACGTGATGTGCGTGGCCAACGCCGCGTGCGTCGACGGCGAGTGCGTCTGCGAGCCGGGCTTCGTGCTCGACGGGCAGGCGTGCGTGGCGCCCGTGGGCAGCCCGCTCGAACAGCGCACCGACGACGAGGTCTGCGGCCGCTGGCTGGCCGACCGGGTCGACGTGCCCGAGGCGTGGGCCGCGACCGAAGACATCGGCGCGTGTGATCCGGGCACCATCGCCGCCGCGGCCCACGAGAACGCCATGCGCCGCACCAACCTCTTCCGCTGGCTGGCGGGGGCGCCGCCCGTCGTGACCAACTTCGCGCTGCTCGAACAGCAGCAGGCGTGCGCCGCGCTGCAGGTCGCCCTCGGCCGACTGAACCATCAGCCGGGGCCCGGTTCACCGTGCTACACCGAGGCGGGCGCCCGCGGCGCGGGCAGCAGCAACCTCGCGGCGGGCGCCGGCGTCGCCGACTCGGTCGATCTCTACGTCGGCGATCGCGGCGTCGCCAGCCTCGGCCACCGGCGCTGGGTGCTCAACCCGTCGGCTCGGGAGACCGCCTTCGGCTGGAAGGACCGGTTCTCGTGCATGTACAGCTTCTCGCAAGGGGCGCAACATACCGTCGAGGTGATGGCGTGGCCGCCGCCGGGGCCGGTGCCGGTCGACATCCCCCGCGGGCAGTTCTCGGTGCAGCTCTACGGGGTCTCGCCGGGCCCCGACTTCACGATCTCGGTCGGTATCGACGGCGCCGCGCCCACCCCGATCGCCGCCACGCCCCTGCCGGTGGGCTTCGGCGGGCGCGCGCCGGCCTATGCCTTCGATCCGGGCAATGTCTACGCCGCCGGACGCAGCGTCGAGGTTCTGCTCGACGGCCTGAGCGACAGCGATCCGATGCGCTGGCAGACCCGCTTCGTCTCGTGCCGATAGGCGCGGCCGTCAGCACCCGTCCCAGGTGAGCGCGAGCTTGCCGTTGAGCGCGTTCGACCGCATGCGCCGGTGAGCGTCGTCGACGGCGGTCATCGGGTAGACGTCGGCCAGGACGGGCCGCAGCGTCGGGCCGTCCTCGGTGAAGCGGTGCAGCACGTGGTCGGCGAAGCTGCGGGCCACCGTGATCTTCTCTTCGATGGCCCGCGAGCGCAGCACGGTGCCCTGCACGCGGATGCGCCGGCCAAGCAAAACCGTCAGCGGCATGTCGCATTTCACGCCTCCGACGAGCCCCACGAGCATCACGCACCCGCGGACCGCCACGCACCTGACGCTCTCGGCCGTATACGCGCCGCCCACGAGGTCGAGCACCAGGTCGACCGGGCCGTCGGCGCGCACCGCGTCGGCGAAGGCGCCGTCGCGCGGTACGATGCCGCGGCTCAGCCCCAACGCGCGGGCCGCTTCGAGCTTGGCGTGGGTCCGCGAGGTGCCGATGACCGTCGCGCCCCACGCCGCCGCGAGCTGAACCGCCGCGGTGCCCACGCCCGAGCCCGCGGCGTGGATCAGCACCCGCTGGCCGGGCATGAGGCCACCCTGCAGCACCAGCGCGTCGTAGGCGGTGATGAAGGCCTCGGGGATGACCGAGGCCGCCGCGAGGTCGAGCCCGTCGGGCACCGGCAAGAGCGTGCGGTGGTGCGCGACGACCTGCTCGGCGTAGCCGCCGCCGGCGACGAGGCCCATGACCCGGTCGCCGACGGTGACACCCCGGACCCGCGCGCCGCACTCCACGACCTCGCCAGCGTACTCCAGACCGGGCACGTCGGGCACGGTGCCGGGGGGCGCCGGGTAGAGGCCCTTGCGCTGCAGGATGTCGCCCCGATTGACCCCGGCCGCCCGCACCCGCACCCGCACCTCGTCGGGGCCGGGCCGCGGCGCCGGCCGCCGGTCGAGGTGCATCTGCCCATCGTCGCCGATGCGCATCACCCGCATCGTCTCGTCGCCCTTACCGTGACCGGTGCTGTGCATATGACCTCCTGCGCGCTGCTGGCGTCCCGCGGGCATCGATCCACGGGCGCCATCGCCGCGCAAGTGCGCCCTGGTGTACGATGCCGCCACGACCCTGCCCGGAGGTCCATCCGATGCGTGCGCTCTGCCTCTCGACCCATCCCGTCGCCGTCGCGCTGTCGGCGTCGGCGCTGCTCGCAGCCTGCGGCGGCGCCCCGCCCCCGCCGCCGGCCCCGCCGCCCGCCGCGCCGTATCAGGCGCTGGCGACGACCCCGACGCCGATCGACGACCCGGCGCCGGTCAAGCGTTACGTGGTCTTGTTCGACGGCGAGATGCCCGACGAGGCGACGATCGAGAAGAACCTCTCGCTGGGCAACTACGTCGCCGAAGTGGGCTCCTCGCCCAATGGCATCGAGGTCGCGCTGCCCGGGGTGCTGTGCACGATCGACGCCGCCGAGCGCCCGACCGACGTGCCCAAGCACTTCCTGCCGGCCGATCTCAAGGAGCACGGCCTCAGCGAAGACGAGGCCCGCGCGCTCGGCGAGACCAAGAAGGCCGCCGGCATCGAGTGCGTGATCGAAGACACCGACCTGCCGATGCGCGGCATGCCGCCCTACGCCGAAGCCGCCGCGTCGTCGATGGCCGAGAGCACCGGCGGCTGGATCCACGATCCGCAGACGGGCCACTACTGGGCCAAAGCGACGTGGAAGGCGAGCCGCGAGGCCAACAAGGCCTTCGCCGTCGACCGTCAGATCCGGGTGCTGCGTGACAAGGACCCCGACACCGGCCTCTACTGGCTCGGCACGCGGGGGCTGGTGGCCTTCGGGCGGCCCGACCTCGAAGCCTTCCCCGTCAGCGAAGAGCGGCTCGACGCGGTCGCGCTGCAGCTCCAGGCGATGGGCGACGTGCTCATCAGCGAGCCCGAGCTGGCCGATGGCATGACCCTGTCGCTGGGTCCGGTGGACGCGCTGCTGATCAACCGCGATCGCTTCGCGGGCACGCTGCCGGCGGGCACGACCGGCGCGGGGATGAAGGTCGAAGGCCCGTCCACCGCGCGGCTGGCGGTGGTCGATCCGGCCGCGCCGCAGGGCGATCTCGAGGCCCACGCGGCGTTCTTGAGGCGGCTGACGGTGCGCTGAGGCAGCTACTCCAGCGCCGACAGCAGCGCGGCGCGGATGTCGGCGAGGTCGGCGTAGGTATCGCGGAAGATGACCTGCCCGGCCGTATCGAGCACCGCGTGCCCGTCGTTGACCGGCAGATCATAGGCCGCCTGCAGCGCGCCCGCCGGGTCGTAGAGCACCGGCATCGTCAGCCCGTAGGTCTGGCGGATACGCGCGCAGTCGTCCGCATCGGGCGCGCCGAACTCGGCGTTCGCGCCGATCACGAACCAGACCTGCACCTCAGCGGGGTCGAACTCGCCGAAGAAGGCCTCGGCCTGGCCGGCGAGCCGGCGACACGGCGGGCACCAGGCGGCGAACTCGAAGATCCAGGTGGCCTTGCCGCACGCGTCAGCGTGCAGGCTGTGGGGGTTGCCGTCGCAGTCCATCAGCACGAGATCGGGGCCGGTCTCACCGATGGCCGAGCCATAGGGGCCGGGCGGCGGGGCACAGTCTTCGCCCTCGCCTTCGCCCTCTCCTTCGCCCTCGCCTTCACCCTCCCCTTCCCCTTCCCCCTCGCCCTCACCTTCCCCCTCGCCCTCACCTTCCCCCTCGCCCTCACCTTCCCCCTCGCCCTCACCTTCCCCCTCGCCCTCACCTTCCCCCTCTCCCTCGCCTTCACCTTCCCCTTCTCCCTCGCCTTCACCTTCCCCTTCGCCCTCACCCTCACCTTCCCCTTCACCCTCGCCCTCACCTTCCCCTTCACCCTCGCCTTCGCCCTCACCTTCCCCTTCGCCCTCACCCTCGCCTTCACCTTCCCCTTCGCCCTCACCCTCGCCTTCCCCTTCGCCCTCGCCCTCGCCTTCACCTTCACCCTCTCCCTCGCCTTCACCCTCGCCCTCGCCCTCGCCCTCGCCTTCACCTTCCCCTTCGCCCTCGCCACCGACCGCTGCGTCCGCAGACGGCTCATCATCACCGCCCGAACCGAAGACACACCCCGGCAGCCCCAGGGCCAAGACCACGCACAAGAACAGACGACTCATCACGACTCCCGGCGCACCGCCAATCAGATCTGCGCTGCTCTACGCGGCCGACGCCCCCGCGTTACGGCCGGCCGGGCCCGTCTCAGTCGAGCACCCGCATGTTGTTACCCTCGAGCCGGATGCGCACCCGCGCGGAGTTGTTGGCGGTGTTGAGCTCCTCGATGATGCCATCCGGGTTGGTGGTCACCACCACCTCGTACTCCCCGTCGGGCACGCCGGTGATGTCGATCCACTGACACTGCAGCCCGCGCCCGTAGGTATCCTGACACCCGGCGGTGATGCCCTGGTTCTGGCCGCCGTAGCCGCGGCAGCCGTTCACCGCGATCGCCGGATCGTAGACCCCGATGTCGATGACCGCGAACCCGCTCTTGGCGCCCACCGGCAGGGTGCGATCGCTCTCCGGATCGTACAGCTCGTAGGCCGCATACGACTCGAAGTGGAAGTGCCCGTGGCACTGATCGAACTCCCAGTACGGGTTGTCGTCGCTCGGCGCGCCGAGCTGCAGGTCGGCGTTGCCGATGTTGGCGATGCGGGTGCCGAAGCGCACGATCTTGCGCCGCCCGGGCCCGCCGACGCAGCGCTCGTTGATCAGGCACGGGTCGTTGGCGTTGATCTCATCGAGCACGATCGTGCCGCGCAGGTAATCTTCGTCCACGATCAGATCGGGCGCCTCGTCACAGGCCCCGGCCCCCGCGGGCGCCACGCCGGTATCGCCGCCGGCGCACTGCCCGCAGCTGTCGATGGCCGCCTCGCCGAAGCAGGTGCCGTTGCAGTCCAGGTGGGCCCGCGGATCAACCGGCGAGGTCCCGCCGACGCAGACCCCGCACGCGTCTTCGACGGCCACGCCGCCGAACTGACCCATGCAGTCGGCCACGCACTCGCGGCCCTGCTGCTGAACGTGCACCGCGCCGCCGGTGGCCGGATCGAGGTCGTCCCAGAACGGCGCGAGGAAGGCGCCGAGCGCCGGATCACCCATCGGGCCGTTCTGCGCGCCGGGCGCCGCGCCGCCGAGCACGAGCACGCCGTTGGCCCCGATGCGCACCGAATCGTAGGCCCGGCCGCCATAGGGAAACTCGAAGTCGAGCGGCAGATCGATGAAGCCGTCGTCGTCGACGAACTCGATGGTCTGGCCGCCGTGGCGCACGTCGAGCCAGTCGCTGCGCATGGTGTAGTCCACCTCGACCCGGCCGTCGTCGCGGGCCCGGAAGTAGGTGATCGGCTCCTCGCGGGGGTAGTCGCTGTCGACGCCGAGCGAGGCGCTGCCCTCGCCGCCATGGTTCTGGTGCCCGACCGTCGGCGTCGCGCCGTAGGGCTCGACGTCGGCGTAGAGGAACGCGAAGTCGCCGTTGTCGTAGAGCACCACCTGAAACGTATACGGCCCGCTCGCGCCCTCGGCGCCGAAGGCCGGCACGTTGGTCCACTGGATGATCGCCCGGGCGGTATTCGCCTCGCGGGGGCACTGATCGCAGGCGTCGGGCACACCGTTGTCGTCGCCGTCGTCGACGAACGGCACCCGCCCGGTGGTGCCGCCGGCGCAGCGGCCGCAGCCGTCGACCACCGCCTGGCCGAAGCAGACCCCGACGCAGTCCTTGTCGTTGTTGCCGCCGGCGCAGACCCCGCACTCGTCGGTATCGTCGCTGGCACAGCGCGGCTCCGGGTCGCCGGCGACCTCGACGAAGTTGTCCGGCGGCAGGCAGGTATCGACGAAGACCTCCGGGTCGCCCGCCCCGTCGCCGTCCTGGTCGGCATACCACCGCTGGCTGCCCGGCCCCGCGCAGACGCCGCAGTCGTCGGTGTCGTTGGTCGCACAGTCCGGCTCGAGATCGCCGGCGTTCTCCACGAAGCCGGGCACCGGCTCGCACAGCTCCATCGCCATCTCGGGATCACCGAGCCCGTCGCCGTCCTGGTCGGCATAGCCCATCACGCCGCCCGGCCCGCCGCACTCGCCGCAGGCGTCGGTGTCGTTGGTCGCGCAGTTCGGCTCGAGGTCGTCGTTATTGTCCACGAAGCCGGCCGGCTGCTCGCAGCCCACCTGACCGTCGTAGGGATCACCGAGGCCGTCCCCATCGCCGTCGGCATACCACGCAGGCGGGCCCGATCCGCCGCAGACCCCGCAGGCGTCGGTGGTGCCGTCGGCGCACGACGGATCGTCGTCGTCGGGGTTGGCCACGAAGCCCTCGGGCGGGTCGCATCCGCGGAAGACCTCACCCGGATCGCCGCGGCCGTCGCCGTCGCCGTCGGCGTACCACGTGCTCGGCCCGTCGCAGCCGGGCTCGGGGTTCTGATCGGGGTTCTGTGGCTCGCAGCCGAGCGCGAAGATCAGCGCGAGGGCGGCGACGAACAAAGGGGAGCGCGACATATGGGCCTCCTCAAGACCGGTGGGCGAACGCGGCGCGGGATCCGCGGCGGGTGGGATGGGCATGGTGCGGGCCGGGGGCGATACCTTGCTCATTCGAACTGCACCCGCACCTGAGCCGCGCCCGCGTTCTGGGCGAAGCCATCGACGAAGATGTACCAGATGCCCGCCTCGAAGACCTGGTCGATGCGCGACAGCAGCCCGTCGCCGCCGTCGTCGTCACAGGCGATCACGTCGCCTTCGATGCAGCTGCCGCGCACGAAGAGCGCGGTGTCGTAATCGGCCTGCAGCACCTCGACGTCGACCCGCGTCGGCGCGTCGAGCACGAAGGCCAGCACCTGCTCGCCGCCCCGGGCCTGCCCGGCGCACGGCGCCTCGAAGAAGTTGTCCCGCCCGGCGGTATCGGTCTCGAAGAGGCCGCCTTCGGGGGGCACGACCACCACGTCGTCGAGCGGCGGACAGGCCACCGCCTCGTCGGGGGTGCCGGCGGCCAGGCACTGCGGGTCGTCGGGCCAGTCGACGGCGCCGTCGTCGTCGTTGTCGATCCCGTCGGCGCAGGCGGGCACCTCGGGCGGGTCGGCCTCGTCGTCGTCGAACGCCTGGGTGCAGCCCGGGTCGGCCAGGTCGATCAGGCCGTCTTCGTCGTCATCGACCTCGTTGTTGCACGCCTTGATGAGACCCTCGACCTCGACCTCGAGCGACCCATCGCCGAACGCAGCCGACGCGAGCAGCCACGTCGTGCCCGCTTCGACGTCGACGCTGAGCACCTCGCCGAGCCGCTCGGCGCAGGCGAACTCGGTCTCGGGGTCGACGCACTCGCGGCGGGCCCCGATGCGCATCTGCACCCGGCCGACGGGGCGCGCGCGGATGCGGGACAGCTCGTCGACGGTCACCGCGACGGCCACCTCGGCGTTGGCGCTCTCCTCACCGCAGATCGTCGTCACGCTCTGGCCGCCCTCCGGCAGGTCGACCAGGCCGCCATCGGCGCCGAGCTCGACGACCTGAATGGCCGGATCACAGACCAGCTCTTCTTCCGGGTCACCCGCCGCGCGGCACTCGGGGTCGTCGGGCCAGTCGATCGCCCCGTCGCCGTCGTTGTCGATCCCGTCGGCGCAGGCCGGCACCTGCGCCGGGTCGAGCTCGCTGCGGTCCAGGCCGCCGGTGCAGCCCGGATCGGCCAGATCGAGCAGACCGTCCTCGTCGTTGTCGACCCCGTCGTTGCAGTCGCGGATCAACGAGTCGACCACGAAGTCGACCTCGACCGCCCGGTCGCCGGGCTCGACGAAGACGAAGTAGCGCCCGGCTTCGAGGGCCGACAGCTCGAGCACGCCGTCTTCATCGCACGCCCGCTCCGTGCGGGCCTCGGCGCACTCGGCGCGCATGTAGGCCCGGGCGCCCTCGGCGAAGACGTCCACGTCCGCCGGCGCGTTCAGGTCGAGTACGAAGACCGCCTCGGCCCCCCGGTCACCGCCGCAGCGGGCGATGGCGAAGCCGGGGTCGAACGGCCGCGGATCGACGGTGAAGCGCCCGCCCGCGTCGCCCACCGGGATGAACGGCCCGTCGCCGGGGCAGCCGCTGCCCTCCGCCGCCGAGCCGGCCGCCTCGCAGCTGCGATCATCGGGGAAGTCCACCGCGCCGTCGTCGTCGCCGTCAACGCCATCGCTGCACGGCGGCGCCTGTTCGGGGTCGGTCTCGGCGCGATCGGACGCCGCGAAGCAGCCCGGATCGCGCGCGTCGACGAGCCCGTCGCCGTCGTCGTCGAGCCCGTTCTCGCACGCCCGCAGGGGCAGCGGCTCGAGCACGATGTCCACCGCCACCCGGTCGACCCGCTCGACGAAGCCGACGTCGTGGTCGACGAAGAGATAGTACGTGCCCGGCTCGAGGCGCGAGACGCTCAGCACCCGCTGGGCGCTCGACGCGTCGCACAGGGTCTCGGTGCGCGGGTCGGCGCAGTCGGTGCGCAGATAGCTCGCCACCACGCCGATCTCGGCGCTGATGATCCGCGCGTCGAGCGAGGCGGGCCGATCGATGCGCATGCGCACCATGCCTTCGACGCCGTTGCCGCCGCACTGCCCGTCGCTCAGGCCGCCGTCGGCGGCGTCGAGCTGGAAGCCGAGCGCGTGCACGCCCAGGCCGACCTCGATCACCTCGCCGGCGGCGCACTCACCGCCGCCGCGCAGGCCCTCGCTCGCGCCGCCCGCCGCCGCGCAGTCTTCGTCGTCGGGCCAGTCGGTCGCGCCGTCGCCGTCGTCGTCGACGCCATTGCCGCACTCGGGCAGCACCGGCGGGTCGGTCTCGTCGGGATCGGCCGGGTCGACGCAGCCCGGGTCGGCCTGATCGACGCGCCCGTCGCCGTCGTCGTCCAGACCGTTGCGGCAGTCGTCGGCCCGCTGCTCGAAGCGCGCGACGACGTTGATCGGCCGGGGCAGGATGCCCGCGGTGGGCTGCACGAAGACGAACAGCTCGTCCCCCGCGTCGACCGGCACCCGCAGCGGTCCGGCGTCATCCGCCGGCCGGCAGGCCCGCTCGGTCTGCCGATCGCGGCAGGACGAGCGGGCGAAGATCCGCGCCTCGTCCCCCGGCTGCGCGTCGACGACCAGGATGCCCGAGTCGGGCGCCGTGACCCGGGCGACGGCCGCGGGCCCGAAGCCGACAGCGCCGCACGACGCCCCGGCGATGGCCTCGCCCCGGCTGAGGATCAGCTCTCGCGGCACGTCGAGCTCGAGGGCTTCGACCGCGCGACCCGCGCCGCAGACCGGCCCCTCGCTGCCCCAGCCCGCCGAGCGGCAGTCGGGATCAGCGGGGTAGTCCACCAGCCCGTCGTCGTCTTCGTCGACACCATTGGCGCAGACCGGCAGCGGATCGGGGTCGGTCTCGTCATCGCCGCCCGCGTCGATACAGCCGGGGTCGTCGAGGTCGATCAGCCCGTCGCCGTCGTCGTCGAGCCCGTTGCGGCATTGCAGCTCGGGCGGCCCGTCGGGCCGGGCGTCGGGCGCGGCGTCCGGCGCTGGCGGCGAGGCGTCCGGCGGCGCCGCATCCGGCCGGATCTCGACCCGCATATCGCGGGGCTCGACGCCCTCGTCCGGCGTCGCGGTCCCCGCGTCGGCCGGCGCCGGGTCATCGATGCAGCCCGTCGCCATCGCGACGAGCGCCGCCAGAAGCAGCAGAAAACGGGAGCGAACGTGCATGGTGGATCTCCTCACTTTTCTACAAGTCGCTCAAAAGGCCGATTGATCACAGTGCAGCCGATTGCACCGCGTTGCACAGGCGCCGGCCGTTCGACGTGGGCCCGTCCGCGGCGCGCGATCCCATTCGAGCCCGACGGTGTCATCCCGGCATCCCTCCGGCCACTATTCGGGCAAAACCCACCGGTTTCGTGACAAAGAAGTTGCTTCGGTGATCCCACCCGGTCCAGACTGGATCGGTTGCCCGAGGACACGAAAGCACGCGATGTACGCCAAAACCGCTCAGACCGCCTCGTCCGGCCGCACCCTGCCCGTGGTGCGCAAGGACCTCATCCATCGCTGCCTCGACGGCCTGTCGGTGGGCGATGCCTTCGGCGAATGCTTCTTCAAGCTGCCCTTCGAAGGCATCCGCACCCGCACGCTGCCGCCGGGCACCTGGCGCTGGACCGACGACACCGCGATGTCGATCTCGGTGGCCGAGGTGCTCGTCGAGTACGGCCGCATCGACCAGGACGCGCTGGCGGCCGCGTTCGCCGCCCGCTACGCCGGGGAGCCGTGGCGGGGCTACGGCGGCGGCGCGATGCACCTGCTGACCCGCGTCGCCATGGGGGCCGACTGGCGCATCGAGGCCCCCGCGCTGTTCGAGGGCGGCAGCTACGGCAACGGCGCGGCGATGCGCGCGGCCCCGGTCGGCGCCGCCTTCGCCGGTATGCCGGCCCTGGCCGCGGCCGAAGCTCGGCGACAGGCCGAGGTGACCCACGCCCACCCGGACGGGCAGGCCGGCGCGATGGCTGTCGCCGCCGCCGCCGCCATCGCCGCCCACGCGCCCGACCGACCCCACGGCCCCGACTTCGTCGCGGCGGTGGTGCCGCACGTGCCGCCGGGCGAGGTGCGCCGCCGGCTGGAGCTCGCCCGCGACATCGCCTCCGACCGCTTCGGCGCCGCCGCCCGCGCGCTGGGCACCGGCGCCGCCGTCGCCGCCCACGACACCGCGCCCTTTGCCATCTGGTGCGCCGCCGGCCACCTCGATGACTTCACCGAAGCCCTGTGGACGACCGTCGCCGGCCTCGGCGACCGCGATACCACCTGCGCCATCGTCGGCGGCATCGTGGCGCTCAGCGCCGATGTGCCCGGCGCGTGGATCGAGCGGCGCGAGACACTGCCGAGCTGAGGGCTGCCCGGCTGAGAACTGCCCGGACGAAAGCCGCCCCACGCGAGCCCCCGGGCCGGTATATTCCGGCCCATGCATGCCCCCGATCGACCCGTCGAGCCCGCCCCCGCAGACCCCGTCATCGTCGTGCACGGCGGCGCATGGGATATCCCACAGCGCTGGCGTGAAGAGGCCGCCGGTGTCTGCCGCGCCGCCGCCGCGCTCGGCCGGCGCCTGCTCGTCGACGGCGCCGACGCCATCGACGCGGTCTGCGCGGCCATCCGCCACATGGAGGACGCGCCGGTGCTCGACGCGGGCATCGGCGCCGCCCCCGACGCTTTCGGCGACTTCTCCCTCGACGCCTCGCTCATGCGTGGAAGCGATCGCGCGTGCGGCGCGGTGGCCCGACTGCCACCCACCCGCCATCCGATCGATCTCGCCCGCGCCGTGCTCGAGCACAGCCCGCACGTCATGCTCGCCGGCCCCGAAGCGCTGGCCTGGGGCGCCGAGCACGGGGTGATGCCCTGCCCCGCCGCCGATCTCGCGCTGCCCCCGGCCTATCGCGACCCGCCGCCCTACCTCGACGGCGGCGATACCGTCGGCGCGGTGGCCCTCGACCGCCGCGGCGCGCTGGTCGCGGGCACCAGCACCGGCGGCGTGCCCGGGCGCCACCCGGCGCGGGTCGGCGACTCTCCGCTCATCGGCTGCGGCACCTATTGCGACCCGCGCGGCGGCGCCGGCTCGACGGGCAAGGGAGAAGCGATCATCCGCATGACACTGGCCCGAGCCGCAGTGGATGCCATCGGCGCCGGCGCCGATCCCACCGCGGCCTGCAAGGCATGCGTCGTTGACATGCTGCGCCTCACCGGCGGCCGCGGCGGTCTCATCGCCCTCGACGCCCGCGGGCGGGTGGGTCTGTGGCATACGACACCGGCGATGGCCTGGGCGGTGGCCGATGGCACCGGCGTGCGCGGTCACTGGCGTGTCATCGGACGCGGCTTGGACCGTGGACCGTCGTAACGGTCCACGGTCCAACAACCCCCTGCAAAGCATGAATTTTCTCACATACCCCCGATCTCACCGGCGGCCTCGCGCAGTGATATGCCGCTGTAACTGACGCGTGATTCAAGTTTTGCGATGCGTGGTTCCGGATGTCACTATGTCGTCGCGAAATCGACGGAACCCCGGGGTGTATATGGGCGGCTTGCTCCCGCGAAAGGCCTTGGACGCGATCGTTCGGCTGGCCATGCGCTGTGACCGACTCGATCCCGCCCACCGCGAGTTGTTGCTCGAAGATATCTCCCGCGCGCTGCGCGCCAGCCTGCCCGAGCACCGCACGCCCTATGATCAACTACGCTCCGATCTCACCCTGCTCAATCGCGCCCTCGATGCGCCGCCGGCCATCGTCACCTGGCTGTGGGCCGCGGCCCGCTCGACGCCCGATCTCGACTGCCGGCTCGAGTTCTTGACCCACGCCCAGGACGCCGCCGAGCGCTGGTGGGACGAACACAACGCCGACGACGCGCGCCCGATGGAGCCCAGCCGTTTACGGCCCGGCGACCTCTTCGACGGGCGATTCCAGCTCATCCGGCTGTTGTCCGACGGGCACTTCTCTGTCGTATGGCAGGTGCAGGACACCAAGACGCATCAGACCCGCGCGCTGAAGATGCACAAGCACCTGCTCGACGGGCGCGGACGGCGACGACTGCGGCGCGGGGCCGAGCACCTGCTCCAACTCAGCCATCCGAACCTGGTTCGGGTCTTCGATCTCGTCGACCCCGCAGACGAGTCCCGGCCCCTCTACTACTGGATGGAGTATCTGCCGGGCGGCGATCTGCACCGGGCGATCATCGAGGGCCGGCGGGTCGGGCGCGCGGCGATCCGCACCATCATCGACGCCGCGGAGGGCCTCGCCGCCAGCCATGAGATCGATGTATGGCACCGGGACTTCCGGCCCGAGAACATCCTGCTCGGCGCTGACGGGCGAGCGCGGCTCGCCGACTTCGACCTGCTGCAGCCGATGGAGACCAGCGAAGACACCGGGCGCGTCTCGTCGGTCGCCTTCGCGGCGCCGGAAGCCATCGCCGACCTGTCACTGGCCGACCACCGCGCCGACATCTTCGGCGTGGGCCGCAGCGTGCAGTTCGTGCTCTTCGCCGACGCGCACCCCGATCTCGAGCCGACCGCGCTCTGCCAGGCGTGGGCCCGCAGCGTCGTCGGCCAGACCGCGCCCGAGGCGCTGCGTTGCTCGACCGAACTCGCGGAGGTCCTGGCTCGGGCGACCGATCCCGACCCGGAGCGACGCCACCCCTCAGTTCGGGCGCTCTTGCGCGACCTGCGCGAGGCGCTCGACGAAGACGGCACCCGCCTCGGGCGCCGGTTCGTCGTCGGTGCGCTCATCGGCGACGAAGACGGCCGCGCGGTGCACGACGGCACCGACACCCTCGACGGCGAGCCCGAGCACGGCGGCGCGCCGGTCCGCGTCGACCGCTTCGCGGCGGACGCGTCGGCGCGGATCGACGCCGCCTTCCCCAAGGGCCGCTGGCTGCAGCTCGACCTGGGCCTGTGTCACCCGCACGTGCTCGCCGTCCAGGCCCGGGGGAGAGACCACCAGGGCCTCTACTGGCAGGTCAGCCAGCATCACGGCGCCTACCAGCCGCTCGCCACCGCCCTGGCCGAGCGCGTCGACGGCTCGATCGCCCCCCTCGACGTGCTCGCGGCGACCGGGCGCTGGCTGACGAACCTCGTCGACGCCCTGGCCCACGCCCACAACCGCGGCGTGACCCACAACCGGCTGGCCGCCCGACACGTCTTCGTCTCCGCCGACGGCGCCGCGCTCGCGGAGTGGACCTTCGCCGACCGCGGGGGCGGTCCGCGCGCGCTGGCGGCCGACCTGCGCGCCCTGGGTGCGGTCTTCGCCGATGCATGCGCCGTGCTCGACGCGCTGCGGGCCGACCGGATCGACGCGCAGAGGACCATCCGCGAAGCGACCGCCCACGCGATCCGGGCGTCGATCGCAGCGCTCAGGCGAATCGCCGGCGCCTGCGACGACGGCTCGCTCGGGCGGGTCGGCGAGGCGGCGGATGCCATCGGCCGGTGGTGCGCGACGACCGCGGCCCGGGGACGACTGGTCGACGCCGAGCGCCAGAAGCACCTGGCCATGGCATGCGAGGCACGAGCCCGCGAGGCGGCGCTGCTCGCTCGGCGATCACTGCTCGCGCTGCCACCCGGGGCGTCGGCGGATGACAAAGCGGCCGCATGGGACGAAGAAGATCGCGCCGCGCGGCTGGCCGCCGAAGCGCGCTCCGCGCGTAGCCGCTGGCTCGCCGACCTCGAAGAGCTGGCCGGCCTGCTGCCCGCGGCGCGGCAGCAGCTCATCGGCGCGTTGCTCGACGATCTCGCCGCCGCCGACCACCTGGGCGAGCGGGGGCGCGCCGCGCGCATCGAAGAGCGCCTGGCCCGCTACAGCGACGACGAGCGGGTCTGCCTCGCGCTGGCCGCCAGCTCGCCGATCACCGTGCGCTGGCGGGCGGATGGCACGCGCATCACGCTGGCCCGCTACAGCGAGCGTCGGCGCCGGATGATGGTCGCCGAACCCATCGCGCTCGGCGATACCGGCGAAGCGCGGCTGTCGCTGCGCCGGGGCGACTACCGGGTGAGCGCCGTGACCCCGACGGGCCAGCAGGCGTCCTGGCCGCTGCACATCGCCCGGGACAACGGCGGCGGCGAACGCATCATCCGCCTGATGGACGAGCACCTGCACCGGATCCGCCCGGGTGAGGCGTACATCCCGGCGGGGCCCTGCGTCGTCGGCGGGGGGGACGAAGCGATCGACGCGGTACCGCGCCTGGTTGTCTCGATCGCAGCGTTCGCCATGATGATCCGCCCGGTGACCCACGAGTCCTTCCTCGAATTCCTCGCCCATCTGATCGCGGCCGGGCGGACAGACGAGGCCGAGCGGTTCGTGCCCCGTAAACCGATGACGATACGCGGCGAGATGCCACCGGCGCTGTACATGAGGCGAGGCAGCGGGCCCTACGCGCTGCCGCCGAACGCGGATGTCGACCGCCGGCATCCGGTCTCGGGTGTCACCTGGTTCGCCGCGAGCGCGTACGCCGACTTCCTCGCCGCGACGACCGATCTGCCCTGGCGCCTGCCGCGCGAGTTGGAGTGGGAGAAAGCGGCCCGCGGCATCGACGGCCGCGCCTGCCCGTGCGGGCCGTGTATCGACGCGTGCTTCGGCAACGTGGTCAACAGCCGAGACGGCCTGGCCGCCCCGGTGACGGTCGATGACTACCCGACGTACTTCCCCGACGATGTCAGCCCCTATGGGGTAGAAGGGCTGGCGGGCAACATGCGCGCGTGGTGCAGCGAGCGCTGGCGACGCCTGGGTCCGCGCCTGCAGACCGACGCCCACGGCCTGCGCCGCATGGCGCCCATCGACGAGGCCGAGCCCGACGACGAGACCCTGATGGTCGTACGCGGCGCGGCGTGGAGCACCGCCGCCTACCACATGCGCTCCGCGAACAGATATGCGGACCGCGCGGGCTGGCATCCGACCACCGCGGGCATCCGGCTCGTGCGATCGCTCGATTGACTCGCGGCTCAGATCCGTAGACGAGCGACGCCTGCCCGCATCAACGTGTGCACACGAACAGCACCTGCCATGAATATCACACCCAACCGCACCAGTCAGTATAACAAACCCATGATATGCAAATGAAATGCGGATAACTCGAAAAACACTCCTGACACGCTTGCCTGTCTGGCCGAGCATGATCTAGTATACCCAAGCGGGGTGTCTCGAGGAGCACTCCGTGACATGCCACGGCCATCATGCCGTGGCATGGTACATGGGGGGGGAGCACGCACCGGGTGCTCCACGTCGCTCGACGGGTGAGTCGACGCGGCGTGACCTCCATGTGCAGGCTCCCCGCCCGACCGATCCTGACAGAGAGGAAGACAGCGGGACATGCAATGCCATGCTGGGGAGAGAGGGGGCGCCGGCCGACGTCCGGGCCGCATTCTGCGGCGCTCGGTGGCCGCGTTAGCTGCACTGGGCCTGATGTGCGGAATGCTGACGTTCGGACCGGTACACGCTCAGGTATCGAGCGATGGTGACATCCGACCCATCCATCTGCGCACATGGGGCGGCTGGCTGGGCAAGGATGCAGTCAAAGGCGCCGGCGTCGTCTGGCAGCTGGGGACCAAGAGCGCGGCGCTCGCCACCATCGTCGTCACGGGGGATGACGGGCTGGCGTTGCCATCGCAGTCCGAGCTGCACTTCACGCCGAAAGATCTCGGCCATCGGCTGAGCGCGCTGCTCGCCTCGGGGGAGGCACTCTTCTTCCGGCGGGTGCCGGGTGATGGCGCGTACACACCGCCGCCCCCGTCCCTGTCGATGACACACCGCCTCCTGCCCCGGCTGTTCGTCATCGAGAAACGCCCCGTTCGGCTGCAGGCCGAGCCCAAGCGGGGGATATTCCTCTTCCACCTCGAATCACGGGCGCGCACCCCCAGCGGCGAACGCATCGATCACTTCCTCGTGATCGACGTGTCCCGGGACGACGGTCCACACATCGAGTGGTATGTCGACAGCCGCAGCGAGCAGATGCCCTTCGGCATCCAGAGCGACGCCGTCGATCGACGCTGGGGGGTCGAGCCATCGGGCGAGCCGCTCGGGTTGCTGACGCCGGTCCGCGAGGCCGTCGCCCATCGACTCGCCCCCGTGAAACGATAGCGCGCGGCAGGGCTCGACAGCGCGCGGCAGGGCACGACCCGCGAGGGTCTTCACCCCACCAGCGTGCGCCGCAGCCGATCGACCTCGCCGCGGATACGCTCCGCGGCGAGGCTGGCGTGACCCTGCACCGCCTGCGGCTCGCCGAAGCGGATGACGAGCGACAGCGTGCGGCGGGCGGCGAGGCGGGCGTAGTGCGGCGCGAAGGGCGCGTCGCCGACCCAGCAGCACGACCGATCGGCGAAAGACAGCGCGGTGGGCACCACCGGCACCCCCAGGTGCCGCGCAACGCCGAAGATGCCTCGACGAAACGGCAGGACCTCGTCGCCATGGGTCGTGGTGCCTTCGGGGAAGACCAGCACCGAGACGCCGGCCTCGAGGGCCCGGCGTGCACCGCGCAGCGCCCGCGCGCCGCTGCGCGCGTCGCCCCGGTCGACGAAGACGAGCCCCATCTGGCTCAGCGCGGGCCCGATGAGCGGCCACCGACTCGCTTCGCGCTTGGCGATGGGCGCGCACGGCACCAGCGCCGCGAGGATGAGCGGATCGAGGTAGCCCAGGTGGTTGGCGACGATGACCGTCGGGCCAGCGGGCGGCCGCCCGAGGACGCGCGGGCGGATGCCATGGGCCAGCACCATCGTCGAACAACAGCCCCGCAGGACCGCGGCGCGCACGCGAATGGCCTCGGCGGTATCGGCGGGCACCGACACCCGGCGATGGCGCAGCGCGAGGCGGGCGAGCGCGCCGATACGCAGGCCCGCGCGGACGACGCCGCCCATGGCCGAGCCGGTGCGCCGAGCCGACAGCACGAGGGCGCGCGAGGAGACATCGGCGACGGACATCACGCCGCCTCCCGCGTCGACTCGGCGTGCACCCAGGCCGGCACCGGTGGGATCGGCGGCCGTCGGCGGCCGAACCCGGTGCGCAGATAGCGCTGCAGCGTAGCGAGGCTGAAGTGACCCACCTGCACCACCTCGTCCCCCGCGTCGAGGTCGAGCAGCGCGGTGTAGAAGGCGTTGAGCCCCGCCTCGCGGTGGTGGTAGCGCGCATCGTCGGCGGACTTCTGAAACACCGTACCCGCGACGCTGCGGCGGAAGACGAAGCGCTCGCGGTCGAGCTCGGCGTCGGGGTTGATGGCGATGGCATCACGATAGCGCCGGTCGATGACATCGACGATGCGCCGGTGGGTCGCCGTGGGCCGCTGGAAGAACGGCGAGGGGAAGACATCGTCGAAGCTCGACGCCACGTTGCCCACGCTGCTGAGCACGCAGGCGACGCTGGTGATCCAGGTGCGGCCCAGCGGTCGGTGGCGGGCCAGATACTGCATGACCAGCCGGCCGGTGAGCCGATGGGTCAGCCGCCGACCGCGGGCGACGGGGTGTACGCAGGTGAGGCCGAGGTGCATGACCGAGGGCACACCGGGCACGTCGAGCAGAATGGCCGAACAGAAGCCGATGACCCGCCCGCGGCGGTCACGGGCGAGGGTGATGACCTTGTCGTCGAGGGCGTCGGCCCCGGCGAAGCACTGGTAGTCGGGCAGCTCGGGGAAGCAGGCGGCGCCGACGCGGCGCAGGGTATCGACGAGCCGTTGGCGGTCGTGGGGCGTCGGCGGGGCAGCCGCGATACGGACCGACGGCGCACAGCGCACGGTACGATGACGCCCGGCTTGTGAGACCCGATCACTCCATCGGTTCGCCGCGGCAACCGGTGGGCGGGCCTCGCATGCAGCGATCGGCCAGCGGCTCGCCGGCGCGGCGGGCGTCGAGGAAGTCGAAGATCTCGGGCAGCGCCCAGATGGCCGCGTCGACGTGCTTGGCGCGGGCACACTCCAGATAGCGCAGCGGCCAGCCGCCCTCGCAGAGTGCGTCGAACGCCGCCCGCTCGGTGGGTGTATCGACCAGCGCGTCCTGCTCGCCGACGACGAAGAAGATGCCATGGG
This sequence comes from bacterium, assembly GCA_030427205.1. GTDB lineage: Bacteria > Myxococcota_A > Bradymonadia > UBA7976 > UBA1532 > JACKDM01. The sequence goes on along the minus strand of JAUHXC010000022.1, from coordinate 72,425 downwards.
TCGGGTCGACGTCGGGCGCCAGCCGGGCGACGCGGGTATGCAGCAGGCTGTTCTCGCGGGCGACGCAGCCCCACGGCTCGACGTCGCCCAGGGTGCCGGCGCGGGCGGGGCCGAGCACGACGTCGGTGAAGACCGCGTCGTTGTCGGGGTAGTCGTCTTCGTTCAGGTCGAACTCGTCGGCGGCGTCGTCGGCGCAGCTCATCTGCGCGACGGCGGGCAGGACGCTGTCGAGCGGCGGCTGGAAGACCTCGGCGAAGCGGTCGCCGAGCCCGTACCACGACCCCCCGCCGATCAGCAGGCCCAGGGCGTTGAAGGTGCCGCTCACCCGCTCGGCGATGGCCCGCTCGAGCTGGCGCAGCAGGTCGCTGGGCGGCACCACCGCCGCGGTGCCGACGAAGCGCAGCTCGGGCGCGTAGTACGGGGCGAGCAGCTCGACCCACAGCGCCGCGTGGCCGCCTTGGGAGATGCCGAGCATCACCGGCTCGGGATCGAGGCAGACCCCGGCGTCGGCCGCCAGCCGGCCGGCCGCGCGCACGCCGTCGAGGGCCGAGATCGCCGTCGGCTCGCCGACCAGATAGGGGTGGATGAAGCCGGTCGGCTCGCCGCGGCCCTTGAGCCCGAGGAAGTCGGGGGTCACGACCAGGTAGCCGGTGCTGGCGATGGCCGCGGTCAGGGCCTGATATTCGAGGGTATTCGACGGCGCGCAGTCATCGCTGAAGCCATTGGTGCCGTGCATCAAGGCCAGCATGCCGCCCGGCGGCGGGCCGCCGTCCGCGGTTTGCGGCCAACCGAGCAGCGCGGTGGCCTCGACCCGCTGCCCGCGGTCTTGGGTGACGTATACGATCTGCTCGATGACCACGTCGTATTCGAAGGGCCGGGGGATGCTGATGCCGGCGGCGTTGGTGATCGCGCCCAGGGCCGCTGCGGGCAGGCGCTGCACCTCGACCCGATCGAGCACCTGCCCCAGCTCGGCGCTGTCGAGCCATTGATAGCCCGGCATGCCGCAGTTCGCCGGGTCTCCGGCCAGCGTGCGGGCCGGCGGCAGGTCGCCCAGGCGCGGCGCGGGCCAGTCGCAGGGCGGCGGCGCCATGTCGGGCAGCATGTCGGGCGCCGTGGCGTCACCCATGGCATCCGCGGTGGCATCTGCGGTGTCATCGGTGGCATCCGACATGGCATCCGCCGCGCCGTCCGCCGCCATATCGGGGTCGGCGGCCGGCGCCATGTCGACCGCGTCGCCGCCCCCTGCCCCGCCGTCGTCGCACCCGGCGAGGCCCAGCGCCACCAGCAGCGCCATCAGCAGGCCGCCCATCGTCACGCACCGCATCCCAGACTGCATCACAGACCGCATCACACCTCCTGTCGGCCGCCGGCGGCCGCTCGGGGGGCTGGATAGCGCACCCGCTGCCGCCAGCTCAATCGCTTCGCGCGCCGCGCCCGGTTGCGGGTGACCGCCGGCCGGCATAGCCTGGGTCCCGTTGGCGACGCGTACCACGCTCGATCGGAGACCCGAATGCACCGCACGCTGCTGGCCCTCGCGCTGCTCGCCCCGGCGAGCGTCCAGGCCGATCCGGCGCCCACCGTCCGCCAGACGAGCGCGACCTATGTCGTCACGCTGCCGGCGGGCGCCGCGCTCATCGACGATACGCGGCTGATCCCGCTGAAGACGGGCGACGCCGTCGACGGGCTGCGCCTGAGCAACATCGCCACCGACAGCGTGCCGGCGCAGCTCGGCCTGCGCGACGGCGACATCGTGCGCACGATCGACAATCGCCCGGTCGTCGGGCTCGAATCGGCCGTCGCCGCGCTGACGACGGCCAGCGCCGGCGGGCGCCTCTTTCTGCACGTCGAGCGCGACGGGCAGCGCCGGGCGCTGACCTGCATCATCGAGCGCGCCGCGACAACGACGGCCAAAGCCGCCGAGCCGGAGGCCGCGCCGCCGACCACGGTCGACTGGATCCGGCCCACCGCGCCGGGGGTCTTCAGCCTGCATCGACCGGGCCTCGACGCCATGCTGGCCGACCCGGGCGCGCTCGCCCGCAGCGCGCGCATGGTCCCGGCCCGCGAGGGCGATGCCTTCGTCGGTTTCAAGCTCTACGCCATCCGCCCGGGCTCGGTGCCCGCGGCGCTGGGCCTGAAGAACGGCGATCTGCTGCGCACGGTCAACGGCCTGCCGCTCGCCAACCCGCAGCAGGCGCTCGAGGCCTATACCCGGCTGCGCAAGGCGACCGAGGTGACGCTGGTCGTGACCCGCGGCGGCCAGCCGCTGACCCTGCGCTACACGGTCGACGACGAGGTCGTCGCGCCGCCGCCGAGCGCGCCGTGACCCCCGGGGCGCCATTGCGCCGCCGGCCCCCGCTCGGGCACTCTGCCGCCATGCTGCGCCTCGTATCGCTCGCCGTCTGCCTGCCCTTCTTCGTCTCATCGGCCTTCGCCGCGCCGGCCCCCGAGCCGCTGCGCCTCGCGTCGGCCGCGGCCCGCGTCGGCGACGGCGAGGCCGCGCTGAAGCACCTCGAAGGGGTGAAGTTCTCCGGCGACGCCGGCCTCGCCGCGCGGGTCGTGCGGGCGCGCGCGCTGCTGCGGCTGAACCGCCCCGCCGAGGCGCGGGCCGCGGTCGATGGCCTCGACGAGGAGGCGCTGGCCGAGCCGGTGGGCCTGATCCGGCTGCGCGCGGCCGAGGCCGAGGGCGACGCCGCCGCCATCATCGCCGCCGCCGACGTGCTGCTGAAGCTGCGCGACGCCGATCGGGCCACGGTGGCCGAGGCCCGGCTGCGGCGCGCGCTGGCCATCATGAGCACCGATCCCGCCGCCGGGCGCCCGCTGCTGCAGGCGCTGGCGGATGATCCGCCGGTCAAGGCCATCGTGCCCATGGCGCTGGGCGCGCTGGGCGCGGCGGGTGATGCCGAAGCCGATCGGCGCCTGCTCTTGAGCCATGGCGACACCGCCGAGGGCCGGGCGGCGATGACCCGGACGCCGTCGGCGAGCCTGTCGCCCGAAGACCGGCTGACCCGCGCCCGCGACCTGTGGATTCAGCGGGCCTACGCCCTCGCCGAGCCCGAGTGGCAGGCGATGGCCGACAACCCGAAGAGCGACGCGGCGATGCGCCAGGAGGCCTGGCTGCGGCTGGGCACCATCCGCCAGCGGCTGCGCGAGCGCTATCCGCAGGCCCTGGAGCTGTTCGAGAAGGTCAAGACCGGCCCCGACAGCGCGCTGGCCGACGAGGCGCAGTATCGCGTCGGCCTCGTGCTGGGCAACCTGGCCCGCTATCGCGCCGCGTCGCAGGCGATGCAGGCCTATCTCGACCGCGCGCCCAAGGGCAAATACGCCCGCTCGGCGGGCTATCAGGTGGGCCGGCTGCTGCATCAGGGCGGACACTTCGACGACGCGCTGGCGGCCCACGAGCGCTTTCTGGCCACCAAGCCCTGGGATCGCTCGAAGTATGTCTGGTTCTTCGGCTGGACCCACTTCCGCAAGGGCGACTGCCCGGCGGCCCGCGCCACCTGGAAGTCGCTGATCGGCAGCGGCAACGTGCTCGTCGGGGCCAAGGCGCTGTATTGGACCGCCCGCTGCCATCGCATCGAAGGCGACCCGGCCGCCGCCGACAAGGCCCTGGATACGCTCGCCCGCCGGGCGCCGCTGTCGTATTACGGCATGCTCGGCGCGCGCCTCGCCGGCAAAGAGTTGCCGCGCATCATCGAGCCGGCGCAGGTGCCCGCGGCGCCCGATCTGCAGGCCTACGAGAAGAAGCTGGGCAAGCGCGACCGCCGGGCCCTGCGCAGCGCGCGGCTGCTGAGCTGGGCCGGGCACCCGCGGCTGGCGCGACAAGCGTTCGATCGCAAGAAGATGCAGCGCGCGGTGCGCCGGGCCTACGGCAAGCGCAAGGCGCGGGCCTTCGACCGCGCGCTCGACGAGGCGCTGGAAGACTGGGGCGAGCGCTGGCGCGGGCTGCCCAAGAAGCAGCGGCGCATCCCGTGGAACGATCGCTTCGCCGACCGCCCGGCGAGCCAGCGGACCGCGGCCTATCCGGCGGCGTATCTGACCCTGGCCACCGCCGCGGGCGCGCCCCATGGCATCCCGCCGTGGTGGCTCCTGCCGCACATGCTGCAGGAGAGCCGCTATCGCGAGAAGGCGCGCAGCCACGCCGGCGCGCTGGGCCCGATGCAGGTGCTGCCGCGCACCGGGCGCATCATCGCGTCCAAGCTGGGGTTTCCCGCCGGTGACTTCATCGAGGATCGCCTCTTCGAGCCGGGCGTCGCGCTGCGCCACGCCGCGTGGTACCTCGAAGCGCTGCGCGACGAGTATCGCGGCGACATCGTGCTGGCCATCGGGGCCTATAACGGCGGGCCGCTGCGCTTCGGCGAGCACCTGCTGGGCGACGCGGCCAAGCTGCCCTACGACGCGATGATCGAAGAGATCGGGGCCCACGAGAGCCGCAACTACGCGCGCAAGGTGACCGATCACCTCGTGCGCTACCTGGCGCTCTACGCCAGCGACGCCGAGCGCGACGCCTGGATGAAGGCGCTGGTGCCGCCGGCCGATCCGCCGAAGCCCAAGGGCGCGGTCCGGTTCTGATGAGCGAGGCTCCCCGTCGACGACGGCGGGCGCTGTGGATCGGGCTGGCGCTGCTGCTGCTGCTGCTCGGCGCGGCGGCCCTGGCCCTGCCCGCCGTGCTCGAAGCGGCGCTGGTGCGGGCGGTCGACGACCTCGCGGGGCGGCACGGGCTCGACGTGCGCTGGGCCGCGGCCGACATCCGCCGCGACGGCCTGACGCTGACCGACGTACGCGCCGTCGCCCGCGGGGGTCGAGCGCGCATCGCCGAGGTCCGGGTCGAGGTCGACCTGTGGGCCGCAGCGACGGGCGAGGTGCGCATCTCGCGGATCGACGTCGACGGGCCCGAGCTGCGCCTGGGCACGTTGGACGGCGAGCGGGATGCCATCGACGAGTCATCGATGACATCCCCGGAGCCATCGGTGGCATCCAGAATGGCATTCGACGATGCTTTCGAGATGCCATCATCACTGGATGCCATCTTGACGCGGCTCGACGACGGCCCGCTGCCCGAGGTGCGCATGCAGCGCCCGGCGGTGCAGCTGCGGCGGGGCGACGCGGTGCACCGAGCCACGCTCGCGAGCCTGGCACTCCTGCCCGAAGACGGCCGCTGGCGGCTCGAAGGCGCCGGCGGCGAGCTGACCGCGCGGGGTCAGCGGCTCTCCGGGCTCACGCTGGACGGCGCGCTGTGGGCCGACGGCGTGCGTATCGCGGTGGACATCGCGCCCGACCAGCCGCTGTCCATCGGGCCCGGGACGGCCGCGGCCGAGCGGGTGGTGCTCGCGGTGGGCCGCCACGCCGCCGAGATCCGGGCCGAAGGCGTCGACGCGCGGGCCATGGGCGCCACCGCCGAGGGGCTGGTGCTCGCCGCGCGCTGGACCGATCGGCTGCGGCTGCACTTCGAGGCCGGGGCAGTGCGCGCGCCGCGGGCGATGCGCGGCGGCCGGGCAGACGTCGCGCACGAGCAGCCGTCCGCGCTCGATCGGCTGGATGCCATCGCGTGGCAGCTGCCGCCCGTCGTCGCCCATGGCCTGGCCGTCGAGCTGCCCGGCCTGCCGCCGCTGCTCGAAGCCGGCGGGCGCTGGCACCGGGGCCAGCTCGACGGGCGGGCGGTGCTCGCCGGCGGTGAGGTCACCCTGGCCGCCGACGTGCACCCCGGCCGGCGCCGCCCCCACAGCCTGCGGGTCGACCTGCGCGGGGTCCGGCTCGCGCCGCTGTTTGCCCGCCGCCTGCCGCCGGAGCCGCCGCGCCGCCCCCGTCGGCAGACCCGGGCCGACGGCATCCTCGACGGGCACTTGACCATGACCGCGCTCGACGACGTCGGCGGCGAGGGGCCGGGCGAGGCGCAGACGCTGCTCGAAGGCCGGCTGGCGTGGCGCGAGGGGCGCATCGAGCTGCCCGGGCTGGCCGACGGGCCGGTGGATGGCATCGACCTCGACCTGCGCGGCGCGCTGGACTGGCATCCGACGGCCGATCTGCTTCGATTCGAGGGGCGCATGGCCCAGGGCCCGCTGGCGCTGATCGGCAGCGGCCGGATCGACGACGCCCGCGGTGATCCCCACGTGCACCTGTCGGCCCGCGGCGAGCCCATCGACTGCCAGGCGGCGTTCGACGCCATCCCCCGCGGCTTGTGGGGCCCTTATGATCGGGCGCGGCTCACCGGCGAGCTGGCGCCGACCTTCCGCCTCGACTGGCCGGTGCACCGCCCGGCCACGCTCGAGCTGAAGATCCGCAAGCTGTTCAAGGCCTGCGCCGTCGAGACGCTCGCCGCCCGCAGCGCGCCGCCGGCGACCGTCGAAGACCGCCCGGCCCCGGGCCTCGACGACGTGGGCTGGCTCGATACCCGCTTCGTGCTGCCGGTGCGCGAGGGCATCAGCGAAGGCGCCGACGTGCGGGTGGGCCCCGGCGTGCCGGGCTACGTGCCGCTGGCCCAGCTGCCGCGCTACGTCGGCGCGACGATGTACCAGAGCGAAGAGATGAACTTCTGGCGCAACAACGCCATCGACCGCGGCCTGCTGGTGCGGGCGCTGCGCATCGACCTCGACGCGGGGCGCTTCGTCTACGGCGGCTCGACGGTCACCCAGCAGCTGGTCAAGAACCTGTTCCTCACCCGCAAGAAGACCCTCGCCCGCAAGCTGCAGGAGCTGCTCGTCGCCACCCGCATCACCCAGGCCATCAGCCGCGAGCGGGTGCTCGAGCTCTACCTCAACTGCATCGAGTTCGGGCCCGACCTGTATGGCATCGGGCCGGCGGCGCGCTATTACTTCCAGAAGGACGCCCGCCAGCTCACCCCGCGGGAGGCGGTCTTTCTGGCCATGCTCAAGCCGGCGCCGCGCCGGGGGGCCTACTATCGACGGCGGGGGCACCCGCCCATCGGCGGCTGGTGGGCGCAGCGGGCCCAAGAGCTGATGCGGCGGCTGGTGGAGAACGGCCAGATCTCGGCGGCGCTGGCCGAGGCCGAGCGGCCGTATCACATCGAGTGGGTCGACCGGCGCTATGTGGTGCCCGATCGTGCCGCCCGGCCGGTCGCGCCGGCGCCCGCGCCGACCATGCCGCCGACCCCTTTCGGCGGCAGCCGGCTGACGATCGAGCCCTGATCGCCCGTCGGGACCGCGCCCGCGCTGCGGTACGTGCAGCACCCGTGTCGTCGACCCCGGGGCCCCTGCTACCCTGGCCGCCGGATTCGAGGAAACCCCCATGCCAGCGTCGTCGACCCGCCTCTCACTGATCTTGCTGTCGCTGTGCGCCTTGCTGGCCGCCTGCGACGACAACACCACCGGCTCGGTCTCGACCGACGACAAAGAGGACGCCAACCTCGTCGACCCCGATCGGGGCGATAATCGGCCGCCGGGTGAGATGGGGGCCGACGCGGGCCCCGCCCCCGACATGGCCCCCGACATGCCGCCCGAGCACCTGCTCGACATGGCGCCCGGCGGGCCCGACGACGGGCGGTACGACGGCGGCCCCCCGGATACCCTGCCCGATCGAGCGGACGTCGCGCCGGTCGAGCCGCAGTGTGTGCCGGGGGTCGACCGGCTCTGCCCCGACGACCCGTGCGTCGACGCGTACCAGACGTGCGACGAGACCGGCGAGTGGGGCCCGTGCCGCCCGCCGGCCGAGATCTGCGACGGCGCCGACAACGACTGTGACGGCGATACGGACGAGGGCTTCGGCCGCGGCGAGCGCTGCGCGGCCGGTAGCGGGCCCTGTCAGCGGGCGGGCGAGGTGGTCTGCACCGCAGAGGGCGGCGCGCGCTGCGACGCCGAGGCGGCGCCGCCGGAAGAGGAGCGCTGCAACGGCATCGACGACGACTGCGACGGCACCCTCGACGAAGACTTCGGGGGCGGCGGGCCGTGTATGGCCGGCCTCGGCGAGTGCGCGGCGCCCGGCGTCGAGATCTGCGTCGGCCAGGGGCTGGCGTGCAACGCCGAGGCCGGAGAGCCCGCGCCCGAGGCGTGCAACGACCTCGACGACGACTGCGATGGCACGATCGACGAAGACTTCGACATCGGCGAGCGCTGCGAGACGGGCCTCGGCGCCTGCCGGGCCGAAGGGGCGTGGATCTGTGATGGGGCGGGCGACGGCCTGTGCGCCGCCGACGGCGCGGCGCCGACCCCCGAGATCTGCGACGGGGTCGACGACGACTGCGACGGCGAAGTGGACGAGGGTACGGTCGACCCGGAGAACGTCGGCGAGTGCGTCGAGGGCGTCGGCGCCTGCCAGCGCTGGGGCCAGGTCGTCTGCGACGAAGACGGCGATCTGACCTGCTCGGCGACGCCCGGCGCGTCGACCGACGAGGTCTGCAACGGGCTCGACGATGACTGCGACGGCACCGTGGACGAAGGCTTCCGCCTGGGCGCCGCGTGCACGGTCGGCAGCGGCGTCTGCGCGGCGTCGGGGGTCCGCATCTGTGGCGACGACGGCCGCTGGCGGTGCTCGGCCGTCGAAGGCGAGCCGGGCGAAGAGCGCTGCAACGGGCTCGACGATGACTGCGACGGCGAGCCCGACGAGGGCTACGACCTCGACGTGCGCTGCGAGATCGGCGTCGGCGACTGCCTCAGCGGCGGGCGCACGGTCTGCGCAGCGGACGGCGGCGGCATCGAGTGCGACGCGCCGGTCATTGCGCCGCAGGACGAGGCCTGCAACGGCGAAGACGACGACTGCGACGGCGAGGTGGACGAGGGCTTCGGCGTCGGCGAGGTCTGCGTCGGCGGCGAGGGGGCCTGCGCCCGCGAGGGGCGCATCGGCTGCGTGGCCGACGCCGCCGAGTGCGAGGCCGAGCCGGGTGATCCGGCGTTCGAACGCTGCGACGGCGTAGACGAAGACTGCGACGGCGCCGTCGACGAGGGGCTGGGGCTGGGCACGGTGTGCACCGTGGGCGTCGGCGCCTGCGCGCGACCGGGCGAGCGGGTCTGCGGCGACGACGGCGAGACGCGCTGCGCCGGCGAGCCGGGCGCGCCGGCGCCGGAGCGCTGCAACGCCATCGACGACGACTGCGACGGCGCCATCGACGAAGGCGTCGCGTGGCGGGGCATCGCGCTGGGTGATGCCTGCGACGAGGGCGTCGGCGCCTGCGGAGCCCGGGGTCGGGTGGTCTGCGCCGACGGCGACGCGGTCTGCGACGCCGAGCCCGGCGCGCCGCGAGACGAGATCTGCGATGGCACCGACGACGACTGCGACGGCGAGACCGACGAGGGCTTCGGGCTCGGCGGCCCCTGCGCGGTCGGCGTCGGCGAGTGCCTGCGGCGGGGCAACCGGATCTGCGGCGACGACGGCGGGGTCACCTGCAGCGCCGAGCCGGGCCCCGCGACGCCCGAGATCTGCAACGGCCGCGACGACGACTGCGATGGCATCAACGACGAGGATCAGACCCTCGACGGCGTGCCCCTCGGCGCCCGCTGCGAGAAAGGCACCGGCCGCTGCCTGGCCGGCGGTGAGGTGATCTGCGGCGACGGCGCGCCGACGTGCTCGGCGGTGCCCGGCGACCCGCGCCCGGAGGTCTGCAACGGGCAGGACGACGACTGCGATGGCATCAACGACGAGGGCCTGCGCCTGGGCCGACCGTGCACCGAAGGCATCGGCGCCTGCGCCCAAGATGGCATCCGCATCTGCGGTGAGGCCGACGACGTGATCTGCACCGCGAGCGCCGGCGCGCCGCGGGACGAGCTGTGCGACGGGGCCGACGACGACTGCGACGGCGAGACCGACGAAGACTACACCATCGGCGCCCGCTGCTCGGTCGGCACCGGCGCCTGCGCCGTCGCGGGCATCGAGGTCTGCGACGCCGACGGTCAGGGCACCCGCTGCGGCGCGGTGCCCGGCGCGCCGGGCGACGAGGCGTGCAACGCCATCGACGACGACTGCGACGGCCGGACCGACGAGGTCTTCCCCGTCGACGAAGAGTGCGCCAACGGTCTGGGCACCTGCCGCCGCGAGAGCACCTTCGTCTGCGCCGACGACGGCGACGGGGTCCGCTGCCCGGCGGTGCCCGGCGCGCCGGCTGCGGCCGAGGCCTGCGACGATCGGGACGACGACTGCGACGGCGCGGTCGACGAGGATTATCGCCTGGGTGAAGCCTGCGTAGCGGGCCTGGGCATCTGCGCCCGCGACGGTCTGCGCATCTGCGCCGCCGACGGCCGCGGCGCCTGCGACGCCGAGCCGGGCGATCCCGAAGAGGAGACCTGCAACGACCTCGACGACGACTGCGACGGCGTGGTCGACGAAGACGGGGACGCCGCGCCGGGTGTGGCCTTCGGCGCCTGCGGTCCGCGCTATCGCAGCTGCCTCGACGCCCTGCGGGCCGGCGGGGTCGAGAGCGGGGTCTATCGCGTCTCGTCGGAGAACAGCGCCGGCCGCGAGGTCTACTGCGACCAGACCACCGACGGCGGCGGCTGGACGCTGGTGATGGCGACGACGAGCGGGCCGACCGACGGCCTCGGCGCGTGGCACGCCGACCTGCTCGCGCCGTTCCCCGCCGAGGCCCACGACGGCGTCTGGGCCGGGCTGAGCCACCTGGGCGAGCGGCCGTTCGACCTGCGCTTCGCCTGCCGCCGGGCCGCCGTGGACCGCCCCGACGACGGTGAGCGCGACCCGGGCTACGATGTCGACGTCGCGTTCTACGGCACGCCCTGGTACCGCCAGTTCATCCGCGGCGGCGAGGCGGTGAGCTGCTTCGCGGCCGCCGACGGCGAAGGCCAGGCCCTGCCGGCGCGGCGCGACCTGATGAGCGGCCGGGTGCGGGCTCACGGCCAGCCCTATCCCGAAGCGGCGCAGGGCCGGCTGGTGGGCGAGCCGAGCTGCGACGCGCCCAACGCGTTCTTCGTCGACTTCGACGACGGCGCGCTGGCCGGCTCGAGCTTCGACGGCACCGACTGGGGCGCGCTGGGCCAGGCCGGGGTCTGCGGTCAGCAGACCCGCGACGGGCAGTGGCTGGTCTTCGCCCGGGAAGACATCCCCCACCCGCTGGGGCCGATGGGGCTGATCAACCTGCCGCAGCTCGCCGAGCCGATCGAGGCGGCGGGCTTCGAGCCGGTCGCGCTCGACATCGACGATCCGCGGCTGGTCGAGCTGCTCGATCCGGCCATCCTGCCGGCGGTGTTCATCGGGCGCTACGCCGACGCGTGGGACGCGCTGCCCGAGGGGCTCGACACCGCGATGGGCTGCTACACCGACGCGGGCGGGCACGTCGTCACCGAGTTCGACGGCTTCTCGCTGGTGAGCACCCGCATCGCCCGGGACTTCGAGTACGCCGCGGGCGCCCCGCCGCCGTGGGGCTGGATCTCGGCGGTCACCGGCGGCGGTGTCAGCCGCGGCGCCGACACCGCCATCACCGTGACCGATCGCCTCGATCCCATCACCCGCGGCCTGGGTGAGCGCTTCAGCGCCGGCGCGGGCAGCGAGCGGTTCCTGTCGATCACCCGGGTGCACCCGACGGTGCCCGTGCCGCTCGAGACCCTGGCCAGCTTCCCCGGCGACGGCGACGCCTTCCCCGACGAGCGCTACCCGGCGCTGATGCGCGGGCGGCAGTGCGGGGCCAACCTGCTGGTGGCGCCGTTCGACTATGCCGACGCGCCGCAGCACCCGGCGATCGACCGGTTGGTGGGCAACCTCGCCGCCGCGGCGGTCTCACCGGCCGATCCCGATCTGGCGGATCAGTGCGGCGGCGGCCTGGGCCAACCCCGCTGCGAGGCCGACGGACCCTGAGCCGGCCACGCCGGCCGCCGAGCGGCTGGCCCGATACACCCCGGACGGGTATCCTCCGGGCAAACACAGCGACCAGCGACCCCCGGAGGGGTCGTCGAGGAGACCCGATGCGCATCTTCGAGCCGCACATCCACTGCTACAGCCGCACCACCGACGACTACCAGGCCATGGCCCTGGCGGGCATCGAGGGCGTCTGCGAGCCCGCCTTCTGGCTGGGCCAGCCGCGGACCCATATGGCCACCTTCAAGGACTACTTCGACACCCTGCTCGGCTGGGAGCGCCACCGGGCGTCGCAGTTCGGCATCCGCCACTACTGCACGATGGGCCTCAACCCCAAGGAGGCCAATGACGACCGGCTCAACGACGACGTCGTCGCGCTGGTGCGGGAGTACGTGCACAAGGAGGGGGTCATCGCGGTCGGCGAGATCGGCTACGACGACATCACGCCCACCGAGGAGCGCATCTTCCAGGAGCAGATCCAGATCGCGATCGACGCCAACAAGCCGATCCTGATCCACACCCCGCACCGGGACAAGACCGGCGGGGTCAAGCGCACCCTCGACGTGGTGCGCGAGTCGGGCATCGAGCCGTCGATGGTGCTCGTCGACCACAACACCGAGATGACCATCCCGATGGTCAAGGAGACCGGCTACTACGCCGGCTTCTCGATCTATCCCAACACCAAGATGACCCCCGAGCGCATGACCGAGATCTTCCGCCGGTTCGGCACCGAGCGGATGATCATCAACAGCGCCGCCGACTGGGGCATCAGCGATCCGCTGCTGGTGCCCAAGACGGTGCAGGTCATGCGCAAGGCGGGCATGGACGAGGACGAGATCGAGAAGGTGGTCTGGCACAACCCGATCAACTTCTTCGCGCCGTCGGGTCAGATCGCGTTCAGCGACTTCGACCGCGACCGCAGCATCGACCGCACCCGGCTGCACGCGGGCAACTCGGTGCTGCGCGGCCAGAAGCCCTGATCCCGCCGCCGGCGTGACAGCCGAAGCCATCAAACAACACACCGATGGCATGCCAATAACATATCGATGATACACCAATGGCATACCGATGGCATGTCAATGGCATGCCGATGGCATGCCGATAACACACCGATAGCACGACCACCCGTGGCATCCGGCGTTCGAGCGGACGCGCCGCGCGTCAGCTCGCGGCGCGGGCGGGCGTCGGCGCGGTGGTCCAGACGTCGTCGGTGACCACGATGTGGCGCACCAGCGTCGCCGGATCGGCGTTGGCCAGCACGGTCGCGGCGGTGTGGGCCAGCATCTGCTTGAGCTCGAGCCCCTCGGCGTCGGCGTCGGTGGTGGCGGTCAGAGGCAGGCTGATGACGAACTCCACGCGGCGAGGCAGCGCACTCATGATGGCATCTCCATGTGATGGGCCGGGTGGCTTCGGAGCGAGCCGTCCGATGGCTTCCGGCGACGTTGCGAGGGCATCATAGCGAGCCGATCGGCGGGGCGGCAGGGGGGCAGGGGCGGTCTGCTGACGGGGTGTGTCAGCAGACTCGCGCCCCGGCTGGACAGGCGGGGTTCGGGCAGGGCGCGAGGCGACCCCAACGGGCGCGATCAGGGCAGGTTGCAGGTCACCCGCGCGGTCTCGCCGGCGCCGCAGTTGTCCCGGTTGAAGCCCAGGTGCGGGCAGTCGGCGAGGCGGTCCTCGTTGCCGGTGCAGTTCACGTCGTCGTACTCGAAGACGCTCGTCGGCCCCGCGCCGCAGCAAGTCGCCGTGCCGAGCGCGCCCGGCCCGAAGATCTGGCGGCAGGCGACGGTGGCGTCGGTATTGTCCCAGTTGTCGTCGCAGATATAGCCCCACGTATCGCCGCGTCGCACCTGGATGAAGTCGAGCACGCCGATCCGGTTGCCGCCGCGCAGCCGCAGCTGCCCGTTGCCCGGCGCCTGCTGATGACTCTGACGCAGCGGGCAGCCGCCGCCGTTGTCGAAGTCGGCGAGCACGTCACCGGTGCTCACCTCGCGCCCGTCGAGGATGCCGTTGAAGCAGTGGGCGATGGCCGCGGTGACCTCGGCGACGCCCTCGGGGCCCACCTCTGCGGTCGTATTGCCGCCGAGCAGGTAGATCCGGCCGTGGTGCGAGACGAGCGCCGCGCGATCCCGCACCGAGAACAGGTTGGCCGTCGGCTGCACCGGCCGCGACCGGTTGAACTCGATCAGCGAGTCGCTCTCCAGCGCGTTGCTCGGCCCCTGGCCCGTAAAGCCCCCGAAGTAGGCCAGCTGGTGGTCGCCGATGAGCGTCACCTGATGCCAGGCATACGCCGGCGCTTCGGTCTCGACCCAGCCCCCGCCGACCAGCGTCAGGTTGTTCTCGTAGACGTTGCCCGCCGGGTTGACCCCGCCGGTGAGCACGATCTCGCCGTCGTGCACCACCGCCCGCGCCGCGCGGCGCCCCTGGGGCAGCACCGGACCGGCCTCCCAGCGGTCGACCGCCGGGTCGTAGATCTCGACCGCCTGCTGCGCGCCGTTGTTATCGCCGCCGATGACCCAGATGCGGCCGTCGAGCACCACCGCCGCGGCGTCCTGGCGGGCGCTGATCATCGGCCGCAGGTCGGACCACAGCTGGGCGGCGGGGTCGTAGCGCCGCAGCGTCGGCACGGCGTTGTTGAACTGGTTCGAGCCGCCGATGGCGTAGATCGCCCCGCCGAGCTCGACCGCGGCGACCGCGTTCTGCACCGAGGGCAGCGACGGCAGCTCGACGCTGCGCCCGGTCTCGGGGTCGTAGGCCCAGAAGACGTCGGTCGCCTGGAAGTTGCGCCCGCCGAGCACGTAGAACAGGCCGTTGAGCTCGAGCGCCGCGTGGGCGAAGCGCCCGTCGGGCAGCGGCGGACGCTGCCGCAGGTAGTCCCGCTCCTGACCGAACGAGAGCATCTCGCCGCTGTTGCCGCCGCCGGCGATGCCACCGCCGCCGGCGATCCCGCCGACCACGAAGAGCCGGCGCTCGGCGGAGTCGACGTCGTCGGCCACGTTCCACCCGATCGATCCGGCGCTGTGCCGCGGCGTATCGAGCGGACGCCGCAGGCGCCACTCGAGGTCGGGGAAGACGAGCGACTCGACCACCGCCGTCGCGCTGCCGTCGGCGAGGCGGCCGCCGGCGACGACGATGTCCTCCGCGCCGCCGTTGACGTTGCCCACGTTGTACAGCAGGTCGCCGGCGGGGAAGGAGCGCGGGGTCGGCAGCGCCGGGCCGTCGCTCCACTCGAGGGTGGCGGTGTCGAAGACGTCGACCTCGGCGATGGGCACGCCCTCTTCGTCTTCACCGCCGATGAGGTAGATGAACGTGCCGCGGCTGACGGCGATGTGGCCATAGCGCGGGCGCGGCATCGCCGGGATGTCGTTGGTCCAGGTGTCGGTGTTCCAGTTGTAGCGCTCGGCGGTGCCGAGCACGACGCCGCCGTTGGTCTTGCCGCCGAAGGCGTAGAGATAGAAGCCGTAGCGGTTGAGCGTGAGCCCGAAGCGGGTGGTGGGCATCGGGCTGAGGGCGTTCCACTGCGGCGCGTTGGGGCTGGTGAGCTGCAACAGGCCGTTGAGCGGGATGCCGTCGTCCTGACCGCCGACGACGTAGATCACGCCGTTGGTGCCCGCCGCCGCCGCGGCCTGGGAGCGGGCGTTGGGCAGCGCCGGCACCTCGGCCCACGCCCCGGCTTCGGCCGCGTAGTACAGCACGCCGGCCTGGGGCTCGGCGCCGTCGCTGCCGCCGATGGCGTAGACGCCGGCGGGGGTCGAGACCACCGCCGGATGGATCAGGCCCTCGGGCAGCGCCGGCTCGGCCCGCCACGCGGTGCCTTCGGCCGAGATCTCGAAGGTCGACTCGACCTCGCCTTCGCTCCAGTTGCCCGCCTCGTCGAGCGCGCGGAAGCGGAAGGTCACGTCGTTGAAGACCCGGATGCGCTTGATCGAGCGGAACTGCTTGCTCCAGCGGTCGGGCGTGCCGCCGTCGTCGGTGTAGTAGATCGTCGCCGGCTCGTCGGTGCTCACCGTGATGGTGATGCCGTCGCGGTAGACGCCGCCGTCGGGGGTCACGGTGATCGTCGGCGGGGTGATGTCGTAGACCACGGTGATCTCGACCGTCGCGCTCTCGACGCCCATGTCGCGGGTGCTGATCTCGAAGGTGTTCTCGCCCGGCTGCAGCTGCACCTCGATCTCCCACTCTTCTTCGGGGCTCTCGGGGGCCGCTTCGGCGCCGTTGATCTGCACCGAGGCGCCCGCCGGCTTGGTGCCGCGCAAGACCAGGTCGCCCTGGTTGGTCGGGCTCTGCACCGGCTCGACCGTCGGCGGCTCGATGCAGCCGGGGATGGGCTCGGCGACGCATTCGCCGTCGAAGCAGGCGTCGTTGGTGCAGGCGTTGCCGTCGCTGCACTCGGCGGCCACGGGCACGTTCACGCAGGCGTTGCGCACCGGATCGTAGAGGTCGTCGGTGCACGGGTTGTCGTCGTCGCACAGCACCGCGGCGTCGAGGGCCTCGCAGACGCCGTTGCGGCAGGCCTCGCCCACCGGGCAGATGCCGGTGGGGTTGTTCTCACCGCAGGCGGCGCCCTGGTCGGCGCAGACGCCGGCGAGGCACGCCCGGCCGTCGGGGCACAGGCCCACCGGGTTCTCATCGCCGCAGATCTCGGCCGGCGCCCGGCAGACGCCGTCGAGGCAGACGTCGTCGCCCTGGCAGTCGCAGCCGCCGCCGCCGACGCAGACGCCGCCCGGCGCGCACACCGCGCCCTCTTCGCACATGCCGCAGCTGCCGCCGCAGCCGTCGTCGCCGCAGACCCGCCCGTCGCACAGCGGCACGCACTGCTCGACGCAGATGCCTTCGTCGCTGCACTCTTCGTCGGGCCCGCAGCCGCCGCAGTCGCCGCCGCAGCCGTTGTCGCCGCACTCGCGGCCGCCGCAGTCGGGCACGCAGACCTCTTCGCAGACGCCCTCTTCGGTGCAGAACGCGCCGACGTCGCAGACGCCGCAGAAGCCCATGCAGCCGTCGGGGCCGCACGCGCGCCCCTGGCACACCGGGGTGCAGATCGCCTCGCAGGTGCCGTCGTTGCACTGCTCGCCGGCCTCGCACATGCCGCACGACCCCATGCAGCCGTCGCCGCCGCACTCGCGGCCGGCGCACATCGGCTGGCACTGGTCGCGGCAGACGCCCGCCTCGCAGTCCTGGCCCGGCTGGCACTCGCCGCAGACGCCCTCGCAGCCGTCGGGCCCGCAGTTGCGGCCGGCGCATTGCGGCACGCAGACCTCTTCGCAGCGGCGATCCTCGGCGTCGCACGCCTGCCCGTCGGGGCAGCCGCAGTCGGCGGGGCACGTCGCGCAGTCCTCCCCCACCCCGGCCACGCACTGCCCGTCGCCGCAGCAGTTGCCGCAGTCGGCGGGGCACGTCGAGCAGTCCTCGTCGGGATCACACACCGCGTCGCCGCACGACGCCGGCGGGTCGACGCAGGCGCCCTCGGCGGTGCACAGCTGTTCGCCTTCGCACGCGCCGCACGACCCGCCGCAGCCGTCGCCGCCGCACGCCCGGCCGTCGCACTGGGGCACGCACGGGTCATCGCACTGGCCGCCCTCGCAGGCGACACCCTCGGCGCACTCGCCGCAGACGCCGCCGCAGCCGTCCTCGCCGCACTCGCGGCCTTCGCACTGCGGCGCGCAGGCCTGGCAGGTGCCCAGGATCGGATCACAGACATCGCCCGCGTCGCAGCCGCAGTCCGCCGGGCAGGTGGTGCAGTCCTCGCCGCCCCCGGCGGCGCAGGTGCCGTCGCCGCAGCAGTTGCCGCAGTCGGCGGGGCACGTCGAGCAGTCCTCGTCGCCGTTGCAGGCGTCGTCGCCACAGCGCGGCGGCGGCGGATCGCAGCGGCCGTCCATGGTGCAGATCTCGGCCTCCGCGCACTCGCCGCAGACCCCGCCGCAGCCGTCGGCCCCGCAGATGCGCCCCTGGCAGTCGGGCTCGCACTCGGGGTCGACGCACGCGCCGTCCTCGCAGACCGTGCCGCCGGGGCAAGGCCCGAGCACGTCCCAGCGGCGGCCGTCGACGCAGACCTCGATGCCGTCGTCGGTACAGCGTCGGCGTTCGGCCTGACAGATGGGCTCGAACACCTCGCTGTCGGTGTCCACCGCCGCGTCCTCGCGATCGTCGGGCGGCGGGTCGGTGGTCTGGTCGCCATCGCAGCCGACGGCGAGCACGGTGGCCAGCAGCACCCACAGGTGCAGCGCGCGCGTCTTCATTCGGAATCCTCCTCCGGGTCGGTCCGGTCCCGAGCGGGGGGCAGTCTTGGCGATCTGGTCGCCGCGCGCAACGCTGACCTGCTGCCGCCGCGCGGGCCGCCGCGACCTGACCCCGAGCCGGTAAACCGCCGGCAGGACTGGCATCGGGCGCGGCGCCGCGGCAGGGTGACGGCGACGTTCGTCGAGGCGCCGCGCGCCGCTTCGATCGCGTCGCGGTCCGACCACCCCGAAGCAAGAGGCAAGCGAGATGAAGGCACGACGCCCGCTCTTCCCCCTGCTGTTCGTGGCCCTCGCCGTCGGCTGCGTCGATGGCGCCTCGGGCGGCGACGACGACGCGACGCCCGCGCCGGACGTGGCGCTCGCCGACGGCGCCCCCACGGCCGATGTCGCCCCGCCCGCGCCCGACGCTGTCGCCCGAGACGCCGCCGCCCGAGACGCCGCCCCCGACGCCGCGCCCCCGCCCGTCGACATGGGCCCCGAGGTCGACGCCGCGCCGCCGGAGTGCGCGGCCGGCGAGCGTTCGTGCGTGCCCGACGGCCCGCCGGCGCGGATCGAATGCATCGGCGGGCGCTTCGCGGTGGTGCCCTGCGCCGCGGGCGAGGTCTGCCTCGGCGACGGGGCCTGCGTGCCCGACCCGGCCACCTGCGAAGAGGGGCAGCGCACCTGCCTCGGCGACCTGCAGCCGGCCACCTGCGTACCGGGCGAAGGCTGGGTCGAAGAGTCCCCCTGCCTGCCGGGCCGGGTCTGCTCGGGCACCGGCGTCTGCCGGGCGCCCACCTGCGTCGACGGCGCCCGGCGCAGCTACCTCGGCTGCGACTTCTACGCCACCGACCTGCCCAACCTGGCCTACGGCTTCGGCGGCACGCCCGACGCGCCGCTGGGGCTGGTGCTGACCAACCCCGACCCCGAGCTGCGCAGCCGGGTCTGGCTGCGCAGCCCCGACGGCAGCCCGGCCGAGCTGGTGGGCGAGGTCACCATCCAGGCGCCGCCGCAGGCCCTCGGCGCGCCGGCGGTGACGGTGTACAGCGAGCTGCGCCGGGCCGACGGACAGCTCGTCGAGCAGGGCTTCGACGAGGCGCACTCGGTCGACATCCCCGGCGGCGGCATGGGCATCTTCCTGCTGCCGCACCACCCGTATCGCGAAGACAGCCACGCCGCCTTCTCGAGCTGGCGGGTCGAGACCGATCGCCCGGTGGCCGCCTACCAGTTCAACCCGTACTGCTGCAATTACAGCTTCACCAACGACGCCAGCCTGCTGTTGCCCATCCCGGCGCTGGGCACCGACTACATCTACCTCGGCGTGCCCGCGTGGCAGGAGCCCTTCGAGCCCGATCCGGGCGACCCCAACCCCGGCCCGCCGGGCAGCCTGCCGGCGACGCTGACCGTCGTCGGCACCCGCGACGCCACCGCGGTGCGTATCGAGCTGCGCGACGGCATGGCGGTCGAGCCCGACGGCGCGGGCCGGGTGGCGATCAACGGGCAGACGGTCACCGCCACGCTCGACGCCGGCGAGGTGCTCAACCTCGTCACCCCGCCGCCGGTCGACCGCGGCGGGCGCCCGCCGATCTCGGTCGACCTGACCGGCGCGCGCATCACCGCCGACCACCCGATCGCGGCGTTCAGCGGCCACCTGTGCACCTTCTACCCCTGGGATCAGGGCGCCTGTGACCACCTCGAAGAGCAGCTCTTCCCCGTCGACACCTGGGGCAATCAGTTCGTGCTCGCGCCCACCGTGCTGCGCACCGAGACCCCCGACCTCGCCACCGAGGCCACCTTCTGGAAGATCGTGGCCCGCGACCCCGAGACCCGCATCCGGTTGTCGGTGCCCTTCGACCAGCTCGACCCGTCGCGGCCCGGCTTCGACGGCGTGCAGGACTGCCGCGCGGCGCTCGAAGACCCCGAGACCCTGCTCTTGCAGAGCGGCGAGAGCTGCGAGTTCGGCACCCGCGCGCCCCTCGCCCTCGGCTCGAACCGGCCGATCTCGGTGATGGGCATCCTCAGCGGGCAGGCGTCGGTGGGCCTCCTCGGGCAGAACGCCGGCGACCCGGCGATCTTCCTGCTGCCGCCGGAGTACCAGTACCGGCGGGACTACGCCTTTTTGACCCCGACCACCTACTTCGTCGACTACCTCACCGTCGTCGCGCCGCCCGACGCGAACCTGACCCTCGACGGCGAGCCGCTCGACATGAACAACACCATCCTGGTGCCCGGCTCGACCCAGGTCTACAAGCACTTCGAAGTCAGCGACGGCCCGCACCGCATCGCCGGCGACCAGCCCTTCGGCATACTGGTCTACGCCTACGACGACTATGTCTCGTACGCGTACACCGGCGGGCAGAACATCATCAAACGCTGAGGCGCCGCGCAGGGTACGGCCGCCGACGCCGCGAGGACCGCGATGCCGCCCGCTCACCCCCTCACCGGCCACCCCCTGATCGCCGCGCTGCCCGACCCCGAGGCGCGCGCGGTGCTCGACGCCTTCGAGGCCCGCGACCTGCTCGCCGGCGACGTCCTGGTGCGCGCCGGCGAGCCGGGCGGACCGCTGCACATCGTCGAGACCGGCTGGCTCGACGTGCTCGACGCCGCCGACGCGCGGCTGGTGGCGCAGTTGACGGTCGGCGCGGTCGTCGGCGAGCTGGGCTTTTTGCGCGACGTGCCCTCCGCCGCGGCGGTGCGGGCGACGACCGACGCGGTGGTGCACACCCTGCCCGCCGCCGCGGGCCGCCGACTCGCGCGGACCCACGCCGGGTTCGCGCTCGCGCTGGGTCAGGTCGCTGCCGAGCGGGTCGTCGGGCCGGTGTCCGCGCCGGAGCGGCCGACCATCACCGCGGTGGTCGAAGTCGGCGACTGGTCCGGGGTGCGCGCGCCGGTGATGGCCGCCTTCCACGGCGCCGCCGGCCGACGCTTGGTGCAGCTCGCCGACGTGCCCGACGGCCCGCCGGGCAGCGCAGAGTTCCGCAGCGCGACCCGGGCCATCGGCGCGCACCTCGGCGACGCCTGGGCGGTCGTGATGTGGACCACCGCCGCCGAGCCGGGCCTCTCGCGGGCCACGCGCAACGCCGACCGCATCCTGCTCTTGATGTCGCCCGACGGCGGCGTCGACCTCGACCTCACCCGCCGGGCCAGCGCCATGCCGGCCAACCCCTCGGCCAATACCGTCTGCGTCACCGTCGACCCGGCGGTGAGCGAGCCCACGGTGGGCGACAGCCCCATCCCCGGCGTGCGCCGGCTGCGCCTGCCCGCCGACGACATGATCGCCGGCGGGCTGCGCGAGCTCGGCCGCCTGCGCCAGCTGCAGCAGGTCGTCGGCGAGAGCCCGGTCTTCGCCCGGCTGTCGTCGTCGGCCCGGCGCGACGTCATCCGCCACCTCTCGTGGGGCGGGCGCAAGACGGGCGAGGCGTTCTACCTCGCCGGCGAGCACAGCGGCGGGCTGTTTCTCGTGCTCAACGGCCGGGTGGTCGAGACCCGCGACGGGCGCTCGACCGCCTACACCCCCGGCTTCGTCTTCGGCGACACCGGCCTCGGCCCGCCGCGCGCCGCCGAGGCCACCGCCCGCGCCAGCCGCGAGACGTTCACCGGCTTCATGTCGCGCGACGTGCTGCAGCGGCTGATGGCGCGCCACGACGACCTGCGCGCGGCGCTGTCGGATCAATCGAGCGCCGACTTCGCCGGGGTGCGCACCGCCGCCATCAGCGACCGGGCCAGCCTGACGGTGATCGTGCCCGATGACGACCCGCGCTGGGCGGCGCGCCTCGAGCACCTGCGCGACGCCTTCGGCGGACCGGGCGACAGCGTCTGCGTCGACCGCGACACCCTGCGCGAGACCTTCGACGACGCGGCGCTCGACAGCGCCGCCGGCAGCGCCGCCGACGTGCGCCTGCGGGCGTGGTTCGCCGGCTACGAAGAGCAGGTGCGGTATCCGATCTTCGTCGCCCGCCGCGACGACATCCGCTGGCGCCGACGCTGCCTGGCGATGACCGACCACCTCTTGTTCGTCGCCGACGGCCGCGACGGCGACCCCGCCGCGCTCGA
Source organism: bacterium (assembly GCA_030427205.1). Lineage (GTDB taxonomy): Bacteria > Myxococcota_A > Bradymonadia > UBA7976 > UBA1532 > JACKDM01. The sequence continues at coordinate 50,412 of JAUHXC010000022.1, read as the reverse complement.
AGGCATCGGCGACGGCATGCCGCGCCACCTCGCGCTGTGGTGGCCAGAGGGCCCGCCCGAGCAGACCGCGCGCTGGCTCGCCGCCGCCCCCGACGTGGTCTGGTATCATGTGCGCGCCGGCCAGCGGGCCGACCTCGATCGCCTCGCCCGACGGCTGCTCGGCCGGGCCATCGGCCTCGTGCTCGGCGGCGCGTCGTCCCGCGGGGTGGCCCATATCGGCGTCGCCGACGCCATGGGCGCCGCCGACCTGCCCCTCGATACGCTCGCCGGCACCAGCTCGGGCACCGCTATCGCCGGCCTGCTCTGCCTCGACCTCGACGACGCCGAGATGCGCCGCCGGGCCGTGGCCGCCGGCACCGGCTTCCGGCCGCACCTCGACAACATCGGCCCGCCGTTCGTCTCGCTGTTCAGCGGCCGGCGCGCGACCCGCCTCGTGCGCCGGCTCTTCGGCAAGATCCACCTCGAAGACCTGCCGCTGCCGCTCAAGGCCACCGCCGTCGACCTGCGCACCGGACAGATCGTCGTCATCGACCGCGGCCCGCTGTGGCAGGCGGTGCGCGCGGCCTGCTCGGTGCCCGCGCTGTGGCCGCCGGTCGCCGTCGACGGCCGGCTCTTGATGGACGGCGGGCTGCTCGACAACTTCCCCCACTGGACCCTCGACAGCGAATGCGGCGCCGGGCTGACGCTGGTCTCCAACCTCGACGCGGGCTACGCCACCCCCTTCCCCGCCGTGCCCGACTATGGCGCGGTGCTCAGCGGCTGGCGCGTGCTGTGGAACAAGCTGCTCGGGCGGCGCGTCGCCTGGCCCGAGCTGGGCACCACCGTCGTCGAGTGCCTGGTGCTCGGCGGCCGCGCCGGCAGCGCCGACCTCGAGCAGCGCGTCGACCCCAAGCGGGTGCTCGTCGTGCGCCCGCCCGTGCCCCGGCTGGAGCTCTTCGGCCTCAAGGACGACATGGTCGAGACGCTGATCGACGCGGCCCGCGGCGCCACCGCCGACGCCATCGCCTCCTGGCGCGCGCGCAGCCAGGAGGCTTGACCCGAAGCCGCGCTTCGGCCGACATCGAACCCTCACCCGCGCGCCGGAGGTGCCCGCATGCCAGTCACGCGCCCGACCGCTGCCCTGTTCGTGATCGCTCTCCTGGCCTGGGGCTGCGTGCCGCCCGGCGGCGGCGGCGGCGGAGGCGACGACGACCGCGGCGCCGCCGACGCCGCGTCCACCGACGGCCGGCCGGACGGCGCCCCCACCGACGCCGGGCCCACCGACGCCGGGCCCACCGACGCCGGGCCCACCGACGCCGGGCCCACCGACGCCGGGCCCACCGATACCGAGCCGGCGCCCGACGTGCCGCCCGCCGCCCCCGGCGCCCCGCGCATCCTCAGCCTCGACAGCGACGTGCGCCGGCTCACCGAAGGCCAGGGCCTGCGTATCTCGGCGGTCGTCACCGACGACGACGGCCCCGAAGACGTGCTCGGCGGCGTGCTCGAAGACCCCATGGGCGGATCGTACGGCGCCTTCACCGCGACGGGCGGCGGCACGTACCAGGTCGACGTCGACTGGGCCGCGCTGCACCGGGTGATGCCCATCGAGTTCGTCGGCGAGGTCGAGCGCACGCTCTGGGCCCGCTTCTTCGACCAGGCCGGCCTCGAGACGGTGGGATCTGTGCGCGTCACCCTCTTCTGCGCCGGCGGCGGCGCCTGCGACGGCGCCTGCCTCGACGTACGCGGCGATCCGAGCAACTGTGGCGGCTGCGGCACCGTCTGCCCGGCCATCGGCGAGGCGGCGCCCGTCTGCGTCGACGGCCGGTGCGCCGGCGCCTGCCCCGGCGAGACCCGCCTCTGCGGCGAGGCCTGTATCGACCCCGACAGCGACCCGGCCCACTGCGGCGGCTGCGACACCCCCTGCCCGGCCATCGAGGGCGGCGAGGCCACCTGCGTCGACGGCCAGTGCGGCGGCGTATGCCCCGGCGCGGCCCAGGCCTGCGGCGCCGTCTGCGTCGACGTGCGCGCCGACGTGCAGCACTGCGGCCGCTGCGGCAACGTCTGCCCCGGCGGAGAAGGCCGCCGGCGCTGCGTCGGCGGCGAGTGCCTCGCGCCGTGCGCCGCCGCCGAGCAGCTGTGCGACGGCGCCTGCGTCGACGTGAACACCGACCCGGCGCACTGCGGGGGCTGCGACGACGCCTGCGTCGCGCCCGACGGCGGCGAGGCGCGCTGCGTCGCCGGAGACTGCGTCGATACCTGCCCGGCGGGCCTGACCCTGTGCGGCGACGCCTGCGTCGACATCGGGCGAACCGACGAACACTGCGGCCGCTGCGACAACGCCTGCATCGGGGACGCCTGGTGCAGCAACGGCCGCTGCCGCCTCGACTGCGCCGCCAGCGCCCGGGCCTGCGACGGCCGGTGCGTCCTGTGCCCCGAGAGCGGGCTGACCTTCACCTGCCGCGAGGGCGACTGCGTCATCACGTCGTGCGTAGAGGGCGACGTGCTGATCGACGGCGTCTGCGAGCGGCCCGTGGTCGAGGTGATCAGCAACCCCACGATCTTCGAGCCGCAGCCCGGCGCCTACCCGACCATCGGGCTCGACCTGACCACCGACGCCGTCGGCCGCCCCTACCTGATGGTCGGCCGCGTGCGCTCCGCCGGCGGGATCTACGTCGAGGCCGGCGCCCGCGACCGCGAGGCCGGCTGGCGCTTCGAGGCGCTGTACAACGGCGACGCCGGCCGCCGCGCCATCCGGGTCGGCGCGGTGCGGATGGGCGACGGGCGCATCGTGCACGGCTGGGTCTACGACCGCCGCGACCGCGGCGAGGTGATGGGCGGCGGCATGCAGATCGGCGACGCCGGCGACCGGCTGCGCGACCTGCTGCCGGACAACGCCGGCGGCAACGTGTGGGGCTTCTCGGTGGCCGGGCGCATCGTCGACGGGCAGATGATGGCCCAGATGGGCCTCTCGCTCGACAACCCGGTCAACCGCTCGATGACGCGCTACGACTGGCAGGGCGAGCTGCAGAGCGTCGACCCGTTCATCGACGGCATCGTGCACTTCACCCTCGACGCCGCCGGCGCGGTGCACTTCGTCTACCAGCCCGACTACGGCGGCGATCTCACCTGGCGCCGGGGCGTCGACTTCGGCGACCGCGTGGTCGAGGCCGTCGGCGAGCCGGCGGCGCTGCTCGGCGGCGTGCGCGTCGGCCCGCGGGGCCCGGTGGTCAGCTACGCCCGCGAGCCCGATACCCGACTGCGCGTCGCGACCCGCGAGGGCGGCCGCTGGACCTACGAGACGGTCGACCCGGCGGCGCTCGGCGGCCAGTTCTGGGGCTTCGACGTCGAGCTCGACGCCAACGGCTGGCCGGTGGTCTGCTACTGGCGCGAGGCGTGGCTCTACACCGCCCGCCTGACCGCCAACGGCTGGCAGCGCGAGCGCGTCGCCCAGGTCTTCGGCGGCCAGACCGAGTGCGCGGTCACCGTCGACGGCGCCGACCGCGTCGCCGTGGCCTGGGCCCACTTCATCACCCAGAACGGGCGCACGACCGCGACGCTGAAATACTACGGCCTGTCGCTCGGCCCCCGCTGAGCGCTCTGCGCAGACCCGGCCCGGTCGCCACCACCGGGGCTCGGGCTGCGCGCCGGGGCCGGCGCGGTGGGATGTCCAGCGACAGGGCTCGACGCCGACCCCCACCTCGGTCGCGATCCCCGGGGCGAGGGCTTCGCGCCGGAGCAGGCGCGGTGGGCTGCGCATCGACAGGGCTGGACGCCGACCCCCGCCTCGGTCCCGATCCCCGGGGCGAGGGCTTCGCGCCGGGGCTCGGTCGGATGTGCAGCGACAGGGCTCGACGCTGACCCCGACCTCGGTCGGGACCCCCTTGGCCGGGCCGACCGACCCCCACCTCGGTCGGGACCCCCTTGGCCAGGGGTTCTGACCGACCCCCACCTCGGTCGGGACCCCCTTGGCCAGGGGTGCTGACCGACCCCGACCTCGGTCGGGACCCCCTTGGCCAGGGGTTCTGACCGACCCCCACCTCGGTCGGGACCCCCTTGGCCAGGGGTGCTGACCGACCCCCACCTCGGTCGGGACCCCCTTGGCGAGGGGTGCTGACCGACCCCGGCCTCGGTCGGGACCCCTTGGCCAGGGGGTGCTGACCGACCCCGCCCCCGATCGAAAGCCCTGGCACAGGGCCGGACGCTGACCCCCGCCTCGGTCGCGACCCCCTTGCCGAGGGCTTCGCGCCAGACCCGGCCTCGGTCGTCATCCCCTGGGTGAGGGCTCCGCGCTGGAGGTGACCTCGGTCGAAACTGCACGGCAAGGGCTGATCGCTGACCCCCGCCTCGGTCAGCACCCCCTTGCCAAGGGGTGCTGACCGAGGTCGGATCCAGCGCGGACCCCTTGGCAAGGGGGTCACGACCGAGGTGGGGGTCAGCGTTGGGGCCTTGGTCAGCGCTTCCGACCGAGGTCGGATCCAGCGCGGACCCCTTGGCGAGGGGGTCACGACCGAGGTGGGGGTCAGCGTTGGGGCCTTGGTCAGCGCTTCCGACCGAGGTCGGATCCAGCGCGGACCCCTCGGCAAGGGGGTCACGACCGAGGCGGGGGTCAGCGCTCGGGCCTTGGCCAGCGCTTCCGACCGAGGCGAGCTCGGCGCGAGGGCCTGCATGAGGGGGTCGCGACCGAGGTGGGGGTCAGCGTTCGGGCCTTGGCCAGCGCTTCCGACCGAGGCGAGCTCGGCGCGAGAGCCTGTGTGAGGGGGTCGCGACCGAGGTGGGGGTCAGCGTTCGGGCCTTGGCCAGCGCTTCCGACCGCAACGGCGCCGGCGGGCGGGCCTCAGCCAGGGCGATACGACCGGGGTGGGGGGCAGCGCGCAGCCCTGCGCAAGGCCCCGGCGTCCGGCGGCGCGCTGCGGCGCGCGGCCGAATACTGTCTCCGGTCGTCGGCGGGCGGGCTCGGCGAGGCGCACGGCACGCGGCGGCGGTGCGCACACCTGCGCGGCCTTGCCCGCTGCCATCGCCGGTGCCATGATGTCGCTGTCTTCACTTGGTGAGAGGGCACTCACACTGTGTTTCTGCGCGCCCTGCCATGGCTGATGTTGTCCTTGCTCGCCCTCGCAGGCTGCGCGCCCGAGTGCCCCAACCCCGACGGCACGACCAGCCCGATCAACCACAAGCACCACTGCTACTTCTGCGGCCACGCCTGCAACATCTGGGGCGTCGCCGACGCGCACCAACGCTGCACGGTCTTTGACGAGGACAGCGAGTACCTGTGCGGGCTCGAGCCCGGGTGGACCTGCGCGCCGGGCTATTTCGACCTCGACGACCTCGACGGCTGCGAGTGCTTCGGGCTCGACGCCGAGAGCTGCCAGCCCTGCGGGGCCGAGGACCTGCCGAATACCGGCCTCGACGAGGACTGCGACCTGCGGATCGACGAGGTCGCCGACGACCAGCAGTACCGTGGCCGACCCAACGGCCCGCTCGGCGTGGTGCCCGACGACGAGCTGCTCTACGGGCACGAGCGCTTGGAGGGGCCGCCGCTCAGCCGGGCGGCGTGCGGCGCGGCGGGCGTATCCTGCGCGCTGCCCGCCGGCGGCGGAGACGTGCGCTGCGTGCCGGCCGACGGCCACTCGACCTGCGAGCCGGTGCCCGCCGAGCCGGTCGCCCAGGCGCTCGGCGGGGCGCGCATCGCCGCGATCGTGCAGCCGCTGACCGGCGCCGAGGCGGACTGCGGCGACGGCCTCGACGACGACGGCAACGGCGTGATCGACGACGGCCCGACCTGCCAGACCCTGGTGCCCTCGGTCTCGGCGCCCGAGTGCCACGGGCGCACCGGCGAAGAGGATTGCCCGCCGGCCTACGTGCCGCTCGACCCGGAGCACGTGCGCCTGCGCGGCTCGGAGAAGCCGCTGGTGGCCCGCATGCATTACGACGTGCTGATCGACAAGGCCGAGGCCACCCGGCGGCAGGTGCGGCGCTTCCTCGAGGTGACCGGCCGCTGCGATCGGCCCGAAGACGAGCGCCACCCGCTGTGCGGCTCGACGGCTGATCCGGACCTGCCGGCGGGCGGGCTGGATTGGTGCGTGGCGTACGATTACTGCCAGTGGGCCGGCAAGCGGCTGCCCACCGAGCTGGAGTGGCTGCGGGCCTTCGGCGGCACCACCGGCGGGGTCGAGGGCGAGGGGTGTGCCGACGGGGCCAATACCGCCGAGTGCGGCGCGACCGGGCCGCGGCCGGTGGGCCAGAGCGGCGGGCACGCGACGAAGGGTATCGACGGCGAGTCGGTGATCACCGACGCGATCGGCAACGTGGCCGAGTGGGTCTTCGACGCGAAGCTCGCGCCGTGCGAGGCGCCGTGGGCCGACTGCAGCAGGGCTGCGCATTTCGCGGTCGATATACCCGATGATCCGGTGCTGCACGCCCCGGTGGATGATCTGCGCCGGCCGCGCATCGTGCGCGGCGGCGGCTGGGCGAGCGAGTTCGGCGCCGCCTCGGTGGAGCAGCGGCAGTTCGCGGCGCCGGGGGTCGAGGTGGCCCACTACGGCGTGCGCTGCGCGCAGACGTTCCGCCCGATGCGCGAGTCGCTGCCGGACGTGAAGCCGATCGAGCAGGTGCCGTACGATTGGACGGCGGACCCCGAGCGGTACGCCAAGTGCGAGCCGCTGCCGGCCACCGAGCGGCTGGCGCGGCGCACGCTGCCCCTCCGGCTGAGCAGTGCGGCGCAGGCGTGCTTGCCCGGCGATGTGCCATCCGAGGTCAGCGAGGCGGTGGTGCAGGGCCTGATCGGCGCGACGCCGCTGCTGCTGAGCGTGACCGACGAGGGCCCCGGTGCGGCGACGATGGCCGTCGAAACGGGGCTCGTGCCCGGCGCCGAGGCGTTCTGGCTCGTCGACCGGCCGCCGAGCTTGACCCTGATCGCCGAGGGCTGCACCCCGTTCGGCTGCACGTTCGAGCGCTCGATGCCCGGCGCCGTGACGCTGCCGACGTGGTGGGGTGGCACGGCAAAGCTGGCACTGTCGGGTATGCGTCCGATCTTTGGAGCCATGCCGACCTGCCTGCCGCCGACGCCCTTCGGCGAGACCGCCTGGCGCCTTGACCTCGTCGTGCCTGCCTCGCTTGCCTCGGCGGTCATCTTGGGCGACGCCAAGAGCACCGCTTGCGCCCACCTGACCTGTATCGATCGCGACCTGCCCGCAGCGCGCTGCGCCGCCGAGTGCCCTGGCTGGCACCTGCCGGTGCACGTGCAGATGCACCGGCTCACCGTGCCCTGAAGCGCCCGAATCGGGCGCGTTCGGACACCACCCGCCGCTCGTCCCCTAGTCTGCCCGGTGATCAGAATTCAGACTCAAGCGCGCGTCATTCTTATGATCATGTCGACGCTGTCGACCGGCTGCGCCAGCGACACGAACGACATGATGGACGGCATGAGCGGCCAACGACCAGACCGGGCTCTCGGCGAGCCGGTGGATCTCGGACCCGTCGACGTTGGCCCCGACGCGCTGTCGGCCCCGCCCGACGCTGGACCCGAGCTTGATCCGCGCCAGCGTCCACCCGAGCCGGGGCCGCCGCTGACGCTGCCTGACCTCGCGCTGCGGGGCAGCTTCCAAAGCTACCACCTTGTCGAGAGGGCGGTTGCGCCGATCGCCGACTTCGAGCACCCCGAGTTTCCGATCCAGCTCGGCACACAGGGCGTGCGCGCGCTGCACTTCAACCTCGTCTTCAATACCAGCAAGGTCTTCATGGTGCTCCACCACGGCCTCGCCGACCCCGGCAGCCGTTGCCTCGACTCCATCCGCGACTGCTTCAGACCCATCGGCGAGTGGTCTCGGGCCAACCCTGGCCACGCGCCCATCATCGTCGCGCTGGACGACCCGATCGATGTCCCGAACGGCGGCTTCGACGGCACCCTCGACTTCCTGCAGCACGTGATCACCGGCGAGCACGAGGGCCGCTTTCCGGTACCCGGCGAGTTCACCCGCGAGCAGGTCTTCACCCCCGACGACCTGCGCGCCCTGAACCCCGGCCTCACCCTGCGCGAGATCGTCACCCGGGGCCTCTGGCCGCCGCTCGACGCCATGCGCGGGCGCTTCATCTTCGTGATCCTCGAGCCCATGGCCCGCCAGAGCCTGCGCGATCTGGCCTGGGGCCTCGACGAAGAGCCCGAGGTGCTGTTCTGGCCCTACGTCGACGGCACGGACGACGCCGAGCTGGCCGCCGACGACGCCGCCTTCGCCTTCTTCCCGCCGCTCGAAGACGAGGCCGCCGTCGCCCGCGCCGAGCAAGTCGTCGACCAGGGCTTCATCACCTGGACCGAGGCCCACGACGCCGAGACCTACGCCCGGGCCAGCGCGGCGGGGGTGCACGTGATCGTCAGCAAGTTCCCCGACGCGCTGTTTCCTGCGCCCGGGTCGGACGAGTGGCCGGTGAGCTGCAACCCGCGCACGGCGCCCGAGGGCTGCCGCCCGCGGCAGATCGAGAACCGGGTGCCATGAGGCGCCCGAGCTGCCTGCGGCTATTGCTCGGCGGGCTATCACTGGCCGCGCTGCTGCTCGCCGCTCAGCCCGCGTGGGCCTACGAATACAGCCACTGCCTGGGCCACGCCCGCCATTGGGCCGCCAACCCGACGCTGGAGATCGACACCTGCACCGTCGTCGGCGAAAGGCTGCTGGCGACCCGCGGCATGATCGACGCGTGGAACAGCATCGGCGGCACCGACATCCGCATCCGCGCCGAGGAGCGCGGGACCTGCGGCGCGCGGGTGGGCGACCGGGTCAATACGCTGTCGTTCGTGCCGGGGCATGTCATCGACGGCGCCGCCGGGGTGACGCTGCGGATCTATGGTTCGCGCTGCGAGCCGTACCTGCCGTACCCGTTGGCCAGCTCGCAGATCGTCGAGGCGGATGTCTTCATCAACGGCGACACGGATCTGCCGGTGGGTGAAGCACCGGGGCGCTGCCCCGACGCGCCGCCCGACGCGTGGCTTCCCTGGCTGCGCCAGCCGTGCTGCGACTGGCACCAAGGCACCGTGCGGGCGACGCTGCTGCACGAGCTGGGGCACTTCCTCGGCCTGGACCACGAGGACGGCGCCAACTCGCTCATGATGAGCCGCCGGGGCGAGGGGCGCTACTGCAGCGCGCGCCCGTGGGGGCTGATGCCCGACGACATCGCTGGCGTGCGCCGGCTCTATGGCCGCAGCGGCCCGCACGTGCGCGAGTTCAGCGCCACCGGCCTGCGCTGGGTCTGGCCCGATCGCTTGCACCCCGTCGGGCTCGCGGTGCCAGAGGCACGGCTCGGCGGCGCCCCGCCCGCGTTGCGCGAGCGGCTGCGCGCTGAGCCGTATCCGGACGAAGGTGAGCCGGATCGGGCCGGCTGCGCGGGCGACGTCGTGCCGGTGCAGGCGGGGATCGCCAACCGCGGCACGCTCGGCGGCAGCTATCGGCTGTGGTGGTTCGCCTCGATCGACGACACCCTCTCGTGGCAGGATCCAATCCTGAGCGTGAGCCCGTGGTACGGGGCGAGCCGGGAGACGATGAACGTGCTGCGCCAGACCGTGACGATCAGCCCCTGGCTGCAGCCGGGCCAGCCCTACCGGCTGATGTACCTGATCGAGCCCCACTGGGGCTGGGGCGCCGAGCGGCGGCAGGGAGACAATACGGGTATTCTACCCGGCACGCTGACCCGCCTGCCGCACGACGCGTGTCACTAGGAGGCCGCATGAGACCATGGAGCTTGATCATCGCCCTGACGCTGCTCGCCTGCGAGTCGGTCGAGCCCGAGCCCGAGCCCGGGCGCCGGCTCGCCCACGACCATGGGGCCATGGTGATGAACCACACCGGCTTCGTCGACTCCTACCTCGCTACGGCCCGCGACGAGCGGGTGCCGCTGCGCGGCGGCTCGGAGTGGATGTTCGTGCACCCGCGCGAGCCGAGCGAGGCGCCCTATCGCGAGTTCGTGATCCTCTTCGGGGCGGCCGAGAGCGAGGCGGCGACGCTGACGCCCCTGCCTCCTGGGATGCCCTTCGAACTGCGCGTTCGAGCCCGCCCCGAGGTGCCGTTGGATCAACGCACGCTCTTCACCGCCGACGTCGAACCGGGGCGGATCCACTACGCCCGCCTCGAGGTGGCGATCGACGAGGACGGCGAGCTCGACGGCCGGTTGGTCCGGCTGATCGAGGGCGCCATCGAGTGGGACGTCTTCGCCGCCGATCTGGCCACCGGCGCCACCTGGGGCCGCTTCTCGGGCACCCTCTACGCCGACGACGGCGGCGAGGGCCCCTACACCGTCAGCGGCGAGATCGCGGCCCATGCGGCCTCCCTCGACTGCCGCTGGGTCGTGCCCTCCGTCATCGACCCCTCGAAGAGCGTCACGAGCCGGGACCCCCAGGGCCGCGACGATCTCTGCAACCCCGCATGGCAGACCATCCTCGCCACGCCGGCGCACCCCGACGCGCCGCCGGTCCCGCCGTTCGCCGAGGAGTTCGGCAACCTGCCACCGCGCTGGCCGGGGCTCGATCGGGATCTGTAGCCGCCCACCGGCCGGATCCGACGAGTGGCCGGTGAGTTGCAACCCGCGCACCGCGCCCGAGGGCTGCGCCCGCGGCAGATCGAGGACCGGGTGCCCCGAGCCCGCGTGAGTCGCTGCGCGTTGACGTCGGCGCCTTCGCGCGCCTACGGCCGGCCATGCACACCGAGCCCGACCTGCGCCCTCGCCGCGACGCCCGGCCCCCGACCCGCTGTCAGATCAGCCGCTGGCTGCTCGCATCGGCGGCGCTCGTGCTCTTCACCGGTTGCCCGCACAAACACCGCCGCATCGAGCAGGTGCCCCCGACCCCGCTGCCCGCCGCGCTGCCGGTCATCGATGCACCCGCGCCTTTGCCGCCGAGCGCGACGCAGCCGATACGGATCGACCGGGAGCCGCTGATCCTGCCGCCCGATATGATGCTGGGCGAGCATCTGCTGCGCGTCGAGCTGCGGGTGGCGGTCGACGCCCAGGGCCGGGCGCGGCAGAGCGAAGTGCGCGCGATCGAGGCGCCGGACGAGATGAAGCCGCGGCTCGCGCAGGTCGTGCAGCAGGCGGCGCACGGCTGGCGGTTCGAGCCGGCCCGGGTCGACGGCCGCGCGGTCCCGGCGTGGGCCACGGTGAGCGAGCGCCTCGACCTCGCGGCGTGGTGGGCAGCGGTGACGTCGCCGCCGCCGATGCCCGAGCCGCCAGCGACGCCCGCGCGCCCGCTCGTGCGATACGCGCCGAAGTGGCCGGCCGGCGTATCCATGCGCCCAGGTCCCGCGCGAGAGGTGCTCGGCCGGATCGAGATCTTGCCCTCGGGGGCGGTGCGGCGGGTGTGGATCGTCGAGCCGGCGGGCGAGCGCGCGTTTGATCTGGCGGCCCTCGCGACGCTGCGCACGTGGCGCTACGTGCCGGCCCGCGACAGCGCCGGCGCGCCCGTGCTCAGCGTCGTGCAGGTCAGGCTGATCTTCAAGGTGCGCTGACGGCGGCGGGCGGCGCCCCCGGCTCAGGTGCCGGCCGGCGGCAGGTGCTTCTCCATCAGGATCGACAGCCGCCCGTCGCTGGTCTTGGTGCCGACGATGTCGAAGCCGCTGTGCAGGTTGAGCAGCAGCATCCCCCGGAAGTCATTGGTGGTCGACGTCTGCACCAGCTCGATGCCTTGCGCGGCGCACCACGCGTGCTGGTCGGCCATCAAGCGCCGGGCGATGCCCCGGCGGCGAAAGGCGGGATCGACGCCGCCGAGCCAGCTGTAGAACCGGGTCTTGCGCTCGGCGTAGCCCAGCTTGAAGCCGACGACCTGCTCGCCGGCCAGCGCGAACTGCGCCAGCCACATGCGGTGCTCGGTGAGGATGCCGGCCACCTCGTGGGGCCAGCGGCGCCAGCCGAGGGGCAGCGCGCGCACGGCGGCGGTCTTGCCGGCCTCGATGAGCGCCACCAGCGCCGCCTCGTCGGGCGCGTGATGGTCGAGGGCGCGGAACTCGATGCCAGCGGGCGATGGCGCGGTCATGGGATCTCCAGCGGTGGGCGACGGCCGATGGTGACCGGCCGCCGGGCAATGAACAAGCCCGACGCGCCCTGCCACGCCCCGCCGCGCCCAGAGAGCAGCCGAGCGGCCGCGGGCTCAGCGCGCCTCGATGTCGAGGGTGAAGTTGCCCGCGTAGCGCGCTCGGCCCCGGGTGCCTTCGATACCGATGACCACCGCCTGCCCGTCGGCGAGATCGACCTCCAGCGTCGATCCGCGGGCGCAGCCCAGCTCGGGCCCGTCGCAGTCGCCTTCGAACACAGCGACGACCGGGTCGAAGTCGCCGTCGACGGTGAAGGTATAGGTGCCCGCGGCGGGCGCGGTCCACGCGAGCCGGGTGTCGATGATATCTGGCGATCCGCAGCTGGGCGCGATCCGGTGGCCGTGGCCCGAGGTGCCGCCGGCGTAGACCCGGCCCAGCCCGTCGCCGAGGTCGACCACCGCGCAGGCGCAGTTGGCGGCCGCGGCGCAGTCCGGATCGTCGCAGTCGACCGCGCCGTCATCGTCGTCGTCGCGCCCGTCGGCGCACAGCGCGGTCTCGTCGAGCGCCACGATGTCGATGGTGAAGCCACCGGGCACGCCGAGGTGGTCGACCGCGATGAGCCGCCGCTCGCCGCGCTCGACCCGCAGCAGCAGCTCGGCGTCGCCGGTCTCGGGGTCGGCCATTGCGCAGCCGAAGTCGCCCAGCGGGTCTGAGCACGACGCGTTCAGCTCGATGGTCGGCAGCGTGTCCGGGTCGTCGGGCCGCACGGTCACGCGATAATCACCGCTCGCCGGGGCGTGCCAGACCGCGACGTGCAACGGCGCGCCATCGCCGCATTCTCCCCCCCAGAACTCGCCCTGCGGCGCCAGCGCCGGCCGCGGGGCGTCGACCACGTCGACCGCGCGCCCGGTCCGATTCGACAAGACCGCGGTGATGCAGCCGCAATCGCGGACGCACTCGAAGCGGTCGCAGCGGCGGGACTGCCCGCTGGAGTCGTGGCAGACGTCCAGCGAATAGGTCGCCAGCGGCAGGACGTCGATGGTGAACGGCCCCCGGTCGCCGGGCTGCTCCCCGCCGACGGTCAGCCGCCGCATATGCCCCGGCCAGCCAGCCGTGAACTCGATCGCGTGCGGCGTGAAGCCGATGTACTCGTCGCCGCGCGGCTCGAAAGGCTCGGTGCCGTCGAGGTGATCCGGCGGGCGCACGACGAGGCGCCAGCGGCCCGCGGCGGGCGCCGTCCAGCGGAGCTCCATCTCGGGTGTCATCCAGCCGCCGCCGAGGCGCCGCCCCGGCGGACCACCGGTGGTGCCGGCGCCCACGTTGGGGCCCACCGCCGAGCCGAGGTCGTGGGCCCCGACGCACAGCGAGTGGCCGTCGCAGGCGGCGATCTCACAGCCGCCGGGCATGCCACAGACCGCGTCGACGCAGCCGATGGCGCCGCGGCACGCGCGGTCGATGCAGAGCGGCTCGTCGGCGGGGCACGGCTCGGGGGCGCGGCAGAGGATGTCTTCGCGGCAGTCGGGGTCACGACAGTCGACCGGGCCGTCGTCATCGTCGTCGATGCCATCGAGGCAGTTCTCCTCGATGCCGTCGACCTCCAGCACGGTCAGGAACCAGCTGTAGGGGACCATGTCGATGGCCAGCTGGATCGGCTCGCCCTCCCGCAGTTCGGCGATGATCTCGTCGCCACAGTCGAGCTCGACGGCGTCGCACCCTTCGACCCGGGCGATGGAGCCCGGCGCGCCGTAGTGACTCGGCCCGCGGAAGACGAAGACCCCGTCTCGCGGCGCGATCCACTCCACCACGACGTCGGCCAGATCACCGTCCTCGGGGTCGTGGCAGCTGGGCGTGACGCGGTGCCCGTGAGGCCCGGTGATGTCGATATGGGCCCGGGTCCCGACCGCTGATCCGATCTGCCGGACCTCACACGCGCAGGCGGCGGCCCCCGCGCAGTCGGGGTCGTCGCAGTCGGTCAGGCCGTCCCCATCGCCGTCGACGGCGTCGTGGCACGCGGACTCGGGGCCTTCACGGGTGACGCGCAGGGTGAACTCGCGGCCCTCGCCGAGCGCTTCGGCGTCGACCATCACGACCACCGCCTCGCCGGCTTCGAGGTCGGCGGTCACCTCGGCCGAGGGTCCGCCGGCCGCCGCGCCGCAGGCGACCTCCTCGCCATCACAGTGGGCCCGGCGCAGGTAGACCACCGGCTCGAAGTCGGCCGACTCGGCCATGAACCGATAGCGGTCGGCGTCGGGCGCGATCCACCAGATCCCGGATTCGAGGCCGGCGCCGCCGCAGCTGCCTTCACGCGGGGCGTCGCGCCCGACAGGGATCGACCCCTCCATGACCGTCGGGCCGGCCTCGGTCTCGCGCAGGCAGCGACATTCGGACGGCTGGTCGAATGCCTCGCTGGCGCCGCAGACCATGGACGAGGGGTGGTCGGCCTCGATGATGTTCAGGCGGAACTCCCCGATGCGCATCGCGGGCAATCCCCCGTCGACGACGATGAGGAAGGTCTCCCCTTCGACAGCGTCGAGCTGGACCCAAGGCGCCTCGAAGCGGCGCACCGCGCATGCCAGAGGCTCGGGGGTGCAGCCGGCGCGCACCTCGATGCTCCAGACGTGCGGGCCGACGCTGGTGCCGATCATGTAGCGCCCGGTCGACGGCGCGGTCCAGGCCATGGCTCGATCCGGGATGCCGCCGCCGTGGCATGGCCCGGCGAACCGCGAGGGCAGGTATGGCACCGGCAAGGGGCCCGACCCGCCGGGCAGGACACCGATCACGCCGGCGGTCAGCGCGACGCCGACCGCCGAGCCCAGGTCCTCCTCGGCGCAGCAGGCGGCGTGGTACCAGCAGCGCGGGTCGTCGCAGCCGCCGGGGCTGCGGCAGAGCGCGGTGAGGCAGCGCGGGTGTTCGGCGCACGCCGGGTCGCCGCAGTCGTCACAGGGCGCCGGGGCCTGCGCCGAGGCGCACGGACCTTCGCGGTGGAAGCGGTTGAGTTCACAGGCCGGCGGGCCGATGTCGCCCCCCGGATTCGCGTCGGGCAGGTCCGCGTCGGGCATCAGCGCGCCGTCGAGGTCCCGCTCTGCGTCGGGCTCGGTCGCCGCGTCGATGACCTGCTCTGCGTCGATGACCTGCTCTGCGTCGATGAAGCGATCTGCGTCGACGATCTGTTCTGCATCGACAGCCAGCCCTGCGTCGATGACTGGCTCGGCATCGATGACTGGCTCGGCGTCGATGACTGGCTCGGCGTCGATGACTGGCTCGGCGTCGATGACTGGCTCGGCATCGATGACTGGCTCGGCGTCACCCGCGTGGGCTCCGTCATCGAGCCGACCGTCGACCACGCCGGCCTCGGCCGACAGATCACGCGGCGGCGACTCCGGCGTATCTTCGATACATCCCCAGAGCAGAAACAGACACCCGAAGCCGGCGAGCAGGCGTAGCATGAATCCCCCGATGCCGCGCCCAGCGTAGCATGTCACCCGGCGGGCGCTTCCGCCTTCGGCGCTTCACCGGTGGATCGATCGCCGCGCGCCTCGAGCGCCGCGCGGATGTCATTGGCCCGGGCCTCGGTCACGTCGTACTTGCGCATCACGAACAGCGCGATGAGCGTGCCGAGCACGGGCACACCGGAGTAGAACGCGCGCAGCCCGGTGATCGCGGCGTCGCTCTGGCTCGCCGCGTCGGCGTCGAAGCCCACCACCGAGAGGATCGCGCCGCTGAGCAGGCCGGCGATGGCGAAGCCGAACTTCACCATCCACCAGTAGATGGCGCCGAAGATGCCTTCCCGACGCTTGCCGTTCTCCAGCTCGTCGAGGTCGATGACATCGGCGGTCATCGACATCATCAGCGTGAAGAGGCTGCCGATGCCGAATGAGAAGAACGGCAGCGCGAAGATGAACATGTACGGCTTGCCGGGGATGAACAGGAACCACAGCAAGGCATAGCCCACCAGCGAGATGGCTTGCGACAGCATGAAGGCGCGCTTCTTGCCCAGCCGCTCCGACAGCCACGCGACGGTGGGGATGACCGCGAAGGTGGTGATCAGCGCGCCGACGCTGCCGAAGAGCGTCGGCCAGATGCCCGCCGCCGCCGCGTCGCCGGCGAAGAGGTAGTACACCACGATGAAGAACGAGAACGCG
The DNA here is from genome assembly GCA_030427205.1 of bacterium. GTDB lineage: Bacteria > Myxococcota_A > Bradymonadia > UBA7976 > UBA1532 > JACKDM01. The sequence goes on along the minus strand of JAUHXC010000022.1, from coordinate 34,286 downwards.
GCGACGGTGTTGAAGGCGTTGAAGATGAAGAAGGTCGCGATGCACAGCCGGCGGAAGGGCTCGGAGCGAAAGGCCTGCACGAAGCCATCGAAGATGCCCACCAGCGCCCCGCGCATGTTGCGCAGCGACAGCTCGGCGTAGCTCTCTTCGTGCTCGGTCGAGCGGCTCGGCAGGAAGATGGCCGGCACCATGGCAAACAGCATGCAGATGATGCCGACCCACACCGCCAGCTCGCGGGTCGCCGCCTCGGGTGATTCGAACCAGGTCGGGTCGTACATCACGACCCAGAACCAGGGCGCGATGACCCAGGCCCACTGCCCGATCCATTGCGCCACGGCCATGATGCGGGTGCGCTCGTGGAAGTCCGGGCTCATCTCGTAGCCCATGGCCACGTAGGGCACGCTGAAGATGGTCAGCCCCAGGTAGAAGGCGAACGAGCCGCCGAGGAACCACGCGAAGTTGTAGTCCACCCCGTTCTCGCGGTGCAGCTGCCACATCGCGACGAACGAGATGCCCATGATCAGGGCGCCGAGGAAGACATACTGCCGCCGCCGACCCCAGCGGGAGCGGGTATTGTCCGAGATGAACCCCATGATGGGATCGGAGAGCGAGTCGAAGACCCGCGGCAGGAAGAACAGCACGCCCCACATCCAGCCGGGGAAGCCGAGATCCTGCACCAGCACGATCATGAAGATGCCCAGCACCGCCGGGAACATCTGGTTGGCGAGCATGCCGACGCCGAAGGCGACCTTGTCTCGAAAGGGCACGGCGCCGCGGGCGGGGCTGTCGCTCATGGGGCCTCCCATTCGGGGCGCCGGGCGTCACCGCGCAGCATGGCATGGGCGCCATGGGCACGCATGCCGTGCACCGTCGGCGCCGACGGGGTCGACGCTGTCGATGCCGCGGGCCGGCTACTCGGCGCCGGGCCCGATGAAGATGCTCACCACCCGCCCCGCGTCGTCGAAGTCGAAGAAGACTCCGCCGTAGACGCTGCCGGCGACGAGCCCCGACGGCCGCGGGTCGAAGGTGCCGGCGTAGGCCGCGCGCACCTCGGCTTCGCTGCTGCCGATGCCGACGCCGCGGTCGGTCTTCTCGGCGAACGGGGCGCGCACGGTGATGCCGCGCGCGGTCTGCGATCCGCCTTCGCTGTTGGCCGAGAACAGGATGCTGACCCCCGCTTTCGGCCAGCGGTTCTCGGAGACCCACTCGCCGGTGGCGCCTTCCTCCCAGGGCTTCTCGACCTCGGCGGGCTCCCCGAGCTTCGCGATGACATCGGCCCGGGGCATGCCTTCGCGCAGCCAACCCAGGCGCACGTCGCCCAGGCGCTCGATGCGGCAGTTATCATCGTCGGCGGCGCACGGCGTCGCGGTCGAGTCGGCGCCGCCCAGCTGCGCGGTGGACGGCGGCGCGCCCTCGCCCGGTGGCGGGGTGGTCTCGGTCATCGGGCCCGGCTGGATGGGATCGCTGATGCCGCCGGTCTTGGGGGCCGCGCCGGGCGGGATCACCTCGGGCTCGACGCCGCTCTCGCGCTCGGTGAGCGAGACGTTGGGCACCGGATCACTGATGGTGCGTTTCTCGGCGGGCGGCGCGCCGCCGCAGGCGAGCGTGAGGGCGCCGGCGAAAGCCCAGGTGAGGCGTACGATCATCGGGCTCCTCCGGTGTGTCCCTCGGCGAAGACGTGCAACGCGGGGTCGAAGCGTCGGGTGGCGCGGCGATACGACAGCGTCGTGCCCGGCCACAGGGTGAAGTTGACGTGCTCGGCGCCGAGGTACCAGCTCTCGCAGCCGCTCTGCCAGACGGTGTCGGCGCTGTCGCGATCGATGGCTTCGACGAAGGCCTCGACCGCCTCGGGCCGCACGTCGAGCCAGCCCAGCTTGCGCCCGCGCACGTGGCGGATGGCCCGCATGATGTAGCCGATCTGGGCCTCGATCATGAACAGCACCGAGTTGTGCCCCAGCGCGGTATTGGGGCCGAGCATCAGGAAGAGGTTGGGGAACCCGGGCACGGTGATGCCCAGGTGCGCCCGCGGCCGGTCGCCCCAATAATCGCTCAGGGCGACGCCGTCGCGGCCGTACACCGCCATGCCGCCCAACGGCTGGTCGACGGTGAATCCGGTGCACCACGCCAGCGCGTCGAGCTCGACGGTGCGCCCGTCGCTCAGCTCGACCCCACGGGGCACGATGCGGGCGATGGCCGTGTCTTCGAGGTCGACATCCGGTCGGGCGAGCGTGGGATACCAGTCATCGCTGAGCAGGATGCGCTTGCAGCCGATGCGATAGTCGGGCGTCGCCTTGCGGGCCAGCTCGGGGTCGGGCAGCGCGCGGCGGATGTGGCGCCGGGCCAGGCGCTCGATCACGCCGGCGATACGCCCGGGCCGGTCGAAGACGACCGGGTGGCGCAGCTCCCAGTACAGGTACATGAGGCTGCGCTTGAGGCGCAGCAGGCCCGGCACCCGCATCAACGCCCGGGTCAGCGGCCCGTGGGCCCTGTCGTTGCGCGGCAGGATCCACGGCGGCGTACGCTGGAAGATCGTCATGTGTCCGACGTCGGCGGCGATGGCCGGGCCGAGCTGGATCGCGCTGGCGCCGGTGCCGATGAGGCCGACCCGTTTGCCAGCCAGGTCGACGGCGGGATCCCAGCGGGCGGAGTGCAGGCTGATGCCTTCGAAGGTCTCGCGCCCGGGGATGGGCGCGTAGCGCGGGTCCTTGAGGCCGCCGATGCCGAAGATCGCGTAGCGCGCCTCGAAGCGGCGCCCGTCGGCGGCCCGGATGTGCCAGCGCCCATCGTCGAAGCGGGCCTCGACGACCTCGCAGCCGAAGCGGAAGTACGGCCGCAGGCGATAGCGATCGGCGCAGCCCTGCAGGTAGGCCTGGATCTCCGGCTGCAGGGCGAAGCTGCGGCTCCAGTCGGGGTTCTGCTCGAACGAGAAGCTGTAGATGTGCGAGGGCACGTCGCACCCGCAGCCGGGATAGATATTGTCCCGCCAGGTGCCACCGAGGGTCGGCCCGCGCTCGAGGATGACGAGGTCGTCCAGCCCCGCCCGCTGCAACGCGATGGCGATGCCCATGCCGCTGAAGCCGCTGCCGATGACAGCGAACTCGACCCGCTCGGGGGCGGACTCACCGGCGGTGATCGGGGCAGATGGGGCCGTATGCATGCCCCCGAGCATGGGCGCTGAGCGGCTGTCGGTCAACCGCACTCGACCCGCCGGTCAGGGCACCGGGCGGTCGGGGGCGGGGCTCGGGCGTCAGTCGTCGAGCGCCGCGCGGGCCGAGTGCCCCATGTAGACCGTCACCCGGCTGCGCGGGCCGTCGTCGGCGCCATGGGCTTCGACCTGCGCCCGCAGCGCGCCGAAGCGGTCGCGCATCTCGGCGAAGAGGGCGGCCACAGCCTCGGCCTCCGACCCGCCCGCGGGCACATCGAAGACGAAGGTGCTGCCGCCGCCGGGCTGCCCGCGCAGGCGGGCGCAGACCGTATCGACCATCGCCTGTACATGATCGACCATCGCCGCGCCCGGCCCGCCAGCGGCGTCGGAGGGCAGCACCATGCGCTCGCAGCGCCAGCCGTCGGCGGTCTCTTCGATGCGTCCGGCGGCGTGCAGCCGCTCGATCGCGGCGTCGATCCGCGCCGGTTCGAGAGCCAGCCGCGCGACGAGGCCAGCGCGGTCGATGGGCCCGTGGCGGTGCACCGCGAGCCGCACGAGCTGGTCTTCGCCGGTGGGCCCGCCGTCCCGGGCGGCCTCGGCGATGCGATAGGTCGTCGCTCCGGCCCGGCCCGTGCGATAGACCAGCCCGCTCTCGACGAGGTCGTTGAGCACCCCGCGCACGATGGCCTCGTCGTCGTAGCGGAAGCGATAGAGCACGTCGGCCCGGCTGATGCGCACCTCGTCGCGGATGTGATCGAGCACCGCCTCCCACAGCGTGCGCCGGCGGGCCGACGCGCTCTCCGAGAGGCGGCGGACCTTCGCCTGATAGCTGCGCAGCGCCATGCCGAGCATGTCGGCGATGACCTTGCCGCTGACCTCGCGGGCGCGCAGGGTCGAGACCAGCTCGAGGAACAGGCGATCGGTGACGTCGGCCAGCTGCGCCCGCTGCCCGTCGACGGTGGCCAGCTCGATGATCAGGCGGGCGGTCTCGCGGACGATGGCGTGGATGATCGGGTCGACGTTCAAGAGCTTGCCCACAAACTATGGTCGAGCACAGTGCCGGACCGGACGGTGAGTTCAAGGAGCGAAGGCGCAGGAATACTCCGAGTATTCCGAGCCTGAGGGACGCCGAAATTCGCCGTTCGGGACGGTGCTGGGCGAAGCGCCAGAGTTTGTGGGAAAGCTCTCAAGACTCTCCTCGGGTCTCGGTCCGGGGCCGGCGCTGCGCGAACCGATCGAGGCGGACCGGCTGGCGGCGCGCGCCCCATGTGCCGGGCAGCGGGTCGAAGACACCGGCGCAGGGGGTCCGGCAGCGCTGGCAGCGCCCGGCGGCGTCGAGGCCCCAGCCGGTGAGCGTATACCAGTCGCGGCCGACGAGCAGCGCGTCGCAGCCGTGGCAGCGGGTGCTCTGGCCCGCCTCGTCGCGCACGTTGCCGGTGTAGACGTAGCGCAGGCCGTGTTCGCGCGCGATGCGCCGCGCCGCCTGCAAAGTCGCGGCGGGGGTCCGCGGCGTATCGAGCATGCGGTGATCGGGGTGAAACGCGCTGAAGTGCAGCGGCACGTCGGGGCCCATCTCGGTGGCGATCCACGCGGCGAGTTCGCTCAGCTCGCGCTCGCCGTCGTTCTGGCCGGGGATGAGCAAGGTCGTGATCTCGACCCAGACGTCGGTCTCGTCGCGCAGGTACTTGAGGGTGTCGAGCACCGCCGCGAGCGCGCCGGTGCACAGCTTTTGATAGAAGCGCTCGGTGAAGCCCTTGAGGTCGACGTTGGCCGCGTCGATGTGCTCGAAGAAGTCGCGCCGGGCCGCGGGGGTCACGTAGCCCGCCGTCACCGCCACCGTGCGCACCCCCCGCGCGCGGCAGGCGATGGCCGCGTCGCGGGCGTATTCGAGGAAGATCACCGGGTCGTTATAGGTGAAGGCGACGCTGCGGCAGCCCAGCGCCTCGGCGGCGGCGGCGATGGTCGCCGGCATCGCCGTCTGCTGCAGGGTGTCCATGCGCCGGGACTTCGAGATGTCGTGATTCTGACAGAAGCTGCAGGTGAGGTTGCAGCCGGCGGTGCCGAACGAGAGCACCGGGGTGCCCGGCAGAAAGTGGTTGAGCGGCTTCTTCTCTATGGGGTCGATGCAGTAGCCGCTCGAGCGGCCGTAGGTGGTCAGCACCACCCGCCCGCCGTGATTGCGCCGCACGAAGCACAGCCCCCGCTGACCGTCGCGCAGCGCGCAATGGCGCGGGCAGACGTCGCAGCGCACCCGGCCGTCGTCCAACGCGGTCCAGTGGCGCGTGGGCCAGGTGGCCGGCGGCGTCGGCGGTCGGTCGGTCGGTCGGGGCACGCCTCGATTCGACCAGAGGCGGCCCGCCCGGTCAATCGTCGCTCGGCCTCCGGCGTGATGCCGCGTCGGCTTTGCCCTTGCCAAGACCCCCTCCGCCCCGTCATTTTCGTGACGGAAGATCGAGAGGAGCTCCATGACCCGCGCTCGACCACCGGCGATGGCCGGTCGGTTCTACCCCGCAGACGCCCGCCGCCTCGCCGCGGCCGTCTCCGCCCACCTCGACACCGGCGCCCGGCGCGTCGGGGCCCCGCCGTCGACGCCGCCCAAGGCGCTGATCGCGCCCCACGCGGGCTATGTCTACTCGGGGCCCATCGCCGGCACCGCCTACGCCCATTGGCAGGCCCTGCGCGGCCGGGTCGAGCGGGTGATCCTGCTCGGCCCCGCCCATCGCCATCCGGTGCGCGGGCTCGCGGCGCCGACCGTCGACGCGTTCGCCGGCCCGCTCGGCGCCGTGCCCATCGACCGGGCGGCGCTGCAGGCGGTGGCCGATCTGCCGCAGGTGGTCTTCGACGACCGGGCGCACGCGCTCGAGCACGCGCTCGAGGTGCAGCTGCCCTTCCTGCAGACGGTGCTCGGCGCGTTCTCGCTGGTGCCGTTCGCGGTGGGCGCGGCGACCGACGCCCAAGTGGCCGAGGTGCTCGATCGCCTGTGGGGCGGGCCCGAGACGCGCGTCGTGATCTCGAGCGATCTGAGCCACTTCCTCGACTACGACGCGGCCACGGCGCTCGATCGGCAGACCGCCGCGGCGATCGAGCGCCTCGACGGGCCGGCGCTGGAGTACGAGACGGCCTGCGGGCGGGTGCCCATCCGCGGTTTGCTGGCGCTCGGCGCCCGGCGCGGGCTGTCGGTGCGCGCGGTCGATCTGCGCAATTCGGGTGATACGGCGGGCGACCGGGATCGGGTCGTCGGCTACGGGGCGTTCGTGGTGCACACCGGCGATGAGGAGGCAGCGTGATGGGCGAGCACGACGACGTACTCGATGAGTTCGAGGCGGCGGAGGCGGCCGATACGACCCCGCAGCGATTCGACGACCGCACGCGGCGGCTGCTGCGCAACATCGCCTCGGCGTCGATCGCGTGCGGCCTCGACTCGGGCAAGCCCCGGCTGCCCGAGCTCGACGGATTGCCGCTGCTGCTGCAGGCCCCCGGCGCGAGCTTCGTGACCCTGCGCCGGCGCGACGGCACGCTGCGCGGCTGCGTCGGGCGGCTCGAGGCCTATCGCCCGCTGGCCAACGACGTGGCGGCCAACGCCTTCGGCGCCGCGTTTCGCGATACGCGCTTTCAGGCGCTGACCCCGGCGGAGTGGATCGACTGCGCGGTGAAGATCGCGGTGCTCGGCGTGCCCGAGCCGATGGCCGCCGACGACGAGCAGGCGCTGCTCGATCGGCTCGAGCCGGGCACCGACGGGCTGATCCTGGAGGATGGCGGGCGCCGGGGGACTTTCCTGCCGGCGGTGTGGTCCAAGCTCGGCGGGCGGCGGGCGTTCGTGCAGCAGCTCAAGCGCAAGATCGGCTGGAGCGTCGATCACTGGTCGCCGACGATGAAGGCGTGGCGCTACACGGTCGAGTCGTTCTGACGGCTGGCCGGCTCACTCGGGGGCGGTGACGCTGGTCGCCGTCCACAGCGCGGCGACGGCCTGCGCTTGTCCCTCGAAGCCGGGCGCCCGCGCCATGGTCTCGACCGCCGCCTGCACCCGGGCGTCGAAGTCGGCGAAGGCTGCGGCCGTGGCCTCGGCGGTCTCGTCGATGTTCAGCCGGCCGTCGAAGCCGAGCGCGACCGCGAGTTCGAGCTGACCCTGCAAGCGGCCTTCGGCCTGTTCGATGGCCTCGATGGCCCCCTCGACGACCGCCCGGGAGATGACGTCCAGCCGCGCGGCGGCGACCAGCTCGGCGGCGATGCCGTCCACCTCACCGACCAGCGTCGCCCGCAGCTCGGCGCCGGCCGCGACGACGGCCGCGGGATCGGCCGCCGCGCGGATGGCGTCGGCGTGCTCTTCGAAGGCCGCGGCCGCCGCGTCGGCGTGGGCCCGCCCCTCGGCCTGCAGCTCGGCCTGCAGCTCGGCGGCCACCTGGGCCGACGCGGTCAGCCGGGCCTGGGCCTCGGCGGCCGCCGCGGTGATCTGCGCCCGACCCTCGGTGAGCGCGTCCACGGTCGCCGCGAAGGCCGCGCTGGCCTCGGCCATCGCGTCGGCCTGCGCCTGCTCGCCGGCGCCGGTGGCCGCGGTGATGCTCGCCTGCAGCTGCGCCTCGAAGCGCGCCTGGGCCTCGGCGGCGGCCGCCTGACCCGACGCCGCGGCGACGGCCATCTCGGCCATGAGCCGGGCGCTGGCGTCGGCGCCCGTCTCGGCCACCCGCTCGCCGTCGGCCTGCACCCCATCGATGAAGGTCGACTGCGCGGTCCACAGCGCCATGCCCAGCGCCTCGATCTCGCCCTCGGCCATGGCCGCGGTGGCGGTGGCGTCGTCGATCATGCGCTGCGCGAACGCCAGGTCGAGATGCCCCTCGGCCGCCGCCTGCAGCGCGACGAGCGCTTCGACGGTCGACTCGGCCGACATCGGCGGCAGCGCCGGCGCCTCGCCTTCGGGTGCGCCGGACAGCTCGGGCACCACCGTGGCGGCGACGACCTCGCCCTCGGCGAGCACCTGCAGTACGACCAGCCCGTCGAACGCCCCGGCGGGCAGCTCGACCTGCGCCATCTCGCCGACGACCTCGCCCTCGGCGATGATCCGGGCCCGGCCGTCGGCGGCGACCGCCACCAGGCGCGCGGCGTCACCTTCGACGCGCGCCCGCAGGTCGTCGACCAGGGCCTCGGCCCCGGCCTGCGCCGCCGCGCCGCCTTCGATGACCGCCTCGAGCACCAGCCCGGGCTCGATCACCGGCTCGCCCTCGCCCTCGCCTTCGCCGCCGACCTCGCCGCCGACCTCGCCCTCGCCGGCGCCTTCGACCAGCGTCGGGCTGGGCAGCACCGCGCCGGCGACCACGACCTCGGTCAACATCTCGACGAACGCCGGCGAAGCGAGCAGCCCCAGCGTCGCGCTCAGCTCGCCGTGGACCCGGGCACGCAGACCGGCGTAGAGCTCGCCGGTCAGCGCCGCGTCACCCGCCTGCGCGGCCAGCGCGGCCCGGGTATCGACGGTGATCTGCGTCGCGGCCATCCACGCGCTCTCGATCGCCGACAGCGCGATGCCCTCGCGCTCGGCGGCCAGCTCGATCAGCGACGCCCCCTGCCCTTCGGCCCCGGCCAGCGCCGCGATCAGGCCGTCGTGCGCCGCCTGCACGTCCGCGACGGTGCGCGCGCCGGCGACCGCCTGGAAGTACGCCTCGAACGCCCCGTCGGCCGCCGCGCGCAGCCCGGCGTCGCCGCCGGCGATGGCGTCGATGACCGCCTGCTCGGCCCGGGCCGAGGTCTCGCCGGCCAACGCGATCGCCGCCGCGAAGCCCGCCTGCCCCTCCAGCGCGCCGGACAACGCGAAGCCGGCCGCCGCCGCAGCGTCGGCCCGCGCCTCGGCGTCCGCTTGCAGCGCCGCCTGCAGCGCCAGGGCCGCCTCACCGTGGAAGTCGGCCCACGCGGCCGCCTCGTCGGCCTCGCTCTCGGCGCCGTGCAGCGCCTCGACCAGCCGCTCGAACGCGCGGGCCCGCGCCTCGGCCATCGCGTCGGCCGTCAGCTGCATGCCGCCGTGCGCCGCCAGCGCCGCCCGCTCGGCCACCTGCGCCGCGCCGGCCGCAGCGGCCATGGCCTGCGCGTCGGCGGTCGCCGCCAGCTCGTGGGAGATCGCCAGCGTCAACGCGATCGGGTCGACCGCCTCGCCGGCCGCGCGCAACGCGGCGAAGGCCTCGGCCTCGGCGGTGGTCTCGGCGCTGATCGGCATCACCCGCGTCAGCTCGCCTTCGGGCGCGCCCAGGGCCACGAGCGCGCGGCCGGTCGCCTCACCGGCGCTGCGGGCCTCGACGAAGAAGGGCTCGGCCATCGGCGGCAGATCGTCGAGGCGGAAGAGACCGTCGCGCACCTCGGCCTCGCCGATCACCTCGCTGTCGACGGTGATCGCCACCACCGAGTCGGCCGCGATCCCCGGGCCGCGCACGGCGAAGACCCCGCTGTGCTGGTTGCCCGAGTCGGCGTCGATGCGCCCCTCGAGCGTCGCCGTGGCCTCGCCGGTCGGCGGCTCGAGCGCACCTTCGCACCCGGTCGCGGCGCACGCCGCCCCCACCACCATGTATTCGATCCATCGCTTCGTCATTGCGTCCTCGCTTGTCGCCGATGCGTCGGCGCGGGTCCGGCCATCCCCTCTGACGGCCGGACCCGCGCCGCTCACGGCTCAGAGACGAAGCGAGCGCCGTGCCAGACCCCGAAATGACGAAAACACTGGAAAAACCAGAAGCATGTAACAGCGATGTCGCAGCTTCTCGTGGGCCAAATCCCGCGGTCGCGGGGGCAGATGCCCGCGAAGTGGCCCGAACGGTCAGATACGAGACGAAGCGGCCGAAACCGAGAACGACGGTGCAACGCCCGCCATCTGCGGGTATCGTGCCGACGTGCCGATCTATCTCCTCGACGACGCGCTCGCGTTCCCCGATCCGACCAAGGCCGATCCCGCCACCGGCATCCTCGCCGTGGGCGGCGACCTCTCGCCCTCGCGCCTGATCCTGGCGTACTCGTTGGGCATCTTCCCGTGGTACGACGCCGACGCCACGCCCATCCTGTGGCACTCGCCGGCGTGGCGTTTCGCGATGCGGCCCAACGAGTTGCATGTGGGTCGCAGCCTGCGCAAGTCGCTGCGCAAGCACCCCTTCGACCTGCGCTACGACACCGCCTTCGAAGCGGTGCTGCGGGCCTGCGCCGAGGTGCCGCGCCCCGGGCAGAACGGCACCTGGCTCAACCCCGAGATGCAGGCGGCCTACACCGAGCTGTTCCGCCGCGGCTTCGCCCACTCGGCCGAGGCGTGGCGCGACGGGCGGCTGGTTGGCGGGCTGTACGGGGTCACGCTGGGCGGGGTGTTCTACGGCGAGTCGATGTTCGCGCTCGAAGACGAGGCGTCGAAGGTGGTCTTCGCGACGCTGGTGCCGGCGCTCGCCGCGGCGGGCTATCGGCTGATCGACTGCCAAGTCTACACCGACCACCTCGCCCGCTTCGGCGCGCGGGAGTGGCCGCGGGACGACTTCCTCGAGACCCTCGACGAGGCGCTGACGGTCACCCCCCGACCCGGCTGGCCGGGCGGCGCCGCGCGCGCCGGGCGACCGATGCGCATCCGCCGCTGACCGCGCCCGCCGCGACGCCGCTCAGCGCGGCTGGCCCGGCGCCGAGACGACCGTACCGTCCGCGCCGTGGCTCACCTTCAACGCCGCTTCGCCCAGAAACGCGCGCACCACCTGCACGTGGGTCTCGCTGTGGGATGACCACACCCCGCAGCGGAAGCTGCCCCCGGCGAACGCCAGCGGCAGGATGAGCTGATCGGCCAGGTGCTCGCCGACCGGGCAGGCGCTGTCGACCCAGGCCCGCGCCTGCTCGACCGCGTCGGCGGCGACGTCTTCCGCCGGCAGCCGCTTGGCGCCGAACGCGGTCACCCGCTCGACCGCGCCGCCGCAGCGGATCTCGATGGCCACCGCGTTGCCCGGCCCCGGCGAGTCGAGCCGGCGCAGGTGCGCCCGATCGCGGCCGATGCCGAAGGCCTGCCGCACCACCGCCAGCTCGCGGGTGCCGATGGCCCCCGGCAGGTTGGCCGACATCGCCCAGGCCTCGAACTCGGCCTCGCCTTCTTTCTCGACCCGCTCGAACGGCAGATGCGGCAGGCCGGGCTCGACCTCGAGCACGAACCGACCGCCGCCCGCCGGGAAGAAGCCGGCCCGCTCGAAGCGCACCGTCGCCGCGACGCCCATCTCGGCCAGGGCCGGCAGGTAGACCCGCTCGAGGAAGCCGAACGGCGGCGCCATCGGGTTGTGGGTGCCGCCCTCGAAGACAACCGTGCTCGGGCCATCGGCAGCGAGCAGCACCGGCAGCACGGTCTGGCAGACGAGGACCGCGCTGCCGGCGGTGCCCACGGCGAAGTGATAGGTGCCACCCCGGGGCTTGCCCGGCACCAGGGTCAGCGCGGTGGAGCGCAGCCCGGCACCCTCGACCCGGCCCTCGCAGACGGCGGCGACGGCCTTGACCGCCGTCAGGTGCTGCCGCAGCAGGCCGTCTTTCTTGCGCTTCGCCCGGATGTGATCGACGCGCAGCGGGCGGCCGAGCAGCGCCGCCAGACTGAGGGACGAGCGCACGATCTGCCCCCCGCCCTCGCCCTGGCGTCCGTCGATGTGCACCGGCCCGAACCGATCGTGCATGTCGCTCTCCTGGCTCATGATCACCCCTTCACGCATACGACCTGGCGCAGCGTATGCACCACGTCGACCAGATCGGCCTGCGCCGCCATCACCGCGTCGATGGACTTGTATGCCATCGGCGTCTCGTCGATGACAGCGGCATCCTTGCGACACTCGATGCCGTCGGTCGCCCGGGCGTGATCTTCCACCGAGAAGCGGCGCTTGGCCTCGGTGCGGGTCATCGCCCGCCCGGCCCCGTGGCTGCACGAGCAGAAGCTCTCCTTGTTGCCCTTCCCGCGCACGATGTACGAGCGCGCGCCCATGCTGCCGGGGATGATGCCCAGATCACCCGCCCGCGCCCGCACCGCGCCCTTGCGGGTCACCAGCACGTTCTCGTTGTAGTGGTTCTCCCAGGCCACGTAGTTGTGGTGGCAGTTCACCGCCTCGTCGGTCAGCGCGAACTCGGGCAGATCGCTGCGGCCGCGCAGCGCGCGCACTACCGCGGCCATCATCGCCTCGCGGTTGGCCCGGGCGAAGTCCTGCGCCCAATGCACCGCCTCGACGTAGTCGTCGAAGAGCGACGTGCCCTGGGGCAGATACGCCAAGTCCTGGTTGGGCAGATGCACCGACCAGCGCTCCATCTCGCGCTTGGCCTGCGAGATGAAGTAGCTGCCGATGCGGTTGCCCACCCCGCGCGAGCCGGAGTGCAGCATCACCCACACCCGCTCGCTCTCGTCGAGGCAGACCTCGATGAAGTGGTTGCCGGTGCCCAGCGTGCCGAGGTGGTTCTCGGTATTGCCGCGGCGAATCTTCGCATGCTTCTCACAAATGGCCTCGAAGCGCGGCTGCAGGCCGGCCCAGGCCGCCGCCGGGCCCTCGGGCAGCTCACCCCAGGCCCCGCGATCGCCGCGCCGCCCGCCGTTGCTGCGCCCGTGGGGCACGGCGGCCTCGATGTCGCTGCGCACGCCGGCGAGCGAGTCGGGCAGATCCGACGCGGTCATGGTCGTGCGCACCGCCATCATGCCGCAGCCGATGTCGACGCCCACCGCGGCGGGGATGATGGCCCGCCTGGTCGCGATCACCGAGCCGATGGTCGCGCCCTTACCCGGGTGCACGTCGGGCATGGCGGCGACCCACTTGTGGATGAAGGGCAGCCCGGCCACGTCGAGCAGTTGGCGCCGGGCGCGGTCGCTGATGGGCACCCCCTTCACCCAGGCCTTGACCGGCTTGCTGTGCCGATCGCTGAAGACCTCGTAGGGGCGGGCCTCGGTGGCGGGCGAGATGCGGCTGCGGTCGAAGAGCGAACTCATGGGGTCCTCCTGGGTGGCTGTCGGCTCGGCGCCGTGCCCCATTGCCACAGCAGGGGCCGTGCCAACCCCGGATTCCGGGCGTTTCGCGGCGTGCGCCGACCAGAATCATATAATCCTGGATATATCTGGCGCGGCGAATCTATCCTTCGGGCGAGATGCCCGCCCGCCGCCCCAGCGTCGTGATCGGTATGTACGGCGCGACGCTCGACCGCGGCGGCCCGGCGAGCCGCTGGCAGCGCTGGCGCCCGACGGTGGCCGTCTGCAGCCAGCCCGACATGGTCGTCGACCGCTTCGAACTGCTGCACGACCGCCAGGCGACCCGCGCGGTGAAGCAGCTGGTGGCCGATCTGGCGCAGGTCTCGCCGGAGACCACGGTGCGCACCCACCCGCTGGCGCTCGACGACCCGTGGGACTTCGAGGAGGTCTTCGGCGCGCTGCACGACTTCGCCCGGGGCTACGCCTTCGACCCAGAGGCCGAGGACTATCGGGTCCACATCACCACCGGCACCCACGTGATGCAGATCTGCTGGTTCCTGCTGGCCGAGTCGCGCCACGTGCCCGCCCGCCTGCTGCAAGCCTCCCCGCCGGCGAAGTGGGCCGCCGGCGCGCCGGGCAGCGTGCAGACCATCGACCTCGACCTGTCGCGCTACGACGCGATCGCCCGCCGCTTCGCCGCCGAGCGCGAGGCGGGGCTCGACGTGCTCAAGGCGGGCATCGACACCCGCAACCGCCACTTCAACCGGCTGCTCGCGCAGATCGAGCGGGTCGCGGCGCGGTCGCGGGAGCCGATGCTGCTCACCGGGCCCACCGGCGCCGGCAAGTCGCGGCTCGCGCGGCGGATCTACGCGCTCAAGAAGCAGCGGCGGCAGCTCGAGGGCGACTTGGTCGAGGTCAACTGCGCCACGCTGCGCGGCGACGGCGCGATGAGCGCGCTCTTCGGCCATACCCGCGGCGCGTTCACCGGCGCGGCGAGCGCCCGGCCGGGGCTGCTGCGGGCGGCGGATGGCGGGCTGTTGTTCCTCGACGAGATCGGCGAGCTCGGCCTCGACGAGCAGGCGATGCTGCTGCGGGCGATCGAGCGCAAGGTCTTCCTACCGGTGGGCTCCGATCGCGAGGTGCAGAGTGACTTTCAGCTCATCGCCGGCACCAATCGCGACCTGCGGGCGGCGGTGCGCGCGGGCGGCTTCCGCGAAGACCTGCTCGCCCGCATCGACCTGTGGACCTTTCGGCTGCCGGCGCTGGTCGAGCGGCGGGAGGACATCGCGCCGAACCTCGACTTCGAACTCGATCGCTGCAGCGCGCGCATCGGCACCCGCATCACCATCAACCGCGAGGCTCGGCGACGGTTCCTGCGCTACGCCGAGGGGCCCGGGGCCCGCTGGCCGGGCAACTTCCGCGACTTCGGCGCCGCGGTGATGCGCATGGCGACGCTGGCGCCGGCCGGACGCATCGACCGCGAGACGGTGACCGAAGAGCTGGCCCGGCTGCGGGCCCGCGATGCCGCCGCGGCGCCGCCCCGCGAGGCGGCCGAAGACGGGCTGCTGCGCGAGGTCCTGGGCGGCGGCGCCGAAGAGCTCGATCGCTTCGACGCGGTGCAGCTCGCCGAGGTCGTGCGCACCTGCCGCCGGCACCCGAGCATGGCCTCCGCCGGGCGGGCGCTCTTCGCGGTCTCGCGCACCCGGCGGCGCACGGCCAACGACAGCGATCGGCTGCGCAAGTATCTGGCGAAGTTCGGGCTGAGCTTCGACGATGTCCAGCCACGAGGAGACGGCCCATGACCGCTGACTTCCCCACCACGACGCCCATCCTGGCGGCCGCCGCGGCCCTCGAGGCCGAGGTGCGCGCCCGACATCCGGACTATGGCGACGGCTTCGATGGCTATGGCAAGGGCGCCGATCGCTATGTCTGCACGAGCTATTGCATCGAGGTGCTGCGCCGGGCAGGCATCCCGGTCGATCGAACCCTGAGCGATGGCATCAACATCGAAGCGTTCACCGCGCCGCTCGACGCGGCCGTGAAGCGCGGCGACGATGAGATCGCCGGCATCGCCTGGGCGCTGGCCGAGGCGGGGTATGGCACCCGGCTGGATGACATCGAAGACATAGCCGCCGGTGACTTCGTGCAATACTGGTACACCACGCAGGCCGGCGCGCTGGCCGGCCACGTGGGCCTCGTCGTCGAGCGGGTGCCCGATGGCATCCGGCTGCATGGGTCCCACAAGAGCACCCGCGGCATGGCGGTGCACCCGGAAGTCATCCGACTCGACAACAAGCATGCCATCTTCGGCGTCCGGCCGATGGCACCAGAATCATCACTCTGATGGCACCTGCCTGATGGCACCTGCCTGATGACATCCGCTCACTGGACCTCGAACAGCTCGGCCTCGTCGCTCCACGCGCTGAGCCAGCCGCCTTGGGCCTCGGCCTCTTCGGCGAACGCGGCGAAGTCGTCGTGGGCGCCGAGCGTCGCGGTGTCGGCGATCACGAGCAGCAGCCGGCGCGCGCGGGTCAGCGCCACGTTGAGCCGCCGCCGGTCGGCGACGAAGCCGACGACGCCATCGGGGTTGCTGCGCACCAGGTCGAGCACGATGGCGTCCTTCTCCCGCCCCTGAAAGCCATCGACGGTGCCGATCTCCAAGCCGCGGGCGATCTCGGCGGCCAGCAGCCCGCGCAGCAGCCGTCGCTGGGCCCGATAGGGGGTCAACAGACCGATGCGATCGGCCGCCAGCCCGCGGCTGACCAGGCGCCGCACCTCGGCGGCGGCCCGCTCGGCCTGCCCCGGGTTGGCGACGCTGCCGGTCTCGGGATCAACCGCCTCGTCCCAGCCCTTGCCGGCGCTGTCGACGAGCAGCAGCGGCCCCGGCCGCAGCGGATCGTCGGTGACGCCCAGATCGGACAGCCGGCGGCCGGCCACGCTGGCATCGGCCTCGAGCCGGCCGCCGTAGCGGGTGCGCGAGGGGAAGCGCATCAGCTCCAGCGGCATGCGGTACTGCACCGTGAGCAGCTGCGCGCCCTCGCGCTCGGCGAGGCGTTCGAACAGCGTCGTGCCCAGGCCCGCGCGCTCGGCGTCGGGGTCGATGATCGTCGGCGGCAGCTGCTGCGGGTCGCCGGCCAGCACCGCCCGCGGCGCGCGCAGCAAGGCCACCAGCGCGATGGGATCGGGGGCCTGGGTCGCCTCGTCGAGCACGACCCGATCGAAGGTGCGCGCGCGCAGCAGCTCGACGTCGGCGCCCGCGGCCGTCGCGCAGACGACCGGCGTGCGCTCGAGGATGGCCTCCTTGTGGCGCTCGATCTGCTGGCGGGCGTCACGCCGCAGCCGATCCGCCTGACGCAGCGCCTCGCGAAAAACCCGATGATCGCCGCCGCGGTCGCGGCGCTTGAAGGCCCGATCGCGGATCTGGCGCGCCTCCTGCTGCCAGCTGCGGGCCAGCGTCCAGGCGTCGGTGGCTTCGAGCAGCGCGTCGACGGTGCGCGCCTCGACCGCCGGGTCGACCCGCGCCGGGTGGCCCAGGCGCACGACCTCGATCCCCGCGTCGACCAGCCGCGCGGCGAGGTGGTCGGTGGCGGTATTGCTCATGGCGCAGGCGAGCACCTTCTCGCCCTGCAGCACCGCCTGGCGGATGACCTCGACCAGCGTGCGGGTCTTGCCGGTGCCCGGCGGGCCGTGGATCAGCGCCAGCGGCTCGGCGGCCAGCGCGTGGCGCACCGCCGCCTGCTGCGCCGGGTTGAGCGTCGGATCGGGCTCGATGGCCCGCGGATGATGCTCGGGCTCGATCTCGCCGACGAGCAGCCGCCGCAGACGCCCCGCGGGGCTGCTCGGCTTCGCGTCGGCCAGCGCGTCCAGGGCCCGCCGACCGCGTACGAAAGTGGCCTGGGGGTCGTCGCGGTCGACGTTGAAGTGGCCGGCGAGCAGGCGGTGGGGCACGTCGCCGTCGACCATGACCCCGATCCGTGGCGAGGCCCCGCCGCGACGCCGCGCGAGCACCGCCCGGATGGCCTCGCCGTCGTCGGGATCGGTCCACCACAGCCGCAGCGGGTCGCCGGGCTTGCCCCGGAAGTGCTGCAGGTCGCCGTCGAGCCAGAGCAGCGTCCGGTCGCCGGGCGCGGGGGCCACGTCGTCGACGACCACGCCGGCCAGCGCCTCGCCGGCCGTCACCCGAGCGGTCAGCGCCAGCCCGGCCCGGCGCTCGACGGCGCGGGCGATCGAGGCGCGCTTCTCCTGGGCCCAGAGGCGGCGCAGGCGTTCCAGATCGAAGGTATGCACCGGCGCAGTGTGGGCGGTCATCGGCGCGGGCGCAACGCGGTCGGTGCTCCGGCGACGCGGGCGTGCGAAGGTGGGGCATGTTCGCCGGACGATTCGAGCCCCTGCGTCGCGAGCTGCCCGCCGATGGCGAGAGCGGCGATGGCCGCCAGAGCGACCTCGAGGTCGAACGCGGCGTCGGGCAGGGCGACGGCCCGTGGTTCGTCTGCGTGGCCTGCCGCGCCCGCGTCGCGCCGCGCGCGGCGATCTTCGCCGTCGACGGCGAGACCGATCACGTGCGGCACAACCCCCATGGGCTGGTGTTTCACATCCGCTGCCTGCGGCGGGCGCCCGGCGCGCGGGCGGTCGGGATCGCCACCGCCGACCACACCTGGTTCGCCGGCTACGGCTGGCGGATCGCGCTGTGCGACGGCTGCGGGGTGCATCTGGGCTGGGGCTTCGAGGGCCCCGACCGCTTCTGGGGGCTGATCGCCGAGCGCCTCGTCGAGGCCGCCGAGTGAGCGCCGGGCCGGTTCAGAGCGTGTAGAGGCAGGCCAGCCGATCGGTGAGCTCGAGGACGTCGAGCCCGTCGACGGGCGCTCGTCCTCCCGGTGGTCATGTTCGACGAACGGGTCGTCGAAGAGGAAGCCGTCGCTGCCGCCCAGGGCGTCGTCGGGGTCGTCGGCGTCGGGCACGCTGCCCGCCGAGAGCGCCGCGACCACCAGCGCAGCGAGCGGTAGAGCGATCGATCATCGCTTTCTCCGGATCCGGTTGAATAAATCGGCGAGAGCATCGACACCGCGGCGGCCCGGACCTTTCGGCGCCCGGGCGGCCGCGCATCGGAGCATCGTTCACGGTGACCGATGACAGCGCCCGCCGCTGGTTGGTACCGTGCCCGCGTCTTCTGCATCAGCGCCGCATCACGCCTTCGGAGTCCGCCGTGCCGTCCACCCGCTCTGCCCTCGCCCTCGCATTGCTCACCGCGTCGCTGGCCCACGCCCCGCCGGCGAGCGCCGATACCCGGGCCGGCCTCGAGGCGGAGGGGCTGCTGGTGCAGGACAAGGTCATCGCCGGCATCAGCGGCTATGTCTTCTTCACCGAGACCTTCGGCATCGACGGCGGCTTTCAGCTCATGTTCCTCGACGAGGAGAGCCGGCGCCTGGACGGCACCTTTCTCGGCGGGCTGCTGACGCTGCACCTCGTCGCGGGCTTCCCCATCGGCGATCAGGCCATGATCCGGGTGGGCACGGGCATCGACTACTACGGGCTGTGGGGCATCGACGACGAGGAGAGCAAGGCCGCGATGCCGCTGCTGGCCGAGGCCCGGGTCTATGTGACCGAGGGTCTGTCGGTCTTCGTGCAGCCGCGCTACTACCTGTTCAGCAGCGACGGGCTCGAGCCGGGGGTCGACTTCGACGGCGACAAGACGACGCCGCTGGTGATCGCCGTCGGCGTCGGGGGGGAGTGGCGATGAACGGCCGATTCACGATGCGGCTGGGCCGGGTGGCGACGGCGCTCGCGGCGCTGATGCTGTCCGGCTGCCTGCCGCTGACGCTCTCCCACGAGGGCGCGATCGACTTCAGCCGCCACCGGGTGGTCTACATCCAGCCGGTGGCGACGGTGGGCGACCTGCTCGATACCGGCTACAGCACCGGCCTGCAGGCCTATCTGGCCGACGAGCTGCGCACCAACAGCGGCTTCGTCGGGATCACCCTCGACCCGCGCGGCACCTACGACTGCGTCTTGTCGGTC
Source organism: bacterium (assembly GCA_030427205.1). Classification (GTDB taxonomy): domain Bacteria; phylum Myxococcota_A; class Bradymonadia; order UBA7976; family UBA1532; genus JACKDM01. The sequence continues at coordinate 15,213 of JAUHXC010000022.1, read as the reverse complement.
GAGCTCTTCATCGAGTCGGATTACGACTACGACGACCGCGAAGAAGAGTGGGACGTCGAGGCCGAGTGGACCCTGCGCACGCTCGACGGCGAGACGATCGACGTGGGCTCGGTGCACGAGGACGCCGCGGACGAAGGGGCCGCCGCCGAAGAGGCGATGGACGCGATCGCCAATCGCTACCTGGCGCCGTACCGGTTCTGATCGTCGGCTTCGGCGGCGTCGTCCGGCGCGCTGCCGCGCCGCTGCTGACCGGGCGCCCGCCACATCCAGATGCCGCCGATGATCGACAGCGCGATGAAGACGTTCCACGCGCTGATGCGATAGGCCTCGTCGGGGTGGGTCAGCCCGAGCCCCGCGCAGACCGCCATCGGCACCACCGCCGCCAGCAGCCGCAGGTCGACGAGCAGCGCCAGATAGAGCACGCCGCCGGCGTCGACGACCATCTCGAGCGCGCACACCTGATTCGAAGGCAGCCCCAGCGCCCAGCCGGCGAGCCGGATCGCCATGTCCATGGTGACGATGGCCATCAGCGCCAGGCTCACCCGGCGGTTGATGACGGTGCTCCACAGCCAGCGTCGCAGGGCGAAGATGATCCCGAAGATGATCGCGATCATCCACACCTGATCGACGATCAGCTGCTGGGTCGGCGGCGGGGTCGCGACCCGGCGGAAGCCGTTGAGCGTCCACAGCAGGCCGAGCCCGAACGCGATCGCGCCCCGATGGCGGCTGAAGACCGAGAGGTCGGCGTTGCGGGCCAGCCGCGCCCGGCGGGCGTCTTCGGCGCGGGCGGCTTCGATGCGGGCGACGAGCGTCGCGATGCGCCGGCCCACGTCGTCGTCCGCGCCGTCGGATCCCCCGCCCAGCACGCTGACGAGCTGGCTGGCGTGGGTCACCTGCCCGCCCTCGAAGACCTTCTCGGCCCGTTCGAGCAGCAGCCGATCGAGCGCCTGGCGGGCGTCGGTATTCTCCGGCCAGATGCGCAGCGCGTGCTCGAGCGCGAACCGGGCCGCGCCGAAGTGCGTATCGACCGCGTCCCCCGTGCCCCGCGCCTCGGCTTCGACCATGCGGTCCACCGCCTGGGCCGCCTCGTCGACGAGGCGATCGGAGTCGCGATGCTGCAGGAAGTCGACCAGCGCGCCGCGAAAGGCGGCGACATCGGGGAAGCGCGCGTCGGGATCGGGGTGGCACGCCCGATTGCAGATCCGCCCCAGCTCGCGGGGCACGTCCGGGTGCGGGCCATAGTCGAACGGGGTCGAGACGAACGCCGCGCCCAGCACCTCGCCATACGTCCTTCCGACGTGCCGGGTGGTGCCGATGAGCAGCCGGTGCAGCAGCGCGCCGAGGCAGTAGACGTCGCTCGTCGGCCCCAGCCGCTCCCCTTCCCCCGCGGCCATTTCGGGGGCCATATAACCCGGGGTGCCGGCCGGTCGACAGACGTCGCGGGCCAGGGGCAGGTGGCCGGTGCCGTCTTCGCGCAGCGCGACCGCGATGCCCCAGTCGACCACGTAGACCTCGCCGTAGGCCCCGACGAGCACGTTGTCCAGCTTGAGGTCGCGGTGCAGCACCCCGCGGCTGTGGGCGAAGTGCACCGCATCGCATACTTCGAGCAGCATCCGCAGGTGACACTCGAGCCGGTCGGCCCCGCGGAAGCGATCGGGCAGCCGCGCCGGGTCGTCGGCGATCTCGCGCCACGAGGTGCCCTCGACGCGCTTCATGATCATCGCCGTCGCGCCGTCGGGCGTGCGGGCGAGGCAGTGCATCGGCACGATGTTGGGGTGCTCCAGGCGCCCCGTGACCCGGGCCTCGCGCACCACCGCGTTGATCCGGCTGCCGCGCCGCGGGCCGTCGAGCGGGATCTTGACGGCGACCTCACGCCCCACCGACCGGTGCCAGGCGAGGTGCACCCGGCCCATCGCCCCTTCGCCGATGGCGTCGCGGACCTCGAAGTCGCTGGTGCCCGGCGAGCCTTCGAGCTCGATCAGCGGCACGTCGGCGGGCGGCGGCGGCGGCATCGACGCCTCGGGCGCGGTGGCGCTGGCCCGCATCCCGACCGGGCCCGGGTCGACCGTGGCGCCCATGGTGACGCCCTCGTCGGGCACCGCGGTCATGTCGACCCCGAGATCGTCGGTTCCGATGGTGGCCAACAGCGCGTCGATGTCGGTGGCGCGACGCCCGGTCATCCAATACTCCCCGCCAGCAGCACCGGGATCATGCCGTCGTGCCGCACAGAAGTCGAGCCGCGGCGCGTGAGGCGCTATCATCCGCCCGCCGGGCCTGCGATACGCCCGGCGAACACCGAAGAGGTGCCCATGCCCCGGCGTCCCACGCCCACCCATCTCGCCCGGCCGGCGCGCCGCGCGCCGTCGCTCCCGGCCTCGCCGCTGCAGGCCCCGCTGCCGGCGGCGCTGGTGGCCGTGCTGCTGGTGCCCCTGCTGTCCATCGGCCTCGCCCCGGCCGCCCTCGCCGGGCCGCCGGCCGAGCCCGCCAAGGCCAGGCCCGCCAAGGCCAAGCCCGCCAAGCCCGCCCCGGCGATCGCCGAGACCCGGCCCGCGCCCGATCCGACGGTGACCGACGGCGCGCTGCTCATCGCCGGCAAGCCGCTGTCCGACGGCTCGAAGCTGCGCCGCTATCGCAACGCCGACTATCGGCAGTACGCCCGCAAGATGAACTGGACCTGGGACTGGTTCGACAAGCGCACCCTGGCGCCCCTGCGGGCGTGGCTGACCGAGCAGCTGCCGGGGCCGCACCCCAAGACGGTCTTCTATCCGTTTTCGGGGCCCGACATCCTCAACGCGGTCACGTTCTTCCCCGACGCCGAGACCTACCTGCTCTTCGGCCTGGAGAAGGTCGGCCGCATCCCGGGCGATCTCGGCGGGACGTCACCGGCGGAGTTCGCCACCAGCATGGCCGCCCTGCGCGAGTCGCTCGACCACATCATCGGCCTCAACTTCTTCCGCACCGCCAGCATGCGGGTCGAGGTCGGCGCCGAGCCGCACAACGGCGTCGCCGCGCTCATCGCGTTCTTCCTGACCCATACCGGACACACCGTCGTCGGCGCGCGCTACATCACGCTCGACGCGCAGGGGCGGCCGCAGACGGCGCGGCGCAGCAAGTGGGTCAAAGCGGTGCAGATGACCTTCCGCCGGGACGACGATCCCAGCGGCACGCTGCGCACGGTGTACTACTTCCGCGGCGACATCTCGGATCACGCCTGGGCCGACAACAGCGGCGTCCAGGCCCTCGTCGAGCGGCAGGGGCCGATGGCGACGTTCCTCAAGGCGGCGTCGTATCTGATGTACGAGCCGGCCTTCGACGACATCCGGGCCACGGTGCTCGCCCGCAGCGCCATCATCGTCGAGGAGTCGTCGGGCGTGCCCTACCACCACCTCGTCGCCGAAGGCTGGGATCTGGCACTGTACGGGGTCTACGAGGGGCCGATCGAGGTCTTCGAGGGCAAGTGCCAGCCCGATCTGGCCGCCGCCATCGAGGCCCACGGCAAAGGGCGCCTGCCGTTCTCGTTCGGCTACAGCCACCTGCCCGGCCGCTCGCACATGATCATCGCCCGCCGGCCAGCCAACCGGCCCATCGAGGCGCCGGTCTTCGACGACAACCCGCGGGTCGGCACCCGGACCCACTGCGACGAGGCCGGCAAGCAGACCGTCGAGCGCAAGGACTGACGCCTGCAGCCCTGCCTAAAGCCGCCGCAGCGGGGTGAGCCGCAGCATCAGCGGCAGGATGTCGCCGCCCACCACCAGCTCCGAGTGCCCGGCCTTCGCCCGGATGTGCAGCAGGCGCGCGCGCCGCTGGCCCCGGGTGAACTCTTCGTAGGTCTTGGGCAGGCCGATCCGGCGCACCCCTTTGTGCTTGCGCACGAACGCCTCGCCGCGGCGCGCGGTCTCGACGCCGACCAGCACCAGCTTGTGCCGGCGGGCCTTCTTGCCGCTGACGATGAACTCTTCCCAGTCGTCTTCGCGGCCGTAGAAGCCGTCGAGCAGCGTGATCTGGCTCACGAGGCTGTGGTCGACCCAGCCGGCGACGGTGCGATAGGCCCCCGAGTGGCCGATGACGCAGATGTGCCCGTCGGGCAGGCGGATGCCGCGCCGGCGGATGGTCGCCCGCAGGCCGCCGAGGGTCTTCCACTTGACGTTGTCGGCTTTGTCCTTGGGCGCCGCGGGCACCACGAAGAGCGCGTTCTGTCGGCTCTTTCTGAACTGCTGGGGCAGGTCGTGCTCACGCCACGCCCGATCGGCCGAGGTCCAGTAGCCGTGCACGTAGATCACCATGCCCGCGGTGGGCCGATGGTAGCGCGGCGGCACCCACACGTAGACCGGGCCGTTGTCGGTCTTCAAACGCCAGTAGTCACCGCCGGCAGCGCGCTTCTTCGTCGACGCAGCCCGGGCGACGTCGGCCGCGCCGATGCCCAGCCCCAGCGCGCCGAGTCGGGCCAGCAGCATCCGCCGGGTGAGGCCGCTCATCGCGTCGCCCGCCAGACGCGGTGGCCGACATAGGCTGCGACCAGGACCGCCAGCCCGATGAGCGGCGCGCCGGCGTCGTCGCGCAGGGCCTTGGCGACCTCGGTGTAGAGCACCCACAGGCTGACGGCCAGGTAGAGGCCGGGCAGCCAGGGATGGGCCCAGGCCCGCCAGCCCGGCCCGTCGGGCGCGCGGCGCCGCAGCACGAAGTAGGCGACGACCGACAGCGCGCCGGTGATCACCATGGTGAGGCTGACGGCCTGCAGCAGCGTATCGACGGTATTGGTCAGGATGAGCGCCACCGACCACGCCCCCTGCAGCCACAACGCCACCGTCGGGCTGCCCCGCGCGTCGAGCCGCCCCGCGGCGGGCAGGAACGCACGATCGCGGCCCATGGCATAGCCGACGCGGGCGCCGCCGAGGATGCTGCTGTTGACCGTCGCGACGAGGCACAGGCCGATGAGCGCGTTCATCGTCCAGAAGAGTTGTTCGCCGCCGATGGCCCGCGCCAGGGCCGAGCCCGCCTCGCCGGCGTCGGCCAGTCCGCCCATGCCCAGCACCGCGACGAAGGCCGCGCACAGCACGAGGTAGAGCGCGGTCACCGCCGCGGTGCCGCCGAGCAGCGCCCGGGGGATGGTACGCTCGGGATCGGCGACCTCGCCGGCGACGTAGATGACCTGATTCCAGCCGGAGAACGCGAAGTTGGTCGCCAGATAGGCCGTCGCCAGCGCGCCGGCGGTCAGCGGCACGGCGGTGGCCGGCCGGGCGACGGTCAGCTCGCCGACGCCGACGGCGAACAGCGCGTAGATCGCCAGGGCGAAGAGAACCAGCAGCGGGATACCGGTCAACGCCTGTTGGGCCCGCACCGACGGGCGCACCCCCGCCACGTTGAGCCCGGTCAGCCCGAGCACCAGCACCGACGCGGCCAGCTGGGCCCAGGTGATGTCGCCGGCGAGCGGCAGCGCCACGACGACGTCGCGCAAGGGCAGGCCGGTCAGCGTGGGCAGCTGCCACCAGCACAGCGCCAGCGCGACGGTCGCGATCGAGCCGCTGAAGATACCCGCGAAGAGCGCCCAGCCCGAGGCGAACGCCACCGACGGCCCCAGCGCCGCGCGCTGAAAGACGTAGTCGCCGCCGGCCTTCGGCAGGCGAGTTCCGAGTTCGGAATAGGCCAGCGCGCCGCCGAGCACCACGACCGCCGCGCCGATCCAGGTGGCGAAGAAGACCACCGGATCGGTGACGGCGCCCGCCATCTGCGACGGCGCGAGGAAGATGCCGATGCCCAGCATCGAGCCGGCGACGATGGCCAACCCGCTGCGCAGATCGATGGCCCGCTGGGGCCCGCTCATGGAAAATCCCCTTCGCGGGGGGTCAACGGATCGTCGATCCGGAAGACCCCGCCCTGCTCGTTGGTGAAGACGACCGCGCCGTCGTGCCAGGCCACCGCCTCGGCCTGAATCGTCGCGCTCTGATCGAAGTCGATGCGATTGCGCAGCTCGCCGAGCCAGTCGTCCCCCTCCGCCGGCCGCTCGAAGATGAAGAGGGCGTGATAGGTCAGCACCGCCAAAAACCGGCCGTCCGGGCTCAGCTCGGCGCCCGTGACCATGCCCCCGTAGTTGTCGGGGTCGCCGCCGACGACGAAGCGGCCGCGGGCCGACAACGGCGTCGAGGCGGTGCTCTCGAGATCGTCGAAGCGGTACAGCACCGTCGCCATGTCGCCGCGGTGCTTGGTGAGCAGGTACAGCGCCCGGGCGCGGGCATCCCAGAACAGCGCCTCGGCGTCGAAGTTGCGGGCGCGCGGCGGAAACGCGGTCTGCTCGGGGTAATGAAAGCGAATGGCCCGCTCGACAGGCACCTCGCCTTCGACGATCGTCTGCGCGTCCGGCGAGACGGACGGCTCGGCGATCCGGTAGACCGTCAGATCCCGGCGGGCGTTGGCGTTGTTCCCGATGTCGCCCACGTAGAGCCGGCCGGCGCCATCGGAGGCGATGGCCTCCCAGTCCTTCGCGTCGGCGCCGAGCAGCCGAAAGGCCCCCAGCAGGCGGCCGTCGACGGTGACCGCGTAGATGGTCGGGCCGTCGCCCGAGTCATTGTGGGTCCAGTACACGCTGGGGGCGCTGCCGGCGGCGAGGCCCGAGGGCTCGGGCAGCCGCCCGCCGCCATAGTCGCCGCCGCCCAGCGTCCCGGTGAGCGCCATCACCGCCGCGACCGCGAGCGCAGCCAGGGCCACCGCGAGCACGACCCGACGAACGATGAGGCCGCGCGACCCGGGGCGAGAGTCGGGCGAATCGCTCATCGATCGTGCTCTGCGCGATCGTCCTCGGCTCGATCGCCCTCCGCGGCGCCTTCGGCGAGCGCGGCGCGAAACCCGCCGGTGCGCTCGCCGTCGAGCGGCACCCAGCGCTTGCGGGCGAGCTTGCCGGCCAGCTCACCCTCGTCGAGCCTGAGGCTGGTGACGTGGCGACCGCGGTCGGTGAAGACGTGCGCCCGATTGCGCGGGCCGAGCACGATGATCGTATGGCGGCGGGTATCGGCGAACAGCTTGTCGTCACTGACCGCCCGGGCGTCGTCCCACGCGGTGCTCGTCGGCCGTCCTGCGCTGCGGTGCCGGCTCTCGGCGTGGCGCGTGCGGCGCAGGTCGGGGTTGAAGATGCGGCTGACATCCCCCCGCAATCGACCGATGATCGGGCCGACGTGACGCTCGATATCGAGGGCCCGCCCGCGGCCTTCTTCGTTGTCGATCCGACGGGTCAGCGCCTCGAGCTTCTGCCGCGTGCGATGCAGCGTGCGCCGGAGCTGCTCGGCCGGATTACGCGGCGCGCCGTCGGCCGCCGCCCGCACGATGTCGCCCTGGTCGAGGCCGATCAGGTTGAGCCGCAGCCGCTGCTCGGCGCCCGGGAACCGGGTCTCGATCACCTGCACCGTCAACACCGCGCGGCCGCCCTCCGGCGGGCCCAGATGCGGCGGCAGCAGCCCTACCGCCACCTGTCCGAGCACGGTGTAGCCGCCCCGGCCCTGCTCACCGCCGAAGCCGGGCAGCAAACCCTCGGTCAGATCGGCCGCCGAGGCGGAGAAGGCGACGACCCCGGGGCGCTCGGCGAACAGGCGGTCGAAGCCCGGCGGCCGGCGCTGCAGGCACAGCTCCATGAACGGCACCCAGGTGGGCTTGCCCGTCGGCACGTAGCCGGCGAACGTATGCTGCGGATCCGGTGGTCGGGCGTGGTGGCAGTCGACGGCCGTGCACTGGAAGCAGTACATCGCACCGTCGAGCCAGGTCACCGCCTCGGGCCGGGCGATGAGGGCGTGCACCACGCTCTCGGCGAACGTGGCCGCCCGCGATCGCCAGCCATCGTCGTCGGTGGCCGAGAGCGGCACGGTCAACGAGAGGCTCTCGGGCACCGCGGCTCGCCGACGCTCGGCGAGCTCGTGGGTGGCCCGCCCCAGCTCACGCAGCGCGCGGCGAATACGCGCCTCGGGCGAGAGCGAGCGCCGCCGACGGCTGGATCGTCTGGACGGATTCGGAGAATCGGGGTCTTCGGCCACCGGGACCTCGATGTGGGCCGTCGGGCCGACGGCGGAGCGGTCAGCTCGGGCGGGCCCGACGGGCCAGCGTATCCCTGAGCTGCATGAGATCCCACACCGGACCGGCCACGAAACTCAAGGGGTCGTCGGCAAAAGCGGGCGCGTTGCGCTCGTAGAACGCGTGGCCGACGAAGTTGAGCCCCCAGCCGACGGTCCAGGCGCCGGCCGATACGATCCAGGGCGGGCTGTAGCGGGGCCAGACCAGCAGGCCGGTGAAGCCGCCGACCACGATGGGGATGCCCACCATGTGCAGCGCTCGATTGGTCGGGTTCGTATGGGTCGCGGCGTAGAAGTCGATGGCCCGTTGCCAACGTTCGGCCGCGCCGCCGTCGAAGTCGGGGTGCGCCGCGCGCCACTCGGCTTCGATGTCGCGCAGGCCCCGCGCGGCGAGGCCCAGGGCGCCGAGTTTGCTGCCGGTCATCAGGCCGACCATGCCGGCGGCCGTCAACGCGACGCCTCGATTTCGGCGGGAGGATGTGAGCGGGCCGCTCGCGGCCTCGATGATGCGACCGATCACGACCGACTCCTCGGCGTGCGGCCGCCGAAAGCGCGCAAACCGCGCAGCCGACGACCACGGTTTTCCAGCGAGCGCGGCCCTCTGCAGGGCCCGGGCGGCAGCTCTGCGCCGCCCCGTGCGCTACTTCTTCTGCATGCCGCGGACGATCTTCACCAGGCCGGCGACCACGTCGTCCTTGCCCTTGAGATCGGGGTTGGGCGCCATGAGCGGGCTCTTGCCGACCGCGGCGCCGCCCTCGACGATCACCTTCTTGATGTGGTCGTCGGTGATGGTCGCCTGCCAGGCGGCGTCTTCGAAGCTGCGGGGCTTGGGGTTGAGCGCCTGGGCCGCGGCGCCGTCGCCCTTGCCGCTGAGGCCGTGGCAGGTGCCACAGCGCTGCTTGAAGACGGTGGCCGCCTCCCCGCCCACCTGGGCGATGATCGGGTGCTCGCCCGCAGGGGCGGGCGCAGCGGCGGGCGCGGCCTTCTCGGCAGCGGCCTTGGCCGGTGCCTCGGTTTCGCCCTTGGCGGCCGGCTTGTCCTTCGAACAGCCAGCGAACGCGAGCAGGGCGGCGGTGACGAGCAGCGTCTGAATCTTCATCGGTGACCCCATGTGGTCTTCTACGTTCCCCGCGCGTATCCTCTCCATCGGGCGTCAGAGATCAAGTCATTTCCAATCTTTTGCCCGGAGGCAGGCGTGCACGGCGCTGTCCGTTGAAGCCCCGGGGTTGCCCCGACTCGACAAAAATTGCGTTACCAACGCACAATTTCATTCGTCTCAAAAACATGAACCGCGGCTCCAGGCAGCGAGAACGTTCTCCCGAGTCATTTGTTACAAAAGGTTGTGGTAATATTTTCTCATCGACGCCCAAAGATCTTCATGGTAATGCCTCGGAGTCGACACAGGCAGGTCACGCATAGATGTCCACCAAGGTGCAACCCGAAGATTCCGCAGAACGGAACACCGACGACGCGTGCGAGTCGCTTCTGAGCGCTTTCGCAGCGGACGTCCCGCCGGAGATCCGCGCCACGCTGCGGGCTGCGCTGCAAGCGGCGAGCGTGGACAGCGCGCCGGTGGAGCTCGACCCGGCCCTGCGCGGCGAGATCGAGCTCGACCCGGCGCTGTCCGGCGTCATCGAGACCGACCCGGTGCTCGACGCATCCGTCGAGCCATCCAGCGTCTCCCCGAGTGCCATCGAGCATGAGGACGAAGCGCCGGACGCGGCCGGGCCCGGCGCCTCGTCCGCCGGTCGTTTGCCAGCCCCGGCCGGGAAAGCCCCGGAAAAAATCAGCCCCGAGCCGACACTTCGGCCTTCCCGTGCCCTAGTCTCCGGGGGGGTCGAATCTCCACGGACACCGACCAGGCCTCCCGCGCACGGCGATGCAGCCGTGCCGCCCGCGCCCCGTCCGCAGGCGGTTGTGTCGCTGTCCGTCGATGAACCGATGGTCGAGGAGCCCATGTCCGAGAGCCCTGAGCTGCACGAAGGCGCCCAGCCGAGCGAGGAGGAGGCCTCGATGGCCGACAGCACGATGATGGCGCAGACCGACGGGGCCGATCCGGAAGCGGCCGTCGAGGACACGCCGAGCGGCGAGTCGGCTCGAGCGGACGACGAGAGCGCCGCCCCCGAGGAGCAGAGCGCCGCTCTCGAAGAGCAGGCCGCCCCCGAAGAGCAGGGCGCCCCGGAAGAGCAGGGCGCCCCCGAAGAGCAGGGCGCCGCCCCCGACGAGACCGGCGCAGACGGCGCCGCCCGGCCGGTGGCCGACGACCTCTTCGAAGGCGTGCCCCGCCTCGCGCGGCACTTCATGGCGCTGCTCGAACGCCAGGGCACGGTGACCATGCCCGAGGCGATGGCTCACCTGGGCCTGGTTCGCCCCAAAGGCGTCGGGGGCGCGATCGAGCCCATCCAGCGACTCGCGCGCCTCATCGGCGCCGAGCTGCCATTCGAGGCGGACTTCGCGCCGTCGGGGCACAAGCGATGGATCTGGCGCGCCCAGCCGCTCAGCGAGGTGCCCGAGGAGGTGCTCGAGCCGATCCCCGCGCCGCCGCCGCAGCAGAAGAAGCCCAAGAAGAACAAGGCCAAGGCCCAGGCCGATCGCAATCGCTACCGCAAGGCCTGGAAGCGGGCGCTCGAGCAGAAGAAGCGCAAGGGGCGTGGCTCGCGGTCCGACAAAGGCAGGCCGGGGGGCAAGGGCAAGCCGGGGGGCAAGAGCAAGCCAGCGCCGGCTGCGGCCCGCCGCGCCGAGCCCACGACCGGCAAGGCACGGGACGAATCGGCCAACGCCGACCGAGCCGCCCGCCGCGCGCCCGCAGCCGGTGAATCCCGGCGGCGACGGTACGATCGACCGATGCCGGAGGTATTCCGCCGCGCGAATCGCCCGGCCGCCCGCTCGAGCACGGCCCGTCGCGACGAGGCGCCCCGGCCGGAGCCGAGCATCGCTTCGCTCGAAGAGACCCCGCGTCGGCAGGAGGAGCGGCCGCGCGCGACACCGGCTCAGCCGAAGCCGAGCGCAGCGTCCTCGCCGGCCAAGCCGGCGGTCACGGTGCCCAAGCTGAGCCGGCCGGTCTCGGAGACACAGCCGACCGCGACGCCATCCGCCGACGGGCCCGCCGTGCGGCGGGGCGTCACGACGCCCGAAGAGCGCCTGCCCCTCCCCCGCTCGGGCGTCTTCCGACGCCGGACGGTGGGCGATACCGATGTCCCGGTGGTCGTCATTCGCCGTCGCAAGCGCTGAGCACGCCGCCCCGCTCCCATCGCGATCGGGCGGCGCCAGCCATCTCCTCTCCCTCCAACAGAGTATCGCCCCGTAGCCTCCTGCCGCTGCGGCCCGCGGGTCGTTCAAGCCTATGACGGCGTCTCGCGGACCGACGGTGGTGCATGACCTGCGTCCCCCAGGACGGGCTTGGAGACTCTTCGTGATCGGAGGGAGCGTCGCCACGGAGGCGGGCGTATGCTTCGGAGGGGAAAGATTACCCTCCGACCCGACTTCTCGATGTGCGAGGGAGAGAAGACGGGTCGGAGGGAAAGCCGGGCCGGTTCAGAATCTATTTTGGAGGACCGGCGTATCGCGGCATCCCGTTCGCGAGGGCAGAGTGCGAAGAGGGTCGGAATGCTGCGACGGTTACAGGTGTATTCAATACCCGTGCCAAAGCACACAGCGACTATGCCTTCGCCCAACAAGCCGTCTCACAGAGACAGGCTGAGACGTCTCAAGGCAGTCAATCGAGACAAATCACCGGGCTTCGATGGCCATTTGCGTAATCACCCGGACAGGGACGGGCTCACCGAATCGCTCCCAGGCGACCTCACGCAGCTGCTGCACGAAGACCGGATCGGGCAGATACGGCCCCTGCAGATGGACCTCGAGCGCCTGATTTCGCCGCTCGAGATAAAGAAAGCGAAAGCCGTTGCTCTGGGCGACCTGCCGGACCTCTTCGGTGACGTTGCTCGGCCGCGTACCCGACAGATCGAGCAGATACGCGCCGAGCGGCATGGCCAGTCCGAACAGCGCCAGGATGAGACCGGCGAGGGTTCGCCGCGCCCACAGCCGCGCCCCGCGCCCGCGCACGCCGGCCGCCCACAGCGCCAGCGCGGCCCCGAGGATGATCGCGACGACGTTCGTACCGAAGAGCAACGCGGCGCCGCGGGCGACCTCGACCTCGCCGAAGGCCAGCGCGAGGCCCACGGTCGCGATCGGCGGAACGAGCGCGGCGGCGATCGCGACCCCGGGCAAGGCGGCGAGGAGATGCGGGCGGGCGCTCGCAAACGCCGCGGCGACGCCCGACAACAGGGCGACGCCCATATCGAGCAAGGTGGGGCCGCCGCGCGCGGCCATCTCGGCGGTCAGCACCTTCACCGGGCTGAGCAGACCCACCGCAACCCCGATCACCAGCGCCAGCACGAAACCGAAGATCACCGCGCGCACCGCGTGACGCAGCAGCACCTGGTTGCCCTGAACCAGCGCCAGCCCGGCCCCGAGCAGCGGCGTCATCAGCGGCGCGACGAGCATGGCCCCGATCACGACCGCCGTTGAGCTCTGGATCAGGCCCAACGCGGCGATCGACGTGGAGAGCCCGATGAGCGCCATGAAGTCGAAGCCCCAGCGGGAGCCGGTCTGCAGCCGCTCGTAGAGCGAGACGCGGTCTTCCCGGCTCATCTGGGGGATCCAGACCGAGAGGGCCTGCTCGAGCGCATAGCGCACCCGGGCCGACCAGGGCATCGCCGCTCGGACCACCGCGATCACCGGACCGTCGCTCTCGGCTGCGATGGCTTCCGGCAAGGAGCCGAAGAGCAGGCGATAGATGATGCCCTGATTCGAGGCACCGAGCATGACCGCGTCGACGTCGCCCGAAGCGCCCTGGATGCCCTGGCGCGGCGAGACGTCGAAGACCACCCGGGTATCGAGGTGGGCCCCGGGAGACACACCGGCCTCCTTGAGCGCCCGGGCGATGACCGCCTGCCCGACGGCTTCGCCGTGCTCCATGTCGGGCGCCTCGACGTAGAGCGCGGTGACCTTGCCGGCATGATGTCGGGCGGTGACGTCGGCGAGTGCGAGCGCTGCGGCGGCGTGCGGGCCGCTCGCGGTGGCCACCAGGGTACGCCGGGGCGGCGCGTCGGCCTTTCCGATAACGGCCATCACGCAGCACGAGAGCTCGTCGAGCGCGCGCCGGACGAGCGGCCGGCCGCGCCGCCCGGCTGACCAACGCCCGCCGAGCACCAGCAGCGAGGGCTCGATGCGGGCGACCTCGATCTTGATCGCCGCCATGACATCCGACGCGCTGACGCTGCGCACAATCACCGGAGAGGTCTCGGGAGACGCCGCCATCGTCCGGGCTTCGAGCGTCGCCCGACCGATGGCGCTGAGCACCGGGTCAGCGGCGGTCGCGAGTTCGGCTTCGCCGATCTCGACGGCGGGCGTATCGCCACCGGGCCGCGCATAGAGCACGACCATGCCCTCGGTGCGGGCCAGGGCGATCTGCCAGGCCCAGCCGACGAGCGCGGGGACCTCTTCTGCGGACTGGACGACGACGATGAGAGCCATGGCCGGCTGTACCCCGGGTTTCCGGTGGACGCAAGGTCTGCATCACCGCATTCCGCAGTGGAGGGCGCGCGGGCTGGGATCTCCGAAGGGGTCAGCCCTGCGTCGGGGACGGCAACGGGCACCCGCTGGCTGCTGGCTGCGGGCTCCCGACAAAATGACGCAACTTTGAGTTGATCAACGTACGCGACTTCACTTAGCGTACATAACCGTATAGACGATGACGTATCCGGGAGGGTCGCCATGAGCAACGTCCTGATCTGCCAGCGCTGCGGTTTCGCCACCACCTGCCGTGATCTGGGCGATCGCTGCCCCAGCGACGATACGCTCCTGTTGCCGCGGCAGACCCTCGGCGAGAGCCGCCGGGATCCCTCCGTCGGGCGGGTCCTCGCCGGGCGCTTCCTCGTGCTCGGCGGCCAGGTCCGCCACGAGGAGATCACGCTCTACCGGGGTCGGGATCTGGTGACCGGCCAGCCGATCTCGATCAAGACCGTGCCGCCCTACGCGGTGGGCGCGGATGAGCGGATCGAGCGATTGACCGCCGAGAGTCGTCTGCTGCGCCGCGTACGCCACGCCACGCTGCCGGTCTTCGTGGCCGGCGGGCGCGAGAGCGACGGGCTGGTCTGGTCGGTGTGTGAGGGCCTGCGCGGCGTCTCGCTGCGCGCCCTGCTCGCCGAGCGCGGCCCGCTGCCGCCGAACCGGGCGATCAACATCGCGCTGCGCATTCTGGCCTCACTCGATCGGCTGCACGTCCATGGTCGCGTGCACGGGCACCTCACCCCCGAGAACATCCTCATCACGCCCCGCGGCCTGCGGGGCAACGACGAGATTCGCCTGCTCGATGTCGGCGGGACGCTGGATTCGGGGCAGTTGCGGGCGCCGTGCCCCCGCGACGAGGGCCTGCGCTACCGAGCGCCGGAGCGCTTGACCGGCGGCACCGTCGACGCCACGACCGACGTCTACACGGTCGGCGCGTTGGTCTACGAGATGCTGACGGGCAATCGGCCCTTCGGATCGACGGCGCCCTTCGAGCGCATCTCCGCCGGTCGGGCGCGGCCGCCCAGGCTGCTGCTCGCGCCGGAGTTCATCACGCTGGCGGGGGTGGTCGAGCGCGCCCTGGAGCCGACGAGCAGCCGCCGCTGGAAGCGGGCCCGCGCGATGGCGATCGCGCTCAAGGCCGCCTTCGTGACCCGGCACGGTGAGCGGCCGGTGCCGACCTCGGCGCCACCCGCCGCCCGGGCGGTGCAGAGCGGTCCCCTGCCCCTCGTCGGCGGTGAGCCCACCAGTCCGCGGATGCGGGCCGTCGACGCGTTGATGAGCCTGTCGGCCTTCGGCTGAGCCCGCTCACGTCACACTCTTCGGCTGAGCCCGCTCACGTCACACTCTTCGGCTGAGCCCGCTCACGTCACACTCACGTCACAGCGCCGCCAAGGCCCTTCGCGCTGCTCAGTGTATGACCAACCTACGCGATGCCGGGGCGGACACCGGAGCCGATTCGGGCCCTAGTCCGAATGGAACGGCCCGCGCCGCGGGTCGACTGAATGGACCGGGAGTCCGCGCTGAGCTCATGAAGGAACCCCGCGAGGGTTGCCTCGACTCGACTACTGGAACCCCGGCTCGTTCGGAC
>JAUHXC010000021.1 GCA_030427205.1 bacterium | reverse complement strand
GCGCCATCCTCATCGCCGACCGCGCGCCCACCATCGACCGCCTGCGCCACTGCCCGCCGCCCACCGACGACGGCTGCGCGGTCGCTCCGCATCGGCCGACGATGCCGCCCTGGCCGCTGGGGGTGCTGCTGTTCGGGCTTCTGCTGCTCGGGCTGCTGCGCCGGGTGCGCGGCGCAAGAGCGACCGCTGGCCCACGCACGACCGCCCTCTGCGATGACGGCAGTTGAGCGACAGATACCCTGGCTCGCCGGCTGATCCGGCCCCGGCTCAGAGCTTCTTCTCGACCAGCTTCAGGTAGCGCTCGGCCTTGGAGTTGCCCGGATCGAGCTCCTTGGCCTTCTCCCACGACGCCTTGGCTTGGCCCCAGTTCTTGAGCTTGAAGTAGGCCATGCCCAGGTTGACCCGGTAGCCGGCGTTCTTCGAGGCGTACTGCACGCTGCGCCGGTGGTGGGTGACCGCCTCGGCGAAGCGCTGCTCCTGGAAGGCCACCTCGCCCAGGCCGGCGTGGGCCGCGGCGAGCTGGCCGTTGCGCTCGAGCGCCTGCTCGAACGACCGCCGGGCCTGGGCCCAGCGGGCGCCCTGGATGTGGCCCTTGCCCTCCTGCAGGAAGGCCTTGGCCTCCGAGCGGGCGGCGGCGCGGGCCTCCGCTTCGGCCTTCTCGCGGGCGGCCTCGGCGGCCTCCTCGCGCTTCTTGCGTTCGGCCTCGGCCTGCTCGCGACGGGCGGCCTCGGCGGCCTCGAGGGCCGTGGCGGCCTCCGCCTGGGCCTGCTCGGCGGCCGCCTTGCGCGCCTTTCGGTCGCGCTCGGCCTTCTCGGCCGCCGCCTTCTCCCGGTCGTCCCGCGCTGCGACGCGGGCTGCGGCGCTGGCGGCGGCTTCGCGCTCGGCCTTCTCCGCGGCAGCCTTCTCCGCGGCGGCCTTTTCAGCGGCAGCCTTCTCCGCGGCGTCCTTCTCCGCGGCCTCGGCCGCCGCCTTCTCTGCGGCGTCCTTCTCCGCGGCCGCCGCCGCGATCAGCCGCGAAACTTCCTCGATCTGCCGGGCGGCCGGCGCCGAATCAGGCGCGACCGCGAGCGCCTTGCGGGCCCGGTCGAGCGCCGTCTGCAGGTCTTTGCCCCGCACCGCCGCCTGACTCTCGGCCAACAGCGCCTCCGAGCCGCGCGTCTGCAGCTCGTCGATGACCGGCGCCTTCGGATCGGCGCTGCGCAGCTCGGCGAGCGTCTCGGCGAGCGCGTCGGGCGAACCGCGCCAGTTCCGGGCGGCCAGCGCCTTGCGGGCGCGGGCCTCGAGCGCCGCGGTCTCGGGGCCTTCGGGCCGGGCCTTCTCCGGCGTATCTGGCGCCTTCTCGGGCGCATCCGGCGCCTTCTCGTCTGCGGGCGGCGGATCGGTATTGATCGCGATCTTCTCCGGCACGTCGTCGGCGGGCTCGGGGGCCTCGGCCGGGCCGCGGGTCAGCGCGAAGGCGGCCACGCCGATCAGCGCGATGGCGGCGATGATCCACGGGGCCTTGCTGCGCGGCGGCAGCCCGCGCTCGATGTCGTCGTCGATGGCGCCGCCGGCGCCGACGCTCCAGCCGTCGTCGCTGGCGTCCCGTTCGCCGGCGCCGATCTCACTCGGCCCGTCCGCCGCCCCGGCCCCGGCGGTATCGCCGTCGCTCCACGAGGCCGCCCGGGCGTCGCCCTGCGCGCGCTGCATCGCGTCGGCCGCCGCGACCGCCTGGGCGGCCGCCTTGGACGCCGCGCCGCCGTCGACGGCGGTGCGCTCCGACAGATCGGCCTCGACCGCGGCCTCCTTCGACGGCCGCGGACCGCCGACCAGCGTTGCCTTCAGCTCGTCGGTCGGCGCGCGGGTCGCCGCGGTGTCGACGCCGCGGCCGTCGTCGGTGCCCACCAGCGCCGCGCCGGGGAAGAGGCCCGGATCGTGGTTGCCGGTGTCGTCGCGGTCGTCGTCCTTCTCCGCCTGCGCCACCGCGGCCGGCGCCCTGAACAGCGGATCGACCAGGGTCTGGCTCGATACGGCCGTCTTCGACGGATCGGCCTCGGCGTAGGCCGCCGTCTCGTCGCGGGTATCGGCGACGCCAGCGCCCGACTCGAACGCCGCCGTCTGCCCGCGGTTGTCCCCTTCGCCGTTGCCGAACGCGGCGGTGACCGTCGCCGGCACGTGCGCGGTGTCGTCGTCGTCGGCCAGCGCCTCGGTTCGACCCGAGGCGATCGGCGGGGTCGCGCGGGCCTTGCGCTCGGCGCCCAGCCCGGACTCGCCGAACTGCGGCGGCTGGGTGATCTTGGGCGGCGGCGACAGCAGCTGGCGCACGTCGAGCTGGGTCTGCGGACCGGCCGGCGGCGGCTCGGCGTCGAACGCGGCGAAGGGCGCCGCCTCCTCCATCGAGCCGGCCGGCGAGCGGTCGTCGCTCGAGCCGTCGGCCTCGCCCGAGAGCGAGCCGGTCAGCGGCCGCCGGGGCGGCTCGGGCGCCGGCGCCGACGAGGGCGGCAGCCGATGCAGGCCCGACAGGCCCACCGCGGCGAAGCGCCCGCTGCTCGACCCGGCGTTGGCCGCGCCCTTGCGGGCCACCCGCTCGAGGTCGCGGGTGAGCTCCATGGCCGACCCGTAGCGCTTGCGGGCCATCTTCTCGAGGCAGCGCACCACGACCAGATCGAGGTCGTCGGGCACGTTGGCCTCGGGGCGCTTGTTCATCGGGCTCGGCGGCCGCTCGAGCGCGTGGCGCCGGGCGACCTTGCGCGGCTCGCTGCCGACGAAGGGCGGGGCGCCGGTCAGCGCGGCGTACATCACCAGCCCCAGCTGATAGATGTCGGTGCGCACGTCCCGCGGCTTGCCGCTGATCAGCTCCGGCGCCAGGTATTCGGGCCGGGCGCGGGTATCGCCATCGGCCCGACCGCGGGCCAGATCGAGCGCCAGGGCGTGGTGCTGACCGACGCCGCCGACGAGCACCCGCTCGAAGCCGATGGCGTCGCGCACGACGAAGATGTTGCCCGGGTGCACCGCGTAGTGGTTGAGCAGGTGGCGGTGCAGCGCGTCGAGGGCGACGAGCACCTCGAGGGCGATGCGCACCGTCTCCATCGGCGGGATCGGGTCGTCGGCCAGCCGCTGAGCGAGGCTCTGCCCTTCGAGCAGCGGCTCGACGACGAAGAGCCGGCCGTCTTCGCTCGCGCCCGCGTCGAGGGCCGGCACGATGTGCGGGTTGAGCAGCCCGGTCGCGGTCTCGAGGTCGGCGAGCATGCGCCGGGCCTCGTCCCCATCGGGGTCGATATCGTCGAAGAGCTTGAGGGCGACCGGGCGCCCCTGCACGGTGTCCAGCGCGCGGTAGACGGTGCCCAGGGTGCCGCGGCCGAGCACCGACTCGAGCCGATACTGTCCCCCGATCGTCATACCGACGCCGCCCGCGCCATCGGCGCCGCCCGCCGGAGATCGCAACACCCGAAACACCGTCACGTCTCGCCTCGCGTCCAGAGTGGCTCCGACGAGCGGCCCACGCCCGTCGCCCGAGCGGTCCATGCTCGGGTCGCCGGACGGTAGCACGGGGCTCGACCGGCCGGCAAAATCACGGACCTATCATGCCAATCGTCACATTTCTCAAACAAGGGCCGACCCAGCGGGCCGACGTCCGTCGAAACGAGGGCGCGGCGACCGCGTGGGCGATGACGCTGATCGAGCTCAGCGGCATCAGGATGGCCGCCACCAGCGGCGAGATGAGGCCCATCAACGCCAGGTGGGCGAAGACCGCGTTGTACACCAGCGAGACGCCCAGGCCGCGGCGGACCACGGTCATCGCCCGGCGCGCGCCGACCAGCGCCGCCGCGACCGCGGCCGGATCGGGCCGCGAGAGGTAGACGTCGGCCACCTGCAGGGCCACCTCGGCGCCGCCGTGCACCGCCAGCCCCACGTCGGCCGCGCGCAGGGCCGGCGCGTCGTTGAAGCCGTCGCCGACCATCGCGCCGCCGGTCTCGGCGAGCACCGCCGCCTTGGCCTCGGGGCTCTGCCCGCCGCGGGCGTCGCCGATGCCGAGCGCCTCGCCCACCGCCCGGGCCACCGCCGGGTGATCGCCCGAGAGCACGCCCACCGCCACCCCCTCGGCCCGCAGCGCGTCGATCGCCTCGCGGGCGCCGGGCCGCAGCCGGTCGCCCAGGGCCAGCGCGCCGACGAGGCGCCCGTCGATGCGCACCGCGACCGGGCTCTGTCCGCGGGCCAGCGCGGCGCGCAGCTGCGGCTCGAAGGGGCCCGCGGCGTCGCCCACCGCGCCGACGAAGAGCCGCCGCCCGTCGCCCAGCCGCGCCTGGATGCCGCGCCCGGCGATCTCTTCGACCTCGGTCAGCGCCACGGCCTCGATCTCGGCGTCGCTGGCGCCTTCGGCGGCCCAGGCGGCGATCGCCCGGCCGATCGGGTGGCTCGACCGCCGCTCGAGCGCGCCCACCGCCGCCCGCAGCGCGTGGGGCACCCAGGCGCCGGCGACGGCCATGCGCCCCTCGGTGAGGGTGCCCGTCTTGTCGAACCAGACCCGCTCGATGCCCGCCAGCCGCTCGACCGCCGCGGTGCTCGACATCACGATGCCCGCGTCCGCCGCCCGTTTGCGCGCCACGGCGAGGGCCACGGGCGTCGCCATGCCCAGCGCGCAGGGGCACGAGACCACCAGCAGCGCGACCACGACGTCGAAGGCCCGGGTCGGATCGACGATGGCCCAGCCGACGCCGCCGGCCGCCGCCAGGGCCAGCACCGCGGCGACGAACCAGCCCGAGAGCCGGTCGGCCGTACGCACGATGGGCGCCCGCTGCCCGTCGGCGCGGTCGATCAGCTCGATCAGGCGCCCCAGCCGACTGCCGGCGCCCGCCGCCTCGACCCGCAGCTCGAGGTGCCCGCCGACGCAGGCGGTGCCCGCGTAGACCCGATCCCCGGGCCGGGCGGCGACCGGCCGCGACTCGCCGGTCAACAGCCGCTGATCGACGTGTCCGCCGCCGCGCTGCACGACGCCGTCGGCGGGCAGCGTCTCGTCGGCCTCGACCCGCAGCACGTCGCCTTCGACCACGTCGTCGATGCCCACCCGGACCCAGTCGGCGCCTTCGCGCCGGCGCACCACGTCCGGGGTCAACGCCGAGAGCAGCTCGGCCCGGTTCATCGCCGCCCGCTGCCCGCGGTTCTGGATGAATCGCCCCACCAGCAAGAGCGCCACCAGCGCGGTGACCGAGTCGAAGTAGACCTCGCCGCTGCCGCGCACGGTATTGATCGCGCTGGCGGTGAAGCTGGCGAGCACGCCCAGCGCGATGGGCAGGTCGATATGGGCCACCCGCAGCTTCAGGCCGGCCCAGGCGCCGCGGTAGAACGGCAGCGCGCCCCAGGTGATCGCCGGCAGCGCCAGAATCAGCGACAGCCACTCGAAGAAGCGCACGAAGCGCGGCTCCATGCCCGAGAACGCGCCGGCGTAGAGCGCGAACGACAGCAGCATCACGTTGCCGGCCACCGCCAGCATCGCCGCCATGCGGATCAGCTCGCCGCGGTCGGCCCGTCGGCGGGCGGCGTCGGCCTCGGCGCCCAGCGGCCGGCTGGCGTAGCCGATGCCGTGCAGAAAGCCGGCGACGTTCGACAGCTCGACCCGCGCCGGATCCCAGCGCAGCCACAGCCGCTGCCGCCCGAAGTCGAGCCGCGCCTGCTCGACCCCCGGCACGACCCGCGGCAGTTGATCCATCACCCAGACGCAGGCGGTGCAGTGCACCCCGTCGACATGCAGCTCGACCTCGCGGGCGGCGCCCGCGTCGCGCACGAAGCGCTCGGCGAAGGCCGGGTCGTCGTAGCGGGCGTAGACCTCGGTCGGCCGGTCGGCGGCGATGCCCGCCGGCGCTTCGCCCATGCGCGCGCGCAGGGTGTAGAAGTCGCCCAGTCCAGCGCCGCGCAGCATGTCGTAGACCGCGCGGCAGCCGTTGCAGCAGAACTGCGGCGCCTCGACAGCCGGATCACCGCCCGGCACCGGCAGCCCGCAGTGGGCGCAGTCGACGACCGCTGTTCCTTCGGCTGCTGCGGGGGGGCTCATGGCGTCCCTCAATGACACCGCAGGTCGTGGTTCGGATCAGCCGCCGGCGCATCGGCCGGTGCCTCGACGAGCTGCCCCTGGGACTTGGCCACCCGCTGCGGCGTCGGCGTCTTGCCCGCCAGGGCCACACCTGCCGCCAGCAGCAGCGCACCCGCCGTCAGCAACCGCGCGTGGCGCCGCACCCGATCACCCACCAGCCGCGCGAGCCCGCCGACGACCACCAGCGCCGGCAGGGTGCCCAGCCAGAAGACGCCCATGACCAGCGCGCCCGACAGCGCCTCGCCGGTCGTGCCGGCCACCGCGACGAAGGCCCACAGCCAGCCGCAGGGCAGCACCGCCGACAAGAGCCCCACCGCCAGCGCCGGACCGGCGCCCGGCCGCCGCAAGAGCCCCGTCACCCGCAGGCGCAGTCTGGCCAGCGGCCCCGGCCGCTGCTGGGGGTCGTCGATGCCCACCAGCTCGGCCCGCCGCCCCAGCCCCAGCTCGCGCAGGGCCATCAGCACCAGCGCCGCCACCAGGATCCACGTCGCGACCCGCTGCATACCCAGCAGGCCCTCGGCCACCGCGTCGAAGCGGCCGGCGAGCAGGCCCGCCAGGGCCCCGAGGGCCACATACGACACCAGCCGCCCACCGTTGTAGGCCACCTGACCCATCACGCCGCGGCGGTTGGCGCCCCGCGCGCCACCACACAGCGCCGCGAAGCCGCCGCACATACCCGCGCAGTGCAGGCTGCCCAGCAGGCTGGCGGCGATCACCGCCGAGAGGGTCGCGGTCATCGGAAGACCGCCTTGCGCTCGTCGACGAACGCCTCGGGCCCGCCCTCGAGCCGCGCCGCCAGCCGGAAGACGCCGCCGATGCCCCCGCGCGGCGCGCGGTAGACCCCCGGGGCCTGCTCGGCGAACTCGACCTCGGCGTCGGCCGCCTGGGTATCGGGGCGCGCCATGCGCAGCGTGCCCGAGAGCCCGCGCACCGGGCGCCCCTCGGCGTCGGTGATGCGATAGACCACCGCGTCGTCCATGACATCGACGTCGACCCGCCAGCCGAGGGCCGCGCTCGCCGCCCGATCAGCCATGATCCTGTCGTACTCCAGCGAGTCGGCGTAGGCGGTCTCGCTCTCGAGCACCGGCATCTGGCTCGAGGCGAAGACGACGAACGACAAGAGCCAGACGACCACCAGGCTCAGCGAGATGATGATGCCGTAGGGCCACAGCGAGCGGCGGGGCGCGGTCTCGGGGGTGTCATCGGCCTTCATCGGAGCCTGCCTTCCCGTCGCTCGAGGGCGGCGGCGCGAGGAACACCGCGTCGACGGTGTCGGTGTAGCCGTCGTCGCCGTCCACCCGGATCACGAACTTCGTGGCCCGGGCCTCCGCCGACGGTCGGATGAGCAATACGGGGAACTGACCCACCTGCTGGGGGGCCACCCGCATGTCGGCGATGGGCGCGTGCAGCGTGCCATCGGCCGGCGAGACCACCGTGGCGGTGAAGCGCCGCGGGGCATCGGTCTTGTTGGCGATGCGCAGCCGCATCATGTTCTGCAGTTGCCCGTCGGGGCGCACCACGAAAGGATCACCCGGCGGGCGGGTCATCGCGATCTCCACCGGCTGACGCAGGGTCAGCGCGGTCGCGAAGCCGGTGCCGATGGCCACGAGCACGATGGCGTAGAGCACCACCCGCGGCCGCAGCAGCCGCAGCTTGCCGCCGGCCAGCGCGTTCTCCGAGGTGTAGCGCACCAGCCCGCGCTCGCGGCCGAGCTTGTCCATGATCGAGTCGCAGGCGTCGATGCAGGCGGTGCAGTTGATGCACTCCATCTGCACGCCCTTGCGGATGTCGATGCCCGTCGGACACACCTGCACGCACTTCTTGCAGTCGACGCAGTCCCCCGCGGAGGGGTCGCGGGCCTTGCCCCGGGGCTCGCCGCGCTCGGCGTCGTAGGCGATGGTCAGCGAGTCGGCGTCCATCAGCACCGACTGAAAGCGCCCGTAGGGGCAGGCGACGATGCACACCTGCTCGCGAAACCAGGTGAAGTCGAACATGAGCACCGCGGTGAGCACGATGAAGATGCTGGTGGCCGCCGGATGGCTGAAAGGGTCGGCCTGGGCCTCGAAGATACCCTCGCGGCCGATGAAATAGGCCACCACCGTCGTCGAGATGGCGCCGGCCACCACCAGAAACGCCGTCAGCTTCAGCCCCTTCTTCCACACCTTGCCGACGGTCCACGGCGCGTTGTCGAGCTTCTTTCGCTGGCTCGGCTTGCCCTCGATGAGCTGCTCGATGGGGCGGATGATGCCCTCGAGAAACACCGTCTGGGGGCAGGCCCAGCCGCACCACACCCGCCCGAGCAGGGCGGTGAACAGGAACACCGAGAAGATGAAGCTGCCGAAGAGGAACAGCAGGTAGTTGGCGTCGGTGGCGAAGAGCGTCAGCCCCCACAGGTAGAACCGGCGATGGGGGATGTCGAACATCATCGCCGGGTGTCCGCCGACGTCGATCCAGGGGGCGACGAGCAGCGCGGCGAAGAGGAACCAACCGAAGAGCGTGCGCGCGGTGACGAAGCGGCCCCAGACCTTGAGCGGGTAGAGCCAAACCCGGCGGCCGCCTTCTCCGATGGTGGTGACGGTGTCGTTCTCGGCGAGCGGCATGGGATGTCTCCTCTTCGCGGCCGGTCTGTTCGTCCGGGCGCCATCAACTCGAGCGTGCTGCCCGGTCTTGCCGAAGTGATCGCCGAGAGGTCAGAGCAAAGGGCGTGCCGCGTGGGGCGGGGCGTCCAGCGGGCGGGTCGGCGTCGATGGACGTCACCGACCCGCCGCGCCGCGGCGAGATGCCGCGGCGGATCAGGTGCCGGTGTACTTCTCGCCCTGCGGCGCCTTGGGGTTGGCCGGCGTGGTGCCGACCAGCGACTTCACGTAGGCCGAGACGTCGACGATCTCCTCGGGCGAGAGCTGAGTCTTCCAGCTGATCATGCCCTTCTCGGGCACGCCCTCGGTGATCACCTTCACCACATCGGCCATCGAGCCGCCGTGGATCCAGAATTCGTCGGTCAGGTTCGGCCCCACCAGGCCGCCGCCGTCGGCCACGTGGCAGGCGGCGCACAGCTTGCCGAAGGTCTCCTTGCCGCGGGCGATGCGCGCGGGGTCCTTCTGGGCCACGAGCAGATCGTCGGCGCTGAGCTCTTTCTTCTCGGGCATCGCCGCCTCGGCGGCGGCCATCTCCGCGGCGTACTCCTCGGCGGCCAGCGGGCCGGGGCCGAAGATGTAGTACGGCACGTAGACGATGCCGAAGACGATGCCGAACCAGAACAGCGCCACCCACCAGCGGGGCAAGGGGTTGTCGTACTCGCGGATGCCGTCGTAGTCGTGATCGAGGATCTCGTTGGTATCGCGGCTCATCACTCACCTCCCCGGGGCGCCCGTCCGTCTTCGAGAGCCAGCTGGCTGCGGTCGGCGTAGACCGCCTTCGAGCCGGGTCGGTAGACCCAGAACAGCATGGCCACGAAGAATACGAAGAACAGCACCACCGCGATCAGCGGGAACACCAGATAGTCGGTCTGCGACAAAACGAAGTTCTTCATCGGGCCGCGCTCCCTTCCGCCTGCTTGATGTCGGTGCCCAGCCGCTGCAGATACGCGATCAGCGCCACGATCTGCTTGTCGCGGATATCGGGCAGGGTCGCGACCTGCGCCTGCAGCCCCTCGGCGATCTGCGCCGCCTGGGCCCGGGCGTTCGCCTCGGCGTTCTTCACGTCGTCGTCGCTGTAGGGCGCGTTGAAGATCTGGAACGCGCGCAGCTTGGTCGCCGTCAGGCTCAGGTCGAGCTCATCCTCGAAGAGCCAGGGATACGCCGGCATGACGCTGCCCTCCGACGTCGAGCGCGGGTCGAGCATGTGGTTGTAGTGCCACATGTCGGGGTACTTGCCGCCGACCCGGTGCAGGTCGGGGCCGATACGCCGCGAGCCGAACTGGAAGGGCCGGTCGTAGATGAACTCGCCGGCCTTGCTGTACTCGCCGTAGCGCTCGGTCTCCGCCCGGAAGGGCCGGATCATCTGGCTGTGGCAGTTGTAGCAGCCCTCGGCGATGTAGATGTCACGCCCCTCGAGCTCGAGCGGGGTGTACGGCTTGACCGAGGCGATGGTCGGCACGTTGCTCTCGATGAGCAGGCTGGGGATGATCTCCATGGCCCCGCCGATGGCCACCGCGATGGTGGTGTAGATCGTGAAACGGACCGGGCGACCCTCCAGCAGACGGTGCCAGTGGCCCTTCTCCTCGGTGACCTCGGCCTTGAGCGCCGGCGCCTGGGCGACCTGATCCTCGGTGTCGGCGCCCTTCGCGGTCTTGATGAGGTTGTAGACCATCATGAAGAGGCCGGTGATGTAGAGCGCGCCGCCCACCGCCCGGATGATGTACATCGGGAACAGCGTGGGCAGGGTGTCCGACCAGGTGCCGTAGACCAGGCGGCCGTCGGCGTCGAACTCCTTCCACATCAGGCCCTCGGCGATGCCCGCGGCCCACATCGACAGCACGTAGAAGCCGATGCCCACCAGGCCCAGCCAGAAGTGCGCGTTGGCCAGCTTGACGCTGAACAGCTCGGGGGCCTTGCCCTTGCGGCGCCACAGCCGCGGCACCAACCAGTAGAGCATGCCGAAGGTCAGAAAGCCGTTCCAACCCAGCGCCCCGCCGTGCACGTGGGCCACCGTCCAGTTGGTGTAGTGGCTCAGGCTGTTGACCGACTTGAGGGACATCATCGGCCCCTCGAAGGTCGACAGACCGTAGAAGGTCACCGCCGCCACCATGAACTTGAGCACCGGATCGGTGCGCAGCTTGTCCCACGCCCCGCGCAGGGTCAGCAGGCCGTTGATCATGCCGCCCCACGACGGCGCGATCAGCATGATCGAGAACGCGGTGCCCAGCGCCTGCGCCCACTCGGGCAGCGCGGTGTAGAGCAGGTGGTGCGGCCCGGCCCACATGTAGATGAAGATCAGCGACCAGAAGTGGATGATCGACAGCCGATAGCTGTAGACCGGCCGCTCGGCCGCCTTGGGCAGGTAGTAGTACATCAGCCCGAGGAAGGGCGTCGTCAGGAAGAACGCCACCGCGTTGTGCCCGTACCACCACTGCACGAGGGCGTCCTGCACCCCGGCGAAGATCGGGTAGCTCTTGAAGAGCGAGACCGGCACCGCCAGCGAGTTGACCACGTGCAGCAGCGCGACGGCGATGATCGACGCCATGAAGAACCAGATCGCCACGTAGAGGTGCTTCTCGCGGCGGGTCTTGAGCATGCCGAAGAAGTTGATGGCGTAGATGATCCAGATCACCGCCACCGCCACGTCGAGCGGCCACTCGAGCTCGGCGTACTCCTTCGAAACGGTGATGCCCAGCGCGAAGGTGACCGCGGCCCCGACGATGATGAGCTGCCAGCCCCAGAAGTGGATCTTCGAGAGCGTATCGCTGAACAGCCGCGTCTTGAGCAGCCGCTGGGTCGCGTAGTACGAGCCGGCGAAGATCGCGTTGCCCACGAACGCGAAGATCACCGCGTTGGTGTGGATCGGGCGCAGCCGGCCGAAGGTGATGTAGGGCAGCTCGAGGTTGAAGTGGTGACTGGCGAGCTGCAGCGCGGCCAGCAGACCGGCGAGCATGCCGATCACGCCCCAGAAGACCGTGGCCACGACGAACTTGCGCACGATCGCGTCGTCGTAGGCGAAGGTCTCGAGCCCCGCGTCGGAGAGTGCCTCGGTGGGCGTTTCGAGGTCGCTGGTCATCGCCCGCTTTCCTCCAGATCATCGAACAGCGCGCGGCGGGCGGGGGTCTCGAGGTCGTCGAACTGACCCGACCGGGCGGCGAATGCAAAGAGCGCCACCCCGGCCAGCACGAAGCCGAGCGCGAGGGGCAACAACAGATAGATGACGTCCATGGGACGGACTCCGGGAGCCGGGGCCGGCTCCCCCGAGCCGGCGCGGGCTCGAACGTGGCTCAGGCGGTCTCGGCGGCGGCCTCGGCGCGCACCACCAGGACCGGCGTCTTGCACTGGCGCAGGACCTTCTCGGCGACGCTGCCCATCAGCAGGTGCCCCAGGCCGGTGCGGCCGTGGGTGCCCATCACGACCATGTCGAAGTCGGCGCCCTTCTCGGCGATGATCGTGGCCGGGTTGCCGGCGATCAGCACCCGTCGGGGGCGCTTGTCGGCCACCGCCTCGACGCCGTCGAGCATCTCGCCGAGCAGCTTCTCCGACTGGTTGCGCACATAATCCTGCACCGAGACGGCCGCGGCGTCGGGGGGCTGCACCATCATGTCGCCGACGTAGTAGGGCGGCTCGTAGACGTGCAGGATCTCGACCTCGGCGCCCAGCCGCTCGGCGAGGGCCATGCCGTAGCGCACCGCCGCGCGGGCGCAGTCGGAGAAGTCCACCGGGACGAGGATGCGTTCGATCTTCATGACAGCGCTCCGCGAGAGGCGACGGGCCGCGCGGGGCGGGCCGCCGAGTTCGCGCGGGGCCTTCTCAAGACCCGTGCCAGATCCGCCCGCTGCCGCCGATCTGCTGACGGGGCGTACGATCCGGTTACACCCGGGCCGATCGAGAGCGGTGCATGCGCCCTGAGACCGCTACCGTTCCGTCCCGCCGCCCGTCAGCGCGTTACCCGAACGAAACGCGGCCAGAATCACCCAAAATCGCGCAAGACGCGTGCAACACATCGAGACGCCGGCTCCCATCCGGGTCCGGAGCGCGCGCCCCGCGGCCCGGTCGCCTGCGCACGGCGATTGCACGGGGGCCCGGTTCGGGCGCACCATCGGCGCCCCGAGCGACCGCGATACAGGAGCAGACGATGACCGCCGACACCCCCGAGGCCCCGCCCGCCGGGATCACCGAGGTCTGGACCAAAGACGAGTTCCTCGAGACGGTGCTCGAAGCCGAGATGCCGGTCGTCGTCGACTTCTGGGCCGCCTGGTGCGGACCCTGCGGCCGGCTGGCCCCGATCTTCGCCGCGCTCGCCGAAGCCCACCCCGAGGTGCGCTTCGTCAAGGTCGATACCGACCGCGCGCGGGCCATCGCCGAGGCGGTGGGCATCAAGTCGCTGCCCACGATCGGCTTCTACCTCAACGGGCGCCTCGAAGACGTCTTCGTCGGCGTGCGCACCCGCAAGCAGCTCGAGAAGCGCATCGTCAGCCTGCAGGACAAGGCGGCGGGCAAAGGCTTCTTCCAGCGGCTGCTCGGCCGCTGAGCGGCGGCTCGTGCGGCGATTGCGAGCACCCCCGGGCCCATGAGACGCTGTCGCCGACGCGTGACGCCGGGAGTTTCGAAGCATGGGAGACGACGATCGCCGCCGCGGCCTGCGGCTCAGCCCGCTGCCGCTGATCGGCCTCGGCAGCGCGCTGCTCGCCGGCGCCGCCTGCGACCCGCAAGAGCCCGAGCCCACGCCCGACATGGAGATCATCGCGCCGATGGTGCCGCCCGACCCCGACACGGGGGTCGACGCGCAGCCGCCGATGCCGCCGCCCATGCCCGGCCCCGGTGAAGACATGGGCCTCGACGCTCAGATCGCGCCCATGCCGCCGCCCATGCCCGATCCCGGCGAAGACATGGGCCTCGACGCTCAGATCGCCCCCATGCCGCCGCCCATGCCCGACCCGGGCGACGACATGGGCCCGCCGCCGCCCATGCCGCCGATGCCCGATCCGGGCGACGACATGGGCCCGCCGCCGCCTATGCCGCCGCCCATGCCGCCGCCGCAGGAAGACCTGGGCCCGCCCGCGCCCATGCCGCCGCCTCGGCCCGACGCGGACCTGCCGCCGCCGCCCATGCCCGCGCCCGAGGAAGACATGGGGCCGCCGCCGCCGATGCCCCCGCCGATGCCCCCGCCCCCGCCGCCGATGCCGGCGCCCGAGGACCCCGAAGAGCCCGCCTGAGCCGTCATGCCTGCCGAGAGCCCCCTAGCCCTCTCCGCGGCGCTGCGCGGGTGGGTGGCCGACAACCTGCTGCGCGGCCTGCCCGTCGAGCGCATCGCGGCCGAGTTGATCGCGTACGGCGCCGTGAAAGGCATCGCCGATGACTCCAAAGATGACCCCAAAGATGACTCCAACCATGCCACACATGGCATGAATGACACACCGGATAGCATATCCGATGGCATGCACATCACCCCCGATGGCACTCCATCACTGACCGAGCGGGTCACCGAAGTGGTCCGCGCCATCGCCGACAGCCCCGAGCTGGCCGCCGGCCGCCGGGCGACGCGTCGGCTGCGCCAGCTGGAGCTGATCCATCGCATGGGGCGCCTGCTCGCCGAGACCGCCGAGGCGCCGGATGCCATCCCGCGACGCCCCGGGCTCTCCGCGGCGCGTTTCTACGCCGAGCACTTCGCCGCCTGGCAGCCGGTGGTGCTGCCCGGCTTCGCCGCCGACTGGCCCGCGCGCCGCTGGACCCCCGAGTCGCTCGCCGCGCGCTACGGCGCCGTCGAGGTCAAGGTGACCGACGACCGGGAGCGTGATCCGGACTATGACATGCACACCCCGGATCACACCCGGGTGATGCCATTGTCGGCCTTCGTCGATCGCATCCGCGCGCTGGGGCCGAGCAATGACTGCTACATGGTCGCCCAGAACCGGGTGCTCGAAGACCCGGCGATGGCATCGCTGATGGACGACGTGCCCTTCGACCCGGCGTGGTTCCGCCCCGACCGCTGGAAGGGCGCCAGCGCGCTCTGGCTGGGCCCGGCGGGCACGGTGACCCCGCTGCACCACGACACCTGCAACATCCTCTTCGTGCAGCTCTACGGCCGCAAACGCATCACCCTGGCCTCGCCGCTCGAGACGACGCTGCTCGACGGCGCCCGCGCGATGTACGCCGCGGCCGACCCCGAAGCGGATACGGGCGGGCACGGCGGCGTCCGCTTCAAGCGAGTGGTGCTCGAGCCGGGGGACGCCGTATTCCTGCCGGTGGGCTGGTGGCATCACGTGCGCGCGCTGGATGTCTCGATCAGCCTCGCGCTGACCAACCTGCGCCGCCGCAACAGCTTCGACTGGTACCGGCCCGGCTCGGCGCGGTAGGGCTCGTCGCTCAGCGTCGGCGGCTTCCACATCACCGCACCCGGCCGTTCGCATGGCTGTGGGCGACTGCAGGCGCGCGTCGGCGGCCGGCATGCTGTATGGTGCGCGCCTTGATCGACCACCTGCGAGGCACCCGATGAAGCCCGTCGCCCTGCTCGGCCCACAGCGGCTGAAACCCACCGTCGGCGAGGCCGCCCGCCGGCTGGGCGTGCGCGGCCCGTGCGCCGTCATCACCGCCGGCTGGCAGGAGCGCGAGGACGAGACCGAAGAGCTCGAGGCGGCCCTGGGGCTGCCGACGGTCAACCTGCGGCTCTACGCGCGCTGGGAGCGGCTGCGCACCGAGGATCCAGTGCTGGCCCTGGCCCACCGCGCCCGCCAGGACCGCCTGCGCCGGCTGCAGGCGCTGTATCGCGAGCGGCTGGCGGGCCTGATGCGCACCGCGCGCAAGCTCTTCGGCATGCAGGGCGACCCGACGCTGCTCGACCCCGAGCGGGCCTCGGCGGTGACCGCGGTGCGCGCGCTCGACGCCCACCACCTGCAGCGCATCACCGAGACCAACCTCGAGTTCGAGAGCGAGGCCCACCCCGGCGCGCGGGCGGCGGTGGCCGGGCAGCGGGCGGCGCTGTCGCGCATGCTCGAAGACTGCGACTCGGTGATCCTCGCCGGCGGTCACGTCGCGGTGCTGCTCGGGCGGCTGCGGCTCTTCGCCCTCGAGCCGATGCTGCGGGACAAGACGCTGATCGCGTGGTCGGCGGGCGCGATGGCGCTGACCGATCGGGTGGTGCTGTTTCACGACCAGCCGCCGTGGGGCGCGGGGGACGCCGAGCTGCTCGACTTCGGGCTGGGCCTGGCCCCCGACGTGGTGGTGCTGCCCCACGCGAAGCGCCGGCTGCGCCTCGACGACCGCGAGCGGGTGCGGCTGATGGCCCGCCGCTTCCGGCCGGCGGCGTGCGTGCCGCTCGACCTCGGCGATCACATCGAGCGCATCGACGGGGCCTGGCGCACCGAAGGCGCCCGGCTGCTGGCGTCGGACGGCGAGGTGCGGCTCTCGGGCTCGACCGCCGGGCCGCGGGCGCTGCCGCCGGTGGACGCCGCGCCGGTGGACGCCGCGCAGGAGGACGGCTGATGCACGCCATCCAACGCTTCGCGCAGGAGGGGCCCCATACCCGCGAGGGCATCGACGCGCTGCTCGCGGCCCACGAGTGGCCGCTGGTCGAGGGGCGCGAGGTGACCTTCGTCTATCGGGGCTACGTCGATCGGGTCTTCTTGCGCCACTTCGTCTACGGGCTGCCGTCGACGGTGCCCTTCCGCCGTATCGGCGACACCGATCTGTGGTTCGTCACCGTCGAGATCCCGCCGCTGAGCCGGGTCGAGTACAAGCTCGAGGTCATCGACGGCGGCAGCGGGCGCTGGGTGCGCGACCCGCTCAACCCGCGCATGGCCCACGATCCGTTCGGCGCCAACTCGGTGGCCATCGGCGAGGGCTACGACACCCCGGAGTGGATCGAGCACGACCCCGAGACCCGCCCCGGCACGCTGGAGGAGCTGCGCTTCCGCGAGACGCCCTTCGGCGAAGAGCGCCACGTCACGGTGTATCTGCCCGCCCGTTTTCGGCGCACGCGGCGCTACCCGCTGCTGATCGTGCACGACGGCGGCGACTACGTGAACTACGCGGCGCTGCAGACGGTGCTCGACAACCTGATCCACCGCCAGGAGGTCGCCCCGCTGATCGTGGCCTTGAGCCACCCGGGCGATCGCATGGTCGAGTACCCCGACGACCCGCGCCATGTGGCCTTCCTCGCCGAGACGGTCGTGCCCTACATGGAGGATCGCTATCCGCTCTTCGGCACGCCGGCCCAGCGCGGCCTGATGGGGGCGAGCTTCGGCGCGGTGGCCAGCCTCTCGGCGGCGTGGCGCCGGCCGGGCACCTTCGGCAAGCTGCTGTTGCAGTCGGGCTCGTTCGCGTTCACCGACATCGGCGAGCACAAGCGCGGGCCGGCCTTCGACCCGGTCGTCGAGTTCGTCAACGCCTTCCGCGCCGCGCCCGGCCGCCCCGCCGATCGGGTCTTCATGAGCTGCGGCATGTACGAGAGCCTGATCTACGAGAACCGCTCGATGGCGCCGTTTCTGCGCGACCTGGGCATCGACGTGCGGCTGGTGGAGAGCCGCGACGGGCACAACTGGGAGAACTGGCGCGATCGGCTGCGCGAGGGGCTGTCATGGCTGTTCCCCGGCCACCTGTGGATGGTCTACGAGTAGGCTGCCGCCCGGTCGGCAGCGCGGCAGGGGCGCGGCGAGAGGAACTTGCGATCGGCGGCCGGTCGCGGTCCTATCGATCGTCTGCCACCGCCCGGGAATCGCCGATGAATCTGCCGGTCCACTCGCTGCTCGCCGAACTGCTCGACGGCAATACCTGGAGCGCCCTGGGCGAGGGGCGCTTCTGCCTGCCCGAAGCCATGCTCGACGGGCTGCTCGGCGAGCTGAGCATGCCCGACCCCATCGATCGGGTGCGGCTCTTGTGCCGCCCGGGGCATTTCCTGGTGCGGCTGCGGGTCGACCTGCGCTCGAAGGGCGTGCCGCTGACCCCCGAGGTGGAGCAGGTCTTCGAACTCGAGCAGGCGCGCATCGATCCGATCGGCCGCTTCGTGGTGCTGCGGCCGCAAGGCGGGCTGCAGCTCGTCGAAGAGTCACTGGGCATGCGCAGCCTGCCGCCGATGGCCAAGCTGATCATGGGCCGCATCCTGCACACGCCGTCGCTGCTGGCGCTGGTCCGCGATCGCTTCCCGCGGCAGCTGAGCTACGAGCACGGGCGGCTGCACATCGGCCTGGGCAACCTGTCGGCGCTGGACAAGGTGCTGCCCATCGGCGACGCCCGGGTGCCGCTGCTCGACGTGCTCACCGTGCGCAACATGCGGGTCGAGACGGGCCGGGTGGTGGTGCGGGTGCGCTTCGACAAGGACGCGCTGCTCACCGCCCTGCGCACCCCACGGCCCGCGGAGGAGGACGACGGCCGCCCGCCGGTGGACGACCGCATGCCGGCGCCGCCCAAGCACCTGCCGCCGCCCACCGAGGGCGCCGCCGAGATGGCGCTGCGGCTGGGCAAGCGGGTCGGCTCGACCGGCGCTCGGCTGCTGGGGCGCGCGCTCGGTCGGCGCTGATCACGGCGCGTCGGGGCAGACCCGGCCGGCGGCGATGGTCATGGCCCACGGCGGGCTGGTGGCCAGCGGGGCGTAGGTATTGGCGTCGGGGTCGAATCGGTAGACCGTACCGCCGCCCACGCCGAGCGCGAACTGCTCGCCGACCGCCACCCGCTCCAGCGCGCCGGCGGCCGCGACGGGCCACATATCCGCCTGACGCATGCGATAGACGCGCCCGGGGCTGACGGCGGTCCAGCCCGACTCGCCGGGCGCGAAGCCCACCGCGACATCGGTCAGATCGGGCACGCCGATCTCGGTCGCCGTCGCGCCCGCGCCGTCGGGGTCGACATGGACCCAGCGCCCGCCCTCGCCGACGGCGAGGAAGTTCCCATCGGGGCTGTCGGCCACCCGGGTCAACGTCTCGGCGACGACCTGCAGCCCGTCGTTGCGCGCGGGCACCCACCACCGCGCGCCGCCCGCGCCGACGATGAAGACCTGACCGTCGCGGTCGACCGCGAGATCGCGGGGCAGCCCGCGCGCCTGCCCGAACTGCTCCGACTGCTGCCAGCGCGTACCGTCTTCGGAGGTCCACAGGGTGCGCTCCGTGGTGACCGCGTACCACGGCGGGCCGTAGTCGACGCCGAGAAAAGGCGGCGGCCTGCCGTCGGTCTGGGCCTCGACCCACCGCGCGCCGTCGTCTGTCGTGAGGATCATGCCGTCGCCGCCCTGCTCGCCGACGACGATGCAGCGGGCGTCGGACGGGCCGGCGGGGTCGCCATCGGCCCGGCAGACCCCGCCGCAGGCCGCGTCGACAAAGCGCCCGAGCGTCGCCGGCAACGCCCGCGCGTCCCACGCCGCGCCGCCGGTATACGTGCCGTGGGAGACCGAGGCCTCCTGCGCGTCGGCGCCGCCGGCCGCGAGCACGACGTGCGCGTCGTGATAGGCCACCGCGCCGATGCCGACCCGATGGCTGACCCCGTCCCGCCGCTGCACCAGCAGGGCCGCCGAGGCCGGCCCCGGCTCGACCGGTGTGAAGACGACGACCAGGACCCGCGACTCGCCCGGCTCGAGCTGCACCGCCTGAGGCAGACGATCGACCGCGAAGGCATCACCCCGCTGGCCGGGATCGAGCCGCACGCCGGGCAGGATGGTCAGCGGCACCTCGCCGATGTTGTCGAGCACGACCTGACTGCGGCTGGCGCCGCCCACGGGCACCGGATCGAGCAAGAGCGGCTCTTCGCCGGGGCGTCCGACGCGCTCGATGCGCAGCGCGGCGAGCGGCGGCGCCATGTCGGGGGTCGGCGCCAGATCGGGGGCCATATCGACGACGGGGGCCATGTCGACGATGGGGGCCATGTCGAGCCGAAGCGCGCTGTCCGGCGCCAGATCCGGTGCGAGCCCGGCGTCCTCAGCCCGGGCCATGTCGACCGCGACGTCGCGGGCGTCGGTATCGGCGGTCCGCATGTCGCCGGGCGCAGCCTGATCGCCGACCGGCCCGCCGCGGTCGACCCCCGCGGTCGGATCGGGGATATCGACACAGCCGGTGAGCGCGGCGAGCGCGAGCAGGCCCGCTACCCGACGCCATGCGATCTGCGCGACGCTCAAAGCTCGTCCCCCGGCGGCGGCGGTTCGTTGCACAGCGTGCCCCCGGCGATGGCCGAGAGGCGCGTCGGGCTCTCCGGCAGCCGCTCGAAGGCCCGCGCGTCGGGCGAATAGCGATAGGCGAACCCGCCGCGCAGCCCGAAGAGGTCGCCGGCCACGGCCAGGCGCTCGACGCCACCGGCGGTCGGCGCCTGCCAGTTGACGCCGTCGAGCGAACGCCAGAACGACGTGCCGTCGACCGCGATCCAGCCGGCGAAGCGGTTGCCGGCCGCGTAGACGACATCGGTCAGCCCGAGCGCATCGGCCAGCGCCCCGTTGTCCGAGTCGCCGGCCGAACCCCACGTCCAGCGCCCGTTGTCGCCGACCGCCACGAAGTCCGCGGCCAGGCCATCGGCCACCCGGGTCAGGTCTTCGTTGATCAGCACCTCGGCGCCCACCCGCTCGGGGATCCGCCATAGAGCGCCGCCGCTGCCGACGACGGTGATCGTGCCGTCGCTGCCGACGGCCATGTCGGCCGGCCGCCCCCGCGCCACGTCGACGCCGTCCGCTTGACGCCACTGGGTGCCATCGTCCGACGCGTAGATCTCGCCCATCTGGCCCAGCGCGTACCATGGCGGCCCGTAATCGACCGCGATGAAGGGGCTCGGCATGCCGCCCACGTCGGCTTCGAACCACTGCAGGCCGTCGTCGGTGTAGACGATGCGCCCGTTCGCCGCGCCGCCCACCGCCACGCAGACGGCGTCCGCCGGGCCCGCCGGATCGAGCGCCGCGCGGCAGGTGCCGCCGCAGACGACGTCCGCCGACGGCCCCAGCGCGAGCGGCAGCACCCCCAGCCCCCAGGAGGCCCCGCCGTCTGCGCTGCGCCGGACGATGCCGGCTTCCTGGAAGTTGTCTTCGTCCGCGCCGAGGGCGACGAGCGTGCTGCGGGTGCCGACCGCCCCGACGGTGACCGTGCGCGCTTGGCCGTCGCGGGGCGCGAAGGAGATATGCGCCGCCGCCGGGCCCGCGATCAGCGGCGAGAAGACGATGCGAACCCCGCGGCTCTGCTCGGGTTGCAACAGCAGCGGCCGATCGAGCCCCTCCACGCTGAAGCCGCCCAGCCCCTCGATGTCGGCGATGGCCGGATCGGGCTGGACCGACAACGGCCCGAGCCCGACGTTGTCGAGCGTCACCACCACGCTCCGGTTGTCGCCGACGGGCGCCGGCGGGAAGACGAGCGGGCCGTCGATGGGGCGGCCGTCGATGCTGAGCCGCAGTACGCCGGGCTCGGGCAGTGGCCCCATGTCGGGCTCCGGCTCGGGGGCCATGTCGGGCTCCGGCTCGGGGGCCATGTCGGGCTCCGGCTCGGGGGCCATGTCGGGCTCCGGCTCGGGCAGCATGTCGGGCTCCGGCTCGGGCAGCATGTCGGGCTCTGGCTCGGGCAGCATGTCGGGCGCCGGCAGCATGTCCGAGCCCGGCAGCGCGTCCGGCGCGGGCGGCCCGTCGAGCGCGGGCGCGACATCCGCCGCGCCGTCGGGGGCCTGCGTCACGTCGGGGGCCATGTCGGCCGGTCGACCGTCAGCCGCAGCATCGGTCGGCCGAGCGCCGTCGGCCGCGGGCGCGGTCGGAGCTGGAATATCGACGCAGCCGAGCGCGAGCGCCGACAACGCGATGAGCGCCGGGCCGACCCGGCGAAGTGATGGCAGAGACACCCGTTCCCCCCAGGACGCTGCTCGCCTGACGGTG
Source organism: bacterium (assembly GCA_030427205.1). Classification (GTDB taxonomy): domain Bacteria; phylum Myxococcota_A; class Bradymonadia; order UBA7976; family UBA1532; genus JACKDM01. Next base: position 144,758 of record JAUHXC010000021.1, on the reverse strand, counting down.
GACGATCCGGCCCGTGTTGCGCAAGGCGGGCCGACGCCGGGCGAGACCCGAACGGCCGGCGCGGCATCCATCTGCCGCCGCACCGCCCACGGAGCCCCGATGTCGTCGTTCGCTGCCGCCCTGAAGCTGACCCCGCTCGCCCCCGATCGCTTCGCCGCCGAGGTGGGCCCCGAGTGGCTGCAAGGCCGGGCCACGTTCGGCGGCGTGGTCGCCGGGCTGGGGCTCGAGGCGGCCCGCCGACGGGTCGCCGCCGACCGCCTGCCGCGCTCGGTGCACGGGACCTTCGTCGCCCCGCTCGGCCCCGGCCCGGTCGAGATCAGGACCACCGTGCTGCGCGAGGGCCGCTCGTTCAGCCACGTGCGCGCCGAGCTGATCCAGGATGACGCCATCCGCACCCAGATCACCGCCGCCCTCGGCGCCGCCCGCCCGTCGAAGCTGGTCGTCGAGCCGGCCCCGCCGCCCGCGCTGCCCGAGCCGGAGTCGCTGAAGGCGATGCCCTACTGGGAGGGCGTGATGCCGCGCTTCGTCGAGCACATCGACTTCCGCTACGCCAGCGAGAACCTGCCGTTCACCGGCGCCAAGACCGCGATCATCGAAGGCCACGTGCGCTTCCACGACGGCGCCGGCGCCCCGCCGCACGCCGCGGTGCTCGGCCTGCTCGACGCCTGGCCGAGCCCGATCCTGACGATGGCGAGCCGGCCGGTGCCGGCGAGCACGGTGAGCTGGTCGACCACCTTCGCGGCGATGCCGGAGACCTTCGACGCCGAGGCTTTCTGGGGCTTTCGCGGGGCGGTGCAGCAGGCCGCCGACGGGCATGTGGCGGCGCGGGGCGAGCTCTACGGGCCCGACGGCCGGCTGGCCGCCATCGAAGAGCAGCTGGTGGCGGTGTTCGACGGCTGAAGAGCCGCCGGCCCGGGGCCGGACCTACTGGAACTGCGACTTCTCCGCCGACCACGTGCCGCCGTCGGAGTGGTTCTCGTCGTAGCCCCACTCCCCCTCGACCCGGGTGATGCCGTCCTTGACGGTGATTCGGGCCCACATGCTGCCGCGCATCGGGAAGACCGCGGCGACCGTATTGCCCGGCTTGATCCAATCGAGCCACAGCACGTCGCCCTCGACGCGCCCGTCGAAGCGCCCGTTGTGGTCGGGGCCGCGCGGGTCTTCGTAGGTGCCGGTCACCCGCTTGTCGTCCTGGATCAACCGCATGTCGCCGAACTCGGCGCTGTACCACTTGCCGCTGAGCTTGAGCCCGGGGATGTGCGGGCCGGGGGTGACCTGGGTCATCTGGGGCGCGCCGCCGCAACCGGCGAGCGGAACGACGGCGACGGCGAGCAGGGCGAGCGCGAGCGAGACGAGGCGCATCGAGGACCTCCGTAGAGACGTGTCGGACCCGTTTTCGCAGGCTGCGGGCCCCCGATCAAGAATCGCCGGCCGCCCTATCGGTCGCGCCGGCCCCTTCAGACACCCCGGCGACCGGCCCCGCGAGCAGCGCGCGCACCAGCTCGTGGTGCAGCGCATGCCCCGCGCAGACCGCCTCGACCCGCGCGCGCAGCGGACGCCCGAGCAGGGCCAGATCACCCACCAGATCGAGCCATTTGTGCCGCGCGGGCTCGTCGGCGTGACGCAGCGGGGCCAGCGGGCGGCCGGCATCGTCGAAGACCACCGCGTTGTCCAGGCCGGCCCCGCGGGCCTTGCCCGCCGCGTGCAGCGCCGCCGCGTCGCGGGCGAAGCCGAACGTCCGGGCGTCGGCCACCGCGGCGAAGTCGGCCAGCGGCGCCGCGAAGCGCTGCCGACCCAACAGCGGGAAGTCGATGGTCACCGACAACGCCAGCCGCGGCGCGGGCGTCGCCTCGATCCACCGCCGGGTATCGCCCACCCGAACCGGCCGCGAGACGACCAGCGGCGCCGGACCGGCCCCCGCCCGCTCGAACGGCGCGGCCTCTTCGATCGCCGCCAGCCAGGGCGCCGCGCTGCCGTCGAGGATCGGCAGCTCGCCGCCGTCGACCTCGATCGCCACGTCGTCGACGCCCGCCCCGTGCAGCGCGGCGAAGAGGTGCTCGACGGTGCTCACCGGCCCCCGCGCCGTGCTCAGCGTGCTGGCCAGCGCGCCGTCGGCGACCGCCGCGATGCCCACCCGCGACCCACAGAGCCACCAGCCCCGCCGCGCCGACGGCTGCAGCGTCGCCCGGCACGGCCGGCCGCTGTGCAGCCCGATACCGGCCCGGCTCACCGCTCGACCGATGCCCCTGCGCACGTTCTCGACCTCCCGGCCGCCATCGGCGGCTCCCGGCTGGCGGGCGACCCCGCCGATGATGCACTCTACCGGCGACCGCAGCCCAGGAGCAGCCCATGTCCCGACGCCTCTCCCGGCCCGCCGCCCCGCTGGCCCTCTTCGCCGCGAGCGTCATCACCGCGGGCCTCGCCGGCTGCGGCCCCGCCGAGGGCGACGGCAGCGACCCGACGGTGATCATGATGCAGGACGCCGGCCCCGACGCGGCGATGGTGGTCTGCAACGAAGGCCGCCGGCGCGCCGAAGGCATCGAGGGGCCGCTCGACTGCGCCGGCGAGCCCGAGTTCGTCGAGCTCGACGACCGCGGCCGCGTCTTCCACATCTTCACCTACGAGGCCAGCCATCCGCTGGCCAGCGCCGACCAGGCCTTCCCCTGCGCCCAGTCGCAGGGCCAGGTCTTCGAAGCCCCCGAGGTGGCCACCGAGGCGTGCTCTCGGCCCGGCGTCCGCCCGTGGCACAGCGTGCGCTGGCGCGACGCCAACGCCGCCTGCGAGGCCATCGGCTGGCGGCTGTGCAGCAGCGCCGAGCTGACCTTGGCCTGCGGCGGCGCGAACGGCCTGTCGTACCCCTACGGGCAGGCCTTCGAGAACGGCGCCTGCAACGTGCGCGAGGCGTTCTTGCCCGCCGGCGCCGAGATGGCCACCGAAGCGCCCACCGGGCACTTCGACGACTGCGTCAGCGCCGACGGGGCCTACGACATGACCGGCAACCTGTGGGAGTGGACCAACGAGCGCGACAATATGGACCCCGACGCCCGCATCTATCAGGGCGCCGGCTGGCAGACCGTCGCCGAGCGCCACCGCGACATCGACCTCGTCTGCGACGTGACCAGCGCGCTCGGCGGCTTCTCCGCCCCCAGCTTCGCCCGGGCCACCGTCGGCTTCCGCTGCTGCCGCGAGGCGCCGTGAGCGCGTCCGGATCGAGCGAGCGCGGGCTCGAGCTCAACCTCAAGTGGCTGTGGCTGCCGGCCTCGCTGGCGGTGCTCTTCGTCCTGCGTTCGCACCTGCTGTGGCTCTCGCTGTACGTGGCGCTGGTCATCGCCTTCGTCGTGCTGTGGTTCATCGTGCTGCCCAAGCGCGCGCTCGACGCCGAGCGCACATTCCACCGCGACGCCCTGCGCCACCTGGCCGGCGAAGACCTCGACGGCCTCGACCGGCTGATCGAGGGGCAGTGGCTCATCCGCCGCTTCGGCCGGCCGCACGTGCTGCCCGATACCATGGCCCTCGCCGCCGCCGCCCGCGGCGAGCACGAGAAGGCCTACGGGCTGTACATGCGCGCGCTCAACGGCGCCCCGCCCGAAGACCGCCCGCGCATCGAGCTCAACCTCGCCGCCGAAGAGCTGGCCACCGGCCGCCTCGAAGCCGCCGAAGGCCGCTACCGCGCCGCGCTCGCCCGCCGCCCCGAGCTGACCCCGGCCCGGATCAACCTCGCCCGGCTCTTGGTGCTGCAAGGCGAGAGCCTGCGCGAGGCCGCCCGGCTGGCCGGCGAGGCCGCCGAGGACTGCGACTCCCGCGAGAAGGCCGACGTGCTGACCCTGCGCGCCGAGGCGCTGGCCCGCCTGGGCGATCGCGGCTGGCAGGACGTCGCCGAAGCCGCCCGCGAAGCCGGCGCCGACGCCAGCGAGATCGATCGGATCCGCGGGCTGGCCGGTGAGTCCGCATGACGCCCGAGCCCGACCCCGGCGCCCCCCTCGACGGCGCGCTCGACGTCCTGCGCCGGCACCACCCGGGGCCCGCGGTGCCTTTGCTGATCGAGCAGCTCGTCGTCGGCGAGTGGCAGACCAGCCGGGCGGCGCTCGCCGCGCTCAAGCGCGAGGGGCCGGCGGGCATGGTCGCGGTGCCGGCCGTCGCCCGCTGGCTCGCCGAGACCGTCGCGAGCGACGCCGACCTCGAGCGCCACGGCTACGCGCTGCGCGAGGCGTTGCAGGCGCTGCGCGGCTGGCACGAGGCGGCCGAGAAGACCGCGAGCGAGGACGACCCGGCCGGCGCGGCGGCGCGTACGCTGCTGGATCACTTCGCCGACGCGGTCGAGCCCGCGGTGCGGCGGCTGCTCGACGGCCCGCACGGCGCGGCCCATCGCGGCGCGGTGGATTACCTGAGCGCCGCTGCCGACGACCACCCGGCGGCCATCGAGGCGCTGCGCCGGTTCTTGAGCCGGGCGGCGGATGACGACGACGCCTATACCCGCGCCGCGGCGATCACCGCGCTGCAGAGCCTGTCGGCCAGCGCCGCCGAGGCCCGCGAGAACCCCGAGCCCGCCGCGACCCCCGAGAACCCCGAGCTCGCCGAGCCCGCCGCGCCGACCGCCGAGGCCCCGACCGACGCCGCCGCCCTCGACCTGCTCAAAGCCGGCCACCCCGAGACCGACGTGCCGCTCGACCCGCTGGCCGACGACGTCGAAGCCTTCGTCGAGCGCGAGCTGGTCCCGCTGCTGCTGCGCGAGTTCGAGTCGGGCCCGCCGGCCGCCCGCATGGCCGCGCTCAACGCCCTTCAGCGCCTGGGCACGCGCGCCGAGGCCGCCTCGGCCGCCATGTGGCGCCTCATCCGCCAGGGTCCGCTCGACGAGCCCGAGCTGGAGCGCCTGCGCCAGCGGGCCCTGAGCGCGTTCGTGCCGCTCGTCGCCCGCAAGCTGCCCGCCGACAAGCCGCCCGAGGAGGCCGACGACTTCGGCCGCGCCGAGACCGCGCGCACGCTGCTCATCGAGATGGCCATGGGCGATCGCGACCCGCGGGTGCGGGCCCAGGCCCTCGAGGCGCTCAGCCGGCTGGCGGACGACGATCAAGCGGTCTGGGCGGCAGCGGTCGAGTCGGCGAACAGCACGCAGCCGCTCGTGCGCGGCACATCGACCCGGCTCATCGCGCTGCTCGGCGCGATGGCGCGACGCGGCAAGCTGGCGCGGCCGTTGGATTGAGCCGAAGTCGGCGGCCGACAGCCGCGGGATCTCGACGACCATCGTCGATGCAGGGGTCGACAGCCGCGATATCCCACCCGCCCTCACCGGCGCGGCGGCGGACAACCGCGAGATTCCACCCGCCGTGATCTACGCGGCGGCCGACAACCGCGAGATCCCACCCGCCGCGATACGCCCACCGGCCCACAGCCCGGATTTCCCGCCCGTCGTGATCCGGCCGGGCGGCGTTCGCCGCGAATACTCGACCACCGACGTCTGCGCGGCTGCGGTTCGGCGCAAATCCTCGCCGACCGACGTCTGCGCGGGTGCCGTTCGGCGCGCATCCTCGCCGGCCGAGATCGGCGCGGCCGGCTGCGCCGGCGATGGCGCGGCGTCGAGCCATCGCCTGCAGGCCACACGCCGGATTCTCGAGCGGGTGTCGCCGCCGACACGGGTCACAACTCGGATTCTCCACCCGGTGAGCCGACGCCGGCCGCGTTGGCCGTGGATTTCACGGCCGCGAGCCCCCACGCGAGCGCCGTCGCCGCGGATCCCTGACCGGGTGGGCCCGCGGGGCTGTTCGGTCGAATCGGCGGGCTCATCCGTCGGGCGCCGCGGCTGTGTACCACAGTCGCGGGGGCTCGCCGACCGACCCTGCGGCAGTGTCCTCGCGGAGCCCTCGGCGGTCGAGATCGGGCGTCATACACCCGCCGTCGGCTCACGGGCCGAGCGATCCGCCGCATGTGCGCTGTCGTGGATGCCCGGTGCGTCACGGATTTTGGTCTGTGGCGCGCTCTGCGGCTCGCCGCGGCCGAGGATTTCGAGCTGTGGCCCGGCGCCGAGGGCTCGCGCCCGCGGATTTTGGACTGTGGGGGTCATCGGCGAGCCACGGCGCGGCGGATTTTGCTCTGTGCCCGGGGCGCACGGCCCGCGCGGCCGGAAAATTCAGGCTGTCGGCGGCTGTGGAGCCCTCGGCGGGTGAGATCTCGGGGCTGTGGCACAGGGCCGGAGGCGCGCCGGGATCAGTCGCCGCCGACGATGGGCCACTCGATACGGGTCTGCCACTGCGCCGGATCGGGCACCTTGCCGGGGTCGGTCAGGTAGATCTCGCGGGGCGGCGCCGAGGGCTTGGTGCCCATCTGGTGCATGTGCTTCTCGATGGCCTCGTAGGCCGCGCGCAGCCCGTCGTAGGGCCCGGTATGCACCGTGACCCAGGCCTCGCCGGCGGACCAGACCGCCGCGAGGATGTCGCCCTTGCCCTCGGCGCCCGACGCGACCGGCAGGCCGGCCTCGAAGGTCACCCCGCCGGGGCTCATCTCGAGGTAGCGGCAGAACGGCGGGCCGGCCATGGCGATGCCGCTCTGCATGGCGTAGCCGAAGACCGCCGGCAGACACTCGCCGAGCTTCTCGGCGATCGCCGAGTGCGGCGCCTGGACCCGGCGGAAGAGCACGGTGGTCTCGGCGATAGGCGCGCGGGTGATGTCGTAATCCATCTTCCTCTCGTTGTTGTGGCCGGACGCGCGCGGCGTCCGGAACAGGCGAAGACACGGCCCGATCGTGCGGATCAGGGCGGCGTGTCGGGGGTCATCGATGAGGCCGGCGGCCTGCGCCCGGCGGCGAAACGCCCGCGGCGCATGGCCGAACTGGCTGCGAAAAGCGCGGGTGAAGCCCTCGTGGCTGTCGAAACCCGACGCCAGGGCGATGTCGAGCACCGAGCGCTCGCTGGCGCCGAGCAGCGCGGCGGCGTGCTCGAGCTGCAGCCGCCGCTGGTACTGCTTGGGGCTCTCCCCGGCGATGCGGACGAAGACCCGCTGAAAATGCGACGCCGAGCGTCCGGCGAGCGCCGCCGCCTCGGGCAGACCGATGCGCGCGTCTCGCGAGCCTTCGAACGCGGCGAGCACCGGCAGCAGATCGTCGAGGGTCATCGTCACCGGGGCACGCTAGCACCGTCGAGCGGGCGGTTCTTGACCGTTCTTGCGCTTCGGCTCAGCGGCGCCAGAAGGTCGGGCTCACCAGCACCAGCAGCGTGTAGATCTCGAGCCGGCCGAGCACCATCAAGAACATGCTGACCCACTTCGAGTGCGTGCTGAGCACCGCGTAGCTGTCGTAGGGCCCCACGTCGCCCAGGCCCGGGCCGACGTTGCCCAGGCTGGCGGCGGCGGCGGTGAAGGCGGTCTGCACGTTCTGCCCGTCGAGGCTGAAGAAGACCGTCGCGGTGACGAGCAGGGCGACGTAGACCCCGAAGAAGCCGGCCACCGAGCGCACGACCGCCGGCGGCACGACCCGCCCGCCCAGCCGCAGCGGCCGCAGCGCCCGCGGGTGGCTGAGGAAGAACAGCTCGCGGACCCACATCTTGGCCACGAGCATGTGGCGCACGACCTTGAATCCGCCGCTGGTGCTGCCGGCGCAGCCACCGACGAACTTGAGCAGGGTGATCAGCAACAACGCGGTGGGCGCGTAGGTCCACTGCTCGTAGTCGACGCTGGCGAAGCCGCTGGTGGTGATGATCGCCAGGGTCTGGAAGGCCGCCATGCGCACCGCCTCGCCGACGCCGAAGCCCTGGTCGGCGGAGAGCAGCGACCACGCGAGGAACGAGATGGCGACGAGGCAGATGCCGCAGTACGCCCGCCACTCGGGGTCGCGCCAGTAGCTGCTGATGCGCCCGCGCAGCGCGAGGAAGTGCAGGGTGAAGCTCATGCCGCCGATCCACATGAAGGCGGTGATGACCCATTCGAAGTAGGCGCTGCCGAAGCCGCCGACCGAGAAGGCGCGGGTGCTGAATCCGCCGGTGGCCATGGTCGACATGGCGTGGCAGACGGCTTCGAAGGCGTCCATGCCGCCGGCGGAGAGCAGCACGAAGAGGATGGCCGAGAAGAGCAGGTAGACCTTCCAGAGGATGGCGGCGGTCTCGCCGACCCGCGGGGCGAGCTTGTCGGGCGCGGGGCCGGGCAGCTCGGCCTTGAGCAGCTGCATGCCGCCGACGCCGAGCAGCGGCAGGATGGCCACCCCGAGCACGATCATGCCCATGCCGCCGAGGTAGTGGGTCATCGCCCGCCACAAGAGGATGCCCCGGGGCAGCCCGGGCCGGCCGTCGGGGGTCTTGCCGGGGGTGTCGCCCCACAGGCCGTCGGTGATGTTGCTCGCGCCGGTGGTGGTGATGCCGCTGACCGATTCGAACGCGGCGGCGGTGTAGTTGCAGAAGTCGCTGCCCACGGCCATGACCTCGGGCAGGCAGAGGCCGCCGGGCGCCATGTGGGCGTAGAGCCAGTAGGGCAGCGCGCCGACGAGTCCGGCGGCGAGCCAGCCGAGGCCGACGATCAAGAAGCCTTCGCGGTGGCCGATCGGGGTGCGTCGGGCCCAGCGGTAGGTGGGCAGGAAGAGGAACAGGCCGATGCCCGCCGAGAGGCCGGTGGCCCAGGCGAGGCCGGCGAGGTCGGGGCCTTCGTCGTAGGCGGAGAGCGCGACGGAGGGCAGCATGGCCCCGGCGAGCAGGATCATCAGCCCGCCGACGAGGTTGAGCATGAGGCCGAGGCGCATCAGCCAGCTGGTGCGACGACGCATGGGTCAGGCCGCCCGCGGGTGGGCGGCGGTGTGGGCCGGGGTGGGTGGGCCCGGGCTGCGGCCCCTGCCAGTCGAGCGCGCAGCGCGAGACGTGAGGAGCGCAGCGACGAACACGCGAGCGAGAGCGAGCCGCCGCGCGCAGCGCGGGTCTCCGGGCTGGCCCGGACGGGTCGGAGCGAGAGCGGAGTGCGAGCGCAGCGAGCGCGAGCATCGAGCGGAGATCCCGCCCGAGCGAAGCGAGGCGGCCAAGCCCTCGACCTGACGGGGCGTAGGCCGGGCCCGAAGGGCCCAAGCGAGCACGGCAAACGTAAACAACCATCCACGATCCGAACCGCCCGAAACGATCGCCTCGACCGTTCGAACCGCCCAAACGGTCGTTGGATGTGGTCTTCGATCATCGAGCGCTTGGGCAACGCCCAGGGTGGGCACGGCGCCCGCGCGGGCAACGCCCAGGGTGGGTACGGCGTCCGCCCGGACAACGCCCAGCGTGGGCACGGCGTCCGCCCGGACAACGCCCAGCGTGGGCACGGCGTCCGCCCAGGCAACGCCCAGGGTGGGTACGGCGTCCGCCCGGGCAACGCCCAGCGTGGGCACGGCGATCCAGCTCTCGGCGGCTCGGCACGCATCAACAGTGTTGCGTTGCCGTGCTCGTCTCCGGCACCCCGGCTGCGCCGGGGCGGGATCTCCGCTCGATGCTCGCGCTCGCTGCGCTCGCACTCCGCTCTCGCTCCGACCCGTGCGGGCCAGCCCGCATGCCTGCGCTGCGCTCGGCGGCTCGCTGGCGCTCGCGTGCTCGCGCATCGAGATCGACCGTCTCGCGCTGCGCGCTCGACCCCTTCGATCTGCGTCGATGGAAAAGCCCCGTCGATTGCCGGAAGTGACCGCGCTCGCGTCTCGCGCTACGCGCTCGACTGGCACAAGCCGACGTCCGGGCTCACCGACCGGCCCAGACCGTCGCCCGAGCTCATCGACCGCGCGCTCGACCGACCCCCCACGCGCACGGCCCAAACTGTCGCCACCACCGACCAAGCGGTCTCCTCGCGCTCACGCGAAACGTTTCGCAACACGGGCCCTGCGGCCTCGGCGGCCGCTCCCGCATCCCCATGCATACAATACCCGCATCGGAGAAGACATGACCCGCCCCCTGCTCGACCCCGCGGCGCGCCACCCGGCCGTCGCCGACAAGATCGACGACAACCACCGCGAGACGCTCGACGAGGTCATCGCCGCCGTCGCCGCCCACCCGGTGGTGATCGTCGGCATGGCCCAGAACCCGTTCGTGCGCAAGGCCAAGAAGGCCCTCGGCGCGGCGGGCGTGGCCTTCCACAGCCTGGACTACGGCAGCTACTTCGGCGAGTGGCAGCGGCGGCTGGCCATCAAGATGTGGAGCGGCTGGCCCACCTTCCCGATGGTCTTCGTGCAAGGCGTGCTGGTGGGCGGCTTCGAAGAGACCCGGCGGCTCATCGAGAGCGGCGAGCTGCAGTCCCTCATCGAAGCCGGCCGCTGACCGGGGCGGGGCGAGCCGGGGGCTGAACAGCCCCGCGGGGCTCAGAGCGAGGCGAGGTAGGCGATCAGGTCGTCGAGCTCCGTCGCCGACAGGTGGCTGGTGCGGCCGTGGGCGTCGCCGCCGCCGCAGCTCGCGTCGAAGCGGTCGCGCAGATCGGCGCCACAGCCGTCGTGCATCATCGATCCCCGCCGGCCGATGCCGAGCAGCGTCGGCGTCGAGAACAGGCCGCCCGTGCCCACATCGTACATCCGGTCGTCGGTCAGCCGCGGCCCGCTGTGGCACCCGGCGCATCCCACCGTCGCGTCGGCGAAGACCAGCTCACCGGCCACCGGATCACCGCCCGTGATGGGCTCGACCCGATCGAGCGGCTGGGCGTCGATCCACGCCAGCATCGCGTCGGCCTCGACCGGGCTGATCTCGGGCCCGCCCATGCGCCGGGTCAGCACCTCGTCCATCAAGTGCTGCATGTCGTCCATGTCGCCCACCCAGTGGAACGGCGCGCTGCCGGCGATGCCGCCGCGCAGCTCCTGCGTGCGGCGCAGGCCGTGGCCTTCGAAGAGCCAGGCGTGGCCGTCCTCGCCGCCTTCGGGGTGGCACGAGGCGCAGGCGATGCCGCGGCCGGCGTCGCGGTGGAACAGGCCATGGCCCACGTCGGCGACGCTCTCGGTCGACAGCTCGACGATGCGCTGACCCCCGCTCGACAGCGCGGCCGGCTCGCGGGAGAAGACGAGCGGGCGCTCACCGCTGCGGGCGACGGCGACGATCTGATGGCCGGGGTCGAAGCGGCCGCCGTCCGGCGCCCAGCAACCGCCCCAGGTATCGCGATCGCGCACGTCGACGACGACCTCGCCGCTCTGCCAGCGGGCCGAGGTATCGCCGGCGACCGCGAAGGCCAGCCCGTCGGCGGTGGTCGCCATGTCCACGGCCAGCACCGCGCCGTGCAGCATGCCGACGGTCGCCGGGCTGTCGCCCCGTTCATCGCCCACGGTCGGGAAGGCGGTGACCTCGGCGGTGACGATCGAGCGGCCGCAGGTGAACTCGCCGCCCGGGTCGCCATAGCCCCCGGGGGTCTCGGTGCGCACGGTGTCGAGCCGGGCCCGCTGGTGCAACATCAGCGCGCCGCCGCCGGGCATGGCCACCGTGCGCCAGGCGGCGGTGGGCGCGCCGGGCGCGGCGTCGGTCAGGGCGTCGTCGATGCGCGGGGTGCGCACGGCGAGCACGGCGCCGTCGCCGTCGAGGGTGTAGAGCGCCGGCTGCTTGAAGCGGCTGACGTGCAGCTGCTCGCCGTCGACGACCACGTCGCGCAGGTCGGGGGCCAGCGCGATGCGCCGCTCCAGGCGGCCGGTGGTGGCGTTGAGGCTCAAGAGCGCGCCGCCGGCGCAGGCCACGTGCAGCCGGGCCCCCTGCAGGGCCATGCCGCGGGGCGCGGGGCAGACCTCGAAGCGGGTGCGTTCGAGGCCGCGGGCGACGTCGATGACCTGGATCTGACCGGCGTCGCGCAGGCTGACGTAGGCCGTCTCACCGGCCTCGTCGAGGATGACCCGGCCCGGCCGCCGCGCGTCGAGCGAGACCCGGGTCTGGCGATCGAGGTCGACGATGTAGACCCGATCGCGGTCGGGATCGCCGATGACCGCGTGCTCGGCGGTGGCGGCCATGGTGCCGCCGAAGACGGGCGGCGGGGCCTCGGCCAAGGGGTCGGGATCGACGGGATCGATCGGATCGACCGGCCCGCAGTTCTCGGTGCAGGGCGACAGCGGCACCACCTCGCCGTCGGCCGGGCTGCTCGGCGCGCAGCCAGTGGCCACGAGGGCAGTGGTCAGCATGGCCCACAGCCCGCGCCGCCGACGGCGGGAGAGGCCGAGGCCGCCGAGCAGCAGCGCAGCCCACAGCCCGCTGGCGCCGTTCGAGGTGCCGCTGGCGTCGCAGCCGCCGCCCGCGTTGTCGTCGGCGTCGTCGGCGTCGGTCGCGGGGTCGTGGGCCGGCTCGATGGGCGGCTCGGGGTCGATGGGGCCGCGCTGGTCTTCGGGCACGTGCTCCGGTTCGAGCGGACCGTCGCCGATCTGCGGCACCGCGAAGCACTCGACGCGGTCGAGCACCACGCCCTCGATGGGGTCGCGCACCTCGACGGCGACGCAGGCGCTGTCCGACGGCCACAGGTCGCGCCGACCGACGTCGATGCGGTGGTCGAAGGTGCCGCTGCGGCCCAGGTCGAAGGGCCGGGTGCGCTCGAGGATCGTCCGCGCCTCGTCTTCGTCGGCGCCGACCGCCGAGCGCATCGTGCGCACCGCGGCGTAGCTGCCGTCGGGCGTGCCGACGGTGACCACGACCCGCCAGTGCGTCTCGTGACCGAGCACCTCGGATTCGAAGCAGCCGCCGCAGAACTCTTCTTCGAGGCACTCGCCGTGGATCTCGCGCTCGAAGAGGTGCGCTGAATCGAGCGCCAGCCCGCCGTCCACCGGCTCGAGCCAGCGCTCGCCGACCAGCACCGCCTCGGTTCGGACGAGGTGGCGCTGCTCGTCCCAGGGGTAGATCGCGTAGACGTTCACCGTATAGGTCGCGCCGGGGGTCAGCGGCGCGTCGGCGTGCCAGAAGAAGTCGTCCTTGCCCGGCGCGGGGCTGATCTGGCCCGATACCGACTCGCCGTCGGGGTCGAGCACCTCGACGTCGAAGCTGTCGCGCACGTCCTGGTCGGGTATCGAGAAGAAGACGCTGCCCCGCAGGACGATCGGATCGTCGGGGGCCATGGTCTGCTCGCCGTAGGGGGCGACGACCTCGAGCATCCACCCTTCCTCTGGCGGCGAGCAGGCGTCAGCGGGGCGGGCGAGGCCGACGAGAGCGGCGGCGCAGGCGAGCAGGAACAGGGCGTGGCGCATGGCGGGTCTCCGGTGGGGGTTCGCCTGCATGGACGGCCCGCCGGAGGGGGTCTTACAGCGATCGCGCAGACAAAATGCCCGCCAGGGCGCCCAGTGGCCCGCGGGCGGTCAGGGAGGCGTTCGAGGGTACCGAGGATGGGGTCGCGGCGGATCGGGCCGCAGCGGGGCGCTGGGTCGGTGCAGGGCGTTCGGAGCACGCCTCAGATGAAGATGAGATCTGCCTTGTCCGGGTCGAAACCGTCCGGCCAACGGGTCGCAGCGTTGACATATGCCATAGAGAGGTTCGCGCCAGAGAGGTGCGCTCCACGGAGATTGGCGCCGGCAAGGCTCGCGCGGTAGAGATTGGCTCCGGCGAGGTTCGCGCCCGCAAGGTTCGCGCCCGCCAAGTTCGCGTGGGATAGCTCTACCTCAGCGAGGAATGCTCCACGAAGATCTGCTCCGGCGAGACGAGCGCCACGGAGATTCGCCCCGTCGAGATGCGCGTCAAACAGGTTCGTACCGGAGAGGTCGCTCCAGCCGAGGTCGGCGAACGCCAGGTCGACCCCAGCCAGTTCGAGCCGCGCCAGCCGCGTCAACGCGAGGCTGTTCTTTGTGCTGGCACGCTGCGGCTGAAGCCGCCGCAGCCACGTGCCGAAGGCGTCGGCCGTCGGCATCTCGAAGCTCACCCGCCCATCGACCACCTCGGCGCAGCCCGACGCCAGGGCCAGCAAAGCCTCGCCGGCGTTGCGGCTGCGCGCCAGCACCCCGCCGGCATACCCTTCGGTGCCCAGCGCGCTCAGCGGGAAGTCGTGGCGCAGCACCCGGCCGAGCAGGTCGTTCAGCGTCGCCAGGATCGGCCGCACCGCGTCCTCGCCGAGCCCGCGCAGCCCGTCGAGCACGAAGTCGAACGTATTGGGCTCGATCGCCGCCGGCCCGAACAGCCGGGCCCACTCGGCGAGCTGAGCTTCCGGGGTCCACCCCCGCCGGCCGCGGCGGCGGTTGGTCTCGGCCTCGTCGCGCAGGATCTCCAGGAACGAGACGATCTCCCGGGCGATCAGGTACTCGGCGAAGCTCTGGTGGGTGAACTCGAACGCCCGGTCACCGGCCGCCGCGTCCCGGGGCTGGCGGAAGTAGAACGCGGCGATCAGCCGGCTGACCGCGCTCTCGGCGCCGCGTTCGAGGGCCTGCATCTGATCGAGGACGACGGGCGGGCAGCGCTCGATGATGTCGGTCAGCGTCGCCACGCGGCCCTCGCCGTGCCACGCCACCACGGCCACCGCCCGCAGGAACTCCTCGAAAGCCCACAGCTCGACCCGCTCGGTGCCGGGCAGGCGCGCCGCGTCGCCGGCGTGCACCCGCTCGAAGACCTGGCGCACCAGCGCCCCGTAGACGTCGGTCAGCGAGGCCCCGCCGAGGTCGGCGCCGCCGTCGAGCGCGATGGCGACGAGGTAGTTCAGCAGCGGCTCGACCGTCAGTGCCGCCGCCTTCGAGTCGGTCAGCGGGAAGCCGTCGTAGTCGCGCCCCTTGCACACGCCGTAGGCCCGCCACCACCCGTCGCGCTGGTCTTCGGCCAGCAACCCGTCGGGGTCGTGATAGCGGTCGTGCTGATCAAAGGGCACGACGTAGGGCAAGACGTGCAGCACCTGCCCGGTCTGGCGGAAGCGGCTGGAGACGCCCTCTACGACGACCTCGCGGCCGAGCAGCAGCGCCCGCACGTGTACCCGCCCACGGTTGTGGTCGCGCAAGAGGTCGCGCACGTCGTCGATCAGCGAGGTCACCGCCTCGCGCCCGACCGAGCCGCGGATGGAGAGCTCGTCGAGCCCGTCGAAGATGAGCAGCAGGGGCTCTTCGGTGGCCTCGGCCAGCACGTCGTGCCGCAGCCCCTGCTCACGGCCGAAGCGGTTGATCGCGGCGGCGAGGCTGTCGGCCAGATCGAAGTGGAACAGCTCGATCAGCAATACCCGCTCGCCGAGGGCGGCGCGGCCAGCGGCGATGATCTTGGCCAGCGAGCTCTTGCCGGCGCCCGGGCCGCCGGAGACGACCCGCAGCGTATCGTCGGTGTCGTCACCCGCCAGCCATCGCCCGATAGTTGTCGTGGCGCGCTCGATGCGTCGAACGTACCTAATTGAGCCCCGACCCCGCGGGTCGGCGTCCGGCTCGGCCGAGCCGCAGTCGCCGGGCGTCGCTCCCCGGTCGACCCAGAACACCCGCAGCGGCTGCCAGACCTGGGCCAACGAGAAAGTATCGGCGAAGACGGCCTCGTGCGGCAGGCGCATCAGCCGCGCGCGGTGGGCCTGCCAGAAACGAGCTCGCGCGGCGCTCGGGGTATCTGGCTCGTCGAGATACGACGCCAACTCGGCGAAGCTGCCCGGCAAATGACACCACTCACGGAGTAGTTCGGCAGTGAAGAACGCGCCGAGGCGTGCCGCGATCGTCGCAGCCTCTGCTCGCCCCAGGCCACGCTCGCGCCACCAGCGCGCCAAGGACGACCGCAAACCCTCGATGAAGGGCGCTTGATCCGGCGAGTCGAGCAGGCTTCGGTTCAGCAGGACGCGCGCCCGAATCTCGGTGACGGCGGAGAAGCGTTCACCGGGATCGAGCGCTTCTGTCAGGTAGGCCAGATGGTGCCCGTTATGACGAACCAGCTCGATCACTGCACGATAGACAGCGAACCGAATGAGGCTCACGCCTCCCTCGTAGATCGGGTCACCTTCATGGGGTCCGGAGCCTACGATGTCTGGAATGTTTGGGATGACAAGAGGGGCTTGGTACGGAAAGTCTCCCCAATCGCCCGTGGCCAGATCGATCCAGTCTTCGATCACCGCAAGGCCAATCTCTTCCAGAAGACGGCCGACATCGACCTCGACGATATACTGAGGCCGCGTAGATCGCACCTCACTCAGCGCCGGCACCGTCGCCCGCAGCCCCGACTGCACGGGGGCGACGTTCTGGATCGCGACGACCAACGGCCCCACCACCGCGCGCACCGACTCCGCGATCTCCAGCGCGCTGTATACATAAGCCCGATCGGCCTCAGTGACCTCGGCCAGCGCCGCCAGGACCTGCACCGCCGGGTGCTCGGTCACCAGATCGAACGCGACCAGCTTCGGCGCCTCGCCCGCTCGAATCCGCCTGGCCGCCCCGTTGATCGCCTGCGCGATCGCCTCGGCCGAACCCGCCGCCTCGTCGAGCCGGAACCGCGCCTCGTCGGCGAAGTGCGGCATCGCCAGCAAGTTGCCCGCGAACCTCGGCGCGCTCATACGAGGCTCGCCGCGACGACCAGCCGCTTGATCACCTGCCGATGCTCGGGCACGACCTCCACCAGATCGCCATCCCCCAGGCTCGGCGGGCGCAGAACGAGGCCGGCCAGCGGACCGTCCTCGGGGTCGACGCCCGGCAGCTCGCCGCCGATGTCGCCGGCCACCATCCAACCGCCGATCATATGCATCGCCCGGGCGGTGCGCGGGTCGTTCATCAGATCGCGCAGCTCCTGCTCGACCCAGGCGTCGTAGCGCTCGCGGGTGATGGGCAACTGACGCCGGGCGAAGCGCCAGAGCTGGTAGCAGTAACGCAGGAAGACGCCGACTCGGCCGGCGGCCACCGACAGCAAACGGGCGAGGGTGTCATCGGCGAAGACGGGCTCGCCGTCGTACAAGACGTCGATCTGGCGCTGGTAGACCTGCCTCAACAGCCCGTGCGGAAACAGCCGCACCTTGACGAAGTCGTGAAAGGCCTTGTCGCGGGTCGTGAAGTAGCGCGAGCGCACCGACGCGACGACCACCACCTTCGGGCTCTCGGCGATCGGCTCGAGGAAGGCCGTCAGGTTGACCGCTTCGGGGTCGTCCTCCCGATGGCGGCGGCGGGTGAGCAGGTCGAGGTCGTCGACGTAGATCAGCACCGGCCGCTCGCCGCCCGCGTACCACGCCAGCTCGGCGAGCCGCCGGACGTGGCGGACCAGCGTCCAGTCCTCGGGCTGCTCGATCCGCATGGTCGTCGCGGTCTGATCGGTCAGGTCGGCGACCTTCTCGGTGAACGCGGCGTGCACGCTGCCGAAGCGGGCGGTCATGACCTCCCGCACCCCGTGTGTCACCTGGATCTCCCGGCTCTTCTCGTCGCCCTGGATGAGCGGGAGCAGGCCATCGAACCAGGCCATCCACGGCTCCACACGCTGCGCCCGCGTCGACAACGGATCGGCCTTCAGCTCGGCCTTCACCGCGGCGACGAGGTCGGAGAAGATCTTGGCCAGCGCGAGCCGCGCGTCGCCCATCGTCGTCGCGTTGAGCTCGACGGCGGTGAAGCGATCGGCGACGTCGTCGAGCAGTCTGCGCGCGAGGTGCGACTTGCCGCTGCGCGACTCGCCGTGGATCGCGTAGATCCGCGGCTCGAAGTCCTGGCCCGCGGTCAGGAACTCGATCCCGTCGGCCAGCTCCAGCTCGCGGTCGACGAACAGCTCACGGGTGAGCGGGTCGCCGGCCTTGGGCGGGTTGGGGCTGAACAGGCGCTGGATGTGCTTGGCCATGGACGGCTCGACCTCCTCGTCGGGTGCAGCATGCCACGCTCGCGAGCGTGGTCAAGCGACGGGCCGAGGTCGCCGGGCGCCCGGGCGCGCCGGCTCAGCGCAGCGGGGCGATGGACCAGCCCTGACTGCCAGGGCCGCCGTCGTCGACGTTGTCGTCGAGGATCTTGACGTTGGTGCCCAGGGGGTAGGCCTTGGCGTTGGCGCCGCCAGCGGTCTGGAAGCCGATGGTGGCGCTCTGGCCGTTGGCCTCGGGGGCCATGGTCTGATAGCGCACGGTGATCGCGCCCGAGGTCTCGTGGATCTGGGCGGTGAAGTTCACCACATGGTCGCCGCTGAACGTATCGCCGGCCCACTGAACGGTGAAGACCCGGTTGCCGTCGCTGCCGTTGGTCTCGTACGAGATCGTGGTGACGAGGTCATCCCAATAGAGCGCCACGAACGGCCCCGAGTGATCGTTGGTCGGCATCACCTCGTTGGACAGGTCGCTGCCCAGGTTCACGTTGGCGGTCTGGAACTCCATCCACCCGTTCGTGCTGAGCCAGATCCGGGTGTAGGCCACCCCGCCGTAGGTCACGCTGAAGGGCAGCTCGATCGACTGCCCGTTGTCGTCGCCGTTGAAGGTGGTCGCCGGGGCGAAGTCGTCCTGGCTGTTGCCCAGGTTCGAGCTGAGCACGAACGCGCCCTCGTAGACGTTGACGTTGTTGGTGCCGGTGATCGAGAGCACGCCGGTGCTGCCGGCGAAGGTCAGCGACTGCAGCTCGTTGGTCGGGTCGGCGTCGTTGTCGTCGACCAGCGACGACAGCTCGACCTGCCGCCGGCCGCCCGCGTCGTCGAGGTTGAGCACCGTGCCCGCCAGTGAGGCCCCGGTCAGCAGCTCGTTGGTCGGATCGGCGTCGGCGTCGTCGACCAGCGACGACAGCTCGATCTGCCGCCGGCCGCCCGCGTCGTCGAGGTTGAGCACCGTGCCCGCCAGCGAGGCGCCCGTCAGCAGCTCGTTGGTCGGGTCGGCGTCGGCGTCGTCCACCAGCGACGCCAGCTCGACCTGCCGCTGGCCGCCCGCGTCTTCCAACGTCAGCGTAGTGCCGGCGAGCGAGGCGCCGATCAACAGCTCGTTGGTCGCGTCGCCGTCGCCGTCGGTCAGGGCGCCCAGGTCGACCTGCCGCTGACCGCCCGCGTCTTCCAGCGTCAGCGTGGTGCCGTCGAACGACGCCCCGGTCAACAGCTCGTTGGTCGAGTCGGCGTCATCGTCGTCCACCAGCGACGCGAGGTCGATCTGCCGCACGCCGTTGGCGTCTTCCAGGGTCAGCACCGTGCCTTCGAGCGAGGCCCCGATCAGCAGCTCGTTGGTCGGATCGCCGTCGCCGTCGGCCAGCGCCGCCAGGTCGATCTGCTGCACGCCGCCGGCGTCTTCGATGGTCAGCACCGTGCCTTCGAGCGAGGCGCCCGTCAGCAGCTCGTTGGTCGGGTCGCCGTCGTCGTCCGCCAGGGCGCCGAGGTCGACGGTCAGCGCGTCTTCGGGCGCATCCCCCCGGCTCAGGGTCAAGACCGTGCCGTCGAGCGAGACGCCGCTGACGGTCAGCGCCGCGTCGGGCACGAGGTCCGCCAGCTCGACCCGGGTGTCGCCGCCGGCGTCGCTGAGCACCAGCGTCGAGCCGTCGAGCGCGGCGCCGATGAGCAGCTCGTTGGTCGCGTCGGCGTCGCCGTCGGCCACCAGCGAGGCCAGATCGACGGTGGTGATGGCCTCGCCGTCGGTGATGATCAGATCGGTGCCCGCCAGCTCGGCGCCCACCGCGGGGGCCAGCCCGTCGCCGTCGGCGCAGGCCCAGCCGGCCTCGCCCGCCAAGAGCACCTGCCCGTCGAGGCAGGGCGTCAGCGAGAAGACGCCGTCGGCCAGGGCCAGCCCGTCGCCCGCGGCGTAGGTGGTGTCATCGTCGCCGTCTTCGAGGCCCGGCGGGATGTCGGTCAGCTCGGCGAAGGCGTGGGTATGGCCCACCAGCGCGATGTCGGCCGGCGCGATGCCGCCGACCGCGTCGGCGTCGTCGGCCACCTCGGCCCGGGCGGCGCTGTCGGCGGTGGCGGCGCTGTCGGCGCGGGTGGCGGTGTCTGCCGTCGCCGCGCTGTCCGCCGTCGCCGCGCTGTCGGCGCGGGTGGCGCTGTCGGCGGTGACGGCGGTCTCGGCGGCGGCGGCCTGCCCGGCGTACTCGGCGAAGCCGGCGAAGGGTGCGGTGCCGATGGAGACCAGCTCCATCTCGTCGTCGCCGTCGACGGCGATGCCCAGCCACAGGCCGTCGGGGTTGTCGCGGAACAGTCCGGCGTCGAGCGGCTCGGCGCTGCCCAGGTCGAGGGTGAAGAAGCCGCGGTCGAAAGCCACGGCGCGCTCTTCGGTCCAGACCAGGGTCTCGCCGTCGGGGTCGGCGTAGAGGCTGAAGATCACCGGCAGCTCGGCGGCGATCGGCGCGCCGTCGGCGTCTTGCAGCACGCCCTGCACCGGCACGGTGGTCGGCACGGCGAGGGCCGCAGCGGGGGTCAACAGGGCCGCCAACGCGGCGCTCAAGAGGTTTCGGCGTCGCATCAGGGCGCTCCGGCAGGGTCGATGGAGGGGATGCCGACGCCGATTCGGGCCCGGAAGCGCGGGCTCTGGCGTGCGGCCTTGGGGGTCGGTCCGCCGACGGAGATCGTCAGCGAGAAGCGGTTCGTCTCGCGCTGCGCGCCGCCGGCGGTCGTCCCGGCGGCACCAGGCGTGGGCGGTGCCATGTCGGGCGGCGCCATGTCGGGTGGCAACATGTCGGGCGGCAGCATGTCGGGCGGCAGCATGTCGGGCGGCGGCAGGCCCCGATCGGGCGGCGCCATGTCCGGCGGACGCATGTCCGGGCCGGGCGGCGCCATGTCGGGCTGCGCCATGTCGGGGTCGGGCAGGGTCATGTCGACCGCGCCGTCCCCGTCGCCGCCGGGCGAGGCGCCGTCGTCGCAGCCGAACCCGGCGAAGACGAGCAGCACCAGCAGCGGCCACTGGCTGGGTTTGAGCATGGGGGTTGCACCTCCTTCGAACTCTTTCTCCCTCACTGGACCGCTTTCGGGCAACCGAAAGCGCGCGAGAGAGCGTCGAGGAGGCGGGGGAGGCGCGGCTCGGGGCGCGACTCAGCGGCGGGAGACCTGCTCGGCGGCCGGGCGGTCGAGGGTCAGCTCGGTGGCGGCGTCCTGGAACTTGATGCGGGCCAGCATCAGCTGCTCCTGCATCGAGACGGTGTCGACGGTCGCCTGCTGGATGCGCTCGCTGACCTCGATGAGCTTCTTCTGCAGGTGGCGCTCGAGCTTGCGGCCGGTGGTCGTGCCCGCGAGGCGCTCGATCTGATGGGTCAGCTCGGCGCTGCGCTGGCGCAGCTCGACCAGCTGGCCGCGGGTGCTCTGGATGCGGGTGTGGTGGGCCACGATCTGGTCGTGAATGCCGAGCAGGGTGCGCACGGCGTCGACGAAGCGCTTGTCGGTGGGCCCGGTCTCGAGCCAGCTGCGCAGCAGGTCGACGCCGGCGCCGGCGCGCAGGTCGAGGGTGCGCTGCATCGGGGTCCAGGCTTCGATGTGCACCTGTTCGCTGGCGTCGGCGGCGACCTCGACCGCGAAGAGGTGGGCCTCGCCCTGGCGCTCGAAGACATCGGGCGCCTCACCGAGGGTCCAGCCGTCGCCGACGGTGTGGCGCAAGAAGACGGTCGCCGGCGTCTTGCCGCGGTTGGTGACGGTGTAGGTCGAGCGGCGGGTATGGCGCATCTCGGCGGTGAAGCTGCCGCGGTCGACGCCGACGAGGCGGTCGATGCTCTCGCGGGTCTCGCCGCCCACCTCGACGGCCACCTGCCGGTCGAGGGCGAACGGGATCAGCGCGGTCGACTTGGGCGGGATCGACTCGGTCAGGCCCTCGCCGATGAAGCGCTTGGCGCCGTAGACCGTGACCGGGCCCGCCTCGAGGGTCGACTCGGTGGGGTTCTGGAAGCGCACCGCCTTGAAGGCGAAGCGGCCGTCGCCGCGCTCGCCGTCCGGGTTGTAGACGTAGACCACCTCGCCGGCGGTGCCCTCGTCGAGCACGGCGACCATGGCGCTGGTGCCCCGGGGGATGGTCATCGGCGCGTCGGATTCGAAGTGGCTCTCGCCGACCGGATCGGCGTTGACTTCGGCCACCTGGGCCGCGGGCACCAGCCGCATCTGCACGCCCGCGTTCTGGCCGGCCACATGGCCCTTGCTCTGCACCTGCACCCGGCCGGGTGCCACGCCGAGCTCGATGAGGCGGTTGCGCACGAAGTGGGCCTTCGAGACCGCGGCGGCGTCGTTCTGGTGCTGGGCGCGGTAGGCCTCGATGACCACCGTCTCGCCGCTGCCGAGCAGGCGGTTGGCCAAGCCGGCGATGCGGTTGTCGGTCTGCTGCGCGCGCTGCTGGCGGGCCTGCTCGGCCTGCTGCGCGCGCCGGTCGACGGGCTTCTTGGCGGCGACGTCCTTGGCGGGCCGCGGGCGCCGGCTCTTGGTGCGGGCGGCGCCCCGGCTCGACGGGCGGGCGCTGCCGCCGCCGAAGCCGCCGAGCAGGTCGGCGACGCCGTCCTCGGATTCGTCGTACTCGGCGACGACCTCGGCCTGCGCCACCACGATCGAGTCCGGCTCGGGCTGCGTCCGGGCCGCCGTGAGCATGTCGTCGCCCAGGCTCAGCGCGATGGCGCCGCTGTCGGCCTTCTTGCCGCCGTGCACCGCGCCGCCGGTGGGCGGGGCGACGGCGAAGCTCTTCTGGCCGCCGAGGGTCTCACGGTGCACGTGCACCACCGAGCGCAGGTCGTAGCGGAACGACAGCGCCGAGCTGGCGCCGACGCCGACCTTCACCTGGGTCCAGTCTTCGCCGGTCGTATTGTCGACGATGGCCCAGCCCTGCACGTCGACGTTGCCTTCGTCGCCGACGACGAGGCGGTAGCTCGGCTTCCAGGCCGGCGCGTCGGTGATGTAGGTGATGACCAGCTCTTCGCCGGTGCCGGGGGGCAGCTGCAGGGTCATGTCGACCTGCCCGCCCTGACTGGCGCCGGTGGTGGGGTAGGAGACCGGCACCGTCTCGCCCGAGGCGGCGTCGGTGACCGTCAACGACTTGAGGAAGTCGTCGACCTTGTCGTGGGGCACGGTGAGCACCAGCTGGTCGCCGATGCGCCGGGCGCGCCGCTCGTAGTAGGCGATGCCGTTGCGGTAGACCACCACCCGCCCGAGGGCGCTGTCGGTCTTGACGAACGAGTCTTGGGACGCGCCGCAGCCGGTGAACGAGGCGGCGGCGAACGCCAGGGACAGGGTACAGAGCGGGGCTGTGAGCCGGAGACGCATGGGTCGACCTCTCGCTGAGTCGGATTGCCGTGTCGGAATGGTCGACGTCTACGGCGCAGGCCCGGCGAGGATCTGATTCGGTCGATTTTTTTGGCGCTTCTCGCACCTCTGTGGGTGCCCGTACGCCCAAACGAGAGCGCACTCCTGAAATTCCGGGGAGTTGGAGAGGACCAGGCTCGAACCCAGCCGAAGGCCCGCAATACGCGAGCCGCGGCCAGGCCCTCGACCTGACGGGGCGCAGGCCGGGCCCGAAGGGCTGGAGCGGGCACGGCGATGAAACTCAGGGCTGGTTGAAGTCCTGCCGCTGCGCACAGGTCCCATTCACGCACTCGAAGCCCTCCCCGCAGTCGATGTTGCGCAGGCAGTCGGGCATCACCTCGACCGGCGGCTGGCAGTAGCGCTCGAAGCAGACATCCTCACCGCCGCAGTCGTCGTCGCCGAAGCACGGGGTGCGGCACTGACCGTCGACGCAGTGCAGGCCGTCGTCGCACTCGCGGTTGCGCAGGCACTCGATCTCGGGGCACAGGCTGGCGATGCACAGCCCGCCGTCGCACACCTCGTAGGCCGCGCAGCCCCCGTCGTCGCCGCAGCGGCCGTAGCACGCCGCGTCGATGCAGACGCCGTCTTCGCAGTCGTCGTTGTTCATGCACTCCACGTCGCGCTCGACGTCGGGGTCGCAGCGGCCGGCGGGGCCGCAGCCGGTGCCCACCGGGCAGTCGTCGTGGGTCGCGCAGGGCGGCAGGCACTGCCCGTCGACGCAGGCGGCCTCGTCGGCGCACTGGCTGTCGAACTGGCACAGGTCACAGCCGGGGGCCGCCTCGGGCACGCAGCGGTTGTTGAGGCAGACCAGGCCGGCGGCGCACTGCTCGCTCTCCATGCAGCTGCGGTCTTCGGGCACCCGGCAGAAGCCGTCCTGGCAGACGTCGCCGGCGGGGCAGTCGCAGACGACCTCGCAGGGCTGGGGCTCGGGCGGCGGGTTGACGCAGGTGTTGGTGTCGAGGTTGCAGATCTGGCCGGTGGGGCACTGGCACGAGGCGTCGCACGACGCGCTGCCATCGGGCTCGCAGGTCAGCGCGTTGGTGCAGCGCTCGCCCTCGGGGCAGTGGGCGTCGATGCGGCACTCGACGTCGGGGTCGTCGGCGCAGGCGCCGTCGACGCAGATGCGGCCCAGGCCACACCCGGCGTTGTCCTCGCACTCGGGGGCCGGCGGCTCGGGCTCACCCTGGCAGCGGCCGTCGACGCAGATCTGACCCTCGCCGCAGTCGGCGTTGCGCTGGCACTCCGGGCGCCACGGGGTGGGCCGGCCGTCTTCGCAGACGTAGCCCTCGGGCAGGGCGTCGGCCTCTTCGCAGGCGGGCCAGCAGCGGCCGTCGATGCAGTAGCCATCGATGCCGCAGTCGGGGTCGAGGCGGCACTCCATGCGGCACGTGCCGTCGATGCACACATCGCCCCGGGGGCACTGGGCGTCGTTTTCACAGCGGTCGGCCTCGAAGCAGCGGCCCGATTCACAGACGCAGCCGGGCATGCACTCGTTGTCGTTGTTGCAGTCCATGCCCTCGCCGTCGGCCCAGACGCAGCGGCCGAGCGCGTTGCACTCCTGGCCCTGGGCGCAGTCGCGCGAGTCGTTGCAGACGTCGGGGATCGGCTCGGCGCAGAAGCCGTCGTCGCAGACGCCGCCGTTGGGGCAGTCGAGGTCGATGAAGCAGGGGGTGCCGTCGACGGGCGGGCGCTGCCCGCCGGGCTGCTGGCAGATGTTCTCGGCGCCGCAGATGGCGCCGATGGGGCAGTCGCGGTCGTTGAGACAGCGCATCGGGGTGCAGTCGCCATACTCGTCGCAGGCGTAGCAGGCCTGCTCGTCGCAGAACTCGTAGGCCCCGAACTGGCAGTCGAAACAGTCGTTGTAGTTGCAGCCTCCGAGGAACGCCACGAAGGCGACGGCGGAGGCGAATGGCAGAAGCGCGGTGCGCATGATGATCTCCTCGGAGAAGCGCGGTCGGCAGTGGAAGCGGGCTCACCCATCCTACGGAGCAAGACTCGTGCCCTTCAAAACCGATGACGTTCGATCGTGTCACCGCGTGACTCGAAAAGGTTTTTTCGGGCCGCGCACGCCCGATCCGTGAACCCCGCGGCACACCGATCGTGGTCGCGCTTCACACATGACGTCGGCGTCAGCCCGCTCCACCCCTGGACGAGACGTGCCCCGCCGGGCGCCCTACGGCCTGCTTGACCCGCCGCCGGCCCGCGGTCACTCTCGGCTCATGCGTACGCCGTCGCTCGCCGCTCCGATCGCCGCCCTCCTGCTCGCCGGCGCCCTGCCCGGCTGCCTGCTGTCGGAGGAGGACTGCGGCGCCGGCTTCGTCTTCGACGGCGAACGCTGCCTGCCCGCCGAGCCCGCGCCGCCGTTCCGCGCCGGCGACGCCGGCCTGCGCAACGACGGCGCCGCCGCCGACCTCGAGCCGAAGCCGGCGCCCGAGCCGACCCTCGACGACTGGGCCGAGTTTCGCATCGCGCTGATCATCGACAGCACCCCGCGGGCGGCGACGGGGCAGACGCCGGCCAGCCCCGGGGCCGACATCGACGCGATTCAGGCGGTCGAGCCGACGCCGCGCGGCGACGTGCGCATCGGGGTCGGCGGGGTGGTGCTCGGCGCGCTGTTCAACGACCCGTTCGACGGCAGCCTCAACCTCGACCCCGCCGCGGTGCTCGGCGAGCCCGACGGCCGGGTGGCGTCCCTGGGGCCCGACGGCGGCTTCGTCTACGTCGAGCTCGACCTCGACCGCCCGCTGCGCACCGGCGACCTGCTCGTGGTCGTCGAGCGGCTCGAACCCGACGGGCAGCAGGACGGCTATACGCTCTACCTGTGCCGCTCGCCCGACAGCATCGACGACTGCCGGCAGATGGGCGACGGGCAGCCGGGCACCACCCGCTTCGCGCTGGAGTAGCCGATGGCCCGCCCGCATACGATGCGCACCTTCCGGCTGACCCTGGCCGATACCGATCGCGGGGTCTACGACGACCTCGACCTGCGGCTGGCGCAGCACCCGTCGGAGACCGATCGTTTTCTGATCGCCCGCCTGCTCGTGCGCTGCCTGGAGCACGCCGAGGGGGTCGACTTCGGCCCCGGGCTGTCCGACGGCGACACCCCGGCCCTGTGGCGGCGCGACCTGCGGGGCGACGTCACCGATTGGATCGAGGTGGGCCACCCGGCGCCGGATCGGCTGCACAAGGCCAGCAAGGGCTGCGGGCGGGTGGCGGTGTACGCCTGGCGCACGCCCGAACGGCTCGCGGCCCAGATCGCGGCGGCGAAGGTGCACCGGGCCGAAGACATCGAGCTGTTCGCGCTCGATCCGGCGCTGCTCGACCGGCTGGCCGAGGCGCTGCGCCGCACCCACACCTGGACGGTGTCGGTGGCGGGCGGCGTGCTCTATGTCGACGTGGGCGGCGCGGTGCACGCGGGGCCGCTCGTCCGCTGGCGCATCGCCGAAGAGTGACGCTCGGCGGGCTCAGCCGCCGCTGTCGTCGACGAGCAGGTCGCCTTCGAATGTGCGCACCGCGGCGCGGAAGGCGTCGGGCAGCGGCACCGGCTGGAAGTCGTCGTCGAGCCAGACCAGCGTGAGCTGGCCGGTGGCCACCGGACGCCGGGTGCGCTTGTCGCTGACGAAGAAGTGGAAGGTGTAGCTCGACCGCCCCAGCCGGGCCACCCGGACCCGGATGACGAGGGTGTCGTTGTAGCGGGCGGGGTTGTGGAAGTCGACCTGGTGGGCGACCACCGCGCCCGGCGCGAGGTCGCGCACGTGGCCGTCGAAGCGGTGCAGGCCGAGGTGGGCCAGATAGTCCATGCGGCCCACGTCGAAGTAGGCGGCGAAGCTGCCGAAGAAGACGATGCCGACGGCATCGGTCTCCGACAGCCGGACACGGACTTCAGTGCTGAAGCCGTAGGCGTTGAGGTCTTGGGTGACGGGGGTGTTCATGCCCCCGCAATGCCACCCGACCGCCGCCGGCGCAAGACCCAGCCGAAGCCGAGCAGCAGACCGAAGAGCGGCAGGCCGTCGCCGCCGTCGGTGGCGCCGGCGCTGCACAGCAGGCCGGTGGTGCCGCCGTTGTCGTCGTCGTCGTCGTCGCCGTCGACGCCGCCGTCGACGAGGGTCACGCCGCCGTCGGGGCCTTCGCCCTCGCCTTCGCCCTCGCCCTCGCCTTCGCCCTCACCCTCGCCTTCGCCTTCACCCTCGCCCTCGCCCTCGCCCTCGCCCTCGCCCTCGCCTTCGCCCTCGCCCTCGCCCTCGCCCTCGCCCTCGCCTTCGCCCTCACCTTCGCCCTCGCCCTCGCCCTCGCCCTCGCCTTCGCCCTCGCCCTCGCCTTCGCCGCCACCGGTGCAGAAGGCGCCGCGGGCGCCGCTGCGGCACTCCTGGCCGTTCTCGGCGCAGTGCTCCTGCATCAGCGCGCCGTCGACGCAGCGCACGACGGTATCGCCGTCACACATGCCGGCGACCGGCACGCCGCCGCAGGGGCCGTCGGCGACGCAGCCGAGCTGCCCGTCCGGGCTCTCGCCGCAGGTGAGCCCCTCGTCGGCGCAGTCGCGGCGCTCGGCCCGGCCGCGGTTGCAGCTGATATAGGTGTCGCCTTCGCAGATCGGGCCGCCGCGCAGGCCTTCGCAGACGTCTTCGTCGGTGCACCAGTAGCCGGTCTCGTCGTCGACCCAGGCGCACATCAGGCCCTGGCGGGCGCAGTTGCGGCTCTCGGGCTGCGACTGGCGGTTGCACCACTCGACGGTGTCGCCGTCGCAGCGGCCGAAGAAGTCGACGCCGGCCTCTTCGCAGGGGGTGAGGCCCGGATCGGGCTCGGGCTCGGGGTCCGGCTCGGGCTCGGGGTCGCCGGGATCGGCCGCCGCGGGGGTATGTTCGTCGATCCAGGCGGCGAGCCGGTCGAGGCGGGTGAGGTGGTCCTGGTCGAGGCAGCTGGGGTCGCCCCACGATTCGACGCCGAGCACCACCGGCGAGCCGCCGGGGCCGATCTCGGCGATGACCGGGCCGCCGGAGTCACCGAAGCAGATGCCCATCACGCCGTTGCCGTCGACGATGATCTCGCTGTTGCGGATCGAGATGAGCTCGACCTCGGCGAAGTAGCGCCCGAAGCGGGAGCGGTCGTAGGTCTCGCCGTAGCCGCTCGCTTCGACCATCTGGCCGATGAGCGAGTCGTCGAGGGCCTGGCGGTTGAAGGGGATGGGCTCGAGCTCGGGGTAGGCCTGCACGGCGTCTTCGGCGAGGATCAACAGCGCGGCGTCGACGTTGGGGTGCACCACGGCCCGCTCGACGGCGAAGACCGCGTCGGGCTGGTTGGGCAGCAGGCCGATGCCGAAGCCGATCGGGCTGCCGTCGATGCAGTGCTCGGCGGTGGCGACGACCCGCGGGTGCACGATGGTGCCGGTGCAGAAGTTGGCGCTGGGGCGCCCGGCGGGGTGCAGCCAGCCGATGGCGAGCTTCTCGCCTTCGCTGAGGTCGACGACGAGCGGCTCACGCTCGCCGTTGCGGATCTGTTCGGCGCTGTGGCCGACGGCGGGGGCCGGGGCGGGCTCTTCGGCGGGGGTGCAGGCGACGGCGGCACAGCCGAGCGCGATGCCGGCGGTGAGCCGGGAGACGGCATGAAGCGAAAAGAGCGACACCGGGACCTCCTCGATACGTACGCGTTAGCTTGTTGACAGCGGCAACTCGCGGCGGCCCTTGAGCAAACGCCATGCCAGTTCGTGATGCGCACGGTGTCGCGCAGGACGGCGCGCAGGCCCGCAGCAGACGGCGCTGTGGCTGACGCAGCGGCCCGCCCGGGGCCGTATCGGAGCAGGTGGCGGTGTCGGGATGGGTCGGGCTCGATTCGGGCCCCTGAGGGGCCGCGGGCGCCGCCTGTGGACGCGGGACGGCGGCTCCGAATGGGGATGGCGGCTCGCGCCTTACTCGAACTCGTCCTCGAACGAGCCGCCGATGCCCTTGGGGCCCGAGGTGAAGCGCAGGGCGTTGAGCCGGATGAAGCCCTCGGCGTCGGCCTGGTTGTAGGTGGCCTTCATCTCGTCGAAGGTCGCGATGTCGGGCCGGTAGAGGCTCTTCTTGCTCTTGCGGCCGACGATGGTGCAGTTGCCCTTGTACAGCTTGAGCCGGGCGGTGCCGGTCACCGGCTTCTGCATCTCGTCGATGGCCATCTGCAGCATGCGCCGCTCGGGCGCGAACCAGAAGCCGTTGTAGACCAGCTTGGCGTAGAGCGGGATCTGCGCCTCGCGCCAGTGCAGGGTCTCGCGGTCGAGGGTGATCTGCTCGACGGCGCGGTGGCCGTGGTAGAGCAGCGTGCCGCCGGGGGTCTCGTACACCCCGCGGGACTTGATGCCCACGAAGCGGTTCTCGACCATGTCGACCCGGCCGACGCCGTGGCGGCCGGCGATCTCATTGGCCTTGGTCAGCAGCTCGACCGGCCCGAGGCGCTCGCCGTTGATGCTCACCGGGTTGCCCGCTTCGAAGCCGATCTCGACGTACTCGGGCACGTCGGGGGCGTCGGTGGGGTCGACGCTGAGCAGGAACATGTCCTTGGGCGGCTCGGCCCACGGGTCTTCGAGGATGCCGCCCTCGTAGCTGCAGTGCAGCAGGTTGCGGTCCATGCTGTAGGGCTTCTCGAGGGTCGCAGTGACCGGGATGTCGTACTGCTTGCAGTAGTCGATCAGCTCGATGCGGCTGTTGAGGTCCCACTCGCGCCACGGCGCGATGATCTGCACGTCGGGCATCAGCGCGTAGTAGGTCAGCTCGAAGCGCACCTGGTCGTTGCCCTTGCCGGTGGCCCCGTGGCTGACGACGTTGCAGCCCTCTTCGCGGGCGATCTCGATCTGGCGCTTGGCGATGATCGGGCGGGCGAGCGAGGTGCCGAGCAGGTAGTAGCCCTCGTACAGCGCCGAGGCGCGGATGGCCGGGAAGACGTAGTCCCGCACGAACTCCTCGCGCAGGTCGCTGATGTAGAGCTTCGAGGCGCCGGTCGCGATCGCCTTCTCTTCGAGGGGATCGAGCTCTTCGCCCTGGCCGAGATCGGCGGCATAGGCCACCACCTCGCAGTCGTACTTCTCGATGAGCCAGCGGATGATCACGCTGGTGTCGAGGCCGCCCGAGTAGGCGAGCACCACCTTGTCGATCTTGGACATGATTCGCGGGTTCCTGCTGTGTGGGTTGGGAGGATCGAGGGACCAACCGGGGTCTCGATCTTCTAGCCGATCACCCCGTGGTCCACAAGCCGGGCGAGGATGCGGCTGGCTTCGAGCTGCGGCATGCCGGAGATGTCGATGATCTCCTCGAAGCTGGTGCGCCCGTCGACCTGGCTGAGGATGAAGCCCTCGCGGTGATCGAGGCTCTGCCAGACGATCTCCTGCTGGCGCAGCTTGACCCGCGGGATGCGCCCGAGGCTGCCGAGCCGGGCGCGGTACATCGCCAGCAGCCGGTCGGTATTGGCCTCGAGGTAGCGCCGGGCCTCGGCGTGGTCGGGCGCGGCGGCGAGCACCTGCTCGACGAGGGCGAGCGCGCCGGTGAAGTCGTCGGCCTGCTGCCGCCGGCGGGCCTCGACCATCAGCCCGTCGAGGTTGGTGCCCGGCGGCGGCGCCTCGATGAGCCGCCGCGGCTTCTGCACCGGGCGCTCGACGGCCTCGATCTCGGCGATGCCGGCGGTCAGCAGCGCGCGCAGGTCGTCGTCGAGGTCGGTCTCGGCCGGCGCCTCGGCCGGGTCCTGCGTCGGCGGGCGGTAGGGCTCGGCGGCCTGCACCGCTTCGACCCGCTCGATGCTGTCGGCGGCCTGCCGCCGCTCTTCGGGCGCGCCGTCGATCCGCTGCTTGGGTATGCCGCGCGGCGGCTGGCTGTTGCGCACCGTGGCCTGGGGCGCCGGGGTCTCGAGCGTCGGGGCCTCGGGCGGCCGGGGCTCGGGCGGCCGGGGCTCGGACGGCCGGGGCTCATCTTCGGGCATCGCCTCCGGCGGCAGGTGCACCGGCGTCGGCGGCGTGGTGCGCGAGACCCGCTGCACCCCGCCGAGCTCGTCGCGCAGCCGGGGCCCGACGGCCTCCATCGGGCCGGTATGGCGCCCGAGGCGCGGGTCGGGGGTGTGCAGCGGCTGGCCTTCGAGCGCCGGTCGGCGGCGGCGCTCGACCGGCGCGCCGCCCGCGCCGAGAGACGGCTGCGAGGGCCGGGCGTCGGGGGTGGCGGCCCGCGGCGGGTTCGACCCCGGCCGGTCGAAGGGCAGCTCGTAGCTGTCGGCCGGCGCCTCGTCGTCCTCGCCGCTGTCCCACGCCTTGAAGTCCTCGTCGAGCAGCGAATCGATGCTGTCGTCGCTCATGTCGGCGAGGTCTTTGCGCCGGGTCCGGTCGGGGCGCTGGCGCTGATCGGCGGGCGGTCCGGTCACCGGGCGGTCGAGGGCCGGCGCCGCCTCGGTCTCGGCTTCGAACTCGCCGGGCGCGTAGTCGGCGGCGAAGTGCTCGACGGGCAGGGTGAACGGGTCGCCTTCGGGCATCATCTCGATGCTGCCGCCGGGCATGGCGCTCGGCCCGCTCGAGGGCATGCCGGCGGTGGGGCTGAGCAGCGAGCGGCCCCACGCCTCGGCCTCGGCGCCGGCTTCGGCCTGCAGGCTGCCGACGTCGAGCTCGGCGAAGAAGGCCTCGTCGAGCTCGATCTCACCCGGCGGCGGCGGGGCCGACTCTTCGAGCGGCTCGTCGAGCAGCTCGGTCCAGTCGAGCTCTTCGATGCTCTCGTCGAGCAGCGCGTTGATCGAGTCGTCGATGGCGGCGGCGAGGTCGTCTTCGGGGCCGTCGAAGGCGCCCGACGGGTTCTCGCGGTGATGCTCGAGGAAGGTGTCGATGCCGATCTGGAAGTTGTCTTCGATGAAGCGCAGATACTCGGCGGCGATCTCGTTGTCCGGGTCGATGGCGAGCACCTGACGCCAGCACGAGATGGCTTCGTAGAGCTTGCCCTCTTCGTAGAGGCCTGCCCCCTTTTCGAGCAGCGCCTGGGCGCGCTGGCCGTCATCGGAGCCCGTCGTCATCAACCGATCTTCTGGACCACGCCCTTGAACATGTTGAGGGTGCGCCCCAGCGCCTCGTTGGAGGTCTTGAGCGCGGCGAGATCAGCCCCGTCCATGGCCCGGCGGGCCCGTTCGAGCACCCCCTCGGCCTTGGCGAGCGCGTCCTGACCGAAGTCGGAGCCCGCCAGCAGGCTCTGCACCTTGGGGAAGATCTTCTGGATCTCCGAGATGGTGCGCTGGGCGGCGAGCTTGTGCTGTTCGAGCTCTTCGGAGGAGCGCACGTCGACCAGGTACTCCTGGTTCTCCGCCGCCATGCGCTCGATCTCCTCTTCGCTGAGGCCCGAGGTGGCGGTGACGGTGATCTGCTGCTCCTGGCCGGTCTCGAGGTCCTTGGCGCTGACCGAGACGATGCCGTCGGCGTTGATGTCGAAGGTGACCTCGATCTCCACCTCGGCCTTGGGCGCGGGGCGCAGGCCGGTGAGGATGAACTCGCCGAGCAGCTCGTTCTCCTTGGCGAGCTGGCTCTCGCCCTGCAGCACCAGGATCTTCACCGAGGTCTGGTTGTCGCGCACGGTGGTGAAGATGTGGCTCTTCGAGGTGGGCACGGTGGTGTTCTGCGGGATGAGCACGCTGAAGCGGCCCCCGTGCACCATGATGCCCAGGCTGTGCGGGGTGACGTCGAGCAGCAGCACGTGCTGCGCGTCTTCGAGCAGCGCCGCCCCCTGGATGCCGGCGCCGATGGCCACCACCTCGTCGGGGTGCACCCCCTTGAGCGGGCCGATGCCGAAGAACTCGCGCACCTTCTGCTGCACGAGCGGCATGCGGGTCATGCCGCCGACGAGCAGCACGTCGTCGATGTTCTGCCCGGCCTCTTCGACGGCCTTCTTGCAGATCTTGATGGTGCGCTCGACGAGGTCGACGGTCAGCGCCTCGAGCTTCTCCCGGGTGAGCGTCTTCTGCAGGTGCAAGGCGTCGCTGCCGCCGGTCGAGATGATGAACGGCAGGTTGATCTCGGTCTCGCGGGCGCTCGACAGCTCGCACTTGGCCTTCTCGGCGGCGTCGCGCAGCCGCTGCAGGGCCATCTTGTCGCGGCGCAGGTCGATCTGGTGCTCGCGGGCGAACTCGAGCACCAGCCAGTCCATCACGATGCGGCCGTCGAAGTCCTCGCCGCCGAGGAAGGTATCGCCGGCGGTGGCGAGCACCTCGAAGACGCCGGTCGAGATCTCGAGGATCGAGATGTCGAACGTGCCGCCGCCCAGGTCGTAGACCGCGATGGTGCGGTCGACGTCCTTGCCGAAGCCGTAGGCGAGCGCGGCGGCGGTGGGCTCGTTGATGATGCGCACCACGTCGAGCCCGGCGATGCGCCCGGCGTCCTTGGTGGCCTGCCGCTGCGCGTCGTTGAAGTAGGCCGGCACGGTGACGACGGCCTTCTCGATCTTCTCGCCGGTGTACTCCTCGGCGACCAGCCGCATCTCCTGCAGGATGATGCTGCTGATCTCGGGCACCGAGTAGACCCGCTCGCGCAGCTTGACCCGCGGATCGCCGTTGGGGCCCTCGACCACCGTGTAGGGCATCGACTCGACCATGGTGCGCACCGCCGGGGAGCCCCAGCGCCGGCCCATGAGCCGCTTGGCGGCGTAGACGGTGTTCTCGGCGTTGGTGACGGCTTGGCGCTTGGCGATGTGCCCCACCAGCCGCTTGCCGTTCTCGGAGACGGCCACCACCGAAGGGGTCGTCTTGTAGCCGCCCTTGTTGGGCAGCACGACGGGGGTGCCCCCGTCGACGAGCGAGACGCACGAGTTGGTGGTCCCCAGGTCGATGCCGATGATCCGCTCCATGCGGCGGTCTCCCTCTCTCTGTGTCTGCTCTACCTGCGCTTGATGCTCTTGAGCGCCTGCTTCGCGTCGTCGTTCTTCTTGTCGATGTCGAGCACGCGTTCGAAGACGCCCTGCGCCTTCTTCGTCAAGTTCGCCTCAGCGTAGATTCTCCCCAGAAGCAGCAGATAGTCCACTTCCTGCGGTTCGGCGGCCACCGCCTGCTCGGCGAGCTCCGCCGCCCGACGCAGATCGCCGACGTGTTCGACGAGCAGCTCGGCCACATGCGCACAGTAATCGTGCCGCGGCCACGCTTCCACCGCTTCGAGGTACGATTGCAGCGCTTCCCGCGGCCGGCCGACCGACTCCTGCAGGAAGCCGGCCTTCCAATACTGCTCGGCCTTCACCTGCCGCGCCCGCTCGTTGACCTTCTCGAAGGCCTGCCGATAGCGCTCGTTCTTGGGGTCGAATGAGACCGCGAGCCGCAGCGCGTTCGAAGCGGGGATGAAGTTCTCGCTCTGGTAGTGGGCCATGCCCTCTTTGTAGTAGCGCTCGGCCCGCTCGAGGCGCTCGGCGACGGGGTTGGCCACCGTCGACTGCCGCCGATGGCGGGTATTGTTCGCCAGCCGCTCGCGCAGGGCGACCTTGCGCTTCTCGGCCTCGGCCTTGAGCTTCTCCCGCCGGCTGCCCTCCTGCTTGCGCCGCTCGGCCTCGAGCGCGCCGCGGTAGGCGGCGTTGCGCGCCTCGATCGCCCGGGCATAGGTCTCGCGCAGGGCCTGGTCGTTGCTCAGCGCTTCGTAGATCTCGGTGCCGCGCTTGAAGATCTGCACGATGAGCGGCTGGTACTCGCCGATGTCTTTGCGAAAGACGGTGTCGGGGTGGAACCGCTTGCTGAAGGCGAAGTAGGCCTTCTTGATGCCCCGGCGCTCGGCGGTGGGCTCGACGTCGAAGAACTCGAAGTGGTCGAGGGCGTCGAGGTTCGCCGAGAGGAAGAGGATCTCCTTGCGCTGTTCGAGGGTCAGCGGCGAGCGGCCGAGCAGCTTGCGCTTGTCGAAGCGGTGGTTGCCGTAGCGCCCCTGCCCCGGCGCGGCGAAAGGCTGGCCCGGCACCCGGAACAGCGGGCCCGCCCGGCGCAGCGCGTGCACGTCGGCGTGCTCGACCCCGTTGAAGTCGGGCAGCGTCGGCCGATCGTCACGCCGGGCGGCCTCGGCGGAGCGCCGCTGGCGGTCGCGCAGCTTGATCGGCCGCCGCTTGCCCTCCGCCGGCTGCACCTCGATGAGGCCGTGGGTGTAGAGCTCGACGAGCATGCCCAGCGTCTCGCGCTGGCCGAAGCCGCTCATGGCGCAGATGTCGAGGATGGCGGTCATGCCGTCGATGCGGGTGAGCACGAAGGCCGCCCGGCTGTCGATCGGCGCCTGGGTGACGTCGACGTCGGTCCGCCGGCGGGGCACGTCCTCCCAGGCTCCGAGATCGGCGGCCGTCACGCTCAAGGCATCCCTCCCCCGCCCGGCGCAGGGCGCACCGGGCCAGAGAGACATATCTAACGGACCCGCTGGCGTCAGGCAACGATCCAGTCGGCGGCCCCGATGCGGCGGCGGGCGGCGCTTGTCAGCGCGCGTGGGATTGACCTATGGTCGCGGCCCCGTCGTCGGCGGACCACGGTCGCAGATCTGGTGATGCGCATCCCATCCTTGCCCGGGACATACCGCCCGCCGCGCGCGCGCCTCGCGCCGCTGCTCACGATCGCGCTGCTCGTCCTGGCGACGACGCCGCTGGGGGCGCAGCCCGACGCGGCCACGGCGATCACCCCGGACGCGAGCCCCGACGCCGCAGCCTCCAGCGCAGACAGCCCGACCGACGGCTGCACCGTCGAGAACCTGCTCGCCGATCGCGCGCCGGCCGGCAAAGGCGTCAAGAATACCCGCCGGCTGGTCGACGATACGCTGCACCGCGACGGCAGCCCGTGGAACGGCAAGCGCTCGGCGGTCTTCGACGGCGCCGACGCCCACGTGACCTGGACTCTGCCCGAAGCGACCACCGTGCGCGCGATGCTGGTGCAGGGCGATAACAACGACACCTATATCGTCGAGGGCTCGCTGGACGGCCGCAGCTGGTCGCCGCTCTGGACGGTGCCCAAGCACCCGCAGAGCGGCCTGCAGACCCGGCTGGGCCACGGCTTCGAACAGCGCCTGCGCCACCTGCGGGTCTCGGTGGGCGAAGGCGACGGGGCCTACGCGCTCGGCGAGGTGCAGGCGTTCTGCACGCTGCCGGCGCTGTGGCCGCCACCGCTGACCGAGGAGGATCCGAGCACGGGCAAGGCCAAGGGCGTGCCGCGCAAGGTGCGCATCGCCTGGTACAAGATCGGCCTCGCGCTGTGCGGCGCGCTGACCCTGCTGGCGCTGCTGGGCGCCGGGCGCGGCTTCCCCCGACCGCGGCTGTTCGCCACGCTGGGCGGCGTCGGCGCGCTGGGGCTGTGCATCGGCGCCGCGCTGCGCGAGCATGGCAGCCTGCGCTCGCCGTGGGTCGGCGTCGCGATCGGCGCGCTGCTGATCCTGCTGGCGTGGTTGATCCGCACCCGCGACCGCGCCCCCGACGAGGGCCGACCGCTGAGCCGGGCCTGGGAGCGCGGCCTGCTCGGCGCGCTGCTCTTCGCGTCGGCCTTCACCTGGATCAACGTGGGCACCTTCCACGGCAGCCGGGTGATCCACTACTGGGACACCTTCCACTACTACATGGGCGGCAAGTACTTCCCCGAGAACCGCTACAGCCTCATCTACCAGTGCTCGGCGATCGCCGAGGTGGACGACGGCCGCCGGAGCACCTTCGCCAAGCGCCAGATCCGCGACCTGCGGGACAATACCCTCGGCCCGGCCGAGCCGCACCTCGAGCGCGACGGCGAGTGCCGGGCGGCGTTCTCCGACGCGCGCTGGGCCGAGTTCCGCCAGGAGACCCGGCTGTTCCGCAGCTATATGGGCAGCTCGTGGTGGGCCAAGATGTTCAAGGACCACGGGTTCAACGCGAGCCCGGTCTGGATCGGGCTCGGCCGGCCGCTGACCCACATCGGCGGCATCGACGTGCCGCCGGACGCGCTCGCCGACCACCGGGCCAACCTGCGGGGCAAGACGCCGGCCCGGCGCGCCGAGATCAAGGCCCGCTTCAAAGACGCCCGCAAAGCCTTCGAGCGGCGCATCGGCGTCTTCGTCTCGATCGACCTCGCGCTCTACGCCGGCGCCTTCGCGCTCATCTGGTGGGCCTTCGGCCTGCGGGCCTGCGCGCTGGCGATGATCATCTGGGGCGCGGGCTACCCCTGGGCCTACTTCTGGACCGGCGGCAGCTTCGGGCGGGTCCCGTGGCTGTTCATGGCGGTGGCCGGCATGTGCTTCATGGCCCGGGGGCACAAAGCCCTCGGCGGCGCGGGCGTCACCTGGGCGATGCTGCTGCGGGTCTTCCCCGGCGCGATCATCGCCGGCGTCTCGGTGAAGATCGCCTGGAATCTGGTGCGCCACCGCACGATCAGCCGCGGCCATCGGCGGCTGATCCTGGGCTGCACCGTGGCCCTGGTGACCCTGGTCGGCGCCAGCCTGCCGGTGGTCGGCGGCTTCGACGCCTATCGCGAGTTCCTGGGCAACTCGTTCAAGCACAAGGGCACCCCGCTGACCAACCACATGGGGCTGCCGACCCTGCTCAGCTTCCACCCGGCGCACATCGCCCGGCGCACCCGCGACAACACACTCGACGACCCGTTCGCCGTCTGGAAGGAGAAGCGCCAGAGCAACCTCGAGAGCCGGCGCTGGCTGCACTACGCCATCCTGCTCGGGTTCTTGGGGCTGTTGGGCTATACCGGCCGCCGGCTGGCGGACTGGCAGCTCACCGCGCTGTCGACGGTGATGATCGTCGGGGTCTTCGAGCTGACCTGCTATTACTACTGCTTCGTGATCATGCTGGCGCCGCTGGCGGTGCGGCACTTCCGCTACGCGCTGGCGCTGCTGGCGATGGCGATCGCCGGGCAGGGCGTGCAGCTGATGATCGGCTGGTACGACCTGCAATACACCTGGGAGACCGCCTACGTGCTGGCGGCGATGCTGTACATCCTCGGCGACATCGCCTGGCGCCACCGGCAGCTCGACAAAGCCGGAGAGCCGCCGCCGGGCCCCGATACGCCCGATCCGATCCCCGAGCGCGCGTGATGCGCCGGCGACCCCGTGGGCGCCTGGGGCATCGTTCCAAGCCGCGCCAGGAGGTCCCATGATCGCCGCCGAGTCGCACCTCAGCCCCGCCCCGCTCGAGCGCCGCCACCGGCTGCTGCTGCTGGCCATCGCCGGCGCCATCCCCGCGCTGCTGCTGGCCATTACGCACCTGCCGCTGAGCCTCGACGACCTGCGGCTGGTCTACACCGCGGCCATCGCCGACATCGTGATCTTCGGCGGCGGCGCGCTGTGGTGGGTCGCCCGCCGGCGCGGCGGCTTCTCGGCCCTGAGCGTGCGCTGGACCCGGGTCGTGCGCGGCGTGCTGATCGCCGTCGCGCTGCTCGGGCTGGCGGCGCGGCTCTCCGGGGTGCCGCTGACCCTCTGGATGCTCGCCCCGCTGTTCGTCATCGAAGGGCTCATCGGGCTGACGGTCTGGCGGGCGGTTTACCGCGGCTGGCGGACGGGCAGCGGCACCGGCTGGGATCGCATCGAGCAGGGTCTGGCCGAGCGCCTGGGCCCGGTCCTGGCCGCCGCTGCCGTGGGCGAGGTGCGCATCGTCGGCGCCGCCCTGCGCAGCCTGACCCGGCGCCCGCTGCGCCGCCCGCCCGCGACCCACTCCGCCGCCGGCACCACATGGCGCACCGTGGCCATCGCCCTGACCCTGGTGACCGTCGCCGAGGGCGTCGCGCTGCACGTGGTGCTCGCCGCGTTCGACATCACCCACGCCGGCCTGCACGGGCTGCTGGCGGCGCTGCACGTCTGGGGCGTGCTGTGGCTGCTCGGCGACCTGCGGCTCATGGGCGAGACCGGGCATCGGATCACCGCCGACGGCGTGCAGATCGAGCTGGGCCTGCGCGGCCGGGCGACGATCCCCATGGCCCACATCACCGCGGTCGAAGAGCGCGAGCTGGAGCCACCCGACCGCCTGATCGGCGAGCGCTGGCCCGACCACCTGGTGCCGGTCACCGCCGGCGAGCCGCCCAACATCACCCTGCACCTCGACCGCGAGGCGACGGTGCGCGGCCTCTTCGGCAGCGCGCGCCGCGGCACCGCCATCGCGCTGTACCTCGAAGACCCGGCGGCCTTCGCCGCGGCGATCGCCGGGCGGCGCGACCGCTGACAGCCCGCCGCCACGCGCGCAGCTTGATCTGAAGCCGTCCGTCGGGTAGGTAATCCCGTCCGACGCGCGTCGCGCGCGATCCCGCATGCCCCCCGGAGGTTCTGCTTGACCCGTCGCGCCGCGCTCGCCGTCAACGCAGTGTTTCTCGTGGCGGCGGTGATCGCGACCGGGTGCCGCAGCGACCGATCGCCGCCCATCGAGCGCCGCTCGCCGCTGCCGACCGCCGAGAAGGCCACCGTCGAGACCACGACCGCCCGCGACGGGGCGCAGACCGTCTTCAAGACCGGCAAGGACCGCTTCGTCTTCGCCATCGGCGGCGAGCCGGAGACCCTCGACCCGGGCCGCGCCCGCGGGGTCAACGAGAACAAGATCATCAGCAACCTCTTCGAGGGCCTCGTCGAGGTGCCGCTCGGCGCGGGGCCGGTGGTGCCCGGCGTCGCCGAGCGTTGGGAGCGCAGCGAAGACGGGCTGAGCTACACCTTCCACCTGCGCAAGAACGCGAAGTGGAGCAATGGCGACCCGGTCACCGCCCACGACTTCTACTACTCGTGGATGCGGGTGCTCGACACCGCCCTCGGCGCGCCGTACAGCGACATGCTCTACGTCATCGCGGGCGCGCGGGACTTCTACGAGGGGCGCAACCCCGACCCGAAGTCGGTGGCCATCACCGTCGTCGACGACTACACGCTGCGGGTGAAGCTGGCCTACGTCGCGCCCTACTTCCTCGACCTGCTGGCGTTCTACACCTACCGCCCGGTGCACCGGGCCACCGTCGAAAGGCACCCCGATCGCTGGACGCGGCCGGAGAACATCGTCGTCAACGGGCCCTACATCCTCACCGAGTGGAGCCTCAACCAGCGGCTGGTCGCCGGGCAGAACCCACACTACTGGGACAAAGCCTCGCTGGGCATCCGCGAGTTCGAGGCGCTGCCGATTCAAGAGAACACCACCATGCTCACCGTCTACGAAGGCGGCGGGCTGGACTGGAACGGCGCGCTCGACCTGCCGGCGATCAAGATCAGCTCGCTCGAGCGGCGGCCGGACTACCACGTCGACCCCTACCTGGGGGTCTACTTCTATCGCTACAACGTCACCCGCGAGGTGCTCGCCGACAACCGCATCCGCCAGGCGCTGGCGATGGCCGTCGACCGCGAGGCGATCACCACCGTCATCAAGATGGGCATCACGCCCAGCGCGACGATGGTGCCGAAGGTGGGCGACTACGTCTCCGCCGAGACCGACGTGCGCTTCGACCCGCAGCGGGCGCGCGCGCTCTTCGCCGAGGCGGGGTACCCCGGCGGCGAGGGCTTCCCCCGGCTGCAGCTGCTCTACAATACCCAGGAGAACCACAAGCGCGTCGCCGAGATGATTCAGCAGATGTGGTCGCGGCACCTGGGCGTCGGCGTCGACCTCGAGAATCAGGAGTGGAAGGTCTACCTCAAGTCGCAGCGCGATCTGGACTACGACATCAGCCGCTCGGGCTGGATCGGCGACTACCTCGACCCGATGACCTTCCTCGGCATGTGGAGCACCGGCAACGGCAATAACAATACCGGTTGGTCGGACAAGGAGTACGACGGCCTGCTCGAGCGCGCCCGCCGCGAAGGCGACGTCAAGCGCCGGCTCGAGCTGCTGCGCGAAGCCGAGGCCATCCTGCTGCAGCGGGGCCCGGTGCTGCCGATCTACCACTACGCCCGCGCCTATCTGCTCAACCCGGCGGTCGAGGGCTTCGAGCCGCACCCGCTGGACCTGCACCCGATCAAGTACATCCGCAAGACCCGATGAGCCCACGGCCGACATGCCCGGGGCCCTGCGCCCCACGGCCCCTCCGGGCCGACGGAGGACCCATGAAGCCCAAGACCCTGCCGCATGCGCCGCGCGTGGCGCTCACCGCGCTGGCCGCGCTGGCCCTGCTGACCGCGGCCTGCACCAGCAAGACCGACGGTGACGCGGGCAAGACCGGCGAGAAGACCGCCGCCGAGAAGGCGGCCCCCGGCGACGAGACCACCGCCGCCGACCGCAAGGAGCGCAACCCGCGGGTCTTCATGCGCAGCCTCGGCGAGCCGGAGTACCTCGACCCGGGCCTGATCAGCGAGTCGGAGGGCGGCGTCATCGCCCACGACACCTTCGAGGGCCTGTATCAGTACGGCCCGACCCACCGCGAGTGGGTGCCCGGCGTCGCCGAGAGCCACGAGGTCTCGCCCGACGGCCGCACCTGGACCTTCAAGCTGCGCAAGAACGCGAAGTGGTCCGACGGCAAGCCGGTGACCGCCCACGACTTCGAGTGGAGCTGGAAGCGGGTGCTCGACCCCAAGACCGCCTCGCGCTACGCGGCCATCTTGTGGGTCATCGACGGGGCGAAGGCCTACAACCAGAACCCCGACGACGCCAAGGCCGCCGGCCTGCGCGACGCGGTCGGGGTGAAGGCGGTCGACGACCACACCCTCGAGGTCAAGCTCGTCGCGCCGACCCCGTACTTCCTGCAGCTGACCGCCTTCTACACCTACAACCCGGTGCCCAAGCACGCCATCGAGCAGCACGGCGACAAGTGGGCCCGCCCGGAGAACATCGTCAGCAACGGCCCGTGGAAGGTCGTCGAGTGGAGCTCGCAGCAGCAGATCGTCGCCGAGCTCAACCCGCACTACTGGGACAAGGCGGCCCTGCCCTTCGACAAGATCGTCTACCGCATCACCCAGGAGAACGGCCCGGCCCACAACATGTACCTGGGCAACGAGATGGACTACCTCGACAGCAAGATCCCGCCGGCCGTTGTGCCCAAGTACACCCGCGAGCGCTTCGCCGAGATGAAGACCACCCCCTACCTCGGGGTGTACTTCTACATGTTCAATACCCAGAAGAAGCCCTTCGACGACGTCAAGGTGCGCCGAGCGCTCAACCTGGCCATCGACAAGACCAAGATCGGCAAGTTCGTCGTCAAGGGCGGGCAGGAGCCGGCCTACAACATCGTGCACCCGGGCCTCGCCGAGATGGGCTACGACGTGCCCAAAGGCCCCGAGTTCGACCCGGAGAAGGCCAAGGCGCTGCTCGCCGAAGCCGGCTTCGCCGACCCCTCGACGTTCC
The DNA here is from genome assembly GCA_030427205.1 of bacterium. Lineage (GTDB taxonomy): Bacteria > Myxococcota_A > Bradymonadia > UBA7976 > UBA1532 > JACKDM01. Next base: position 102,577 of record JAUHXC010000021.1, on the reverse strand, counting down.
CCCGCTTCCAGATCAGCTACAATACGCTCGAAGGGCACAAGCTCGTCGCCGAGTACATCCAGCAGCAGTGGAAGAAGAACCTGGGCATCGAGTGCGACCTCGACAACATGGAGTGGAAGGTGCTGCTCAAGAAGCAGCACGAGCGGGACTTCATGGTCAGCCGCTCGTCATGGATCGGGGACTACCTCGACCCGATGACCTTCCTCGACCTGTGGGAAGGCGACAACCCCAACAACCGCACCAACTGGGCCCACCCGGAGTACGACCGGCTCATCACCGCCGGCCGCGCCGAGGCCGACCCGGACAAGCGCATGAAGCTCTTGCGACAGGCGGAGGAGATCTTCATCGAGGACGTGCCCGCGTTCCCGATCTACTTCTACGTCAAGCAGGACCTCGTCAAGCCGTGGGTGAAGGGCTATCAGCCGCACCTGCAGGGCATTCACATGAGCCGGTACTTCCGGATCGAACTCTGAAGATCGAACTCTGAAGATCGAGCCCTGAAGATCGAGCCCTGAAGATCTGACTCTGAGGCCCGAACTTTGAAGACCGGGCACTGAAGCCCGCGCACTGACGCCCGCCGCGACGGGCCCCAACGGCCGGCCCCCCGGCCACCCCGACCCCCGACTCCGGAGGAGCCGTGGTCCGCTTCATCATCAGGCGCCTGATCAGCTCGGTGCTGGTGCTGTTCGTGATCATCACCGCGTCGTTCTTCGTCATGAAGGTGGCCCCCGGCGGGCCGTTCGACGCCGATCGCAAGCTGCCCGACGAGGTCAAGAAGAACATCGAGGCCAAGTACCACCTCGACAAGCCGCTGTGGCAGCAATACGGGCTGCAGATGAAGAGCATCGTGCTGCACGGTGACTTCGGCCCGTCGATGAAGTACCCCGACCGCACGGTGAACGAGATCCTGGCCGACGGGCTGCCGGTCAGCATGCTGCTCGGGGTGCAGGCGCTGCTCATCGCGCTGATCATCGGGCTGCCGGCCGGGCTCATATCGGGGCTCAAACAGAATACGATGACCGACTACTCGGTGATGACCGGGGCGATGGCCGGGGTCTCGATACCCAACTTCGTGCTGGGGCCGCTGCTCATCTGGATATTCGCCATCCAGTTCCAATGGTTCGACGCGGCCAACTGGAACGGGCTGTCGAAGGGGCTGGGGCCGCACATCGCCACCAGCTTCCTGCCCAGCCTGACCCTGGGCATGTACTTCGCCGCCTACATCGCCCGGCTGACCCGCGGCGGCATGCTCGAGCTCATCCGCCAGGACTACATCGGCACCGCCCGGGCCAAGGGCCTCTCGGAGAAGCTGGTGGTCATCCGCCACGCGCTCAAGGGCGCGATCATCCCGGTGGTCAGCTACCTCGGGCCGGCGTTCGCGGCGATGCTCACCGGCTCGGTGGTCATCGAGAAGATCTTCAACATCCCCGGCCTCGGCACGCACTTCGTCAACTCGGCCTTCAACCGGGACTACCCGCTGGTGCTGGGCACGATCGTGCTCTACTCGGCGCTCCTGGTCCTGCTCAACCTGGTGGTGGACGTGCTCTACACCGTGCTCGACCCGCGGGTGTCTTATGACTGAGCCGCAAAACGACGGCGCGCGCGGCGAGAGCGGCGCGGAGCAGGGCCCGCCGATCAAGGGCACCAGCCTGTGGGCCGACGCCGGCAAGCGCCTGCTCAAGAACCGGGCGGCGCTCGCCGGCGCGATCATCGTGCTGTTCATGGCCCTGTGCGCGGTGCTCTTCCCCTACATCCAGAGCGACCTGACCCGCTTCCGCTTCGACGAGCAGCACCTCTCGGCCCAGCCCAAGCCGGTCGGCGCGCGCAGCGTGCCCGAGACGTTCTTCCGCATCGACGCCGAGATGAAGGGCAAGTTCGACTACATCGACGCCGACGGCGATGGCAGCATCGACCGCAAAGAGCTGTCGGCGGCCATGCGCATGGGGGAGTTCAATACCCTCGACAGCGACGAGAGCGGCTACCTGGGCGCCGCCGAGCTGGCCGACGCGCCGCTCAACCTCATCAAGGACGACGCCGAGTACACCCTGAAGATCCTCGACGTCGACGGGGACGGCAAGCTCTCGCCCGAAGAGGCCCACGAGGGCGAGCTGACCGACATCATGCCCGAGAGCGAGACCCGCTTCTTCATCGGGCAGTTCGACAAAGACGACGACCGCGGGCTGTCGGCGGCGGAGTTCCCCGGCCTGCCGCTGCCCGAGACCCACTACTTCGGCACCGACGAGCTGGGGCGCGACCTCTTGACCCGGGTGGTGATGGGCGGGCGGGTCTCGCTGCTCGTCGGCTTCATCGCGACGATGGTCAGCTTCCTCATCGGCATCATCTGGGGGGCCACCGCCGGCTTCTACGGCGGCAAGGTCGACAACCTGATGATGCGCTTCGTCGATGTCATGTACGGGCTGCCGTTCATGTTCCTGGTCATCCTGCTGATGGTGATCTTCCAGGAGATGCCCGCCGACAAGAAGCTCTTCTTGCTGTTCATGGCGTTGGGCGCGGTGCAATGGCTGACGATGGCCCGCATCGTGCGCGGGCAGGTCATCACGCTCAAGGGGCGCGAGTTCGTCGAGGCCGCCCGGGCCATCGGCGTCGGCAAGCGGATCATCATCTTCCGCCACCTCATCCCCAACGCGCTGGGCCCGATCATCGTCTACCTGACGCTCACCGTGCCCGCGGTCATGCTGCAGGAGGCCTTCCTCAGCTTCCTCGGCCTCGGCGTGCAGGCGCCCTACGCCTCGTGGGGCTCGCTGGCCGCCGAGGGGGCCAAGGCCTTCCGCGAGTACCCCTGGCTGATCATCTTCCCCGGCTCGGCGCTGGCGATGACCCTGCTCTCGCTCAACTTCTTCGGGGACGGGCTGCGCGACGCGCTCGACCCCCAGGTGCGCAAGGACTGACCATGGCCAAGAGCAGTGACATCCTGCTGTCGGTGCGCGACCTGCAGGTGGAGTTCCGCACCGAAGGCACGACCATCCGCGCGGTGGACGGGGTCAGCTTCGACCTGCGCCGGGGCCAGACCCTGGGCATCGTCGGCGAGTCGGGCTCGGGCAAGAGCGTGACCTGCAAGTCGATCATGCAGCTCATCCCGATGCCGCCCGGCCGCATCGCCGGCGGCACCGTCGAGTTCGAAGGCCGCGACCTGTTGCGGCTGTCCCGGCGCGAGATGCGCAACCTGCGGGGCAACGACATCTCGATGATCTTCCAAGACCCGATGACCAGCCTCAACCCGTTCCTCCGTGTGAGCCGCCAGCTCACCGAGGTGCTCGAGCTGCATCAGGGCATGAGCCGCAAAGAGGCCCGCAGAGAGGCCGTCGGCATGCTGGAGAAGGTGGGTATCCCCGACCCGGTCAAGCGCTTCGACCAGTACCCGCACCAGTTCTCCGGCGGCATGCGCCAGCGGGTGATGATCGCCATGGCGCTCTTGTGCCGGCCCAAGCTGCTCATCGCCGACGAGCCGACCACCGCGCTCGACGTGACGATCCAGGCCCAGATCCTCGAGCTGATCAAGACGCTCAAAGACGAGGTGGGCACCAGCGTCATCCTCATCACCCACGACCTGGGCGTGGTGGCCGGCATGGCCGACGAGCTGCTGGTCATGTACGCCGGCAAGTTCGCCGAGCGCGCCCCGGCCCTGCCGCTGTTCAAGCGCCCGGCGCACCCCTACACCGACGGCCTCTTGAAGTCGGTGCCCCGGGTCGACGAGACCCAGCATACCCGGCTGCAGAGCATCCGCGGGCTGCCGCCGGTGGTCAGCGACCTGCCGCCGGGCTGCCCGTTCGCGCCGCGCTGCGACTACGCCACCGCCGTCTGCAGCCAGAGCTACCCCGAGGCGCGGGACTTCGGCGGCGGGCACCTCGCCCACTGCCACCACCCGCTGCGCGAGGAGGTGAGCCGATGACCGCGCTCGAGAAGGCCGGCGACGAGCAGCGGGTGCTGCTCGAGGTCAAGGGCCTGCGCATGCACTTCCCGATCTACAAGGGCGCGCTCATCCGCCGCGAGGTGGCCCGGGTCAAGGCCGTCGACGGGCTCGACTTCGAGATCTACGCCGGCGAGACCCTGGGGCTGGTGGGCGAGTCGGGCTGCGGCAAGTCGACGACCGGGCGGGCGATCTTGCAGCTGTATACGCCCACGGCGGGCAGCGTGCACTTCGACGGCACCGACATCGCCGCGATCAACCGCACCGGCGGTGACAAGGCGCTGTTCAAGTTCCGCCGCCACATGCAGATGATCTTCCAGGACCCGTACGCCTGCCTGAACCCGCGCATGACCGTCGGCGACATCATCGCCGAGCCGCTGATGACCCACGGGCTGGTCAAGGGCCGCGACGAGGCCCTGCGCCGGGTGCAGGGCCTGATGGTCAAGTGCGGGCTCAACCCGCAGTACGTGCGCCGCTATCCGCACGAGTTCAGCGGCGGTCAGCGCCAGCGCATCGGCATCGCCCGGGCCCTGGCCACCAACCCGCGCTTCATCGTCTGCGACGAGCCCATCTCGGCGCTCGACGTGTCGATCCAGGCCCAGATCATGAACCTGCTGCAAGACCTGCAGCAGGAGCTGGGGCTGACCTACCTCTTCATCGCCCACGACCTGGCGGCGGTGCGCCACATCAGCGACCGCATCGCGGTGATGTACCTGGGCAAGATCGTCGAGATCGCCGATTACGACCAGGTCTACGCCGACCCGCGCCACCCCTATACCCAGGCGCTGATCTCGGCGGTGCCCATCCCCGACCCGGAGGTCGAGGCGACCCGCGAGCGGGTGGTGCTCGAAGGCGACGTGCCCAGCCCGATCGATCCGCCGACCGGCTGCCGTTTCCATACCCGCTGCCCGGCCCGCAAGGCCAACCCGCAGATCGCCGAGCGCTGCGCGACCGAAGAGCCCACGCTCAAGGTCATCGGCGAGCGCGGCCATCGCGCGGCGTGCCACCTCTACGACATCGCCGAGCCCCGCGCCTGATTCGGGCACCCGCGTCGGGTCGCTGTCAGCGTCGAGCAGACCCCCGCCTCGACGGTAGACTGCGGTCGATATCGTCCGCGGAGGTCCCCATGCTGCGCCCGCTGTTCACCGTCGCCGCCGCGCTGCTCGCCCTGTCCGCCGGCGGCTGCTGGGACGAGAGCGACACCCTCGATACCTTCCCCTGCGGCCTGCAGGGCGGCCGCTGCCTGACCGGTATCGAGGTCTGTATCGTCGGCGACGGCGAGTGCGCCGCCTGCGTGCCGCTCGAGGTCCCGTGCGCCGCCGACGACGGCTGCGGCTGCCTCGACGAGGTCGACTTCTCGACCGGCGACTACCCCTGCGCCGACGCGCCGATGTGCATGCCGAGCGGCGACGGCCTGGCCATCAGCTGCGCCGCCGACGGCTGGGGCTGCGGCTGACGGCGCGGGGTCTGGGGCAGCGCCCCCGGCTTGGGATCTGGCCGCCGGATCAGCCCGCGTCGGCGGCCGGGCGGCGCCGGCTTTCGATCAGGGAGACACTCCCGTTAGACTGGAATCATCCAACCGGGCTGGAGAAGAGCATGGCGCTCGAACCTCGGATGTGGGCCAAAGACGCCCGACGCGCGGCCAGGGCGATGCTCATGGCGATGCTCATCGGCGCGTGGGGCTGCGGCGAATCGCTTCCAGAAGACCACGACGGCGCCGCTGCGCCCCCCGATGCCAGCGCGCCGGACCTCGGTGACGGGCTCGACGCCCACCCGGCGTCCGACGCGGACCTCGACGCCGCGGGCGTCGACTCCGATGCCGGCCCGCACCGCGACCCCGACGCCGGAGAAGCCCGGGACCTCGGCCCCGACGTCGCCCCGGCCCTGCATCCGACGCTGGCCGTATCGGTGGTCGACCGGGCCGGCTTCCCCATCGACGGGGCGCGGATCACGGTGGGCGACGCGAGCCTGCTGACCGACGCGGTGGGGCGGGCGCGGACGACGGTCGCCCCGGGGGTTCACGTCGTGCAGGTCGCCGCCGCCGGGTTCGCCGGCGCCGCCGAGGCGGTGCGCATCGAGCGCGACGGCGACCTGCTGCTGACCCTGCTCGACCTGGCCCCGCCGGTGTCCTTCGACCCGGGGGCGGGCGTCGACACCGAGGTCGACGGGGTGCGGGTCGAGGTGCCGCCGGGGGTCGTCGTCGACGCGGACGGGCGGCCGGTCGAGGGGCCGGTGGGGCTGACAGTCACCGCGGTCGATCCCACCGCCGAAGGCGCCATCGTGCCCGGCCCGCAGCGCGGTGAGCCCGAGGATGGCGAGCCGGTCGAGCTGTCGAGCGTCTTCATGGCCGAGGTCTCGCTGTGGCGCGCGGGCGAGCGCTTGCGGGTCGCCGAGGGCGAGACGATCCGGCTGAGCTTCCCGGTGCCCAAGGCCTGGACCGGCGCCCTGAGCCCCGGCGACACCGTGCCCGCGTGGTGGTTCGACGAGGCCCGCGCGGTCTGGCGGGAGGAGGGACGGGGCACCGTCGTCGAGGGCGAGGCGGGGCTGGTCTGGCAGGTCGACGTCGGGCACCTCACGTGGTGGAACTGCGACGTCCCGCGGGAGACGACCCGCTGCCTGCGGGCACGGGTCGTCGACGAGAGCGGCGATCCGGTGCCGGGGTCCACGATCATCTTCCGCGCGCCCGAAGAGGGCTATCGGCGCCTGCTCTTCGCCGGCGACGACGGCACCGCCTGCGTCGAGACCCCCGACAGCACCCGGGTCCTGGCCTCGGCCCGCCTCGCCACCATCGGCAGCCCGGCGCGTGAGGTCGTCCTCGGCGACGACGGCCCGCGGGGCACCTGCGGCAGCGGGCCGTGCGCCACCGTCGATCTGGTGATCCCCGAGCCCGGCTGCGTGCGGATCGTGATCAGCGAGCCCGAGTCCGAGACGCGGGCCTTGATGTCCGGATCCGGTACGTCGCCGACCGCGGTGCCCGACGGCGACGACGGGGCCTGCCGGCTCGCCTCGGTGGGCACCTCGATCGACGTGACCCCGACCGGCGCGGGCGGCCGGCCCAACCACCTCGCCCGGCGCTCGGTCCCGGTCGAGCGCCCCGGCGATTGCTCGGCCCCCGAGACCTGCGTCCGGGTCGAGGTCGATCCGGTGCCCATCCGCACCGCCCGCGGGCTGTCCCTCGGCTTCGGCACGCTGTGCCACCTCGGCGATGCGGGGCGGGCGGTGTGCTACGGCAACGTCAACCTCACCCCGCCGCCCTCGGACCTCGGCCGCCGCTTCAAGCGCATCGCGACCGGCCAGACCCGGGTGTGCGGCGTCGATCGGGCCGGCGCCGTCGAGTGTGTCGGCGTCGCGAGCTCGACGCTGTGGAGCGACATCGAGTCGGGCGTGGTCGTGCCGCGGCTGACGCCGCTGGACTGGGCCCCGCCCGCGCTCGACGTCGGGCTGCAGACCTGGCTGACCTGCGTGCTCACCGCCGAGCGCACGGTGCTGTGCCGGTCACACGTCAACCGTGGCCCGCCCGCCGAACGCACGCTCGTCGGCCCCGACGATGAGCCGGTGGGTCCCGTGGCGCGCATGGACGTGGGCTACGACGCCGTCTGCGCCCTCGACGAGGCGGGCGACGTGTGGTGCAGCGGGCGCGGCATCCCGGCGGCCACGCGCCTGGCCCTGCCCGAGCCGGCGGTGGACATCGCCGCGGGAGAGTCCCTGTGGTGTGCCCTGCTGGCGAGCGGGCAGGTCTGGTGCCGCGGCCGGGAGATGTACGCCGGGCAGGGCACCGGCAACGACGCCCCCTTCGCCGAGATCGGCCCGGTGCTCGTGGCGCCCGACACCCCGCTCGAGGACATCGCCCGGATCGACATGGGCGATCACGCCCTCGCCAACCAGACGTGCGCGCTCAGCCACCTCGGCGCGGTGTGGTGCTGGGGCGACGGCGCGATCGGCGCCGAGGTCGACCGCGACGGGCGTCGGCTGCCGGGCCTGACCCGGTGGGCGACGCCGGTCGACTGGAGCGACTTCGAGACGCCGCCCACGGTCGTCGACGTCGTCACCGATACGGGCCGCACATGCGCCGAGCTGGTCGGCGGGCGAGCGGTGTGCTGGGGCGCCGCGATGACGGAGCGCGACGCCGCCGGTGAGGTCGACGCGCTCACCGGGATGTGGGACAGCCGCCGCCGGCCCCACCCCGACGACGTCTTCATCCTCGAGTCGCTCGCCGACCGCTGAGGATCGCTCGGGGCGAACGCCCGATCCGGCGGCCATGCGCCATGCGCAGCGCCTCGGTCGCGACGTCTTGGGCATCGCCTGCGCCGCCGACGGCTGGGGGCTGAGGCCGAGGGCGCCTGTCGGGCGACGGGCCAACGGCGCCATACGACGCCCGGCGCCTGCGCGGCGGTGGGTGAACGCCGGCCGAACGGCATCGAGGGCGATCCGGCCCGCGGGCGCCGACGAGCGGAACAGCGCCCGACCCCTGCCGGCTCGACGGTGAACGGCGCCTCGACCACGCGATCGGCAGACAGACCCTTGGCGATCGACGCCTCGACCACGCCATCGAGCGGCCGGCGGTATTCGATCGACGGCTCGACGCCCGCGGAGGCGCCGGTCGAACAGCGCAGCGGTGGGGTCGGGCCACCCCCGGGCCGCTGATCGAACGCCGCGGGGCGGCCGACGCGCGACCTGCTCGGCGCCGATCGAACCCGAGCGCGGCGGCGATCGGCCCGCTTCGGGTGGCATTTGATCTCCGCCGGCCCGACCGATGGCGCGGTCGCGGCGTCGGCGGCGGCCGGCGGGGCGGCCGTCGTCGCGGTCGGGGATCTGTTTCATCACGCCGCGGCGGCAAACGACCCGGTCGGGGCGGCGGGCGAACGCGCGGCGCAGGGGGTCGGGCGCTGTTTCGGACCGCGCTGCCCGCGAGGCGGATGGGGTCGGGCGCGGTCGGGCTGCCGTTCGCCATCGGCCGGTGCGCCGTCGTCGAGGTCGCGGCGTCGATCGGCAAAGCAGGTTCTGCCGCTGGCGTGGTCGAGGCGCCGTTGCCCGCGCATTTCTGGCGAACGCCGGGGTCGGGGCGCCGTTCGATCGCCGCCGACAGCGCTTGGGTGACCGGTGAGTTACGCAATTCCGCGGGTTTGAGGCTGTCACATTATCAGGGCTTGACGCGGGCGCCCGTGACATTGCTCACTGTCCGTACACGGGTCATCCCCTATCTTCGAGGCAAAGGAGCCATCATGGCAGCCATCACCAAGAGCTATTCGGCCATCCCCTATCTGAGCAACGCCCGCTCGACCATCGCCCTGGAGCAGGTGCGCGACCGGGCGGTCGAGAAAGGCGACGACGTCGTCGCCGCCGAGGCGCAGACCGCGCTGCACGACAACGGGCGCTGGCGGGTGGGCATCGACGGCTGGATCGCCCAGAACCGCTCGGCGGCGCGCAAGGGCGGCGAGACCTACGCCGTCGACGTCGAAGCCGACTTCGTCATCGGGCGCATCTACGGCATCCTCGAGGGGCTGTCGCGGCGCCGCGCGGGCACCGCGGCGGGCAAGGCCGCCGCGAAGCTGGTGCTCGATCACTTCACCGACGCGCGCGGCAAGTCGGGCATGGGCGTGATGGCCCAGGTGGTCTACGAGGAGCAGCTGCCGCGCATGCGCCGCTTCATCGCCGCGCTCGACGCCGAGGAGGGCCTCGCCCGCCTCGTGCGCATCGCCGACTGGGTCGACGACCTGCGCGGGCTCGAGCCGCGCTACGCCCGCGCGCTGTCGACCACCGCCGGGGTCACCTGGGGCGAGGTCATCGCCCTGCGCAACGTGGCCTATGACAGCCTCTTCGCCGTGGTCGGCCTCATCGCCGCCCGCCACCGCCGCGAGCCGGCGACGTTCGCGTGGCTCATGGCGCCCATCGACGATCAGATCAACCGCGCCGCCGAGCAGAACCGCCGCCGCCGCGCGGGCGAGGCGATGGTGGTCAACGAGGACGAGCTGTCGGCCGAGGAGCTGCTGGAGTTGGAGGGGGTGGCCGAAGACGCCGACGGCGACGGCGTGCCTGATGCGGGCGCGCCGCAGGCCGAGGGCGAGCCGACGGGCGGCGGCGCCGGGGACGCGGCGGACGAGGCCGGCGAGGCGCCGGCGGGCGAGGGCTGAGGCGGGTTCGGACTCTTCGCAAGAGGTATAGCCTGCCAGACACCTGGCTCGCGACCGCCGATTCGCAGCGTTTCGCGTCGGCAACGCCGGTGCCATGATGTCGCTGTCTTCACTTGGTGAGAGGGCACTCACACTGTGTTTCTGCGCGCCCTGCCATGGCTGATGTTGCCCCTGCTCACGCTCGCGGGCTGCGCGCCCGAGTGCCCCAACCCCGACGGCACGACCAGCCCGCTCGACAGCAAGCACCACTGCTTTTTGTGCGGCAACGCCTGCAACATCTGGGGCGTCGACGACGCGCACGCTGCCTGACCGACGGTCTGCCCGCCGAGTTGGGACCACAAGGCCAGGGCAGGGTCGAGCGCGCAGCGCGAGACGTGAGGCGCGCAGCGACGAACACGCGAGCGAGAGCGAGCCGCCGCGCGCAGCGCGGGTCTCCGGGCTGGCCCGGACGGGTCGGAGGGAGAGCGGAGTGCGAGCGCAGCGAGCGCGAGCATCGACCGGAGATCCCGCCCGAGCGTAGCGAGGGGGCCTAAGCGAGCACGGCAAACGTAAACAACCATCCACGATCCGAACCGCCCGAAACGACCGCCTCAGCTCCTGGAGCCGCACAGACGGTCGTCGGAGGTTCGGATCGGCCAACGACCACTTGGGCAACGCCCAGGGTACATGCGACCACCACGTAAGCAACGCTGAGGGAGGGCACGGCGATCCAGCTCTCGCCGGCTCGGAACGCACCAACAGTGTTGCGTTGCCGTGCTCGTCTCCGGCACCCCGGCTGCGCCGGGGCGGGATCTCCGGTCGATGCTCGGGCTACGCCCTGCGCTCTCCCTCCGACCCGTGCGGGCCAGCCCGCATGCCTGCGCTGCGCTCGGCGGCTCGGCTTCGCCTCGCGTGTTCGTGCATCCAGGGTGGCGCGCTGAGTCCAATCCCGGCCATGGGTGAGCGTCGCGCATGGCACGGGGCATGGGCACTCACGTCTCGCGCTGCGCGCTCGACTGGTATCGGCTGCCTGGATTCCCGGTTGGCGTGCGGGCAGGGCAACCGTCTGGGCAACGCCAAGGGCGGGCTGGACTGGTGCGCGGCGTACGACTACTGCCAGTGGGCCGGCAAGCGCATGCCCACCGAGCTGGAGTGGCTGCGGGCCTTCGGCGGCACGACCGGCGGAGTGGAGGACGAGAGTTGCGCCGACGGGGCCAATACCGCCGAGTGCGGCGCGACGGGATCACGGCCGGTGGGGCAGAGCGGCGGACACGCGACGAAGGGCATCGACGGCGAGTCGGTGATCACCGACGCGATCGGCAACGTGGCCGAGTGGGTCTTCGACGCGAAGCTCGCGCCGTGCGAGGCGCCGTGGGCCGACTGCTCCGGGCATGCGCATTTCGCGGTCGGTATGCCCGATGATCCGGTGCTGCACGCGCCGGCGGATGATCTGCGCCGGCCCCGGATCGTGCGCGGTGGCGGCTGGGCGAGCGAGTTCGGCGCGGCGTCGGTCGAGCGGCGGCAGTTCGCGGCGCCGGGGGTCGAGGTGGCCCACTACGGCGTGCGCTGCGCGCAGACGTTCCGGCCGATGCTGGAGTCGTTGCCGGACGTGAAGCCGATCGAGCAGGTGCCGTACGATCGGGATATGGACGCAAAGCGCTATGCCCAGTGCGACCGGCAGCCGGCCACCGCTCGGCTGGCGCGGCGCACGCTGCCCCGCCGGCTGAGCCGGGCGGTGCAGGCGTGCTTGCCCGGTGATGTGCCGTCCGAGGTCAACGAGACGGTGGTGCGGGGCCTCATCGGCCAGACGCCGTTGCTGTTGAGCGTGACCGACGAGGGGCCCGGCGCGGCCACGATGGCCATCGAGACCGGGCTCGTGCCCGGCGCCGAGGCGTTCTGGCTCGTCGATCGGCCGCCGCTTCTGACCCTGATCGCCGAGGGCTGCACCCCGTTCGGCTGCACGTTCGAGCGCTCGATGCCCGGGGCCGTCACGCTGCCGCTGCGCGACGGTACGGCAGCGTTTCCGTTCTCGGGCATGCGCCCGATCTTCGGGGCCATGCCGACCTGCCTGCCGCCGACGCCGTTCGGCGAGACCGCCTGGCGCCTCGACCTCGTCCTGCCCGCGCCGCTTGTCTCGGCGGTCATCTTCGGCGACGCCAAGAGCACCGCTTGCGCCCACCTGACCTGTATCGATCCCGACCTGCCCGCAGCGCGCTGCGCCGCCGAGTGCCCTGGATGGCACATGCCGGTGCACGTGCAGATGCACCGGCTGACCGTGCCCTGAAGCGCTCGAATCGGGCGCGTTCGGACACCATCCGCCGCTCGTCCCCCCTAGCAGCACCCGGGGAAAGTCCCCCTGCTGCGCCGAACGAGCACCACGATCGGCGGCGTTGCTCGCCGCTCGACGTGACTCTGCCACGACTTCGGGCTCGCGCCTTGCCGCTCGCGGCGCTCGTCCGGCTCGCGACGGTGTACTTTCCCCGGGCACTGCTAGGAGGCCGTATGAGAGCATTGAGCTTGATCATCGCGCTGACGCTGCTCGCCTGCGAGTCGATCGAGCCCGAGCCGGGGCGCCGGCTCAGCCATCGCAATGGCGCCATGGTGATGAACCACACCGGCTTCGTTGACTTCGTCTTCGCCGCAGCCCGCGACGCGCGGGTGCCGCTGCGCGGCGGCTCGGAGTGGATGTTCGTGCACCCGCTTGAGCCAAGCGAGGCGCCCTATCGCGAGTTCGTGTTCCTCTTCGGGGCGGCCCCGGGCGAGGCGGCGACGCTGACGCCCCTGCCTCCTGGGATGCCCTTCGAACTGCGCGTTCGAGCCCGCCCCGAGGTGCCGTTGGATCAGCGCACGCTGTTCACCGCCGACGTCGAGCCGGGGCGGATCCACTACGTCCGCCACGGGACGGTGAGCGGCGACGACGGCGAGCCCGAGAGCGGGCGGGTCCGGCTGATCGAGGGCGCCATCGAGTGGGACGTCTTCGCCGCCGATCTGGCCACCGGCGCCACCTGGGGCCGCTTCTCGGGCACCCTCTACGCCGACGACGGCGGCGAGGGCCCCTACACCGTCAGCGGCGAGATCGCGGCGGACGCGCTCTCGCTCGACTGCCGCTGGGTCGTGCCCTCGGTCATCGACCCCTCGAAGAGCGTCACGAGCCGGGACCCCCAGGGCCGCGACGATCTCTGCAACCCCGCATGGCAGACCATCCTCGCCACGCCGGCGCACCCCGACGCGCCGCCGGTGCCGCCGTTCGCCGAGGAGTTCGGCAACCTGCCGCCGCGCTGGCCGGGGCTCGATCGGGATCTATAGACGTCCTCCGCCGGCTCCGAAGACGGACCGGTGAGTTGCAACCCGCGCACCGCGCCCGAGGGCTGCCGCCCGCGGCAGATCGAGAACCGGGTGCCGTGAGCGCGCGATGGTCCGGTGCTGCGGGCGCCGCGGTGACCCGAGCGCGGTGCGCGACATCCTCGGGGCCGGGTCGAGGCCCGATCTGACCCCCGCGGCCCATCCGGGCCGCTCTGGCGGGCAAACGCGGCGGGGGTCGACGCCCTGTTTCAGCGCTTCTCGCGCTCGAACGCCGCCAGCCAGGCCACCAACGTCTCGGCGTAGCTCTCGAACGGCGGGCAGACCACGCCGCTCCCGGCGAGCAGGTCGAGCGCGTTCGAGCAGCTGTAGGTCACGTGGGTGGTGAGGTCTTCGAGCAGCGCGATGCGCGCCGGGGCCAGCCGCCGAACCCCAGGCAGGCGCAGGGTGCGCGTGAGCAGGCCCGTCGCGAGCTGGCCGGCGAAGGGCGCGGGGCGGTTGATGCGCGCCGAGAGCAGGTCGAAGGCCTTGCGCGCGCTGACCGGGTTGGGGTCGGTCAGGTGGAAGGTGCGCCCGCTGCCCGCCGGGTCGAGCGCCAGGGCCCAGCTCGCCTGCACCACGTAGTCGACCGGCACGATGTTGAACGGCACGACGCCGGTGCCCGGCAGCAGGATGGGCATCTCCGCCGGCAGCCGCACCATCAGCGACATGAGGTAGGTCGGGCCCTCGCTGACGTCGCAGACCTCGCCGGTGCGCGAGTGGCCGATCATGGCCGAGGGGCGCAGCACGGTGATCGGCAGCCGGGGCATGGCCGAGCGGGCGAGGCGCTCGACGTCGAACATGCTGCGCTCGAACGGCGTGCGCAGGCGCTGGCCCGCGTCGAGCTCTTCTTCGAGCACCACCCCGCTGCGGTCGCCGCTGACGAAGGCGGTCGAGAACACGGCGATGCGCCGCAGCCGCTTCATCTCGGCGGCGAGCTGCAGGATGGTATCGAGCCGGCGGGCGTTGGTGGCCGGGCGGGCGCGATCGGCGGGGGCGTGGCCCGCGTGCAGAACCCGGGTGACGCGCTCGAGCAGCTCGACGACCGCCGCGCCGGCCAGCCCGAGGTCGACGCCGTCGGGGTTGCCGACGAGCAGCTCGACCCGCGACCGGTCGGCCTCGGGCAGCGCCTCGACGAAGGCCGCCGCGTCGTCGGCGTCGGCCGCGTCGACCAGCACCAGCATGCGGTTGTCGGGGTGCAGGTTGAGCCCGCGCTTGACGAGCCCCCGCCCGAGCAGCGTCGGGAAGCCGGTGACCAGCGCGGTCTCGGCCTCCGGCGAGCGCTGGATACCGGCGTTCACTGGCCGGCCTCGCCGGTGAGCGTCTTCCACAGCGCGTCGACCCGGGCCTCGGTCTCGGCGCGGGTGCCGCCGTTGTCGATGACGTGGTCGGCCAGCTTCGCCTTGTCGGCGACGGGCATCTGCGCCGCGACCCGGGCCTGGGCGGCGGCGTCATCGAGGCCGTCGCGCTCGATGAGCCGCCGCATCTGCACCGCCGGCGGCGCGGTGACCACCACCAGCGGGCGGAAGAGGTCGTAGCGCCCCGCCTCGATCAAGAGCGCCGCGTCGTAGACCACCAGCGGCGGCTTCTGCGCGGCTGCGTCGGCCAGCTGCACCATGCTCTCCCGGGCGATGGCCGGGTGCAGGATGCCCTCGAGGCGCGCGCGCGCGGCGGGGTCGGCGAAGGCGATGGCGCCCAGCTTCTCGCGGTCGAGGCTGCCGTCGGCGGCGAGGATGTCTTCGCCGAAGGCCGCGACCACTTCGCTCAAGCCGGCCGATCCGGGCGCGACGACGTCGCGGGCGACCTGATCGGCGTCGACGACGATGGCCCCGCGGTCGGTCAGCAACCGCGAGACGAAGCTCTTGCCGCAGGCGATGCCGCCGGTGAGTCCGATGAGGGTGGGTCTGCTCATAGGGCGGACGATACCGTCGGCGGGGCGCGGAGACCAGGGGTGGCGCGGACGCCCGAGAACTCGGCGCGGTGCAGACGCGCGCGGCGGCGTGGTTGAGGTATGGTGTCGGCCAGCGAAGCATGGAGATGAGCTCTGTCGATGGACCTGACCGCGTTCGTTCGCGCGCTATCACCCAACCGACCCCTGGCGGCGGATGATCCACGCTATGTCGAGCGGCCGGAGAACGGCGGCGAGCATCTCGCGCGCATTGCGCGCATCGATCCGGACCCGATCGCGGTCTTCGGGCCGGCCGGGGTGGGCAAGAGCACGGAGCTGCTGCGCGCGGCGCATCGTCTCGGAGAGAGCGTCGCGCCAGTGCTCGTCCAGCTCGATCGGGTCATCGACCTGAGCGACCTGACCCTGGAGAGGGTCTTCGATGCCTGCAGCGATGCCATCGAGTCGGCTGTGCGCCGCCTGTCCAGCGCAGTCGCGGTCGCGGCCATGGGGGTGATCGCCGGGCCGGTCGGTAAGCGCCCGGCATATGATCGACTGCTCGACGCGATCCGCGCCCGCACGCGAGACGGGCAGAGAACCATCTTCCTCGTCGACGGCTTGGAGAAAGCGGACGAGCGGTCGGCGCGGGTCGTCCTGGATGGCCTGCTGCGGCTGGCGCCGGAGGCCGGTCTCGTCGTCGTCGTCCCGCCCAGTCTGCTCATCGGGCCCGCCTCGTACCGGGCGATGGAGGACTACCGCCCCTTCTCGGTCAACCCGCTGCCGCATGTGATCGCCAGAGACTTCCTGGGCAGCGTTCTGGATCACCGCGTCGATGGAGCCGTGCCCAACCCCATGCTCATCGACGAGGCGGCATGGATGAGCGGGGGCATCACCCGAACGTTCCTGAGCCTGCTCAAGAGCGCAGCGCTCTACGCTGCGCTGGCCGACCGGGACGCGATCGGCGCTGCGGACTGGGACAGCGCCGTGACCGAGCACGCCGAGGCCATGGCGCGCATCCTGGCCGGCGGCGACATCGACCTGCTCGCCCGGCTGGTGAACGGCGCGGGGATCGACGTCCTGCCGACGGAGGCCCGCGCCCGGTTGATCTCCCACGGCGTGCTGCTCGGCGCGGACGTCGCCGCCGGGCTGGCGGCGATACACCCCCTGCTTCAGCGCCGGGTCGAGGCCATCGCCAGGGCCAGCCTCTTGCGTGATGCGAGGGGCTCGTGACCCGCACCTCCACCAGCAGCCTGCTGCACGCCGTCGCTGGCGCGGACCCCCTGGCGATCGTGATCTACCCCGACTCCGAAGAGCGGGCGCACCTGATCGACGAGGTTCGTGAGCTGAGGGGAGGCGCATGGCGGGTGATGGAGGACCCCCACGCGCTGTTCGGGTCCGCCGACGAGCCGATCTTCCTCTTGCCGGCCGATGAGGGCGCGTGCGTACGCCTCCTCGAGCGGCGACGGGAGATGCTGATCGATCGCGAGGGCCCGATCGTGCTCTTCCTGCTGCGGGGTGGCACGGGCCAGGACGCGCTGCGCGAGTCACCGGCGCTCAAGAGCTGGGTGCTCGGCAAAGAGAGCGACCCCCTCGCGCTCGAAGAGATCGATGTCGATGACGCGCGCGCTGCCTTCGAGGAGGGCACGGGCATGACCCCCGAAGCGTGGCTGCGCGCGTGGCGGTCCGGCGCGATCCCAGAGACCACCGAGGCTCACGCATGGGCCCATGACGCGCTGCTGATCGAGGCGACTTGAGCCGCTTCGATCCGACGCGGCGCTGGCTCGAGATCGCCTTGCAGCAGGAGCGGCTGCGTCGAACCGCGGTCGACGCCCGCGCCATGCTCAAGGCGCTGCGCGGTGTCCTGGAGCCGCTGACCCTCGGCGATCGCCCGCGCTGCAGCCGAAGCGCGAAGAGCTGGCTGTGCAGGAAAGGCGATCGGCGGCGCGGTACGGAGTTGACGTTCTCGGCCCAGACCCAGGAGGAACCCGACGACCACCCCGCGCTGAAGCTACAGAACCTGCCCAGCCTCGAGGACGGCGCGCGGCTCACCGTCAGAGTCCTGTTGATCAACAAGCGGCTGGAGAAGTTCAACATCGGCCTGGCGGGCGAGCTGCGGGGCGGCGCTGGCCCCTGGTTCGTCCGGGTCGACCTCGACCCACCCTTGCTGGCCGACGACGTCGATCTCGATGGCCCGGAGCATGAGCTGTTCGAGCGGCTGCGGACCCTGCCCCGAGACGAGGAGAAGCGGCGCGAGAGAAAAGGGGGCGCCGGCCTCGGCAGCCACGCGTGGCCCCACTGTCATGTGGGTCGGACACCATCGGACAAGCTGCAGCAGACCCGGGTCCCCGTGCCCTTCATCGCGCCGCCGGACGCGTTGGCCTGGGTGCTGGCCACCGCGGACTCCACCTTGGAGCCATGTCCCTGGCTGGATCCGCCCTGAGACCCGCTCAGACCGGAGCAGACCGCAGGCCCTCGCTTCCCCGGGCCGTCGGGCTTTGTTATACCGGGGCACCGTGCGCATCACCGCCCTCATCGCCGCCCTGACCGCCGCCGTGGTCTTCATCGCGCTCGCCGCGCTGCTGCCCCGCGTGGCGGCGGCGGACGACTACATCGGCGCCGAGCAGTGCGCCGCCTGCCACCCGCAAGAGTACGCGTGGTGGAAGAACACGGCCCACGCCCGCGCGGGCAATGCGCTGGGGCCCACCGAGCAGCGTGATCCGCGGTGCACCGGCTGCCACTCGACGGCGCCGGGCAAGCCGCATGTGCAGTGCGAGGCGTGCCACGGCCCGGGCGAGCACTACTGGCCGGCCTTCGTGATGGTCGACGTGCACCTCGCGCGCGCCGCCGGGCTGCGGTCGGGGGCCGAGCGATCGACGTGCAACGGCTGCCACACCGCTGATGCGCCGGGTATCCGCCCGTTCGACTTCGAGGCGGCGCTGGCGAAGATGCGGCGCCACGTGCCGCCGACACCGAGCAAGGCGCCCGCCGGGGCGAAAGGTGCTCCCTGATGGCCGGATTGCCGCCGATGCGCGGTCCGTGGGCCTCGGCCTGGGCGGTGATCGCCTCGCCGTGGACCACATGGGGTCTGGGCCTGTGGCTGGCGCTGGGCGCCGCGATGGGGCTGTGGAGCGAGACCGGGCAGCACCCGGCTCAGGGGGTCGCGCTGCAGCTGCCCGCGGCGCTGCTGGTGTTCACCCTGGTGGCGAGTCACCTGACCGCGAGCGCGGCCCGGCTGCGCTGGGCGGCGGTCTACGCCGCGGGGCTGGCGACGGCGCTGGTCGGCGGCTGGCTGGCGGGCGGCGAGGCGGGCGTGGCCGAGGTCGGCGGCGCGCGGCCCACCGAGAGCTACAGCCGCATCGTCGCCGGGCGCAAGGCGCAGGCCCACCTCGGCGCGCAGCTGCAGGCGCAGCTCACCGAGGGCGGCGTCTCGCTGACCCTGGCGATGAAGGAGAACCACCTGGGCGACGCGGTGCTGCCGCTCGATGGCGTCGCCGAGGCGCAGGTCGGTCGCTGGGCGATGCATCTGGCCGATCTGGCCGAGGGCGACGAGCCGGCCTACGCCCGGCTGAAGCTGACCCCGCGCACCGGCGGTGATCCCATCGAGCGCGCGGTGCGCACCGGCTCGGCGACGGCGATGGACGACGGCACCCAGATCATGGTCATGCGGCTCAGCCCCGACTTCGGCCGCGCGCTGGGGCCGGCGGCGCAGCTTCAGATCGACTACGAGGGCGGCACCAATACCGCGTGGCACTTCGTCGACAGCCCCGACCTGGACGCCCGGGTGGGCATCTCGCCGTGGATCGTCGAGCTGACGGCGGTGGCGAGCGAGCCGCGGCTGACGGTGGGCGTGCGGCGGGCGGGTCCGACCGGGGCGGCGCTGGCCGGCTTCGGCGTCATGCTCGTCGCCCTGCTGGGGCTGATGGCCGATCAGCTGCGCGCCGAGCGCAGCCGGGAGGGCGCGGTATGAGCGCGGCGGTCTGGGTGGCGCTGGTCGGCGCCCTGTTGCCTTTTGTCGGCGGGCTCTTCTCGTCGGCCGATCAGGCGCGGACGTGGCGCGCGTCGGCGGGCCTCGCGGCGGGGCTGATCGCGGCGCTGGTCTGGATCTCGACGCCGCCGGTGGGCGCGCTGGGCCATCCGATCACCGCCGAGGCCACCGACGCGGCCGGCGCGCCGGTCAGCTCGGTGGTGGTGCTGCAGCGGGACGGCGGCCGGCGTCAGGTGCGGCGGCTGCCCCTGCGGCAGCCGGTGGACGGCGCGGTCTTCGCGCTGTGGGCCGCCCTCGGCCTGGGCCTGCTCGGCGCGGGCCTGCAGCTGCGCAAGGCCGACGTGGGCCCGCGGGGGTTCGCGCCGGCGCTGCCGCTGCTCGGCGCGGGCGCGGCGGCGGCGGTCTTCGCCGGGGCCTCGGGCGCGGCGTCGGGTGAAGCCGGCGTGCGGGCCTATCTCGAACGCTTCGAAGTCGGCGCGGTGCAGAGCTTCACCGTGCCCGACCTGCCGTGGAGCGCGCAGCCCGAGGGCACGCTGGCCTTGGTAGTGGCCGCCGCGCTGGCCGGGCTGGCCCTGCTCTCGGCGTTGATCCCACAAGCGCTCGATCGCCGCTGGCGCATCCTGCTCAGCCCGTCCCGCGGCGCGATCGTCGCCTCGGCGGCGGTCATCTGGCGCATGATCGAGGTGGGCGGCCTGCCCTGGCGCGGCGTCGAAGGCGCGCTGTGGGCGGTGGCGGCGCTGCTGGCCATCGCCGGCTTCGAGCGGGCCTCGGCCCTGCGCCGCTCGACGCTGGTGGCGGCGGCGTTCGCCCTGGCCGCGGCGGCCCTGGCCGGATAGGAGGCCCCATGGCCTACAACCCGCATGTGCACCGCGCCGAGTTCATCAAGAGCGCGGTGCATCCGCCCGACTGGCCCGACGAGGGCGGCCTGCCCGAGATCGCCGTCGCCGGGCGCTCGAACGTGGGCAAGTCGAGCCTGATCAACACCCTGGTCAACCGCAATCGGCTGGCGAAGGTGAGCAATACCCCCGGCCGCACGCAGCTGCTCAACTTCTTCCGGGTCGACGACCGCTTCGTGCTGTGCGACCTGCCGGGCTACGGCTACGCCAAGGTGCCGCCCCACATCAAGGCGCAGTGGGGGCGCATGATCGAGACCTATCTGGCCGAGCGCGGGCCGCTCAAGGCGCTGCTGCTGTTGATGGACGCCCGGCGCACCCCGGGGGATTGGGAGCGCGATCTGATCGCCTGGGTCAGCCACTACGGGCGGGCGGTGCTGCCGGTGGTGACGAAGATCGACAAGCTGGCGCTCAGCAAGCGCAAGCCGGCGCTGGGGCGCATCGCCAAGACCATGGGCCTGCGCCCCAAGCAGTTGGTGGCGTGGTCGGCGGTCAGCGGCGAGGGGCTCGAGGTGCTCTGGCGGCGCGTGGTGCGGCTGACGGGCACCCGCGCGGTCGATCAGGCCGCCCGCGCGGCGCTGACCGAGGGCACCGAGGGGTCCGACGCCGCGCCGACGCCCGCCGCAGACACGTGATCCGGCCGCTGCAGCCCGGCGACGCGCCGGCGGTGAACGCGCTGCTCGTCGAGACGCTGGGCGGCCGCCGCGATCCGGCGGCGCTGCGCGAGAGCCCGCCGCTGACCACCCGCCGGGTCTTCGTCGAGGGCGGCCGCGCGCTCGGCTTCAGCGAGTACCGGGTGATCGCCGACGAGGCCGAGCTGTGTGAGCTCGCGGTGCACCCCGCCGCGCGGCGCCGGGGCATCGCCCGCCGCCTGCTCGCCGACCTCTGCGCCGACGCCGCCGCCCGCGGCGCCGCGTCGATCGTCCTCGAGGTGCGGGCGGGCAATACGCCGGCCCGCGGCCTCTACGCCGCCGCCGGATTCGAGGCGATCGGCACCCGCCGACGCTACTATGCCGACGGCGAGGACGCCGCGCTGTACCGCCGCCCGCTGGGCTCTGCCGCCCAGCCAGGAGAACGCCCATGACCGCGCTGCTCGCCGGCAAGAACGGCCTCGTCTTCGGCGTCGCCAACCACCGCTCGATCGCGTGGGCCATCGCCGAGGCGGCGCACCGCCACGGGGCGCGGGTCGGGGTGAGCTACTTCGGCGAGCGCCTCGAACGGCGCGTCGTGCCGCTCGCCGCGCAGATCGACGCCCCGTTCTGCATCCCGTGCGATGTGTCCGACGACGCGGACCTCGACGCCTGCTTCGCCGCCGCCGCCGAGGCCTTCGACGGGCGGCTCGACTTCGTCGTGCACGGGGTGGCCTTCGCCCAGCGCGACGACCTGCTCAACCGCTTCAACCTCACCAGCCGGGCGGGGCACGCGCTCGCGATGGACGTCAGCGCCTACAGCCTGACCGCCATGGCCCGCCGCGCCGCGCCTTTGATGACCGAGGGCGGCGCGCTGCTGACGCTGACCTACTACGGCGCCGAGAAGGTCATCCCGCGCTATAACGTGATGGGCGTGGCCAAGGCGGCGCTCGAGGCGGGGGTGCGCTATCTGGCCGCCGATCTGGGTCCCGACGGCGTGCGGGTCAACGGTATCAGCGCCGGCCCGATCAAGACCCTCGCCGCCAGCGGCATCCCCGGCTTTCGCAAGATGCTGGGGCAGGCGGGCGAGATCGCGCCGCTGCGGCGCACGGTCGATCAGGCGGAGGTCGCCGACGCGGCGGTCTTTTTGCTCTCGGACATGGCCCGGGGCATCACCGGCGAGGTGCTGCACGTCGACGCCGGGCAGAACATCATGGGCGCGCCGCCCCTCGCCGATTGACGTAGACTGCGGCCATGCGCATCGACCGGCGGATCGCGGCGGGCCTCTTCTTCGGCTTCGTCGGCTTCTACCTGCTGACGACCGGGGCGACCCGGCCCTATGGCGACGGGCTCTACCAGCACATGCTCGCGCGCCAGCTCTGGGCGCAGGGGCGGCTCGACCTCGATCTGCAGCCCGGGCGCTGGCTCTTCGAAGGCCCCGACGGCAAGCACTACACCACCTTCTCACTGGGCATCGCGGTGGCCATGGGGCCCTCGGTGGGCGCCGTCGACCACTTCGCCCGCGGCTATCGCCCCGAAGACCGCTGGGCCATCGCCCACCGGGCGGCGAACATCCTCTACGGCGCGCTGGCGGTGGCCCTGTTCTTCCTGCTGTGCCGCCAACTGGCCATCAACCGCAGACCGGCGCTCTTCGCGGCCTTGTGCCTGGGCCTCGCCACCCAGCACTGGGTCTACGCCCACTCCGACTTCAGCGAGAGCTATCAGACCCTGGCGCTGCTGCTGGCGGTGATGGCGACGGTCTACGCCCGCGACGATCAAAAGGCGGCGCCGTGGCTGCTGGGCATCGCCTGGGGCCAGCTGTTTCTGGCCAAGGTGGTCTACTACGCGCTGGTGCCGGTGGCGTTCGGCTATCTGGCGTGGCGCTGGCGCGGGCGGCGGCCGGCGTTCGCGCGCATGCTGGGCAAGGCGCTGGTGGCCGTCGCGCCGTTCATCGCGCTGGCCCTCTGGTACAACTGGCTGCGCTCGGGATCGCTGCTGGGCACCGGCCGCCAGATGGATCACTTCGCCGGCCCGATGGCGGGCGACTGGTGGGTGGGCCTGCACGGGCTGCTGTTCTCGTCGGGCAAAGGCGTCCTCTGGTTCAACCCGATATTGATCGCGAGCGCGCTGGGGCTGGCGGCGTTCGTGCGCCGCCGCGGGGCCGAGGCGTGGTTCGTGCTGGGGGTCGCCGCGACGCTGGTGCTGGTCTACGGCAAGTACGTCTTCTGGCACGGCGCGTGGTCGTTCGGCCCGCGCTTCCTGACCTGCCTGATGCCGCTGCTCGTATTGCCGCTGCTCGACTCGCCGCTGCTGGCGCCGGGGCGCGTCCGCCGGCTCGCGCTGGCGGCGCTGTGCGTGATCAGCGTCGGGGTGCAGCTGCTGGGCAACGCGGTCTACGAAGGGCACCACATCCACGTCAACAACGCCGCGCGGCGGGCGCTGCTCGGCGAGGGCCCGCGGGACGACTGCGGGCACTGCCACGAGAACGCCTATCCGACGCACTTCGTGCCGCAGTTCAACGCCATCGCGGTGCACGCCTGGCTCGTGCGGCGGCACATCCACGACTGGGACGATGCGACCGCCCGCCGCGAGGCGCCGTGGGCGACGTACTTCCCCGATGAGCTGCTGCAGACCGTCGAGCTCAAGCCGCGGGAGATCGACTTCTGGCTGGCCCAGCCCATCGCCCGCACGCCGACCGGGCAGGCGCTCGTCGCGGTGAGCGCGCTCTTGATGCTGCTCGGGCTGGGGATGGTCGATCGCGGCCTGCGCCGGGCCAGGGCTGCGCGCGCGCCGCCGCGCGAAGACCCGACCATGTAATCTCGCGACGGGGGGTGCGTAGCCCTGCTCGATCACTCACAATCGCTACGCACCCACGCGGCAGGAGCCCCCATGAAAGCATCCGACCTGTTCATCAAGGCCCTCGAGGCCGAAGGCGTCGAGTACATCTTCGGCATCCCCGGCGAGGAGAACCTGGCCATGCTCGAGTCGCTGCGCGATTCGAGCATCGAGCTGGTGCTCACCCGCCACGAGCAGGCGGCGGGCTTCATGGCGGCCACCTACGGCCGGCTGACGGGCAAGGCGGGGGTCTGCATGTCGACCCTCGGGCCCGGCGCGACCAACCTGGTCACCGCGGCGGCCTACGCCCAGCTCGGCGCGATGCCGATGGTGATGGTCACCGGCCAGAAGCCGATCAAGAGCAGCAAGCAGGGGCAGTTCCAGATCCTCGACGTGGTGGGCATGATGCGCCCGCTGACCCAGTACACCCATACGCTGGTCTCGGGGGATACCATCCCCACCCGGGTGCGCGAGTGCTTCCGCGTCGTGCACGAAGAGCGGCCGGGCGCGGGGCATCTGGAGTTCCCCGAAGACATCGCCGAAGAAGACACCGCCGCGCAGATCATCCCCGCCAGCCTCGCCCGCCGGCCCATCGCCGAGGAGAAGGCGGTCAAGAAGGCCGCCGACATGATCGAGAGCGCGCGCCACCCGCTGCTGCTCATCGGCGCCGGCGCCAACCGCAAGATGACCTCGCGCATGCTGACGCAGTTCATCGACAAGACCGGCATCCCGTTCTTCTCGACCCAGATGGGCAAGGGCGTCGTCGACGAGCGCCACCCGCGGTTTTTGGGCAACGCGGCGCTGTCGTCGGGTGACTTCCTGCACCGGGCCATCGAGCACGCCGATCTGATCATCAACGTGGGCCACGACGTCGTCGAGAAGCCGCCGTTCTTCATGGAGGTCGGCGGGCGGCAGGTCATCCACATCAACTTCATGTCGGCGGAGGTCGACCCGGTCTACTTCCCGCAGGTGGAGGTCGTCGGCGACATCGCCAACAGCATCTGGCAGCTCAAGGAGCGGGTGCTGGTGCAGGGGCGCTGGGACTTCGACTTCTTCATGGAGGTCAAGCGCCACGTCGATACGCACCTCACCGAGTTCACCGGCGACGACCGGTTCCCGGTGCTGCCCCAGCGGCTGGTCGCCATCGTGCGCGACGTGATGCCGCCCAACGGGATCATCGCGCTCGACAACGGGATCTACAAGATCTGGTTCGCCCGCAACTACCGGGCCTGCGAGCCGAATACGGTGCTGCTCGACAACGCGCTGGCCACCATGGGCGCCGGCCTGCCCTCGGCGATGGCGGCCCATATCGTGCACCCCGATCGGCCGGTGATGGCCATCTGCGGCGACGGCGGCTTCATGATGAACAGCCAGGAGCTCGAGACCGCGGTGCGCATGGGCATGAACCTGGTGGTGCTCATCCTCAACGACGCGGCCTACGGCATGATCCGCTGGAAGCAGGCCAATATGGGCCTGCCCGACTACGGGCTGGAGTTCGGCAACCCCGACTTCGTCAAGTATGCCGAGGCCTACGGCGCGAAGGGGCACCGCATCGCCGCGACCGAAGAGCTGGGGCCGCTGTTGCGCCAGTGCCACGCCGAGGGCGGGGTGCACGTCGTCGACTGCCCGGTGGACTACAGCGTCAACGACCGGGTGCTCAACAAAGAGATCAAGGCCAAGGCCCAGCTCATCTGAGCCGGGGGCGACCGCCGCCGCCCTCCGCTCATCCCATGCCCGCGCCCGCCACCTACGACGCCACGGAGCCCGCATGCCGCTCGCCGAGACCTATCCCTTCTATCTGGCCAACGCCCCCGAGGCGCCCAACGCCGACCTCGAGGTCACCGACAAGTTCAAAGGCACCGTCGCCACCCGGGTCGCGATGGCCAGCCCGGCCGACATCGATCGAGCGATCGCCGCGGCGGTCGACGCCACCGAGCCCATGCGCCGGCTGCCGGCCCACAAGCGGCAGGCGGTCTTGAACCACTGCGTCGCGCGCTTCACCGCGCGCTACGACGAGCTCGCCGAGAGCCTGTGCATCGAGGCGGGCAAGCCGATCAAGGACAGCCGGGGCGAGGTGACCCGGCTCATCGATACCTTCCGTATAGCCGCCGAAGAGAGCGTGCGCATCAACGGCGAGGTCTTCCCGATGGACATCTCGGCCCGCGCCGAGGGCCGCTTCGGCATGTGGAAGCGGGTGCCCATCGGGCCGTGCTCGTTCATCTCGCCGTTCAACTTCCCGCTGAACCTGGCGGCGCACAAGGTCGCCCCAGCCATCGCCGCCGGCTGCCCGTTCGTGCTCAAGCCCGCCAGCCGCACGCCCATCGGCGCGCTGATCATCGGCGAGATCCTGGCCGAGACCGACCTGCCGAAGGGCGCGTTCAGCGTGCTGCCCTGCCACCGCGACGGGGCCGACCTGTTCACCACCGACGCGCGGCTCAAGCTCTTGTCGTTCACCGGCTCGCCGGGCGTCGGCTGGGCGCTCAAGGCGAAGGCGGGCAAGAAGAAGGTGGTGCTCGAGCTCGGCGGCAACGCGGCCTGCGTGGTCGACGCGGACGCCGATCTGGACGACGCCATCGACCGCATCATCGTCGGCGCGTTCTACCAGTCGGGGCAGAGCTGCATCGGCGTGCAGCGCATCATCGTGCACGCCGACATCTACGATGACTTCAAGGCGCGCTTCGTGAAGGCCACCGAGGCGCTCAAGGCGGGCGACCCCAAAGACCCGGAGACCTTCGTCGGGCCGATGATCAGCGAGAAGGAGGCCAAGCGGCTGAAGGGCTGGATCGACGAGGCGGTCGCTGGCGGCGCGACGATCCTCTGCGGCGGCGATCGCGAGGGCGCGATGCTGCAGGCGACGGTGCTCGAGGGCGTGCCCCGCGACGCGAAGTGCTATCGCGAGGAGGCCTTCGGGCCGATGGCGCTGCTGACACCCTTCGACGACTTCGACGCGGCGCTCGCCGAGGTCAACGACAGCAAGTTCGGGCTGCAGGCGGGCATCTTCACCCGCGACATCTACAAGGCGCACAAGGCCTGGGACGAGCTCGACGTCGGCGGCGTGGTCATCGGCGACGTGCCCTCGTGGCGGGTGGATCACATGCCATACGGCGGGGTGAAGGACTCGGGGCTGGGGCGGGAAGGCATCCGCTATGCCATCGAAGACATGACCGAGATCCGGCTGATGGTGCTGCGCACGCCATGAGCGCGATCATCCTGCGCACGGCGCGAGACGGCGACCTGCAGGGCATCGTGCGGCTGCTGGCCGACGACCCCCTGGGCCGGGACCGCGAGCGCTACGCGGTGCCGCTGCCCGACGGCTACGGGCAGGCCTTCGCCGCCATCGCCGCGAGCCCGAACGATACGCTGCTGGTGGCGGTGCAGCGCGCGCGCACCGGCGAGAAGGTGGTCGGCGTGCTGCAGCTGACGGTCATCCCCTCGCTGACGTACCAGGGGCGTCCGCGGGCCCAGATCGAAGGCGTGCGGGTGGCGACCGAGCAGCGCAACGCGGGCCTCGGCGCGCGCATGTTCCGCTGGGCGATCACACGGGCGAAGAAGGCGGGCTGCCACATGGTGCAGCTGACCACCGACAAGCGGCGGCCCGACGCGCACCGCTTCTACGAGAAGCTGGGCTTCGCGCCGAGCCACGAAGGCATGAAGCTCAGGCTGGACTGAAGAGCGGGCCAACCCCAGGCGGCCTGCCCGCATGGCGCTGGCAGGCCGGGCGGCTGGTGCCCTGGGCCAAGCGCCGCCGCAGCCGTGAGCGGAGACGGCAGGCTCAGGGGGTCGACCGCCGATCCCCGCGATGCGAACCCGCGCTGATCGACTCGCCGTCGAGGGCTTCGCGCACCGCGCGCAACAGCGTCGACGGGGTGAACGGCTTGGGCAGGAACGGATAGCGCCCCTGGCCGAGGCGGCTGTCGGCCTGGGGATGCCCCGAGACCACCAACACCCGCACGTCGGGTTGCTCTTCGTTCAGCCGCAGGGCCAGGTCGACGCCGTTCATGCCGGGCATGCTCAAGTCGGTGAGCAGCAGATCGATCCGCCGGCCGGCGCCGATGAGCGACGAGTCGAGCGCGTCCCGCGCCTCGAGCACCGCGTAGCCCGCGCCGCGCAGCACTCGACTCATCAACGCGCGCACCGGCGCCTCGTCCTCGACGAGCAGGATGGTCTCGCCGCCGCAGCTCGGCGGGGACGGCTGAGGCACCGGATCACTCGGCGCGGGGGCCGCGGCCGCGGGCAGGTGCAGGGTGAAGCAGCTGCCCTCTCCGGGCGCGCTCTCCACCGCGATCGAGCCGCCGCTCTGGGTGATGATGCCCAGACAGGTCGACAACCCCAGGCCGGTGCCATGCCCGACGCCCTTGGTGGTGTAGAACGGCTCGAAGATGCGCTCGACCACTTCGGCCGGCATGCCCTCGCCCGTATCGCGCACCGCGATGGTCACGTACGCGCCGGCGGGCAGCTCGCCCTCGCCGTCGAGATCGACCGCGCCGGCGACGAGCCGCAGGTCGCCGCCTGCGGGCATCGCGTCGCGGGCGTTGAGGACGAGGTTGACCAGCACCTGCTCGAGCTGAGTCGGATCCATCAGCGCCCAGCGTTGCTCGGCGATGCCCTCGACATGCACGTTCACCGACGCGTCGAGCAGGCGCCGCGACATACCGCCGACGTCCCGCAGCAGGGAGCTGACATCCACCGGGCGCGGGGCCAGCGCCTGCTGGCGGCTGAAGGCCAGCAGCTGGCGGGTCAGATCGGCCGCCAGCTGGCCCACGCGCTTGATCTCCTCCAGGTCTTCGCGCAAGCCCTCGTGCTCGCCGTCGGGCAGGTCGGAGAGCGCCATGTCGGCGGTGCCGATGACGGCGACGAGCATGTTGTTGAAGTCGTGGGCGATGCCGCCGGCGAGCTGCCCGAAGGCCTCCATCTTCTGGGCCTGCCGCAGCTGGCGCGCGCCCTCCTCGAGGTGTTGTCGCGCGCGGACCAGCTCGGCGTGCTCCCGGCGGGCCTCCTCGGTGCGCTCGGCCACCCGCTTCTCGAGCGTGCCGTTGAGCTCGCGCAGCGCCTGCTCCACCGCACGCCGCCGCCCGGCTTCGGCCTCCAGCCGACGGGCGCGATGGCGGATGCGCAGGATGAAGAACGCGGTCGAGACGACCAGGGTCAGGATCAGCAGCGGCACGACCCACAGCCGGGTGGCGCGGTGACGGCTCAGCCAGCCCGACGACGGGCGCAGGGTCACCGACCAGGTCCGGCCGCCGACGTCGAGCGTATCCTGCCAGGGCTGCACCGCGTGACCCGACCGCCGGCCCGTCTCGACGCTGGAGAACGCGCCGGCGCCGCGGTCGGTGATGCTCAGCTCGATGCCCCAGTCGTCGGTGACGGCCGCGGCCAGCGCGTCGACCTCGACCACCGCGGCGACCAGCCCGCGCAGACGGGTCGGCGTCTCGACGAGCCCCACCAGCCGCACCGATCCGTTCGACCGCGCGCCCTGCACCAGCGAGATCGGCGCCGATGCGGCGATCCGCCCCGTGCGCAGCGCCCGCTCCACGGCTTCGGCCCGACGGGCCTCGGACAGGACGTCGAAGCCGACCGCTTGCTCGTTGCTTCGCTGGGGATCGATGAAGGTCACCGGAAAGTAGCGCGCCCGCTCGCCCGCGCGGACCATCGCGCCGGTCGCGTCGCGCTCGGTGATGGGGAACCCGACGCGCGCCTCGAAGTCGGCGCGCTCCGACGCGGTGACCTCCGGCGCCCACTCCAGCGCGCGCAGCGCGACGTCGCGGGACGAGGTGCCGGCCACCGCCCGGTCGAACGTGCCCTCGTCGTCGACCCGCAGCGCCTGCATGAAGCCGCGCATGAGGCGCACCCGCTCGAGCTGCACCTCCACCGCGCTGCGCAGCGCCGCGAAGCGGGCCCGCGCGGCGATGTCGAACTCCGCCTGGGTCTGGGCCGAGATCTCGCTGACGAGCAGCCAATAGCCCGCCGTGGCGCTCAGCGCGCCGGCGAAGAGGACGGCGAGCACCGCCCGGCGGGCTGTCTTGTCGACGATGAGGGGCACAGGCGTTCCAGAGGCAACGGGTGGCCTCTAGGAGACGTGCGACCTGATACACATGTCAATCTTCTTCGCGTCCGGCCAGCAATCAGCGGGCGCCCGGCGCGCTCAGCGGCGGCACCAGTAGCCGTCGCCGTCGTCGGCGAAGCCGCAGCCGGCGCTCCACTCGGCGCAGTCCTGGGCGAAGTAGTTGCCGAATTTGTCGCAGTAGACGGCGATCTGGCCCTGGCAGGCGCCTTCGAAGTCGAGGGTCTCGCAGCGCGGGTCGCCATAGCTGGCGGGCACCGACGGGCCCTGGCCGAGGCAGAAGCCGGCCTCGCAGGTGAGGTTGCTGGCGCTGCAGTCCACGGAGTCCATCTGGCCGCTGGTCAAGGTCCGGGTCGCGACGGTGCCGTCGCAGCGGGCGTTGAGGTCGCCCTCGGGCGGCACGTCGCCAGCGGGCGGCGCGGTGGTCCATCTGACCCGCAGTCAGGCCAACCATACCGCATTCGGGCACCGTAACCACCAAGCCCCCGTCCTGCCTCTACACATCGTTGTCACCTCCTCCAGAACCCCTGCCGCCGGCGCTGCTACTCATAGGGTGTAGACGGAAAGTCATCATCGCGCGGATCTTCCTCGGCATGGAAGCCTCGGAGACTGCGCTGCTCACTCGTCTTGGGAACCGCCTACGCCTGCTCAGGCTGAACGTAGGGATTTCCCAGGAAGAGCTCGCTGCCAGGGCGAAACTACACCGAACCTACGTCGGCGGAATCGAGCGGGGTGAGCGCAACGTCGCTGTTGTCAATCTGGTGCGGCTCGCCAAGGCGCTGGGCGTGTCGGCCTCCGAGTTTCTTGACGGAGTAGACTCGGAGGACCAGGAGTGACGAGGCAAGTAGATACCCGGAGGATTCGCCAGACGGATGCGCTGCGAGCCTTGGGGCTGCAACAGGCCACCATCGCCAAGGCGATTACCAGCACTCACGAGACGCTCGATGCTCTTGACGCGACGTTGCATCAGCGCGGCCAACCTCGGATGGCGGAGATGATCGAACTGGCGAACTTCTCCGCCATGTTGGGCAACATCTTCCGGTCGGGCATCGAAGCCGCCTCGGACGGGCGGTTCAAGGCCAACCGGCCCCACACCTACCCGGATCTTCTGGGTGTGGGAGATGGCTGCTCAAATGTGGAAATCAAGGTCGCGCTGGAGAAGAACAACCCAAAGGGTCATCTCATCAAGCCGGGACCTCACCTCACGGTGAGGTATGTACTGGCCGCATCATCGGGGGCCTTCACGCCCGGTGAACGTGGTGACGTTGCTTGGGTGTGGGACGTTCGGGTTGGGGTTCTTGAAGAGGAGCACTTCAACTTCTCCAACACCGAGGGAGACTCCGGCAAGACGGCGGTGATCAACGCCGCTGGCATGGCCGCTCTGTCGCCGGTGTACTTCGACCTCTCTCGCTGTCCATACACGGGCAGATCCAAGCACCGGAAGACGCTGACCAAGCTATTCACCTGATCCGCCATTGGCCTACCGCATAGAAGCGAGCAAGGCGTCGCCTACCGCCTTACCCAGCAGCGGCGGTACTGCGTTGCCAATCTGCTTGACGACCTTGCTGCGAGTGCCCACGAACTCGAAACGGTCAGGGAAGCCCTGGATGCGGGCACCCTCTCGCGGCGTCAGCGCCCGGTCTTGGTACGGATGGATGCACTTGTTGGACGACGGGTGGACGAAGTTCACGGTCAACGTCACGCTGGGCGTCAACGGGTCGAGCCTGCTGTAACTCGAACTGAACCCGCTTGAGGTCATGCCGTTCGGCAGGGCGTTGCGATTCGAGCCCGACTGGCGAATGATCTCCATCATGTGCTCGCGATGCCGAGTCGATTCGTGAAGGGTGAGCCCGGTGCTGCCCTCCCTCATGAGCCGCTGGTAGTCGTTCTGCGGCGGCAACACATACTGGTCTGCGCTCTCACCGGCTTCCACAGCGGGTAGGTCGCTGATGGCGTTGTAGGCAGCGACGGCTGGCGGAAGGCTTCCCTGGAACAGCGGCTCCACGGTGATGTGTCGGGCGAATGAGCCTGCCATCGAGCGGTACGGCGTGTAGTTCGTGGGGGCCGGCCATCGGAACGGCAGGCCGTCCCGGGAGCCGACGACTACCACCCGTTCGCGGTTCTGGGGCAGGCCGAACATGGCGGCGTTCAGGACTCGCCAGTCCACGCGGTAGCCGATGCTCGTGAACCCATCGATGATGGTCTTGAACGCCGCCCGCCGCTTGTGCTGGATCAACCCCACGACGTTCTCCAGGACGAACCATCGCGGCCTCAGGTGCGAGACGACAACCACGAAGGACTCGAATAGGTTGTTGCGCTCGTCATCCTCCGTCAGGCCCCTGAACGGTCGAATCGAGGAGAAGCCTTGGCAAGGAGGCCCTCCCACGACCACATCGGGCTTCAAGGCATGTTCTGACAGCCTCGCAGCGCCGAACTGACGAATGTCGTGGCAGAGCGAGTCGGCGTGCTCGTGGTTCGCGGAGAACGTCGCAACTCGGTCAGGCAGAAGGTCGATGCCAGCAGTGACCGAGAACGCCCCGGTCATCTCCAAGCCGTAGGAGAAGCCTCCGGCCCCACAGAAGAGATCAAGCACCCGCAGTGAGCCGCTCGGCGGCTTCGCCCTTCGTGGAATCACGCCAACGTCGGTCGGCAGGGCAGTGATGTACCCCTCGCCTGCGGTGACTGTACCGCCGTTCGTGCCGTTGCTACGAAGGTCGGCGGGATCGACATCGAAGTAGGCGGCCAACGCCTGGATCGCCTGCGGTGGTGGCGTGGCAAGCCCGCGCTCCCAACGTCGAAGGTCTGATGGGTCAAGGTCGCACGCCTCAGCAAGGCGATACTGCGGCAGACGCCGAGCTTGGCGGAGGAGCCGGATGGGCGAACCCTCTTTCGATGTCGTCGCGCTACTCATAGGCGTCAACGTATCCCCGACCCCTAGCGGGGTCAACTGCGCCGGGCACGAGAGGCACCGCGCCATGATCTTGCGGTACGCCCATCGCGGCCAGTAGCACCCGCTGGGCGTGCGGCGGACTCGGCGAGTTCAGCACGACCTGCACGCGCTCGGCGAGCGGTCGGGAGTCGTCGCGGATGCAGGCCAAGGCTTCGGGCGGTGCCTCGCACTCGTCGTCGTCAAGCAGATCGGCGAGGGCATCGTCGAGATGCCTCCTCCTGCTCGCGTGCCAGCCCAGCGGGTGCCGCCCACGAGTCGATAAGGCGCTCCACGGCCCGAGGCCCTCACGCCGACCCCCACCTCGATCACGACCCGCTGGCCAAGGGTCGCGCGCTGATCTGCGCCCGGTGCGCAGCCCTGCCTGGGGCCCGCACGCTGACCCCCAGCTCGGTCGCCACCCCCTCGACCAGGGTCACGCGCTCGCCTGCGCGGCGCTGCCCGAGGCCTGCGCGCTGCCCCCCGCCTCGGTCGTGACCCCTTGCCGAGGCCTCCCGACCGAGGGCGCCCGAGCGCGCAGGCCCGGTGTCAGCGGCGGCACCAGTAGCCGTCGCCGTCGTCGGCGAAGCCGCAGCCCGCGCTCCACTCGGCGCAGTCCTGGGCGAAGTAGTTGCCGAACTGGTCGCAGTAGACGGCGATCTGCCCCTCGCAGGCGCCCGCGAAGTCGAGGCTGTCGCAGCGCGGGTCGCCATAGCTGGCGGGCACCGACGGGCCCTGGCCGAGGCAGAAGCCGGCCTCGCAGGTGAGGTTGCTGGCGCTGCAATCCACCGAGTCCATCTGGCCGCTGGTCAAGGTGCGGGTCGCGACGCTGCCGTCGCAGCGGGCGTTGAGGTCGCCCTCGGGCGGCACGTCGCCGGCGGGCGGCGCGGGGGCCGGGTCTTGCGGCGCGGGCGCGGGGTCCTGCGGCGCGGGCGCGGGGTCCTGCGGCGCGGGCGCGGGGTCCTGCGGCGCGGGCGCGGGGTCCTGCGGCGCGGGCGGGGCGACCTGGGGCAGCACGCAGACGGTGGCGGTGCCGTCGCGGGCGCCGCTCTGGCCGACGAAGCGGGGCAGCTCGCGGGCTTCGAGGCCCAGGGCGCCGCAGAAGCCGTTGCTCGCCTCGGCCTTGACGGTGCACAGCCCGCCGCCGGCCCCGCCGAAGTGGCCCGCGTCGACGCAGAAGGTCACCGCGGCGCCCGGCCGGTCGGGGCAGTAGCCGGCGCAGCTCTGGCTGCACATGTTCGTCGTCGGGCCCTCGGCGCAGAAGCTGTCGGCGAAGCCGCACGCCCCGCCGGCGCCGCAGGCCGAGCCGATCCAGCTGCCCGCGGCGGGCGGGTTCGGCTCGCCGCCGCCGGGCAGCGCGACGCCCAGGTCGGAGAAGTGCCGGGCGTAGCGCAGGGTGATGTTCCACACCAGCCAGTTGCCGATCTTGTTGCCGGTGCTGCCGCGCCACGGGGTGTAGGCGTACATCGCCGCGGTGGCGTGGTTGGTCGGCGTGATGCTGTAGCCGTCGAGGGTCTGGCGCGCGACGCCGCGGCGCCACTGCCCGCTGCCGTCCTCGGAGTCGGCGTAGCGGTTGCGCATGGTCTGCGCGCCGCACTGCACCTGCTTGTACAGCCCGCGGTAGGCCGTATTGCACGGCCGGTTGTCGGGGCAGCCGCAGCCGAGGGTGTAGTCCCGGGCGTGGGTGCTGATCGGGGACGAGGTCGAGATGGCCCGCTGCTCGACCTGCATGCGCGCCAGCACCGCGATGGGGTTGATGTTGTACTCCTGGCAGGCGGCGATGATGGCCTCGGCGGCGCGCCGGCCGTCGGGCACGGTGGCGTCGGCGATCCACGAGCGGTTGCCGTAGGGCGTGTTCTCGAGGAAGGCCTGCAGCTGCGCGGCGGTGATGGTATTCGCGGCGTTGAGGAAGGCGTCCTCCATCACCGTGTGGCCGTCGAAGCTCGCCGGCACGCCCAGCCCGGTCGACTTGGTGACGATGACCCGCTCGAAGTCGCTGGGCTCGCCGTGGCTCGAGTAGCCGTCGGCCGCCGCGCCGGTGGGCAGCGGTTCGCTGGCGCAGGCGAACAGGGCCAGCGGGGCGAGCAGCAGGGCGAGGGCGATAGGCGAGCGCAGCATGGCAACCTCCGGGGCTGCCGGTCTGCCTCGCAAGGACCGATCCAAGCCCCAGAGCACGCCGATTGGCCCGAAATCGCCCCTTTCGATGGCACTGCGGGCGCTCTCGGGGGGTCTGCGGACCCCGGTGGGACGTGCATGTCCCAGGCGCCGCTGTGACGCGGGCGTCCCAGGCCCCGGCTCAGCGCCGGGCATGCCCTGCGGGTCTGAGCAGCGGCAGGAGTCGGGCGCGCACCTGCTCGATGAAGTCCGCCAGACCACAGCGGGGGCCGACCCGTGCGACGACGTCGGCCGGCGGGCGGCAGTCGTCGATCAGCGCAGCGAGCTGCGCGACGGGCACCGCGCGAGAGACCGCCGCGCCTCCGCGCAGTTGGCTGAGCACGCGCTTGGCGTCGGTCGGAGCGCTGTTCGGCTGAGCGGTCAGCCGCTCGGGCGCGTCGATCGGATCGAAGCCGAGCGCGCGGGCCATCGCGGCCCGTCGATCCGGGTCGACGTGCCGCGCCATGCCGAGGATGATCCACGCCTCGGCGTCTTGATGCGGCGCGCAGATCAGCACCGGCCGATCGATAAGGGACGCCGCCTGCCGCACACCGACGAGGCGCGCCGGGTCACCGTCGGTGTCGCGGGCGCAGATCACCGCGTCGACCTGCTCGACGCCGGCGAGCACGTACAGCAGCGCGCGGCGCCACGCGCCGGCCTCGGGGGCGAGCGAGCGCCCGTTGATGAAGCCGCGGGTCTTGATCGGGCGCCCGCCGATGCGCACCTCGCCGCTGGGGAGGTCGTCGGTACGACCGCGCCGCGTATAGCGCACGCCGGGCAGGTGCTGACCGAGGTCTTCGGCGCCGGCCCACTCGATGAGGAAAGCCAGGCTGTCGTGAATCCAGACGTCGGCCGGCGTCTCCAGCGCGGCCTCACCGAGGGTCCAGCGCACCCAGCGGTCCACGAGCGCGGCGTGGGTCGCGTCCTCGCCGATGAGCGCGATGATCACCCGTCGTCGGCCTCGGCGCCGCTCTGTTCTGCACCGGCCCCGTCTTCACCGACCCAGCCTTCGCCGACCGACGACCAGAACTCGCCGGTCCGCAGCAGGTTCAGCCACTTGGGGGCCTCGGGGTGCTCGTCGAGACGCCGGATCGCCACCCGCCCGCCGCCGGCGTGGCCGAAGACGCGCACCTCGTCGGGGCGGCAAGCGTCGACGAGATCGGGGGAGTGGGTCGTGAGGATGACCTGCAACCCCGGGCGAGCCTCGACCATGCGCCGCAGCAGCCCGACGAGCTGCTGCTGCGCCAGCGGGTGCAGGTCGCGCTCGGCGTCGTCGATCAGCAGCAGCTCGGGCGGATCGACGTGCAGGACGGTCACGAAGCCCAGCGCCATCAGCGTGCCGTCGCTGACCTCGTCGGCGGCGATCCAGCCCAGGTCGTCGAACTCGATCTCGAAGCTGTGGCCGGGCCCGGTGCGCTTCACCGGCCGCTCGATCGTCGAGTCGTCGACCCGGATGATCTCGGTCTCGGTCCAGCGGACCTCGGTCGGCCGGGTGCGCACGCGGCGGGCGTCGGGCACCAGCGTGCGCAGCTCGGCCTCGATGGCCTCGAGGGTGTCGTCGCGGCGGTTGAGCGCCGCCTGCAGCAGCGTCGGCAGCCCGGCGCCGTCTTCTTCGAGGGTGACCTGCTCGGTCGTCGCTGCGAGGGACGGCGCGCCGAGCCGGCCGACGTCCAGCCGCAGGCGCAGACGCCGGGGTGGTCGAAGGTGCGATGGATATGGGCGAATGCCGAGAAGCCTCGATCCCACGCCCCCATGAAGACCAGATACCACCGCGACCGCATACCGCTGGTCGATCTGCACCTCGAAGCCGATGCCGCTGCCGCTGGCGTCGGCGCGGCTCTCCCAGGCGTCGGGCAGATGAAAGTGCACTCCACCCCACTTATCGAGCAGCATCTCGACCCCGTCGAGCAGGGTCGACTTGCCGACCCCATTGGGCCCGACGAGCACGGTGAGCGGCGCGAGGTCGACCGAGACGTCGGCGAGCCGCTTGAAGCCTCTGCTGGTGAACCGGGTGAGCATGGACCTCCGCGAGGAACCGGCCGACGCAGGGTAGCCCGATGCGCGGGGAAAGTCCCGAAACGGCGCGGCCCGGGGGAGCGCTTCGCGGGGCAGGGGCGAAAAAGTCTTCGCTCCGGGCCCGGGGCGGCCGGCGGGCATCGTGGGGCCACACGCCAGGACCTGTATCGGAGGACCCATGCTGCGCTCGCCTGTCGCCCTCGCACTGCCGCTCGTCTTCGCACTGCCGCTCGCCTTCGCCCTCGCCGCCTGCGGTGAAGGCCCGCTCGACGACCTGAGCAGCCTGCCCGCGCCCGGCGACCTGCCGGCCGTCGCGCCCAGCTGCGGCGAGCGGGGCGTGCCGGTCATCACCGGCATCACGACCGACTGGGACGATCAGTTCGTCGACTGGATCACCGTCGAGGTGCACGGCCTGCGCTGCGGCGCCGACGTCAGCGGCTTCGGCTTCCGCATCTTCGACGACGCCGAGCGCGACATCACCGGCCGCTCGTGGCCCGAGCTCGACAGCATCGAGCAGGACGACGACGCCTTCGTGCTGCGCGGCGAGGCCGCCGGCTGCGGCAGCTTCCGCGCCGCCGCCCGCATCGAGGTCGACATCCGCGGGCAGTTCGGCACCCGCTGCGCGCAGCCCGTGCGCTCCGAGCCGGCCAGCGCCAGCGTCCGTCCGTTCGAGGCGCCTGCCGACCATTGACCACCGACCCGCGAGTCGATAGCGTCGCCGCAACTCCCCCGACGAGGCGGCGACGATGTCCGATCACAAGGCGATCATCACCTGCGCGCTGACCGGCGTGCTGACCGACCCGCAGCAGCACCACGTGCCGGTGACCCCCGAAGAGATGGCCGCCGAGGCCCGGCGCGCGTTCGAGGTGGGGGCGACGATCATGCACTGCCACTTCCGCGACCAGCGGCCGGGGCTGGGGCGCATGCCGACGTGGGATCCGGCGGTGGCCGCCGAGATCTGCGACGCGATCCGCCAGGCGTGCCCCGGCGTCGTCATCAACATGTCCACCGGGGTGGTCGGCGACGACATCTCGGGGCCGGTGGCCTGCCTCGAGTCGGTCAAGCCCGAGATGGCGGCGCTCAACGCCGGCTCGCTGAACTACCTCAAGCTGCGGCGCAACGGGCAGTGGGCCTGGCCGCCGATGCTCTTCGACAACTCGGTCGCCAAGATCGAGAAGTTCATCGCCGCGATGGATACCCACGGCGCGATCCCCGAGTGCGAGTGCTTCGACACCGGCATCGTGCGCTCGGTGGCCATGTTCGCCCGCAAAGGCATGCTCGGTGAGATACCGCACGTCTCGCTGGTGATGGGCGTCGCCAGCGGCATGCCGGCCAAGGCGGCGTGGCTGCCGCTGCTCGTCGACGAGCTGCCCGAGGACGCCGAGTGGCAGGCGATCGTCATCGGCCGGGCCGAGGTGTGGGACGTGCACCGGCGCACCGCCGAGCTGGGCGGCAACCTGCGCACCGGGCTCGAAGACACCTTCTATCTGCCCGACGGCGAGAAGGCGACGAGCAACGGGCAGCTGATCGCGGCGCTGGCGAAGACCGCCGTCGAGGCGGGGCGCAGCGTGGCTTCACCCGCCGAGGCCCGGGCCATGCTCGGGCTCTCCGGAGCGGCCGCGTGAGGGTGCTGCCGAGCCGGATCGATCCCCAGAGCGAGCTCTTCGAGCAGAACCGCGCGGCCAACCTGGCCCGGCTGGCCGAGGTCGACGCGGCCCAGGCCCGCGCCCGGGAGGGCGGCGGCGAGAAGTACGTGCAGCGCCACCTCTCGCGGGGCAAGCTGCTGCCGCGCCAGCGGGTCGAGCTGCTGCTCGATCGCGACGGCTGGTTCCTCGAGCTGTGTCCGCTCGCGGGGCACAAGGTGGGCGGCGGGGTGCGCACCGGCGCCTCGATCGTCGGCGGCGTGGGGCTGGTCTCGGGGGTCGAGTGCCTGATCTCGGCCACCGAGTCGACGGTCAAGGGCGGCGCGATGAACGAGTACTCGGTGCTCAAGTCGCGCCGGCTGGCCGAGGTCGCCGAGCAGAACGGGCTGCCGACGGTCAACCTCATCGAGTCGGCGGGCGCCGACCTGCCCAATCAGTCGAAGATCTTCGTGCCCGGCGGCCAGGGCTTCCGCGACCTGACCCGCGCTTCGAAGGCGCGCCAGCCGACGGTGTGTCTCGTCTTCGGCAGCTCGACCGCCGGCGGGGCGTACATCCCCGGCATGAGCGACTACGTGGTGATGGTCGATCAGCAGGCGCGGGTCTATCTGGCCGGGCCGCCGCTGGTGAAGATGGCCACCGGCGAGGACGCCGACGACGAGTCGCTCGGCGGCGCGGCGATGCACTCCAAGATCAGCGGGGTCAGCGACTATCTGGCCACCGACGAGCGCGACGCCATCCGCCTCGGCCGCGAGATCGTGCGGCTGCTCGAGTGGCGCAAGAAGGGCGGCGGGCCGAGTCATCCGGCCGACGCGCCGGTGCACGACCCCGAGGAGCTGCTCGGCATCGCGTCGAGCGACGTGAAGGTGCCCTTCGACGCCCTGGAGGTCATCGCCCGGGTGGTCGATGGCAGCCGCTTCCACGCCTTCAAGCCGAACTACGGCAGCACGCTGATCACCGGCTGGGCCACGGTGCACGGGCACCCGGTGGGCGTGCTGGCCAACCAGGGGGTGCTGTTCTCCGAGGCGGCCAACAAAGGCGCGCAGTTCATCGAGCTGTGCAACCAGAAGTCGGTGCCGCTGCTGTTTTTGCAGAACATCACCGGGTTCATGGTGGGCACCGAGTACGAGCAGGGCGGGATCATCAAGCACGGCGCGAAGATGATCAACGCCGTGAGCAACAGCACCGTGCCGGCGATCACCATCATGATGGGCGCGAGCTACGGCGCGGGCAACTACGCCATGTCGGGGCGGGCCTACGCGCCGCGGTTCTTGTTCTCGTGGCCCAACCACCGCATCGCGGTCATGGGCGGCGAGCAGCTCGCCGGCGTGCTCGACATCGTCAAGCGCGGGGCGGCGGCGCGGGCGGGCAAGCCGGTCGACGAGATGCAGCTGCAGATGATGAAGACCATGCTGCAGCAGCAGATCGACAAGGAGTCCGACGCCTTCTTCGCCACCGCGCGGCTGTGGGACGACGGCATCATCGATCCGCGCGCGACCCGCGACGTGGTCGGCCTGGCCCTGTCGGCGGCGTTGACCGCGCCGGTCGAGGGCACC
The DNA here is from genome assembly GCA_030427205.1 of bacterium. Classification (GTDB taxonomy): domain Bacteria; phylum Myxococcota_A; class Bradymonadia; order UBA7976; family UBA1532; genus JACKDM01. The sequence continues at coordinate 62,620 of JAUHXC010000021.1, read as the reverse complement.
ATGAGCTTCGGCGTCTTCCGGCATTGAGGGGCGGGGACCACAGCATGAGCTTCGAGAAGATCCTCATCGCCAACCGCGGCGAGATCGCCCGGCGGGTCATGGCCACCTGCCGCGACTACGGGCTGCTGACGGTGGCGGTGTACAGCGACGCCGACGCCGACGCGCCGCACGTGGCCGAGGCCGACGAGGCGGTGCGGCTCGGGCCGGCGCCGGCGGCGGAGTCGTACCTGAACGTCGAGGCGATCCTGGCGGCGGCGAAGGCCACGGGCGCCGGCGCGATCCACCCGGGCTATGGCTTCCTGGCCGAGAACGCCGACTTCGCCGCCGCGGTCGAGGGCGCGGGGCTGATCTTCGTGGGCCCGACCGCCGAGACCATCCGCGCGATGGGCGACAAGGCCGCCGCCCGCCGGTTGATGGCCGCCCGCGGGGTGCCCGTCGCGCCGGGCTATGCCGGCGACGATCAGTCGGTCGAGCGGTTCGTGGAAGAGGCCGCGGGCATCGGCTATCCGCTGCTGGTCAAGGCCGCGGCGGGCGGGGGCGGCAAAGGTATGCGCATCGTGCGCGACGCCGCCGAGCTGCCCGCCGCCGTCGACGAGGCCCGCCGGCTGGCGCAGAGCGGCTTCGGCGACCCGACGCTCATCCTGGAGAAGTACATCGAGCGGCCGCGGCACATCGAGGTGCAGATCGTCGGCGACGGCGCGCGGGTGATCCACTGCTTCGAGCGCGAGTGCAGCGTGCAGCGGCGCTTCCAGAAGATCATCGAGGAGGCCCCCTCCCCCGCGGTCGACGAGGCGATGCGCGAGGAGCTGTGCGCCGCCGCGCTGACCGCCGGCGAGGCGCTGGGCTACCGCGGCGCGGGCACGGTGGAGTTCATCGCCGCCGCCGACGGGGCGTTCTACTTCCTCGAGATCAATACCCGGCTGCAGGTCGAGCACCCGGTCACCGAGCGCATCACCGGGCTCGATCTGGTGGCGCTGCAGCTCGACGTGGCCCTGGGCGGCGCGGTGCCGCCGCAGTCGAGCATCACCCGGACGGGGCACGCCATCGAGTGCCGGATCTACGCCGAGGACGCGGCCAACGGCTTCCTGCCGAGCACCGGCGCCGTCGTCGACTGGCGCGCGCCGGAGATGGCGGGCGTGCGGGTCGACGCGGGGGTCGAGCGCGGGTCCGACGTGGGCATCCACTACGATCCGATGCTGGCCAAGGTCATCGCCGACGGGCCCGACCGGGCGCAGGCGACGCGGCGCATGATCGGCGCGCTGCGGCGGCTGTCGGTGATGGGGCCGACCACCAACCGCGACTTCCTGCTGGCGGTGCTGCGCCACCCGGCCTGGGGCGCGGGCGATCTGTCGACGCACTTCATCGCCGATCATCTGGCCGACTGGCAGCCGACGGCTGATCCGGCGGCCCGCCGGCGGCGCCTGATCGCGGCGGCGCTGGCCGACGCGACGCAGCGGGCGGGCGCGCGGCGGCTGATGCCGGGCATCCGCGCCGGCTGGACCAACAACACCGGCGATCAGCTGCCCGACACCTGGAGCGTCGACGGCGTCGAGCACAGGTTGAGCTATCGCGCGCTGGGCGGCGGGCGATTCGTGGTGGACGTCGACGGCGCGGGCGAGCAGCTGACGGCGCAGGTCGACGGCGAGCGCATCCGGCTGACCACGGCCGACGGGGTGACCCGCCGGCTGACGGTGATCGCCGACGGCCCGCGGCGCTGGGTCGGTGATCTGGACGGCACCTCGCTGTGCATCGAGGCCCCGCGCTTCCCCGACGCGGCGGCGGACGAGGTGGCCGGCGGCGCGGTGGCGCCGATGCCGGGCAAGATCGTGCGGGTCTGCGTGGCGGTGGGCGATACGGTGGCGAAGGGCGCGCCGCTGGTCATCCTCGAGGCGATGAAGATGGAGCAGACGCTGACGGCGCCGGCGGCGGGCACGGTGGTGGCCATCCGGGCCGAAGCGGGCGCGGTGGTCGACGCCGGCGCGGTGCTGGTCGAGCTCGACGGCGAGGAGGCAGAGGCATGAGGTGGCTGGCGCTCGTCGCCCTGTGGGCCGTATCGGTCACCGTCGGCCTGCACCTGGCGCAGCAGGAGGCGCTGGTGGCCCGGCATTACCTCATGATCGCCGGCTGGCTGGGCCTCGCGGTGGGCGTCGGCGCGTTCTTCGCGCGCAGCGGCCGGCGGAAAGAGAAGGGGTGAGCGCGACACCGGCCGAGCCGCTGGTCGAGCTGCTCGCCGAGCTGCGGGCCACGGCGCGGCGCACCGGTCAGCGGCGCGGGCTGGTGCTCGGCGGGCCCGAAGAGACGACGCGCGCCGCGCTCTCGCGCGCTTGGGCCGCCCTCGACGCCGAGCCGGGATCCCCGCCGCCGATCTGGCTGGGTCTGGAGCAGCCGCCGCCCCCCTTCGTCGCCGGCCCGCTCGATCGGCCCGGCGCGGTGCTCGGGCGCACGTTCGACACGGCGATCATCGACCTGTACACCGCGTGCTGGCCCGACATGCTCGGCGCGGTGGCCGGCGCGGTGGCCGGCGGCGGCCTGTTGATCATCCGCACCCCGCCCCGCGCCCGCTGGCTGAACCGCGCCGACGCCCGCGGGTCGCTGAGCGTGCCACCGCACCCGCCCGCGGCGGTCGGCGCCCGCTTCCCCGCGCGGCTGGCCCGGGTCTTCGACGACGCGCCCGGCTTCGCCCGCGTCGAGCTGCACGCCGACGGCCGCGTGCTGCGCCGGGGCTCGAACGCCGCCGCCGATCCGCCGCCGCAGACCCCGCCGCCCGATACCGAATGCCGAACCGCCGACCAGGCCGCCGCGGTGGCCGCGGTGCTCAAGGTGGCCACGGGGCGCCGCAAGCGGCCGGTGGTGCTGCTGGCCGACCGCGGTCGCGGCAAGTCGGCGGCGCTGGGCATCGCCGCCGGTCGGCTCTTGCGGGACGGCGCCCTCGATCGGCGGGGCATCGCGCTGATCGCGCCCGACGCGGCGGCGGTCGAGCCGGTCCTGGCCCACGCGCGGCGGCTGGCCGGCGACGCGGTCGACGGGCCGGGCGGGCTGCGCGTCGTCGCGCCGGCCGAGCTGGCCCTCGACGGCCTGCCCGCGGCGGGGCTGATCCTGGTCGACGAGGCGGCGGCGCTGCCGGTCGATCTGTTGAGCCGGGTCGTACAGGGGCATCCGCGCGTCGCCTTCTCGACGACCGTGCACGGCTACGAGGGCACCGGCCGCGGCTTCGCGATCCGCTTCACCGCTTTGCTCGACGCCGTGCGGCCCCACTGGCGCCGGCTGCGCCTGGAGACGCCGATCCGCTACCGCACAAGCGATCCGGTCGAGGCGGCGGTCTTCCGTGGGCTGCTGCTCGACGCCGCGCCGGTGCACGACGCGGTCGCCGCGCGGGCGGCGGTCGACGCGCTCAGCTGCGCGCCCCTGGATCGCGACGCGCTGGCCAGCGACGAGCCGGGGCTGAGCGCGCTCTTCGGGCTGCTGGTGGCGGCGCACTATCGCACCAGCCCCGCCGACCTCGAGCGGCTGCTCGACGGCCCCAACGTGGCGGTTTGGGCCGCCCGCGATCCGAACGGGGCGGTGATCGCCGCCGCGCTGGTCACCCACGAGGGCGGGCTCGACGCCGCGCTGAGCGCCGCCATCCACCGCGGCGAGCGGCGCCCGACGGGCCATATGCTGCCCGAGACGCTGGCGGCCCACCTGGGGCTCGCCGAGGCCCCGCGGCTGGGGGGGTGGCGGGTCGTGCGCATCGCGGTCCACCCGGCCGCCTGGGGCCGTGGGGTGGGTTCGGCGCTGATCGAGGCCCTGGCGGCGGCCGCGACGCGAGCCGGCGTCGACTACATCGGCTCGGCCTTCGGCGCGACGCCGCGGCTCTTGCGGTTCTGGCAGCGGGCGGGCTTCGCCGTCGCCCGGGTCGGGCTCACCCGCGGGCGCAGCAGCGGTCTGCGCTCGGCGGTGGTCCTGCGGCCGCTGTCGGACGCCGGTCGACGCCTGACCGCGGCCGCCCGGCGACGCTTCGCGGCGCAGTTTCCGCTGGCCCTCGGCGACATGGCGCGCGACATGGCGCCGGGCCTCGTCGGGCCGTTGTTCACCGGCGCGCCGATCCCGCCGCCCGCGCTGACCGCCGCCGAGCGCCTGGAGCTGCGCCTCTTCGCCGACGGCCGCCGGGTCGCGGGCGCGGTCATCGACCTGCTGTGGCGCATCGCGCCGTGGATCGCCGCCGATCGGGACACCGCCGACGCCGATCGGGCGGTGGTCGTCGCGGTGGTCCTGCAGCGGCGCTCGCCGACCCGGGCCGCCGACGCGCTGGGGCTGGCGGGGCGCCGCGCCGTCAGCCAGCGCCTGGGCGCGGCGATCGGCGCCGCGCTGGATCGACTGCCCGACCGGTCCCGTTCGACGGCCGGTTGAGGTATCGTATCGCGGGCCACGCGGTGTGGAGCGGCCACCCCGCGGCCTCTGGGAGCGCGTATGTCGGAGAGAGGCGTAGGGCCCGCGGTGCGTTCGGGCAGTATCCTGGTCGAGCCTTCGGGCGGACTGCGGTTCTTCGACATGGCGGCGCTCGTCGTCGAGTGGCCGTCGATCCGCGCCTGGCTGGCGGCGCTGCCGGTGCCGCTCGACGCGCTGATCGACGATCCGGCGCATCGCCGGCATACGCAGATCGTGCCCGCTCCCGACGGCACGCGGCGCCGCTTCTCGCTGACCATCTCGCCCGCGGAAGACGGCGGGGGCTGCGTCGTGCGCGTCGAGCGCACCCGGGCGATGGAGGTCGACCGGCTGCGCGAGGTGCTCGACATCCTCGACGACCTGGCCTGGTCCATCGACAGCCAGTATCGGCTGACCGCGTTCAACCGCAGCTTCGAACGGGCGTTCACCGCCTCGCTGCAGCGGCCACCGCGCCTCGACGAGGACGTGCTGCTCGCGGCGGTCAGCTCGACGACGGCGGCGGTGTGGCAGGACTTCTACGATCGGGCGCTGTCCGGCGAGCGGGTGCAGGTCGACCTCGACGAGCAGATCCTGGGCACGCCGGGGCCGGTGCTGATGGGGCTCTCGCTGAGCCCGCTCGTCGGCGACGGGCGGGTCAACGGGGTGGCGTGCTTCCTGCGCGACCTGACGGCCCTGCGCATCCAGAGCCAGGCGGTGCAGCGGCAGAACGCGATGCTGGCGGCCCTGAGCCGGGTCCAGTCCCGGTTCATCGGCCAGGAGCAGACCGCCGGGGTGTACGACGAGCTGCTCGACGTGCTGCTCGAGCTCACCGGCAGCCCGTTCGGCTTCCTCGGCGAGGCCCGCTTCGACGCCGAGGGCCAGCCGAGCCTGATGGTCACCGCCATCAGCGACGTGGCCTGGGACGACGCCAGCCGCCGTCGCCAGCGCTCGGCGGCCGCGGGGGGGATGGTCTTCGAGCGGCTCGATACGCTCTTCGGCCATGTACTCACCAGCGCCCGCCCGGTGATCAGCAACGCCCCGCACGAAGACGCGCGTTCGGGCGGGGTGCCGCCGGGGCACATCACAATGGAGAGCTTCCTCGGGCTGCCGTGCCTGCTCGGCGATCGGCTGGTGGGCATGGTCGCCGTCGCCAACCGCCCGGGGGGCTACGACCGCTCGTGGGTCACCTTCCTCGAGCCGCTGCTGCGCACCTTCGCCAACATCGTCGAGGCCCGTCACAGCGAGCGCCGGCGGCAGGAGGCCGAGCTGGCGCTGCAACAGGCCAAGGAGGCCGCCGAGCAGGCCGACCGGGCCAAGGGCGAGTTCCTCGCCAGCATGAGCCACGAGATCCGCACGCCGCTCAACGCGGTGATGGGCCTGTGCGAGCTGGCCCTCGACGTGGCGGTCGACGCCGATCAGAAGTCGCTCTTGCGGGCGGCGCGCACCAACTCCGAGACCTTGCTCAACCTGATCAGCGACATCCTCGACTTCTCGCGCATCGACGCCGGCCGGGTGGAGCTCGATCGCTCGCCCTTCGACCTGCGGCGGCTGGTGGAGGACGTCGCCGAGACGATGGCCGTGCGGGCCGAGCCCAAGGGCATCGCGGTGGTGGCGGCGGTTCAGCCGCGGCTGCCGAGCCCGCTGATCGGCGACGCGCATCGCATGCGCCAGGTCTTGACCAACCTGGTCCAGAACGCGGTCAAATACACCGAGGCGGGCGAGGTGGTCATCGAGGTGGCCGCGACGCCGACCGCCGACGAGGTGCGGGTGCGCATCGACGTGATCGATACCGGCCTGGGCATCCCGCCCGCGGAGCACGAGCGTATCTTCGAGCGCTTCCATCGGGTCCGGGCGACCGCCGACGTGGGCGGCGGCGGCACCGGGCTGGGGCTGTCGATCACCAAGATGCTCGTCGAGCACATGCAGGGCTCGATCGGGCTGGAGAGCGCCGTCGGCGAGGGCAGCCGCTTCACCGTCGAGCTGCCCCTCGGCCGCGCCCCCGACACCCTCGACGACGGCCCGCCGCCGTGGATCCTGGCCGAGACCCGGGTGGCCCTGGTGCATCCGCCCGCGGGCGACGGGCCGCAGATCGAGCGCCTCTTGGTGGCGTTCGGGGCGCAGGTCGCCCGCTTCGAGCGGCTGGGCGACGTCGACACCGGCCAGGCCGATGTGATCCTGAGCCGGGAGCCGGTGACCGATTCGGACATCCCCGCGGTGCACATCGCGCCGGTGCAGGCGCTGCGGCGGGCGAGCACCGGACCGCGGCTGACCCGGCCGGTGCGCCGGGACGCGCTGATCGACGCGGTCATCACCGCCGCCGGCCTCGATCGGCAGCTCGACCGCTCGCCGAGCCTGCACCCGCAGCCGGCGGTGCGCCACTGCGCGGTGCTGCTCGTCGAGGATCACCCCGACAACCGGGCGGTGGCCCGGCGGCACCTCGAGCGCAACGGGCACCTCGTCGACGTCGCCGAGCACGGCGGCGTCGCCGTCGCCCGAGCCCGGGAGACCGCCTACGACGTGGTGCTGATGGACCTGCACATGCCCGAGGTCGACGGCTTCGAGGCGGTGCGGCGCATCCGCGCGCAGGAGGAGCGCACCGGCACCCGCCCGGTGCCCATCGTCGCGGTGACCGCGCACGCCACCGCCGCGGTGCGCCAGCGCTGCTTCGAGATCGGCTTCGACGGCTTCGTGCCCAAGCCGGTGACGAGCAGCTCGCTGCTCGAGGCGGTCGAGCGCTTCGCGAGCGTCGATCCGGTGGCGTTGATCGTCGACGACGCCGCCGACAGCCGCCGCCTGCTGGTCCGCCATCTGCGGCGCGCCTTGCCGCTGCGGCTGCGGGTCGCCGAGGACGGAGCGAGCGCCCGGGCCGCGATCGAGGCGAGCCCGCCGCAGCTGGCGCTGATCGACGCGACCCTGCCCGACGAGAGCGGCTTCGAGCTCGCCGCCTGGCTGCGTGACATCGCCGGGCCCGACGTCACGATCATCATGGTGACCGGGCGGACCGACGCCGAGGCCCGCCGTCTGGCGCAGGAGGCGGGCTGCGATGGCTTCGTCGCCAAGCCGGTCGACCGCCGGATCCTGCTCTCGGAGATCGAGGCCCGCATGCCGCGCAGCCGCCCGCGGGCGAAGGGCTCTCTGCGACCGGCGCCGCTGATCGCGCCGCCGCCAGCGACCACCGCGAGCGAGACCGCGCCGATGTCGCAGTTCGGCGTCGAGGTCTCGATGGAGAGCCGGCCGCCCGACGCGCCGACCACGCCCGCAGAGCCCCCGAGCATACCCACCGAGCCGCCGACCGCGCCCGCCGCGCAGGTCGATCCACCGGTGGAGGTGGCCTATGTCGACCCGGACCTGCTCGATCTCATCCCGCCCTTCCTGCAGGACCGGCGCAACGACCTGGCGCGGATCGCGCTGTCGCTGCACGAGGGCGACATGGTGACCATCGCCCGCCTGGGGCACAGCATGAAGGGCAGCGGCCGGGCCTATGGCATGCCCCATGTGTCGGATCTGGGCCGGCGCATCGAGAAGGCGGCCCGCGAGGGCGATCTGCGCGGCCTCGACCGGGCCTGCGACGCGCTGGCCCACTATGTCGATACGGTCGAAGTGCTGCCCGATACGCCATGAGCGGGCAGGCCTCGATCGACCACGGCCTCGAGTGGCCGCACACCACGGCGCTGGTCACCGGCGCGACCGGCTTCATCGGGCGCTACGTGGTGCGGGCGCTGACCGCCCGCGGGGCGCGGGTCCGGGCGCTGGTGCGGGCGACCTCCGATACGACCGGCCTGGACGTCGAGCGGGCGGTGGGCGACCTGAGCGACCCCGAGAGCCTGCGGCGCGCGGCGGATGGCGTCGACGTGGTGCTGCACCTCGCCAGCTTGCTCAAGGTGCCGTGGAAGGCGGCGTTTCACACCGTCAACGTCGCCGGTACGGCCCATATGGCCCGGGCGGCGGGCGCGGCGCGGCTGGTGGTGGTCAGCTCGCTGGCGGCGGCCGGCCCGGTCACCGGCGCGCCTCGGCGAGAGCGCGATCCGCCGCAGCCGGTCTCGCGCTACGGCCGGGTCAAGCGCGCCGCCGAGCAGGCCGCGGTGGCCGAGGCGCGAGGCGCGGTGACCCTGGTGCGGCCGCCGATGGTCTTCGGCGCCGGCGATCGCGGCGCCCTGCCGCTGTTTCGGGGTGTCAGCCGCGGCTGGCACGTGCTGCCGACCCGCCGGCCGGCGCATATCGGGCTGGTGCACGCCGCCGATCTGGCCGAGGCGCTGGTCGACATCGCCGCGCGCGGTGAGGCGGTGCCGGCGGGCGCCGACGGCGGCTGCGGCGCGGGGGTCTACCACGTAGCCGCGCCGGAGACGCCGACCTACGAAGCGCTCGGCCGACGCATCGCCGCCGCCGACGGCCGCCGGCTGCGGGTCGTCGCCCTGCCCGCCGCCATCACGGGCATCGCGGCGGCGGGCGGCGAGCTGGTCGGCCGCCTGCGCGATCGGCCGACGGTGCTCAACCGCGACAAGTATCGCGAGGCGATCGGCGGCCACTGGTGGTGCGCCACCGACAAGGTCGCGGCGCTCGGCTGGCGCCCGGCCGCGCCGCTCGACGAGCGGCTGGCCGAGACCCTGGCCGGCTACCGCGCCGCCGGATGGATCCGATGACGCCCGATCCGTTGACGCTCACTCCGCTGACGCTCGATCCGCTGCCCTGGCCGCCGGCGGACGCCGGTTTTGCCGGCCTGCTGGTGCTGATGGCGGCGCTCTTCGCGCTGTATACCTATCGCTTCGCTCCGGGGGTCATGGCCCGCCGGGCCGCGCCCGACGACGAGGGCGGCGCGCAAGCCATCTTCCGCTCGCGGCTGATCGGCGCGGTGCTGCTGGGCGTCGTGCCGGCGACCTTGGCCCTGCTCGGCCCGCAGATCGAGCTGGGTCTGGGCCTGCCATCGCCGGGGCGGGCGGCGCTCGGCTGCGCCGTGATCCTGGCCCTGGCGCTGCCGGGGGTCATCGGCGCGTCCCGTCAGGCCGACTTCACCGCGCACTACCCGCCGATCCGCAGCGCGCGCTGGCCGCCGCGCAGGGTCGCGCTCAACGGCGCCACCTGGACGATCTATCTGGTGGGCTACGAGCTGTTCTTCCGCGGCGTCCTGCTCTTCGGGCTCGCGGCGCGCATGGATCCGTGGCTGGCCATCGCGCTGACGACGGCGATCTACGTCCTGGCCCACCTGCCCAAGCCGGGCAAGGAGACGGCGGGCACGGTGCCGATGGGCATCGTCTTCGCCGCGGTGACCCTGTGGAGCGGCTCGATCTGGGCCGCGGTGCTTGGGCACGTGATCATCGCCAATACGAGCGACCTGCTCGCCGCCCGCCGGCTGATGCGTGAACCGGGCGCGCTGCGAGAACCCGGGCCGCTGGCCGGTGTCGAGACCGCGCCCGCGGACGGAACAGCGAATACCCGGTGACCGGTTGCGTCGGCGGGCCCCGCCGGACAATCATACCGGCCACCGATCTCGGAGGAACGAGACATGATCCGACCCATGCGCACCCTGCTGTCCGCCGCCGGCCTCAGCCTCCTGCTGGCCGGCGCCGCCCACGCTCAGCTCGAGGGCGCCGATCTGGAGGCCGAGGCGGCCCTGCTCGGCGAGACCGGCCTGCTCGAGAAGGCGCCCAAGGACGACGCCCCCGCGGCCGATCCCGACCAGAAGCTGCTCGATCGCGTCGCCCAGATCCGCGGTCAGGTCGAGCAGAAGATCAATACCATCCAGCAGCAGGTCTCGAAGTTCCCCGACCTCGACGAGGGGCTCAACGAGCTCAACATGGGCATGCTCAAGGGCATCGAGGGCTATATCGAGGCCCACAACGCGGCGATCGACAAGTTCCGCGCGGCCCACGACAAGGGCGACGAGAAGGCCAAGAAGAAGCTGGGCAAAGAGATCGCCAAGCTGCGCAACACCTTCATCAAGCGGCTCGAGAAGCTCGACAAGAAGGCCGATACGCTCGTCGCCGAGGCCGAGAAGCTCGAAGAGAAGCTGGCCGCGCAGAAGGCCGAAGAGGCCGCCGAGGCCGAGGCGGCCGGCGAGGGCGGCGGTGAAGAGGGCGGCGACGACGACGACGAAGGCGACGACGACGAATGACCGACAAGAGCGGACCCGGGCTCTTCTGGCAGTTCCTCGAGTTCATGGGCATGACCTGGCCCGGTGAGAAGAGCCCGCCGCCCGATCCGAACGCCGGCGCGCCCGCTTGCTCGGCCTGCGGCAACCGCATGCGACGCGCGGGTGACGGCTGGCGCTGCCCGCACCACCCGACCGCCGATCCGTCGTCTTGAGCGCTTCGCTCGACCGGGCGTTGACCGTCCTGCCCGCGGCGCGGGCCGTCCCCTCCGACATCGAGCCCTGGTCCCGCTCGCTGGTGCGCGGCGCCCGCGACGTGCCGGCGCTGGTCGAGCGCGGCCTCGTCGCGCCGGGCGACGCCGCGGCGCTGGCCCGGGTCATCGAGCGCTACGGCATGCTCGTCAGCGACTACTACCTGGGCCTCATCGACCGCGACGACCCCGACTGCCCGATCCGCAAGCAGGCGCTGCCCGACCTCGCCGAGCTGGCCGAGCTGCCCGGCGAGCGGCCCGATCCCATCGGCGACGCCGCCCACGGTCAGGCCGAGGTGCTGGTGCACCGCTATCCCGATCGGGCGCTGCTGTTCCCGACGTTCCGCTGCCCGATGTTCTGTCGCTATTGCTTCCGCAAGGTGGCGCTCAACGACGAGCCGATCCGGCTGCGATACGCCCTCGACGGGGCGCTGGACTACCTGCGCAGCCACCCCGAGATCCGGGAGGTCATCCTGACCGGCGGCGACCCGCTCATGCTCTCCGACGAGCGGCTGGGCGGGCTGCTCGAGCGGCTCACCGCGATCGGCATCCGCCGCATCCGCATCCACACCCGGTTCCCGGTCACGCTGCCCATGCGCGTCGACCGCGCGCTGGCCCGGCGGCTGGCTCGCCATCGGCCGCTGTATCTGGTGACCCACTTCAACCACCCCCGCGAGCTGACCGCCGAGAGCGCCGCCGCCCTGGGGCACCTGGTCGACGCGGGCATCAGCGTGCTCAACCAGAGCGTGCTGCTGCGCGGGGTCAACGCCGACGCCGACGTGCTCGCCGCGCTGTTCGAAGGGCTGCTCGACCACCAGGTGCGGCCGTACTACCTGCACCACCCCGACCTCACCGTCGGCACCGGGCACTTCCGGGTCTCGCTGGACGAGGGGCTTTCCATCAGCGCCGCGCTGCGCGGGCGGCTCACCGGGCTGGCGTGGCCGACCTACGTGCTCGACATCCCCGGCGGCGCGGGCAAGGTGCCCGTCGACAGCCACTGGGTGCGGCCGCTCGATCCCGGCGTCTGGCGGCTGGAGAGCCCCATCGACGGCCGCATCGTGCGCTATGTCGACCCGGCGGTTCACCCCGCCGGCCCGGGCGCTACCGCTTGAGCCCCGCCCGCTCGATCAGCCGGTCGATCGCCGCCCAGTAGCGCTCGCCGTCGGGCAGGTCGTTATGCCCGCTGGCGAACTCGACCAGCTCGGCGTCGGCGGCCCGCTCGGCCAGCGTGCGCCCGTGGTCGAAGGGGATGATCTCGTCGCGCCGCCCGTGCAGGACCACGATCGGGCCGTCGAAGCCGCGCACCGCCGCCTCGTTGTCGAACGGATCGGCCACGAAGATGCCCGGCAGCATGAACCGCCGGGCGATCACCTTGACGCTGCGAAAGGTCGACTCGAGCACCAGCCCACGCAGCGGCCGCCGGGCGGCCAGCCCGCACATCACCCCGCCGCCCAGGCTGCGGCCGTGGGCGATGGCCCGCGCGCCGTCCACCTCGGGGCGGGCGACGATCGCGTCGTAGAAGCGCTCGATATCGGCGAAGAGCGCCGCCTCGGACGGTTCACCGCCCGATCGGCCGTAGCCGCGGTACTCGAGCAGGGCCACGGAGATCCCACGCCGGCGATAGGGCTCGAGCGCCGGCGCGGCGTAGTCGATCAGCTCGCCGTTGCCGTGGGCGAAGAAGACGACCGGGCCCGGCGCATCGGGGCCGACCCCGTCGCCCGGAAGCAGCCAGCCCTCGCTGTGGGCCTCGCCGCCGCCCTGGGCGACATCCACCCGGAGCAGCCCCGGCGGCGTCGGCCAGTGGGCCGGCGGCAGCGGCACCTGCGACCGCGGAAACAAGATGCTGCGCTGCAGACCGACGAGCACCACGACCCCTCCGAGGCAGACGAGCCCCGCCACCAGCAGCCGACGGACGAGGCGAGCGCGGGCGGGCGGGGCATCGGACATGGCCGACGATCGGCCATGGATCGCGACCCGTCAACCGCCCGCCGCCGATGAGCGCCCGCTGCGGGTCGGGCGACTGGCCCGGACGCCTTCCCCTGACACGGGCCATGTGCGAGATTCGGGGCATGGAGATCGGCGGCTATATCGGCGCCTATCGGCTCGAGCAGCCGATCGGCGAGGGCGGCATGGGCGCGGTGTGGAAGGCGCGCCACCCGACGCTCGACCGCCCGGTGGCGCTCAAGCTCATCCGCAGCGAGGTCAAGGCGAGCCCCCAGGCCCGCGAGGCGTTCCTGCGCGAGGTGCGCGCGCTGAGTCGGCTGCACGGCCCGCAGATCGTGCAGGTGACCGACTTCGGCTTCACCGGCAGCGGCGACCCGTACATGGTCACCGAGTTCCTCGAAGGCGAAGATCTGCTGGCCCGGGTGCGCCGGCGGGGGCCGCTCGACCCGATCGAGGCGATCGGCATCGGGGTCGAGGTGCTGAAAGCGCTGTCCGAGGCCCACCTCGTCGGCCTGGTCCACCGCGATCTCAAGCCGGGCAACGTCTTCTTGCAGAAGTTGGCCGGCGGGGCGCGCACCGCGGTCAAGGTGCTCGACTTCGGGGTCGCCAAGCTGCTCGAAGGCGACGAAGAGGACACCCTCTGGCCCGGGGCGCGGCTCAAGGGATCGCCGCGCTACATGTCGCCGGAGCAGGTGCGCGGCGGGCCGATCACCCCGGCGACCGACATCTACGCCTTCGGGGCGATGATGTACCGGGTGCTCACCGGCAAGCCGCTCTTCGGCGGCGACCGCGACAGCGTGCTGCGGGCCCACATCGAGCTCGAGCCCCCGCCGATGAACGGCCGGGCGCCGGGTCTGGCGATCCCCGACGAGCTCGAAGACATCGTCAACGGCTGCCTCGAGAAGCAGCCCGAGCACCGCCCGGGCAGCGCCGGCGCCCTGCAGGCCCGCATGGAGCGCCTCGCCCGCGCCCTGGAGGACACGCGGGGCGGCTCAGACGACTCGGCGCCGAGCGATCTGGCCCTCGACTGGAGCATGGCCGCCGACGGCGACGCGCTCGACGCCGGCGCGGCGGGCGCGAGCGGCTCGCTGCCGGTGCTGGGCGGCAATGGCGGCGCCGACGTGGGCGACCGCGGCGACCTGGGCGACTGGTTCCGCACGACCGGCGAGGTCGCCACGCCGCCGGAGGGGGCGAGCGACAGCTGGAGCATCGACCCGCCGTCGAGCCCGTCCGCGCCGAGCCCGTCCGCGCCGAGCCCGCCTGAACCGAGTCAGCCTGAACCCAGCCCGAGCCGGCCGCTCGGCGCCGGCGGGATGAAGCCGCCCACCGGCGGGTGGCAGCTCGATCTTTCGGACGAGGAGCCGCCGGCCGCCGACGACGAGGGCTGGGGCGTGGTCCCGCCCTCCCTCGAAGCGGCGCTGGCGGTCGACAGCCCGGCTACGCCCAGCCCGAGCACAGCGCAGCGCCCGGGCGGCACCCCCGCGGGCGGCGCCGATTCGAATACCCCTGCTGCGAACGGCTCGCGCCCGAGCGGCCCCGATCCGAGCACGGCCGGCCTCGAGCTGGACCTCGCGAAGGGCCGGGCGCCGGCCATCGCCGGCTCGATGTCCGGCGTCGAGGTCCCGACCGGCGGCCTCGAGTTGCAGACCGGCGCCGACGACGACGGCCTCGAGCTGGCCTTCGAGCCGACCTCACGGGCCGCGCAGCCGCCGCAGGCCGACACGCCCGAACCCGAGACCGAGCCGGCCGAGCCGCCCGAGCACGCCGACACCGAAGACGACCCGCCGACGGACGTCGACGAACCGGAGGCCGCCGCGGACGTCGAGCTGGCCCGCACCCCCGGCCGGCCGGCGCCGGCGCTCGCCGCGCGGGTCGACGCCGCCCCCTGGCACGAAGAACACCAGATCCCGCTCATCGCCGGCGGCGGGGTGCTGCTGTTGCTCATCCTGGTGTGGTTCGGGCGCTCGGCGCTGATCGGCGGCGTCGAGCCGGTCGACGTCGACGCGGCGGCCATCGTCGACGCCGAGCCGCGCAAGCTCGACCTGGGCACCATTCCGCTGGCGCTCGATCGCGGCGTGGCCATGCTCGAGGCGCCGTCGGTGGCCCGGGGACCCGCCGCCCACAATGGCGCGCCCAGCGCCGAGCAGCGGCCGACGGTGCTCATCCGCCCCGACCCGCCGCCGGCCACCTTCACCCGGCTCGATACCGACGAGGTCGTCTGCGAAGAGGCCGCCACCTGCCGGGTGCCGATCGATGTCGACATCAAGATCACCCGCAAGGGCTATCGTCGGCTGATCCTCAAGGGGGACGATCTCTACGATCGGCGCGGCTCGACGTGGCGGGTCATCTTGCGCCGCTGACCGCGTCGCCGACCGGCGCTGCGGCCAGCGCAGGCGCGGGCAACCGCGGGTCGATGCCCTTCAGCTTTTGTTTCTTCGATATCCTGCTATTCTCGGCCCATGTCCCCCACCCCGCCGATCCGGGCCGCGCTGGTGCGCCAGGCGGACGCCGTGGCCACCGCCATCGCCATCGTCTCGGGCGCCTACGGGGTCCTGCTCGGGGTGCTCTACGAGCCGTTCGGCAGCGCCGAGCTGTTCACCTTCGAGTCGGCCCGCTGGTCGGCCTGGCTGAACATCGCCGCGGCGATCAACGCCGGCGCCTTCATGAGCGTGCACCGCGTCGCCCGGCGCGAGGCCGAGCGTCGCGGCGCCGACCCGCAGCGCGCCTTCGAGAACGTGGCCTTCGGGGCGCTCGCGGTGGCGATGCTCATCTCGGTGGGCCACGTCTACATCGGCGGCAGCCAGAATACGATCCTGCCCGTCTCGGGCATGGTGCTCACCGCGCTGGCCACCTGGTTCCTGCCGTGGCGCTCGGTGATGGCGCTGGCCGGCCTGTGGCTGCTGGGCTACGCGACGATGCTCGGGCTCGAGGTCGCCGGCGTGCTGCCCTACGCGCCCATCTTCCGCGACGCCGAGGCCCTCGAAGCGATCTTCCTCGACTGGCGCTCGCTGATGGGCACCGCGACGCTGGTGGTGATGCTCTTCGGCTCGCTGCTGCTGCTCTTGCGCCAGTTCCACGAGCCGCTGCACGCGGCCCGGGCCGCCGTCGAAGAAGAGGTCGAGGCGCGCACCGAGGCGCTGCGGGCGGCCCGCGACAGCCTCGACCGCGAGCTCGACCGCATCGAGCAGAGCCCCGCCGAGCAGCGGGTGCGCGCCGCCCGTCAAGCGGCCAGCCGGACCACCGTCGCGACCCGCCTGCAGCTGCGCTGCGCCGCGCTGCGCACCGACGACATCGTCGATCGGCTGGAGAGCGGTCTGCGCACCCTGCGCCGGCAGATGCTGGGCCAGGGCCACCTCACCCCCGACGCGCTGGAGTCGGCGGTGGTCGACCTCGACTTCGCGGTGGTCGAGCTGCGCGGCCGACCGGCGCCGGCGGCCGAGGCCCGCACACCCGTCTCGCTCGACGAGCTCGCGCGGGACATGATCGCGCTGGTCCGGGCCGACGCCGCCGCGGCCGGCGTCCGCACTCAGCTCGAGTTGGGGCGCACGCCGGCAGTCGACGCCGATCGCGCCGCCCTCGAAGACGCGCTGTTCGCCGTGCTCGACAACGCGCTGCGGGCCGTCGCCGAGCAGCGCAGCCGGCGGCTCATCCTGCGCAGCCGCGTCGAGCAGCGCACGGTGGTGCTCGAGGTGCACGACACCGGCCCCGGCTTGCCCAATACCGATGTCTTCGAAGCGGGCAACGGCCGCTGGGGGCGCCCCGGCCTGGGGTTGACCGTGGCCCGGTCGCTGCTGAAGGCCCACGGGGGCACCCTCACCGGCGGACCGTCTCCGCACGGCGGCGCGGTGCTGCGCCTGAGCCTGCCCCGGCGCGCCGTCAGCGGCCCGATCGCGGTCGTGCGGCGCTGAGGCTCGGGCCGCTGAGGCTCGGGCCCGTCAGCGGTAGAGGTGGCTCAGCTCGCGGGCGATGGCGTCGTCCACCGCCGGCGGCGCGTCGCCGAGCAGCCCGGTCAAGAACGCCACCACCGCCTCGCGATCGTCGGCGCCCCAGATGCGCGACAGGCTGATGACCGCCTGCACCCGCACCTGCGCGTCGCCGTCGGCGGTCGCGAGCAGCTCGATCAGGCGCCGGGCGCTGTCGGTGCCGATGATGCCCAGCGCGCCCACCGCCCGCACCCGGGTGTAGCGCTTGCTGGCGGTGTCGGCGGCCAGCGCCGTAGCCATCGACTCGGTCAGGCCGGCGTAGGCCACCGCCGCGGGTGTCAGCGGGATGTCGATCGCGTCGACGAGCATGCGCGCCTTGGGCGGGATGGCCACCGCGTCGGGCGACGGGGCGTCGGCCACCGCGCCGTGATCGTGGCCGGGCGCCACCTGCGCCGAAGCGAACGCGGGCGTCAGGAGCGCGCACAGCGCGAGTTGCAGCGAGATCTTCATCGGGCGGCCTCCTGGGCGCTGGCCGCGGGCTCGACGAGCTCGACGGCGGCGTTCATGTGCATCACGAAGCCCTGGCCCGCGGTCAGGTGAGCCGGGGCGGCGGTGACGGTCGGGAACATCAGGTTGTCGCCGCCCGCCTGCCCCTCGGGGGTATCTGGGATCTGGTCGGTGATGCCGCCGAAGAACTCCTGGGTGTGGTACAGGCCCAGGAAGTGCCCGCCCTCGTGGCCCATGATGTGCCCGATCGACAGCGGGTTCGGGTCGAGCTCGGTGGCCACCGCCACCCCGCTGCGCACGGTATTGGGCTCGAGCATCGGCCCCGGCGTGCCGCCGGCGATGCCGCCGATGGCCCCGCCGAACATCGGATCACCGATGCGATCGACGAAGAAGAACGACAGCCCGGTCTCGTAGTCGCTCAGGGCGAACATCTCGTGCAGCGTGCTGTTGAGCGCCTCGGGGCCGGGGCCCTGCGGCCCGCTGTCCACCGCGCGGAAGCGCTCGGGCACGTCGTCGTAGGTCACCTCGCCGATCTCGATGCCGATCTCGCCGTAGAACTCGCGCAGCCGGTCGAGCGCCGCCTGGAAGTCGGGGTCGTCGGGCGCGCTCTCCGCCGTCCAGCCCCGGGAGCCGGTGAAGTGCATGTGCACGTCGAGCACGCCGCGCTCGGGCACGGCCGGGGCCCGCTTGATGTAGACCGTGAGGTCGATGGCGGTGGTCGTGGGGCCGAACGAGCTCAACGCGGCCACCTGGAAGCGCCACTGCCCCGGGCCGACCTCGACCTGCGGGTTGTTGGGGGCGAGCAGCGTCGCCAGCCCGGTCGCCGCGGTCGCCGAGCGGTTGGGGCTCTT
Source organism: bacterium (assembly GCA_030427205.1). GTDB lineage: Bacteria > Myxococcota_A > Bradymonadia > UBA7976 > UBA1532 > JACKDM01. Next base: position 44,655 of record JAUHXC010000021.1, on the reverse strand, counting down.
GAACGCCCCGGGGAAAGGTGAGAGCTGCCGGTCGAACGCGGTGATCGTGACCCCCGGCGGGTTCTCGGCCACCAGGATCTGCCCCTCGGGGCCCTCGAGGTGCACCACCGACAAGAAGACCGTCGGATCACCCACGCCGACGATGGTGATGCTCTGCACGTCATCGGGCAGGTCGAGGGTGAGCATCTCGGTGTAGCCGGCGGCGATCTCGACGTCGTCGAACCGCACCGTCTCGAGGCTCTCGCCGCCGACCGGCGCGGCCATGTCGGGGGCGACCTCGGCGTCCCACTCGGGGGCGCCCATGTCGACCGGCTCCTCCGGCTCGGGCTCGGGGTTGGCGATACCCTGGTCCGCATCACCGCCGATGACCACCGGATCCGGGTCGGATCCGCCGTCGTCGGGCAGGCACGCGGGCAGGGCAAGGGCGAGCGATACGGCCAGAGCGGCGCGGCGCATGACACCTCCAGGGCTTCGGGGCCGGCACCATAGCGAAGCGGCCCGAGGCGACCGCAGTGAAAAGACTTGCACCGATCCTGGCCCGTATACAGGCCTGCTGGAGGGTGACCGAGATTGAGGCGGGCGGCGGCCCTATCTGGTAGCGTCGGCGTCGATGATGCCCCGGGAGCGCGGTCGATGACCTCGTCGATGAATCAGCTCAAGGCCCGCTTCGGTCAGCAGCCGCTGATCCCGGGCAACGCGCTCGCGCAGCAGAATACGTGGCGCCTGCGCTGGGGCATGCCGCAGAAGCCGCTGCAGCCCGGCGAGGATTGGGACTACTACCTCGACCCGACCGAGATCCGCGGGCGCAGCCGCAAGGACCCGCGGGTCATGCTGCGCTACGCGCTCGAGACCGACCGCCCGGGGCAGAAGTATTTCCTGACGGGCGCCAAGGGGTCGGGCAAGTCGACCACCGCCAACGCGCTGTGGAAGGACCCGGCGATCACCGCGCGCTATACGCTGCTCGGCTTCACCATCCAGGACTACCTCAACCTCGCCGATACCGACGCCTACCAGATCCTGGCGGTGATGATGGCGCAGCTCGTCGAGGCCATCCGCGACGCCGAGCGCGGGGCCAACATCGGCGATCTGGGCGACAAGGCGGCCATCAAGGCCCTCAAGACAGTGCTCGGCGAGGTGCGGCCGGGGGTCGATCTGGCCCAGGTCAACGTCAACGTCTTCGGCTTCTTCACGGCGATCTTCCGCGAGTCGGCCTCGGCCCGGCAGGCCTTCAGCCGGTTCGCCGACGGGCGCTCGGAAGAGGTGATGCAGCTCTTCGGCGAGCTGGTGGGCATCCTCGAAGAGAACCGCGGCAAGCGGGTGCTCTTCATCGTCGACGACCTCGACAAGCTGCTCAGCGACGACGTGCGCCGCGCCGTCTTCCAACTGCAGCTGCCGACGCTGCTCGCGCCGCCCTGCGCGGCGGTCTACAGCTATCCGCTGGAGGTCGACCACGACCCGTTCTTCGAATCGCTCAAGCGCAAGCAGCCCAACCGCTACGTCCTCGGCAACGTCAAGCTGCGCGACAAACCCGACGGGCCGCTGCTGGACGACGGGCGGCGGGTGATGACCGAGTTCGTGCGCCGCCGCCTCGACGGCCACGACCTCGCCGCGGTCATCGACCTGCAGCCCGCCGAGTGGGACCGGGTCCTGCACTATACCGCCGGCAACTTCCGCGAGTTGTGCCGCCTGCTGTGCCTCGCGTTCCAGTTCGCGGCGATGGACGAGATGCCGCGGGCCGATCGCGGCTGCTTCGAAGACGCGCTCGAGCAGATGCGCCAGGACTACAACCCCTTCGTGCAGCGCCATCGCCGCTTTCTCGAGCAGATGCAGTACCACCGCGGCCAGCCGCCGGAGGACGCCGACGACAAGCTCCTGAGCACGCTGCTCGCGGCGTTCGCGATCGTCGAATACCCCAACGAGCCCGGCTGGCTGGGCATCCACCCCGTCGTCGACGACCTGCTCGCCGAGCGCAAGAGCAGGCTCGACCCCGCGCCATGACCCGATCCGTAGCCCCGTCGCTCGGGCTGCCCGGTCTAGGCGTCGTCATCGACCTGCTCGACGACGTCGCAGCGACCGGCAGCGGGGTGCACCTGGTCATCACCGACCGGGCAGAGGCGGTGCGGGCGAGCCTCGACGTGCATTGCCTCGACGGCTGGGTCTGCGCGCCGCTCGTCGACCCCGAGGCTGGCAGCATCGACGAGCGGGTCTACGCCGCCGAACCCTCACCGCCGGTGCTGCTCGTCACCGCGATCGACCCCCGGCGCGAAGAGACGGCCGACCTGCTGCTGCGGCTCAACGGCGACCGGGAGTGGTTTCATCGGCGGGGGCGCGCGCTGGCGGTCATCCTCGCGGGCGACGACGGCATGGACGCCGACGGGGCCTACCTCGCGCTGCAGCAGCGGGCGCCCGACCTGTGGGCCATGCGCAGCCGGGTGCACCGCGTCGTCGAGAGCGGCGCCAACCCCGAGCAGCAGGCGCGCAATACGACGCTCGACCTGCTCACGCCCCGCTTCGATGGCGATCGGCAGGCGGCCCGCGTATGGCTGAACGGGCAAGACCTCACGCGGCTGTGGCTCGAACACCGGCTCTGGCGGCGTGGACCGCGGCGTCGGGCTTGGATCGAGTCCATCGGTGACTCCGAACCCGATACAACCCCGGCAGCGGATGCATCATGGCTCGACGGGTTGAGCCCCGCAGTGACCCTCGGCAGCGAAGTCGGCGAGCCGAGCGAATCGTCTGCTGTCGACGCCGGGCCGTGGGACTCGCGGCCCGCCGGCAATGTCGTGCACTACGAACGCTGGCCTGCGCCGCAGTGGCCCTCGGGCCGCGTCGACGCGTCACAACGGATCATGACCGACGCGCTCGTCGCCGCCCTCGACTTGGGATACCGCGCTGAGCTGTTCCACGTGCCCGAGGATGACGACGCGGCGGCGGTGAATCAGGCCGCGGTGACCGCCGGACTCTTGCGGACCGAACACTTCGACCTGACGTTGCGCCTCGACGCGTCCCCGGGCTTGGGGCCAGCGATCGCCGGGCTGCTGGCCGAAGCGGGCGTAGCGGATTGCCCGCACGACCTGGACGGCGCCGCCCGCCGACTCAACGGGGCGCTCGGCGGCCGACGCACGCTGCTGGTGATCACCGACGCGCGCGACCACGAACTGGGCTCGGCGCGGCTGCTGCTGCGCGGGCGGCGGATCGTCGCGACGGTGCGCGGGTGGCCGCGCTCGACGTTCGCGGTGCTGACCGACGACGTGCGCAGCGCCACCGCCCGCCTCGCCGCCGATTCGTTGGGGGCGTGGCCCGGCGGCTCGGAGCAGGTGCGCGTGCGCGCCGCGATCGCCGCGCTCGATCTGCGGCGCGGCGCAGCGCTGGCCGAGCGGCTGGTGCTCGTCGGCGACGTCGACGTCTGGGCGATGGAGGCTCACCGGTTCCCCTGGCCGCGGGTCATGGTGTCCATCAGCGGCGATATCACGAGGGACGGGGACTCACCGGGTCTGACCGACGCCTGGGTAGACGACGCGCGGGCTCACGCCGGCGACCCGATACTCGATCCGGGGGTGCCCTCTCGCCTGACCACACCGACCGCCGGCCCGCTCGCCACCGCCCTCATCGAGCAGGCCCGGCGCTCGCCCGACGAGATGGCGTCCTTCCTCGAACGTCACCCCGTCGGTTGGCGCCGGCTGTTCGCCGCACTGCTCGACGCCGAGGTCCAGGCTCCAGACCTGATCGAGCCGATCTACGACCGGCTGTTGGCCACCGACTTGGACCGACGGGGCAGCGCGGCGATCGGCGCGCTGGCCAACGCCCGCGATCGACGCTCGGTCCTGCCTCACGCCCTGCTCGACGCTGCGATACAGCACGGGACCGCGACGCTGGCCGCTGCGATCGCCGATGAGGTCCCCGAGCACGCGTTCACCCTCGACGGCCTGCTCGCGTGGGCCATCGCTCGGCTGCAGACCCCCGACGCGCCTATACACACCGCGTGCACACTGGGCCTCCGGCGGATTCGCGCCCTCAGCCCGCACCTCCCCGCGACTGCTGCGGCAGAGTTGGCTGCGCACGTGGTCGCTCAGACCCGGCGCTGGTTGCAGGACGACCCCAAGGCGCTCGGGCCGCACACCGACGCCATGACCCTGCTCGCACACAGGCTCCGCCGATGCGGTCGCGCGCGCGACGCCCTCGACGTGGCGGACGAGGCCCTGAAGCACGCGCGCACGCTCGTCGATCTCGACCCCGCCGAGGCCCGGCGCCTGGAGATCCGGGCGCGCCGGGCCCGCGCTATGGGTCTATTGAACAACGGGCGGTACGCCAGGGCGGTCGCCGAAGCCCGCGACGCCGTCGAGCGGGCCCGCGCCACCGGCGACGTGTCGGAGCTGCGCAGATCGTTGCAGATCCTAGCAGACGTCCTCAGCCAGACCACTGCGGCGGCCAGGATGCTCGAACCCTGCATCGAGTCGATGCGGCTGTCGGCCGCCGAGCCCGACGATCGGAGCGAGCGGTCTGCCGCGCTGGATCTCGGCGACGAAGTTCTGCTGGGCACCGCGATGGTCGCCAACGGGCAACCTGCAGCAGCGCTGCGCGCCTATCAGCGTGCCCGCGGCCTTCTCCTCGCGCTGGAGGCGCGTCCCCGACGCCGCGCCGATCTGCTGCTCGAGGCCGAGCGCCTCATCGGCTTCGGCCTCATGAAGGCCGGTCGGCACGACGAGGCCCGCCAAGTCTTGCTCGACGTGCTCGAGAAGCACCGCGCACAGCCCGGTGAAGCCCCCCGGAAGCAGCTCGGCCATGCCCGCGTCCTGTGGATGCTGGGTGCTATCGAAACCGACGTCGGCCGCCCTGATCGGGGCGCCAGCTTGGTCGACGAGGCCCTCGACCTGCTCTGGGCCGGGTTCAGAGCCCACCCCCCCAGCCTCGCCGGCCTCGTCCGCCTCGTCTTGCGGACCCGGCGCCACCCCAGCCTGCCCGGCTCCCCCAACCTCGAAGACCGCGTCGCCGAGTACGAGCGCCTCACCGGCGAGACCCTTGACTGACCCCACCCGCACGTCCCCCTTGCGCCCGCCGCCCCGATTCCGCTCTCTTTGCCCCGCGCGGCGGCCGGGGAGAGCCCGCCGGGGGAGGATTTATGCAGCGGTTCGACCAGAAGAGGCAGGCTTGGGCGCACCGCGCCCTGATCGTGGGACTGGGGCTCGCGCTCGCGAGCGGCTGCACCGACGCGCCGGCCGACCCCGATCCGGGGCCCGACCCCGACGCCGGGCAGCCGCCGGCGGGCTGTGAGTCGGACTTCGCCTGCGGGGCGGGGCAGATCTGCAACCAGGGGGAGTGCCAGGCCGGCGAGTGCAACCTCGAGCGCACCTGCCCGATGGGCCAGACGTGCGACGGGGCGAGCTTCCGCTGCATGGACATCGCCGAGCCGGGCTGCGACGACCACCCCGACTGCGACGTGGGCTTCTGCATCGACGGCACCTGCCAGGACGTGCAGTGCGTGCGCGACGAAGACTGCGACCCCAACGAGCAGTGCTCCGAGCAGAACCGCTGCCTGCCGCGCATCGCCGCCTGCGTCGACGGCGACGGCGACGGCTACGGCATCGGCATGGAGTGCGCCGGCATCGACTGCGACGACGGCAACCCCGACATCAACCCGGGGGTCGAGGAGAACGGGCAGACCCGCTGCGACGACGGCGTCGACGACAACTGCTCGGGCGCCGACTCGCGCTGCGGCGAGATGGACACCGACCAGGACGGCTTCACCAACCTCGGCGGCGACTGCGACGATACCGATCCGGCGGTCAACCCCGAGGCCGACGAGACCCCCTACAACGGCAAGGACGACGACTGCGACCCGACCACGAGCGATACCGACGTCGACGGCGACGGCTTCGACGCCGAAGAGGTCGGCGGCGACGACTGCGACGACCGCGCCCCGCAGATCAACCCCGGCGCCCGCGAGATCGCCGGCGACGAGATCGACCAGGACTGCGACGGCGCCGACCGCGAGTGCGTCGACGAAGACGCCGACGGCGACGGCATCACCGAGTGCGACGGCGACTGCAACGACGAAGACCCGGCGGTCAACCCCGACGCGATCGAGACGCCGTACAACGGCAAGGACGACGACTGCAACCGCGCCACGCCGGACAACGACCTGGACAACGACGGCTTCCCCTCGCCCATCGACTGCGCCGACGACAACCCGCGGCAGAACCCCAGCGAGGACGAGGTCTACTACAACGGCGTCGACGACGACTGCGACCCGAGCACCGTCGACGATGACGCCGACGGCGACGGCTTCGTGGCGGTCGAGGCCGGCGGCGACGACTGCAACGACCGGGCCGACGCGGTCAACCCCGAGCGGCCCGAAGAGAACTACAACGGCAGCGACGACGACTGCGACCCCGAGACCCCCGACGACGACCTGGACGGCGACGGCTTCGTGCGGGCCGACGACTGCGACGACAGCGACCGCAGCCGCAACCCGGGGGTGATCGAGAACGCCTCGACCCTGTGCGACGACGGCGTCGACCACGACTGCCGCGGCGGTGACGTGGCCTGCGACGACGACGCCGTCGACGGCGACGGCGACGGGGTGCCCGACGACCAGGACTGCGCGCCGGCCGACCCCGACGTGCCCGGCCCGCGTGAGATCGAAGGCAACGGCATCGACGACGACTGCGACCCGGCCACCCCCGACGTGCCCGACCCGTGCCAGGACGACCTCTTCGACAACGAAGCGCCCAACGACGTCGCCGGCGACGCCACGGGCGTCGAGGACGGCAATACCACCGGCGTGCAATACGGCGGCCTGCAGATCTGCCGCGGCGACGACGACTGGTACACCATCGAGGTCGGCGAGGGCGACGGGCTCGAGGTCGACATCCGCTTCGACAACGCCGAGGGCGACCTCGACATGCAGCTCGTGCGCATCGAAGACGGCGCCGACCCGGCCTTCGTCGACAGCAGCGCCTCGGTGCAGAACGCCGAGACGGTCTACCTGCGCCGGGCGCCCGAGGCGGGCACCTACGCGGTGCGGGTCTACGGCTACGACGGCGCGACGGCGGCCTATGACATGACGGTCAACGTCTTCGCCGACTGCGTCGACGACCAGGAGGGCCAGAGCGGCGAGCACGGCGACGACCGGGCCTCGGCCACCCGCCTGCCGCCGGTGGACCAGACCCGCCAGATCTGCGACTACGACGACGACTACTACCGCTTCGACGTCGGCGCGCAGACCGACGTGCGCATCGAGGTGCTCTTCGGCCACGCGAACGGCGACATCGACGTCGAGCTGTACGACGCCGCCGGCGACCGGGTGGCCAACGCCGTCAGCTCGGACGACAACGAGCTGATCGAAGAGACCCTGCAGCCGGGCAGCTACGTGCTGCGGGTCTACGGCTACCGCGGCGCGACCAACCCCTACAGCGTCTTCGTGGTCAGCGACGCGGCCGACAGCGTGCGGGTCTCCGACGGCCTCGACCGCGGCATCCCCGACTTCGCCGACGGCGTGCCCGGCGTGCTCGAGGTCGACCTCGACGTCGAGGCCCCGGCCGGGGCGATCATCAGCGAGCTGACCGTGCGCGACCTGATCATCGCTCACACCTTCCTGCCCGACCTGGTGGTGACCTACCTGTGGAACGGCGAGCCCATCGTCACCGTCTGGAACCGCAACGGCGACGACGCGGGCGACGACGGCGGCCTCGACGACGACTTCCTGCCGTTCACCGGCAGCAACATCGACTTCGACAACCGGCGCTACCGCGAATTCGCCGGGCTGCCGGCCAACGGCACCTTCACCCTGCGCATCGAAGACCGCGCCGGGGTCGACGTGGGCGACTTCGAGAACCTCGAGATCGAGGTCGACTACCTGGTGCCGCTGCAGTAGCCCGCTGCAGTCGCCCGCTGCAATAGACGGCTCGGATCGGCGGTTCGCGGTCAATAGGCAACCGCCAGGAGCACCCATGCAACCCGCCGCGCCGCCGACCTCCACCCCGCCCATCGCCCGCGCCATCATCGCGACCGCGCTCTCCGCCGGCCTCGGCGTGCTCGCCCTGCCGCCGACCCACCTGCACCTGCTCGCGCTGATCGCCTGGATCCCGCTGCTCTTCGCCCTGCGCGACGTCGGCCCGGCCCGGGGCCTGCTGCTCGGGCTGGGCCACGGCCTGCTGCTCTTCGGCGGCGCGCTGGTCTGGCTGACGCAGATCTTCGGCCCGGCGGCCGGCGCGCTCTTCGTCATCATGGCGATGTTCACGGCGCTGTTCGGGCTGCTCGCCGGCCTGCTCGGGCGCCACGGCCCGCGGGGTCTGCTCGGCGCGCTGCTGCTGGCCGCGCTGTGGACCGGCATCGAGTACTTCCGCGGCGAGCTCTTCGCGCTGCGCTTCCCCTGGGTCACCCCGGGCACCGCGCTGGCGCCGGGCGCGCTGACCCCGTTCATCGGCACCTACGGCCTGACCTTCGCGATCGTCTTCGGCGGCGCGCTCGTGGCGGGCTGGGGCCGGGGCCGGTCGCCGCTCGGAGGCGCGCTGCTGCTGGCCGGCCTGGGCGCGACGGTGCTGCTGCACACGCCCGCGCCGCCGCCGACCGACCCGCTGCGCATCGCCGCCATCCAGGGCGAAGTCCTGCCCTTCGCCGACTACCTCGACCTCTCGCGGCAGGCCCCCGGCCCGCTCGACGCCATCGTCTGGCCCGAGTACGCGCTCTCGGCGGACCTGCGCACCGTGCCGGATCAGATGGCGACGGTGCACGCGCTGCTCGACGAGACCGGCGCCCGGCTCTTCGTGGCCGGCAGCCGCACCGACCACGCCGACGGCACCTGGTCGAACACCGCGCTGCTCATCGGCGCCGACGGCGTGCTCGGCGCCCACCACAAGAACCGCCCGGTGCACTTCTTCGACGACGGCGAGCCGGGCACCGAGGCCCGGGCCTTCGCCACGCCCATCGGCCGGGTCGCCAGCCCGATCTGCTTCGACAACGACTACGCGCCCGTGCCCCGCGCAGCCGTGGCCGACGGCGCCGAGCTGCTGCTGGTGCCCAGCATGGACGCCATCAGCTGGACCGCGCGTCAGCACGCGCAGCACGCCGAGCTCTTCCGCCATCGCGCCGCGGAGAACGGGCGCTGGGTCGTCGTCGCCGCCACGTCGGGCGTCAGCCAGATCATCGACCCCCACGGCCACCGCGTCGCCGCGCTGACCGACTTCGCGCCCGGCGTGCTCGTCGGCGAGGTCGAGGCCCGCGCCGCGCTGACCCCATACACCCGCTTCGGCTGGCTGATCGGCCCCGTCTGCACCGCGCTGGCCGCCCTGATCGCGCTGGGGCTGCTCGTCCTGGGCGTGCGCGCCGCCCGCTCCACCGCTGGCCCGAACGCTCCACCCGCCCCGGAGGCTGCATGACCCGCACCGTCCCGCTCGCCTGCCTCGCGCTGTTGCTCGGCGCCTGCGACCCCGGCCCGACGAGCGACTCGCCCGACGCCGAGCCCGCCGACGCGATACCCGCCGACGCCGAGCCGGCGCCCACGTTCTGTGAAGGCCCGGTGGCCCAGCGCTACGCCCCATTCGAATCGACGGAGCTCGAGCTCTTCCCCGACGACCTGCTGACCCGCGCCGACCCCGACAGCCCCACCGGCCTGCGCCTCGACCCGAGCGTCGCCGCCTGGTCCGAGGCGCTGCCCCGGCCGCTGCGCACGATCGCCGACGACATGACCGCGCTGTCGGGCTTCGGCCACAACGGGGCCATCGTCGTGCGCTTCACCGGCCCCATCGCGCCGTGGGGCGGCACCGTCGACGGCTCGACGCGCGATACGCGGCTGATGCTCTTCGACCTCGACGCCGATCCGCCCGCGCGGGTCCCCTTCTCGGTCACCGCCAGCGACGCCGACACCGCGCTCATCGTGCAGCCCGAGCGCCCGCTGCGCGGCGGCGCCCGGCATGGCTTCCTGGCCGACGTCGACGACGCCGACGGCGGCTGCGTCGCCCCGAGCCCGACGCTGCAGGCCCTGCTCACCGACACCGCCGACGACCCGCGCCTCGCCGCGCTGGCCCCGCGCTACGCCGCGCTGCTCGCCGCCGCCGGACGCGAACCGCACAGCGTCAGCGCAGCCACCGTGTTCACCGCGCACGACGACACCGGCGTCCTGCACGCCATCGCCGCGGGCGTCGCCGACCACCCCGCCGAGTGGCTCAGGCGCCCGGCCTGCAGCGGCCGCATCACCCGCCGATGCGGCGGCACGGTGCGCCTGTGGGACTATCGCGATACGGCACAGGGCTCTACGGGCGCCGTGCTCACCGCCGAACCTCGCCAGCGGTGGGATCTCTCGGTGAGCTTCCGCCTGCCCGGCGGCGACGCGCGCCTGCCGCCGCTGGTCTTCATGGGCCACGGCCTCAACTCGAGCCGGCACGAGATCGACCGGGTCGCCGATACCTGGACCCCGCAGGGCATCGGCGCCGTCGCCATGGACGCCATGGGCCACGGCGGCCACCCCACCGCCCCCGACGACGACGACCCGATCGCCCGGGTCACCGCCTTCCTCGGGCTCGACCTCTCCAGCCTGCTGCTCGACAGCCGCCAGCTCACCGGCAGCTTCGACCAGACCGCGCTCGACCGGCTGCAGCTGCTCGACCTCTTGCGCCGCGAGCCCGACATCGACGGCGACGGCCGCCTCGACTTCGACCCCGAGCGCATGGGCTACTACGGCATCAGCCTCGGCGGCCTGATGGGCCCGGCGCTGCTCGCCCTCGACCCGGCGCTCGAGCTGGGCGTCTTGCAGGTGCCCGGCGGACGACTGGCCACCTTCGCCACCCGCAGCGCGCCGGTCGAGCAGTTCGAGCCGATCATCATCAACCTCTTCGGCAGCCGGGCCCGCTTCGAACGGCTGCTGCCCCTGCTTCAAGCCGCCGTCGACCGCGCCGACCCCGCCACCTGGGCCCCAAGGGTCATGCAGCGCCCCGGCGGGCCGCCGCACCTGCTGATGCAGATGTCGACCTTCGATCAGATCGTGCCGCCCGAGACCGGCGTCGCGCTCGCCCGCGCCTTCGACCTGCCGCACGTCGGCGAGGTGATCGAGTCGGTGCCGCTGCTGACGGTCGAGGCGACGCCGACCCGGCTCAACCTGCCCGGCGGATCGGCCAGCGGCGGCTTCACCCAGTTCGATCGGGTCGGCGATGACGCCGCCCCGCGCCCCAGCGACCACGACTCGACCCCCGACTCGGCCCAGGCCCACCACCAGATCGAGGCGTTCATCCTGCCCTGGCGCGACGGCGAGACCCCCGAGATCGTCGACCCCTACGGCGAGCGCGGCACCGCGCCGCTGCCCTGAGTGCTACCCTCGCCGCAGCCGACACCCGGGAGCCCCATGGCCGACCTGCACCTGCGCCGCGCCGCGCTCTGCGCCGCCCTCCTGCTCGCCGCCTCCCTGCCCGCGGCCCCCGCCGCCGCCGAGCCGCCCGCCATCGCGCTGACCATGGCCGAGGTCGCCACCCACGACCGGCCCGACGACTGCTGGCTGGTCATCGAGGGCGTGGTCTACGACGTGACGGCCTTCATCCCCGGCCACCCGGGCGGCGAGAAGATCGTGCGCGGCTGCGGCAAGGACGCCACCCGCTTCTTCCGCCAGCGCGACGCCGCCGGCGGCCACTCCGACGCGGCGCAGGCCATGCTCGCGGCCTTCCGCCTCGGCGCGCTGGGAGAGACCGTCGCCGCGCGCGCCGCCCCGCCCGCTGGCCCACACCCCCATGACCTGCGCGCCCGCGGCCGGTGGGTCGGCCTGCTCGCCGGCCCCGAGACCAGCCCCCCGTGGAGTATCGACGTGCACGTCAAGCACCACCTGGTCACCGACCCCGAGCAGCAGAGCCGCATCGGCGTGATCGTCGGCCTCGGGCTGTGGGACGGCGTCGACGTGCAGGTGGGCGACGTCACCGGCGACGGCGTCTCGCACGTCGAGGCCCGGCTGCGGCTGCTCGACCGCGACGATCCGCTCGCGCTGGTCGTCGCCGCCGGCGCCGAGTTCTTGCGGGCCGAGCGCGCGGATGACGACCCCGCCGATGACGACCCCGCCGAGCCGCTCGGCGAGATCTCCGGCGCCGAGCCCGTCGACCGCGGCCCGCCGTCGATCTACGTGCAGGTCGCCGGTGAGCGCACCCTCTTCGACCGCTGGCTGGCCCTGCGCCTCAACCTGCTCGGCACCGTTCAGCCCGACTTCGACGAAGGGCTCGCGGTCGGGGTGGGCCTCGAGCTGCGCCCCGACCCGCTTTACGGCCTCTTCGCGGAGGGCGTCGTGCCGCTGCTCGACGAGCCCACCGGCGCCCCGATCTGGTGCATCGGCGCCCGCCTGTACACCGCGGGCCACCACTTCGGGCTGTACATCGCCAGCACGCCGACCGCCTCGGTCACCCCGCTGGCCAACCGCCCGCCCGCCAGCGTCTCGGCCGGCTTCTCCATCGCCCGGGCGTTCGCGCTCTGAGGCAGGCCGTCGGCGTGACGGCGCCGAAGGTTCGCCAGATTCGCTGGGGCACCGAGCGATCTCGCGGGGCGTTCGCCGAATCTGCTGGGGCACCCAGCCGCTGAGCGTCGGCGCGCCGGCCGCGGGCTCGACCCCCGAGCAGTTTTGCCGGACGTTCGCCGGATTTGCTGGGGCACCGAGCGTCGACCACCACCACTTCGCGCCCGATCGCTCGTCGAATTCGCCGGCTCGGCGAAGCGTCGGCGCCCGATCGTCGACCCCCGAGCCCTCGCCTTCGAAGCTTCGCCGGTCATCGAAGGGCTGCCGAGACCCTATCGGCGAAGCTTCGCCGCGTTCGAGGTGATATGACCCGGTGAAGCTTCGCCGGATCGCGCCTCGACCGCCCGAAACGGGCCGCGAAGCTTCGCCCGCCGGGCCTCGGTGGGCCAGCGCGGGCGGCCGAAGCTTCGCCCGTGGGCGCTCGACCCCCGACGATCTCGGGCGAAGCGGTGGCGACGGGGCCTCGGTGCCCCAGAAGTTCCGGCGAACGCCGCGCGAGATCGCTCGGTGCCCCAGCGAATCCGGCGAACGGCTCGCGATCGGGGCTCGGCGCCCCAGCTTCACGCCAGCGCGCCGGCCGCCGCGGGGCGGGTGGGTCAGCGATTCCGGCGAACGCGCCGCCCATGAGGCCCGCGCTGCCAGACCTCGGCGGCGAAGCGCACGGCGCGCGTCCACGCAGAGTGCTACTTCGGGCGGCGGGTTGCTTGCTTGCGCAGCTGCTGCAAGTACCGCAAGTCGTCTTCGGCCATGTCCCGCACGACGCCGTCGGGCGACGCCTCGAGCGCCGACGTGATGGCATCCTCGGCCTTGTCGAGCCAGGCCCGGCACTCGTCCCAGGTCTTGCGCCGCATGGCCGCCGACATCCCGCGCCGGTTGCGCGCCGTATTGCGGCACGTCTTGGCGAACTGCAGCAGAGTCCGCCCCCGGAGCTGCAGAAACGCTGCGCTGCGCGCCCAATGGGGGTGCTGCCGCTCGGCCCGCTCGAGCACCTCGAACGCGTGCTGGTTCTCGCGGAGACGCAGCAGACCGATGATCAGCTTGCGGGTCTCCAACTCTTCGAGGCGCCCCCGCCCCGCGCTGCGCATCAGGCGACGCGCCATCGACTCGGCCTGTCGGCTGGCGTCGGCCCCCGACAGCACATCCGCCAGCATCACCTTCGCGGTGTCCGGCAGCCGCTCCAGCCGATCGCCGAGCGACTCGCAGAACGAGAGGACGCGCCCGGGGTTGTCGGCCGCCCGCTGCACCTCGCAGAAGAGCGCGATGACCCGAAAGTTGAATGGGTCGTGGTCGAGCAAGCCGTCGATCATCGAAGCCGCCGCGTCGAGTTCGCCCAGCGTGATCAACCGCTCGGCATCTTGCAGCTCGCGCATGATCTGGTGCCTGGGATGCGCCGGCAGGATGCACTCGATGCTCGCCGGCGTGACCCGAAACTCGGGGTCGGGGCAGCCTTCGTCGCGCATGGTCCGCAGAATGGTCGCGATGCCCTGCCCTTCGGCCTGGGCCAGCTGCAGCTTCTGCAGGAACCACGCCAGCGCCTGATTGCGCCAGAGCGGCGACGCCCGCCCGGCGCGGAAAGCCTCGGGCTCGACCGCCGAGAGGAGGCCGCCGGGCGACATGATCTCGACCCGGTCGGCGAACGCGGTGACCCGGACCGGATGAGCCGCTTCGTAGTCTCGGTGGACCAGGGCGTTGACGACGGCCTCGTGCAGCGCCCGGCGCGGATACTTCACCGCGTTGGGGGACTGCGGATCGGTCTTGTCCATCACGCCGACCGCCTCGGCGTTGAGCCGCTCGATGAGCCGGTCGGCCTGACTGATCAGCGTCCCCCCGATCATCGAGCGCTCGGCGAATGGCTCGGCCCGATCCGAACCGGGATACAGCGAGAATACCGCGTGGGCGTCGGGGAAGAAGCGCTGGACGTCTCGCCCGGCCAACAGGAGCGAAAAGTTGCGCGGTCGCAGGACGCCGCTGAGCGGCTCGCGCACGCAGAAAGACGGCACGAAGGGCGACGCGGCGTTGTCGGGGTCGAGGTAGTGATCGAGCGACCGGTCGGTGTCCCACAGCTTGAGCCGCTGCAGGAGGTCGCGGAAGACCACCGGGTCGATGTCTTCTGCCGTCGCATCGGGTCGCGGGCGGCGATCCCACGGGAGCCGGGCGCCCTTGCGGACGAGCAGCTCACGCAAGAGGCCGTTGCGCGCCTCCACCGTATTGTGCGAGCGGCGAACGTAGTACCTGCCCGAGTCGGCCGAGGTCCGAAACTGATGGGCATCGCCGGTCGCGGGCACCAGAAAGACGAGGATGCGGCGGTCGTCCGTCGCCGCGGGCAAGACCTCGACGAGCGGGGTCAGCGGCGGGGTGACGTGCCTGAGGCACGCGGTCATGACCCGCCCCTCGATCTCCTCGAGCCGGCTGGCCGTCAGCCCGGTCTTCTTCAGCGCCTGGAAGCCGTGGTCGTCTCTGGTCTCGCGGGCACCGCAGACGACATAGCCGCCGCCGAGGTTCGGCAGATCGTTGGCGAAGGCGGTGACGGTGCGGACGACGTCATCGACGTCGGCGACGTTCTCCTTCCACTCGACCCGCCCACTCTCCCGTCGGGGGAGGGCGGCGAGGTCGATCTTGAAGGACATGCCGCGGCTCCAATGGGATGTGCGGGGCTGTTCTACCACGTCCGGGGCGAGCCCACCCATCTCGACGACGGGCGCTCGCCGCCGCCTACCCGCCGATCTGCTGCGTCGTCGAGAAGTGGATCTTGGCCACCTCGCCCAACGCCTCGCGGCCGTGGGTCTCGAGGAACCGCCGGCCCGCGGTGAGCACCGGCTTGCCCGCGCCGCCGGGCAGCGTCATCGCGTAGCGCCGGCCCAGCGACTTCAGCCCGCGCAGATAGGCCGCCCGGGCGATGATCGAGGCCGCCGCGACCGCCGGATCCTCCTCGGCCTTGGGGCGCTGGTCGAAGCGCACCTCGCGGGCCAGCGGGCCCAGCGCGCGCTTCATCTGGTGGTCGGGCGCGAAGCGGTCGACGAGGATCCAGTCGGGCCGCGGATCGCCCTCGGCGGCCAGCAGGTTCTCGATGACCTTGGCGTGGGCCCAGCACATGAGCTTGTTGATGTTGCCCATCTTGCCGTGCAGCCGGTTGTAGGTCGGCGGCGAGATGAACATCACCTCGTGGCGGCACAGGCCGACGATCGCCTTCTCCAGCTCGGGCACCTTCTTGTCGGAGACCGCCTTGCTGTCGTCGACGCCCAGGGTCGACAGGATCTCCAGGTGCGCCGGCTCGCAGATGACCCCGGCGACCACCAGCGGGCCGAAGTAGTCGCCCTTGCCGGTCTCGTCGGTGCCGATCCAGGCCACCGGCGTCGGCTTGGGCTGCTTGGACAGCGCGCGATAATAGGGCCGCGCCTCGGGGGTCTCATCGCTCATCAGGCCGCGGTAGACGTCGGCCTCCTTGCCCTGCAGCAAGAGCTTGCCCGAGCAGTAGAACGTCGCGTTGCAGCCCGGCCCGCGGGCCTGCCAGAAGGCGTGCGGCGCGTCGCGGAACTCGAAGCCGTGCTCTTCGAAGAAGCGCCGCGAGGCGGGGGCCTCGATCGGGTCGAGCTTGATGGTGTGGCTGCTCACCGGGCCCCCGGGCGGGCGCCGTAGTTGGCCGCCAGCCGGTCGAGCAGGAAGTCGTGGGCCAGCACGCCGCGGCGGTCGTCGCCGGGCATCACCAGCCGCGCGTCGGGCCGCGGGTGCAGGAAGAACGGCATCGAGCGGCGCCCGCCGTCGGCGCCCTCGGGGTTGACCACCCGGTGGGTCACCGCCGGCAGCCGCCCGCCGCTGACGAGCTGCATCATGTCGCCGGTATCGCAGATCAGCGCGCCGGGCGCCGACTCGATGGGCAGCCACTCGCCGTCGCGGGTCAACAGCTCGAGGCCCGGCTTGGTCGCCGCCGGCAGAATCGTCAGCAGGTTGATGTCTTCGTGGGCCGCCGCCCGCACCGCGCCCGGCTCGGCGTCGGCCACGTCGGGGTAGTCGATGATGCGCAGCACGCTGTTGCCGTCCCGCACCATCTCGCGAAAGGCCGCCCGGTCGGCGCCGAGGTAGACCGCCAGCGCGTCGAGCATGTCCAGGGCCACCCGCTCCAGCTCGCGGAAGACCGCCCGCATCACCGGCGCGAAGATCGGCCGCTCGGCGGGCCACGGGTTGCGGTGCATCAGCCCCTTCTCGATCAGCGGGTGATCGGCGGGCAGGTCGCGGCCTATATGCCAGAAGGCCTTGAGGTCGGGGGCCAGCCCGCCGACCGCGCTCTCCCGGCGGAACGGCACATAGCCCCGCTGCCGCTGGATCTCGGAGCGCTCGTACTGCGCCAGCACCTGCGGCGGCAGGTCGAAGAGGTCGCCGGCGACCTCGAAGCCGCGGTCGAGCAGCGCCGGGTCGAC
This sequence comes from bacterium, assembly GCA_030427205.1. Classification (GTDB taxonomy): domain Bacteria; phylum Myxococcota_A; class Bradymonadia; order UBA7976; family UBA1532; genus JACKDM01. Next base: position 27,759 of record JAUHXC010000021.1, on the reverse strand, counting down.
CCCGTGGCCGACGATGGAGACGAAGCCGTGCTCGCCGAGCGCGTCGCCCACGGCGCGGATGGTGTCGTCGTCGTAGCGGCTGACATCGATGACCGGGACCCCGGCGTGATGGCGAGCGGACATCGGGCACCTCCCTGGCGGGTCCGACCGGCGACATGCCGGCGCGGCCGCGCGCACCATAGGGATCGTGTCGGTTCGAATCAAGCGACGGGCGCGCGCAGACCCGCGTTCGCACGCGCGGGCGGCGACACGGATGATCTCGCCGCCGAGTCCGGCTATGCTCGGCGGTCGAATGAACCCCCACCGCCCGGAAGATCCCTCCATGCACGACAACCCGTTGATCGCGCTCGGCGACAAGCTGCCGTTCGATCGAATCCGCCCCGCGCACGTCGAGCCCGCCATCGACCACCTGCTCGCCGAGAGCCGCGCCGCGCTGGCCGCGATCGGCGCCGCCGACGGCCCGCGCACCTGGCAGAACACGGTCGCCGCCTATGACGCGGCCACCGTCGCCCTCGAAGACGCCTACGGGCTGGTCAACCACCTCGAAGGGCTGCTGGGCGATCCGGCGCTGCGGGCGGCCTACAACGCGGTGCACCCGCGGGTCAGCGGCTTCTTCTCGGCCATCCCCCACGATCCGAAGCTGTGGGCCGCGCTGTCGACCTTCGCCGAGACCGACGAGGCGGCGGCGCTCGACCCGGTGCGCGCCCGGCTGCTCGACGAGATCCTCGACGGCTTCCGCCGCCAGGGGGCCGACCTGCCCGCCGCAGAGAAGGCGAAGCTGGGCGCGATCGACGTCGAGCTGGCCGAGCTGACCAACGCCTACGCCCAGGCGGTGGTCGACAGCACCGACGCCTTCGAGTGGGTCGCCACCGACGAGGCGCAGCTGGCCGGGCTGCCCGAGAGCGCCCGCGCCGCCGCGAAGGCCAACGCGGCCCGGCGCGGTCTCGACGGCTGGCGGTTCGGCCTCGACGCGCCGAGCTACAGCGCGATCATGACCCACCTCGACGACGGCGCGGTGCGCGAGCGCTTCTACCGGGCCCATACCACCCGGGCCACCGCGGCGCCGCACGACAACCGGCCGCGCATCGCCCGCATCCTCGAGCTGCGCCGCACCCGCGCCGCCATGCTGGGTTATCCCGACTTCGCCGACCTGCTGCTCGAGCGGCGCATGGCCCACGATGGCGCCGCCGCCGCCGCGTTCATCGCGACGCTCGAGGCCCGCTCGGCGCCGGCCGCCGCCGCCGAGCACGCGCAGCTCGAGGCCTTCCGCCGCGAGCTGGAGGGCCCCGACGCGCCGCCGATCGCGCCGTGGGATCTGGCGTGGTACGCCGAGAAGCTGCGCAAGGCGCGCTACGCCTTCGACGCCGAGACGCTGCGCCCGTACTTCGAGGCGGAGCAGGTGCTCGACGGCCTCTTCGAGATCGTGAACAAGCTCTACGGCGTCACCGTGAAGCCGCTCGATGGCTACCCGGTGTGGCACGAGGCGGTGCGGGTCTACGGGCTCGACGAGGGCGACCGCCGGCTGGGCGTCTTCTATGTCGACCTCTTCCCCCGCGACGGCAAGCGCGGCGGCGCGTGGATGCGGCCGCTGCGGCTGGGCGCGCCCGAGCGCGGCGAGCCCCACGTCGGCGTCTTCGCCGCCAACCTCAGCCCGCCGGGGCCCGATCGGCCGTCGCTGCTGCAGCAGCGCGAGGTGGAGACGATCTTCCACGAGTTCGGCCACCTGCTGCACTTCTTGCTGACGACGGTCGAAGAGCGCGCGCTGGCGGGCACCTCGGTGGCCTGGGACTTCGTCGAGCTGCCCAGCCAGATCATGGAGAACTGGTGCTGGCAGCGCCCGGCGCTCGACCTGTTCGCCCGGCACCACGCCACCGGCGCGCCGCTGCCCGACGCGCTGTTCGAGAAGATGCAGGCCGCCCGCACCTACCGCAAGGCGTGGCAGATGATGCGCCAGCTGGGCTTCGCCACCGTCGATCTGGCGCTGCATCGCGATTACGACCCCGCGCAGCACGGCGACGTGATGGCCTACGCCCGCGACGTGCTCGCCCGCTTCGACTCGACCGACATCCCCGACGACTTCGCGATGATCGCGTCGTTCTCCCACCTCTTCGCGAGCCCGGTGGGCTACGCGGCGGGCTATTACAGCTACAAGTGGGCCGAGGTGCTCGACGCCGACGCCTTCACCCGCTTCGCCGGCGACAAGCTCTTCGACCGCGAGGTGGGGCTGGCCTTCCGCCGCGAGGTGCTCGCCCGGGGCAACAGCCGCGATCCGGCGGAGAGCTACGCGGCGTTCATGGGCCGCGGGCCGCAGATCGAGCCGCTGTTCGAGCGGGCCGGCATCCCGGCCGTCGACGCCAAGGGAGCCGCCTGATGCAGACCCTCGACATCCCGCAGGCCAACGACCTCGATACGGTGCGCCGGGTGGTGCACGCGGTCCTGCGCGGCTGCAAGACCGTCGAAGCCATCGAGGACTGGACCCAGTTCAGCCGGCGCCACGTGCAGTATCGGCTGCACGCCGCCCGGGTGCTGGGGCTGGTGCACATGGAGGGCGACGAGCCGCTGTTGACCACCATGGGCGAGGCGCTGATGGACTGCGCCAAGGGCACCGCCGAGGAGCGGCAGCTCTGGGCCCGGGTCATCGAGCAGTGCGCGGTGGTGCAGCTCGTCGCGCCCGACCTGCTCGCCCGCAGCGCGCCCGACATCGAAGACCTGACCGAGCGCCTGTTCAAGAACAGCCGCCTGGGCGCCGAGACCGCGCGCCGGCGCGCCTCGGGGCTGCTCGCCTGGCGGCGCCACGTGCTGGGCGAGTCGCTGGAGAAAGCGCCGCGCCACCCGGCGAGCCAGCCGCCGCCCAAGCCCCACGGCGCGCCGGAGAGGCCGGGCCCCACCAGCGCGGCGACGCAGCTCGACCTGTTCTGATCCGAGGGCCGACGCTCGGCTGATACGATCGCTCAGGCGGGCTCGATGCCGTATTCGGCGCGCAGCTCGGCCAGCGGGCGCTTCGCCGCCGCCCAGAAGTCCCAGTCGTCGGCGAAGACATCGACGGTCATCTTGCTGCCCCGCACCAGCGCCGCGAAGAAGCGGTCGGGGTCGAGCAGACCCACCTGCGCCCCGGCCCCGGGCACCGGCGCGATACGCACCCCCGCGTCGAACTGACACAGTACGAAGAGCAGGATGCTCAGCGACTGCTCGCGGCGAAAGCCGGCGCTGAAGGCGGCCACCTGGAACTCGCCCTCCGGCGCGGTGGAGTAGCCGCTGAGCACGTGCACCATGTCGTGCAGGATGATCTTCTCGGGCCCGCCGTGCTTCTCGCCGGGCAGCGGGAAGCCATGGGCGCGATAGAAGTCGAAGAGCGCCCGGCCCATGGTGCCCTCGGGCAGATCACCCAGCGCCACGTACTTCGCCGCCACCGCCGGATCGGTGCGCAGGCCCCCGAGGCCGCCGAGGGTGCGCAGGATGCCTTTGACCCCGTCGGTGTGCCAGATCTCGGCCAGCGCGTCGCCGATGTACATCCGCCGGATGACATCGAAGCGCAGCAGCGCCATCTGCCGCTTCACATAGCGCCGCAGGGTCTGCACCTCGGGCACGTCGACGTCGAGCGCGGCGGCGAAGGCCTCGATGGCTTCGAGCTGCTCGGGCCCCGCCTCGCCGCTGGCGAAGCTGTTGACCACCATCGCGCCGACGAGCTGGGTGCGCAGCGCGGGGTCCTCGAGCGCGGCGGCGAGCGCGGCGGGGGTGATCGGGGCGAGGGCGTCGAAGTCGATGGCGGTCCGCAAGATGTAGGTCTGGGCCGCGGCGACCAGCTTCTCTTCGACCGGCCCGATGACCCCGTCGGCGGCGAGCACCGTCTTCATGGCCCGCAGGCAGAGGGTGGCGTCGGCTTCGCTGGGGCGGATGATGTGCATGGCGGGTCTCCTCGTGAGTGTGGGTTCGAGGGTAGATCACGCCGCGCCACGGGCCTACAGCGAACGCAGGAAAGCCAGCAGCGCCGCCCGCGCGCCGTCGTCGAGGTCCAGATAACGCGCGGTGACCGCCGCCGCCTCGCCGCCGTGCCAGCGGATCGCCTCGTCCAGCGTGCGCGCCCGCCCATCGTGCAGGTAGCTCTCCGACGGCACGCATACGCCGTCTTGCGGCGGCCCCTCGACGCCGCCGGTCACGCAGGCCCCCAGCCCGATGCCCCACAACGGCGCCGTGCGCCACTCGGCGCCGCTCGCGCCGGCCTCGTCGAGCGTATCGGCCAGCCCCTCGCCCATGTCGTGCAGCAAGAGGTCGGTATACGGCCGGATGGTCTGGCTGCGCAGCTCGGCGTGCGGGTGATACGCGGTCGTGGTGACCTCGGGCACATGGCAGCCGGCGCACCCGATCTCGCCGAACAGCGCCTGCCCGCAGGCCGCCGCGTCGATCTCGTAGGAGTTCTCCCGCTCGGAGGCCTGATCCTGGCGCAAGCAGCGCCGCCCTACGCAGTGACCCCAACCCCGTCACCTCACGCACGGCGTCGAATCTACCTCGTGGTTCAAAGCACGCGCTTCACCGAGGAGGCCCGCCCGATGCGCTCGCTCATCCGTAATACCCTGGTGCTCGCCCTGGCTGTCGGCTTCGGCTTCGGCTGCGACGACGAGCCGGCCGATCCGACCGCGCCCGACGGCGGTATGGCCGAGCCGACGGCCGACTCATTGCCCCTGCAGCCGACCCGCCGCTTCGCGCTCGGCGCGACGTTCTACCTGCCCGGCGACGGCTGGAGCCTGGCCGGCGCGCCCGCGGGCAACGCCAACGCGCTGTACGTCGGGGCCGACGGCTACACCCGGTTCACGCCGGTCATCGCCGGCGACTACGTCTTCGAACGCGGCGACGAGACCCGCGACCTGACCGTCGTCGCCGACGTGCCCTACGCCCACTACAACTACTATCCGACCACCTCGGTGGCCGGCGTGGGCGATCAGGTGTGGGTGGCCCACGTCTTCGACCCGCACATCACCCGGCTCGACGCCGAGGGCGCGGTCATCGACACCATTCCGGTGGGCCCGTGGCCGGTGAGCATCGCCCACCGCGCGGGCATGTCCCACGCGCTGGTGGCCCACAAGGCGGGCGATACGGTGGGCTTCGTCGACGTCGAGAGCGGCCGCCTCGAAGACGCGCTGTGGGTCGGCGACGAGCCGGCGCAGGTGGTGCTCTCGCCCGACGGCACCCGGGCCTGGGTCAGCCTCAACAGCCAGGACGCCGTCGCCCTGATCGACGTCGAGGCGCGCGCGCTGGTCGCGACCCTCGAGACCAACCTCGCCCCGCAGGCGATGGCGCTGAGCGAAGACGGCGGGCGGCTCTTCGTGGCCAGCTATCGCTCCGGCGTCAGCGACCGGCTGCAGTTCGGCACCGACGAGCGCTACGACGCGTTCGACATCGCCGTCGTCGACACCGCCGAGCAGACGGTGGTCGACTACATCGAGGCGGTGGGCTCGAACCTCAACGGGCTCTACGTCGACGGCGACCGGCTCTACGTGGCGATGACGCGCTCGGTGGTCTCGGTCTACTCGGGCCAGGAGGGCATGACCGCCTTCCGCCACACCGTCGCCGCCTATGACCTCTCGGCGGACGGCTACCCCGAGGTCGCCGCCGCCGACATCGGCCGCCAGGAGAGCGCGCCGGCCATCGCGGTGCGGCCCTACGGCCTGACCCGGGCCGGCACGATCTTGTGGGTCGCCGTCGAGGGGTCGGACGTCGTCGTCGGCCTCGACCCCGACAGCCTCGCCGAGATCGCGCGCTACGAGGTGCCGGGGCGCCCGCGCAGCATCGCCGCGGTGGGTGACCGGGTCTTCACCCACGGCCTGCAGGCGTACAGCGTCACCCGGGCCGACGCCAACGGCGCGGTGCTCGGCGCGACGGCCCTCGAAGGCGACCCGCGCAGCCGCAGCCTCGCGCTGGGCCAGCGGCTGTACACCGGCAGCGGCGGCGGCCCCGCCGAGCATCACAGCTGCGCCGACTGTCACATCGACGGGCTGACCGACGGCAACGTGTGGTCGGCGGGCGGCTTCTCCGAGTCGGCGAGCCGGCCGATGTTCTGGATGGAGGGCACCGACCCCATCGGCTGGGAGGGCGACGCCTTCGAGCTGTTCTCGTACCTCTACGGCAGCCCCGGGCCGACCATCGGGGTCATCATCTCGACCGAGACCCACCGCGCGTTCTACGACTACCTCGCCGCCTTCGTGCCGCCGCCGCCGGCCAACGGCTTCACCGCCCGCGACGGCAGCATGACCCCGGCGGGCATCGACGGCCGCGACGCCTTCGTCTCGGGCGGCTGCGCCGGCTGCCATGGCGGGCCGCTGACCACCACCGGGCTGCGGCTGCCGGGCGGCGGCACCCAGGACGCCCACCCGATCGTCGTGCCCAGCCTCGTCGGCGCCTATCGCCACGGCTCGTGGCTGGTCAATGGCGCCGCGCGCACCCTGCTCGAGTCGGTGGTGGCCATGGAGCCGCTGTCGGGGCAGACCCTGGACGATACGACCCGCGAGCGCATCGTGCGCTACCTGCGCGAGCTGACCGCCCGCGAGTTCTTCGTGCTCAAGAGCACGCCCGCGGCGGGCGCCGAGGCGGCGTCGGCCGATGCCCCGCTGACGCTGATCTTCTCCCACGCGGTCTGGAACGACGCGCAGAACCTGGCCCGCATCCGCCTGCTCGACGCCGACGACGCGCCGGTCGAGGCGACGCTGACCGCCGACAACCGCCAGGTGACGATCCAGCCGGCGGCGCCGCTGGCGGCGGGCGGCGCGTACACCATCGAGGTCGGCGCCGACTTCGAGGCGTTCTCCGAGACGGCCATCGTCGCGGCCAACCGCATCGGCTTCACCGTCGCCGCCCCCGAAGCCCTGCGGCTCGAAGGCGAGTACGAGATCCACATCGACCACCCCAACCTCGACTTCCCCAATCGGCGCTACGACCCCGAGGTGATCATCCCGGTGATGGTGCCCGCCGCCGCGACGGCCACCGCCTCGGGCGCGACCTTCGAGCTGACGGTCACCGACATCCTCGACAGCGTCGTCGCGGTGACCATCGACGGCGAGACGGCCTACTGGCCGCCGTTCCCCTTCCCCGTCGGCCCGCCGGGCTTCCTCAACCGCAGCTTCCCGACCACGATGGCCCTGGTCGACGAGGACGGTGACGGCGTGGCCGACAGCGGCGAGTCGACCCTGATGCTGCGCAGCCCGGGCCTCGAAGCCGAGGGCGTCGTCTGGCGGCTGCAGCGCCCCCAGGAAGAGCCGGCGACCTGCGATACGGCCAGCGGCGACCACCCCGTCGACCTCGAATTCGGCGACGGCGGGCTGCCCACCGCGTCGTGGCAGGCCGCGGTCAACGCGCTGGGCTACTTCGTGACCTCGCCCGAGGCGACGACCCCGCTCGGGCCGGGCCCGGTCACCGGCGGCGAGACGTACTGGGCGCTGTCGACGATGGCCTTCCCCGACGGCTTCGCCGGGCCGATCGCCTACGGCGAGGTGCCCGAGGGCGCCACCGACGTCAGCGAAGACAGCGGCGCGATGGCCGGCGGCAGCCCGATCCCCGACGGCGCCTGCGTCAAGGTCACGGTGGTGTTCAACGACTTCAGCACCAGCGAAGTGCGCTACGTGCAGGGCGCGCAGTAGCCCGGCCCGCCTCGGCCCGCCTCAGCCGGCCCCGGGCCGCACCCCCCTGCCTGCACGAACTGCGGCTCCAGGCTGCGCGCCAGCCGCATCAGCAGCCAGTCCTGCCCCGTCGCCGCGACGCACTGCGCCCCGATCGGCAGCCCGTCGGCGCTCAGACCCAGCGGCAGGCTCATGGCCGGCTGCCCGGTGATGTTGAACAACGCGGTGTTGGGGGCGAAGGCCAGCCGCTCGGCGAAGACCGCCTCGATGTCGCTGCGCTGGCCGTTCAGCCGGCCGATCGCGATGGGCGGCGTGGCCAGGGTCGGCGTCAGCAGGACGTCGAAGTCGGCGAAGGCCGCGGTCACCGCCGCCTGGGCGTCGAGCAGCCGGTCGAGCGTCGCGAGCCGGGCGCGGGTATTGAAGACCGACCCGCGCTCGGCCATGGCCCAGGTGAGCGGCTCGACGTCGTCGGGGCGTATCCGCCGCCCGAAGAGCCGACCGAGCGCGTCGAGGGTCTGATGGGCCTGATCGCAGTAGAAGTCGGCGAACGCCGCGGCGACCTCGATCTCGCGCCCCGGCAGCGGGCCGACCTCGACCCGATGACCGAGGGATTCACACAGATCGGCCGCGCCGCGCAGGCTCGCCGCCACATCGGGGTGCGGCGCGGCCGGATTCCAGATGCGGTCGACCACCCGGATCCGCAACGGCGGCGGCGGGCGGTGGAGGCTGGCGAGCTGGGCCGCGACGCCGTCCGGCGCGTCGGGCACGTCGCCGGTGGCCGCCAGCAAGACGGCGCTGTCGCGCACGCTGCGGGTGATGACGTGCTCGGCGGTCAGCACGCCCAGCATGTCGGTACAGGCCGGCTCGAGCGGGTTGATACCGCGCGACGGCTTGAAGCCGAAGCAGCCGCAGCACGACGCCGGGATGCGGATCGACCCGCCGCCGTCGGTGGCGTGGGCCAGCGGCACCATGCCCGCGGCCACCGCCGCCGCCGCGCCGCCGCTCGACCCACCGGCGGTATGCGCCGGCGACCACGGGTTGCGGCACGGGCCGAAGAGCGCCGGCTCGGTGGTGACCATCATGCCGAACTCGGGTGTATTGGTGCGGCCGATGACCACCAGGCCCGCCGCCCGCAGCCGCTCGACCATGGCCGTGCTCTGCGGCGCCACGAAGCCGGCCAGCAGCTTCGCGCCCGAGGTGAGCGGCCGGCCCGCCTCGCCGGCGAGCAGATCCTTGAGCAGCGTCGGCACGCCGGTAAAGGGCCCGCTCTGCGCCGGCGCGATGTCGTCGTAGAGCCGGACGACGGCGTTGACGTGCGGATCGTCGCGCTCGATGCGGGCGCGGGCCTCGGCGATGGCATCCGCCGGGTCGAGGTCGCCGTCGGCGATGCGGCGGGCGAGCGTCAAGGCATCCGGCGGCTCGGATCGGATGGGCGCGGCCATGACCCATCATGGCATCGCGCCGGCGATCGAGACAGCCCGCTCGCCTGTCAGATCGCGCGCACGGCGCGTCGGGCTGCCCGTACATCGAATCGGAGTCCGCCATGCGCCTCGCCCGCCTCTTCGCCGTCGCCGCCTTCGCCCTGCTCACCGTCGCCTGCGCCCCCGAGGCGGCGCCCGAGCGGCCCGTCGACGACCGCGACTGCGACGGCGCTCGCTGGTGCGAGATCGACAAGGCCTGCTACCTCTCCGATCCGGCCCTCGACGTGGTCGGGCACGACCTCGGGCTCGAGTGGGGCCTTCAGGGCGGCACGCACATCGACGTGCCGCTGCAGCTGTCCGGCTTCTCCAATGGCGACCGCCTCGAGATCTACTTCGAGGCCGACGGCCGCCGCTTCGATACGTGGGAGCAGAGCTACTTCGCGCCCGACGCCGACGACTGCACCGGCGTGGTGCGCTGGCTGGCCGATTACGACATGGAAGACGCGATCTACGGCGGCGGCGGCGGCACCTATACCCTGGTCGTCGAGGCCGATACCTGGGGTGGCCGGGTCGCGCAGCGGGCGCAGGTCACCATCACGGCGCGATAGGCCTGGGCAGCCGTAGCGCGACCGGTGGATGATGGCGCCCCATCTACCGGAGGCCCGCCGATGACCGACCGCGACCCCCGCGATCCCCACAGCCTGATGGTGCACGCCGGCGCCGGCCGCGACCCCGACCGGCCGCTGTCGGTGCCCATCGTGCAAGCCTCGACCTTCGCCCTGCCCTCCACCGCCCGCGGCGCCGCGCTGTCGACGGCGAACGCGCCGACCCGGCTGTATACCCGCTGGGGCAACCCCACGACCCGCGCCCTGGAAGACGCGCTGGCCGAGCTGGAGGGCGGCGAGGCGGCCATCGCCTTCGCCTCGGGCATGGCGGCGATGAGCACCGCGGTCATCGCCAGCGTCGCGGCCGGCGATCACGTGCTGTGCTCGCGGCATATCTACGGCGGGGTGATCCAGCTCGTGCGCGACCTGCTGCCGCGCTTCGGCGTCGCGAGCGACGTGGTCGACGTGCGCGATCCGAAGGCCCTGGCGCCGCATATCCGGTCGAATACCCGGCTGCTGCTCATCGAGAGCCCGGCCAACCCCACCGTCGACGTCGTCGACATCGAGGCGCTCGCGGCCACCGCCCGCGCCCACGGCGTGCGCACGCTGGTGGACAATACCTGGGCCACCCCGTGGAACCAGCGCCCGCTCGACTCGGGGGCCGACGGCGTCGTGCATTCGGCCACCAAGGCGCTGGGCGGGCACTCGGACGTCATCGCCGGGGCGGTGATCGGCGCCCGGGGCTGGATCGAAGACGTCTGGCGCGCCCACAAGGTGCTCGGCGGCTGCATCTCGCCCCACGACGCGTGGCTGGTCATGCGCGGCATCAAGACCCTCGGCGTGCGTCAGGCGCGGGCGTGCAATACCGCGCTCGAGCTGGCCCGCTGGCTCGAGACGCACCCCGCGGTGAAGCGGGTGCACTACCCCGGGCTGAGCGGGCATCGGGGGCACGCGGTGGCGGCGCGGCAGATGCGCACGTTCGGCTCGATGCTGGCGTTCGAGGTGGCCTCGCGCGCGGCGGCAGCGGCGGTGGCCGAGGGCGTCGGCCTGATCACCCACGCGGTGAGCCTGGGCGGCGTCGAGTCGCTGATCTGCCACCCGGCGTCGACCACCCACGCGCCGCTCGACCCCGCCGAGCTGGCCGCCGCCGGCATCGCCCCCGGGCTGCTGCGCATGTCGGTGGGGCTCGAGGGGATCGACGATCTGGTGGACGATCTCGATCGGGCGCTGGCCGCCGGCTGACGGTCAGATGTCGGCCGCCATCTCCGCCGATTCACCGGCCGGCGCGAGCTCGTCGGTGGCGTCGAGCATCACCCCGAAGATCCGGGTGGCCTCGCCCGCGGCGTCCCGCTCGACACGCCCCGCCAGCCGCACGGTGCGCCGGCTGCCGTCATCGCCGACGACGGTCGACTGGTGGCTGAAGCGCTCGGCGCGCAGCACCGCCCGCCGCAGCCTCAGGCCGAAGAGCGCCTGCTCGTCGAGCGGGATACGCGCCTGGATCTCGTCGACCGATGTCGGATCGACCGCCATGCCCAGCAGGCGTCGCACGCCGGGCGAGGCCTCGAACTCGCCGGTGACGGGGTACCAGATCCAATGGCCGAGGTGAGCCACCGACGCCGCCGCTTCGAGCTGACCGTTGGCCGCCTCGAGCGCGGAGATCCGCTCGGCGAGCGCCTGCTCGGCCTCCTTCTGCGCGGTGATGACCTCGGTGAGCATCATCAGGCCGCCGATCTCGCCGTCGACGGCATGCCATGGCTGCACCGTCCAACGGATCCAGTCCACCCGCCCATCGACCCGCGGGAAGCGCTCGCCGGGGCTGTGCTTGGTCGCCCCGGCGAGGCACTGCTGGTGGATGATGCGCCAGCGGCCGGGGATCTCCGGGAAGACCTCGTAGTGGTGACGGCCGACGAGCGAGTCGGCGTCGAGGCGATAGGCCGAGAGCCAGCGATCGCTGTGGGCCAGGTAGCGCAGGTCGCGGTCGAAGATGGCGATCGGCAGCGGCGACTGCTGCACGATCGCGAGCAGATCGTGCCCCGTGAGGCCCGACCCGGCGGCGGCCTCCGCCCGGGCGAGCGCCGGCTCGAAGCGGGCCTCCACCTCGGCGCCGGTCCAGCGGCGGATGAAGGTGACACCCACCGGGATCCCGATCGGCAGCACGGCGGCCACGATCAGCAAGATCGTGCGCGGCGTCCGGGCGGCGTCGGGCAACGACCAGTAGGCCACATACAGCAGCGCGAGGCAGGCGACGATGAACGCGCCCGAGACCATGCGGATGCGATTGGAGACCGTCATGCGTCCCCCGAGGGCGGCTCAGAGCAGCGCGGAGACCGTCAGGACGATGGCGTTGACGCCGACGAGGGTCCAGAAGCACGCGCGCCGCCAGCACGGCGGCTCGGCGCACACCGACGGCGGCCGGGCGGGCTCGACGGACGCCGCACGACGCGGCCCGACGAGCGCGGACGGCATCGGCCGCCGCGCGACGGCCGGCGCCGCCGAAGCGCGAGCGGCGCGATCGAACATGCGCGGCAGGGGCCCCGAGCCGCGCATATCCGCCGGCCACGCCGACCGACCGTCGTCGTCGACGAAGTCGAGCGCCGGCCACGGACCCGAGAGCGAGGGGCTGGCCTGCACCGGCGCCGCGACGTGCACGACCGTCGCCGCCAGCGGGTTGATCGAGTCCAGATCGGCGGTCGGCGCGATGTCGTCGAAGCGCGGCGCCGTGAAGGCGTTGGGGGGCACGGTCTGCCCGCCGGTCACGAACGCCAGCGGCTCACCGTGGGGGTCGAGCTCGCGCACGATGTCGGCGAGCGCATCGCGCAGCGTGACCGCGTCGCTCGGGCGCCGCCGCCGGTCGCTGGCCATCGCCGAGCGAATCAGGGCCTCGACGTCGTCCCGGATCTCCAAGGCCCGATCGAAGGGCACGAGCACGTCGGGCACCCCGGCCAGCATCGAGCCGACGTTGCGGGTCATCAGGGCGCATCGACCGCTGAGCAGCTCGTAGAGCACCGCGCCGACCGCGAAGAGATCGGCGCGGCCGTCGACGGCCGCATCGCGCACCTGCTCGGGCGCCATGTACTGCGGCGTACCCGCCTTCTCGGCCTGATGGTCGGCGTTGTCGATGGCGGCGGCGACCCCGAAGTCGAGCAGCCGGACCCGCTCGGCGCCGTTGGCGTCGACCTCGACCATGATGTTGCCCGGCTTGATATCGCGGTGCACGAAGCCCGCGTCGTGCACCGCGGCGAGCGCGTCGAGCAGCAGAGCGGTCAGCCGCAGCGCGCGCTGCGGCTCGATGGGCGCCTCCTCGGCGAGGACCCGGCACAGCGGGCGCCCGGTCACCAGCTCGGTGACCAGCTGCAGCTGACCGTCGCGCTCACCGTAGTCGAAGAGCCGCAGCACGCCGGGGTGATCGATGCGGCCGAGGACCCGCGCCTCGCGGCGGAAGCGGTCGCGATGCCGAGCCGAGCGGACGTAGGCCTCGTCGAGCACCTTGACCGCCACCAGCCGCTCGACGGGGTGCTGGATGGCCCGGTACACCGTCGCGAACGCGCCTCGACCGGCGCTGCCGACGATCTCGTACTTGGCCGCGACGTCGTCGGGGCGCTCGGCGACACCATGAACATCGAGTTGCTGTGCGAGCATGCCTTGCGTTCCCCCTCGACGGCCGCCGTCCCTCGGCCTCGCTGTTCGGATGTTACCCGATCTGAACGTTCGAGCCATACGAAGAGATACACAGAAGACGCCGACCGAGCCGCCGAAAGCCGATAAATACAAATAAAACAGCTACTTGCCACACAGTCACAATATGCCGCCCTCGATAGCCCAGCCCCCCCAATGAGACACCATGAGACAAGAGTTACTCCAAAGTTACACATGGGCGGGTGTCACAGGAGGGTGCAACAGCGCAGCGTCACATCAGACGTCACTGTTACGCCGTTTCGGCCCGATTCGCAGGCCTCCGGTCGTCGCCCGCGTCCCGACACAGGCACAGATCGCCGCAAACCCGCATGAAACGGTCATCTCGGAAGTTGGCACGGCCTTCGCTGTAAGGGCTGGCGCAACCTGCAACCCCCCGAGAGGACATCATGCGTATCAAAGCCATCGACCTGCTGACCGTCGCCGCCGCCATCAGCGTCACCTCCGGCGCCCACGCCTACAACGCCCCGCCGGCCTGCCCGAGCACCCCGACGCTCGAGCAGTGCCAGGATCCGAGCTTCATGTACGGCACCTGCGGGTCGAGCTTCCTCGAAGACGCCCGCACCAACCCCGACGCCCACTGCAACGTGCTGCTCGAAGAGGCCGCGCTGGCCGCCGCCGCCGGCCTCGCCGAGACCGAGGTGGTCGTGCCGCAGGTCGTCGACGCCGCCGGCACCGTCTACGGCGACGGCAGCGACGCCAACACCGACGACGCCCGGGTCACCGCCCGCATCGACGAGACGGTCGCGACCGTCGGCGGGCAGTCGCTGGCCGAGTCGGGCGGCGCCGAGGCGCTCATGGGCGGCGTGATGTTCCACGCCATCCGCATGGACGGCCCCGACGGCCCCGACTACCCGCTGCCGCCGATCGACCCCACCCCCGACCCCGAGCCGGAGCCCGAGCCGGAGCCCGAGCCGGAGCCGGAGCCCGACCCGACGCCGGCCCCCCCGGCCACCGGCCACGACTTCCCGGTGAGCGACTGCGCCGACTACGCCCGGGACAAGTTCCTGACCTTCAGCACGTTCGACGACGCCGCCAGCCAGGTCGCCGAAGACCACCGCGCGGTCTACGATCTGGCCTTCGGGCCCATCAACGACCCGCGCGCCATCGGCACCCGCACCATGGCCGGCATGGCCAACGAGGGCACCGACGGCCGCCCGTTCACGGTGAACTTCCCCGCGGGCCTGCAGCCCAAGAACACCTGGTTCACCGTCGAGCTCGCCCCCGCGGCCGACTACAGCATCGACGACCACTTCGACCCCGGCGACGGCAGCCTGCTCGGCCTCAAGGGGGTCGTGCTGAACCACGCGGCGCTCGAGGCGGCCATCGAGGCCGGCAAGAACCACCACGTCGAGACCTTCACCTGGCACTGGAACATGAGCCAGGCCCTGGCGGGTGAGCTCGACGAGCGCATGATCGACCGCGAGCGCGACCAGGCGACCTTCGCCGAGGTGCTCGAGAAGCGGAAGCTGGCCGTCGAGTCGGGCGTCGCTGCGCTGAAGGACGCGTGGCGCGACGAGATGGGGTCCATCCTCGAGTACTGCGTCGGCAACATCGACCAGGGCGACGTCGACGACCCGGGCCAGAACCCGTTCACCGAGTGCGTCGAGAGCTTCGACATCGACGACGAGATGGCGCCCCACCGCGCCGCCGTCGCCGCGCGGCTCGCGGCCTACGACAGCGAGATCCGCAGCCGGCTGCTCGACGCCCAGGCGAAGGGCTGCGTCAACCCGAACGCCGCGACGCTGTGCGACTGGTCGCCCCGCCGCTTCGCCCAGCGCATGAAGGACACCGTCGGCGCCGACCGCCAGCGGGCCTACGAGAAGTGCCTCGACTACACCGGTGACGACTGGGTCGCCACCGCCGACTACACCTTCACCCACCCGATCACCGGCAATACGCTGTACAGCCGGAAGAACTACACCACGAGCCCGGCCGCCGTGGACCTCTTCATGAGCCGCCGCGACTATTGGCGCGGCCTGCTCGCCGCCGAGCTGGACGAGGTGCTCGAGGCCGACGGCGGCGCGAACGGCAGCCCGCGCATGGCCGGCGGTGCCAGCGACGCCGTCGAGATGGGCAACAACCTGTTCGGGGCCGGCTACAGCTACGACATGAGCTGGCAGGTCTTCGACCTCGAGCACGGCCTGTGCAACCTGCAGGCGAACTTCGACGCCCGCTTCGACGCCCGCATCAGCGTGATGGGCACCGACAAGCACCTCGTCGTCGCCGATACCCACGCCGGACTGGACAACATCCACATCGACCTCGAGATCTTCGGCCAGAGCATCATCGACGACGTCAACCAGCCCATCATCGACCAGGACAGCTACACCCTCGTCGACGGCGAGAGCGAGCTGGTCGACGGCGCGCCGAGCAAGACCTTCCGCTTCACCATCCTCGGCATCCCGATGAGCGTCGAGGTCGGCGCCTCGGGCAAGGTCGCCCTCGCCCACCGGCTGGGCGCCGAGCTCGACCGCGGCGGCGACGACTGCGACGAGGTCTCGGCCACGCTCATCGGCCGGCTCGAGCCCATCGTCGAGTTCGACGGCTTCGCCGAGGTCGGGGTGGACTTCGTCATCGCCAAGGCCGGGGTGAAGGGAGAGGTGGCCCTGGCCCACGTGCGGCTGCCCTTCGACCTCGCCCTGGGCGTCGCCGCCGAGGACGGCAACATCGGCAACCTGGCGCTGACCATCGCCAGCAAGCTCGAAGCGGCCATCCGGGTGCTCGACGGCAAGCTCTCGCTCTTCGCCGAGGTCGGCATCGGGCCCATCTCCGAGAGCGCCGAGAAGACCTTCTTCTCCTGGAGCGGCATCGAGACCGAGTTCGACGTGCTCGACTTCGATACCCGGGTGCCCCTCAGCTCGCTCTTCACCTGGTTCCAGAACCCCATCTGAGCCACCCCTGGCTCGCCAGAGTTGGCACGGTCGCTGCAAAGCCAGACGGGCACTGTGAATGAGCACTGAGCCCAGCGCAGCGGCCGGGCCCGCCGAGCCGCCGAACCCTCCGCCCCGCGCGGGGGCTTCGGCGTCTCCGCCGGCCCGGTCCTTCGACCCTTCGACGTCTCTCGAATACCGACCCACGGAGCATTCCATGCGCCTCGCCCGCCTCGCCGTACCCGCCGCCCTCGCCGCCGCCACCCTGATCGCCGTCGGCGGCCTCATCGCCGTACAAGACGCCATCGCTCCGCCCGACCCGGGCGTCTCCGGCGCCCCCTCGGCCACCGCGCCGCGCCTGAAGTGGCCGGCGGACACCGTCTGGCGCTACAGCCTCGAGCTGAAGGGCGACAAGCGCATCGAGGCCGGCCCGGCCACCGTCGAAGGCGCCCTCGATCTGGCGGCGCACGTCGAGCTGCGCAGCTACGGGCGCGTCGACGGCAATACCCGGCTGGGCTTGAGCTTCGTCGAGGTCGAGCGCCACGGCCTGACCATGCTCGGCGAAGACGTCATGCCCGACCGGGCCGCCGCCGACGCGGTCTTCGCCGGCCACGAAGCGCTGCTCGAGGTGGCCCACGACGGCGCGGTGGTCGGCCTGCGCTTCGGCGCCGACGCGCCGACGCTCTTCCAGCACCTCGCGCGCCTGGTGGCCGGCGAGATCCAGCTCGTGCTGCAGCCCGGCGAGAGCACCTGGGAGGCGCAGGAGAAGACCCAGCACGGCGTGGCCCTGACCGACTACGAGGTCATCGGCGCCGACGCGCAGACCGTCGAGCTCGGCCGCCATCGCTTCGACTACGCCCGGCTCGACGGCGCGCCGACCGACGCCGCGACCCGGGTCGAGGCGCGCTACACCGCCCGCATCGACCGCGCGGGCCACGTGCGGCGGCTGCAGGGCACCGAGACGATCAACGCGGGCGAGATGGGCCACGGGCAGGCGGTGCGCATCGAGGGCGCCATCGACTTCGAGCTGCTGACCATGGGCCCCGCGCCGCGGGACGGCCGCGACCCGGTGGCGGCCCTCGGCGCGCGTACGACGCTCGATCAGTGGCCGGTCAGCGCCGAGGCGAAGCGCATGATGCGCATCCGCCGGGCGGGCGATATGACCGTCGACCGCATCGCCGCCGACCTGAAAGCGTTCGGTCCGGGCGGTCAGATGCCCGAGCACAGCAAGTGGGCCTGGCAGGCCACCGGCCGGCTGCTGCTCGACCCCTCCGCCGCGACCGAGCTGGCCCGCATCGCCGACGACGAGCGCATCGGTCACCGCGGCCGCGCGCTGGTGCTCGACCTGCTCGCCAGCGTCGGCCACGCCGAGGCTCAGGCCGCCCTGCGCGACGTGCTCGAAGCCAACCGGGGCGACCGGCGCCACGCCGCGCTCTTGACCCGCGCCGGCTTCATCGCGAACCCCGAGCCGGCCACCGTGCGCCTCGTCGCCGACACCTGGAGCCGCGCCGCCGGCATCGAGAAGCAGAGCGCGGCCACCGTGCTCGGCGCCGCCGCCGGCCACCTCTACCGCAACGGCGAGACCGACCTCGCGCTGACCCACGTCCGCCGCATCGAGGGCGCCCTGCGCACCGCCGGTGATACCGCCGACCGCCGCGCGCTGGTGCTGGCCCTGGGCAACGCCGGTGTGCCCGAGACCGTCGAGACCGTCGCCGCCTACGCCCGTGATAGCGACCCCGCCATCCGCCGCGCCGCCGCCACCGCCCTGCGCAAGACCCCCGGCGCCGTCGCCGAGCAGGCCCTCGGATCGCTGATGCGCGACGCCGACCCCCGCGTCGCCCGCACCGCCGTCGCCGCGTTGTCGAAGCACCCGCTCGACGCCGGCCACCTGCGCAGCCTCGCCGGCGCGGTCGCCGATGGCACCCTCGGCCCCGCCACCCACAGCCAGCTCGTGGAGCTGTTGGTGAGCCACGGCGACCTCGACACCGGCGCCCGCCGCCTGCTGGCCACCGCCATCGCGACGCGAACCACCAACGGCAAGCTGCGCGGTCGCCTGGCCCGGCTGTGAAGGGGGTGTGAGAAGCAACGGCGGTCCGACCGGCGGATGCCCCCTCTTCTTCCTACTTCGGCTTCGAAGGGCGAGCGTCCGAGACACCCCGGAGCGATGACCAGCGAATCACTATGGCTTCGACAGGGGCCTCAGACGGTCGGCGAGGGGTCCTCCACCGCCCGTCCCGCGGGACCCATCGAAGAGAATCTGCCTGTTCACTGTCTCTTCACACGACTGGAAGCGGAACGCACGCCGGACAGCGCCCCACCGACCTCCTGCGGCCCCACTCCGAAGCCAGATGCATCGACAGCAATGGCTCCAGGATATGCTGAGCGATTGATCTGGATAGCGAAGCCGGAGGGCCAAGCCCTCGACCCGACGGGGCGTCGGCCCGTCGCGCGGCGCGCAGCGCCAAGCGAAGGGGCGCTGGCCGGTGGGCGGGCCGCCGCTGCGCTGCCCACACGCTCACACCCTCAACGCCGCCGACCCTTTGGCACCCGGAACGCGAGCTTCTGGATCAGCCCGATCCACGGCACCATGCCCCACGCCAGCAGCGGCTTGCCGGTCGTGAACAAGACCACCACCAGCTCGCGGTCGGGCTCGGCGTAGACCATCACGTTCGAGAAGCCCAGATGGCCGAAGGCGCGGCGGGTGCGCATGCCGAAGAGGCTCAGCCGACTGCCACCCTTCATCACACCCAACCCATAACGCATCGGCAGACCGAAGGTGCCATCGAAGGACCGCGGCGTCTCATCGCTCAGCATGCGATGCACTGTCTTCGACTCGAGGATGCGCTTCCCGTCAGAGACCCCGCCATCCAGCAGCATCTGCATGAAGCGCGCGGTCTCGCGCGGGGTCGCGATCACGTTGGCGCTGGGCAGAATCGCCTGCAGAAACGCCGGGCTGTTGCTGATGCGGATGGCCTCGGCGGTCGAGACGCCGACGGTGCGCCGGAAGACGCTCTCCATCACCGGCACCGCCTGCACGCCGGCGTTGGCGTGCAGCGCGACCCGGGGCAGCGCCGCCTCTTCGACCCCGTAGTTGAAGCGGGTCATGCCCATCGGACCCACGATCAGCTCGTCGGCCAGCGCGCGCAGGTCGCGCCCGGTGCGATGGCGCACCAGCTCGCAGACGACCGCCCACGACGACATCGGATGATAGGCCACCGCCCGGCCGGGCGTCGTGCGCAAAGGCATGCGGGCCAGGCGCTCGACGACGGCCGGGATGTCGTACATCGCCTGCTCGACGTCCAGATCGGGCGGCATGTCGGGCATGCCCGCGGTGTGCTGCAAGAGGTGCCGCAGGCGGATGTCGCGCTTCTCGCCCACCCCGAACGCCGGCAGCGTCTCCGCCACCGCCTCGTCGAGCTCGAGCTGCCCCCGCTCGACGAGCGCGTGCACCACCGCCGCGGTCAGCAGCTTCGAGGCGCTGAACAGGTTGAACAGCGTATCGGGGGTCGCCCGGTTGTCCGGCGAGTCGGGCCGCTCGGGATCGATCACCCCGATCACCCGATCGAGCACCACCTCGCCCCGATGGCGCATGCACAGCGCGACCGCCGGGTGGATGCCGGTGCGGAAGACGCGCCGCACGTCGGCCCAGATCGCGTCGACCGGCAGCCGACTCTGCGCCTCGGCCCCGATCGCGGTGCGCCGTCGACGGCGGCTCATCGGGTCACGCTGCCCATGGCATCCAAGCCATCGACCCAGGCCCGCAGGCGGCGATCGAAGCCGCGCAGATCGTCCATGTACGGCGTATGCCCGAAGCCGGGCAGCGGCTCGAAGCGGGCGTGCGGCGGCAGGTTCGCGCTGAAGAATCGCCGCGAGGCGTGGGGCAGCACGTCGTCCTGCTCGCCCCACAGAATCAAAGTCGGCGGCCGCAAGCCGGCCACGTCTTCGGGCCGCAGCAGCACCTCGGGCGTCACGTTGGCCAGCAGGCTGCGCGGCCCCGGGCGGGTCATCCGCACCCGCGCCCCGCGGGCCAGCAGAGACATCCCCGGCTGCGGCGCGCCCAGCACCCGGCGCATGAAGTCCTGCGCGGCGGCCTTCGAGGTCAGGTCGAACGTCTGCTTGAACGCGGCCAGCGTCGCCGCATCCATCGGCGCGCCGCCCGGCGAGGCGAGCACCAGCGCGCGCACGTTCTCCGGCCGGGCCTGGGCGTAGCGGATGGCCGCGATGCCGCCCAGCGAGTTGCCGAAGACGATCACCGGCTCGTCGATGACCCGGTCCATGACCGCCAGCATCGAGGCGGTGAGCCGGTCGGCGGTCAGCGGCGCGTCGGGGGTCTCCGAGCGGCCGTGGCCCGGCAGGTCGGGCGCGATGATGCGCCGATGCCGCCGCCGCAGCCGCCGCATCAGCGGCGCGTAGTCCACCGCGCACGAGGCCAGCCCGTGAAACAGCGCGATGGGCGGCCGCTCGCCGCGCCCGCGCCAGTCGAGCGCGTGCAGCCGCCCCAAGTCGGTGTCGAAGCGCCGGCTGCGGGCCCCTTGCAGGCGCAGCGCGCGCAGCCGCATGCCGTCGATCGCGTCCATCCACTTGGCCAAGAGCGCCTCCGAGCAGAGCCGATATCCAGCAGGATACCGCGGCGGCCGCCGATGTGGCATCCGGGTGACGGCAAGTGCTGGACAGCCGCCCCGCCGGCGGGCGATGAACGGCGGCGGAGGTGGCCATGAAAGAGTACGTCGTCGACCATGTCATCGACTGCAGCCCCGAGCGCTACTGGTCGCTCTGGCTCGACCCCGACTGGAGCGAGCGCTTCCTCGTCGACGGCCTGGGCTACCTCGACTGCACCATCGATCCGGTGCGCCGCGAGGGCGACGCGCAGCTGCGGGACATGGTGGTGACGCCGAAGGTGGCCATCCCCAAGGCGCTGCGGCGGGCGGTGGGCGAGCGGCTGACCTATACCGAGCGCGGGCGGCTCGAAGGCGGCGTCTGGCGCTACGACGTATCGATGGCGGCGTTCTCGGCCTTCTCGGGCCGCGGCGAAGTGCGGCTGGCGGCCCTGCCCGACGGCCGCTGCACCCGCACGACGCGCATGAGCTTCAGCGTGAAGATGCCGATGCTCGGCAAGCGCATCGAAGCGACGGCGCTCGACAACGCCAAGGTCGAGCTCGACCGCGGCGCCGCGGTCATCAACGCTTGGTTGTCCGAGAATACTTGACCGGCATAGGCATGGGCCGCCCCATAGGCCGCGCCTGCTGGCCGGCCGGCCCACCGACGGGCAGCGGCTCACGGTATACGTCGAGCTGATACGCAGGGCTTGCGATCATGCCATCGAACCGGCGCTTGGGTATCGGCCCCGCGCGCACGGCCTGCGGTCGATGCGCGCCCCGCCACTCTTCGAGCGCTCCGTCGGCGCGCTCTTCGGGGGTCAACCCATCGTCGGGCAGCCCGTCGGTGGACGCGTGGCGTGGCCGGTCGTCGACGGCCTCGCCCCGCGCCCGGCTGACCGCGTCGGCGATCAGCAGATCGAGCCGACTCTTCACCCCGCCTTCGCCCATCGCCTGCCCGTCGGGCCCGCCCAGCACCCCGGCGCCCGGACGCGGCCCGGACGTCTCGGCCGCGCCGGGCGGCGGGGCCAATACCATCGCCGCGATGCCCGCCGCGCCCACCAGCGCGGCGCTGACCGCGACCAGCCCACGCACCGGCGAGCGCGGCGGCGCGAAGATCGGCTGCAGCTCGGCATCCAGGCGCAGCCGCCCGCACAGCGGGCCCACCTGGCCATCCAGCAGCGCCGCCGCGTCGTCGCGGGTCAGGGCCGAAAGGTCGTGCACCGTCGTCTGACAGCGATGGCAGTGCAGCTCGACGCCTTCGCCGTCGATCTCGTTGGATTCCTGGGCATCACAGATGAAGTCGAAGCGGGACATGGGGCTCTCCTCCAGCGGGTTCGCGCGTGCGACAGGCTGCTGCCCCATGAGTTCCGAGGGGTGCTACCCTGACGCCCCCTTCGACCGAGGAGCCCCGCCATGCGCTATCTGCTGACCGTCGGCGCCGCCATCATCGTCACCGCCGCCGTCTTCCTCGGCATGCAGGCGCTCATCGGCGAGCAGGACGGCGCCATCGCCGAGCCGACCGCCGCGCCGCCCATCGAGATGGTGCGCGTCGTGCGCGATACCCCGCCCACCGAGAAGCCGCGCACCCTGCCCCACAAGCCGACCATGGCCGACGAGCCGCCGCCGCCGAGCATGCCCACCGCCGCGCCCGGCGCGCCCGGCACGCCGATGATCGCCGCCGGCCTCGGCGCGACGCCGCGGGCCGAGCTGAACCTGCGCCAGACCGCCGGGGTGACCGAGTCGGCGGTGACCGACGCCGCCGCCACGCCGATCGTGCGGGTCAACCCGACGATGCCGCGCAAGGCGACGATCGAGCAGGTCGAGGGCGTCGCGCTGCTCGCCTTCGACATCGGCCCGACGGGCAGCACCGAGAACGTGCGCGTCCTCGAAGAGAACCCGCCGGGCTATGGCTTCGGCAAGGCGGCGATACGCGCGGTGAAGCGCTGGCGCTACCGGGCGCAGATCGTCGACGGGCGGCCGGTGGTGCAGAAGGGCCTGCGCATCCGGCTGAGCTTCCGGCACCGCGACTGATCGCCGCCTCGACCCGATGACACCCACCTTACACGCCCGCCGCGCCACGTTGCGGACCGGCCAGCCAGCGGGCACACTGCCCCGGTGACTTCACGCCGCACCCGGGTCGCGGTGGTGCAGATCGACTTTCTGCCCGCCGCGCTGGCCTTCCGCCGCTCGCCGCTGACCGATCCGCTGTTCGAATTCGGCAAGCCGGACCACTTCGGCCGCCCGCGGGGCAAGCGCAAAGAGCTGCGCCAACTGCGGGCCGACCTGCGCGCGGGCTATGTCGAGCAGCTGCGGCGCAAGGTGCGGGCGATCCTCGAGCACCTTCAGCGCTGGCAGGTGCGGGTGGCGCTCTTCCCCGAGTACAGCCTGCCGTGGGAGCTGCTGCCCGATCTGGCCGAGGCCACCCGCGACAGCGGGCTGGTGATCATCGGCGGCAGCCACGCCGTCGAGGGCGCCGCGCTCGACTTCGAATCACCCGAGCTGGCCGCCCGCGGCATCGAGGCCAAAGGCATCTACGCCGCCTTGGGATGGCATCAAGCGCCCGCGCGCGGCCGAGCGGTCTCGCCGGTGCTGGCGGAGGGGCGGCTCGTCGGCTTGCAGACCAAGCTGATGAAGGCCCACTTCGAGCCCGACCTGACCCCGGGCGACCGCTGGGATCCGATCGAGCTGCCCGAAGGCATGCCCGGCCCGCTGGGAGTCTTCGTCTGCCTCGACTTCCTCGACCGCCAGAGCGACGCGTGGCGCGGGCTCGTCGCGCAAGACGAGCTGGACCGCTGCCGCTTCCTGGCGGTGCCCAGCCTGACGCCGATGCATACGACGACCGAGTTCGGGGCCAAGGCCTGGGAGGAGGCGCGGCGCTACAAGCGGCCGGTCTTGTATGCCAACGGGGCGCGAGACGGCGGCACGTCGATCTTCGTCGACGAGGGGGCCATCGGCGAGCTGCGGCGCTTCCCCGAGCGGGTGGGCCTGCTGGAGCCGGGGGACGAGGGGGTGATTGTCGCCGACGTCGACCTGGGTCATGTGCGGGTGGGGCGGTCGCGGCGATACGGGGAGGCAACGCCGGTGGTGCCGGTGGCGGCGGCGAGCCTGGTGTATCGGGCGCGGGTGGTCGAAGGGCGGTATGCCGACTGGCTGGATGGCATGCATGGCATGCTGGGCGATGGCTCAGATGGCATACTGAGTGGCTCGGGTGGCATCGATGGCATCGTGAATGCCATCGAGGAGGCCGAGGAGACGCTGCTGGACATCGCGGCGCTGCGGCCGAACGGCATGCGGGCGCGGCGGCTGCAGGAGCTGGTCGATACGCTGGACGGGCTGACCACCGTAGAGCAGGCGCGGCAGTCGCTGCGCGAGGTGGTGCTGCCGGCGGATGTCTTGCCCCTGGAGGCTGTACACGGCGCGTTGGCGGCGCGGGCGGGGGATGAGATCCGGGCGTGGGGGGTGGAGGGGTTCGAGGTCTTCGCAAACGCGGGTGCGCGGTGGAAGTCGCCGGGAGAGGGGGTTTGGGATGGCGCGGCGGCCAGCGCTCTGGCGGGCTTGATGGCTCAACCGGAGCACGGGGCGTCCGTTCGACTGGCGCTCGACCCATCGCGGCTGGGCAAACAGCGGGCGCACGGCATCGATGTCACGTTCGGTGCACGAGATTCCAAGCCGCTCGGACTTGCCGGCAACGCTGAGCGAGAGAGGCTGATCGCGACCGCCGAGGGCGCGCAGCGCGCGATGATCATCACATGCAGCCAACCCGCTGAGTCGAGTGGTTCCACGGGGTTTGCCTTCGGTTTCGAGGTTGCCTTCATCTCGGATCACAGCGGCACATGGCTCGGGGGGTGCGAGACGGACTTCGGCCAACGGTGGGCCAGAGCGGTCGGCGCCATCCTTCAGCGGACGGTCGAGTGGCGCGATACACCCGATGACTACGTCGGGCGCGTCCGAACGATGCGCGCCCGCTTCGACGACGTCCGAGCCGACCTCGCCGACCGCCGCGCGGCCAAGCTGGCCGACGTCAACGGCGCCTTTGTCGACCTGACGGTGAGGATCGATGACTCAGAAGCCTCGGGCCTCGCCACCCTCGACCGCTGGCTCGACGACCCCAACGACACCGGCGCCCTCGTCCTCGGCGAGTACGGCCGCGGTAAATCCACCCTGCTGGTCGAATGGGCCCGTCGCTGCTGGTCGGCGGCCGACGACCTCACCGGCGAGGCCCCGCTGCCGCTGGTCGTCGACCTCGCCGCCGCCGACGCTCACTGCGAGCCACGGGCGCTGCTGCTCGACGCCGCCGGCCTCGACGATACGCCGGCCAACCGCGCCGCTCTGCGACTCCTTATATATAGCCGCCTGCTCGTCCCCTGCTTCGACGGCCTCGACGAGCTGGCCACCCGCGTCACCGCCGGCGAGCTGAGCAACCGCCTGGAGGCGATGGTCCGCGCCGGCGAGGGCCGCCCGGTGCTCGTCTCGTCGCGCGATCACTACTTCGAGTCGGACGACGCGCTGACGGCCACGCTCACCCGCGCGCTGGGCGGCGCGCCGCTGCGCGTCGACGTACAGCCGCTGAGCGAAGAGCAGCAGAAGCTGCTGGTGGTGCAAGCCAAGGCCGACGACGCCGACGACGCGCTCGAACGCATCGCCCGGGTCTATCCCCTCGGCGACCTCGCCGAGCGCCCGCTGCTGCTGGGCATGGTGCTGCAGACCCTCGACGACCTCACCCCCGGCGCGACGGTCACCCGGGCCGATGTCTACCAGCGCTACCTCGAGCGCTGGCTGGCCAATACCAGCGCTGACGAGCTGTTCACCCCCGCCGAGAAGGAGGCCTTCGCCGAGCGGCTGGCGGAGGACCTGTGGCGCACCGGCCGCGCCGAGTGCCCCTCGACCGAGCTGGACCACATGGTGCAGCAGCGGCTGCGGCTCGCCGACGACGTGAACCTCGCCTCGGCCCGCTTCGAG
Organism: bacterium; assembly: GCA_030427205.1. Taxonomy (GTDB): domain Bacteria; phylum Myxococcota_A; class Bradymonadia; order UBA7976; family UBA1532; genus JACKDM01. The sequence continues at coordinate 2,003 of JAUHXC010000021.1, read as the reverse complement.
ATCCGCGGCGGCGCGTTCTTCGTGCGCCGGGGCGAGGCCTATCGCTTCGCCCACAAGTCATTCCTCGAGTTCTTCTTCGCCCGCCGGCTGCTGGCGACGCTACCCGCCGATCCGGCCGCAGCGCTGGCGACCCGCCCGCTGACCCCCGAGGTGCTGGCTTTCTTCGCCGAGCTGCTCGGCCCGCCTACGGCCTGGGCCGAGCACCCGGCGATCACCGCGACGCGGGACTGGCTCGCGACCGGCCGCGCGGGGCAGGAGCCGGCGCAGAACGCGGCGGCGGCGGGCAACGCCGCGCGGCTGCTGGTGCACCTCGCCCGGACGGCGCCGGCGGTGGCGGTACCCGACGGCGCCGACCTGCGCGCGGTCTCGCTGGCCGAGACCGACCTCTCCGGCGCGCGGCTCGTCGGCGTCGACCTGAGCGACGCGCTGCTGGCCAAGGCCGACCTGAGCGACGTCGACTTCACCGGCGCGCGGCTCGATCGGGCCCGGCTGAACGACGCCCGCCTCGACCGGGCGAACCTGGAGCGGGTCAGCGCCGTGGGGGCGTGCCTCGCGCGGACCGCGGCCCGCGACGCGCGGCTGGTGGACGCGAACCTCGAGCGCACCGACCTGCGTGGCGTGGCGTGGCGCGGGGGATCAGTCGCAGGGGCCCGGGGACGTGGGATCCGTACCGCCGGCGCTGCGCTGCCCACCGCGCTCGCCCTCCCGCGCACGCGCCAGGGGGGGGGACGGCCGCCGGCGATGGATTGGGTCAGAGCGGTGGTGTGCTCGCCGGACGGCCAGCACCTCGCCTCGGCGTCAGACGACAACACGGTGCGAGTGTGGGACGCGTCGACCGGCGAGCAGACCCACACACTCCACGGCCACCAACGGTGGGTCAGAGCGGTGGTGTGGTCGCCGGATGGCCAGCGCCTCGCCTCGGCGTCAGACGACAAGACGGTGCGGGTGTGGGACGCGTCGACCGGTGAGCAAACCCACGCACTCCACGGCCACCGGCGTGAGGTCGTGGCGGTGGTGTGGTCGCCGGACAGCCAGCGCCTCGCCTCGGCGTCAGACGACAACACGGTGCGGGTGTGGGACGCGTCGACCGGCGAACAGACCCACTCACTCCACAGCCACCAGCACTGGGTCAGAGCGGTGGTGTGGTCGCCGGATGGCCAGCACCTCGCCTCGGCGTCAGACGACAAGACGGTGCGGGTGTGGGACGCGTCGACCGGTGAGCAGACCCACGCCCTCCACGGCCACCAAGGCATTGTCGCGGCGGTGGTGTGGTCCCCGGACGGCCAGCGCCTCGCCTCGGCGTCACGGGACAGCACCGTGCGGGTGTGGGACGCGTCGACCGGCGAGCAGACCCAAACACTCCACGGCCACTGTGACTGGGTCAGAGCGGTGGCGTGGTCGCCGGACGGGCAGCGCCTCGCCTCGACGTCAGACGACAAGACGGTTCGGGTGTGGGACGCGTCGACCGGCGAGCAGACCCACGCACTCCAAGGCCACCAAGACTCGGTCACGGCGGTGATGTGGTCGCCGGATGGCCAGCGCCTCGCCTCGGCCTCGCGGGACAAGACGGTTCGGGTGTGGGATGCGTCGACCGGCGAGCAGGCCCACGCCCTCCACGGCCACCAAGACTCGGTCACAGCGGTGGTGTGGTCGCCGGACGGGCAACGCCTCGCCTCGGCGTCAGGGGACAACACCGTGCGGTTGTGGGACGCGTCGACCGGCGAGCAGACCCACGCCCTCCACGGCTACCAGAATACAGTCACGGCGGTGGTGTGGTCGCCGGACGGGCAGCGCCTCGCCTCGGCGTCACGCGACAACGCCGTGCGACTGTGGAACACGTCGACTGGCGAGCAGACCCACTCGCTCGACCGTCACCAACGCCCGGTCAAGGTGATCGTATGGTCGCCGGACGGGCAGCGCCTCGCCTTGGCGTCAGGGGACAACACGGTGCGGTTGTGGGACGCGTCGACCGGCGAGCAGACCCACGCCCTCCACGGCCACCA
>JAUHXC010000098.1 GCA_030427205.1 bacterium | reverse complement strand
TGGTGCAGACCCGCAGCGGATACTCGCGCAACAAGCTCGACCCGCGCCCGCCGCGGTCGATGATCTACGACTATGACTTCTCCCGCCGCTTCCCCGGAGCCGGCGCGGTGCTCGCCAGCCGGGGCGATACGCCCGAGATAGAGCCGTACGGCGGCGTCTTCAGCCATCTGGTGCGTTCGCTGGCCATCGGGGTGGCCGACTTCGACCGGGACGGCGTCATCACATATGGCGAGATGGCGGACGCGCTGCCCCAAGTCATCCCCGAGATGGAGGAAGGCCCCCAACCGGAGGTCGTCGCGCCCGATCTCGACCGAGAGCGACCCTTCATCGACTGGCGCGCGACGTCGGCGGCCAAGGTCTGCCTCGCGGATGACTTCGAGGGCCGCTACACGCTGGTCGACGCGCTGGAGATGTACGCCACCGTCTACGTGCCCGGCGAGCGCCGCGGCTACTGGCTGCCCCGCGATCGCACCTTCGGACTGGCGCGCAGCGGCGTCGAGACCCGCTACTTCGTCGCCGCCGACGGCCCGGCCGCGTTCCTGGCCGAGAACCCGTATGCCAAGCCGCCCGCGCCGCCCATGCCCGCCGACCCAAGCGCGCCGCCGGCCGAGACCGCCGAAGCCATCGCCGCCGCCGAGACCTTCGAGTCATTGGCGTCGATGATGTCATCCGAGCCGACCTTGAGCGCGAGCACCGAGGTGCCATTCGAACTGCTCGTGCGCTGGAGCCCCGGCCTCGGCGCCACCGTCGGCTATACCCTTGTCAACGTGCCCGATAGCGATGAGTTCGATCACTGGTGGCATATCGACCTCGCCGGCCGGCTGGGATATGGGCGCAACCAGCTCCTCTTCGAAGGGGGCTACGCCCGCGCCTCGGCCTTCGCGACATCGAGCGATCCCCGCGGACCCCCAGCCCCGCTCGAAGGCTATCGGCTCGGCGCGCGGGTGGGCTATGGCTTCCTGCTCGTCAATGGCCCGGTCGATGCCAGCGTCTCGGCGCTCTACGGGCTGCATCTGCTGCGGTCGGACAACGGGGCGCCGATCTACGGCCGGGCGTTCGTCGAGGAGTACGCCGCCCGAGGCACGGTCATCTGGCCGTGGGACGCGTGGTCCCGGCTCGGCGCGCGGGTCGACGCCGAGGTGGGCGTGACCTACGCCGGGCGGCGCGTCGGGCCGATCTTCAAGCTCTCGGCCGGTGTCGACGTCGAGGGCATCTTGGATTGATGGCCCGAAAATGCCGCTTTCCGGGCCACCCCGCGGACACTTCGGGGCCGTCGTTCCCTAGTCTCACTGTCCGCAATAGCAAACACCGAGGACCGTTCATGCGCGGTTTGCTGGCTCTCCTCCTCCTGGCGCTGACCGCGCCGGCCGTCGCCGAGACCTGCCCGCCCGTCGAGCGCACCGCGGGCCCGCCGGTCTACGTGATCCTCTACGGCTACGGCTTCCGCACGCCGACCAGGACCGTGATGGGCTTGCCGCCGCCCGACCTGCCGATGGTCGACGACGACGTGGCGAGCATGGCTCGGCTCTTCGAGGCGCTCGGACCGCAGCGCATGCGGGTTCACGGCGCGTTCGACCGCTCGGCGCGGAGCCGCGTCAAGCGCTTCGGCGTGCGCCCGCCGACCTGGGCCGGCCTGCTGGAGAGCGTCGCCGAGGTGGTCGCCGACATCGACGCTGATCGCCGGAGCGCTGTCGAGCCCGAGGTGTACGTCTACCTCGCCGGCCACGGAGAGCAGCGTCAGGCCGGCGACAAGGTCCGGCTGGAGTTGTACGCGCGACCGGATGGCGAGGCGCCGGGCTACAACGGCTACATCGACTCGGCGCTCTTCGCCGAGCACATCCTGACCCCACTGTCGGCCCGAGCGCGGGTGCACCTGATCGCCGACACCTGCTTCAGCTACACCCTGATGCAGACGCGGCCGATGACGCGGATCGAGAGGGTTGTCACGACGCCGGTGCTGCCCGACTACGCCACCCCTTTCCGCGAGTCGTTCCCCGACGTCGGGACCCTGCTCGCGGCTCGGGCGGTGACCTACGAGGGCCCGCGCTACGGGGGCCGCTTCAGCCATGCCTTGCGCTCGGCCGCGATCGGCCCGGCCGATGTCGACCAGGACGGGGTGATCACCTACGGCGAGATGCGCCGCGCCCTGAACCGTAGCGCGCTGGCCGACTCGTTGATGGCGACGCCGCACGCCCACGCACCGGGTGGCGACGACTCGGCGCCTTTCCTGCGCTGGCGCTCCAGCGAGGCCTCGCGGGTCTGCGCGCCGGCCGGCGCGGCAGGTGAGTTGCGCCACGGGCGCGGCCTTTTCGCCACGGTGCCCGCCCGGGACGAACCATCCGCGCTCTGGCTCGCTCCAGGGAGGACGTTCAGTCTGCATGGATTGCGGTTCGAAGCCGTCGACCGCGCTCGGCTGCGAACTACCGACCGCCTGTAGACGACCGCACGAGTCACCGACACGGTATCGTCTCGCCGGCACGGGGACCGCACCGACGTCTCTCCGGCGCGACCATCGACCAAGAAGGAGCGTGACCGGAAGCAACCGAGTCCGAATCGAGCGGCTCGCTGGCCACCAAGCGAGTCGCTGACCTCGACGTCGTCCGTCTTGGTGTGAGCAGCCCACCCCGCTACGGCAAGGGTAGACCCCCATGTAGCGTCTTGGCGCGACTGCCCCACGCAAGTGGGGGAGGGCGTGATCGGTGAGCCCGTCTCCGGTCGACGCCACACTTTTGGATTGGCACCCGGGATTCGCTGCGATATGCATCCTGTCAGCGTTCATCGCTCGCGATGCGGAGAGGGGCTGGGCTGGCATGCAAGGTCGCCCGACGACATTCTGGGGCAAGCTGAGGCGTGACGATGACGGCACAGTGATCGCCTGGCACCCGCTCATTGATCACTGCGCCGACGTGGCCGCGTGCTGCGAGGCCTTATTGCGCCGCCCTGTGCTTGCGCGCCGTCTGACCCGAGTCGCGGGCCGGAGGATGCTCGATGAGACGACGCAGGCTCGGCTCGCGGTGCTGTGTGCGCTGCACGACGTGGGCAAGTTCAACCATGGCTTCCAGCGCAAGGCCACCCGCTCGCGAGACACGGCGGGCCATGTCACAGAGGCGCTCGCGCTGCTCGACATCAACGGCGACTCGGGGCTCGTCGGCCCCTTCCTCGAAGCCTTGCAAGCACGCGCGATGGCGTCTTGGGTCGGCGGGGACGGCACGACGCTGCTGCGTCTGTTGAGCGCTTCGATCGCCCATCACGGGCGGCCCCACGCCATCGAGAACTGCACTTCGAACCGGCGGCTGTGGCTGGGGGGCGACTCGGATCCTTTCGATGGCATCCATCGGCTGGTCGATGCATGCCGAGAGTGGCTCCCCGAGGCATGGCGCGATGGGCCCGAGCTGCCCGACGCGCCGGCCTTTGCCCACGCCTTCAGTGGCTTGGTGACCCTCGCCGACTGGCTGGGGTCCAACCCCGAGGCCGCCGCCTTCCCGTACACGGTCGATGCCGATGTTGATCCCACGGGGCGTGCGCGCATGGCCTTCGCCCGCGAGCGCGCGGCGCATGCCCTGCGCCTCATCGGTCTCGATACGGACGCCGCCCGGCGCGTCGTGGGCCCAGCGCCCGAGTTCCGCCGCATCAGCGCATATACTGCGCGCCCGGCGCAGGCGACGGTGCACGGGCTGCCCACCGACCCCGGCGGCTCGGTCACGGTGCTCGAAGCCGAGACGGGGTCGGGCAAGACCGAGGCTGCGCTGGCCCGATTCATGATGCTCTTCGCCGCCGGCGAGGTCGACGGGCTGTACTTCGCGCTGCCCACCCGCACCGCGGCGACCCAGCTCGAGGCGCGGGTCCGGGCGGCGATGCAGCAGCTGTTCGGCGAGAGCGATGAGCGGCCGCCGGTGACGCTGGCGGTGCCCGGCTATCTGCGGGTGGATGGGGTCGAGGGGCGCCGGCTGGCCCGCTTCGAGGTGCTCTGGAACGACTGCCCATCGGCCCGGCGGCGGTTTCGCACCTGGGCGGCCGAGAACAGCAAGCGCTACCTCGCCGGGGCGGTCGTCGTGGGCACGATCGACCAGGTGCTGATGTCGGGGCTGAAGGTCGACCACGCCCACCTGCGGGGCCTGTCGCTGCTGCGGCACCTTCTCGTGGTGGACGAAGTGCACGCCTCGGACGCCTACATGACCCACGTCTTGGAGACGGTGTTGGCCCGCCATCGGGCAGCCGGCGGGCACGCGCTGCTGCTGTCGGCGACGCTGGGCGGCGAGGCCCGGCGGCGGCTGCTGCACCCCGGCGAGCGTACGCCGGCTCTGGCGCTGTCCGACGCGCGGGCGATGGATTATCCGCTCGTCGCTCACCGGGCGGGAGGGCCGGTCGCCTTCACGCCCATCGCGCACCAGGGTCGCGCGCGGTCGATCGCCGTCGAGCGCGCGCCGATCATGGACGACGCCGAGGCCATCGCGCGCCGAGCGCTGGCCTCGGCCGAGGCGGGCGCGCGGGTGTTGATCCTGCGCAATACCGTGCGCGGGTGTCTGGCGGTTCAGACGGCGCTCGAATCGCTGGCTGAAGGGTGAGGCCGTCGTAAGAACCGGATCAGGCGCTCGGGCCGCAGCCGGTTTGAGCGGAACCGAGTTCGAGATTCTCGGCTGATTTCGGCGAGACAGGGCGCACGAGTGCGCCTACCCCCGTCTCGGGGCC
>JAUHXC010000080.1 GCA_030427205.1 bacterium | reverse complement strand
GACGACCCGCAGACCGCCAGCCGGCCCTTCGACGCCGACCGCGACGGCTTCGTGGCCGCCGAGGGGTCGGGGGTGCTCATCCTCGAGAGCGAGGCCCATGCCAAGGCCCGCGGGGCGAACATCATCGCCGAGATCGCCGGCTACGGGCAGTCGGCGGACGGCTACCACATCACCCAGCCCGATCCGGACGGTCAGGGGGCCCAGAGCGCGATGCGCCGGGCCCTGGCCAACGCCGGGCTGAACCCCGACGACGTCGACTACATCAACGCCCACGGCACCTCGACCCCGATCAACGACGCGACCGAGTCGAAGGCGATCGAGGCGGTCTTCGGCGACCGCGCGCAGAAGCTCTGGATCAGCAGCACCAAGTCGATGACCGGCCACATGCTCGGCGCGGCCGGCGCGGTCGAGGCCGGGGTCTGCGCGCTGGCCATCAGCCGGGGCCAGGTGCCGCCGACCATCAACCAGATCACCCGCGACCCCGACTGCCGGCTGGACTACGTGCCCAATGCGGCCCGGGACGGCCGGGTCGACGTGGCGCTGTCGAACAGCTTCGGCTTCGGCGGCACCAACGTCAGCCTGGTCTTGCGGCGCTACGCCGGCTGAATCCCCGGCGACGCGCAGCGCGTCGAGCCGCAGCAACTTCGAGGACCCCGCACCGTGTGCCCGTTCTGCAAATCCGAGGATACCCGGGTCATCGACTCCCGCTTCGTGCGCGACCAGCAGACCATCCGTCGACGCCGCTGCTGCAACGCGTGCCAGCAGCGGTTCACCACCTACGAGCGGGTCGAGCGGGTGCTGCCGGTGGTCATCAAGCGAGACGGCAACCGCGAGTCGTTCGACATCGCCAAGATCCGGGCCGGGGTGCAGCACGCCTGCCACAAGCGCACGGTGCCGGCGGCGGTCATCGACGACCTGCTGCAGCGCATCGAGCGCCACTTCGCCGACGCCTCGGAGCGCGAGGTGGAGTCGGCGGTCATCGGTGACCACGTGCTGCGCCAGCTGCGCGACATCGACCCGGTGGCCTATGTGCGGTTCGCGTCGGTCTATCGCGACTTCTCCGACGTCGGGCAGTTCGTCACCGAGCTGCGCACCCTGCACGCCGACGACGGCGCCGACGAGCCGGACGGGGACGCGGTACCGTGAGCGGTGATGCGCGCTTCATGGAGCGGGCGATCGCCCTGGCGGCCGACCCGCCGCTGAGGACGAGCCCCAACCCATCGGTGGGCTGCGTGGTGGTGCATGCCGGGCGCGTCGTCGGCGAGGGGGTCACCCGGCCGGCGGGTCAGGCCCACGCCGAGGTGGTCGCGCTCGACGCCGCCGGCGCGCTGGCCCGCGGCGCCGACATGTACGTCACCCTCGAGCCGTGCTCGCACACCGGCAAGACGCCGCCCTGCACCGACGCGATCCTGGCGGCGGGCGTGCGCCGGGTCTTCGCCGGGGTCATCGATCCCAACCCGCTGGTGCACGGCGAGGGGCTGCGCAAGCTCGAAGCGGCCGGGGTCGAGGTGCACGTGGGCCTGCTCGGCGAGCGCTGCGCCCGACAGCTCGCGCCTTTTCGGCGGTTCATCGTCGATCGGCGGCCGTGGGTGATGCTCAAGGCCGCGGTGACCCTCGACGGGCGCATCGCGGCGGCCGGCGGCGACTCGAAGTGGATCACCGGCGAGGCCGCGCGGCTCGACGTGCACCGCATGCGGGCGCGGGCCGACGCGATCCTGATCGGGGCCGGCACCGCGCGCGCCGACGACCCGCGGCTGACCGCGCGCCACCCGGACTTCGCCGATCGGGCCGACCCGCTGCGCATCGTGCTCGATACGGACGCCTCGCTCTCCCCGGCGGCGGCGCTGCTCGGCGCGGGCAGCCTCGTCTGCCACGGCCCGGGCGCCGAGCCCAAGCGGGTGGCGGCGCTGGCGGCGACGGGCGCCGAGCTGCTCGAGCTGCCGCTCGGCGGCGGCGGGCTCGACCTCGACGCGCTGATGAGCGCCCTGCGCGCCCGGGGCATCGTGCGGCTGATGGTCGAGGGCGGCGGCGTGCTGCACGGGGCGTTGCTGGCCGCGCGCCTGGCCGACGAGGCCTGCATCTACGTGGCCCCGAAGTTCGTCGGCCGCGGGCTGCCCGTGCTCGACCTCGACTCGGCGGGCACCATCGCCGACGGCTGGCGCATCGACCCGGTCGACGTGCGCACCTTCGGACCCGACGTGCGCTTCCGCGGCCCGATCCGCTACCCTGCGCCGCTCGTCGAGCCGCAGTAGGAGGCCGATATGTTCACCGGACTGGTCGAGACCGCCGGCCGCCTGCGCCGGGTCGAGCCCCGCGGGCCGGGCGTGCAGCTCACCATCGCCGCGCCGCGCGCGATGGTCGCCGAGCTGACGCTGGGCGAGAGCGTCGCGGTGGACGGCGCGTGCCTCACGGTGCTGCGCTGGGCCGACGACTGGTTCGCCGTCGACGCCTCCGCCGAGACGATGAAGCGCACGACGCTCGGCGAGCGGCAGATCGGTGATCCGCTGCACCTCGAGCGGGCGCTGAAGCTCGGCGACCGGCTCGGCGGGCACATCGTCGCCGGGCACGTCGACGCGACCGGTGCGGTGCGCAGCGTCGAGCCGCTGGGCGAGGCGCTGACGGTGCGCTACGACGCGCCGGACGCGATCCGCAAATACCTGGTGCCCAAGGGCTCGATCGCCATCGACGGGGTCAGCCTGACGGTCAACGGGGTCGATGAGCGCGGCTTCGACGTGGTGCTCGTGCCGCACACCCAGGGGGTGGTGCACCTGCATCGCAAGGCGCCCGGCGCGCGGGTCAACCTCGAGGCCGACGTGATCGGCAAGTACGTCGAGCGGCTGCTGGCGTGGCGCTCGGGTGAAGAGAGCCGGCTGGGCGACGGGGTCGACCTGTCGCTGCTGGCCAAGACCGGGTTTCTGGGATAGGCGAGATGCCGTCCGGCGCGGTCGGACGAGGGGAGTCACGGGGTGAAGAAGGCCGACAGCGAGAGCATCGCCCGGGTATCGAAGGCCATCGAGGAGATCCGCAACGGGCGGATGGTCATCCTGGTCGACGACGAAGACCGGGAGAACGAAGGCGACCTGGTCATGGCCGCCGAGCTGGTGACCCCCGACGCGATCAACTTCATGGCCCGCTTCGGGCGGGGGCTGATCTGCCTGGCCCTCGACAGCGAGCGCTGCGAGCAGCTCGACCTGCCGCTGATGGTGCAGGACAACCGCAGCGGCTTCGGCACCGCGTTCACCGTCAGCATCGAGGCCGCCGAAGGCGTCACCACCGGCATCAGCGCCGCCGACCGGGCCCATACCATCCGGGTCGCCGTCGCCCCCGACGCCCGGCCGTCCGACCTGTCGCGGCCGGGGCACGTCTTCCCGCTGCGGGCCAAGCCGGGCGGGGTGCTGGTGCGCACCGGACAGACCGAGGGGTCGGTCGACCTCGCGCGCATGGCCGGGCTGTCGCCCTCGGGCGTGATCTGCGAGATCATGAACGACGACGGCACGATGGCCCGCCGCCCCGAGCTGGAGGTCTTCGCCCGCGAGCACGGGCTGATGATCGTCTCGGTGGCCGATCTCATCCGCTATCGCCTGCTGCGCGAGCGCATGGTCGAGCGCACCGCCGAGGCCGAGCTCGAGGTGGCCGAGGTGGGCCGCTTCAAGGTGGTCAGCTACCGCACCACCGTCGACGAGCTCGAGCACCTCGCCATCGTCAAGGGCCAGCCGCTCGAAGACGTGCCGGTGCTCGGCCGGGTGCACCAGGAGAACGTGCTGGGCGACGTCTTCCGCGTCGGCAAGGCCGACAGCCGCTGGAAGCTCGAATACGCCCTGCGCCGCATGGAAGACGAGGGCTGCGGCGTGCTGGTCTATCTGCAGAAGCCCGCGCCGCGGCTGGAGAACGAGCTGTTGGCGCTCACCGGGCGCGTGCCCAAGAAGAAGCCGGTCGACCGCGGCGCGATCGGGCTGCCCGCCGACCTGCGCGAGTTCGGCATCGGGGCCCAGATATTGCTCGACCAGGGCGCCCGCAAGCTGCGGCTCGTCACCGGCAGCGCCAGCCGCATCAAGGGCATCGAAGGCTACGGCCTCGAGATCGCCGAGATCGTTCCGCTGCCCCCGCGCCCCCCACAGATGTCTGCGCCGGTCGCACCGGCCGCCGAGGAGGATGCCCGATGAGCACCCGCATCATCGAAGGACACATGACCGCCGAGGGCCGCCGCTTCGCGCTGCTCGCCGGCCGCTTCAACAGCTTCATCGTCGACCACCTGGTGGGCGGCGCCATCGACACCCTGGTGCGCCACGGGGCGAAGCCCGACGACATCGTGGTCTACAAGGTGCCCGGCGGCTGGGAGCTGCCGGTGGCGGCGCAGCGCATCGCCAAGGCCGGCGGCTACGACGCGATCATCGCGCTGGCGGCGGTGATCCGCGGCTCGACCCCGCACTTCGACTATGTCGCCGGTGAAGCCACCAAGGGCCTGGCCCAGGTCGGGCTGCAGCACGACCTGCCGATCTCGTTCGGCGTGCTGACCGTCGACACCATCGAGCAGGCCATCGAGCGGGCCGGCACCAAGGCCGGCAACAAGGGCGGCGAGGCGGCGGCGGCGGCCATCGAGATGGTCGACCTCTTCGCGCGCATCGACGGCGGGAGCGCGACGTGATCTCCGCCCGTCGGGCCGCCCGGGAGGCGGTGCTGCTCGTGCTCTTCGCCGCCGACGCCCGCAACGACAAGCAGGTGGGCGACGTCGAGGCGCCGCTGGACGTCTTCCGCGAGCACCTGCGCCACGACGAAGAGGTGCTCGGCGACCTCTTCGCCGAAGACGACGACGAGCCGCCGCAGGGCCTGCTGCGCCGGGCGCGGGCGATCCTCGATACCGAGGGGCAATGGGCCTTCGTCGAGCGCATGCTGCGCGGGGTCGCGGCCCACAGCAAAGCCATCGACGAGCTCATCGCGCGCAGCTCGCTCAACTGGAAGCTGCCCCGCATGGGCCGGGTCGATCGCTGCGTCCTGCGCATGGCCACCTACGAGCTGGCCTTCGAGCCCGACGTGCCCAGCCGGGCGACGCTCAACGAGGCCATCGAGATCGCCAAGCGCTACGGCACCGAAGACAGCGGCAAGTTCGTCAACGGTATCCTCGACCGCATCGCGCAGGATCTGGAGCGGGTGTGAGCGGGCACGCGCCGTCGGCCGATCTGGACGGGCTGCGGCGCGCGCCGTGCGACCCGCTCATCCTCGCGGTGCGCTTCGACGAGCGGCCGCTGCGCGGGCTCACCGGGCGGGTCGACTGGCGCCTCGGCGGGCGCATCTCGGGTCTGATGCTCGACGAGAAGGTGCCCCGGGACGCGCCGCTGATGCTGCCGGCGCCCGGATTCTTCCCGCTGCCGCGGCTGGTGCTGTGGCGCGTCGGCGCCGCGACGCCGTCCGATCTGGCCCGTCTCGCGCGCGACATGGGCGCCGAGCGCGCCGGCTTGTGCCCGGCGGACTTCGGCTTCACCGCGGCCGAGGTCGAGCGCGCGTTCGGCGGCGCGGTGGTGACCTACGCCGCGGCGTCGTGAGGGCCGTGCACGCCGCAACGGGCAGCGCCGGCCGTGGGTGAGCGGCTGGTCATCGGCACCGCGCCGCGCAAGCGGCTGCCGGTCAAGCCCGTCGCCCTCATCCTGGGCCTGGGCCTCGTCGCTGCGCTCGCGCTCACCCGGCTGGTCTTCTTCGAGTTGGTGCAGGTGCGCGGCGACACCATGGCCCCCAACGCCATGGAGGGCGACATCCTGCTGATCTCGTCGCTGGCGACGCCGAGCCTGGGCAGCGTGGTGCTCGTCGAGCAGGGCGAGCGCGAGGTCCTGCGCCGGGTCGTGGCCCTCGCCGGCGACCACGTCGCGACCGTCGACGGCGTCATCGAGCGCAACGGGCACCCCCTGCGGACCGAGCGAATCGGCGTCTTCGGCTGGCTGCGCGCCAGCGCGGAGGCGGACGCCCGCCCCCATCGCCAGGTCCTGCTCGACGAGCGCTTCGCCGACGGGCGCCGCCACCGCATCCTCGGCGATCACGACGGCGCCGCGCGGCCGTGGCGGCTCGACATGCCCGAGCTCGAGGTCCCGCCGGGGCATGTCTTCGTGCTGTGCGACAACCGCCGCATCTGCCCGCTCGACGATCAGGCCGGGCCGGTGGCGCTGCACCGGATCACCGGCGTGGCGCGCTCGGTGCTCTGGCTGGGTGATGCGCGCGAGGTGCCGCCCGCCGAGGGGGGCTTCGAAGGGTTGGGCAGCCGCGTGTCAGGCGAGCAGGGCGATCCGGCGCGGGACGGCGCCGATCAGAGCGCGCCGGCCGCGGCGTCGGACGGCGGCTCGACGGACGGCGCGGCGACGGCCGCGTCGGACGCCGGCATGGGCGGCGCGGCCGGCGCCGACTCGACGGTCGACTCACCGCGGAAGTAGAGCACCAGATAGAGCCGGGTCGCCGGCCCCATATCGGCCCACAGCGGGGCGTGGTTCTCCAGGCCGCCGAGCAGGCAGCGCGAGATCTCGTCGTTGACCAGCCCGTCGACCACGACCCGGGTGCGATCGCGCTCGCCGAGCACCGAGGTGGCCAGCTCGATCGTCAGCGCGCCCTGAATCGCGCGGGTGCGCTCGAGGGCGCTGCGCAGGCACCGCTCGCCCAGGCTGCGGCCGCGGGTGCCGATGCGGCCCAGCGCGGCGCGCTCGACCTCGCCCTGCTCGACCTGGACCCGCTCGATGACCCGCGTGCTCAGGCGCAGCGACGGCTCGAGGGGCTGATCGAGGCGGCGGCTGGAGATGATCATGTCGCCGCGCTTGAGGTGCACCGCACGCACGTCGAGCTCGTCGCAGGCCGGCCGGGTCTCGACCGCGCAGTCGGGCCCGCCGGGCTCGGCGACCACCACCATCTCGAGGGCGTCGGGGCCGTCGTTCAGCCCCAGAAAGAGGCCCGTCGGCCCCAGGGGCATCAGGATCTGCGGGTGTGGCAGGCGCAGCTTGACGGTGTATTGCCGCTCGACGCCGGGCAACAGCTCGGTCTGCGGCTGCACCAGCACCAGCCCGCGGCGGGCGTCGTAGGCCGGGATGCGGAACTCGTCGGCGGTGAGCAGCAGCTCGACGCGATCACCGCGCCGGGTGCATGGGCCATCGGGGCCCGCCCAGGCGCTGGCCGGCAGCCCGAGCAGCCCCAGGGCGAGCAGCATCGCCCCGCGACTGCCCGGAGACGGGCTCTGCGTCCGGCATCCGGCACGGTCGGGGCGGCATCCGCAATGGGTGAAGCGGGTCATGAGTGCATCGAACTCGCGTGCTCGGGAATCAGGATCTGCCGACGCCTTCGATGAACGGGGCGTCGGTCGGTCCGGGTCGTGGGTGCGCGTCGGCTGCAACCACGACACCCGCGATCGTATTTCATCATCGTCGTCCGCGACGTGAGACGCCACAATGGTGACGTCGATCGCGCGGCGACGGCGACGATGACCGGCAGACGACCGGGAGATGCAGATGGCCACTGGAATCCGACGCTGGGCGTCGCTGCTGCTCATCGGCCTGGGCCTTTCGCTGGCCCACGCCCAGAGCCCGACGCCCAACCCGCGCAAGGCGGCCCGCGACATGGCCGGCGAAGCGCTGGAGGGCATCGGCGACGCCGCCAAGGAGCTCGCCGAGCGCAAAGCCCGCGAGGACGCAGCCCGTGACGGCGCGGACGGCGAAGGCGGCGAAGGCGGCGAGGCGGGCGGTGAAGCGGGGGGCGAGCGCGAGGCGCGCCCCGCGGAGAAGGTGGCGGCCGGTGCGGGCGGCGACGGCAAGACCGGGCGGGCCGCGTCCGACGGCAAGGCCGACCAGAAGGACGACGACCGCAAGGACGACGACCGCGCCGCCGACCTCGGCCCGCCGGTGCCGTTCACCGCGAAGGCGGCCCCGCCCCTGCCCCGGCTCGACGAGAACGGCGGCCGCGGGCTGCGGGCGGTGGTCATCCCCATCGACGGCACCATCGACATGGGCCTCGCGCCCTTCGTCAAGCGCATCATCGACGAGTCGGCCGGGGCGGCGGTCATCATCCTCGACGTCGATACCTTCGGCGGCCGGGTCGACGCGGCGGTGCAGATCCGCGACGCGCTGCTGCGCACCGAGATCCCGGTGGTGGCCTTCGTCGACAACCGCGCGATCAGCGCCGGCGCGCTCATCAGCCTCGCCGCCGACCACATCGTCTTCGCCCCCGGCGGCAGCATGGGCGCCGCGACGCCGGTGCAGCTGCAGGGCGGGCAGGCGGCGCCGGTGGCCGAGAAGACCGTCAGCTACATGCGCGCCGAGATGCGGGCCACCGCCGAGGCCAACGGCCGACCGGGCGTGCTCGCCGAGGCCATGGTCGACGCCGACATCGCCATCGAAGGGGTCATCCCCCGGGGCAAGCTGCTCACCGTCAGCACCGACGAGGCGGTCGAGCTCGGGCTCGCAGCGCAGAAGATCGGCTCGGTCGAAGAGATCCTCGAGACCCTGGGCCTCGAGTCGGCCGAGGTGCGCCGCCCCACGGTCAACTGGGCCGAGAAGGTGGCCCGCTTCCTGACCGATCCGGTGGTCTCGGGGCTGTTGATGTCGCTGGGCATGCTCGGCCTGCTGCTCGAGTTCTACACCCCCGGCTTCGGCATCACCGGCGCCATCGGCGTGCTGTGCCTGATGCTCTTCTTCGGCGGCTCGTCGGTGGCCGGCCTCGCCGGCTGGGAAGAGATGGTGATCTTCGCCCTGGGGGTCGTCGCGCTGGGGGTCGAAGTCTTCGTGCTGCCCGGCTTCGGCGTCGCCGGCGTGCTCGGCATCGGGCTGATAGGCACCGCGCTGGTCATGGCGCTCATCGGCATGCCGATGGGCACGTCGTGGGAGATCGGCCTGCTCGGCGACGCGCTGACGGCGGTCACCATCTCGCTGCTCGGCACCGCCCTGGCGATGATCGTCGTCATCCGCTTCCTGCCGGGCTCGTTCCTCGGCAAGTGGCTGGTGCTCGAGCATACGCTCGGCGGCAGCCGGGACGGCAGCGCGCCGGCGGACGACGAGCCGTGGCAGGCGGCGCCCAACGACAACCGCGGCTGGCTCGGCCAGCGCGGCATCAGCCTCACCCCGCTGCGGCCCTCGGGCCGGGTGCGCATCGGCGACGACGTCGTCGACGTGGTCTCCCGCGACCGCTGGATCGACCGCGACACCCCGGTCAAGGTCGTCGAGACCGAGGGGGTGCGGGTGGTTGTCGTCGAAGACGAAGACGCGTACTGACCCTCGAACGGACCGGCCCCGCGGCCGCACGCACCCCGAACGCGCCGCCCGGCGCAGACCCCGGCCTCGGCCGGAGAGGAGAGATCCTTGGGCTCCACCGGATTCATGCTCGCCGTGGGAGGCGCCGGCCTCCTGGTCGTCTTCCTCTTCTTCTACTTCGTGCCCATCGGGCTCTACATCGCCGCCCGGCTGACGGGGGCCGGCGTGGGCATCGGCCAGCTCATCGCCATGCGCCTGCGCCGGGTGCGCCCGACCAGCGTGGTCAACCCGCGCATCAGCGCCGTCAAGGCGGGCCTCGACCTCAGCGTCGACCAGCTCGAGAGCCACTACCTCGCCGGGGGCAACGTCGAGCGGGTCGCCTTCGCGCTCATCTCGGCGCAGAAGGCGGGCATCAACCTGACCTTCGAGCGGGCGGCGGCCATCGACCTCGCCGGGCGTGACGTGCTCGAAGCGGTCAAGATGAGCGTCAACCCCAAGGTCATCAATACGCCGAAGGTCTCGGCGGTCGCCGCCGACGGCATCCAGCTCATCGCCGTCAGCCGCATCACCCTGCGGGCCAATATCGACCGCCTCGTCGGCGG
The DNA here is from genome assembly GCA_030427205.1 of bacterium. GTDB lineage: Bacteria > Myxococcota_A > Bradymonadia > UBA7976 > UBA1532 > JACKDM01. The sequence goes on along the minus strand of JAUHXC010000080.1, from coordinate 15,818 downwards.
CGCCGGCGAAGAGACGATCCTCGCCCGCGTCGGCGAGGGCATCGTGACCACCATCGGCTCGTCGGAGAGCCACAAGGCGGTGCTCGAGAACCCCGACCGTATCTCCAAGCAGGTCATCGACAAGGGCCTCGACGCCGGCACCGCGTTCGAGATCCTGTCCATCGACATCGCCGACGTCGACGTGGGCAGCAACATCGGCGCGAAGCTGCAGATCGACCAGGCCGAGGCCGACAAGAACATCGCCCAGGCCCAGGCCGAGAGCCGGCGGGCGATGGCCGTCGCGTCGGAGCAGGAGATGAAGGCCCGCTACCAGGAGGCGCGGGCCAAGGTCGCCGAGGCCGAGGCCGAGGTGCCGCTGGCCATCGCCGAGGCCCTGCGCAACGGCAACTTCGGCTATATGGACTACCTGCAGATGCGCAACCTCGAGGCCGACACCGACATGCGGCACCACATCAGTGAGCTCAGCGAGAAGGGCGGCATCACCCCGGAGCCCACCTGATGGACGGCCCGCGCCTGCCCGCAGCGGGCCAGCGCCAGGATCCGCTCGGCCTGCTGCCCGCGGGCCCCGGCTGGATCCGCCGCTACGTGCTCGCCGAGCTGCTCGAGCGGCCCGCCGCGGTGCGTCGCGCCCCGCGCCGTGGCCCGCGCCCGCTGGCCCCCCGCGCGCCGACCCCGCCCGGACCGCCCGGTCCGGGGCATCCGAAGCTGTAGGGGCGACCGTGGAGTTCATCGACGAGCTGTTCATCCTGCTGGTGGTCTTGCAGGGGGTCTACAACCTCTATCAGCGGGTGACCGGCGGCAACGCCGGCGAGCAGGCCGAGAACATGCCGCCGCCCGAGGAGGACGACGGCACCTGGACGATCATGCTCGTGCGCGCCCGCGAGCGCACCGCCCGCGCCCGCGAGCAGCTCGCCCGCAATCGGCAACGGGCGCAGCGCGTCGCCGCGGGGCTCGGCGGCGCGGCGGTCGCGCCCCTGCGCCGGGCCATCGAACAGCGCCTCGTGCCCGAGTTCGACCGCATCGACGCCGCGCTCGCCGCGCTCGCCGCCCGGCTGGCGGAGGTCGACCTCGAAGACGACGGCCCGGAGGCCGCCGAGCGGGCCGCGCGGTTGATGTCGGACTGGGCCGCCCGCGCCGACGAGATGCGCGAACTGCTCGGGCGGCAGGCGCGGCTGGTCGACGTGCTCGGCGCGCTCGAGGGCGCGGCGCGCTGGCGCAACGACCCCCGGCTGGGCCCGATCATGGCCGACGTCGACGCGGTAGCCGCCTCGATGCTGGCCCCGCTCGCCGCCGGGGCGGGCAGCGGCTGGTTCGACTGGCCGGGCGGCGCGCCGCTGACCCTGCCCGAGGTGGGCGACCCCGACGCGGTGCGCGGCCTGCTCGCCGAGCATCCGGTGGTCTTCGTCGACACCGACGTCGCCGACGGTCAGACCCGCTGGCCGGCGGTGATCGAGGCCGTCGCCCGGACCGTGGTGCGCACCCGCCCGGCGCTCTTGCGACCGATCATCGAAGCCCGTCACCCGGGCGTGCCCGCCTGGTTGCCCCGGCAGCAGGGCCGGCGGGTGGTCTTCGATCTGCAGGCCGCCGCCGGCGCCTGGTTCGAAGCGGTCGCCGTCGACGTGCTGGCGGCGCTGATGATGGGCCCGGCGGCGCTGATGGGCCTCATCGAGCGCCTCGCCCGGCCCGACGACCCGTTCGCGGTGGTGCGCGCCCGCCCGGGACCCGACCATCATACGCTGTCCGCGCAGCCGCCGGCTCATCTGCGGGCGCACCTGACCGCCGCCGCGCTGACCGCGATCGGCTACGACGTCGAAGCCCGCGCCCTGCTGAACCGCTGGAACGCGCTGCACGGCGAGCCCGCGGCGCTGTCGCTGCCCAGCGCCTTCGGGGTCGCCGTCGTGCTGCCCGTCGAGCCGGCGGTCGAGGCGCTGCGCCCCTGGATCACCGCGCTGCTCGGCGAACGCCACGACGCGCTCGGCGGCCGCGCGCTCTCGGCGCTGACCCACTTCGAGATGTCGCCCGGCCTCTGGAGCCGCGCCCGCGAGCGGGCCACCCGACTCAGCGGCGGGCGGTCGTTCTCCGACGCGCCGCGCATCATCGTCGCCGCCGCGCTCGTCGTCGCCGACGGCCAGGGCTTCGACGCGCGCCTCGACCGGGCCGTGCACCGCCTCATCACCCACCCCGGCGAGCGGGCGCCGGCCGACCCGCACTACCGCCCGCGGCGCGCCGATCTCGGCGACCCGCTGACCGGGCGCGATCTGCTCGAAGCGGTGGTGCTGCGCGCGGCGCTCGACCGGCCCCACGGGCAGCAACGGACCCGCCGCCGGCTCTGATCGCCCGGGTGTGATCGCCCGCCGCTGACCCCGCCGAGCGGCCTGCGAAGCTCGCCGCGCCTCACGAATCCGGCATGACCCTTTTGTGGTTATACAGACCCCTAAAGGGTTTGTTCGCCTAATGACATGGTCTCATCCACCATTGCCGAAGTTTTGCCCGGAACTTTGCATGGATCGTCAGTTTATCCGATTGATTTCAACACCTTATAATCTATCGAACATACGACCCGAAAACCCGGGCCCGATCCGTATGCCCCGAAGGAGACCGATGAAAGCCGAGAGCGAAGGTGTGACGCCCCGGGCGAGCGAGCCTGCGATCGGCTCTCGGGACAGCGATGCGATCCGGGTGCACCGACCCTTCCACGCGTGGCTGCACTTCGACGTGCTCAGCCACGTCGACCTCGGCGGATCGCCCACCTCGCTGCACGACGCCGAGCGCCCGTGGCGCCCGTGGATCTCGCCGCTGCGGGCGGCGATCCGCGCCAGCGAGCGCCGGGTGGATCGGCTCGCGCTGCAGGCGGTGAACTACACCGCGATGCATCACGCGGCCGGTGACGACGCGCTGGGACAAGCCTTGCGCCACGCGTGGGGCGTCGAATACGCCCGGGTCTCGAAGGCCTGGCAGGCCGATGACGACTACGGCGGGCGCCTCGAGCGGTTCTGGCAGCGGGTCGCGGGCGTCATCGGTGTCTGCCGCCGGCTGCTGTGGCCCGACGGGGGCCAGCCGCTGCTGCTGCTCGACGTGCCGTCGCTCACCGGCGGAGCCCGGTCGGTCGAACGGGACGACGGGCGGGTGATGGCCGTCGATCTGAGGCGGCCGCCGGCCGAGTTGATCTGTCGCATCGTGCACGACGACGCCCGCGCCGCCGCGGACCGCGCGGTCGACGCCCGCTACGGCGTGGGCTACGGCCGCGACGGCGCCCTGCCGCCGATGAGCCTCGACGCCGCCACGATCGACCGGGCCGAGCAGGCCCTCGCCGCCGGCGCGCCGGAGCTCGTCGGCCTCTACCGCAGACTGCGGGGGCAGCCCATGGCCCACTCCACCATGACCGCCTGCGATTGACCGCCCGCGCGGCCCCGCGCCGGAGGTCGCGCCATCGTCCCCGGGCCGCTATCCTGCGTCGGGGGGTGAAGTCGAGCCATGCAGGATCCACAGCCGAGCGCCGACGCTGTCGCCGACGACGCCGCGCGCCGCGCGACGGCGCGCATCTTCGTGCGGATTCCGGCCTATCGTGACCCGGAGGTGCTCGAGACCGTCGAGCGCCTGCTGACCCGCGCCGAGCGCCCCGAGCGGGTCAGCGTGGGCATCTGCTGGCAGTTCGACGCCGGCGCCGGCGAGGGACCGCTGGCGGTGCCCGAGCGCTGGCGGGCGCAGGTGCGGGTGCTCGACGTGCCCGCCGCCGAGAGCCAGGGGCCCTGCTGGGCGCGCCACCAAGCCGAGACGCTGCTGGCGGACGAGGACTTCGTGCTCGGCGTCGACGCCCATACCCAGCCGGCGGTGGGCTGGGATGCAGCCCTGCTCGATACGTGGTCCCGCTGCGGCCCGCAGGCGGTGCTCTCGGGGCCGCTGGCGGGCTACAAGCCGCCCGACCTGCTGCGCAGCGACGTCCGCCCCGGTTTTCGCCGACCGGCCCGCTTCGACCGCGGCGAGCTGAGCCTGCGCACCGGCTTCTTCGACGGCTACCCCGAGGCGCCGGTGCAGGTGGCCTTCGTTCACCGGCGGTTCGTCTTCGCCCCCGCGGCGTGCGTGCGCGCGGTGCCCACCGATCCAACGCTGTATCTCGAAGACGACGTGGCGTACTCGCTGCGGCTCTTCACCCACGGCTGGGACGTCTACGCGCCGACCGATGTCTTGCTCTGGCACCGCTTCAACGACGGCGGCGACCAGCGCCCGCTGCACTGGAAGCACCACCCCGACTGGCGTCGCCTGCGCGGCGCCGCCCGCAAACGCATCCGCCGGCTGACCGGCTTCGAGCCGCTCAAGGCCCACGAGCTGCCCGACGCAGACGATGGCTTCGGCCTGGGCCGCGCCCGCAGCGCCGCTGACTTCGCCGACTTCTGCGGCTTCGACCTCGCCGCCGGGCGCCCGACCGCCGACGCCGAGCGCTGTGCGTTCATCCGCAACCTGCGCGACGTGGCCCGGGTCGAGGGCTATTGGATCCCGCCGCCGCCGGCGCCGCCGACCGTCGAGACCCCGGCGCTGCAGGTGGGCGACTTCGCGCCGTACATGACCCTGCCGATGGCCCGCGGCCGCAAGGGCGAGCTGCAGCTCTACGCCGGCGCGCCGACCGCGCTGTTCTTCGTGCCCGCCGACGCCCCGGCCGCCGAGCCCTTCGTCGCGTTGCTGATGCGCCGGGCCGCCGACTTCGAGAAGGCCGGCGTGCAGGCGGTGATCGTGGCGGTGGGGCCCATGGCCGAGCGGGTGAGGGCCGGCCGGCCGACGGTCTGGTTCGACCGCGACGGGGCCGCGGCGCGGGCGTTCGGCACCGGCCCCAACGGCGAGCGGGCCTTCCTGCTCGACCGCAACCTGCGGGTCGCGGCGCTGCACACCGGGCTGACCGCCAGCGCCATCGGCGCGATCGTCGACCGCGGGCGGACGCTGGCCGAGCTCGACGACCGCGACGCGCGGACCATCGACCCGCACCCGCCGGTGCTGGTGGTGCCCGACGCCATCGACGCCGAGCTGCGGGCGGCGCTGCTCGACGCCTGGCAGGACGGCGATCACTTCCAGGGGCGCACCGGATCGGCCGGCGGCTCGACTGTGCGGCTCAAGCGCAAGGTGCGCACCGACGTGCAGATCCCGCGGGATCTGCGGGCCCGCATCGACGCGGCGCTGGTGGGGCGGCTGCTGCCCGAGATCGAGAAGGTGTTCGGGTTCCGGCCGACGCGGCGCGAGGCGTACAAGGTGGGCTGCTATCCCGCCGACGGCGGCGGCTTCTTCTCGCAGCATCGGGACAACTTCGAACCGGCCCTGGCCCACCGCCGGGTCGCCATGACCCTCAACCTCAACGACGACTTCGGCGGCGGGCGGCTGGTCTTCCCCGAGTACGGGCCCGACGGCTACCGGCCGGCGGCAGGCACGGCGGTGATCTTCCCCTGCGCGCTGATGCATCGGGTCGATCCGGTCACCGCCGGGCTGCGCTTCACGCTGGTCTCGTTCTTCACCGACGAGAACGGCGCCCGGCTGCGGCGGCAGATGCGGCGGGTCGCGGGCCTGCCGCCGCCGGACGACGATCGCCGCTTCACCGCGCCGCGGCGGGGCGCGGTGAGCCATCACGAAGACGTGCGCCATCGCTTCCCCATGTCGGCGCGGCGGGCCGACGACGAGACGCCCCTGCGCCCGGTGACCCTGGTCGAGGCCCGCGGCGCCGGCAACCCCGAGGCCGGACGCATGCGCCGCGATACGCCGCCGGGCGTGATGGTGATCGATCACTACCTGCACCCCGACGCCTGCCGCCGCATCACCGACTACGCCCTCGCGGCCCCCGGCCGGCCGCTGCAGGTGCTGGATCACGACAAGACCAGCGAAGGCAAGCTGGTCACCGTCGCCAGCGACAAACGCATCACCGAGAAGGTCAAGATCGACGGCCTGGCCCCCGAGATCGTGACGCTCTTCACCGACGTGTACGGGCACCGGCTCGAGCCCCACTACGGGGTCGAGTTCGAGTGGTTCGAGCGGCCGCAGATCCTGCGCTACGGGCCGGGTGGCAAGTATCACGCCCACGCCGACGCCGAGCATTACGACAAGGCCGAGAAGCGCTACGTGCGGGCCCAGGACCGGGACTACAGCGTGCTGGTCTACGTCAACGACGACTACGAGGGCGGCGCGATCGCCTTCCCCAAGCTGGATTACGAGGTGCAGCCGCGGGCGGGCATGCTCATCGCGTTCCCCAGCGACCACCGCTACGAGCACGCCGCGCGGCCGACGACGGCGGGCACCCGCCTGGCCCTGGTGAGCTGGGCCGCGGTGCGCGGCACGCCCCGGGTGCGCCCGCGCCCACCCTATGGCGCGGTCATCCTGCGCCCGCGCTGACGCCCGCCGCGGCGCTCAGGAGCCGGGGCAGTGGGCCCGCATGAGCGGCGAGGGCTCGACCCAGAACTGCTCGGCGAGCCGCCGCTGCAGCGCGCGGGCCTCGTCGCAGCGATGAACCGAGGCGGCGTCGTCCCGCCGGGCCGAGAGCTCTTCGGCGCAGCTGCCCGGCTGCGGCGCCGAGCCGCAGCGGGCTTCGAGCGTCGCCCAGAGCCCGCGCTGCGCCGCCGCGTCGAGGCGGGCGAGGCGGCTGGACGCCGCGGCGCACTCACACGCGTCGAGCGCCTCGCTGACCGCCACCCCGAGCCCGTCGCCCGCATCACCGCCGAGCTCACCGACGATCGACGGCGCCGCCGACATGAGCAGCATCACGCCGGCGCTCACCAGGCGGCGCAGCTGCGGACGCCGGGGCGGGCGCAGACGCCAGCGCGCCCGGCGGCGACCCGGCGGCAGGTGCAGCGCCCAGGGCCAGGCGTCGCGCACCGCCGCCGGGCGCAGCATGCGCTGCTGCGCCGGCGGCCGCAGAGCGCGCGGCGCGTCGTGCACCTCGCTCTTGACCCGGGCCATGGCCAGGTCGAAGGCCGCCAGCAGCGGCTTGCCATGGGCCATCGAGCAGTAGAACTGCCCGGCGAAGTCACAGGCGACCTCGTCGAGGATCGCGCTGCTCGTCGCCACCACCGGCACCGGGATGCGCCGCTGGAGCGCGGCCACGTGGGCCTCGGTGCCGCACCCGTTGAGGAAGATCCAGCGCAGCCGCGGCAGCTGTTCGAACGCGTCGATCAGGCTCTGCATCGCGGCGGTCAGCGGGCGCCGCTCTTCGCTGTCGAGGCAGAGGCCGTCGGCGTTGGCGTGGCCGGCGAAGTGAATGCCGACGATCCGTGACGAGAAGCGGGTCAACCGTTCGAAGAACTGGTCGTGGGTCGCGTTGTAGACGGTCTCGACCTGACACAGCCCACCGCGCACGGCGTGGGCCAGCGCGTCGGTGATGCGGTCGTGCTCACGGTCGAGCGCTCTCAGCCAGGCGCCGTGGGGCGCGCGGTCGTTGGCGAAGACGAGCAGGATCACGGGGCAACTCATGGGAGACTCCGTCGGGGCCGCTGCGGTCGGGCCATGCGACCGCCGCTGAATCAGGAACTGTACGCAGGGTAGCCGCGGGATACTGACAGGCCCATGACTCGGCGGTATCACCGCGGGCGGGGGTGGCGTATCTTCGGCGGCGCTCGCGTATCCAAACCGTCGGCCGCAGCGGCGCGGCCGGGAGGCGGAGGCCCATGAAGCGAACGATGCGATCCCCACGGCGCGGTCCGGCGCCCTCGACGGTCCTGCTCTGGCCGATGCTGCTGGCGCTGCTGACGCTCGCGGGCTGTGACGACGGCGACGGATCCGCCGCCGGCGATGCCATGTCGCCCGATGGCACAGTGTCTGACACATCAGTGATGGACATGGCATCTGACATGGCATCGGAAATGGCATCGGACATGACACCCGACGCGGCAGCCTTCGACGCCGCGCCGCCCGACATGGCGCCGGATCTGGCCATCGCGCCGCCCCGCGAGCTGCCGCCGCGGGGTGAGTGCGACGCGAGCCGGCCCCCGGCGATCATGGCCCACGGCCTGCTCGCCGCCGGCGATACCTGGGCGGCCCACGTCGCCCGCTTCGCGGCCAATGGCTACTGCCCCGATCGCTATCATGCCTTCGACTGGAACACCCTCGACATGAACACCGACCACGCGGCCGACCTCGACGCGTTCGTCGACGCGGTGCGCGCCCGCCACGGGGTCGAGCAGGTGCACCTGATGGGACACTCCGCCGGCGGGCGGCTGGGCTATGAGTACCTCGCCGACGGGGCGCGCGCGGCCAAGGTCGAGGCCTACGTGCATGTCGGCAGCTTCCCCGACGAGGCGCCGCCCGGCCCGCCAGACATGCCGGTGCGCACGCTGAACGTGTGGTCGGACGGCGACCTGATCGTGCCGGGCGCCGACATCCCCGGCGCGGAGAACGTGATGCTGCCGGGGGTCGACCACTACGCCGTCGCCACGGAGGACGCGGCGTTCGAAGCGGTGCACACCTTCTTGTACGGCGCGCCGCCGGCCACCGTCGAGCGGCCGCCGGCCGACGTACCGATCGTCAGCGGCCGCGCGTTGACCCTGGGCGAGAACCGGGTCGAGGTCGGCGCGACGGTGGACGTCTGGGCGCTCGATCCCGAGAGCGGGCAGCGGCTGAACGCGGGCCCCGAGGCGCGGTTCTTCACCGATGACGAGGGCCGCTGGGGCCCCTTCGCCGCCGAGCGCGACGTGCCCTACGAGCTGCACGTGCGCCCGGCCGGCGGCGGCACACCGGTGCGCTACTACCGGCCGCCGTTCGTCGGCGACGACCCGCTGGTCTACCTGCGCACCCTGCCCGGCCCGGGCAGCACCGCCGGGCTGATCCTGACCCAGGTGCCGTTCACCGCCGAGACGTCGGTGATGGTGGTCTTCTCGTCGACCCGGGCGCTGACGTTCGGGGTCGACGACCTGCGCATCGACGGGGCGTCGGTGCTCACCGAGGCCCTCGCGCCGGCCGCCGAGACGCTGATCGCGCTGTTCGTCTACGACCAGGGGCGCGACGGCGAGCCGGGCGCCGAGAACCCGATCTTCGGCCAGTTCCCCTTCCTGCAGATGCTCGACCTGCCGCTGGCGGCCGATCCGGCAGTCAGCGTCGAGCTGCGCCTGGGGGAGCAGGTCGTGCGCATGCCGCGCTTGCCGGCCGATCCGGAAGGCGCGCTGATCGCGGTCTTCGATCCGACCCGCTGACGCCGGCCGCGCTCGGCCCGTGCTGCCGCGCGGAGCCACACAGCATCGACGGGCCGCGCAGCGATCGTCGGGCCGCGCAGCATTGTCGGACCACGCTGCGCAGGCGTAGAGTCGGAGGGTGGAGTCGAGTTCACCCATCTTCCGCGCCGGATCGTTCGACGTGCTGAAGCCCGCGGCCCGCGGCGGCATGGCCCGGGTCTGGTTCGGACGCCACCGGCTGCACGGCACCGAGGCGGCGATCAAGGTCCTGCCCGCGGGGGCCGACGATGCCTCGCTGCGGCGCCGCCTGCGGGCCGAGGTGCGGGCCCTCGCCGGCCTGGATCATCCGCGGGTCGCGTCCGTGCTCGATACGGGCACGATCGACGCGCGCGCCGAGGCCGCCTCCGAAGGTGAGGTGCGCGCCGCCAGCCCCTGGCTGGCCATGACCTGGCTGCCCGAGGGCGACCTGTGGCGCCTGCCGCTGCCGCAGCCGTGGCCGGTGGTGCGCGCCCTGCTGCTCGACGTGCTCGAGGCCTTGGCCCACGCCCACGCCCGGGGGGTCATCCACCGCGACATCAAGCCGGGCAACATCCTGCTGCGGGCCGAGGGCGACGGGGTACGGGCGGTATTGACCGACTTCGGTATCGCTCAGGTGCTCGACGGGGCCGGCGAGCAGACCGAGACCCGCATCGTCGGCACGCCGGCCTACATGGCGCCGGAGCAGATCCGCGGTCGCTGGCGCGACGTGGGCCCGTGGACCGACCTCTACGCGCTGGGCTGCGTCGCCTGGCACCTGGCGACCGGCGCGCCGCCCTTCGTCGCCGAGCGGCTCATCGAGGTCACCAGCAAGCACCTCTTCGAAGCGCCGCCGGCCCTGGGCCCCGGCGTCGCGCCGCCCTTCGCGGAGTGGCTGCGCCGACTGCTGCGCAAAGACCCCACCCGGCGCTTCGACCGGGCCGCCGACGCCGCCGCCGCGCTGTCGGCGTGTGGCCCCGCCGACGACGGGCCACGGGCGGTGCGCGAGGCCCTGCGCGCCGCGCCCCGGCCCGCCGAGGCGGTGCCGGCGGAGGAGCAGACCGCGCCCCAGCCGGGCCATCACCGCCCGTCCGATGTGGGGCAGGACACCACCGTCGACGGCGCGCTGAGCGCCCCGACGGGGTGGACGGTGCCCGCCGTCTCGGCCTCGATCGCCGGCGATCGGCACGGGCCCTCCGCGCCGCCGGCGCCGGTCGATCTGCCGGAGGACTGGCGCGGGTCGGGCGCGCCGCGCGGGGTCGTGGGGCGCATCGGCACCGGGCTGTTCGGCCTGCGCACGCTGCCGATGGTCGGCCACATGCGCGCCCGCGACCGCTTGTGGCGCACGCTGCGTGAAGTCTGGGCCGGCCGCCAGCCCCGGCTGTGCCTGGTCACCTCGCCGGGCCGATTCGAACGCGACCGGCTCGCCGACTGGCTGACCCGCCGGGCCCACGAGCTGGGGGCCGCGTCGGTGCTGCACGCGACCCATGGTCCGATCCCGGCGCGCGGGGACGGCATCGCGGCGGCGGTCCTGCGCATGCTGCGGGCGGTCGACGCGCCGGACGGGCTGCTGCGGGCCCGCATCGACCACGAGCTGGGGCGCTGGGCCCCGGACGCCGAGGCCGACGAGCGGCAGACGACCGCCGACGCGCTCTTCGATCTGGCCCGCCGGGGCGTCGTCGAGCGCGGCGGGCGCCAGGACGCGGTGGTCGACGCGCTCACCCGCTGGCTCGGCTGGCGCGGGCGTCGCCGGCCGGTGGTGCTGCGCCTCGACGACGCCCACTGGAGCGTGGCGTCGCTGGACATCGCCGGCCGGCTGCTGGCGCGCCCCGAGCTGCCGTTGACGGTGCTCATCACCTGCCCGCCGCTCGACGCCTGCGGCGAGATCGGCGCCGAGCGGCGGGCGACCCTCGAACAGCTGCGCGGCGAGACGCGGCCGATGCACCTCGATCCGCTGCCCGAAGAGACCCTGCGCACGATGCTCGTCGACGGCGTAGGGCTCGATCCGGCGCTCGCCGAGCGGCTCGCCGAGGCCGCCGACGGGGACACGCTGTTCGCGGTGCAGACCGTCGCCGAGTGGCTGGCCGACGACGCGCTGCGCCCGGGCTGTGAGGGGCTCGCGCCGATGGGCGATCGCGCGACGCCCATCCCCGCCGATCGCATCGCGCTGGGCGAGGCGCGCCTCACCCGCGCGGTCGCCCGCAGCGGCGTCGAGCATCCCATCGCGCGGCGGGCCCTCGAAGCGGCGGCGGTGCTCGGCATGGCGGTACCCGACGTCGATTGGCAGGCGGTCAGCGGCTGCCCCGCGTCGGCGCTCAAGGCCCTGGCGGACGCGCTGCTCGACCTGGGGCTCGCCCGGCGGGCCGACGGCGGCTGGAGCTTCACCCACCGCTTCACCCGCGACGCGCTGCTCGACCGGCTGCGGGCCGAGGGCCGCGCCGCCGCCCTCGCCCGGCGCTGCGCCGCCATCGTCGCCGATCCCGATCCGACCGACCCCCGCCCCGCCGAGCGACGGGCCCGCTACCTGGCCCTGGGCGGGCAGCCCGACGCGGCGCTCGACGCCTGGTTGGTGGCCGCGCGGCGGGCGGTGACCGGCGGCAGCTATCGCGCCGGCGCCGCTCTGCTCGACAGCGCCGAGGCCGCGCTCGCCGACGCTGGCCCCGACGACGCGCGGCGGGGCCGGCTGCTCGCCATCCGGGCCGAGGCGGCCCGTTTCAGCGGCCGCGCCGAGCAGGCCACCGCCGCGCTCGACGCGCTGCGCGCGCTGCCCCGACCGCCCGACGCCCCCTGGCCCCGGGCCGAGATGAAGCGCCTCGACGGCCAGGCGGCCTTCTTCGCCGGCCGGATGGACGCCGCCCACGGGCTGTGGACCGAAGCCCGGGCGCTGTTCGAACAGGCGGATGATCCCGACGGCGTCGCCCGCAGCCTGCACGGCTTGGGCTGGGCGCTGGGCAGCCGCGGGCGCGTCACCACGGCCCTGGCCTGCTTCGGCGAGGGGCGCGCGGTGGCCGAAGGGGCGGGCATCGAGCTCGGCGTCGCCTGGGCCACCGAAGGGCTGGCGGCCATGCGCGCCTGGACCGGCCACCCGGACGGCGCGGCGCTGGCGATGCAGGGCCTCGAGCGCTTCGCCCGGCTGGGACAGGTCGCCGGGCAGACCCTGTGTCGGGTGCACCTCGCCGACGCGCTGTGGGATACCGGCGCCCTCGACCGGGTGCGCGACGTGCTCGACCGGGCGCTGATGCTGCTGCGCCCGACCCGCTCGAGCCTGATGGGCGACGTGCTCACCCACCGGGCGTTGTGCGCCCTGGCCATGGGCCGCTACGCCGCCGCCCGGGTCGACGCCGCCGAGGTCGAGCAGGCCTGGATGGACGGCTTCGCCACCGGCCACCGCTGCGGCCCGCTCGCGATACTGGCCGAGGTCGAGCACCACAGCGGCCGCCCCGAGCGGGCGCGGCGCTGCTTCGATCGGGCGGTCGAGCTGGCCGAGCAGTCGCTGTTCTTCGGCCCCGACAAAGGGCGCATGTTCGAGCGGCTGGCCACCTGCCTCGTCGTCACCGACCGCCCGCGGGCGCGCAAGGCGCTGGCCCTCGCCCACCGGATCTGGGCCGCCCTGCGCCCCGAGCGGGCGGCGGCGATCGCCGAGCGCCAGGCGATGCTGGGGCGCGGATGACCGGGCAGACCGACGCGGCCGTCCCGCGGCACGAGGTGCACCTCACGCTCGCCCCCGGCAGCGACGCGGTCGGGCTCGCGGCGGCGCTCGGCGTGCGCTGTACCCATATCCAGCTCGCCCGCGGGCGGCACCCCGATCAGCCGATGTTGACGTGGCGCGGCGCGGGCCCGTCCGCCGAGGCGCGCCTGAGCGCGGTCTGCGCCGAGCTGGACCGCCGGGGCGTCGCGGTCGTGCGGCGAAAGATCGAGCTCGACGTGCGCGACGTGGCGCCGGATCGCATGCCCGCCGCCGGACAATACTTCGAGCAGCACATCAAGCTGCTCTTGCCCGACGACTTCGACCGCGCGGCGCTGTTGGCGCGGGTCGAGCCGCTGGGCGGGCACCTGTCGCGCAACGCCCGCCGCCGCCGCAGCGACGGGCGACACGAGCGCTTCGTGACCCAGCGGGGCTACGGGCGGCCGTGGTCGGGGGTGCGATCGGCCTTCGACGCCGGTCGCCGGGCGCTGGCCGACCAGACGATTCTCTCGGTGGAGCGCGAGCTGGTGGTCTACGATTCGCGGGCCGAGCTGGACGCGGGCTGGCTGGAGATACGATGAGCTGGTGGAACCGACTGACCGAGGCGCTGGGCACCCCGGCCGTGAGTCACGACGCGCCGCCGACGCTGGTGGCGCCCACCGGCGAGGTGCCCAGAGAGCGTCGGGTCTTCGATCCGGCGCTGCAGCAATATCCCCAGGCCTTCGCGGTCGACGACCCGCCGCTGGACGAGACGCGGCGCACGGTGTTTCTCGACGCTCGCCGGCGGGTCCTGGCGGCAGCGCTGGCCGCCCTCGCGACCGGGCCCGACGCCTCGCGGCTGGTGCTGCGCGGCTCGGCGGCGATGCCGTTCTACCTGGGCGAGCGCGCGCGTGAACCGAAAGATCTCGACTTCGTCGTCGAGCCCGCCGGGTTGACCATCGACAGCGCCGAGGGCGCGGCGCTGCTCGAGCGCTTGAAGGCGCTGATCGGCGGCCTGCGGGTCGAGGGCGTCACCTTCGCCGCCGATCGTGTCGCCTGGTCCGACATCTGGACCTACGCCCGCGCCCCGGGCTGCCGCCTCGTCGTGCCGTGGATCATGGACGACGGCGTCTGGGACGTGCTGCAGCTCGACATCGTCTTCGGCGAAGTATTGCTGCGTCCGGCGCAGCCTCTGGCCAGCGGCCTGCGCATCGCGCCGCCCGATCTGGCGCTGGCGTGGAAGATCCTGTGGCTGTGGACCGACATGCACACCCAGGCGAAAGACCTCTACGACGCGGCGCTGCTGACCACGGTCACCCGCATCGAGCAGTCGCTGCTGGAGCAGGTCTTCGCCGCCGCCGACGAGAAGCTGCCCGTCGGTCGTCCGATCGACGAAGACTTCCACCTGGAATGGGTCGGCTTCGACCCGGCGCTGCTCGGAGATGACGACCGAAACACCGCGGCCCGCGCGTGGTGGACCCGACTCAACCGCGCGCTGGCCCAGGCCTGGGTGCTGCCCAGCCAGCGTTGAACCGGCCAATGAACAGTCGCGGGATGCCATTGCCACGGCCTTGGGATGGCATGCGCTGCCATGTCAGCGAGACAACCCACAGGGCAGCGCTTGACCCCGCCCGGAATCCCAGTCACACTCGGGACATACAAGGGCTCCTGCGCAACACCGAACTCGCCCCCTGGCACCGAGGTCGACCCCCATGCTGCTCCGCGTCTCTTCCATCGCGATCGCTCTGCTCACCGCCGCGCCGACCATGGCCGCCACGCCGCCCACAGGGCCCCAGGAGCCACCGCCGCTGCCCGTTGGGCAGCCGGTGCGCAATCAGGAGATCAGCTTCGACCGAGCGGCGGGCTTCTCCCAGGACTTCGTCTTCGTCTCTGCCGGCGTCGAGACCGAGCGGGCGTACATCTATCCCAACGGGATCATCGCGCTCGAAGATCGCCTGGCCGATGCGTTCGACGACGACGCTCGACCGCTGACCGAGCGGGCCCAACCGCGAAAGCCCGTCCTCATCGCGCTGCAGACGCCGCTGGGCGGCACCTGCCCCGACTGGGCCGAGGACGAGGCGGCCGCCTTCAACCACGTCGAGTACACGGTCGAGGACGATGAGCTGGTCGTGATCTGGCGCGCGATGCTGCCGGCCGAGCCCGACTGCTCGAGCAAGCTGGCGCCTCAGGCCTCGACCTTCACCGCCCGGCTCTCGTGGGGCGCGACGTTCGACGTGACCTATACCTACTACCAGCTGGCGCAGGGGCAGCTGCCGCGGGCCGGGGTCATGCTGCCGCAAGGGGCGTTCGAGTTGCTGCCCGACGATGACAAGCCGCGCACCGATCGCGCGTTCGCGCTGGCGGCGGACGGCAGCGAGGGCTTCCCGGGGGACGAGAACCGCCCGCGCACGTGGATCCGCGGGGTGTGGGCGATGAGCTTCGACGCCGCCGGTGGGCTGGTCGGCGATGTCGACGCCGACGGGTCGCGCAGCGTCGACAACTGTCCGGAAGATCGGAATGTTCGGCAGGGGGATCTGGACCTCGACGGCAAGGGCGATGCCTGTGATGAGGACCGCGACGATGACCTCTGGTTCAACGGCGTGGACAATTGCCCGAATCTCGCCAACCCGGACCAGCTCGATACCGATCGGGACGGCCGCGGCGATCGCTGCGATCGGGATGACGATGGCGACGGTATCTTCGACCACCTCGATACGTGCCCCCTGGCGGCCGACCCGGCCAACCTCGACCTGGACGGCGACGGCGTCGGCGACGCGTGCGACCCGGACATCGACGGCGACGACGCCGTGGCCGACCCGCTCGGTCAGGCGCTGTTCGGCGACCTGTGTCCGCGCGTCTTCGACCCGGCGCGCAAGGACTCCGACCTCGACGGCATCGGCGACGCGTGCGACCTCGCCCCGCGCCATCGCTGTCCGAATCACGAATGGTGCCGCGCGGAGGTCGACGCCGACGGCGACGGGATCGCCGACATCGAAGACGTCTGC
>JAUHXC010000097.1 GCA_030427205.1 bacterium | reverse complement strand
GCCGCCGACCAGCAGCACCCCGCCGCGGCGGTCGCCTCCCTCGACGCCGCCGCCGCTGACGCCCACTGTGCCGAGCTGGCCGACCTGTTGCGGTTCCGCGCGCTCGAGATCGCCCGCACCCGGGCCGGCGATCCCTGCGCCCTGGCGCAGCGCGCCGATGCGTTCGTCGCGTCGGCGGCGGCCGAGGACGATCTGCGGTCGACCGCCTCGAAGTGGGCCGCCGAGCACCGCCGCGCGTGTGAAGCAGCCCGCGAGGCGCCGCCCGCCGCCGCCCCGCCGCCCGCCAAGCGCCGGACCAAGCAACGTGCGGCCTCGCCACAACCTGCGCCCGCGGTCCCGCCGGTCGTCGCGCCGACGACGACCCCGCCTGCGCGCGAGCCACCAGCGGCCCCGGCCGAGGAGCTGCCCGCACCGACAGAGCCCGCGCCGACCGCGCCGGTCGACACCCACGGGTCGATCACCGACCCGCCAGAGCCCACCAGCGCGCTCACCCCGGAGCCCGACGCCCCGCCCCCACCCGACGAGGACGGCACCGTCTACCTCTGGACCGGCGTCGCCATCACCTCGGCGGTCGGTAGCGTCATCCTCTGGGGCTGGGGCGTCGACGCCGCCGCCGAGCGAGACGACGCCTGGAGTCAGTGGCGCGATCACCCCGCGGGCTCACCCGCCGAGTCGGCGACTCTCCGGCGCTTCCGCGACGCGCGCCTCGAAGCGCTCGGCTACTTCATCTGCGGCAGCCTCGCCACCGGCCTCGCCGCGACGGCCACCGGCTTCGCCCTCCACGGTTGGCTCACCGCCGACGAAGACCTCGAAGTCACCCCGGGCCCGGGTGGCATCAGCGTGCGGGGCCGGTTTTGAACCCGGCCCGAGTCATCGGGCACGACTTCGCCGATCGCTACACGGTCACCGCCGCGATCGGATCGGGCGGCATGGGCGCCGTCTACCGGGCCCACGACCGCCGCCTCGACCGCGCCGTCGCCCTGAAGACGTGCCCCGACCACCCGCCCGACCTCGCCGCCCGCTTCCGACGCGAGGCGCAGACCCTCGCCGGCCTCGACCACCCCAACCTGATCACCGTCTTCGATCTGGGCCACGACGCCGACCTCGGGCTGCTGTGGATGGCCCAGCCGCTGATCAACGGGCTCTCCCTCGCTGACGCCCTGCGCACGTCGGGCCCGCTGCCCCCCGCACGCGCCGCACACATCGGGCGGGCCGTGCTCGACGGCCTCGACTGCGCCCACCGCGCCGGGCTCGTCCACCGCGACGTCAAGCCGGGCAACATCATGCTGCACCGGGGGGTCGACGGCGCCGAGCGGGTGACGCTCATCGACTTCGGCGTCGCTCGACCGGTCGACGACCCCGACCCGCTCACGGCCTCGGGGCTGGTGATGGGCACCCCGGCCTACATGGCGCCGGAGCAGATCCGGCAGGGCGTCGTCGCGCCGTCGATCGACCTGTACGCGCTCGGCGCCACGCTCTACGCCGCCGTCGCCGGCCACCCGCCGTTCCGGGCGCTGACGACCCTGGAGGTCGCCCGGCAGCACCTCGAAGCCGATGTGCCGCCGCTGCCCCGGAGCGTGCCCCGCGGCCTGGCCGACGCGATCACCCGAGCGCTGCGCAAGGATCCCGGCGTTCGCCCCGATGCCGCCGAGCTGCGGGCGCTGCTCTCACCCGCCGCGCCGCTCGCTCCGACGGAGCCGTTGCCCGCCACCGAGCCGGCGCACGTCTCGGGGGAGTTGGTCTCCGAGCCCGCCCCACCACGACGGGCATCGATCGGGCTGGCGTTCGCGGCGGGGGTGTTCACGGCGGTCGCAGTCGCGGCGATCTGGCCGTCCGCGCCGCGTCGAGCCCTGCACCCGCCCGCGCCGCCTGCTGCGACGGTGCCCGCAGAGCCGACGCCGCTCGAACGCTTCGACCGCGCGCTGGCCGACTGCGATTGCGAGAGCGCCGACGCGCTGGCGGGTGATATCGACTTGGATACACGCCGGGCTCGTGCGCTCGTCCGGCGGTGCCATCTGGCGCAAGGAGCGTGCAGCCCCCCGACGGATGACGAATTGTAGGGGGAGATCGCCGCCATTCTCGGGCTGCCAATACACCATGCGTCGACGCGAGAATCGAGGAGGGGGGCCTGACCGATCTCTCAGGCGCTCAAACGCCCTCGCTGCGCTCTTGTTTGATGGCCGCCCACGTCTCGTAGAAGACTTCTTGCGTTGGCCGAGACATGCTTTGCTCGACGTGAACACTCACGATGAGCGACCCACCGGGTCGGCCGGCGTCCTTGAAGATCCCGGGCTCGACCTCACCACACCAATGATCACCACCAGCCCGACGATCGAGTTCGGCGAAAGCACGGCGCATCAACATGTTCAACAGGTTCTTAGCCTCAAAGTCACCGATGACTTCGGCAGGCAGGTTGAATTCCATCATCTGGACGTCGAGCTGGCGACCCGATCCGACGCTGGTTGCGGACGCGAGCGGCAGCCCTAGCACCGACTGAGCGGGGGGGCTCGCGGACGGTGGCCCGGACGCCACGTCATCCTGGGTAGCTGTGGTCGGCCCGCCATCTTCGACCTCTTCGACCTCCTCCGCGAGAGCGTCGATCGGGCCCGAGTCGTCGGCACCACGCGCAGCGACAATGCGCTCTCGGATCCCGTCGTCGCAGCGCGTGAGCAATAGATCCATCGGGATTGAGCCCTCCTTGACTCTCGATGGATCTGCGCCCGCAGCGAGCAGCCGCTCGACGCTCTTCTGGTAGCCCTTCTGGGCGGCCATCTCAAGTGGACTCCAGCCTAGCAATTCATGCGGAGGATTCGGGTTCGCGCCAGCATCGAGGAGGGCACTGATCGGACTGACTGGATCTCCGATCGAGAACCAGATCGCCGCGAGGATCGGCGGGCAATCCACCATCTGCTCAGTCTCCCGCAAGGTATTGGCGCGGGTGACGGTATCGACCGCCGCTTGGGGGTCACGGGTGATGAGAAGCCGTGCGAAGAGTTCAAGGCGGTCCGCCTCGAGCGCGTTGTAGTCGACCCGGACCGGCATGTCGGGGTCCACGCCTTTCGCGAGGAGGGCTTCAAGGCGACCTCCACTCGTACTGTGGGACCTAAACGCCTCGAATAGTCGCTCCGATGGGCTCTTGCGCCGCCACGCGAACACCGCCACGATCGCCACGAGGATACATGTCCCGATCATCCACCCTGTCATGGTGCTCCTCCTGTTGTTCACAAGCGACTGTCGCCGCATAGCAAAACGTTTGCCAGTTCCGAGAGGTCTTCGAAGGTTCGGACACCGGTCACTCCTGCCAATAAGATCGACACAGAGAACACTCTCGTCAAGAGACACCCCGGATTGGCAGTAAATCATGCGCCCGATCGCGCAGTTTCACCCCATGTGGGGCATCTCTCGTGGCAGCAACCCACATCGGAATACTGACGCGAGCGGTGCTCACAGGCCAGCGAAGTGGATCACCACAGTTTGGGCGTCATCGACACTTCGGGAAGGCGGACGATGATCGCGTCGCACTGGTGGCGACGCACATCGAGGGACCGAGGGGCATGAGCAGGGAAGCAACGAGAGCACGCCAAGCCGTCGAGGCTCCAGACGTACCCAAGGACCGCCCCCTGGAAGCTCAGGCGCGGGGGCGGGCAGGTCGAGGCCCCCCACGAGGCTGGCGGGCGGGCAAGTCGAGGCCCCCCACGAGGCTGGAGGGCGGGCAAGTCGAGGCCCCCCACGAGGGTCGGGGTCGACTCGGTCGAGGCCCACTTTCAGGCATCCAGGTAGGCCCCAGGCCAGTCATACCAAGCGCTCCCAGGCATCGACGCGCTGCGCTCGGCGTCCTCTACCGCATGGGCCCGTCCGCGTCAGCAGACGGCACGGTATCGCGGACGACGACCCTCGATCTGAAGAGGTCGCAGATGCCGGGCGGCGACTGCCCAGCCCGCGGATCCACCCCGAACGGCTCACCCGTCGTCGGGTGACTCGGACAGCCGGGCGGCGATGGCATCGCGGAGTTCGCGGTGCACGTCGGCGTAGCGGGGGGTCATGAACAGCGCGTCCATGAGGTAGCGCAGGCCGGCGCGGTCGAGGCCGTAGAGCTGCGCGGCGTGGGCGTTCAGCTCGATTTCGGCCTCGCGGCGGTCGGCGGGGTCGGTGAGGCCGTGGGTCGCCGGGTCGCGGCCGACGGCGGCGGCGAGGGCGGTGTAGTCGGCCCACGGGCGCTCGGGGGTCGCCGGCAGGCAGGTGAGGTCGCAGCACAGCTCGGCGATCCGCCGGTGGATCGCGGCGTCTTCCCAGCGGGGCACGGGCATGCCGAGGAAGAGCTTGGTGGTCATGTGCGTCTTGGCCAGTCGGGTCCGCGCGACCGCGTCGCAGGCGAAGCTGGCGAGCATGCCGGCGAGGTACAGGAGCTGCCAGCGATCGAACTGCGGGGTCCAGCGGATGCGATCGGTCTCGATGTGCAGCGTATAGGGCCGAACGTACAACGCGGTGTGGCTGAGCGCGATCCTGGGGGGCAGGATTCCGGCGATCAGCGTCCTTCGGTCGTCGTTGCGCGCGATATTGCGCCACGCCAACCGGTAGTCATCCCAATCGAGCCGCAGCCATTCGTCTGGCACCGTGCCTTGCCCGGCGTGCTTGCGCAGCCAGCGCTTGGCGCGCTCGCGGATGGTGCCCTTGCCGCCGACGGCCTTGGCGATCGCCTTGTCGACCCGCCGCCGTTGCTTCTCGCGCAAGAACCCGCCCGCGCCGCCCGCGCCGGGGTCGACCCAGGTGTCGGGCAGCTCGCCCTGGTGGGCGCCGAAGAGGTTGAACTGCGCGCCTTGGATGAGCGGGTAGAAGCCATCGGCATGGGACGGGTGGAAGAGATGCCGCTGCTCGCCTGCGTTCAGCTCGCGGGAGTAGGTGTCGGCGTGCCATGGCTCTTCGCCGAGGCGGGGGATGCCATCGAATGCGCGGAAGGCATGCCATTGCTCGGCGCTGC
>JAUHXC010000079.1 GCA_030427205.1 bacterium | reverse complement strand
GTCGGTCAGCACCCCTCGCCAAGGGGGTCCCGACCGAGGTGGGGGTCGGTCAGCACCCCTGGCCAAGGGGGTCCCGACCGAGGTGGGGGTCGGTCAGAACCCCTGGCCAAGGGGGTCCCGACCGAGGCCGGGGTCGGTCAGCACCCCTGGCCAAGGGGGTCCCGACCGAGGTGGGGGTCGGTCAGCCCCCCTGGCCAAGGGGGTCCCGACCGAGGTCGGGGTCGGTCGGCCCGGCCCCGGGATCCCGACCGAGGCGGGCTCATTGTCGAACCCTGTCGCTGCACATCCCACCGCGCCGGCCCCGGCGCGAGCCGCCCGACCACCGCGTCGACCGGCCCGGCCCGCGCCGGCCGTCGCAGAGACGGGCGTCACGATCGATCGCGACACTCTGGCACTTGTCGCCGACGCATCGCCGATCTACCTTCGCCGGGCACTCGACGCCGCGGAGGGGCAGTGGGCGACACCGTGTCGATCATCGATGATCGCGCCCGGCCGCGCGGCGCAGCGCGCGGGATCGAGGCTCTTCGGCAGCAAGAGCCGCCCGACGTCGGCGCGTCGTCGGGCGGCACCACAGATGACAACGGCGGGACCGACGCATGAACCCAGACGCACTCAAGACGCTCGAAGACACCCTCTGGGAGGCCGCCGACCGCCTGCGGGCCAACAGCAAGCTCAACGCCACCGAGTACTCCATGCCGGTGCTGGGGCTGATCTTCCTGCGGCACGCCACCAACCGCTTCGACGCCGTGCACGCCAGGATCAAAGCGGGCCTGCCCAGCCGCGGCGGCCAGACCCGCCCGGTCACGGCCGACGACTTCGTCAAGGAGGGGGCCATCTTCCTGCCGGAGGAGGCCCGCTACGACCACATCGCGGGCCTGCCCGAAGGCCAGCCGCTCGGCGCGGCCATCAAGCGGGCGATGGAGGCCATCGAGCAGCAGGTGCCGCACCTGCTGGAGGGCGTGCTGCCCAAGGACTACCCCAAGTTCGACGCCGACCTGCTGCGCGACCTCGTGCGGGTCTTCAACGCCGACGCCCTGCGCAAGCCCACCAGCGACGACCTCTTCGGGCGCATCTACGAGTACTTTCTCAACAAGTTCGCGATGTCGGGCGCGCAGGAGGGCGGCGAGTTCTTCACGCCGCCGTCGCTGGTGCGCACCATCGTGAACTTCATCGAGCCCACGAGCGGCGTCGTGCTCGACCCGGCCTGCGGCAGCGCGGGCATGTTCGTGCAGGCGGCCCACGCCATCGAAGCCCGGGGCCGCCGGCCGTCAGAGGCGGTGACCTTCGTCGGCCAGGAGAAGTCCGAGTCCAATACCCACCTCGCGCTGATGAACCTCGCGGTGCACGGCCTCGAAGGCCGCATCACGCAGGGCAATACCTTCTACGACCGCCTGAGCGCGCACGTGGGGCAGGCGGACTACGTCATGGCCAACCCGCCGTTCAACGTCGACATGGTCGACCCCAAGAAGCTCGAGGGCGACCCCCGGCTGCTGGGCGAGGTCGGCGACCTGGGCATCAGCAAGAAGACCAATACGGTCGGCAACGCCAACTACCTGTGGATTCAATACTTCTACGGCTACCTCAAGCCCACCGGCCGGGCCGGCTTCGTCATGGCCCAGTCGGCCACCGACGCCGGGCATTGGGAGAAGGCGCTGCGCAAGCAGCTCGTCGAGACCGGCGACGTCGACATCATGGTGTCGATCGGCACCAACTTCTTCTACACCCGGTCGCTGCCGTGCTCGCTGTGGTTCTTCGACCGCGGGCGCCCCGCCGCGCGCAAGAACCAGACGCTGATGCTCGACGCCCGCAGCGTCTACCGGGTCATCAGCCGCAAGATCCGCGACTTCTCCGACGCGCAGCTCGCCAACCTGACCGCCATCGTGTGGCTCTACCGCGGTGAAACCGAGCGCTACCGCGGGCTGATCGGCGGCTACCTGCGGCAGACCGACGCCGCGGTGAACGCGCTCGGCGCGGCCCTGAAGGGCCTCGACGACCCGGATGCCGCGCTCACCGAGACCCTCAACGCGCTGTTCGCCGCCGCGCCCGACGACGCCGACGCGGCCGCCGCCTTCCGGGCCACCGTGCAGGAGCGGGCCGACGCCCTGGTCAGCTTGACCGAGGCGAGCGGCAGGCTGCTCCGCGATCTGGCCGCGTGGCGCGATGCGCAGGGCGGGCAGATCCCGGCCGACAACGCGGGGCAGGTGGCCCGCCACGACAGCTTCCGGCCCTTCGTCGAGCGGCTGGGCACGCTGCGGCGGCAGGTCAACGAGGTGCACAAGCTCACCAACCGGGCGTTCGACACCGCCCGCCGCGAGCTGAAGGCGACGAAGTGGGACGCCTGGGACGGCCGAGCGATCGGTGAGCAGCGGGACGCCTTGGAGGAAGCGCGCGCCGCCGCGCTCGAGGCCCTGACGGCGGTGACGTACCCCTTTGCCCAGGTGACGTGGCTGCAGGCGCGGTTCCCCGGCGGAGAGTTCGCCGACGTGCCGGGGCTGTGCGCGGTCGTCGGCACCGAGGCGATCGCCGAGCAGGACTACAGCCTGACGCCGGGCCGCTATGTGGGCGTGGCCCCGCCGGAGCCGGAGGACGAGGAGGCGGTCGAGGCGCGGCTGCGGGAGATCCACGTCGAGCTGGCCAGCCTGAACGAGGAGGCCGTGGCGCTGGCGCAGGCGATCGCCGCGAGCTTCGAGGAGCTGGTGGGATGAACTGGGCTGCTGTTGCTATTGGCGAAGTCGCGCAGGTCTTCGATGGACCCCACGCGACGCCGAAGCCATCCGACCATGGCCCGATCTTCCTGGGAATCAAGAACATCCGGCCTGATGGGCTTCTGGACTTCAGCGACATTCGCCACGTCTCACCGGAGGAGTTTCCGCGTTGGACGAAGCGTGTGACGCCTACATATGGCGACGTGGTCTTCACCTACGAGGCAACCTTGCACCGATACGCATTGATCCCGGAGGGCTTCGTCGGCTGTCTTGGCCGGCGTACCGCATTGGTCCGCCCCGACCCCGCCCGAGTCGACTCCAGGTTCCTTTACTTCCAGTTTCGGGCACCGCAGTGGTGGGCGAAGATGGAGCAGGAGAAGCTCGTCGGCTCCACAGTCGACCGTATTCCAGTAGGCAAATTCCCTGACTTCGAGATCCGCTTGCCCGAGATCTCGGTCCAACGCCGCATTGCCGACATCCTCTCGGCCTACGACGACCTCATCGAGAACAACAACCGGCGGATGGCCCTGCTCGAAGAGTCCATCCACCTGCTGTACCGCGAGTGGTTCGTCTACCTGCGCTTCCCCGGGCACGAGCGAGTGCAGGTCGTGGAGGGGGTGCCGGCGGGCTGGCGAGAGACCACGATCGGGGCTGTCTGCGAAGTCTTCGACGGACCCCACAAGACACCACCCCCCGCCGACGAGGGCCCGGTGTATCTGGGCATCAAGAACATCACGCCGAGCGGTCGGCTGGACCTTTCGACGATTCGACATATCTCCAACCAGGACTTTCCCCGTTGGACCAAGAGAGTCGTTCCTCGCGCGGGTGACGTCGTGTTCACGTACGAGGCGACGCTCCATCGCTACGCCGTGATCCCGCCCCGCTTCAACGGTTGCCTGGGCCGTCGGATGGGGCTGCTGCGTCCTCGGAGCAGCGAGGTGGATGCACGGTTCCTGTATCCCATGCTGCGCTCCCGACAGTGGCGACACTACATGGAGAGCCAGAAACTGCACGGCGCGACGGTCGACCGCATCTCGATCAAGAAGTACCCGGACTTCAAGCTCTTGCTGCCACCCCGGGCTGTACTGGATGAGTTCGTGTCCATGAGCGACCGCGTGCTCCAGCAGCGCGCGGCGCTCCGAGCCCAGAACCGCAAGCTCCGCGAGGCCCGCGACCTCCTCCTGCCTCGCCTCATGGACGGACGGATCCCGGTATGAGCCCCTCCGACTTCTCCGAAGACCGCCTGGTCCAGAAGACCACAGCCGACTTCTTCCACGAGGAGTTGGGCTGGCGCAGCGTCTACGCCTACAACGCCGAGACCCTCGGCCCCGAGGGCACGCTGGGCCGCACCAGCCAGACCCAGGTCGTCCTCACCCGCGCGCTGAACGCCGCTCTGCGCCACCTCAACCCGGGCCTGCCCGACGCCGCCTACGACCACGCGATCGAGCAGCTCACCGCGGTCAGCGCCACCAAGAGCCACCTGGACACCAACCGCGGGCTGACCGGCCTCATCCGCGGCGGCGTGCCGGTGCGCTTCCGCGACGCCCGCGGCAAAGACGTCGACAAGCGCCTGCGGGTCGTCGACTTCGACGCGCCCGACAACAACGACTTCCTGATCGTGCGCGAGCTGTGGGTCCAGGGCCCGGTCTACCGCCGCCGGCCCGACATCATCGGCTTCGTCAACGGCCTGCCCCTGCTCTTCATCGAGCTGAAGCGCTTCGACAAAGACGTGCGGGTCGCCTACGACAAGAACCTGAAAGACTACCGCGACACCGTCCCGCACCTCTTCCACCACAACGCCCTGGCCATGCTCTCCAACGGCATCGAGGCGCGGGTCGGCACGTATACCAGCCCCTATGAGTTCTTCCACGAGTGGAAGCGCCTCGACGAGGCGGAGCCCGGCGTCGTCGACTGGCAGACGATGCTGCGGGGCATGTGCGAGAAGCGGCGGTTCTTGGACATCGTCGAGAACTTCATACACTTCGACGACAGCCCCAGCGGCGGCACGATCAAGGCCCTGGCCGCCAACCATCAGTATCTGGGCGTCAACCGCGCCTTCTGCGCCGTGCAGGCGCGGGACGTGCGCAGCGGCAAGCTGGGTGTCTTCTGGCATACCCAGGGCAGCGGCAAGTCGTACTCGATGTTCTGGCTCGCCCAGAAGGTGCACCGCAAGCTGCCGGGCTCGTTCACCTTCCTCATCGTGACCGACCGCAAAGAGCTCGACGAGCAGATCGTCAAGACCTTCGCCGGCTGCGGGGCGGTCAGCGCGGCCGAGGCCCCGGTGGTGCACGCCAGCAGCCGCGAAGACCTCAAGGCGCTGCTGGCCGAAGATCACCGCTACGTCTTCACGCTGATTCAGAAGTTCGACGTGCACGACGATACGCCGCTGACCCTGCGCGACGACGTCGTCGTCATCGCCGACGAGGCCCACCGCACCCAGAACGGCAAGCTGGCCGAGGCGATGCGGCTGGTGCTGCCCAACGCGGCGTTCATCGCGTTCACCGGCACCCCGCTGATGAAGTCCGAAGAAGACCAGCTGACCCGCAAGACGTTCGGCGACTACGTCTCGCGCTATGACTTCAAGCGGGCCGTGGAGGATGGCGCGACGGTCAAGCTCTTCTACGACAACCGCGGCGAGAAGCTGCGGGTCGTCGACCACGAGCTGAACGACCGCATCGCCGACGAGCTGGAGAAGCACGACCTCGATCAGGACCAGACCCAGCGCCTCGAGCGCGATCTGGCCCGCGACTACCACGTGCTCACCAGCGACGACCGCCTC
This sequence comes from bacterium, assembly GCA_030427205.1. Classification (GTDB taxonomy): domain Bacteria; phylum Myxococcota_A; class Bradymonadia; order UBA7976; family UBA1532; genus JACKDM01. Next base: position 20,498 of record JAUHXC010000079.1, on the reverse strand, counting down.
GACCGCGTCGCGGGCGATCTGGTCGCCCACTACAGCAGCCGCTGGCAGACCGGCAAGGCGATGCTCGTCTGCATCGACAAGATCACCTGCGTGCGCATGTTCGACCTCATCGGCCGCTACTGGCAGGACGAGATCGCGGCGCAGGAGGGCCGGCTTCGCGGGGCGCGCGCAGACCGCGCCTCGATGGTCGCCAACCCGCCCAACGCCTCGGCCGACGACCGCGTGCGCCTGCTGGTCGAGGCCGAGCGCTGCATCGAGGCCGCCGAGGCGCGCCTGAAGTGGCTGCAGGAGACCGAGATCTGCGTGGTGGTCAGCGAGGCCCAGAACGAGGTCGGCGCCTTCGAGAGGTGGGGGCTCGACATCGTGCCCCACCGCGCGAAGATCAAGGCGCGCGACCTGGGGGCGGAGTTCAAGCAGGCCGACAACCCCTTCCGGCTGGCCATCGTCTGCGCGATGTGGCTCACCGGCTTCGACGTGCCGCACCTGTCGACCCTCTACATCGACAAGCCGATGAAGGGGCACACCCTGATGCAGGCCATCGCCCGCGCCAACCGCAAGGCGCCGGGCAAAGACAGCGGCCTCGTGGTCGACTACAACGGCATGCTCAAGAGCCTGCGGGCGGCGCTGGCCCGCTTCGGCGCGGGGCCCGACGGCGGCGGCGGGGGCGGCGGGGGCGGCGACGACATCGAGCCGCCCGCCGAGGTGCTCGACGCGCTCGAGCGCGCGTTCGAGGACGCCGTGGTCGGCTGCGAGCAGCACCTGGCGGCGTGCGGCTTCGACCTGAGCAAGCTCATCGAGGCCGTGGGCTTCGCCAAGATCGCGCTGCTCAGCAAAGACAACGAGGACTCGGCGGTCAACGCCGTCTGCCGCACCGACGAGGCCCGCGCGCGCTTCGAGGTGCTGGCCCGCGAGGTCTTCAAGAAGCGCAAGGCGCTCGTGGCGTACCCGGCGCGCATCAAGCCCTACCGGGTGCGGGCCAACGCCATCGACGCCATCTACAAGAAGCTGCAAGACAACAAGGCGGCGGCCGACATCAGCGCGGTGCTGATGGCGCTGCACGGCATCGTGGATGGCGCGGTGGCCCACGCGGGTCCGGCGCGGACGCCGGGCGCCGACTCGGGCAAGGTCTACGACATCAGCCACATCGACTTCGAGAAGCTCAGGGCCGAGTTCGAGAAGAACCCGAACCAGAACACCGCCGTGATGAGCCTCAAGGACGCCGTGGACCGCAAGCTGGCGCGCATGGTTCGCCAGAACCCCATGCGCATGGACTTCTACCGGCGCTATCTGGAGATCGTCGCCGACTACAACCGCGAGACCGACCGCGTGACCATCGAGCAGACGTTCGAGCGGCTCGTGAAGCTCGTCGGGGCGTTGAGCGAGGAGGAGCAGCGCGCCGTGCGCGAGGGCCTGGACGAGACGAACCTGGCGGTCTTCGACCTGCTGGTGGCGAGCAAGGCCGAGAGCCTCGATACCCGCACCCGGAACCGCGTCAAGGAGGTCGCCCGCGAGCTGCTCGACCGGGTCGAGGAAGAGCTGGCGAAGCTGGACAACTGGACGGAGAAGCGGCAGACGCAGGCGCAGGTGCGCCAGCTCATCTACGACTATCTGTGGGACGAGAAGACCGGCCTGCCGGTGGATGCGTATTCGGAGGACGAGGTGGAGGCGCTGGCGGGCGTCGTATACCTGCACGTCCTCGAGCAGGCGGGGTCGCTGGCCGCGTGATCGGGCAGCGCCCTCACGGCGTGATCTCGGTGAAGACCAGCCCCCCGTGGCACTGCCCGCAGACCACCGCCGAGCCGGTGCCGAAGACTGGCGACTCGCGCGGATGGGCCCGTTCGAGGTAGCCGCAGCGGTTGGTCGGCCCGTAGCAGAGCCAGGTGATGCCGACCGTATCGGGCAGCTGCCACAGAAACGCGTGCCCCACGATCTGATCGCCGTCGTACATCACCTTGACCGCCATGCTGTCCGGCGGGATCCAGTCGCCTTGCCGGCCGGTGATCAGCGCCTCGTTCTGGAAGACCTGCACCCGGTCGTGCGGCGAGACGGCGGTGGTCTCGGGGCGCGGTTCGGCGGTCTCGGCGCGCCAGCCGGGGCCCGCGTAGGCCCGGCTGTCGATGAACTCGAGGATGGCGACAGGATCGACGGCCGCGGGGCGAGCGGTGTCGACCGGGGGCGCGCCGTCGTCACAGGCGAGCGATACGAGCGCGGGCAGCGCGCAGACGAGCGGGATCCAGCGCATCACGACCTCCGCGGCGGGGGCGGGTGAGCAACGGGTGGTGTATAGCGCATCTCGCCGTCGATCGAGCGGGTTGACCCCGTATCGCCGCGGCTGCATCGTCCTGCGGACGACGGAGGGGGCCATGACCACGATCACCATCGAAGAGATGCAGCGGGCGCTCAGCCGCGGGCGCCTGAACCTGCGCGAGCGCGGGCTGACCGCCCTGCCCGACGATCTGAGCCCGCTCGCCGAGAAGCTGCGGGTGCTCGATGTCTCCAAGAACGCGCTGACCGCCCTGCCCGAGAGCCTGGGTACGCTGCGCCGGCTGACCCGGCTCATCGTCAGCGAGAATCAGCTGGCCGCGCTGCCCGACGTCTTCGGCGACATGCCCGAGCTGAAGGTGCTCGACGTGCGCCGCAACAAACTCAAGGCCCTGCCACCGAGCCTGTCGAGCTGCGCCGCCCTGCAGACGCTGCGCATGGCGAGCAACAAGCTCAAGGCGGTGCCCGATGTCTTCTGGCACATCGGCGGGCTGGTGGAGTTCGACGGGGTCAAGGGCTACCCCAACGGCGCGCGCAAGGCGGAGTTCATCAAGTTCTACGGCGCCGTGCACCGGGCCGAGCGGCCGCCGGCGGTGCGCGGGCGGGCGTTCGCGCTGTTCAACGGCGCGCCCGACGCGGCGACGCCCATCGTCGAGCTGTTCGAGGCGCTGACCATCCCCCACGACGCGGTGCGCACGGCGGCGCTGGCCGAGATCGCCCGCCGCTCGGCCGACGGGCCGCGCCCCAAGGCGGGCGACAAGGTGGTGATCGTGGGCAAGACCCACGGCAAGCGCACCGACTTCAAAGAGCGGCTGGCGGCGCTCGACATCGGCTATGGCGTCAAGATCGACGCGCGCACGACCCACGTCGTGGTGGGGCCCAACCCCAAGAAGTGGGCCGGCGTCGAGCGCGCGGGGCTGGTCTTTCTCGACGAGACGGGGCTGGTGGCGGCGCTCGACGCGCTCGATACCCCGTATCTGATCGAAGAGGCCGCCGAGAGCCCGGAGGCGGCGGCGGACGTGGCCGAGATGCTGGCGAGCCCCGACGCCGACACCGTGGCGATGGGCCTGGAGCTGGTGAGCGCGGGCGGTATGCCCGATGCGGTGCAGACGGCGCTCTTCTACGTGGCCAAAGGCCGCGGCGACAAGAAGCTGGGGGCCAAGGCGCGCAAGATCCTCAAGGTGCAGGGCAGCCCGGGGGTCAAGGCGGCCATCGCCGAGCGCTCGAAGCTGTTCTCGACGAGCGATCGGGTCGAGTTCAAGACGAGCGACGCGCTGCGGGCGTATCGCCGCCGTGCGCCCGAGCTGGACTGGGGGCAGATCGCGCTCTGGATCAAGCGCGATCACGGCGTCGGGCTGCGCTTCGCGGTGCAGCAGGGCGACGCGACGACGCGCCGGCGAGCCCTCGAGATGATGATCGACGGCGGCACGCTGAACATGCTGCGCCACTTCGCGGGGCACATGCCGTCGTTCTACAACGTCTACGCGCACCACTCGCAGACGATGGTGCCGGCCGAGGTGCTGACGTTCACCGAGCTGACCGGGCTCGATCTGCGCGGCTGCTGCTTCGACGCGCTGCCGCCGGCCATCGGCGAGATGCAGAACCTGCGGCTGCTCGATCTGCGGGGCAATATGCTCACCGATCTGCCCGCGGCGCTGGGCCGGCTGAAGGGGCTCGAGACGCTGCACCTGGGCAACAACCTGTTCGAGGACTTCCCCTCGGCGGTCGTCGAGCAGCTCACCGGCCTGAAGACGCTGACCTTCGTCGGCAACCGCGGCGAACATGCGCAGACCGCGCCGACGGCGGTGACCATCCCCGACGAGGTCAAGGCGGCGCTGCCGGGCTGCGCGTTCGAGGACGGCCTCGATCCGCATCAGAAGTCGGCGCTCGAGTGGTACTGGAAGGACAATTGACGCCGGGCGCCCACAGCCGATGAGCGTCGCGTCCGAGCTGGCCACCGCCTGCTTTCGCCTGATGACCCGGGAGCCCTTCTACGGGCATGTGATCTCGGGCGTTCAGCGGGCGGAGACCCCGGGGCTGGGCACGATGACGGTGTCGCTGGCCCCGGGGCACGCGCTGCGGCTGGAGGTCGATCCGGCGTGGTGGCGGGCGCATGCAGACGATACCGAGCGGCAGGTGGGGCTGATCAAGCATCAGGTGCTGCACGTCGTGCTGGGCCACGTGGTGCGCGAGCGGGACTTTCTGCACCGCTCGGTCTTCTGGATCGCGGCCGATCTGGTGGTGAACCAGTTCATCGACGCCCGGGCGCTGACCGACGACGACATCACCCTGCGCCGGCTCGCCGGGCTGAGACTGCCCGCCGGCGAAGACGTGGGCACCTACTACGCGCTGCTGCTGGCGGCGCTGGGTCCGCCGAGCGCGGGTGATGGGGACGAGAGCGCCGACGGCCGCGACGGCCAGGACATCGGCGAGCTGCGGCGGATTCTGGCGGAGGGCGATCCAGTGCTGGACCAGCACCGCGGCTGGCGTGACTTCGCCGAGCAGAGCGCCGCCGAGCGGCTCATCGTCGAGCAGGCGATCGACAGCGCGATCCGCCACGGCGCCCGGCGCACGCCGCCGCAGACGCGGGATCGTCTGCCGGCGGCGATCCGGCGGCGCATCGCCCAGGCGACCGAGACCGAGCCGGCGGTCGACTGGCGGCGCCTGCTGGCCCTGTTCGCCGGCGCGTCGCGGCGCACGTACTTGCAGAATACGCTGCGCCGCCCCTCGAAACGCTATGGCACCACGCCCGGCCTCAAGGTGCGTCGCCGGCATCGGGTGATCGTGGTCGTCGATACGTCGGGCAGCATGACCGACGCCATCCTGGCGGCGGTCTTCGGCGAGGTGCATCACCTGTATCGCCGCGGGGCCGAGGTCACGATCGTCGAGTGCGACGCCGAGGTGCAGGCCACCTGGGCCTACCGCGGCATCCGGCCGACGGCGGCGGCGGGCGGCGGCGGCACGGCGTTCGATCCGGCTCTCGAATGGGCCAACGGGCGGCCCCAGCGGCCCGACGCCTTGATCTATCTGACCGATGGCTACGCGCCGCCGCCGCAGGTGAGGCCGCGCATGCCGACGCTGTGGCTGATCACGCCCGGCGGGGTGCAGCCCGGCTCGGCGGGCTGGCAGGCGTTGCCCGGGCGCCGCCTGCTGCTGCCCGACGACTTCGCCGCGTGAGCCCCATATGAAAGATGAGGAGCGCCTTCGATGAACCACATCACCTACGGGACGCCGGTCCAGGCCGGCGAGCTGATCGACTTCGTGGGGCACCTGCTCGACGCCAACCTGGCCGCCGAGGAGGCCGGGCGGCCGAAGACGCCGATCTGCATCTGGGGCACCCACGGCATCGGCAAGACGCAGATCGTCGAGCAGATCGCCCGCGAGCGCGGCTTCGCGTTCGTGGCCATCGCGCCGGCGCAGTTCGAGGAGATGGGCGATCTGGTGGGCATGCCGGCCATCGAGGGCGAGCGCACGGTGTTTCGTCCGCCGGCCTGGGTGCCCACCGCCGACGGGCCGGGCGTACTGCTCATCGACGACGCCAACCGGGCCGACGACCGCATCCTGCGCGGCATCATGCAGCTGTTGCAGAACTTCGAGCTGGTGAGCTGGCGCCTGCCCCGCGGCTGGCAGATCGTGCTGACGGCCAACCCCGACGGCGGCGACTACTCGGTGACCCCGATGGACGACGCCATGCTGACCCGGCTGATGCACGTCACGCTGGAGTTCGACGTGCGCACCTGGGCCCGCTGGGCCGAGCGGGCGGGGGTCGATCCGCGGGGCATCGACTTCGTGCTCACCTGCCCCGAGGCCATCACCGGGCGGCGCACGACCCCGCGCACGCTGACGCAGTTCTTCGAGGCCATCCGCGGCATCGACGACCTGCGCGGGCGGCTGGGGCTGGTGCGCATACTGGCCGACAGCTGCCTCGACGACAGCACGGTGGCGGCGTTTCTGACGTTCGTGAACCACGGCCTCGGCGAGCTGGTGCAGCCGGCGGAGATCCTGGCGGCCGAGGACTTCGCCCGGGCGGTCGAGAGGCCCGTGCGCCGGGTGGCGGTGGGCGAGACGCTGCGGGTGGACATCCTCGCGACGCTGTGCACCCGGCTGGTGAACCACATCCAGGGGCTGGAGGCGCCGCCGGACAAGGCCGGGATGAAGAACCTGGCGGCCTTCGTCAAGCTCGACGTCCTGCCCAAGGATCTGCGCGTCGGGCTGGCCCGCGACCTGCTGGCGGTCGACGCCAAGGCGATGCGGCCGCTGCTGGCCGACCGCGAGATCGGCAAGCTGATCATCCAGAGCAAGCGGGTGCGCTGAGGGGGCGGCGGCGACCTCTCAGCGGCGGGGCACTGCGACCGGCGGGTCTTCGCGGATGGCCAGGACCAGCCCCGAGGCGAAGACGAGCGCGATGGCCCCCAGGATCAGATGGGACGACAGCTCCGGCGGCCGGCCGTCGGGCAGGGCGATCATCGCGGCGAAGTAGGCCCCGTGGGCCCCGAGGCCGCCGATGGCGATGGCCGGCAGGCAGCCGCGATGTCCACGTCGCAGCGGGCCGAGCGCCAGCAGCGCCAGCGCCAGGTCGATGGCCACGATCCAGATGAGTGCCTGCAGCGTATGGAAGCGCGCGTGCATCGGCCAGCTCGCGTCGACCACGTGCTCCGGGGCGGCGACGCAATAGGCGGCGGCGTGGGCCAGCGAGGCCAGCGCGATCAGGAGCGCGGGCATGGCTCTCCCCCATGGTCGACGGCGCGGGCGGCGACGTGGTCGACGGCGTCTTCGAGCGGCATGTTGGCCACGTCTCCGGCCTCGACGGCCAGCCGGATGCGCTCGAGGATGCGGCCGTAGGCCCGGTGCACGCCCGGCGCGTCGACCTCGGCGACGTAGTTGCTGTGGAAGTTGAGCACCAGCGCCCCACCGACGGCGATCGCCTCGTCGAGCAAGCGCTCGAAGACGGCTTCGAGGCGCGCCGCGGCGGGGCCGTATGCCGCGTCCATGAGGGCCATCGGCACCTCCCACGGGCCGTCGGCGCCGAGGGGGCGGTGGGGCCACGCGGTGCCGGTGCGAAAGCCCTGATGCGGCGGGTGAAAGCCGACGTTGGACGAGATGTCGAGGCCGGCGCGCCGCATGTCGCGCCAGCCGGCGGGGAACGGCGCCGAGAGGTAGTGATGGCGCACGGCGCGCACCGGTCGGCCGACGGCGTCTTCGAGCCGCTGGCGCTGCTCGAGCAGGCCCGGGCCGTCGCTGCCGTAGCGCGACGCGTGCAGGCCGACGCGCCAGCCGTGATGCACGAGGGTGCGCATCACCCGGGCCACCCGCGGGTCGGCGACGCGGTACATGCGGCCCTCGCGGGACAAGGCGCGGGCGAGCGAGAGGAAGAAGAAGGTCGAGCGCACCCCGTAGCGGCTCTCGAGGGCCATCCAGCGTTCGAAGTCGGCCACCGGGTCGTATCGCCGGGCCCACCAGGCGCTCCAGCGGGCGGCGCGGCGGGCGGTGCGGGCGGCGGCGCGGCGGTCGCCGGCGGCCAGCGACCGGGCGGTGGTCGTCAGCCAGCCGGTCATGCGCACCGGGAAGTAGGAGAGGCCGTCGAAGGCGTCGACGTCGTGGGTGATGATCACCGCCGCCCGCGCCCCGCCGGGCCAGCGGGCCACGGGCGCGCCGATCCGGGCCATGATCGCCCGATCGGCGCGGGCGGGCGCGACGGGCAGGCCGTCGACGTCCAGCGCGTCGGGCCCGGGCGGCGCGCGGCCCGCGGTGAAGCCGGCCCAGCGGTCGATGTGGGCCTGCAGCGCGGGGTCATGGGCGTGCGCCGAGGCGATGATGGGCCCGAAGCGCACCCGCAGCGCCTCGACGACGCGCGGATCGGGCTGGGGCCCACGGGGCTCGGTGGCCGCGGGCGTCCCTGTCGCGGTGGTGGTGGCGTCGACTGTCGCGGTGGTGTCGACCGTTTGCTCGACCATATCGGGCAGGGTTCCGCTATCGTGCCTCGGAATCAACCGCCGCGCGCACCGCGCCGGCATCGGAGAGCTCATGAGCGCCCGTCGACTGTGGTCCATCCCCGGCAACCGCCAACGGCTCGACGGCGGGGCGATGTTCGGCAACGCGCCCAAGGCGCTGTGGACCCGCTGGGCGGCCCCCGACGCCGACAACCGCATCGATCTGGCCTGCCGGGCGCTGCTGATCGAGGAGTCCCCCGAGGCGGGCGGGCGGCGCATCCTGCTCGAGGCGGGTATCGGCGTCTTCTTCCCGCCGAAGCTGCGCGACCGGTTCGGCGTGGTCGAGGACGAGCATGTGCTGCTCGACAACCTCGCGGCGGCGGGCATCGCGCCCGACGACATCGACGTGATCGTGCTCTCGCACCTGCACTTCGACCACGTCGGCGGCCTGTTGACCCCCTGGTCGGCCGACGAGCCGCTGCGCCTCGTCTTCCCCCACGCGCGCTATGTGGTCGGCGCCGCCGCCTGGCAGCGCGCGCTGCATCCGCACGCCCGGGACAAGGCGTCGTTCATCCCCGAGCTTCAGCCCTTGCTCGAGGGCACCGGGCGGCTCGAGCGGGTCGAGGGCGACGTCTCGAAGACCCTCGGCCCGGCCTATCGGCTGCACTTCTCCGACGGCCACACCCCAGGGCTGATGCTGGTCGAGGTGCCATCGGCGGACGGCCCGATCGTCTTCGCCGGCGATCTGGTGCCGGGCCGCCCCTGGGTCCACCTGCCGATCACCATGGGCTACGACCGCTACCCCGAGCGCTTGATCGACGAGAAGCAGGCGCTGCTCAGCGATCTGCACGCGCGCGGCGGGCGGCTCTTCTTCACCCATGATCCCGACATCGCGCTGGCCCCGATCGAGCGCGACGCCCGCGGGCGCTTCCGGGCGGGCGAGGGCAAGGCCGAGCTGCGCGGTGCGCCCGCCTGATCTGACGGGATGACCCCCGAAAGTACGCCGAAGACGGACACGGGGTTGTCGCGAGCGCCGAGGCGGGGTATTCCAGCAAGGCCGGGGATCGCTCCGGAAGACCGCGGGAGGCAACACCCTCAGTGACCGAACTGTGCCCACTTTGTCGCAAGCGCTTCGACGAACCCCACGCGGAGTGTCCCGACGACGGCATGGCGCTCATCGAGGACCGCACCGGGCAGAGCCTGGGCGGTCGCTATACCATCCGTGAACTGCTCGGGATCGGGGGCCAGGGGGTCACCGTCTGGGAGGCCTGGCAGGAGGACGCCGAGCGACGCGTCGCGGTCAAGCTGCTGCCGCTCGACGACGCGGGCCGGGACCACTTCCTCGACGCATCGGGCAAGGCGTCGGTGCTCGATCACCCCAACGTGGTGCGGCTCTTCGACTTCAACAAGACCGAAGACGGGCTGGCCTGCGGGGTGATGGAGCTCATCGAAGGCCGGCCGCTGTCGGTCGAGCTGAGCGACGGTCAGGCGATGCCCGTCGACGAGGCGCTGCACATCGTGCAGCAGGTCCTCGCCGGGCTCGAGCACGCCCACGAGAACGGGGTGCTGCACCTCGACATCAAGCCGGGCAACGTCTTCCTGATGCCGGCCGGTGACGAAGACGAGGGGCCGCAGGTCAAGCTCGTCGACTTCGGCCTCGTCGAGCCGCGGCCGGTGGCGCAGCGCTTCGCCGGTCCGATCGCCTCCAGCGACGAGCCCAGCGAGTCATTGCAATACACCGCGCCGGAGCTGCTCGCGAGCGGCCGGGCCGGGCCGCAGTCCGACCTGTATTCGGTGGGGGCGTTGCTGTTCCGGCTGATGTCGGGGCGGCCGCCCTTCCCATTCGACAGCGCGACCGAGATCGCCCGCGGTCACCTGACCCACGCGCCGCCGTCGCCCTTCTCGATCCGGCCGATCGGCGAGATGCCGTCGGCGCTGCCCGAGATCCTCGAGCAGGCGCTCGACAAGGCCCCCGCCCGCCGATTCGCTTCGGCGGCCGCCATGCTCGACGCGATCGACGCGGCGCTGCGCGGCGAAACCCTCATCGACGTGCTCGACGAGGCGACGGTCGCCCGGGTCAGCGTCGCCGATCTGATGATGCCGCCCCACGGGCTCGAGAGCGCCAAGGACCTCAAGTCGACACCGGCGACGCCGAGCCCGCCGCCCGCCGTCGAGGACGACGGGGCGTCGCGCAACCCGGCGATCATCGCGGTGATCGTGATCGCGTTGACGATCGCGCTGCTGATCTGGACGCAGTTCTTCCGTCAGCCGGCGCCCGCGCCGGCCCCGACGCCCCCGGCGCCTGCGCCAGCGGCCCCCGCCACGCCGGCCCCCGCCACGCCGGCCCCGACCGCGCCGGCGGCCCCAGCCCCGGCGAAGCCCGCGCCGGCAGAGGCTGCTCCGGCAGAGGCTGCGCCCACAGAGGCCGCCCCAGCCGAGCCCGCTCCGGCAGAGCCGGCGCCCGCCGCCGCCCAGCCCGCCGAGCCGGCCCCGGCCGAGCCCGCCATTCGCGCGTTCCGACTCGGCGGCGAACCCGCCGGCGCCGAGGTCCTGCTCGGCGACGAGGTACTGGGTACGCTGCCGCTCGAGCACAGCTTGCCGCTCGGCACCCACGCGCTGCGTATCCGCAAGCGCGGGTTCACCTCGCAAGAGGTCGAGCTGACGCTGGCTGCCGGTGATACCGCCGTCGAGCAGTCGGTCGAGCTCAAGCGGGTGCGACGGCGCCCGGCCGCGCCGGCCAACCCGACCCCGCCGCCCGCGGCCCCCGCCGCGGCCGAGCCCGACGCCGCGGTGCCTGCGCCCGACGCCGCCGCGCCCGCCGCGGCGCCGGATGCCGCCGCGCCGAAGCCCGCCAAGCCCAAGATCCAGGTGCTGGGCAACCCGGGCCAGCCGGCCCCCTCGCCCGCCGGCGGTTCGGAGACACCCGCCGCGCAGCCCCACGACGGCATCAAGCCGCTGGGCAGCGAATAGGGCGACCGGAGCAGCCGCTCAATCCACTCGAGTTCGCTGTCCGATGTCTCGGTCTCTACCGACCGGGGCCTACGCGCGCAGGGCCATTCGGCCCACGCTCAGAGTTCGAAGTCGTCGAAGTTGCCCGGATCCAGGTTGGCGTTCTCTTCGTCCATCCGCCGCAGCAGCTCCATGATGATCGAGCTGGTATCCAGCTCGACCTCGGGATAGTCGGCGAAGGCCTGCTTGAGCGCATCGTCGCCCTGGAAGGCGAAGTACCCGTCCTCCCAGCCCATGATCTCGCCGATCGCGTCCTGCGCCTGCTGAAAGAGGATGGCCCGCATCTCGGCGGCTTTGACCTGCCCCCGATCGAGCACGGCCCGCACCAGCGCCATCGGCGCCCCCTCGCCTTGCTCGGCGATGATCTCTTCGTGCACCGACGTCGTGAGCATGCCCGCCTTGATCAGCAGCTCACCCATCCGCTCCGAGTTGGACGTATTGGCCCCGATCATGCGGCCCTCGGACATGTAGAGCTCACCCATGCCCTGGGTCGATACGATCTGCAGCACGCCGGTGCGGCGGTTGAGCCGCAAGAACTCCAGCAGGTCGACCAGCCCGAACTGCGCCAGATCGCCGGTGAACGCCAGGTCAGTCGGCCGCGGCGCGCCGAGGCCCACCTGCCGCTCGATGCTCGCGCCGGGATCACCCGCCGGCGCGCTGGCCTGCGCGGCAGCCGCCGACTGCAGGAGGCTGCGCAGTCGTCGATCGTCCTTCGAGAGCATCGCCCCCTTGACGAGAACCGAGACCGCCTGCCCCGGCTCGCCGATGGCCAGCAACGCCTCGCCAAGGTGGTAGTGCGCGTCGGCGTTCTCCGGATCCTGCTCGACGACGAACTGCAGCGGCTCGAGGGCCTCGTCGAGCCGACCCGACGCCTTGTACAGCGCGCCGAGGCGCAAGAAGCCGTCCAAGCCGACATCCGGCAGCTCGATCGCAGCCTCCATCGTGCGGATCGCGCCCACCCGATCCCCCGCGCCCTCTTGAGCCGAGCCCAAGGCGACGATCACATCCACGTCTTCGGGGTGGCTGCCGGCCACGGCGCGCAGAATCTCGGCCGCCCGGACGTGCTGACCGGCGCCGCGCAACAACTCGGCGAGGCGCATGCCCAACGCCTTCTCCCGCGAGCGCTGAGCAAACGCACGCTCGAGGGCGTGGATGGCAGCGGACGGATCGTGGCGGGACAGCTCGATATCGGCCTGCAGCAACCAGGCCTCGGCGGTCTCGGGCGAGCGATCGAGCACCAACCGCAGCAGATTCTCGGCCTCGGAGCGCGCCCGCGCCTTGAGCAGCGCCCGGGCCAGCTCGACCCGGTAGAGCGGCTCGGTCGGCGCGATCCAGACCGCCGCAGCCAGGACCGCAGCCCCCTCGGCCAGTCGCTCGTCGGCCACGAGCACCTTGCCCAGGCGATGGGCGAAATCGGCCGACGCGGGCTCGTGCTCACAGGCCCGGGCCAGCATCTCGCGGGCCTGAGCGAAGAGATTCACCTCAGCGAACTTCGACCCCAGATCGGCCCACACCTTGGGCTGGCCATCGGCGCAGCGCTTGGCCGACTCGAGCGCCTTGATCGCTTCGTCTCGCTCGCCCTTGCCCATGCGCACCGAGGCGATCTCGAGCCACAGCCGGGGGTTTTGCGGATCCTGCTGGACCTCGCGGTTGAGCTGAATCAGTCGATTGACCATCGCCTCCGCTCCGAGCGCGTTCGCCGAAGCCCGAAGCTTACAGCACCTGTCGCTGCGAAACGATGGTCCTGGTGGTCGGCGATGAGATGCCGGTCAGCGCAGCGCGAACTCGTACTCGAAGCCGAGGGTCGCGCCGAGCACCAGGTCGAGATACGCCCCCTCGTGGCCGATGTCGATGTACTGACCCGACACCCGCAGATCGGTGCGCACCGCCCATATCGAGCCGGGGAAGAGCACCCGCGCCGTCAACTCGCCACCCAACTCGGCCATGGGCATGAGATACGTGCCGCCCGGATCGATGATGCCGTCTTTCTTCACACCCCGGCGCTCCTCGTACAGCATGCCCCCGGCTCCGAAGCCCCCGGCCGACAACTCGAAAAGGCTCAGTTCGGCGATCACCCGGCTGTAGCCTGCACCGATACGCCCCATATGGCCCCAGCGCTCGGTGACCCCTTCCTCGGATACGTCGCTCGCGGGGACGAACTCCGATGACGAGCGGTAGGCATAGCTCACGCGCCACGCGAGCTGGTCCGGTCCGTCGCCGTAGGCCCCGGCCACCTCGACGCCGGCCGACAAGGCGGCCAGCGAGTCCAGCGTGCGCCCGGCGAGCGTGCTCTCGGTGAGCCCCGAGACGCCGAGGGTCGTGTAGCGCTCGGGCACCCAGACCCACTGCGGTTGCTCGACCGGCACCAACGTGTCGAGGTTCAGCGGGCGCGGCAGAACAAAGACCGGCGTCTCGAACTCGGGGTCGGCGATGCGCGACGCCCGCGGCTGCTCGAAAGGCCGCGCCAGCGCGGCGAACGCCTCGTTGGCCGCGCGAAAGCGAGACCAGACCCGCGGCCCCTTGCCGTCAACCTGCGCGGACGCCACGAAGGCCGCGCCCTCGGGCAGATAGACCTGCGTCGGGCGCTCACCCGTGGGGAAGACCGCCGCAAACGGCTCGTGATACATCGAACTCAGCTCGAAGCGGGTGGCCAGATTCGGGCGGAAGACCACCGCGCTCGTCCGTCGCCCGCGGTAGTCCAGGAAGGGCACATCTGCCCGATCGCCGGGCGCGAGCAGCATCGGCTGCGCGCTGCCCGCCCGCCGGCTCAAGATCTCCGGCAGGACGAGGCTCAGCTCGCCATAGGTCACCTGCCCATCGCCGTCGAGATCACCCAGCCCGACACCGGCGGTGCGCACCGCGTAGCTGAAGATGCCACCGGACTTCGAACTCTCGTAGGTCACCTGGCTTCCACTCGTCGCCAGCAGGGCCCCGACACCTTCGAAAAACTCGCTGAAACGATCCAGCATCGCCGGCTCGACGGTCGGGGGGGCCTTGAAGACCCGCTCCGTGCGCCGCATGCCGCGGGCTTCGAGCAGGTAGGCGCTCTGACAGGCGTCGACGATCAGATGGACCCGGCTGTCACCGCGCTGCAGGGGCCCGAGCACCCGTGTCTGCAGCAGACGGGTCGAGAGCACGCCATTGTAGCCATCGCCGTCCCCGGCCTCGCTCGGGTCGAGGTAGAGGTCGGTATGGGTATGGGCGCCCACCCGACGCTTGCGACCATGGCCGGCATAGTAGACGTAGACCTCTGCCCCGCCACCCAGCCGCTCGATGCGCCGGGCGATCTCCTTGACCGACGCATCGACCGACGGCCAGGTCGGCGGCCCCACCGACGTCTTCTCGACATTCAGATCGGTGCGCACGTCCCCGGCGGGCAGGTGTACGAAGTTGTGGTTCGGATCGAGCGCGCGAAAGAACGAGTGCATCATCGCCACGTCACTCGAGACCGCTGACAGCTCGGGCAATCTGGGCGCATCCGGCTGCCCGATCAGCAGCGTGAAGACCGGACGAACCCGCTGACTCAGCTCGGCGTCGTCCGGCGGAGGCACAGCAGACCACGCCGGCCCCACGACAAACGCCAGCAACATCGCGCTCGCGACGCCGCTCATCTTGCTGACCCCCCGGGTCGACTTCATCGCACGACCTCCACCTCGAAGCGCTCGATCAGTCGTCGGTCACCCTCCCATCGCACGGGCGCCCACGTCTTCATCATATCGTCGACGGGCAGCGGATCGGCAGAGAAGACCGCCACAACCGACAGGGGACCAGCCGGCACATCGTAGCGACCGCCCTCGAGCCAGCAGAAATCCTTGGCGCAACCGGCCGTGCGATCGACAGTGGGCTCGAGCGGGGTCTGCACCTGACCCGGATCGGGGTAGAGCAGCGAGAGCTCGCCGTTCACGTCCCGGGCGAAGACGGCGACATAACGGGTCACGGCCCCCGGCTCGATCCGCACGTTCATCGTGAACGTCTCGACAGACCGCTTCCAGACGCAGGGCTCTGCCTCGCCGTCCCGAAACTCCCGCCCGGTGGGGTCGTGGTCCCCGACACACTTTCGATCGCCCAAGGCCAGCTCCATGTCGACGATCGCGCCGCGTATGTTCAGCCGCTCCGGCCCACCCAACGACGCCAGGATCCAATCCAGATCGCCGAACATGCTGCCGATCCCAACCACCAACAACGCCGCCGCCGCTGCCGCGACGATGCCCGCCGCCCAGAGGCCCCGTCTCGAGCCGGGCTGACTCGGCGTAAACCCATCGTCCGCCGGCTCCACCGGGGCTTCCGTCGACGGGCGCCGACGCTCACGGAGGCCGCGCCGCTCGGGGCGCTTCCACTGAGTAGGCGCAGATCTGCCCGCGGTCGAGCCGTCCTGAGCCGACGTGCCCGGACTCGGGTCGGCGACCGCCCCGTTCAGACCAAGCCGCTCGACGATGGACGCCTCATCTGGCAGAGCCTCATCGAGCGCGCGGGCCGCCCGCACCAACCGCCCACGATCCACAGCCGAGATGCCATCCGGCACGGTCTCCGGGTCGCCGAAGCCCGAGAGCAGCAAAGCCGCCTCGTCCTCGAGCATCGGCCGTCCATCGTCGAGCCGTCGACCGTCGCGCTCGGCGGCAGCCCGCTCTCGACCCAGGGCCAACCGCAGGCGGTCGCCGAGGACCCGCTCACCGATCATCGCCCGGCAGCGTGCACACTCAGCGACGTGCGCGATGACCGCCGCGCTCGTCGGCCCCGCGTCGTCCTCGAGAGCGGCCAGCACCGTATGCTGCTGCTCACAGGTCTTCATCTTCATGGCCGTTCCTCTCGATCCACTCACGAATACGCTGGAGAAGCCGATAGATCTGCTGGCGGGACCGGCCAGTCCGGCGGGCCAACTCGGCGATCGACTCTCCCTCCATCAACCCCGACAGAATCCGGCTGCTCATCGGCTCGGCGGCCTCGAAACTCTCCAGAACCTGACGGATGAGCACCCGGTCGCGCGTGCGGCGTGATTCGCGTACGACCCGCATCTCGCCCGGTGCCTGGTCAAAGGGGCTGGCGGACGCGATCACCCGCCGCCGATGCCGCCGGGTCTCCGACTCGATGATATCGTTCGCCTTCCAGATCAGTTTGGCCCGAAGGAACGAGATCATGTTCGGAGGCCGCTTGCGCGACAGCCGCGTCGAAGCCAGCTCCATGGCTTCGGCGAGCCCCTCCGTATCGGAGACCAGCAGGTTGAACGCGTCGACCCGCGCGCTGCGCTCGGCCGGATCACGGCAGACCAGCAGCCCGCCGAGTTCGGCCTCCAACAACGCCTTGAGCTCCAGTTGACACCGACGGCGCTCGTCTGGCGTGCCGCGCAGAGCCGCGACGTACCTCTCCAGTTCACCTCTATACAGCTCGAGCATCGCGGGCCACTGCCCGTTGGCCTCGATATCGAGCAGGCTCTGCAATGGACTGCCGGACGGACGCACCAACTCGACCTTGGGGGCGAATCGCTTCGTGAGGCCAGCGCCCATGTCATGAAACGACGGCGCCAGCGGGCGCATGATGACTGCGGTTCGTTTGGCTGTCAACGCTTCGTCTGCTCTCGACCGTGGCGCCTACCGCCATATCGGTCGCCCCCCAAGAAACGGAATACACATAAACTAGGGAACAACCCGGTCGAACTGTCCGCGCCTGCTGCCATTTTCTAGAACTTTTCTGGTGAGGCCTGCTCACCCGTCTGCGCACTGACCACAGGCGGGCACCAGAGATGGCAGCATGTCACCATCCTACTGGTCAGTAGAACTCGAAGTCCCCCTGTTTACGCGCAGAAACGGCCATCGTGAACCGCCAACAGCTGGCAGCAGGGTGTCATCCCGGAGCACGCTGTCGCTGAGCAGCGTGGAATTGGGGCACTCAACCGGGCGATCCGACATCGGCCCGGGGCGTGCGCCACCTCGATACGGAATACAGGTTTTCGGTCGATCAGCCAGGCATCTCGCACCCGAAGCTCGAGATCGGCTCGCTGGAGCGGGACAGGGCGCTTCCCCTCGAACCCCGGGCGCGGTACATCTCGACCGAACCGGACAATGGAGGATGCATGCGCATCGTGCCCGCTCTCCTCGCCGCGACTCTCGCCGGATGTGGCACCTGCCAGCAGGTCACGGCACACCGCGACGCGTTTCGTAGCGAAATGAACCAGCCGCCATCGAGTAGCGCGCCGCATATCAGGCTGCAGATCCCCGATGAGATGGTCAGCGCGTGGACTCGGCGCGCCGTCTCGAGCTTGCCCGAGGTCCCGCTCTCGCTGCCCGGACTCGGCGACCTAAGCCGCTATGTCGACCGCCTCGGCATCGATCCGCGCAGCATGCGGGTCGGCATCGACCGCAATGAATCGGCCCGCTTCGACCTCGACCTCGACATCAAGAGCGGCGGCCGAGCGCTGTTCGGGCTGCAGCTCGGCGCCGTCGCCCCCGTCACCTACGACCCCAAGCGCGGCACTCTGAAGATCGCCTTGCGCGCAGACCTCTTCGAGAATGTCACGCCTCGCTTGGACGACGGCGCGGTCGACCGCCTGACCGGCGCTCTGCTCGCACCGGTACCCGGCATGCTGCGCAGCACGCTGCGCCCGACGGCACAGCGGGTCGCCCGGGAAGGCGCCGAGTACTTGGTGCGCGAGGCCTACGGTCTTCTCCGACGTCGGGTGCTCACGCCCCTCGGCGAAGTCGCGACGTTCGAGTTCGCGCTGCCCGATGTGCCGCTGCAGAGCCTGGCACTGACCAGCGAAGCCGGGCAGTGGATCGTAGACGCCCGCCTCCCATTCTCGGGGGCGGGTCTGACCGGCAAGAGCGGCAAGTCCGACGGCATGCGCATGTCGATCTCGACCCAGGCATTGGCTCAACTCGGCAACTGGGCCATGAGCCGCGGGGAGATACCTGCGCGCTACACCCGGGAGGGCAAAGCCACTCAGAACGGTGAATTCGAGGCCGGGTTCGGCTGGCAGAGCGGCGAGCGCCCGCTCAAGGTGCATATGTGGACCGCGGAGGTCCCCCAAACCGGGATCTGCCTGCATGCCCGGGCCGGCGCCGACCCGAGAGTCTCTCTCGCGAAGGGCAAGCTGGACGTCGGTTTCGAGAACGGCACGATCGAAGAGATCCTCGGACCACCGTTGATCTCGAACGCGCTGGGCCTGATGGGCATCAGCACCGAGGCCTTCGCGTTCACCCGCACCATCGCCACCAAGACCCGTCTTGAGTTCGGCAACGAGAAGGTCGGCGTCGAGGTCACAGCGCTCGAACTCGCGGGTGATACTCTGCGCATCGACCTCGCGTCCTCTGGCAAGCCCGGCAGCTGAGCCTACGCCAAGAACTGTACCTCGGCGGGGCGTAGGCCGGTCGCGAACGACGAGCAGCGCCGTCCTTGACCAATCGCTCAAGGGAGCGCGGTCCGGTCCGAGGGTTTGCACGGGCCGTTGCCCCCATAGCCCGCGTCTCGCGCCTTGTCCGCGCCGAATCACTCGGCTCGCCGCCCGGCGACACCTCCGCCCGAATCGGACGGCGGGCGCGCTTCAAGCCGCAACCCTAACCCGAATAGTGCATGAAAGGTAGTCGTCCGGCGGACAAATGGGCCCCGAAAGCTCTTAGTTTCTATGCAGATAAACGAAACACAGAGCCCGCGGAGCCCACATGCCAGAATGTACCGGAGCCAACGCAGGATTTCGACCCCTCGGTCGCCGCCGGATCGACACCGCGTTCGATGGCGGGAACGTCACCAGCGACGGCGGGGCCCTGTTCGTCCGAGAGGTCGACGAGAAGTTCGACGTCTCCCGCCGAATCGCCGAGTGCCTCGTCGACCCGCGCCGGCAGGCGAGCTGCGAGCACACCTGCCGCGACCTCGTCCGCCAGCGAATCGTGGCGCTCGCTCTGGGATACGAAGACCTCAACGACCACGACACGCTGCGCAATGACCAGCTGATCCAGACCGCCGTCGGTCGTGACCGGCGTCTGGCCTGTCGGACGACGCTGGGACGGTTCGAGCGGCGCGTCATCGACGAGGAGGCCGCCCGCCGCCTGCAGGACCTGCTCGTCGAGTTGTCCATCGAAGAGCATGCCGAGCCGCCCGAGCGGGTGGTTCTCGACTTCGACGCGACGGACGACGTCGTGCACGGGCAGCAGGAAGGGCGGGCCTTCAACACATTCTACGACGCCTACATCTTCCTGCCGCTGTACGTCTTCTGCGGGCCGCACCCGCTCGTCGCCTGGCTACGCCCGGGCAGCGACGGCGCCGCCGAGGGCGTCGAGGAGTGGCTGAGGTGGCTGACCGAACGCCTGCGCGCCGCGTGGCCCGACGTCGAGATCGTCTTTCGCGGCGACTCCGGCTTCGCCAAGCCGTCGATCTACCGCTCCTGCGAAGAGCTCGGCGTTGAGTATGTCATCGGCATCAGCAAGAACCCTGTGCTGCTGCGCAAGAGCAAGACATGGATGGAGGAGGCCGAGACCGCCGCCGCCGAAGCCGAGGACGGCAAGGCGCGTGTCTTCGGCGCCTTCGACTACAGCGCCAGCACCTGGAAGCGGGATCGCCGCATCGTCGCCAAGGCCGAGCACAACAACAAGGGCGCCAATCCGCGCTTCGTGGTCACCAGCCTCGGCGATGAGCCGCAGGCGCTCTACGAGCAGATCTACTGCGCCCGCGGCGACATGGAGAACCGCATCAAGGAGCAGCAGCTCGACCTCTTCGCCGACCGGACCAGCTCCCAGAAGTGGTGGACCAATCAACTGCGCCTGCTCTACAGCACCTTCGCCTACGCTCTCCTCGAGCGCCTGCGCCGGCACTTCCTCGGCGGGAGCGAGCTCGCTCGGGCCTACGTCGGCACCATCCGGCTCAAGCTGCTCAAGATCGGTGGCATCGTCCGACGCAATACCCGACGGGTCGTGCTCGAACTGTCGAGCGCCTACCCGCTGCAGCCCATGTTCCACCGCGTGCTCAGACGTTTTGCCTCGGCATAGGCGTCGGCCGGATCCGTGGATCTTCACCCCTACATTCGGCCTGTGAGGGCACCTCCAACGGGGGAAAGGGGGCGGTCTGCCCGGCCGGCGAGGGCCATCGAATCATAAGACCCCGATGGCTGCTCACGCACTATTCGGGCTAACTCATTCGACATCCCTTCGACGGTCGAAGTCTTCAGTGACCCATCATCGACCCATCGTCATCGCGAGCGCAGATTGGCTTGATGGGGTTCGAAAAAGCGAAACCCCGAGAGCCAGATGACTCTCGGGGTTTCTGATTGGGCTCCGGCGGCGACCTACTCTCCCACACAGTGACCCGTGCAGT